>CAVPVE010000018.1:0-580758 GCA_963709025.1 uncultured Acidobacteriaceae bacterium
ATCTGAAGCTGGCTGCTCTTTCTCCCGAATCTGAAGTCGTTCTTGAACTCATGCGCGTGGCTCGCGTGTTTGAGGCTTTCACAACTTCTGATGATGCAGTACGCAGTTTCAATGCGATTCCAGCGGATGCCGTTCCACAGGATATGCCCTGGTACGCCAGCGTGTTCGGCGAACTGGGTACCCTCAAGCAGGCCAGTTAGAAATTCTAATCGCTGGCAAAACGGAGACGACGATGCGATCTTTGACCATGAGTCTAGCGCCCATCGCATTCTGCGCGCTGACTCTAGGGCTGCCCGGAAACGTTTTTGCTCAGGATCAACCAGTAACGGATCTGCAGACGGTTGCGGTGAACCATACCGCCGCCGCTGCATCCCCGGTTGAGAATCTTGCGGCCGAGGGACTTCCCGATAGTCCAGGAACCTCGTGGGCGAACGCGCAACAGACCCCATCCCAGCAGACGAGCTCGTCACCAGCGCCAGCCACATCGTCGAATCAGGCAGGATCCTCCTCGCAAACTCCCGCCGACCAGGATCAGACTCAAAAGCCTCAGCGCCCTGTTGGAACCGCGGCCGCGGAAGCTCCAACGGTGAGCGGAGTGACCGCCGCGCAGCCTGCGGGAGTCGCGATCGCTCCGGCCAAGCAGCATCGCGTGCGAACGCTGGTCCTGAAGGTAGGCGCAATGGTGGGAGCGGGAGTTGCGTTGGGTACAGCGATCGCACTCACCGAGGCCACTCCCAGCAAGCCGCCGGGTGCGCATTAGTTTGTGCTGCGAGAGATGGTCTATCGCTCTCCCATTCACCATGCGTTCAAACAACGTAAAAGTCATCAGCTTCTCCGGGATCGACGGAGCGGGCAAGAGCACGCAAATCGAGGCCTTGCAGGCTCACTTGCACTCCCTTGGTTTCTGCTCGACTCTCTATACATTCTGGGACAATGTAGTTGTGTTCCCTCGCTTTCGGGAGCACATGAGTCTCGCTGCCTTCAAGGGAGACAAGGGAATCGGAAGCCCGGAAAGGCCTATCCGTCGCCGCGACAAGAATGTCACGTCCTGGTACATCACCGTGGCTCGGTTATTTTTGTACTTGCTCGACGCATACAGCCTTCGTGTGGCCATCTCCGGAAGCACCCGTGCCGGCGCTGATTTCATCATCTTTGACAGGTACCTCTATGATGAACTTGCCAACCTTCCGCTCGCTCGTCCGTCCGTGCGTCTCTACGTGAGTCTGCTCTTACAACTGGTTCCGAAACCCGACGTGGCCTTTGTCGTGGACGCGGATCCGGAAGCTGCGCACATACGCAAGCCCGAATACCCTTTGGAGTTTGTCCGCACAAATCGCGATTCCTACCTCAAGCTGAGCCGGATCGTCAGCGGCATAACCGTGCTGGCGCCGCTCTCTCTCGAAGAAACATCAGCCAAGATCAAGGAGTCGATCTCAAAGGAGTGTTTACAAATCGATGTTGGGGAAATTAGTTTTCCATCGCCGTGTTCGGCCTCTGTAGGTGAAGCGAAATCTCCGCACGCTTGAATCTGTTTCTTTCTTGCCAAGGGCTGCCAACATCTTCTCCTGAAAGCACATCGAACCCTGAGCGCTTACAAGGCGGGAGCCGCATGAAGATCTGTCTGGTCACCACGTTCCCCCCGAGCACCGGGGGACTGAGTGAATATGGGTTTCACATCGCGCAGGAACTGCAACGCAATCCGTTCCTCAACCTCACCGTCCTGGCCGACAAACTCCCGACGGACCATGTCGAGCCCGCCGGTTTCACTGTCTTGCGCTGCTGGTCGTTCGACGATCCGGGCAGCGTATTCCGTCTGTTGAAGGCTCTGCGCCGCCTTAAGCCCGACGTTGTTTGGTTCAATCTTCTCTTCAGCACGTTTGGCCGGAATCCGGTCGTCGCCTTTTCGGGACTCATGACCCCTCTGCTCGCACGGCTGAGCGGCCGCTACACTCACGTCACCTTGCACCACCTGATGGATACAGTGGAGCTAAAAGATGCCGGGGTTCGCCACGAAGGCATATATCGTCTCGCGGGCACACTTGCGACGCGAATGCTGCTGCTTTCGAATTCAGTTTCCGTGCTGATGCCCGGTTATCGCAAGATCCTGAACGACAAGTATGGGCGGGATAATGTGCATCTGCGTGCGCACGGTATCCTCGCGCGCCGGCCCGAATTCCCCGATTTCTCGCGGCGCGGTACTCCCACTCACCGCATTCTGGCATTCGGGAAGTGGGGAACCTACAAGCGGCTCGAACTCATGATTGAGGCCTTCGAGTTGATCGCGGCAAAGCTGCCCGAGGTTAAGCTCGTGATTGCCGGCGGTGACCATCCGCAAGCCGCTGGTTACACGGAGTCGATCCGGCAACAATGCGCGGGGAATCCTCGCATCGAATTTTGCGGCTACGTTCCGGAAGAGGCGCTTCCAGATCTCTTTCAGACTGCCACCGTCGCGGTCATGCCGTACTCTTCATCTACAGGATGCAGCGGCGTTGCTCATCTCGCTTGCGCGTATGGAGTGCCCATTACTTGCGCGGATCTGGCGGACTTTCGACAGATGGCCCAAGGCGAAGAGTTGGCTATGGATTTCTATCCCCCGGGAAACGCGCAAGGGCTCGCGGACTGCGTGATTGATTTGCTGCTGAACTCCGGGAGGCAGCAAGCCATGGCGACGCAGAATTTCTCCGCCGGCCTTCGCATGACCATGCCCAATGTCGTGCAGAAATATCTTCGCCACTTTGAGCTACAACAGCGGGTTCAAACTCTTCGATATGTGGCGCATATTCGGCGGCTGCCGCGCTGGCTTCCCTCCAAGACGTTACTGTTGCGCTTGATGACGCGGAACTCGCTTGGTTGGGCCCGCCGTTCGGCCGTACTGCATGCGTCTTTGACGGACCGCGATGATCTCCGACTACTTCACGGTAACGGTAACGGTCGTGGAAAGCTGAACGGAGCTGGAGCTACCGTTGATGGTGACAGCGTAGCTCGCCACGTTAGAAGCAGCGACCGGGCTGCTGGGGGTAGTGTTCCCACCGCAGGAAGTGACTCCAATGAGCAGCGCAGCCAGAGCGCACGTTCCGAGAACCATGCCGATGCGCTTGCGCTGAACTCTGCCTACAAGAGCGAATCCGAAAAGGCCAAAGCTGGACATCCAAGTAGCGAGCAGAAAATGACTCCCCTCGCGACGGTTCGCCGCCATAAAACTAGCGGCGGAGACGGTGAGGACAGAGTTGACGGATCCGGCGTCGGGAGTAATCGAAGCGGGTGAGAAGGAACACGTCATTCCCTTCGGCAAGCCCGAGCAGGACAAGGTGAGTGCATTATTAAAGGCACCCGACTGCGCGGCTGCGGTCACGGTGACATTGCCCGACCCTCCCGAAGAAATCGTCATTGAGGATGGATTGGTTCCGAACGACACAGTCGTGCTCGCCGAACAGCTTGAGTTGAACTTTACCGGTCCCGACATCTGGTTAGTGAGGCTCGGCTTTCCCACGGCTTGCACAAACAATGTATAGCCGCTTTTGGGAATCGAATAGCTGCACAGGTTCACGGAATTAGCATCCGCATTGAAATCTCCCAGGGGCATTAAATTCTGGCCATCGGCGCTGATATAGGCGACGTAGTGGTCCACCGTCGTCTGATCGCCCTTGATTGTCCATCGCAGCGAACTGCCTGATACCGTCGCGGAAACGGTGAGGCAATTGCTGATTCCAGATTCGATCTCAGTGCCTTCTTCGTAGTCGTTCCACGTTACCAATTGCAGAGCAGATAATTGCCTTCCTGAGTTGTAAAGACCGTTGATTTCTGAAAACGTTTGCAGCCACGTCTGTCCACATTGCTGTCCCATGATGCGGCCTGAACCCCAAGACGCCAGAGAATCGTTGAAACCCTTGTACGCGGCTCCGAAAGTCTGCTCGTTCGTGAGCGGCATTCCGGAGTCGTAGAAACTTGCCAGGTAACCCATCCCATAATCGCTGGTGGTCGGCATGACCCACGAATAGCTGCCCTCACTCAACACGTGCGTGAACCCATCATTGTTCTGGAAGAGGAAAACGGGCTGCGTTGAAAGCGCGGCTGTCACCGCAGTCCAATCGACGGCGTAGGAAAGATCGATATTGAAGTTCGTCACCACTGGTCGTCCCTGCTGCGTCATGTACGCACGGGAGGGAAAATAATTCTGTTCGATATATTGCAACTGGCTGATCAAAGCCTGCTGCGGCGAACACCCTGAGCAGGAATCCCACTCGATCGCGCCCTGATCGACCATAATGGCGAAGGTGAAGCCCGGATGCGCTTCGGCTTCTGCCATGACAAGCTTTGTCGCTTGGTCGATGCTGTTGTTCGGACCATACCAATCGATGATGACGCCATCGATCCCCCGGCTGATCATGTCCGTGATCTGGTTATGAATTTGGGTTGCATCCGTGGAGCTGTAGCCAACGTTCATGTGGTTCGACCCACCAAACCACAGAAGCAAATGGGCGTACACCTTGGTCGTCGCGCCGGAATAGAGCAGCGAATGCACGTTCACCTTGCTGACGTTGCCCGCGCCCCAGTTGCCATTGGTCTGGTTCACGAAGCCGTTGGCCGTGCTGGTATTGTTCGTCGTTTGCGCCGTCAATGTGGTGGTGGGTACAACATAGTTTCCAGCCGCGCATACACCGGTCGCGGACAGCAGTAGAACTCCGGTACAGAACGCCTTAAGACACATCTTTCCTCAGGAGCGGAGGGACCGAGGTCTTGCTCGACACTATCGGCTAGTTCGCGAGGGAGGCACGCCGCGCCTGTAGATTCCTCTGAACTAACTTTCTTTCTGGGACAGCTTGCTTGGGCCGTGCTGAAAACGACTTGCTGGAACCACGTTCTGGGACAAACGTTCTGGGATCGGCAAAAGCTTACCTTCGGATACGTGCCTTTGAGAAGGTGCCGTTAGTCTGTGAACCCGCGGGCCACGTGCCTATCTCGATCCTTGCGGCTTCCACTCTCATAGGCTCGAATGAGCACTTCCTGTTACGCACGTTCTGTGACGTTAACAGGTCTGTTTCCAGCGGTTTAGCTTAACGAAGAGGCCTCACGCATCGCGGATTAGAACCAACACCTCACCGGAAAAACTCATCCAAGCACCGTTTGGATGGCTTCTGAAAGTCTTGAACAAACAGGTGAGTCGAATGACTGCGATGAAAAAGGTCCGCCCTTATTCAACGGTGGGAATCGCTGTTTCGCTGCTGGCTTTGTGCGCTTGTCAGGGATTGACGAACTCCAGCTCGATGTCGAATTCCGGCATCAATTCGGTCAACCACATCGTCGTCATGGTGCAGGAGAACCGCTCGCTCGATACCTATTTCGGGCAACTCCCGGCCTATTGGGCGGCCAATGGTTTTCCGTCTCAGCAGTTTGACGGTATGCCGACGAATGCCTCCAACCCCGGATACAACGGTGCTCCTGCCGTTCCCGCCTACCATCTCGCGACCGAGTGCATTGAACTGCTCTCGCCTTCGTGGAACGAAAGTCATCTCGACTGGAACCTGCAAGACCCAAGCTCGACCACCCCCAAGCTGGATGGTTTTGTTTACAACGCTGCTAACTTCGCAATCGATGAGAATGCAGCCGGCGCCAGCCCGCAGTACACCGACACCGCAGGAGTCCGCGCCATGGGGTACTACGATGGCTCGGATTTGAACTACTACTACTTTATGGCGTCGAATTTTGCCACGTCAGACCGCTGGTTCGCGCCCGCGCTCGATCGCACGCAGATCAATCGCATGTACCTCTTCGCCGCGACGTCCCAGGGTTATGCCTTTCCTCCTGGAACCAATGCTGCCGATAATGCGGCGCTGACGGCACCCACCATCTTCGACGCCCTGCAACAAGCCGGCGTCAGTTGGAAGGTCTACTACACCGATGACATCTGCTCCACTGCCCCTCCAGATGCTCGTGGACCGAAAGGCGGCATCACTCATGATGCTTCGTCATCCTCAAATAGCGGGGCTTGCACCTATCTGACTCAGTTCGCGAAGTACTCACCTCCGAACCAACTGCCGAGCAATGTTGTGCCCGTCTCACAATATCTCTCGGACGTTCAGGCGGGCACGCTTCCTTCTGTGGCATTCATCGAAACTGGATACTTGTCGGGTCAGGATGAGCATCCCAGTGCGGGTACGAATTTGCAGGTGGGCGCCGCTTTCGTTCAGAGCCTGCTTGATCCCCTGATGACGAGCCAGTCGTGGAAGGATTCCGTGTTTATTCTGACCTACGATGAGCCAGGTGGATTGTACGATCACGTTCCGCCGCAGCCTGCGGTCAATCCCGATGGCATCGCGCCCGTCGATCTTGCCTCGACCGACATCTGTGGAAGTGCAAACGACCCGAATGGTTTCAATTGCGATTTCAACTACACTGGGTATCGCCTGCCCTTGATCGTCGTATCCCCGTTCACCAAGAAGAACTACGTGTCACACACGGTCGCCGATTACACAGCGATCCTGAAGTTCATTGAGACGCGATTCAATGTGCAACCTCTCACAAAGCGGGATGCAGCGCAGATGGACATGACCGAGTTCTTTGACTTCCAGAACATCCCCTGGTCTACGCCTCCCACACCGCCCGCGCAGTCACAGAGCGGAGTGTGCAATGCGAGTGTTCTGCAATAACTCGGCACACTGAAAGACTGTGCAGGATGCGCGGTGTGGAATCTGCCCCCCACCGCGCGCGGGGCCTGTTCGTAACGGCCCACAGGCCCCAGGCCAGGTATGCAGCAACGACAATCTCAGATTGGATCGACAACGACCGGAGCGCGAGCGCCTTTACTTGCCCTGGGAGTCGATCGTCAGGTTGTGGGCCACGTAGCGCGACCCCTCGAAGTTCGTGATCACCGTAACGACGGCACCGGCATGAAGGTTGTCGTCGGGCGTCATCGATGGGTCAAGGTAGACTTCGTACGTTTTCCGGTCGGTTGAGGAATTAATCACGAGTAAGCCGGTGCGCAGGTCAACGTGCACCACCTGCCCGGCAAACGTGTAGCGGGTTCCGGGGAGAGCAAGAATGGAGATTTCGCGGGCGACATCGTGGCCGTTCCCCTCTGCGCCGAACTTGACAGCGATGAGACAGCCCTCCGACAAGCTGCTGGCGGCTACTTTGCGATCGCCTTGCAAGAATTGAGTCGAGGAAGTGAGCCGCACACGCAGTGGCGTCGGAGAAATCGCATCTCGCACGGTCAGTTCCCCGCTGTTGGATCTGTATTTCTCCACGATTCCCTGGCTTTCGCCGATCGCCTGTTGGCTCTTCAGGCGAATGCTACGGGCGAAGACCGTGTCTCCGTCGAGGATAGTATCCAGATAAACCCGTTCTCCTTCGTGCAAGTCGGCGAGAGTTACCTCCGCCCCACCGCGAAACACTCGAGTTCGCGGGTCAAACAGAATCTTCGTCCGGCCACCGCCGAAAACACGCACCGTGAGCTGGTCGCGCACACGATCCAGCCGCTCAACCGTCCCACCGATCAAAGTCGCCTTGGCGCGGGGAACCGGTGGCAGGTCAGGTAGCAGGCTGGCCGGGTCGGCGACGATTTCCGGATCCGCATCGGCGGAGGCTTCCGGTGCAACTGGCCGCACAGGCTCTATGCTGCCGCTCGTTGGGGAAGCAACGGACGTTGGTGAGACAACGGACGATGTCGTCTCAGGTGCCTCAGATGCCGACGATCTGGGCTCCGAGGGCGCTTGAGCCCAAGCTAGACCACCAAGAAGCAAACCGCCGATCGCAAATTTCGCAACAGGTTTCATGCAGTCTCGACGCACCTTTCCCAGCGCCGAATTAGATGCTTTTTACCCCATTGAAGGTAGTCCGAATTCTTCAGTGAGGCGTCCACACCCGGCTCGATTGTCAGCAAACAAATTTCGCGACAAAGCATCAAAATGAAGATTTCAGGTTGAACCATTTTGCGCTGAAGGAATCGGAACCTCAATGCACGCTAAACGGTGGCTTGTAATAGGCTTTCTGGGAATGTTCGCGGGGCTTGGTTCGCGATCGGCGCATGCGGGGGACCTCAAAATCACCATCCCCAAGCGGAGCACTCTCACGCCTGTTCAGCGCCTCAACCGCGAGGGAGTTGATGCTGTCCGCAAGCACAACTATGCCAAGGCGGAGCAACTCTTTTACAAAGCGTACTTGTTCGATCCAGACGACGCATTCACGCTCAACAATCTCGGCTACATTTCCGAGCTGCAAGGCCAAGTCGACCGGGCCCAGCGCTTCTATTCGCTGGCGGCAGAGCAGTCGAGTGAAGCGGTTATCGATCGTGCTAGTGCGCGCCGCGTCGAAGGGCGTCCCATGAAAGACGCTCTGGCACTCACCGATCAGCCTTTGCAGATCAATCACGCGAATGTGGAAGCTGTGCGCTTGCTTTCTCAAGGGCGCGCGCCAGAGGCCGATCTCCTGCTGCAAGAGATCCTGAAAACCGATGCGCAGAACGTGTTCACGCTGAATAACATGGGCGTCGCCAAAGAGATGGAAGGGGAAGCCCAGCAAGCGCTCAAGTATTATGACGAAGCTGCCAGCGTTCATTCCGATGCGGCCGCCGTTGTGACTACCGACCGGGTCTGGCGTGGACGCCCCGTCAACGAGATGGCACAGCAAAATGCCAAGGCACTACGCGATCATTTGGCCCGAACTGCAGATGTCGCCGAACAAGTGTCGAAACTCAACCTGCGAGGTGTCTCCGCAGTAACCCGCAATGACTTGCGCACAGCCAATGAGGACTTCCGGAACGCCTACAAACTCGACCCCAACGATGCATTTACTCTGAACAATATCGGGTACGTGTCAGAACTCGAAGGCGACCGTGAGACGGCGGAGTTTTTCTATGAGCGCGCCCGGCAGGCTGGTGGAGCGAACGCGACTGTCGGTGTGGCAACGCGCCGCACGGAAGAGGGCCGGAAACTCTTTGCCGTTGCCGCCGACAGCGACGAAAAGGTAGAGGCTAAGGTTACTCAGGACCGCAATGCCCTCCGCCGGGAACATGAGCCGGTCGTGTTGCGGCGACGCGACAACAGCGTCGTGGACGAAACGCCGCAGCCGCAGACGCCCGCCAACAGCGCGCAGCCGCCTCAATAGAAGCGGGTTTACGAGTCGCTTTCCTGGAAGCGTCCAATATCCGACTCGGGATCGTAAAAGACGTGGCGCAGAAGATTGGTCAAGTAACGCGACAGCGTATTCACATTCGTGCGATACCAGCAGCAGCGTGTCATCGCGGGAGACAGTCCGCAGATGAACTGAAAGCCCTCCAGATCAGCCGGAGGCTGCGCCAGCATGGCGGCGGCGATACGGTGATTTCCATCAAGAATGGTTAACGGGCTGCGATCATCCACCCCGATCAACAAGACAGTCGGATTCACGAGACTGTCCTGGACGGAATTTGCAATCCGATCAAGTTTTCGAAAGAACTCGTCGTCGGGGGACTCTTCCCATTTCATGCGCAGGCATTCGATCATATCCGTGATGTAGAAGCTTCCCTCAGCCACGCGTCGCCACTGTGCTCGCGGAAAAAAGCGAATGCGGTTCAGATCGCCGCGACGAAGTTCGACTTGAAACCATTGTGTATCCTCCGGAAGCTCTCTCCACATGGCGCCACGTCGCAAGAACAATAAGGCCCGCCGCAAGGCATTTTCGCGGTGACTCCTCAAGTCGGGACTGTGAACCAGATGTCCGAACTCCTGGCGATATTCGGCAAACTCCGGGTGATGAAACTCGCTTCGGAGGAATTCCGCGATCACTTCCTGCTCATTCAGGGATCGGACGATGGATAGCCTGGAGTACGTCCGGACATCTTCGGGAGGAGCGATTTCACGTCGCAGAAGAGGCAGTGCAACCGTTACCAGCAAGATCACCATCAGCACGAGTTGTACGAAGATCACCTGCCGCAAAGTCTGATGGAAAACGCAAATACCCAGAACCAGAGCGCCACTGAACGCCAGTTGTGCCCAACTTGTGTTCGCGATCTTGCGCGACATTTCGTAGGTGATCATCACCGAACTGAGTGAATAGATTCCGGTGGTGACGGCGTAAAGGATAAGCAGCGCGGCTAGCCCTCCGTAATTCCCCAACTCAAAGTGGGCTCCGAACAAGACCCTCCACAGGAAACTGGGAATCGCCCAAAGTCCGAGAATCAATACCGACAGAATGAGGAAGACCATACCCAGCGAGAGGAATAACACCGGGCGGGCTTCACGATCGCTGGAGCGGGCAGCCGCCGACACCGGAAACATTGTATTCACGACTGACCACGCGCACATATTCACCAACCGTCCGACGAGCGAGACGGCGGCATAGATTCCGGCCTGATCAGATGAAAAGAAATGCTTGACCAACACAATGTCGAAGTTGTTGATGACCACCTGACCGAGAAAAAATACGATCGCCTGCATCCCTTCCCCAAAAGAGATTGGGATGAAGTGGCGCTTAAGAGAACGCAGTCCGGGGCTCGGCCTTGCCGCGAAATACGACGCGATCACCGCGATCACGCTGGCCAGCACCGCTCCCTTCACGCCTAGCCCGAGCCGGATCAAGACATATGCTCCGACGAGCCGGACCAGACCTTCCAGCATGAAGTTGATCGCGAGCGGACCAAATGCATGGATTCCCTGCACATACCCGCGTCGAACTCCGAGCGGTATATAAAAAGCTGTTCCCAATGCCAGCAGCGAGATCAGAACCTGATTGGGAAGATTCAGATATGCCATCAGCACGCGATTGAAGACAAACAAGAGCAGGCCCAACGCGATGCCCGCCGTCCATGCCCGCAGGTGCAGCGCCTCGAAAATCGCAGCCTTGTCATCCGGCGCCTCGTGACTGGCGACATACTTGGCGCAAACCACCTGAAAGGAAAGCGTGATGGCCGATGCCAGCATTAATAAGGTGTAAACGGCTGTAGCGTGGGCGAACCCCGTCGGGCCGAGCAGGCGCGCGGTTACGACGTTGTAAATGAGATTGGTGATTCCAACCAGCCCAGATCCCGCCAGAAGCGTCAGGCTGCCACCCAGAAGTTTGTGCCTCAGATTCTTGGCTTGCGCGTGCCTGGTACTGTGAGAGAAGGCTTGCGAAGAGTCCGAGAGGCGCGTTTTTCCTATGAGGGTCATCGAGCAGCCAAGGCCAACCTAGAACAGCGTGAAGTGCACCACCGGTAGCACCGTAGTTCTGCTGGATCCTGGGAAGTCGTAAAACGTCTGCTGCTGGACGCCGAATGAAAAACGCATCGGATACGAAACTGGAACCTCGCCCATGCCGTCTTTCAGCCTTCCGTGGATCGGGCGGACGTAGGAGACCAGAAATTCGCTTTGGGCATTGTCGTAAGCGTGGTACCCAGAACCGCGCGAAAGAATGAATGACCCTTGAAGGCTCCAGCGCGGATTTGCACGGAACTCGAATCGGCCCCCGGGCAGCAACGCCTGGGCGATTGCGTATTGCGTGCCCTGCACGCGCCAGGATCGCAAGTATTCAGCGAGAACGGCGGCCGTCAGACGATTGCCAAACTTGTGTTGTAGCCCGGCGTAGCTCGATGTATTGAAGTACTCCTCAGTCTGCGGGCGGAACAGAAGATCGCGCGCGGAGTATCCCGTGATCAGGGAAGTGCTCCCCCAGGGCCGCCCTACGGTGAATTCAATGTTGCCGGCGGCGTCACGCGAATGCAGGTTCTGTTCCGTGAATGGGCCAGCCTCGTGAATCGCGCTGCCAGTCACCGACACCCAATTGAAAAAGGAACTTGTTGAAAGGTATAGGAACTGCCGGAACAGGTTCTGATTCATGTACACCGGTGAGATGGTGTCGCGACGAATCGTAAACTGCAGCCCACCGTTGAACGTAATTGAGTTCATCCCCAAATGCAGAACGGGCGAAATCCCGCCATTGAAGATCGTGTCGTATGTATTCCGATCTTGAACCACGCCTACGCTGGGATACAGCAACTCTCCAGCAGTTAGGGACTGTCCTACGAAACCAGTGATCGCGGGGAAGTTCCCCAGGGGGATGCGGTAGTGTGACTCACCCAGGCTCTGGTACGAGTGGCGCGGTGGCGGAAGAAGCGCCGGATTCGTTACGTTGAGTATCTTCGCATCCAGAGTGTAAACGTTGATGTCTTCCAAGGACGCTGCGAAAGAAGCTTCGGGAACAATGCTCGCTCGGTCGTTCAGGATCTGCCGGCCTTCCTGGTCCGCAGCCGTGTATTGCGAGCTTTCCGCAATGCCATGATCCTGATCGCCAGCGACGGTGCTCGCCTGCGCGAAAGCCGATAGGGCATGCAGAGGATCCTGGCGCTGGCGAGACACGTTCGCCGCCGCCATCATGTAGTCGTAGTCGCCGTGATATTCGCTCGCAGGTCCCAGGCTGGCTAGTGCTGATTCCGCCTTGCTCGTATTTCCCTCGGCCAGGTAGGTATTGGTCAATCCGATCTTTACCGCGCGGCTATTCGCACCAGCCATTCTGGCTTTCGCGTAATAGTTCTCCGCGAGATCAAAGTCGTGCATCGCCAAAAATAGCCCAGCCGCCTGAGACAGATCCTCCGCCGTGACTGGGGAATCAGTATCGGTGCGTGCCTCCGCGAAGCCGAGCGCGATCTGCCGGCGCGCTTCATCCAGATGTCCTTGCCGTAAAAATATCTCCGCGATTTCCAGGCGCACGCCGATCCGATCTCCGCCCGGGACGTCGAGCGCTCGCGAGAACCGCTGCATCGCGGCACTTCGATCGCCGAGTGTCAGCAGAGCATCACCCGTCGCCGTCAGCGTGGCGATACTATTGCCGCCTAATCGCTCTGCCGATTCGATGTCATGGAGAGTCTGTTCGCGGTTCCCCTGCTTGGCATGGACCTGCGCCATCAATGCGTAGATCGCAGGATCAGAAGGTGAAAGTTTCAATGCTGCATTCAGGGCATCGACCGCCTCTGCGTAGTGGCGCATACGATAGAGAACGTCAGCATAGGCTAATTGCGTCGTCAGATCATTCGGCGTCTCCGCCAGCGCGGCGCGGTATTCCGTCGCGGCGTGAGCGTAGTCCTGCTCTTGTCGGAATCCTTCTGCCCGGGCCAGATGCCAGGCGTGTGATTTGCCGAGCAGTTTCTGCGCAGCATCCAGTTGCTTGAGCGCCGGCTTGGGATGGTGAAGCTGAAGATCAGCAAAAGCCAGACCGAGATGGGCCTCGCCATAATTGTCTTGCAGCTTTAACGCGGCATCAAAGTCCGCCGCCGCCTTGTCCGGTTCGCGGAGATCATTCAACACGAACCCGCGATTTACGTATCCTGTCGCCATTTTTGGGTCGTGTTCCAGCGCCAGCGTGAAATCCTTCAGCGCTGCGTTCAGGTCGCCATTGTAGGCATGCACATTGCCGGCAATCAGCGGAAGATCCTTATCCTTAGGGAGGATTGGCTCATACTTATTCACCAGGGCGAGAGCCTCGTCATAACGACCGAGGTAATACAGATCGTAGGCGAGGTAGACCACGCCCTCGCGATCATTCGGAAGCTTGGCAATCACTTCATACCCCAACTTCGCCGATTCTGCGTATTCGCGCTTGAACGTCAAATAGCGCTCCCGCTCGCGCTTAACTTGAGGACTCGTGTTCGCCTTGGCTGACGCACGATCCAGCCAGCGCTCGGCGAGCTTCATATTGTGGGCTTCGATTGCAGCGTTTGCTCCACCCGCAATCACCAGAGCGTTATCCGGCATGTGCTGGTAAGCGTTCTCGTAATTCGCTTCCGCAGGCTGGAACTTCCGCTCGGCGGTGTACAAATCTCCCAGCGCCAGGTACGGAGCGAAGTCCCTCGGATGGGCCGCGATCGCGCGCGAGAAGTAGGTCTCCGCCAGCTTCGTGTCGCCGGCGTCGCGGGCAAGATACCCCAGCGACGACAGCGCCTGCCGGTTGTTGTGGTCAAGCTCGAGGACTTTGGCAAATGTGTCGCGAGCCGCGTCCTTCCGTCCCATCTTCCAAAGCAGGGAACCAAGGTTCATCAGTGAATTCACGTTTCCCGGAGCCAGCGAAAGCGCCTCTTTCAGATCGCGGTTCGCCCCCTCAAGATCTCCCGAAGCAGACTCGACGACTGCCCGCAACCTGAGCATCTCCACCCGGGCGGACTCTGGAACCTGAATCTGCTGAAGGGAATTCGAGGCCGCCTTCAGCTCCTGCTGCGCGCCAGCGGAATCGTCTTGACGAACATCAATCTCGTAGAGGTTCAACCGCAGCTCGATTGGGTACAGCGGTCCCTCTGGTACGCGCGTGGGCAGATGATCCAGCGCAATCTTGTACTCGTTCCCGGCTTCCTGCAACCGATCTTCCGACTCAGCAATACTCCCGAGAATGGCATGCAGTCGGTAATTATTGCTATCGATCTGGCGAGCTGCCTCAAGAAATGGACGCGCCGCGTCCGGCTGACCCGCGTTGATCAAGGCTTGCGCCGCGCTCAACTCCAACCCGATATTGCCCTTTGCCGCTTTTGCCAGTCGCGTATAAAGCGTTGCCGCTTCCTGCTGCTTGCCCGCAAGCTGATATGTGTAAGCCAGCTCGGCCATCACATCGGTAGTTTTGGCCGGAATTGCCTGCAGCGCCGCGATCGCCTCGTCATATTTCCCTTGGTCGCGATATTGCCCAGCAACCGCGCGCAAAACTTCAGGATCGTGAGGTGCGCGGCTCTTCGCGCGATTCAGATAGCGCGCGGAATCTTCGGATTGCCCCAGCCGCTGGTAGGCATGCGCGATCAGCAGGTCGCTGTGCGCCGAAGGCTGTACAGTTTCCGCGCGCTGCAACAGACCCAACGCGGCTTTCGGGTCCGTGCTGAGCATCAACTCCCCCGCAAGCTGCAGACTGTTGGCGTCCTTCGGATTGGCGTCGACGACCCTGCGCAGCAACTGCTCGGCTTCCTGGTCGCGACCCATCTTGGCGTACGTTTGTGCCAGCCCAGCCAGCCCGCGCACCGAATTCGGTTGCAATTTCAGCCCATGGTTGAAGGAATCTACAGACAAAGGATAGCGTTCTGCCAGACGCGCGGAATATCCCAGCAAGAACCAGAGCTCGGCATTTTGAGGTGCCGACTTGGCCGCCTGCTCTGCGTAAGAGACTGCGGCTGCATAGTCATTCCGCTTCAAGGCGTCCTGCGCGGCACGCGCTTGGCGAGCCACGTCGATGCCCGATCCCCAGCTGAAATCTGGGCCACTCTGCGGCGCATCACTCTGCGCCTTCTTGTTGGTTTGTTTGCTCGGGGCCGGGGCAGATCCCCCACCACCGACGTCATAGGTCTGGCCGAAGGAACTTCCGAGAAGTCCCATCACCATGACAATGCAAAAGCTCGTGAGCGGATACCGGCTTTTCACGTAGTCACCACGCTTTACGAAATCGTCTGGAGACCTCCAAAAGTCTCCCGCACAGGATGTCCTGCGGTCCTTCTCAGATGCCAACCGGGGCAGGTAGGTTTGCCTTCCAAGAGTGGGACTAAGAGCGACCGTTTCTCTGTACATCCGCCAAGAAATCGAGGTAAACCCCGTAGAGCATTTCCGAATCAAAAGGGACGCTACGGGCACTGGAGTCTGCACCCGCTATGAACGAAAACTACTCTCGTCCCATTCCGCTATTGGCAATCGTGTTGGTCGCGCTGGCGGTGCACGGGCCGTTGTTGCTCATGCAGCTTCCCGCCGGTTCCTTCGATACGAACTTCCATATCTTTCTCGCTTCCCACTACGCCCACCATTGGTTCAATCCGTGGAATGAAAAGTGGTTCGCGGGTTTTTCGCAGACCACCTATCCTCCGCTTACGCACCAGTGGATCGCTCTTCTGTCGAACGTCGCTGGCCTGAAAATGGGCTACATGCTGGTGCAGCTGATTGCGGTCCTGCTGCTTCCAGTGGGCGTTTTCCGCTTTGCCAAGATTTGGGTGGACGAGCGCGCCGCCAGCTATGCGGCGTTAGGCAGCATTTTTCTCGGTGCCCTGGCCTTCTTGGTCTATCAAGCCGGGCAGTTAGCTACTGTTTCTTCGGCGGCCCTGTACTTGAACGCCTTACCTTATTTTTATGAGTGGGCGGTGCAGGCATCTGGCCGCTCTCTGATCAAAGGCGTCGCCCTCAGCTTGACAGCGGCTGCGGCTCACCACGTCACGTTGATTTTCGGCATCGTCTTTTTCGCGGGGCCCGTTCTGTGGATTGCTTGTATGGACGCCCGCGATGAGCACCGAAACACCTCCCTTAGCGGAGTGATCTCACGGGCTTTGGTGTTCGCGGTCATGGTCGGTGTTGGAGTGGGAATCGTTTTGCTGCCTTACTGGATGGCACTGATTCAGCATCCGATTCACCAGATCCCGATCCCGCACGACAGCCGTTCGAACTTCCTGCTGAATTCGATCACCGCGATCAACTACTTCGTAATTCCTTACGGGGCGCTGATCCTGGCGCTGCCGTTTGTCGTTCTACGGGGTTCTTCGGTCCCGCGCCTGCGCCCGCTGCTGATCGGCTTCTGGCTGAGTCTCATCTTCGGGCTGGGCGGAACCACGCCGCTCCCGCGATGGCTGCTAGGCCGCGCCTACGAAATTCTTACTTTCGAGCGCTTCACGTTCTGGGCCACCCTGCTGGCCATGCCGATCGTCGGTCTGCTCGCGGTGGATCTGCTCAATCGCTTCCGTGCGAAAGCTGCTGTTGGGCTTTCATTAGCGGCAGTAGCCACCATCGGTGCGGCACTCGCGTGGCTGAGTGCGAATCCATACCGTCCCACGATCACGATGGATGTCAATCCCGTGATCTCATTTCTGAACCGGGATGGGCACGATTCGTATCGATATCTCACTTTGGGGTTTGGCAGCGAGCTGGCGCAAGTATCAACCTACACTGACGCGAGTAGCGTTGACGGCGACTACAACTCCGCTCGTCTGCTCCCGGAAATGACGCAGTACGGTTCCGCACAGCTCACCAATGCAAAATTCTATGGGTCGGCGGGAATGGCTTCACTGCGTGCCATGCTGGAGCATGCGAATCGATACGGATTGAAGTACGTATTTGTGCACGACTCATATTACGAACCGCTTCTCACGTTCGTGGGATGGCGCAAAACCGAGACCTTCAACAACGGCGAAATCACAGCCTGGTCGAAAGACGACGTCCCTCCCGCTCACCGCATTGAATCCGACGCGATCCCTCCAGCTTGGATGGGTTTGCTCTGGGGAACGCTTCCAATCGGAGTCAGTGTTCTGGCAATGTTCTTGGAATTAATGTTGCCGGCTAGAAAGCGAGTGCGCAGCCTTATCGCGACACCCGTCCGCGTCGATGAACGCGAAGGACATTACGTAGCCTGAGACCCAAGAGATCGACATGAAACTTCTTCTGCCCATCGTTCTTGTCGCAGTTACCGTGCTTCTGATGGCCGTAGGTTTAACCGGAGCGGGACGCTCCACCGGAACCGTCGGCATCGCTGCCGGTTCGGCGCTGCCCGGCTTTAGTACGCATGCGGACACTCCTGAGCAGGCGCTGTCGAACTTTTTGATCGACGTGCAACGGCGCAACTGGGATCGCGCATTCTCCAGTGTGGAACGCACCAACGACAGCGTGAACGAACAGGCGTTCATTCAGGAATGGATCGGTTCCAATGGTGGGCTGCGGTCGTTCTCCAGCCTGGAAAGACATAATGCGCGTCCGCTCCACGCTACCGATTCCGAAGCCCAGATGCGCGTTCGGTTACATTGGTCGACTCCGGTGGGCCCGGTCGAAGATGTACGCGACTTTCATCTCGTGCACCGCGGCGACCAGTGGAAAGTGGTATGGGACGAAGTTCCTGTACCCAACGTGCCTTCACAAATTGTCCCTGTAAATTATTTGCGCTGGGATCTTGTGAACGGGAGCGCCGACGAAGAATGGGGCTCGCACAATGTGGATGCCCCACACGTGCGCATCGTGTCGATGAACGCTGTCGACTCGGCCGAAGGCTCCGTGGTGATGGGAGAGGTCGTCAACGAAGACACGATCCCGGCATTCGTGAATGTCAATGCCACCCTGCTCGATGGCGCCGGCAGCGCGATCGACGACGAGACTAGCTTCGACAAGATTCTTCATGTGCTGCTGCCAAAGCAGGTTTCTCCCTATCGCATCGATTTTCCGCACATCAGCTTGAGCAAAGTCAAGAACGTCCACATGGACGTGAAGGCAACCCTTGTTCCAGCCTCGTCGGACCCTGTCATTGGCGTGATGAATCAGAAATTGGATACTGATGCACAAGGGCGATCCGTATTGCACGGAGAGCTTCTGAATGAGAGCGGACAGACCGTAAACATTCCGCACGTAATCGCCAGTTTCTACGATAACAATGGCAAGGTTGTCTGGGTCTCCGACGGTTACGTGGAACGCGCTTTGCTGCCGCAAGAGTCCGAGGCATTCGCAGTCGAGATTCCCAAATCCCTGGCAGGGAAGGTCCAGAACTTTCATGTCGTCGTCAATCAATACAGCCTGCAAAAGTCGTAGCCGGCGGCGAAGTTGGCTCGCCTTATTGCTCGGTGCAGTTTGCCTGGTGGGAACGGGTGCCGCGCAGGATGTCGACCTTCGCGCTCCGTCCGCAGCCGTTGCTGGGACTCCGGCGTCGATTGCCACCACTGGCAGCGGCACAGCGACGTTCTACCTGGTTGGACCGAGCATCACGCTGAAGCGTGATGTGCATTTAGGCGACGAGATATCACTCTCTGCCAAGGAACTGCAATCCGCGGGCAAATATGTAGCGATCGTTTGCGACAGCGTTTGCCACAGTGTGGGAGTCTTTGTACCGCCAGCTAAACCCGTCAGCCTCACCTTCCTTGTGCATCCATCGCGCGCTCCGGTAGGAGAAAGCGATGTTGTCAGCGGAGTGGCTTTGCCATTCGATGAGTTTCGCAACTTGGTCCTTGCCCCCGCAACCGTGGACTTCCAGTTGGCCGCAAAGGGCGCGGCTCCGGTGTCGCATCAAGTCTCGACGCAGAATGGCATAGCGTGGTTCCACACCAATTCAGGGCGGACCGCGGGTGTGTTACAGGTGACAGCATCGATCAATAGCGTCTCCGCGCGCCGAGTCGTGCAGCAAGTGGCATCCGACCCGTGCAGTCTGCGGATCAAGGGCCAGCGCACGCCGAAAGGCATCATCGTTGAGACCGATCCCGTGCGCGATTGTGCGGGCAATCCAGTGCCCGATGGCACCGTTGTCACATTCACGGCAAAAGACGGCAAAGACATGAGCACGGTCGATGCACCCATCAAGCAGGGCATCGCTCGCGCACAAATGATGGCAACCGGTCCGGTGGTGATCTCGGCCGCATCCGGAGTTGTCATGGGCAACGAGCTACGTTTGGCAGCGCAATAAAGGATCGGAGAAGTTGAGCATGTTGGGCAGAACTCAGATGGGCAGAACTCGATCCGGCCGGCTGGCGCGACTGATCACCATTACGGTTCTCAGCGTATTTGCATCGCGCTATTCCTCCGGCGCGGACTCGACTCCGCAAGTTGTTCTGAACACCAGCAAAGCGGCTCCGCGTTCGGTCGAGAGTCTGACCGAGCGCGCCCTTCTGCGCGACTACAGGTTCGCATGGGTGAATCTCGAACAAGCTTTGGAATCCAATTCGACCGCGCCGCTCAGCGGTTTGTTCGCAGGCACCGCTGCGGAATGGCTCAACGAAGCCGTTGCCAGCCAACGGAGCAGCGGACTTACGTCTCGCTATCTCGATCAAAGTCACAAGGTCGAGGCTGTCTTCTATGCCCCCGAAGGCGACATGATCGAGCTCCACGATACCGCCGACTATCGATTACAGATTCTCGATGGAAGTAAGACGATCCACGACGAACATGTTGTCGTGCACTATGTAGTGTTGATGACTCCAGGCGCCGATCGCTGGGTCATTCGCCAGTTGCAGGCTGTTCCAGAGTTTTGATGGGCCATTCGTGCGCCAACCACCCCTCCTGCGTCAGCATCTAATTTGTTATTCCAACGGTGGAAGATATGGAGTGCCCTTTTGTCGACGCGGCTGCTAGTTCTGGCGATTATGTCTTTCATGGCGGGCACCGGTTGCACCACGCCCGGCATACATCGCGCCATACAGCAGAATCGGCAGGCTTCTAACTCCTGGCCCAAGGTTCTCGCCGTCTACATGCCATGGTTTGGCGACCATGTTCACATGGATGTGGGCTATTCCAGCGATGACCCTGCCGTACTCCGCCGTCAGATTCAACAGGCACGTCACACCGGAATTTCCGCGTTTGTCGTCGACTGGTACGGCCCTGCCGTGCCCTTCTCCGACCATAACTTCGCGCTCCTGCAAGAAGCGGCGGACGAAAATCACTTCCAGGTTGCGCTTTTGTACAACGAGGCCGAAGACGACGATGGGCAGGCCACAGATGCAGCCATAGCTGCCTTCGACCATGCTTATCAGGCATATATCGGTCCCGCGGCTCCGCATCGCGGCGCCTATCTTGCGTACAATGGACGTCCAATTATTTTCATTTTCCCCAAACACGGCCACGTGGATTGGAACCGTGTTGTCGAACGCTGCAGCGGTTGGGATGCCCCCCCACTCCTGTTCTACAAGGACGAACCGCCCCAGCAGTTTGCGTCTGCCTTCGCTGGGCTATATGCATGGGTTCAACCCGGGCAAAAGGGGTGGACTCCCGATGGCAGCAATTGGGGCGAGCAATATTTGGATGATTTTTACAAGAACATGAGAAACAAACATCCCGACAAGATTGCGGTGGGCGCCGCCTGGCCCGGCTTTAACGACTCCGCAGCCAAGTGGGGCCTGAACCGTCACATGGGCAGCCGCTGCGGAGAAACGTTTGAAGACACTCTGCACCTGTACAACCGCTACTTTGACGCGGCGAATCCGCTGCCATTTGTGATGATCGAAACCTGGAACGACTACGAGGAAGGCACTGCGATCGAGCGCCTCAGCTTCGCAAAGTGCGGTCAGAACACCAAAAGCGGCGCAGCTCAATCCACCCGCTGAACGCCAACCACAGCGCGATTTCTCACATCCAAGCTGCGGCCGTCTCACACCTTTCGATGGATCATCACCCGATGGAGCATGTCCGCGATTCGACGAAACACCTCCGATTGCTATCCGAACTCTTGCTCAGTACTCCATTCTCCTCGGAGGCAAAGAACCATGTGCCCTCGAGCGAAACTCAAGAATTAGTCTCTGAGCTCGACGAGCCGGCTCTGCGCGACCTCGAAACACTAGCCAGCACGAATCACGTCATCCTGCGTGCGTTTGCGCCACTGCAGAAACTCTTGACGGCCGCTGGAAATCGCCAAGGTTCGGAATGGATCGCCACCGCGATGCAGCGAGAAGCAGCACGCATCAATCATGCCCTAGGATTTCTACAACAAATCTGCGGTACCTTGGAGGAATGCGGTTGCCCCGTCACAGTCATCAAATCTCTGGATCATTGGCCCGATCTGGGCAGCGATTTAGACCTCTACACCGACGCCGGCGCAACGCATGTGGTCAATGTCATGCGTGATTGTTTCAGTGCCAGGCTGGCCGATCGTAGCTGGGGAGACCGCCTGGCGAACAAATGGAATTTCGTCGTCCCAGGTTTGCCGGAACTGGTGGAAGTCCACGCCGGCCGGCTGGGACAAACTGGAGAGCAAACCACTGTCACACGCTCTGTGTCGGGACGCACCCGAACCATTCAGGTTGGTCGCTACTCCTTCCGTGTGCCTGCGCCCGAGGACCGGATCGTCATCAGCACCCTGCAACGCATGTACCGCCATCTCTACATCCGCGTGTGCGACATCGTCGACAATGCGCGGCTACTCGACCAGCACCTGGTTGACTTTGGATACCTCTACGCTCTGGGCTCGGAAGCGGGCCTTTGGGAGGGCATCGCGACGTATCTCAGGATCATCTCTGAATACGTACAGGCATACCGCGGAACCGGCGTTCCTCTGGATCCGATCGTTACTTCGGCCGCGAAGTTCGGTACCGATCAGATTCGCTTTCGACGAGACTTCCTGCGCGTCTCGATCCTTCCTCACTCGCTCAATCTGTATGCTTCCGAGCTTATGACTCTGTTGCTGAAGGGGGATCTGCGAAACACATTTCGCCTCAGCTTGCTGCCCGGACTCGCCACTGCGGCGGCCCTCGAGCAGAAAATGACCGGCAGTGACAAGGGGATTTGGTAGTTGTTCCGATATTACATAGGTAGTTAACCTACAGGCTTTGCTGGATGGTACCGGTGTTCACCGGCCGCTAAGGTTAACTGGAGTTAACTGCCGGCGATGGCATGCCTGCGACAAAACATCTACGAGGACAGCAGGGCAAAAGAAGTGGCCGCGCGCACAGTCATGAAACAGCACAAGGCGAATGGCCACCGCACCGGGCAATGAAAGAGCAGCGTCCCATGCACGCTGCTCACTCGGGGCAACTGGGATCCCCGCCCGCCGGAAGGGAGTTCGAGTGGTTCGTATTCTTCTTGTCGACGACAATCCTTCGGTGCGGCACTACCTGCGGGCCATTCTCGAGCAACAGATCTCATGGCGAGTGTGCGGCGAAGCGAGGACCGGCGCGGAAGCACTCCGCATGGTGCTCGAGGCTCCTCCCGATCTGATTCTGCTCGACTATCAAATGCCAGACCTGAACGGGGTTGATGTCGCCCGGCAGATCTCAGAACTCTTTCCCAAGATTCCGATCCTGATGGTGACGCTTCACCTTTCCAGGCAGTTGGCTGATGCCGCCCGTTCGGCGGGCGTCCGCGGAGCATGTGCGAAGCAAGATATCGGTTCGGTGATTCAGGCAGTCGAAGTGCTCCTCCGCAATGAAACATACTTTCCCGCGGTCGCGGCGGGGTAACCGTTGTGGCCAGCAACAGTAATTGCAAATCGATCCTTTACTTCCCTGGCTGAATACAGGATTCCCTGTATTGGACCGTGTTTGTTCGGCCGATAATCTCGAATCGTGCTCTTTGGCCCGCTGCACCGCAAAGAGGGGCGACCAGTGGGCTGGAATCGGTCGGGCATATCACCGGGCTGAGGTAGAATGTGGCGAATCGTCTGGTCGGTCTCCCCCTAGAGGAACGGAACTGCATGACAATTCGCATACTGTTGGTTGACGATCATCCCGTGGTGAGGCAAGGTCTGAAGACTCTTTTGGAAGGGCGCTCTGGCTGGGAAGTCATTGGGGAAGCCTCCGATGGCGCCGAAGCCGTTGAGAAAGCGAAGGATCTGAATCCCGACGTCATGGTGCTGGATGTGACCATGCCGAAAATGAACGGGTTGGAAGCATGCCGCGTCCTGCGAAGACAGGCGCCCCAGCTGGAGATCCTGTTCGTTACTCAGCACGATTCTCCACAAATGATGCGCGAGGCCTTGGAAGCTGGGGCCAGGGGATATGTTGTGAAGTCCAATGCCGCCCGTGATCTGCTTGCGGCGGTCGAAGCGGTAAGCCAGCATCGCGTGTTTACCGCGCTCAATGGACGCGAAGCTGCCGGGTTGCGTTAGGTTCTGGGGCAAACTTTGTAAACTAGCGGTCCACCTTTTGATCTGTGGGGTGAATCATGAAGCTGAGAATCCTGTTGGCTGACGACCACGAAATTGTGCGCCGAGGTTTGCGCGCACTGCTGGAAAAACATGAAGGCTGGGAAGTCTGCGGCGAAGCAAGTGACGGCCGCGAGGCGATTGAGAAAGCCTTGCAATTGAACCCTGATGTCGTCATCGTCGATATCGGGATGCCCAATCTGAATGGCTTGGATACGACGCGCCAGCTTCTGCAACATGACCCTCACTTTAAGGTCATCGTCCTCACCATTACCGATTCCGATCAGGTCATTCGTGAAGCTCTGGATGCTGGCGCTCGCGGCTTCGTGCTGAAGTCGGATGCTGCGCGCGATCTGGTGTCGGCCGTCGAAGCGCTCCAAAACAAGCGGATGTTTTTCACTCCCCGGGTCAACGACTTGGTGCTCGCTGGGTTTCTCGAGAAGGGGCACACCGTCTCGCGAAACGAAGCCCCCAAGTTGCCCACGCTGACGGCTCGAGAGCGGGAGATCACACAATTGCTGGCGGAGGGCAACAGCTCCAAGGAAGTCGCTTCTCTGCTGAACCTAAGCACCAAGACCGTTGAAACCCATCGCAGCAATATCATGCGGAAGCTGAGCTTTCACTCCATTCGCGATCTGGTTGTCTATGCGATTAAGAACAACCTGATCCAAATTGAGTTACCGCCCCCGCCGCCTAAGACCCCTGCGGGTCCGACGGCGGCGTAGTGAACCGCACTTAAGATCTCCCGTTAGCGAACGGTCTCGCCCGGGTAGTAACCGCTTCGCGTGCGCACGACGAGCCGGCTGCGGCCTTGCCCTTTGGCTTCCACCCGAATCGCCTGATACCCCTTTTGAGCGCCGTTGCCCGGTTTGAATGCCAGCGTGTACTGGCTGCGGATGTCATGCGCCACGGCTCGCGTGATAGAGTCGACGTTGTTCAAACTCTGCGGAAAGAACGCTACTCCCCCAGTGCTGGTCGCCAAGCTCTGCAGCGCCTCGCGGCCCGCGCGCGTCAGCCCTTCCTCGGTCAATCCGATCGCGTACAGCGTCGCTCCCTTGTTTGGCTGCAACTTCCGGATCGCCTCCTCCAGTGTTTCCTGGCTCATGTTGTCTTGCCCGTCCGTGATTACCAGCAGCACCTTCTTGCTGAGACGAGCACTGTTTTCCAGATGCACGGCTGATGCGACGACTGCGTCGTAGAGCGCCGTGCTGCCCCGAGTTGAGACCTGGTGTAACGCCGCCTGAAGCAGATTCACGTCCGAGGTGAAGTCCTGATCCAGATAGGGAGTCTGGCTGAAGTTGACCACAAAAATCTCGTCCTGTGGATTGCTGCTGCGGATCAGATTGAGCACCGCCTGGTTCACTTTCTCGCGCTTGTCCCGCATGGAACCGGAGTTATCAATCACGACGCCCATTGCGACAGGTACATCTTCGCGGCGGAATGACGTGATCGGCGCTGGATTGCCATTTACGTAGATCGAGAAAGCGCTTCGATCCAGCCCGGTCACGAGACGTCCAGTCTCATCCACGACCGTGGCGTGCAATACAACCTCCTGCACCTGCTTCTTGAAAACGAACCTGCCGGAATCGTCCGCATTGGCGCTGGGCGTGATTGACGGTTGCTGTGCAGACGCTGGCGGCGTTGCGGTTCGTGGAGGACCGAAATCTGGATTCTCTCCCGCGGCAGCCGGAGGCGCCGCTGGAGTGTTTTGGACAGGTTGGTTGGTCTGCGCGAACGTCGTCGCGCAGAGAGCTACGCCTATCGCTAGGGCTCCGATTCCTGATCGGAAAATAAAAGTCGCGCCAAAACGCATTGGGGCAGGCCTCCGTGCAGCTTTTTGATGCCACTTCGTCCGAAACCGCAGAGGGTTTTTCGTAACAGCATGCGATCGACCTCCCGACACCAGCAATCGATCGTCGTTCACCCTACAGAGAACCCTGTACGTGCCCTACATGAATCCATGGGGCCTGCTGACCTCGATTTATTGCTGGACTTTGTGTCGTCCGGAAAAAGTTACACGAACGATCGCGCGGGGGCCGTCATGAAAACATTTAGATGCAAAGCATTACGGGTTTGGCATGCATTGTGCTTCATACGTTGGTCGATGCGGATAGGTCTGCACCAATTCGTGATCAGTCCGCATGCCTGCGAAAGTTTCTAAAACTCTTCAAACGATTTGGAGGTGAGGAATGCTTCGAATCCTGATAGCGGACGATCACGAGGTGGCGAGGCGCGGCATCCGCGCCATGCTCGAGAGTCACCCCGGGTGGGAAGTTTGTGGCGAAGCAAGAGACGGGCGCGAGGCCGTCGACCTCGCCAGCAAAATGAACCCTGATCTCGTCTTGCTCGACATTGGCATGCCGAACCTCAACGGACTCGAGGCTGCCCGCCAAATCCTGGCGTTCTCCCCCGATATTGCTATCCTCATTCTCACAATGCACGATTCTGATCAGGTTGTACGGGAAGTACTTCGCGCCGGCGCGCGCGGTTTCCTGCTCAAATCCGACGCTGGCCGTGATCTGGTTGCTGCCGTCGAGGCGTTACAACTTCAGAGAACTTTCTTTACGACCAGGGTTAGTCAGATGGTGTTGGACGGATTTCTCGACCGTGACAGTCGGCCCGACCGTGACGTCCGAAATGACGAAGGTTCCGATGACGTCTTAACGGGACGTGAGCGCGAAGTGATTCAACTGCTCGCCGAAGGTAAGACCAGTAAGGAAGTCGCGGTTACTCTCAATCTCAGCGTCAAAACAGCGGAGACGCACCGCACCAACCTGATGCGCAAACTTGGCCTTCATTCCGTCGCCGACCTGACCCGATATGCAGTGCGAAATGGAATTGTTCAGGTCTTTTGAGGCTTTCCGTTCAAGCCTGGCCGCTAGGGCAGCACGGTGATCCCCACGCTCATCCCGCCCCATAAAGGGGATCGCCGCTCCAAATAAGGCTTTTACCGGATTCTCGCTCTCCGACATCCTGCGTAGCCTCGATTATCGACTCGGCTAATAATCGTCGTTTGTCAGAAAGGGATCTTCTCCAATGCTTTGGACTATCGTTGCCTTGCTGTTAATTCTATGGCTGCTGGGAATGGTCAGTTCCTATACGTTGGGGGGATTGATTCACATATTGCTGGTCATCGCGGTAATCGTGGTGCTCGTGCGCATCATCCAGGGCAGAAACCCAGTGGCCTAAGCGCTGGGAGGCCACGTCGGAGCGTTCTAAAAAACAAAGCTCCCAGAAATCAAAGCGACTTCAGGAGGAGAACACAATGAATAAGGATCGAGTTGAGGGCAAAGTGAAGGACATCGCAGGACGCGTCGAACGTCAGGCAGGAGAATGGACGGGAGACACCGACGCCCAAGTTAAGGGTGCGGCAAAGCAAGTGGAAGGCAAGGTTCAGAATGCGTGGGGCCAGGCCAAGGATGCCACCAAGAAAGCCGCCGATGAAAGCTCTTCGAAACGACCGAAGTCGGTTCCTGCCGACGCAGAAACGGAAGAATCCGCAGAAAAGCGTCGTCGAAGTTAACCAACGGCTTCAGCAGGGCGGCTTGACAACCAACTCGGTCGCCCTGCGATGCCGTACTCCTCGCAATTCTGAAGTCTACGCCTCGCCTGTTTGTCCATCATCCCCATCTCCTGTAATACCAGGACGCTGCGTAGAAAACTGCGTAACAGCCGCCTCACGAATTGAATGCATCGCTGTATTCAAAACCCATAAGTATGGCTGTTGAATGTTCCATAGAGGATGCGATTGTGGCATTTCTTTCTCACTCTGGCGATCGAGGAGGTTCGATGATGTTACGCGCATTTGGTTTTTTCTTGTTGGTCTTCGCATTGCTCAGCTTGGTAGTTCATCTCGACGGCATCGGGCAAATGTTCGGATTATTGGCGGTATGCCTATTCGCTCTGGAATCAATCACAGAGCGCACGTCCAAGCGCACTCCTCCGCCCCGAATGCGGGACGAGCTTGTACTCTAGCGCTGGGGATACTACAGCGAACACTCGATGGACCGAACGCGGTATGCGCAGGTAAAAGTGCTATGGAACGCTGTAGAAGCTTCGCGTGCCCGTCCGCCACTCAGGCTACTAAGTGATGCTCCGTCAGCGATTGTCGTGGTAATTGAATTGCGCTTTGCCTTAGCCGCTTCGTCTTTCGTAGAGGTTATTTTATGAATCGAACGACGAGTTGCTTCGCAGGCGTTCTTTTGGCAGTTGCGTCTCTAGCCTTTGGACAAGAGCCGCAATTGACGTCTCCGCAGTTTCCGGAAGACGCCTTCGTCACGCAGCAACTCGTAGCGTGGTCCCGGTTTCAAAAACCGCAACCTGCCCCGCAACCTCTTCCACCGCCTGACACTCGCATCCCGCAGCCCGATCAGCAAAATCAGCAGGATCAACAGGCCAAACCACCGGCGGATCCTCAGAATCAACAGATTCCCACGCAATCATTCACCGGCAAGATCGTGAAGGATGGCACCCGGTACGTTCTAAAAGTGGCGACCAATAGCACCTACCAATTGGACGCTCAGGGCGATGTGAAACGATATGAGAACCAGGATGTAAAGGTCATTGGAAATCTCGACAGCACCAGCAACACGATCCGCGTTGTCAAGATTGAGTTACTGTCTTAGCCCTCATCGTTGGAAGGCGTGAGCTCTGAGCGAGTTCTGCGGGAAAGACCAGAAGACATAACATTTTGTCGGTCGGGTGACACTGTTTCAAGCACCCCCAGTCCAACTCATTTTTCACCTACAGGATTTACCCTAGTGTCTCTCCTTTGCCAAGCCGCTAAGGTATACCCAACGCCTCGAAGTCGTGCTGCAGAAGGTTTTACCCTTCCTCGCGATGGGCCCGGAGATCACCATGAGCGTCAATGGGACCGCTGCATACGGAATGTACCCTCGCAACATCGCCTTGCCCGAAGTCGTCTACGCCTTGAATCGCGCAGGCTTCGGAAACGAAGACATCTGCATGGTTCTGTCCCCTGCTCATCCCGTAGCCACCCTGGTGCGCGACGCCCAGACTCTCGATGCCGGGCCGGAAGAGAGCGCAAGCAGCGCGCGGATGATCGGCTGGTTCTCAGAGTTTGGGGCGGTTGTGATTCCGACTGTGGGATTTTTCATTCGTTCGCAGGCATTCTTCCATGCCCTGCTGATTGAACAAAACTTTCCTGCCATGTCTCGAGGATCGCGGACCTTGGTGAGCCTCGGCTTCTCCGAGCACGAGGCTAAGCGACTCGGCCATCAGTTGTGCGATGTCGGCGCGATGGTCTACGTATCCTGTCCGGAAAACGGCAAGGCTAACTCGGCCATTGACTTGTTGCGGCGCGCCGGAGCAAGAGAAGCGGCCAGTCTGGAAATGGCAAGAACGGCGGACGCGGCGGCCTGACGACTCTCTAGCCATGCTGCCGCGCTAATAGCCTGGCAGTCACATCATTTCGGTAATTTTTTCCCTGCAACCAATTCCCCGCGCGTTCAACGATCGGCTTCTATGCCCTTCCTATCACACACTTAGATCGCCCGGCGCGCCAAGCTACGTGACTGGCACGCCACTTGCACTTCCTGCTGCAGCCAACTCTTCCAGGTTACGGAGCATCCATTCGCTGCCTTGGAAGGAGGCGCGTTAGCCATGAAAAGAAACCGTGTCTGGATTGAGATCGTGATGCTCTCCACGGCGATCGCCTGCGCCTTGGCTCTTTTGTTCGCAACGCTGGGAGCTGCTGCTGGGGTTGCGACGGGAGAAGTCTCCAGTCAACAGCAGACCCCTTCGACGACGAGTCGGACCTATGAAGGCATGGTGACTTGCTCCCGTTGCGGCGCGAAGCATCCGGCTGCCCTCGGTCAAGCCGCCACAACCTGCATCCGAGTCTGTGTGCACGGCGGAGCGCATTTCGCACTCGTGGATGCAGACGCAACCTATGTTCTGGAGGGCGATTCGGTCGTTCTCACCAAGGTGGCCGGACAGCGTGCCCAAGTGGTGGGTGAACTCCATGGAAAGACGATCAAAATCTCGTCGG
The DNA here is from genome assembly GCA_963709025.1 of uncultured Acidobacteriaceae bacterium. Taxonomy (GTDB): domain Bacteria; phylum Acidobacteriota; class Terriglobia; order Terriglobales; family Acidobacteriaceae; genus Sulfotelmatobacter. The sequence goes on from CAVPVE010000018.1 coordinate 29,501, forward strand.
TATCGGCCCTGATCTAGGCGGAGACATTGAGGCCGTTCGAAGAAACTATTTTGGAGATGGTTTTATGAAGAGCTTTTTACTGCGGATTATATTGGCTGCTGTTGTGACTCTGGTCGCGACCGCCCTTTCGTCGCCAGTTCACGCGCAGCAGGCAGATCAAGATCGGACGCCTGCCACTCCCCGGCCAACCCAACCGGGTGCTACGCCACAGTCACCCCAGCAGCACGACGCCACGGCACCCTCTTCTGGTGAAGACCAGACTCAGGAGGCGCTCGCCTTTACCGGCCGCGTGATGAAAGAACAACAGGGTCAGCTGGTGCTGAAAGATCCAATTACCAAAATGAGTTATCAGTTGGACGACCAAGCTAAAGCTAAACCGTTCGTAGGAAAACAGGTTAAGGTTATCGGCAAGCTTGAGATGAAGAGCAACACCATTCATATCGAGGCCATCGAACCGCTCTCGTGATGGCTCCTCTCTACCTGAGCGTGCGACCTTCGTCATGAACCGGAGAACCAAATCTCCAATTTGCACAGAATCAAATCGAATATGCCGACTGACAAAACAACTCGTCCCCGTTACGATTTTCCGACCGCTGTCACATTTCTACTCGCGGGAATGGTGCTGAGCTGGATTCTGACCCGTCTGCTGGCGCCGTTACCTGATTCCTCCTCGCACCGTCATTTGTCGGTGTCGAGGCCCCTTGGGATCGCGGATGAGGTCCTGTTCGAGTAGCCGTGAATCGCTCGCACCTCACCCTAATGGAGCGGTAGCGTTCGATACAGAATTCCCCGTATTGCGTCCGGTTTCGGAATCCTGCTTAATTGTGGCTCTAAGGTTTGTGGGCATCTTGTTCCAGGCCAAGGTTAGGGCGGTTGAAACGCCGCCGAGCCGGTGTTGGATTTCCCGAACCACTGTCGTCGTTATGCCCGAAGATCTAATCAGTCCGCAGCCCTCACTCATTAAGCGCACGCTCGAGTTATGGCCGTACCTGTTCATTGTTGTTTCTGTGACAGGATTGGTTTATATCGCTCTGAACGCTGCGCGTTGACCTGATGGCTGATGAAATAATGGACATCCGGTCTGTCCGCTGTTTGTAGGTCAAGCGGGTTGCCCCCATCCGTGATTGCTCCTCCACACCTAAGGCATACGCCGGATATTCCGCGCCAAAGCAACTGCGCATACTGAGTTTGAAACGCAGGGAAGCCAAAGGTCATTACGTTCCCTGCTCAAACCCGGAGGACTCAAAACATCATGACGAAATCCAAGCTTGGATTGCTCTTCGTAGTATTGTGTTGCGCAAGTTGGGCGATAGCGCAGGCCGCTCCTTCAGGTGGAGCGCCGCCCGCAGGCAGTGCGGGAAGCGCGGGACAAACTTCAACGCCCGGTTCACCCGCAACTCCCCGAGCCGGAACAGCCACGCCGCCCGCCAGCACGGCGACACCGCCGGCGAGTCCCGCAACGCCGCCGGCCGGAAGCCCGACGCAGCAGACGACTCCAGGATCCACATCACCAAATGGAACTCCGAACGGGACGGTGCCCGGATCGAACTCGCCGGCAAGCCCCACCCCCGGCAGTACGACGCACCCGTCAACTGTGAACCCCAACACTCCCAATAATCCAGGCGGATCGCCCAGTGGCTCTCCCTGCGGAACGTTACTTGGCGCGAGCAATGGAACACCGGGTTCTGCACCCGACTCTGGCTCGTCAAGCTCGAGTCCTTCTACGTCTGGAAGCTCAAGCACCCCGGGCAGCAATGGCGGAACCTCGCCCAGCAATCCCGGGATGAGCCCCACGCCGGGAACTCCGTGTCCGCCGGTCGCTTCGCCCAGCGGAAGCAGCTCATCCCCGCAGCCGTGAGCTCGCTAAATCGTTAGCATAATTTCCGCGAGCCCCTCTGGGCTCGCGGTTCTTTTTTCACCCTTGCAGGGCAATCGATAATTTCCGTTTGGCGCAACGGCGAAGTCGCACAAGCGCTCTGTGACCGGGCACGATTCGATGGCTTCCGTATTGCCCCTTCTGGCATCTGAACGTCATGCAACCTGCGCAGAACGATTTGGAATACAGCTTGCGCATTCCACCCGGACCAGAGCCGTTTCCTGTTCAAGAGCCTCCGGATCCTCCCGAGAATCCTGACGCGCCCGTACGCGAACCCGACCCTGAAGATCCCGGCCAAATCTGATCTCTGCCCCACTATGCGCGGTACATCGAACAAGTCGCACATCCAACCAAACCAGGAGGAAACATGGCACACTACGGAACTCTGCAAGACGCGCGTTTCATCGAAGCGAGTGAAGATATTCGCGGTTCTCATCTCTACGGCCTGAATGACGAAAAACTCGGCAAGATCGACGATGTTATCTTCGATCACTCCACGGGAATCATCCGCTATATCGTCGTCGACACGGGCGGTTGGCTTTCGACCAAGAGATTCATCGTTCCAGCCGATGGCCTGCGTGCCTCCGCGAAGCATGGCGACGACTTCGAAGTGAGCCTGAGCAAGAAACAGATCGAAAGCTTTCCGCCCTACGAAGAGTCTGATCTGAACTCCGAGCGCAAGTGGGCGGACTATGAGGGCCGGTACCGCTCGAAGTGGGTCGCCGATCCGGTGATGCACCGCGCGGAAACGGATCGCAACATTACGCCTACCACGCAGCAGACAACTGGGAATATCGCGTCCGAGCATGCTGCAGCCGTGGCGCAAGAATACTTGGAGGGTCGGATTATTCCAGCCGACCGTGGCGCGCGCCAGGCCGATCTGGAGGCGGCCTCGGATGTGCCTGAGCGAGTGGTGCCTGCCGGGACCGACGCAGTGGTAATCAGTAATAGCGCGGTCGGGATTGGGGGACGCTGGGATACTTTCCAGAGCCGTCTGCGCGAACGCCGGAAAGAAGTTGTGGCGCACTGCAGTACTTGCACCGGCGAATCGGCCGTCAAACGCGGGTCTGAGAGCGTTGACACTCTGCGCAAGGCAGTCTAGAAAAATACTTGCGGGTGCAACCAAGTCGGCTAATGAAGCGGATGAATAGAAAGTTCCAGTGAGGCGCCCTTTGAGCGTGGGATCGTCGGAATCGCAGAGGGTGCCTCTCGTTCTTTGCCTGTGCGGAGTACCCGGTCGAAGCCAGAAACGTGCAAACAGAAGGTGTGCGATCAGCATCTCAATTCCCTAACATGATCGCTGGCAATCCAAGAGCGGGAAGAACGATCGCAACGATTGGGATCGCTGTGTTGTTTCTGGTCCTGCTTACCGTCGCATTCGTTGCCGGGCGCAAACCATCGGCTCCACAGAAGGTGCCACCCTTGCATCCTTCCACATTGGTCCTGAGCTGACGCGGAGCGAAAGGCGCCGCCAGCAGCCGATTACCGGCTGGAATTTGGCGATACCTTCCACAACTGAGCCAGCGCGTTGGCCGCATCCGACAGAGCTCGCTTTTCCGCATCCACCGGAGACCCGGACGCGCCAGTCCCGGCGCGCTGGACGATCGGAGTACGGTAGCGCGAGACCTGGCCCGTAAGGCCCGCTTGATAAATGTCGCGAACCGCGCACTCGAATGTGCGCTTCAAGTTCTTGGCAGGGGGGAGATCGTGTTCGGCGTTTTTGCTAGACATGGAAGAAACTCGACTTTCTCTTTCTCAGTAATCAGCAATGTAAGACCAATGCCCGCACCCATCAATACAGCGTTGCCCTCAACCCGAGTCTTGCTTTCCCTAGCAGCCGGAAGAATGTTATCTAGAGCCATCCACTCAGCGCCGATGCGACATACGCGCCCCGATTGACGCTTCGCATCTTTCCGTAATCAGAGCCCCGCCACCTGCGCGGGCGTTGGCTGTTCAAGACCCCTAACGGAAGCCGCTCTGAAAGGAATGCAACTCCGCAGCGCGCGCAATGCATACAATGCGTCATCCAGAACGATGTCTTCTTCAATGTGGTCTGCGGTGCTCGAGAACAGTTCTTTGATCCGCCCCAGGATGGCGTTTTCCGCCTCCGCGATCCGGCGTGGAAGCTGGTAGGGGTCGCTCTCAAACAAAGCGGCGTGATAGAGAGTATGCCAAGCCGCAAAACTGTTTAATACTTTGGCGTCATTGCATGGATTCATCATCGAAAACCTCGGGAGGAAACAAGATCTCGTCAGCGTAGCGGGTCGCCGGCGTGGCACACATTTGCGGGAACCGGATTCCTAAGCTACGGCAGGCATGCGGGTCCAGCCATCAGGTGAAATCTGTATTTTGCACAGCCGAGAGGAAAAGCTGTGGAAGGACGCGCTGGACGCGCCCTTCCGCAGGTGGTTTTCAGGCTGCCCGCCTCGACGTTCCTTTGTTTTGCTTGGTCTGCCGGCTCTGTCCTTCTTCGACCACCTGGCCGGCCTGCGCATTAATCTGCTGTGCCAGTTGAGTCAGTTTGTCATCGGTCTGGTTCTCTTCCATTAGCGTTTGTTCGAGCAGCGAAACGTGCTCGCTCTCGCCCAGCAACTCCGCGAACGCCCGCACCGTTCCATAACCCGCAATCTCATAGTGCTCAACCCGCTGCGCGGCACCAATGAGCGCCGCATCTTTCACGGCACCGTCGTAATTTTCCTTCATCGTTTCGGAGCCTTCCTTGACTAAACCTTCCATACCGAGACATTTCTTGCCCGTGGGTTTTTCTCCCAGCATCTCGAAGATCTGTTCGAGCCTCGATACATGCTCCGACGTCTGGCGCAGGTGCTCCTCGAAGCCCTGCCGCAACTCGGCATTCGCAGAGGCTTTTGCCATCTTCGGCAGCGCTTTCACCATCTGGGTTTCCGCGCTGTAGAGATCCTTCAATTCATCGACGTACAGTTGCCGCAATGATTCCTTTTGCATCATCTTCCTCCTCAGTGAGTTCCAGCGGCAAGGCGGACTGCCAATAACTGGATATGTTCCGAAAAGTATGGGTCTCAGCATCGTCAAGCAATACCCCGGATGCTGTATCGCCGTGACTGTGTTCCCGGCAAGAATGCAAGCAGCGACTCTCCTGAACTGAAGTGATGCGACAGGCCGCGGCCGGCTTCGCCGCCTCTTCCCTGCTACCCAAGCTCCATCGGATTGAGGAGATCAGGGATTGCCCCCGCATTCTTACGGTAGGTGCAGTATTGATTGCGGAATCGAATCGCCCATAAATTGAAGATGGCCGATCTAAGCCGCAAGTCGAAGCCAATTCGGTTGTAATCACGGGTCTCACCTCCGCTCGCAGCCGCCGGTTCTTCTACTCGCATTGAATATGCTGAGGTCTACGAATATGAGTCTCTCCGTCACAAGCGCCGGGCGCTGCGACCGTCTCAAGCTCAGTCTCCATGCATTGCTTTTTGCTTTGCTATTCGCCGGAATCGCAGCTCTACCTTCCTGCGGTACCAGCAACACGATGGCGCAAAGCCCTTCCCAGCCAAATTATCCATCCGTGCCTCCCGTCCCGATCACGTGGACGCCTCAGTCAAGTCCTCTGCCAGCTCCTCCGGCGCAGGTTCCACCACCTAGCGGTTCCAATGATTTCCCGCTTACGATTTCCAGTCCTACGGACGGCGAAACGGTGACTTCTCCGCTAACCGTCATCGCTTCTGCCAGCCCTAAGAATCCCATCTTCTTCATGCGCGTCTATGTCGACCAGCTGGCTGTCTACTTCACGTTCACAAACTCCATTAATACTCAGATCTTCATTGCGCCGGGCATTCACACATTGGAGGTAATGGCCGAAGACAACCAGGGATACGTCTCGGCGAGCATTCTCAACATCACGGTCAGCACACAGTCGCAAACCACCATCAGCGACATTCAGACTCTGCCGGGCTGGCAGTCCTGCTCCGCCACCTTTCCCACTGGCTCCGGGCGCGATGGGCAAATCTGCGCCGCTGGACTGGGCACCGCAGTATCGACCATGACCGAAGATCAGTCGTCCCCGGCGATGGATGGAAAATCCGCCAAGTTCACCATGGGAGGACCAACTCCTTATTCCAACATGCTGTACTTCAATCCCGTCGCGGGCGGAAACAATGTCAGCCACTTCACCTACGACTTGTACTTCTACATCGACACCCCGGACGCTTCGCAGGCGCTGGAGTTTGACATCAATCAGACCTACGGCGGCAATCGCTGGGTGTGGGGTTCCGAGTGCAACTTCAACGGCTCGGGAAAATGGGACATCTGGAATGACCTGACTGGCTGGCAGCCAACCCAGTTCCCCTGCACTCCGTTTCCCGCAAATACCTGGATTCATCTTGTGTGGAACGTCGAGCGAGTCGGAGATCAGGTCCACTACATCAGCCTTACGGTTGGCGACCAGACCTATAACGTCGATACCTACTACCCCAATCAGCCCGACTGGACGCTGGAAGAAATCGACGTGGCATTTCAAATGGACGGAAACTTCGCCCAACAGCCCTACAACGTTTGGCTCGATAAGGTGAACCTGACCGCAAACTGAAGCGGGGCAACCCGGTTCACGAACTGAACTCGTTTTCCCTTCAGACGGCTGCCAAGTCTTCTGCTTTCTCTTTTCCATTCAGCTCGCGCCTCGCCTCCGATCCCATATCATCTTCAAATTCAGTGGTTTTGGTATTAGCCCTAGTGATTTACTTCGAGGCCGTTTTCCGGCCTTTTCCTTTTGACACTCGGGTAAATCCTGTATAAATTGGAGCCACTCCGCTCAGTAATCTCCGCTCAATCCCAAGCTCGTATCCGGGACTCAAGCGGCCTAAAACGATTCAGGGTGTCCCGCCTGATAGTCGGTGCGATCCCTCTGTTTTGAATGGTTTAGCAGTCCCAAATCACATTCCAACCGGAGAAGAGCCCTAATGAAGAAGCACGTCCAGAGAGCTATCCCTATTTGTGTGTTTGTGTTGGCAGCCGTGTCCGCATTTGCCAGCGTGAGCGTTTCAAGTCCGGCCAACGGCAGCACGGTGAATACTTCCGTGAATTTCGTGGCGTCCAGTTCCACCTCTTGCTCAAAAGGGGTCGCCTCCATGGGAATCTACCCGACCCCATATCAGCTGGCCTACACCGTGAATGGCTCCAACTTGAACACCAGCCTCAACTTCAATCCTGGGACGTATAACGTCGTGGTGGAGGAGTGGGATTACTGCGGCGGGGCCACTACTTCGACCGTGAACATTACGGTCAAGACCGGGCAGAGCGGAGTTTACGTGACCTCACCGGCCAACCGCAGCACGGTCGGCTCGCCCGCGAAATTCGTTGCCACCGCGACTACGACGTGCTCTCTGGGTGTCGCATCCATGGGGATCTACACTGCGCCGAATCAGCTGGCGTATGTGACGAACGGCGCGAGTCTCAATACTAGCCTTACGCTGAGTGCTGGAACCTACAACACGACGGTGGAAGAGTGGGACAAATGCGGCGGTGCCGCCACCACGCCCATCACGATCACCGTGAGTTCCTCTGGGCAGACGTTCTGGAACATACACCGGTCAGGCGGATGGAACGGCTATGCTCAGCAGCCCCCGAACTACAGTGATTGCATTGGCTGTCTTCCGAGTGGGCCGGGAACCACCTGGGCGATGTACCAAAACGTCAAGTCGCCCTCGATGTCGGGCAACTCAACGCAATTCAACATCGGCGGGACCATGGACTATTCGGACGTTCTCTGGAATAACCACCTGATGGGCGATCTCTCTTCCCAGGGCCTTCCCGACACCAACCATACGCTCGTCCCCACATTCCACAATTTCACCTACGACATCTGGTTCTACAGCAACAATATCGGATCGTCCGAAGCCCTCGAGTTTGATATCAATCAATTCTTCGACGGCATGGGATTCACTTGGGGACACGAATGCCGCGTCGAAGATGGCAACGAATGGGACGTCTGGGACACGGTGACGTTGAAGTGGCTTCCTACGGGCATCCCGTGTTACCCGTTGCAAAACGCCTGGAATCACCTCGTCCTGCAAGTGCAGCGAACCTCCAACAATCAGGAGCTTTACCAGACGATCACCCTGAACGGACAGACCTACACTCTCAACTGGCAGTACGCGCCCTTCTCCGCGCCGGGATGGTGGGGTATCACCGTCAATTACCAGATGGATGGCGATTACAAGCAGACGCCTTACACCACTTACGTCGATGAGCTGAACTTCACCTACCAGTGAGAAACTCGGCGGCATCCCAGAACTGAATCGGGTGATCTCATCGTTCTTGCATGAGATCACCCGATCGTCGCTTCAGTCGTGGAGTTGCTATTGGGCGAGTACGTTATCCCATTTCAGTCGTCATGATGAAGAGTGGCTTCATTTCGAAGCTCTTGTAATGGGGACGCAGGCGGTCGACGTTGTACTGCGCTTTCACGTCGACGACTTTCTTGCTCGCCGTAACGGTATCGATGGGCATGTTGTCGTAACGGCCATTCCTCAGAACGACCAGCCGCCCGTGAATCTTACTCAGCAGCAAGTCGAGTGCGAGGTTGCCATAGGCCATCGGGACGATGGAATCGATGGCGTCAGGATCGCCGCAGCGCACCAGGTAGCCCAACTTCTGAGTGATCGTGTCGATCGCTCTGCCGTTGTTGTACTTGGGCGAGAGTTCCTTCAATTTCTCCGAAACCAGATCTCCAATGCCGCCGAGCTTCTTGTGCCCGAAGGCGTCGGTGGTCTCCGCCTCGAAAATCATTTCCCCACCCTCGAACATCGCTCCTTCCGAAACCAGCACGACAGAATACCGGCTCGGATTCTTCTTGCGGTCCGCGACCAATAATTCGGTGAGGCGCTCGATATCGAACTTGTGCTCCGGAATCACGCAGCGATTCGCGGCCCCGGCCATCGTGGGCAGCATCGCCGTAAATCCGGCGTAACGACCGAACACTTCCAGAACCATAAAACGTTCGTGCGAGCCCGCACTGGTGCGCAAGCTATTGGTCATCGAGATGGTCCGCGTCACACATGTGCTGAAGCCGATGCAGTAATCGGTGCCCGGAACGTCGTTGTCCATCGTTTTAGGAATGGCGACGACCTTGACGCCCTCCTGATAAAGCCGCACGCCATAACTCAGAGTGTCATCGCCACCAATCGGAATCAGGTAATCGACGCCAAGCCAATCCAGGTTCTTCAGAACTTCCGGCGTCAGATCGTTCTTCTCCGCGTTATAAGTGGACTGCAGATGAGGCGGAACGCTGGCCTTCTTCACCTTGCTGGGATTGGTGCGTGACGAGTGCAGAAACGTCCCGCCCGTGCGGCCCGTGCGGTTGACCAGATCTTCCGACAATGTCTGGAAGTTTTCGCTGTTGTCGTAGTCCTTTTCACGGACCATGTCGACCAGCCCGGCCCATCCGCGACGGATGCCAATCACCTCACAGCCCTCACGCAACGCGCGAATGGTTACGGCGCGAATCGCGGGATTGAGACCCGGTACGTCGCCTCCGCCGGTCAGAATTCCAATGACGCCCTTCTTTGTTTTCACAGACAATGCCTCGTTTTCCTTGGAATGGTGAGTCGTGCCCACTTAGATTGTGGAGCCGATCCGTTCGTGAGACAACCTTTCAATTTTCGCGGCAGAGGGCAGATGGGACTGTGATTTGAATCATGAGGGGCTGTGACCGTGGCACATGAAGCCCCTTCGCTTCCTACGGACCCACTCTTTGCCGGCAGATCGGATGGATGATGAAAACTCGGTCAGTCGGTGAGAGGCGCTGTCTGACCAGCACCCCGCATCGACCGAGACCGCTCGCTTGCTGAATTGGCTTCAGTGCACCGGGTTGCCCTCGGCGTCGATCTTATGAACCTCGCCCAGGTTCAATTCCCGCACGCCGGACTCGACTTTACTCATGTCACCCACGACCACCCAGATCAGATGGTCCGGCAAAATGTATTTCTTGGCAACCTCATTGGCGCTCTCCGGCGTGAGCGCCAGCGCCTTTTGCGTGAACGTGTTGTAGTAGTCCTCCGGCAAGTTGTACTGAATGATGTTGCCGTAGGCTCCGCTGAGTTGCTGCACCGTTTCAAAAGTGCCCGGCAGCGCGAGCGTGGTGTTGCTCTGTTCGTCCTTGAGTTCCTCGGCAGTGATCGGTTTTTCGCCCGCGATGCCCTTATATTCCTTGACCAACTCGACCATGGATTCTTTGGTCTTGTCGGTCTGCACCGCTGAGATGCTGATATAAGGACGCTGCCCCTTTGCAGGCGGCAACACGGCGCGAACGCCGTACGACCAGTGCTTGTCCTCGCGCAGGTTCATGTTGATCCGAGCACTGAACTTTCCGCCAAAAATCCCGTTCACCAGTTGCAATGCAACGGCATCCGGATCATTCTGCGGAGGCGCCAGCTGCGCTCCAAAAATCACGCTCTGGATCGCTCCGGGGCGGTCGATGAGATAAACCACATCCTTCTCCGGTTCGCCGACCTTCGGGACAGTTCTCTGCGGAACGTCACCCGGCTTCCACGACGCCAACAACTTTTCCAGCTTGGGTTTGATTTCCTCCAGCGTCGTGTCGCCGACCACCAGCAGCGTCGCGTTGTTAGGCTTGAACCAGGTGTCGTGGAACTTGGCCAAGTCCTCGCGAGTCATCTTCCTCACCGCTTCTTCACTGCCTGACCCCGTGAACGGCACGGCGTAAGGATGTCCCTTGCCGTACAGCAGGGTCGGTACCACGCGCAACGCCATCGGTTGCGGCGTCACTTTCTCGCGCTGAATGCCGGCAATGCGTTCTTTCTGCAGCCGCAGGAACTCTTTCTGCGGAAACGCCGGATGCAGAATCAGGTCCGCATAAATATCCAGCGACGGGTCCATCGTGCTCTTCAGCGTATTGAGGCTGACCAGCGAATAGTCCAGGTTTGCGCCCGCGTTGAAGTTAGCGCTGAGCGATTCCAGTTCTTCGCCAATCTTTAGCGAATCCCTGGTCGGTGTGCCTTCTTCCAGCATGCGCTGCGTGAAGCTGGCGGTACCAGTCGCATCGGCGGGATCGGCGGAGTAGCCGCTGTTGACGATCAAAGTGAAGTTCACCACCGGAGCGCTGTGGCGCTCGGCCAGCACCACCTTTAACCCGTTGCTCAGAGTAGCTTTCTGCAGCGGAGGGAGCTTCAGCGACATCGGATCGCCCGCTGGCGGCTCTTTGGAGCGATCAAGTTTCGCGTCAGTCTTGTACGTAGTGGGATACGGATGCACTTCCAGCACGTAGTCGCCGTCGCTCAGCCACTCATCCGCAGCCTTCTTCACCGTGGCGGGCGTCGCGGCCTTCACCCATTTCAGGTAATCCCTGTAGCAATCGGGATTACCGCGGAACGTTTGGCAGCGTGCCAGCAGATCGCTCTTGCCTCCGAAGCCGCCGATCCGTTCCACGATCCGTGCGTACCGCCCAAGGATCTGTGTCTTGGCCAATTGCAGTTCGGAAGCAGTCGGGCCGTTCTTCAAGAAACCCTGCAATTCTTCGTCGGCGGCCTTTTCCACCTTACCGAGGTCCTCGCCTGGATTCGCCGTGAGCGTGAAGTCGAACTGGCCGCCGATCTCGCTCGTGTCATTCGACGAGGTTGCGCTGGTCGCAATCTGATCTTTGTAGACCAACCTCTTGTAGAGACGCGACGTCTTGCCCCCACCGAGCACTTGCGCAGCCAGATCAAGCTGCGCCTCTTCGGGCGACCCAAATTCTGGCACGTTCCAGATGCGATACAGGCGAGCCTGTGGAACGCGATCCTGCACCCAGCCCCGGTGTGTTCCGGTGCGCTTCGCAATCCACACTTCCTGCTTCGCAATGGGCGGGCCTGGCGGAATATCGCCATAGTATTTTTCAACCTTCTCCCGCGCTACCTCCGGCGTAACGTCGCCCGCGATCACGACCGTGACGTTGTTCGGCCCGTAATAAGTCTTGAACCACTCCTGCACGTCGCTCATCGACGCTGCATCCAGATCTTTCATGGAGCCGATCACTGTCCATGAATAAGGATGGCCGACAGGGTAAGTGTTCTCCGTGATAATTTCCTCAGTCACGCCGTAGGGCTGATTCTCGCCTTGGCGTTTTTCGTTCTGCACCACACCGCGCTGCAGGTCCAACTTCTTCTGGTCGAGCACGCCCAACAAGTGTCCCATGCGATCGCTCTCGGCGAACAACGCGTAGTCGAGCATCGATGTGGGCACGTTCTCAAAATAGTTCGTGCGATCGTTATTCGTGGTGCCGTTCAGGTTCGTGGCTCCCACCTTCTCCATGGCATTGATGTAGGTATGGTTGAAGTCATCACTGCCGCTGAACATCAAATGCTCAAAAAGATGGGCGAAGCCGGTCTTGCCGGGCTTCTCATTCTTCGAGCCCACGTGATACCACGTGTTCACCGCAACGATCGGAGCCTTGTGGTCTTCATGCACCAGAACGGTCAGCCCGTTGGCGAGCACGAACTTGGTGTACTTGATATCGGGAATCGGGATGTCCACACTCGCGACAGCAGCCGGCGCCTTGTGCGGCGGAGCGGGTTCCTGTGCGACGAAGGAAATTGAAGTAGCGATTAGAGACGCCAACACTGCAAGCAGAATCATTGCAGATGATGTCAGTCTATTTCTCAAGTAGTGCCTCCAGATAGTCCAGATCAAACTAGAAAGTACCGCACACACTCTACACAAGAAGGATGCCGGTCGTCACGAACTCAGGAAACTCGGCAAAGATCTGTTGGAGTATCTTAGGCACGAAGGACGAGAAGGATCATGAACGATCTATTGTTTTGAATTCCTTCGTGAACCTTAGTGTCCTTCGTGGTTAAGTTTTTTCTAGTGCTGCGCCGCATCCGCTTTCAAATAGTGGTCAAACCATCCAACGAGCCGCTCCATGATGTCGCGCTGATGCTCCGGCTTGCGAATGGAGTGACCCTCCCCCTCGTAGACCACGAACTGCGTTTCAACCCCGAGAGTCTTCAGCGCGTGCCAGAATTCGCGCGATTGCGGCTCCGGCACTTCGCCGTCGCGCTCTCCCACCAGGATCAGAGTCGGCGTTTTGACATTCTTGATGAACGTCATGGGCGAACTTCTCGCATATACTGCGGGATCGTCATACACCGACGCGCCGAAATAAGGAATCATCCACTCGTCGATGTCGTTTTCGCCGTAATAACTCAGCCAGTTCGACAGTCCCGCGCCGGCTACCGCTGCGCGAAAACGATGGGTCTGCGTTACCGCCCACATCGTCATGTATCCGCCGTAGCTCCACCCGAAAATTCCAACTCGTTGATCGTCCACCGGCAAGGTCTTCACCACTTCGTCGACTCCCGCCAGAATGTCGCGAAAGTCTCCATACCCAAAGTCTTTGACGTTCCCCTCCGTAAACTTCTCGCCCTGCCCAAAGCTGCCCCGAGGATTGGGATACAGCACGAAGTATCCCTTGGTCGAAAGGCTGTCGATATTAAATCCGCGGCCGGGCCACCCTGGGCGCACCGCCGCCGCAGGCCCACCGTGCACCACTACCACCATCGGATACCGCCGGCTCCCATCGTAGTCCTTGGGATACAGCAGCCAGCCCTGAATGCGCATTCCGTCGCTGGTCCAATGCAGGCTCTTCATCTCGCCCCACTCCGGACGGACCGCGTCGTTGTAGTGCGTCAGCTGTTTCCAACTGCCAATGCCGCCCACCCAGATCTCGCCCGGATGTTCAGCCGAACTTCTGATGACCGCTGACTTAGCGCGATCCGCGGATAACGAAATCGCCACAGATTCCGCTCCCGACCACAGTTGCTCAATTTTCCCATTCGCAAGATCCACCGATCCAATACCCGACAGACCGTCTATATTTTCGATGAACAAGATCTTGTCGGCGGACGCCCAGAAGATTCGATTGGGCGATGCCGTGATTCCCGGAGTCACGTTGCGAGCATTCCCTCCACCTGCAGGCACAACATAAATGTCTCCGCCCGTGGACCCTTCATCGCTCATCAAACCTTCAATAAAGGCGATGCTCTTCCCGTCAGGAGACCACCGCGGCTCCGCAATCTGCAAACGCGGCTTGTAAACCGGATGTGGTTCTCCGCCCGTCGCTCCCAGCGTATAGATCTGCGCGACATACCAGTTTGAATCGCCCGCGCCATGGGCAGCGATCAGCGCGAAGCTCTTGCTGTCCGGCGACCAATCGTATTCGTAGACGTACATATCTGCCGGAGACACCTGCTGAACGTTGCCCGACGCAACCTCTATCGTCGTCAGACGCTGCTCGTAAACCTTGCTATCAACCACGCCCGTCTCGGGCGTCATCGGCATCAGCGGACCCGCCGCTCGCGGCGCATTCTCCGTGAACAGGATCGCGATCGTCTTTCCATCCGGGGCCCAGGCCGGATCCGCCAGAAATCCTTTCAGGCTGGTCAACTTACGGGTTGTGCCACCACTCAAATCCGCCACGTAGAGCTGCGATTGCCCGTCGCCGCCCGCATCGGAAAAAAACGCGATCTGCCTGCTGTCGGGCGACCAGGTGGCATCGCCCTCATGAACTGCGGAGCCTTCGCCCGCCGCCGCAATCCGCTGAGGCTGCAAACCGGATGACTTCAGATCCTGTACATAAATGCCCGATCCTCCCCCTGCTACCGGTTCCGCCCACGCCACATGCGTTCCATCCGGTGAAATCACCGCTTGCCGAACATTCTTGACGGATGAACCGCCACCCTGTCCCAGCGCGAAAGTAACCGCCGCAACGTAGATCGCGGATCCGAAAGCGATTCGCATCAAGTGCAGTTGGCGTCGTTTGGCCGATGTCATCTATGAAGGCATCTCCATGGTTTGATTAGGGAAACAGCCGCCATCCTACACCGGTTTGCCCCTCGGCGCAGGGGTTTCCTTTAGCGTCCGAGCGGCCGAGCCAAAAAAGTTTCAGTTCCCTGAAACGCTTTGAGCCCATCCTGCACTATCCCTATACGTGGAGGACATCGGCTTGTAAGCGATGAGCCACAGTTCAGGAATCCAGCTTGGCAAACACCGGTTGGAATTTCTCGTAAGTGCCGGAGTCGATCCGGGGGGAAGCGGCTCCGGCGCTTCTGAAATATCAGTCTTCCCCAGGGCCCTGACGTCCGATTCAAGCTCCAGGAGTTGTTCCTCCCAGTGCAAAGCGCCCGAACCAACCCGCCCTCAGTATGCCGTCGTAGCAATCTCAGCCTCGTAAAACGCCCGGTCGCGCCCGCACCCGCACCGGAAAACGGCAGCGGTACACCCGCCCCGGTGCTACACTTTCTGACACTCCAGAATGTGCGGGGCAAGTACTTGCAGTTCCAATCCTTTGACGAGTCCTATCTCAGTCTGCTGCGGTCCGGAGACTTCCGCACCCAGGAGCATTTTTCGGCCTACTTCAGCGCCCTGATCAAGATCAAGTTGGGCTCCCGCCTGAAATCGCCCGAAGCTGTCGAAGATGTGCGCCAGGAGACTTTTGCCCGGTTCTTCATGGCCCTGCGCGACGGCAAGATTCTTCAGCCCGAACGCCTGGGATCGTTCGTAAACTCCATTTGTAACAACGTCCTGCTTGAGCATTACCGATCGTCCGCGCGCAACACTTCCCTCGACGACGAGGAGGAGAAGAATTTCCCCGCCTTGAACGTCGATCTGCTGGGCGCGCTCAGCGCAAAAGAAAAAGAAAAAAAGGTCCGCGAAATCCTCGACAAGCTTTCCGAACGGGACCGCCGTCTGCTTCGGGAAGTTTTTCTGGAAGAACGGGACAAGGATCAGGTTTGCCGCGATTTCGGTGTGGATCGCGAATATTTACGCGTGCTGTTGCACCGCGCCAAGCAAGCATTCAAGTCGTCATATCTGAAGCATTCCGGGGATACCCCCCCGGATTTTGCTCCAGCGTAGGAACGATGCCATGCAGCCAGAAATACACTTCGCCTGAGGGGGAATAAGACCATGGACCACACAGCGGTGGTTCGAGACAAGATGACCGAAAAGTACTTACTCCAGGAGCTTGGGCCCGAAGTGCGGGACGAGTTCGAAGAGCACTACTTTGACTGCCCGGAATGCGCGCTCGACGTGCGTGCGGGCGCCCAGTTTGTGGAAGAGAGCAAGGTGATTCTGGCGGAGGAGGCCGAACCGGCCCTGGTCCGCGCGACCTCTCGCCCGGAACCCGTTCGCCAGCCGGCTCACCAGCCTTGGTTTGCCTGGCTCCGTCCGGCATTTGCCGCGCCGGCACTGGCGCTTCTGCTCGTCGTGGCTGGGTATGAGAACCTGGTTACCTATCCAAAGCTGCGGGCCGAACTTAACCAGCCTCAGATTCTTCCGGCAGTATCGGTGAATATGGGCACTTGGGGCAGTAGCGACACGCCCACCATCGTACCTGCGGGGAAGGGTCTTCTTTTATACGTGCGAACCACACCGGCCGGCTCTTATACGCGCTATACGGCAGAGCTGTACAATCCTGCTGGACAATCGGAGGCTTCCTTCACGATCCCGGCGACGGCGGGTCCGAATGTGTGGCCCGTAACCATCCCGGGAGCCACCCGGGAAGCCGGAACCTATACCACCGTTGTCCGCGGTGTCACCAGCAGTGGGGAGACAAAAGACCTCGGGAGTACGTCCTTTCAACTACAAATTCAAAGGTGAGTTGCAACGGAGTGGAGGTACACTATGGCCACTATGATGGAAACTCCAGACGCAGTGAACACCGAACCCCCCTCTCATGACTATCACGCTGCCGCTCACGTGCTCAGCGGAGCTTTGCAGCGTCCGATCGAGCAGCAGATCGAGCAGCATGCGCCCGTGGCGCTGAAAGATCGCCGAGGTGGTCACCTCACCCGCTTCACCGAAGACGTCAGCATTGAGGGGCTGATCACCTTCACCAAGGGCCACACCCGCGTGTCGGGATCTCGAAGCGTGAAAAATAATGGATGGGTGACTCTGTCCACTTCAGTGCTTGAGGGCCTGAACGTTTTCGAGATTATAACCGCCGATCGCGTCGTGTCGCAGGTCTCTACCGACCATCCCTACAAAGATGGTCATTTCCCGCACGTCACCTTTCTGGGGACGAAGTTTACCAATCTGCAAGTCAGTGGCTTCCCGCTCGTCTTGACCGTTAATCTGGGCATCTGCGGGGACAAACCGGCGAACGACCAATCCTACTTCCAGGATGTCAAATTCCTCACCGGGGTGAAAGATCAGACCGCAGCGATTGCCAACGCCAGCGGTCTTCCCAAAGAGATCAAGGCTCAGTACGATAAGAAACTTGCCTACATCAACCAGCTCATCAGCGCCAGCAAAGCGAGCGGCCAAGGCAAGCATGAGCCCATCACATGTTCGCTGGTCCAGCACATCGATCCGATTCCGATCCCCGGGGTGCAGATTTTCGGCCACATTCTCGTGATTCCGGAATTTGGCGTCGTCTCGTTGGGCGAAGTCGAAGTAGGCGAGAAAATGTACGAGGGCTCCAAGAGACCCAACGTTTACTTCGAACTGACCGGCGTCAATATGACTCTGGGCTGTGTGGGCCACGGAACGGCCGCGGCCGCGAGTGTGGCGGCAAACGGCGCGCACAGGCCTTAAACGTTGTCCTTTTGCTTTTGTCAGCTGGAGCGCTATGCTCGTGTGCTCATCGCAACACCTTGCCCTCTGCGCTCTATCGGCACGCTAATCAGGCTTTCCTGATAGGCGAATTGAAGCAGAGTCAGGACGAAGCCGCACGGGGATACGAGCGATATCACGATTCAGACCCGGGATGGGCCTGGAAATTCCGCGTTCTGCAGGCGCGCTCTGCTCTATGGCAGGGCTTATACGAAGATGTCTTAAGGATTCTTGAGTCCCCTCCGCCCCCTACCAATCCGGATGTATCCATCCCGAGATTCACTCTGCTTGGCGTGGCCAGCGTCTACCTCCATAATTTTTCCGGAGCGGAAAAGGCCCTTGCCGATGCTGAGAGCCTCTGCGTCAACTCTACGGTTGACGATTGTGGAGACGTTCTTCAAGCCCGAGGTTTCTTGGCCAGCGAGCAGAAGCAGTCTGCCTCGGCAGAAGAGTATTACGGACGGAGCCTGTCCTTCGCCACGGCCCGAAGCGATCTGTTCCTCAAGTCAACAACGCTCCTAAATCTCGGAGCCGAGTCGCTGTTGCAGGGACGATTCGATGAGGCGATCGACCGATCCGAAGCCGCCCACGAAATTGCTTCTTCTATGAATGCTAAGGCGGTCGATCTTGTTGCACAGGGGAATCTAGGCTGGGCTTATTACGAACTGGGAGACCCTGAAAAGGCCTTCAACTACTTGATGAGCGCTGAGACCCTAGCCACCCAGCTGCATGATGTTTCGAACCAAGAGAATGGACTCACTAACATTGGCTACATCTACATGGACCAGAGCCAGTTTGGTGCCGCGGCAGTGTCATTCCAACGGGCACTGGAACTGGCGAAAAGCATCAAAGCCCAAGAACAGGTATACAACGCCCTACGAGTCCTGGCACGCTTGGCGTTACGGACTGGTCATCTGGATCAGGCAAACGACTATGCCGAACGGGCTCTGACAATTGCCCGAGAGGGCGGCAATCACTCCGATGAGCTTTACCCTGCTCTCGTTCAGGGACAGGTCGCAGAAGCGAGCGGCGATGCGACGACCGCGAAGAAAATCTTTGAGTCAGTCGCGCACGATCGAGGCTGCCCCTTTTTTCTCAAGTGGGAAGCGCAGCACTCTCTCGCGCGGCTTTACGGAGACCAGAAACAGGCCGCCGCAGCTGACGGTGAGTACCGTGCTGCTCTGGCGACATTCGAAGCTGCCCGGGCTACCGTGCAGCACGAGGACTTTCAGCTTTCATTTCTGACCAACGCCGCCCATATTTACGACGACTACGTCCATTTCCTCGTCGAGCAGGGCAAAAGCGACGACGCTCTCCGCTGGGCCGACTACAACCGAGCTCGAACTCTCCTGGAAGGGCTAGGGCTCTCGAAAGGATCTTCCACGGGCAGTCGTGCCGGACCTCCGCCTTTAGATCCGCGCGATATTGCCCGTCGCGCGAAAGGCACACTCCTTTTCTACTGGCTCGGCGAGAAGCTGTCGTATCTCTGGGCAATCACGCCGCAGAAGACCACCCTGTTTACACTGCCCCCCGGCGCAGAGATCGAAGCGCTAGTGCAGCGTTATCGCACCGCCCTCAAAGGTCCGCAAGACGTCCTCGAATCCAGCGAAGATGGACGCGCCCTCTACCGCACCCTGATCGCCCCGGCGAGGGCGCTACTCGCGAACAATGCCAAAGTGTTCATCATTCCCGACGGCAGCTTGAACAACCTGAATTTCGAGACGCTGATCGTCCCCGACCCAAAGCCCCGCTACTGGATCGAAGACGCCGACATCACCAACGCCAGTTCGCTGCGTGTGCTAGCCGCGTCCTTCGCGCACAACGCCGTCCGCGAAAAGAAACGCCCTCACAACCTGCTTCTCATCGGCGACAGCATCGCTCCCAGCAAGGAATATCCCGAACTCCCCCGCGCCAGCCAGCAAATGGCGAACGTCGCCAAACACTTCGCGCAGACACAAGAGCAGGTTTACCAGCGGGATAAAGCAACTCCTGCAGCGTACCTGTCCGGCAATCCCGACAAGTTTTCGCACATCCACTTTGTCGCCCACGGCACCGCCAGCCGGTTGAGCCCTCTCGACTCGGCGATTGTGCTCTCCAAAGGCGCCACCGAGACCGACTCGTTCAAACTCTATGCGCGCGACATTGTGAAGCATCCTCTACACGCCGACCTGGTTACGATCTCGGCGTGTTATGGCGCGGGCGAACGTGCGTATTCCGGAGAGGGTCTGGTGGGACTTGCCTGGGCATTCCTCCGAGCTGGAGCCCACAACGTGATCGCCGGACTCTGGGAGGTGACCGACGAATCCACAGAACAGCTGATGGATCGTTTCTATGACGAACTCGACCAAGGTGCTACGCCCGACGCCGCTCTGCGGGCGGCCAAGCTCTCCCTGCTGCACGGCAGCGTATTCCGCGATCCTTTCTACTGGGCTCCCTTCCAGCTCTATACCGGCTCGTGAGCCCCACGCAAAAAAGAGAAAGACGGGCGTCAACACCGCTGACGTCACGCCAGCTTCTTCACCCGCGTGCGAACTTTTTCGAATTGATAAGTGCCGAGCCCGCGGCTGGCAGCCATCTTCAAATACGGCAGCGCGTCGACATCCATATTCCAGTACGCCTTCGCCACGTAGGCATCGAGCGCCACCGGATCGGTTCCCGCAACCATCGTCTTTTTCAAAAGCACGTCCTCGAGATTTCCTCCGGTCGGCCCGTTGCGCACGAGAATGCGGTAACAATCGATGATGGTCAGGGTCGGACGCACAAAATCCGCAAGGTCCACCAGGCTCTCGTGAATCTTTTGATGCAGCTGATTCCGCTGACCGCCCAGCATTCCGTACCAGTTCTTCATCCCCAGTGTTGTCCCGGTCAGCCCGTGGTGTTTCGCAATCGGGATATTAATCACCTTATCGACATTCAGAAACGGATCAAACACCGGCCACGCGTGCAGAACCTCGCCCTGCAGATCCACTTCCTTGAATCTGGAAGGCTCCGGGAGAATCACGTCCGCCCCTGCGAGCTTTGCCGCCTCTGCGATCCCCGATCGCTGGAAGCATCGGCGCGCCTCATTGCAGCTCACATCGGTCACGATGATTCTCTTCGCTCCCGCATTTGCGCACTGCCGCACAATTTCCGCGACCACGTCGGGATTGGTATTGGCCGCCTGCTCCGGCGTGCGATCCCAACCGATGTTCGGTTTCACCAGCACCACGTCCCCGCGCGAGATGAAGCGCCGCATACCTCCCAATTCCTCAACCGCCTGCCGCGCCAGTTGCGTCGGGTCGCCTCCCTGGATGATTGCCATCTCCGGCAGTTTCGGATCGGCCGCGACCGTATGGGCATGCTTCGCAGCCATGGCAAAGGCCGTCTCGGGCCGCCAGCTGTGTTCGCTGAGCCAGACGCCCAACCCCGCCGCTCCGGCGCCAGCACCTGCAACCCGCAGCAGTTTGATCAATGCTTCCCGTCGACTGAATCCGCTAATGTCTGATTCCATAAACCCCCCGCAGAAGCAACTAAGCTCGAACTAATACCGTTACATCGATGTGTTTGCAGTGATCGCAAACACAATCGCTACGCTTGGTTTACTGAGGAAGCCGCCGCTCGATCTCATGCCCTAAATCCTGCAGTGCCTGCTGCACTTCCGAAGACTGCTTGTAGGCCACCGCTCGTACCAGATAACGCCCCTTGCGGAAGACAAGACTGCCGCCATATAAGCGTCCACTGTCACCGATCTGCACCGGTTTCGCCTGCCCGGCAGGTTCGCCATCGAAAATCGTCCGGGCACCCGTCGCGTCGCTCATCGTGTAAATGTCAACCACCGTGTCGAACGAAGTTTTGAAGTTGTAATCGGACGTCGATGTACTCTGCACGCCTGCTTTTACGTATCGCTCCGCGTCCCCGTCGACATAACTCCAGAGCTCCGCCGCCGAGAAAGTCCGCGTCTTTCCGGTCTTCACCCAACCCGCAACTTCGTTGGAAGCCGGAAACGGGCTGGCGGGAATTCCAGCGTGCCGGCTGCAGGCCCCGAACGCCAATACTGCTAAGCAGATGACCGCCAGGATCGATCCGCGGCCGGTTGTACTCTTCAACGTCATGGTTATCCCTTCCTCCGAGTCAGCAAAATCTGATTCGTACGCGAGCGACTTTCGCCAACGCTGGTGACATAAACTGCCGGACGATCCTGCACCGGACACGCGTGCTCGCAGGCTCCGCAACCCACGCAGCGCGCCGGATCAAGATACGGCTGCTTCACCAGCTTCACATTGCCTGCCGCATCGATCACTTCCACCGGACGAAAATAGATTGCTTTCGGCGAAGTAGGACACCATTCTTCGCAGACGATGCAATCCGTAGCCATGGCCCACGGCAGGCACCGGCCCCGATCGTAAAATGCGGTTCCCAGCCGCACCGGTTTCGCAGCACTCGACACGTCGACGGACCATCCCTTTTCTTTGGGCGTAATCTCCCAGATCGCCCCAGTCGGGCAGACCTGCGAGCACAGCACGCAACTGGTCTCGCAGTAACCAATGCGCGGCACCAGAACCGGCGTCCATAGGCCTTCTAAGCCAGCTTCGCTGAATGCCGGATGCAGCGCGTTGTTCGGGCAAACCTTCATGCATTCACCGCAGCGAATGCAGCGCGACAGAAACGATCCTTCATCCAGCGCTCCCGGCGGACGCAACAAACGCTCGTGCCGTTCTGTCGCGAATCCCGGAGTGCTCCGCACCAGAGGCACAAGCGCGGCTCCGGCCGCCAGTCCCGTGAGAACTTTGCGCCGTTGCAGATTTGCTCCCACAGTCTTCTGGTTGGGAAAGAACTTGAACTTCAAGCTGTGTTCCGGACACTCATCCACGCAGTTCAGACACAGATGACATTCCGGTTGATGCCAGGGCACGCCACCCGCGGGATCATCTCCTCCCTGGCAGCGCAGCAGGCAACGGTTGCAATCGTTGCAGTGCTCCGCGCTCTTGACGAGTCCCAGCACGGACCAGCGCGAGACGATCCCCAACAGCGCCCCGAGCGGACAAATACCGCGGCACCAGAACCGGGTGATCCTGAAATTCAACGCAACCACGAAGATGAAGATGGCGCCCAGCCAAATGCCCTGCCGGAAGTACGGCTGCTTGAAGCCGAGCAGAATCGCCCCCAGAATGAAGTGCAGCGCTCCGCCAATGGTTTGAACCGGCGCAAACCGGCTGTGCTCAAGCGTACTCAGCCCCGCTCGCAGTCCATAGTTTGTTGCGGGCAGAATCGACAATCCGGCTGAGCGCACCAAAAACGAGAACGGATCCAGCCAGCCTACGATGCCAGTCCCCATCAGAGCCGCGACCAAAACCACGATCAGCAGGTAATACTTCGTCGTCTGCCAGCGCTTGTAGCGGTTCGACTCAATCAGTTGTTTCCCACGTTTACGCTCCGATTTGAAGCTGCTGAAAAAGTGGTGTACCGATCCGAGAGGACAGATCCACCCGCAGAAAAAGCGCCCGAGAAACATCGTCGGAATCAGAATGACCAGGCTCCACAGCAGACCGCGATACAGCGCATGGCTGGCGAGCGCATTCGACAGCGCCACCAGCGGGTCGATTTTGAAAAAGAGACTTACGGGATAAGGAAGCCGAATCTCGCCCCTGGGTTCTGATAACGATCCGCGAAACTCCGTGCGCAGCAGTAGAAACAGGAACAGCAGGAAGAAAACGATCTGCGAGAACAGTCGTAGCCTGGTCGGTTTCAGAAAACGCACGATGAGCGCTCAACAAGGCCAGATGGCCGGTAGCATCGCAGGAATGGGCTTAGAAATACAGTCCGCCGCCTTGCGCTGCAACCTTAATGTTCTGTCCGCAACCGGCAATCGTTCTGTGATCGAAATCACTCTCCCTCGTGTTCCCGGGGCAGAGCGATGGAAGGGAGGAAAGCGGCTATTCGCTGGTGTAGTTGATTTCCATGCGCCGAACTTGAATGCTCGACGCATACAGCGCAATCAGGGCGACCATCAAGATGCCCAGCACAGCAAGCGGCGCTGATACAGGATCAGAGTTGGAAGTCAACAACGCCAGCAAAGGCGAGGTCCCCGACTCGCTCGGAATGTTCACCGGGCACAACGCTTTGAGGTAATAAATGACGCTGAACTGCTTCAGGACATTCGGCAGAAATGGATTGATCGCTTCCCAGATTAAAATCACCGCCGCCGGCAGGATCGGATTCTTGAACATCATTCCCGCCACCAGGAAGAATGCTCCATAGCCAATGCACGCCAGCACCGTTACTCCGAGATAGATGGCCGTGTGCTGCAGGCCATGATTGTGGTAGAGGTACACGTCGCGTGTGCTCGGAGAGAAGTGCCACAGGAACGCTACCGTCTGGAGCAGTTCGCTGGTGACGAAAATCGTGCAGGTCGCCAGCAATCCGGCGAGGAACTTTCCGACCATCAGCACTTCGCGCCGGATCGGCGCAAGAAAATAGAAGTGAAGACTCCGGTCGAGGACTTCGCCGCGGAACAGGTTCATGAAGATTCCGAGGCATCCGAAGAAAACCGCCAGCCGCAGAAAAAAGAATTGGAATACGCCGGCGAACATGATCGAATCCCGGCCCAGGCTAATTCCCTCCTGAATATTGATGCTCTCGACCTTGCCGTTCGCCAGCTCCACGAACAGATCGTTTTGCCCATCGGAGTAGCGGTAATCGTCATGCGGAATCTCGACAGCCTTATCGTTTTCGTTCGCTGGCGGCTGGGTTTCCGTCCAGCGAAAATCTCTGGGCGGCTTTCCCAGAAGAGCGACCACTTCCTCGCTCGTCATGCCAGGCTTGACCGCCTGTAGATCCTGATAGGTCAGCTGCCTCGTCCCATGCCGCGCGACGTCCGAGGTCTGGTGCTGTCGTTGGGCGCTTGCCACGATGTATGCGACGAAGATCAGCACCGGCAGCGCGGCCACCACATAAATCCAAAGGCCCCGCTTCGCGAAAAAAGTCTTCCGCATCTCCAGCCGGATCACGGCCTTGATCTGCGCCCACCCGATTCTCGTTGGCATTCTGGTCATCGGACTGCCTCTTCGTTCCCAATCAAATACTCATAAACGGAAAGCACGTCGTCATCTGCCGGGGCGATCGATTCAATGTCGATCCCATTCAGAGCCAGTTGGTTCAACTCAAGGTAAAACCGGTCGGCATCCCGGGTTTTGAGCAGCAGACCATGCTCGTCCTTGTGAATGGAGACCTCGATGGCAAGCTTGCCTTCCAGCATCTTCGCAGCAAGATCGCGCGGCCGGGTACAGCGAATCAGAATTTGCGTGGGATGCTCTTGAATCTCCCCGCGTACCGTGGCGATCTGGCCCTCAGCCACCACGTATCCGTTGCTCAGCAGGATGACTTGATCCGAAATGACGTCCACTTCATGCAGAATGTGGCTGGAAATAATCACATAACAACCCTGCGCAGCGGTCGCACGGAACAGCGCAATCATTTCCGATCGCGCGAGCGGGTCCAGTCCATTCAGCGGCTCGTCAAGTACAAGCACTTTCGGATCGTGCGCTATCGCCTGCGCCAGCCGGATGCGCTGCCGCATGCCTTTGCTGTATCCCGCGACGTTCCGTTTGGCGGCGTCGACCAGGTTCACCCGCTCGATCACTCGCCACGCCAGTTGTTCGGCGCTTTGATCGTCCCGTCCCGCCAGCCTCAGATACGAATAGATAAACTGAAATCCAGTCAGCCCCTTCGGAAATGCGTCGAATTGCGTGCTGTAGCCGACGATCTTGAACAGGTTTTCAGGATCATTCGTCGGATAACCGAGTACTTGAACGCGACCTCGGCTGGGCCTCACCAAGCCGGTCATCAGATTCATGAGCGTTGTTTTGCCTGAACCATTTGGTCCCACCAGGCTGGTGATCCCTGGCGGAATCGACAGGTTCACCCGGTTCACGCCCAGAATCTCGCCATAGAATTTCGACACATCTTCGAAGACGATGCGATCGCTCACCGGATCACCTCGTAAGCTCGCACCTTCCGCATGAGCAGCCACAGGCAGATCGCGCAGTAGATGAGCAAAGCAACCCAAGCCTGCGCGACGGGAATCGCATGCCGCGAATCAACCTGAAACAGCGCATTCCATACGGTTCCCATCAGGTAGGCGACATTGAAGAAATGGCCCGAGTCGGTTCTTAAAACTCCGTTAATTGCCTGCGCAAAACCCGCTCCGAAAAACATCACGCCGAGCAGCAAGGCGCCAGCCACTATTCGCCATTTCACCCACGCCGAAAGCGCCATCGCGAGCAAAGACAAAATCGCGATCCAAATCAACGAAGACAGGATCAGGCTCCCTGCGATCCAAAGATTCGACCAAGTCCAACTGGCCCCCGCAAGGCCAGCCTGCACGGCAAATAGAATTAATCCCGGCACCCAGGTAATTTGCGAAAGCAAGATCGCCAGCACCGATGACTTGCCCAGCACGTACTCGGCTCGCGAGAACGGACGGCAAAAATACAGCGGCAGCGCCCCATTCGCAAGATCGGGCGAGATCAATCCCGGCCCAGCGAAGGCCGTCAACAGAAAGGCAAACACTCCTTGCACCGAAATGAAATTGAAGAAGAACTTGTTATCAATCGACAGTACGCCCGCCGGCACGCCTAATTGCTGCAGGAAGCTCGCGTTGTGCGCCAGGTAGATCATGAACAGGCACGTCAAGGGATCGAAGAAGCACACCACAAACAACCCAG
The DNA here is from genome assembly GCA_963709025.1 of uncultured Acidobacteriaceae bacterium. Taxonomy (GTDB): domain Bacteria; phylum Acidobacteriota; class Terriglobia; order Terriglobales; family Acidobacteriaceae; genus Sulfotelmatobacter. Next base: position 55,655 of record CAVPVE010000018.1, read on the forward strand.
TAAGAAATTTGGAGCGAAACAAGTTCCGTCTCGAGTACCGGAACAGAACCAGGCACCGCGACCACTCCGGAGTCAGCCGCCCCGCATACGGTTTGTAGTTACGCCGGTAAACCGCCATCTCAGCTCTCCATGGCCTTCAGGAAAATGTCTTCGAGCGTATCGCGACGGAAGTTCATCCGCCGGATGCGCACCTCGCGTTCCGCGGCGATGCGGAAAATGTCGCGAGTTTCCACTCCATCCGCCAGAATCATCTTCATGCGATTCCCGGTCACCGCGCACTCGCAACCGAGTTTTTCGATCGCTTCCGTGAAATCGCCATTCGCGCCGTAAGTCTCAAGTTCCACGAAGCGCTTGTTCGCGCGCCGCTCTTCGTCCAGATTCGAGTAATGCGCGATCCGCCCTTGCTTCAGAATGAGCACCTCGTCGCACGTATCTTCAACATCGCGCAGCAGATGCGAGCACAGTACAATCCGCATTTCCTTGCCGTCCCGAATATCCTTGATCATGCGGATCATGCGCTGTCGCGCCGAAGGATCTAGACCGTTGGTGGGCTCATCAAGAATCAGCAGCTTCGGCCCGTGAACGATTGCCTGCGCCAGCTTCGCGAGTTGTTTCATGCCCAGCGAATACGTTCCCAGCTTGCGGTACCGAGCCTCCGCCAGCCCAACATAGAAAAGCGCCTCGTGCGCGCGCTCCAGCGCCATCTCCGACGGCAGGCCTGAAAGTTCCCCCATCATCTGCACGAACGAGACCGCGCTCATCTTGGAGATGAACGCATCGTTCTCGGGCATGTACCCGACCAGGCCGCGAATTTTTCTGATTTCCGTTCCGACGTCGTACCCAAACACTCGAGCTGAACCGGCAGAGGATTTGTAGAAACCGAGGAGGGTATTGATCAGCGTCGACTTGCCGGCTCCGTTCGGGCCCAGCAAGCCAATGGAACGCCCGCGCAACGAAGCCGTAAGGCCTTGCAGAATGTCGCGGTCGCCAAAGCGAACCGAAAGACCCTGCATTTCAACCAACGGCGCCAGCAAAGCAGCAGGCGGCGTCTGTTCCTGCACGCCGCTTGCTACTCCGTTTTGTATCGTCGTACTCACTGAGTTTGATGTGTCGACTGATTCATCGTGCCGCCCAGAAACATCTGCGGCAGAAACGGCCCATGGCCCATCGTCAACAGGGTGCCAAGATCAAATCCCATGAAGCCAGTGTTGCTGGCCACCACAATCCGGTCAGGCTCGCCATAAGCATAGATCATGCCTGGCGCGGAGTATGCCGTGAGTGCATCGACCGATTGCTGCTGCTGTGGAGTCAGCGCGCCGCTCGATTTCAGTTGTGCGGCGAGCGGACCCACGACGGGGCCGATGTTGTGGTAGAAGATCGCCGAAAAATTCGTGTATCCATCGCTCGGCAACAGCGCTTGAAAGGCGCTCGAATGCGCCAGGGTGTAACCCGCTTCGCGAGATTGAATCGCCCGTGAGATAGTGCCCAAATCTGGCGCAGCGACCAGATAATTGTCGACAAAGGTGTAATCAACCTCGGCGTTCGGCGTGTTCGGGCTGCTGACTACGAAGTAAGTTCTGGAGCCGACTTGCCGCTGCGTCAATAGCAGCGAATGCCGTTTATTCGTGGCTTCCCGATTGAAGCTGTAGACCAGTTTGGCGATCGTCGCCTGCAGCGTCGTCGGATCGTACACCTCGAAGATCAGCTTCCACCGGGGCGTTGGAATCATCGGGCCATCGAATGCCATCGTCACTTCGCCGCCCAGAGGCGCCGCGATGTCGTTCAGCACGTTCACGCCAGACTTGGTCTCGAACTCAGCCAAGTGCTCGGTGAAGTCTGCATCGCCGCTTCCGATCATCTTGAAGACTTCTTCCATGATGCTTCTTGGGTTCTTGATCACCGCCGACGTCACCATGCTGGCTTCGGGGGATACGAACTCCAGCGATCCCATCGAGGCCGGAGCAGCCAGCCACGATGCCACGCCTTGCCGCTCGGACGCGAACATCAAATCGGCATGGCTCTCACTCTTGCCGCCAACTTCCCGGTGTTCCATCGTCAGGTATCGCACGTCCGCTATCCCCGGCGGCAGTTCATTGCCCTTGCCATTAGCTTGTACGTTCTTTGCGACAATTTGTTCCATGTCGGCGCAGAAAATCCATTCCGCCCCTTGTTGGTAGGAACGAGCAATCTGCTGGTAAAACGGTGTCTCAGCGAAAGTGCCGCCGCTGCCTTGTTTTACGCGTTGCGCCATGCGCTGCAGCTCCGCCAGGTTCGGGCTCGCGATCATCAAATCGTTGCTGACATAAACCAGCAGCTTGTTGGCGGCGGGAGTAGCCCCCCACGGATTCGGGACCGACTGCAGAGCAGCTTGCGTTCGCAGGAATGTCTCCAGCCCACCCTGCTTCACTTTCGCCAGCACCACCGGAGCCGCATAGTCTGTGCCGTTCTTAGCCACGGCAAACACAATCTCGTCTCCCAGATAAGTGTTGAACGTCCTCACCTGGTTCAGCACATCTTCCAGCTTCGGTCCGTTGCCTTTTTGCTGCTGTTTCCACCAATCCCGCAGCGCCGGACTCTGCTTCAGCCGGTCCTGGAAGAGTTGGGTGGCTTCGCCCAGCGTGTTCGCAAGATTGGGAATCGCCGCATAGACCACGGTGTTATCGGGTACATAGGGTAAGAGATCAGAGCTGTAGCGCAATCCCGGCCCCGGAATCGCCGCTAACTGTTTCTGCAGAATCGCGAAGTCGCCCAGCAACGCCAGGTACTTCGCGGAGTTCTTGCTCCACGCAATCTCGTTCTGAATGGGCACTTTCGACACGCTGGCCCCGGACGTTGCTTGTTCTCCGGCAGTCAGGTCGGTGGTGTTTTCTCCAAAGTTCACCCGCACCACGCCTTCAATGACCGCGACGCGCGAGCCCTTCGTTCCATGATTCACGGAGAAAATCGTGCCCTTCACCGAGACCAGGCCATCATCCGTCGCGACGTACAGCCGGCCCGACTTCTGCTTGGCTGCCTGCACAATGACCTGGCCGCCATCCAGACGAATCGTCGTGCCTTTCCATCCCCGCGACACCGAAAGATCGGAGCGCTCTCCCATCTCAACCAGCGAACCGTCGAGCAGTCGCACTACCGCCGTCGATCCCTTCGCCGTGCGGACTTCATCGCCGTTCCTGATCTCGTATCCCGCGGGAATCAGCCGCATGTCCGCGCCAGCTCCCGTATAGAGCGATCCATCCACGGTCTGCACCGATGCGCGGACCACGTGTTGGCCCGGAAGCATCCCGTTGCTGAACGCGACCACCGCGATTCCCGCGGCGAAAACCGCCGCCGCGCCCATTGCCCAAGCCCATGCCATCGAAGTCGGGCGCTTGGGTTCGACACGCCACACCTTCTGCACTTCTTCTCCGTCACGAGCGCGCTCGAGCGCATGCCGGCAGGCCACGCAAGCATGCACGTGGTCCTCAAACAGAAAGATCCGCGCGGGGGCATGCTGCTTCTTCAAATATTCCGGAATCAGCGCCTGGAAATCCTCACAACTGCGCAGCGTGTGCGCGCTAAGGTCCATGGCCGGGGCAGCGCCGGCAATCGACTTGTACACTCTCTCGCCCGCCTCGGCGACAGTCTTGTCGTCGATCTGTTCGTCTCGAATGTCTGACAGCAAGCATTCAAACTTCTCGTTCTTCATGGCCTGTCTCCTAGGTTCTCTTCTGTAGGTACGCGCCAAGCTCCTTGCGAAGCTGTTGCCGAGTGCGATGGACAATGACCGCCACCGCGACGAGTGAAATACCGAGCATCCGCGCAATCTGCGGATTGCTGAATCCTTCCAGAAATCGCAATGCAAAAATTTCCGCCGGGCGCGGCTTGAGCTGTGCCAGCGCCCGCCCTAAAGCCTGCCGTAATTCCCGAGGATCTTCGTGCGCAGGTTCGGCGGGCAGATCGACAAGTTCCACCGTGCGATTCGCCTGCCGTGAGCGAATCACGTCCAGAGCCGCGTTGATCGCCGCCCGCCGCAAGTAACTCTCTTCGTTTTCCAGAACGTCCGCCCCGGTCCGCCGGCGGAACAGGCGCAGAAACACGGTCTGCGACACGTCCTCGGCATCCGCCGCGTTCCCCGTGATCCGGTACGCCGTGCGGAAGACCAGGCCGTGGTACGCCTGAAACACTCGATCGAATTCGGTCGGGATCGCGATTGCCCGTTCCTCTGCCAATGCGCTTTGCAGGGTGCGCCTCCTGTTGCTCTCTTCACCACTAAAGACGGCTGGAGGGATGAGTTATTACAATCCCACCAGCTTTTATTTGGAGGCGGAAGAGCGCGCGTGCCTGCAGCGCCGGCTACAACCTGTATCATATTTGGGTTTAATGGGTTAGCCGCACAATCATGGCGAAACTGAACATCAAGCCAAAACGCGATTGCCTGTGGGATCTGGTCAGCCTGGGCGAAGTCATGCTGCGCCTCGATCCCGGCGACGAGCGCATTTCCACCACCCGCCACTTCCACGCCTGGGAGGGTGGCGGCGAATATAACGTCGCTCGCGGGCTGAAGCGCTGCTTCGGCATGGACACCGCGATCGTCACCGCGATCGCCGACAATCCCGTCGGTCGCCTCGTCGAAGACCTAATGCTGCAAGGCGGCGTCAACCAGAAGTACGTTCGCTGGACGCCCTATGACGGCGTCGGCCGCACCGTGCGCAACGGTTTGAATTTCACCGAACGCGGCTTCGGGATTCGCGCGGCAGTGGGTTGTTCGGATCGCGGGCACACCGCGATCTCTCAGATGAAACCCGGCGAAGTCGATTGGAATCAGATCTTCTCGAAAGATGGCGTCCGCTGGTTTCACACCGGCGGAATTTTCAGTGCGCTTTCCGAGACAACGCCGCTCGTCGCCCAAGAAGCCATGGAGGCGGCCAAGCGAGCGGGGACGATCATCTCCTACGACCTGAACTACCGTGCATCGCTCTGGAAGTCGATTGGCGGAAAGTCGAAAGCACGGGAAGTAAACCGCCGCCTCGCCCCGCTGGTTGACGTTATGCTGGGCAATGAAGAGGACTTCACGGCGGCTCTGGGCTTCGAAGTCGCTGGTCTGGATGAACATCATTCCAAACTGGATTCGGCAGGCTTCAAGAAAATGATTGAAGCAGTCGTAAAGCAATATCCCACGATGTCCGTGATTGCTACGACGCTTCGAAATGCCAAGACGGCCACGCAAAATGATTGGGGAGCCCTGTGCTACTGCGATGGCAACTTTCATGAGGCGCCCGTACGCGAGAATCTGGAAATCTACGATCGCGTGGGTGGCGGCGACTCTTTCGCCTCCGGACTCATTTACGGATTCCTGTCCGGCAAAGACCCGCAGTGGTCGGTCGAATGCGGCGCCGCGCATGGCGCGCTGGCGATGACGACTCCCGGCGACACGACGATGGCAACGCTGGCGGAAGTCCTGCAAGCCATGAAATCGCGAACGGCTCGCATCGAACGATAGAACTCAGCGATCGAACTTCACGGTTGAGTCGGCGAACGATATGACCATTGACGAAGTAATCCGCAGAATTGAAGAAGTTGGAATCATCCCTGTCGTCCGTGCGGCATCGGTTGAGGAAGCGACCCGCGCCGTGGAAGCGATTGGCGCCGGCGGCATCCCGATCGTCGAAATCACCATGACCGTCCCCAATGCTGTTTCGGTCATCCGCGAAGTGGCGAAGCAGCACGGCGCGACGGTTCTCGTGGGTGCCGGCACAGTCGTCACCGCCGAACAAGCGGAGTCGTGCCTTCGCGCCGGAGCGGAGTTCCTGGTGAGCCCGGGCTTGTCATTACCGGTGCTCTCGGTCGCGCGGGCCGCCGGAAAACTGGCAATCCCGGGAGCTTTGACTCCGACCGAGTTGATGAATGCGCACGAGCACGGCGCAAGGCTGGTCAAGATTTTTCCTTGCGGCAATGTGGGCGGTCCGAAGTATTTGCGCTCGCTCAAGGCGCCGTTCCCGAAGGCTGAATTGATTCCCACCGGAGGCGTGAATGCTGCGAACGCCGCGGACTTCATTGCTGCCGGTGCGTTCGCTCTTGGTGTTGGCGCGGACTTGGTCGATGCCGCCGCCTTGCGCGAAGGTAATTTGGAGAAAATCTCCGCTGCGGCGCAGGAGCTGGTGCAAGCCGTGATTTCTGCACGTGCCGCGCTCCGCGAGAAGAAGGCTCGTTAAGATTCTATTGCCGCCCCTGCCTGTAAGTCGTTGAGTCCTCGTGGAAGTGATTGAGGATTCGTGGAAGTCATTGAAAATCCGTAGAACGCGCTACGAAGCTTCAGGGCGCGAAATTATTTCGTGGACGATACTTTCCTCATCCCCGACGACGATCGTCGCTAGCAGGGGCGTTCCCGGCTCGGGAAATGGCATTCCAGGAGACGACCAGGCTTTCCAGGCGCGATCAGGTCTTTAAAGCGCCAATATGCTGTACAATAATGTACGTACAAATGACGCGAAGTGCAGCGAAATGATGCACTTACTGGTTCACGCCGCTCGCCAGCACCCCGCCATCGACCGGAAGAACCACGCCCGTCACAAAACTGGCCGCATCTGAAGCCAGGAAAACTGCCGCGCCCACGAGCTCATCGAGTTCACCAAAGCGTTTCATGGGAGTTCGCATCAGCACTTCGTTTCCTCGGCCAGTCCCGACGAGTAACTTCTCACTGAGCGGCGTGCGGAAATACCCCGGCGCAATCGCGTTCACACAAATTCCATGCTTCGCCCACTCGACGGCCAGCGACTTGGTCAACGACGCCAAGCCAGACTTGCTGGCGGAATACGCGGCGACTTCGAAGAGCGCGAGAAAGGATCCCATCGACGCGATATTGATGATGCGCCCGTACTTCCGCTCAATCATGTGACGTCCGAATACCTGGCAGGATCGCAGCGTGCCCGTAAGATTAGTGTCCAGGATCCGATTCCAATCTGCTTCAGGAAAATCCAGCGTCGGAGCGCGCTTGGTGATCCCCGCCGCGTTCACCAGGATGTCGACTTTTCCGAACGCGGCGACGCAATCCTTCAGCAGTTTCTCCAGCGACTCTCGATCGTCCACGTCACAAGTCACGCGCAACGATCGGCGTCCGAGCGATTCGATGTCGTCCGCCAGCGCCTTGACCAGTTCCATGCGCCGCGCACTCGCAACCACATCGGCGCCGCCTTGCGCCAGACCGAGCGCGATCGTCTTGCCAATTCCAGAACTTCCTCCCACAACAACTGCGACTTTACCTTCGAGATCCAGCTGCTTGTAACCCATAGTTCCTCAAGTACTCCTTATCAAGCTTTCAAAACAAGCTTCCAAGACCGGCGACTCGTATCTGGCTATGCCTTCAGGCATAGCGTAAACGTCGGCTCGTAGTCACGCCTTCAGGCGCTGTGCTCCGGAATGCGAACCGCCGCTACCAGTTAAACATCGTCCCGTCGAGCTTTCGGTTCACCGGCAGATAGGCGCGGTCATACGGAAATTTGTCCGCCAGCTTCTCGTCATAGTTAACGCCCAATCCCGGCGCATCACCCGGATGCAAATACCCACTCTTAAACGAGTACGCATGCGGGAAGACTTCATCCGTCTCCTTCGTGTGCCGCATATATTCCTGGATCCCGAAATTGTTCACCGAAATATCAAAATGGAGCGCCGCCGCCATCGCCACCGGAGACAGATCCGTCGCACCGTGGCAGCCCGTCCGCACGTGATAAATTTCAGCCAACGCTGCGATCTTCCTCAGATGTGTCAACCCGCCGCCGTGCACAACGGTCATGCGCAGGTAATCGATCAACTGCTCGTGAATCAGAATGTGGGCATCCCAAATCGAATTGAAAACCTCGCCTACAGCCAGCGGCGTAGTCGTATGCTGGCGTATGATGCGGAACCCTTCCTGCAACTCCGCCGTCACCGCATCCTCCAGCCAGAAGAGGTGATACGGCTCCAGGCTCCTGCCCAGTCGCGCCCCCTCGATCGGAGTCAGCCGGTGGTGAACGTCGTGCAGTAAGTGCAAGTCATCCCCGAACTTCAGTCGCAGAGCCTCAAACAGCTTGGGAACATGCAGCAGATACTTCTCGGTCGACCATGCATTTTCCGGGGGCAAGCCTTTTTCCGCGGGCTCGTAATACAGCTTGTCCTTCGCCACGCCATAGGTGGACGGCAAGCCCGGGATTCCGCTCTGCGCCCGGATCGCCAGATAGCCCAGTTCCTGATACTTCGCCACTTCCTCAACGGTCTCTTCAATGTCGCGCCCATTGGCGTGCCCGTAGACCATCACTCCGGTGCGGCTCTGGCCACCGAGAAGGTTGTAGACGGGCGTCTTCAGCGCCTTGCCCTTGATGTCCCACAGCGCCATGTCGACGGCCGCAATCGCCGTCATCGTGACGGGCCCGCGCCGCCAGTAGGCGCCGCGGTAGAGGTACTGCCACACATCCTCGGTCTGAAACGGATCGCGTCCGATCAGGCACGCGGCGAGGTGGTCGGACAAATACGACGCAACGGCCAGCTCCCGCCCGTTCAGGGTCGCGTCGCCCAACCCGTAAACACCTTCGTCGGTCGAGATTTTCAGCGTGACGAAATTCCGCCCAGGACATGTAACGAATACCTTGGCATCCGTGATCTTCACAGAGATCTCCTCAGATCAACTCCAAGAGTGTAACCAAAGCTTCAGATCCGGCGCACCAACCCTTGCTCCGTCGCTTCCGTATTCCTGAGCAGCAACAGCACCAGAATCATCCCCACCAGGGGCAGCAACCCCGCCACAATCATGATCGGATCGAACGAATGTGTACCGGTCGCCTGCCGGGCGTCCGAGAAATAGCCAATCAGTTTGAAAGCAATGATGGTCCCGATCCCCGCGCCGGTTCCGCTCAGCCCGCTGACCGAAGCCACCGACTCGCTGCCGAACAGATCCGAAGGCAGCACGTTCGCCATCGTTGTGAAACCTGCATAAGTAAAAGTCACGACCGCAAATAGAAATGCGATTACATACAGGTTGGTCGTAAAGATCGTGGCAATGATCAGGGTCATACCGATTCCGCCATAGACAATGGGCGCCTTGCGCGCCGCTCCCAGTGACCATCCCCGCTTGATGAGAGAGCCCGACACCCATCCGGCGAAGAAACTTCCCACGTCGGCCGCGATGAAGGGAATCCACACCGCGATGAGCCCGCTCTTCAGCTCAATGCCCTTCGCAACCAGATAAATCGGGAACCACTCCGTAATAAAGAAGAAGATGGGGTCCGTGAATGCCCTCGCGATAATCGCTCCCCAAGTCTGCGGAAGCCTCAACAGCTCACTCCACCGAGGGCGAGTCTTGCCGTCTTGGGGGGACTCGGATTCGCGCTTGTCGGCCACGATCATCGCAAGCTCATCGTGCCCGATCCGCTGGTGCTCCTCCGGCGGGAAGTACAGCCAGCGCCACGCAATGAGCCAAAGAAATCCCAGAGTGCCGGGGACCATGAACGCGGGCCGCCATCCCCAGCGAAAGTAAATCCACAAGACGATAAATGGAGCGACAGCGCCGCCAATGGACGATCCGCTATCGAACAGAGCCGTTGCCAGCGCCCGCTCGCGTTTCGGGAACCATTCCGAGACCGCCTTGGTCGCGGCCGGCCAGTTCGCCGACTCTCCTGCGCCCAGCAAAAAGCGAAACGTGGCGAAACTATAAAATCCCCTGGCCAGCGAGGTGAGCATCGAGATGGTCGAATATCCGATCACCGACAGCGTCAGCCCACGCCGTGTGCCAACGCGATCCATGAGCTTGCCGAACCCGGTTTGGCCGATCGAATACGCCACGCGAAACGCGATGGCGATATTCGCGTAGTCGGAATTGGTCCAGTGATATTCGAGCTTCAGGTAAGGAGCGAGAAGCGAGAGCGTCTGGCGGTCGATGTAGTTGATCACCGTGGACGCGAACAGCAGCCCGCCAATCCACCAACGTAACGACGGAATCGGCTTCCGGGCGCTCGCCATTTGGGAATGCTTCAGTAGTTACGAATTCACCACTGCTTGCGAAGCTTGAGCCAACGCTCTCTGCAGTGCCGGACTCAGCAGTGACGCCGACTCCGTGTCGAGATAGACCGTCGTCTTGGGATGCCTGCGCAGGATCGACGCCGGGGCCACGGGGCTGATCTCTCCCTCCAGACAAGCTTTCACTGCGCGGGCCTTGCGCTGATCCGGCACGACCACCAACAATTCCCGCGCTTTGAGAATCTGGCGCGGTGACATTGAGATGGCGCGCTGCGGCACCTGCGATATATCGGCGAACCATCCCTCGCCCACCTGTTGCCGGCGGCAGGGCTCATCCAGATTCACGATGAGGTACGGATCCTCTGTCGTGAAATCCGCTGGCGGATCGTTAAACGCGATGTGCCCGTTCTCTCCGATGCCCAGGAATGCAATGTCGATAGGCGCCGAGGCCAGTTCCTTGCCCACCTTACGAATCACCGCAGCAGGATCGGCGGCGTCTCCCTCGATCCCGTGAAAATGAACGATTCCGGTCTTACTCACCAACCGCTCCATCAGGAACTTGCGAAAGCTTGCCGGATGCGTCACCGGCAGGCCGATGTACTCGTCCAGGTGAAAAGCCTCTACCTTGCTCCAATCAATGTCCGGAGAACTCGTCAACGCATCCAGAAATTCGAATTGCGACGCCCCTGTGGCCGCGATGATCCGGGCGGCGCCGCGCTCCGCAATCGCGCGCCGAATCGCAGTCGCAGCCTGCTTGGCGGCCGCCTGGCCCAGCGAGACTTTGTCGCGGAACAGCTTAATCAGCATAGGAAACCTTATGGTGTCGCGATGAAACCCGCACCTCGCGGAGCCGCCGAATTATACAAAACGTCCGTAGAACACGGATCAGATGTCCGCCGGTCTGAGCCGCGGCGCCAACGCCTGCACAAAGCCGAACGCAACCAGATACGCGAGGCCCGCCATCACGAAGACGGGTACATACGATCCTGTGTGTTGCAGAATGGATCCCACGGCCTTGGCAATGCACATTCCGCCAATCGCGCCTGCCATGGTGCCAAAGCCCACGACGGAACCGACAGCCCTTCGCGGAAACATGTCAGAAGCCAAGGTGTAGATATTGGCCGACCATCCTTGATGCGCTCCTGCGGCGATCGCGACCAGGCAGACCGCGAGCCACGCGTGGGTTGTGTGCGCCGCCATCATGATGGGCGTGACCGCGAACGCACACACCAGCAGCGCGCTCTTCCGGCTCGCATTGAGCGTCCATCCTCTTTTCAGAAGTGAAGACGAAAGCCATCCTCCGCCGATGCTACCGACACAAGCTCCGCTGTAGATGACGAACAGCGGCAGAGCCATGCCCTTCAAACTCAAGCCAAAGCCCCGGCTCAGAAAATCTGGAATCCAGAACAGATAGACCCACCAGATCGGATCGGTAAAGAATTTTCCCAGTGCGATTGCCCAGGCTTGGCGAAGGCTAACCAGAGTCAGCAGCGGAACCGTCGTCTCCCCGATCGTTTTCTGGTCTGGAGGGTCGCTCTGAATGTAGGCCAGCTCTCCCGCCGAGACTTTCCTGTCCTCTTCCGGCCGGTGATAGACCAGAAGCCAGCACAATATCCAGACGAATCCCATCGCACCAGTGGCGATAAAGGCCATGCGCCAACCGAAGCGATAAGTAATCCACGGCACAACCAGCGGCGTGACGAGAGCGCCGATGTTCGATCCGGAATTAAACAAGCCCGCGGCCAGGGCGCGCTCGCGCTTCGGGAACCACTCTGCCACCGCCTTCACCGCGGCCGGGAAACTGCCAGCCTCACCCAGTCCCAAACCCACGCGCGCCACTGCGAACTGAATCATGGAACCGGCTGCGGCGTGCGCCATTGCTGCCGCGCTCCACGCAAATACCGCTGCAGAAAATCCCTTGCGGGTCCCCAGCCTGTCGATCAGCTTTCCGATGAATAGGATTCCGACGGCATAGGCGCAGGTAAACGCGAAGATAATCGTGCCGTAATCATTCTCTGTCCAGCCGAACTGGACTTGCAGCGTTGGTTTCAGCAGCGCGATCACCTGGCGGTCCATGTAGTTCACGGTGGTCGCAAAGAACAGCAAGCCGCAGATCAACCAGCGCCGGCGGCCGGGAGGAATCGCAACCTCGGGCGGCTTTCTTTTCGGAACGGCGGGAATAGAAGTTAGGGTCACTCGATTGTACGCATCGGCGATGTGCATCACTAAACATTGCCCGAGGCCTCCCCGTCAAGGAGTTGGTGAACAGGGCGCTGCGAAAGGCATTCAACCACGAAGGACACGAAGTATCACGAAGGGGTTCATTTGCCGGTGCTTCCTTCGTGCACCTTCGTGTCCTCCGTGGTTGGTGTTTCTCGGTTCCCGCTCGATAAATGCACTCGTTTGAAACTGATATGATTCATGCCTTGAATCGCCCATGAACGGCTTTCTCACCGAAGACTTTCTTTTATCGAACGACGCTGCTCGGCGTCTCTATCATCAGTGCGCGGCGGCGCAGCCGATTCTCGACTATCACTGTCACCTTTCTCCCCGCGACATCGCTGAAAATCGCCAGTTCGCGAATCTCTTCGAAATCTGGCTCGAGGGAGATCACTACAAATGGCGCGCCATGCGTGCCAACGGCATCTCCGAGAAGTACATCACCGGAGATGCCACTCCCTACGAGAAATTTCTCGCGTGGGCCCGAACTGTTCCGTACACGCTGCGCAATCCCCTTTACCACTGGACGCACCTGGAGTTGCAGCGCTACTTCGGCATCCACGAATTGCTCGATGAGACTTCTGCTCCGTCGATCTGGGAGCGCGCGAACGCTGCGCTGCAAACGCTGACGACGCACGCCATCCTGCAGAAATTCAACGTTGAGGTCGTATGCACCACCGATGATCCTACCGACGATCTGCGGCATCATCAGGCGATCGCGCAGGCGAAGCTCCCAACTCGCGTCTTTCCCGCGTTTCGGCCTGACAAGGCGCTTGCCATCGATAATCCAGATTTTGCAGCGTGGGTCGACAAGCTTTCCGCGGCGGCGAATGTCGAGATCCGCGATCTAAACACATTTCTCACGGCCCTGCGCAGGCGTCACGGTGATTTCCATTCCCTGGGCTGCCGTCTTTCCGACCACGGATTGAATCATTGCTACGCGACGCCCTGTTCGGAGGGCTGGGCCGCAGCGATCTTCGCGAAAGCACGCGACGGGCACGCAATCACTGACGATGAGAGAATCCAGTTCGCCTCGTTCATGATGCTTTTCTTCGGCCGTCTCGATGCCGAGAAAGGTTGGACCAAGCAACTCCATCTTGGCGCCCAGCGCAACGTGAATACCGCCGCCTGCCTGAAACTCGGGCCCGATACCGGTTTCGATACCGTCGGCGATTTTCCGCAGATCAGCGCGCTCGCTAACTATCTTGATCTGCTCTCCCAGGAAAAAGCTCTGCCGCAGATGATCCTCTACAACGTGAATCCCGCCGACACATTTCAGTTCGCGGCGTTGATCGGCTGCTTTCAGGACGGCGAGCGTTTCGGCAAGATTCAATACGGCAGCGCCTGGTGGTTCCTCGACCAGAAGCAGGGCATCACCGCCCAACTCGATGCCTTGTCGAACGTGGGTTTGCTCTCGCGCTTTATCGGTATGGTCACGGATTCTCGTTCCTTTATGTCCTATCCCCGCCACGAATACTTCCGGCGCGTCCTCTGCGACCTCATCGGTCAGGACGTCACGCGGGGTGAATTGCCCAATGACGACGCGCTCTTCGGCCGGCTCGTCCAGGACATTTGCTATCGAAATGCCAAGCAGTACCTGCAATTACCAACTGACTCTGGAAACCGCGGAGTTCTCTAACGCGAACGCGGAAGAAGGCACACCGGCGAAATCGTCCGCTGGCAACCTTCGGGTCGCAAGCGGAGGAGTTGATATTGAACCCACGAACAAGATTGTTCCTGTTTCTGTTTGTGCTGGTCTTTTATAACTCGCATCCCGCAAACGCTCAGGTGGCGGAGGCAAAACTCGTGCAGCCGTCCAATTCCGATCTGCATGTGACCGACCACGACGTGCTTGAAACGCACGGCTTTCCTATGTGTCGAGTGTGGGGATGCAGTCGAAGCTGATTGCTTACGGAAATAACCGGGCTGACTATACGTTCGTTTCAGGAGGCGTCATTCCCGGCGTCGTCGTTCTTCAACCGGACTTTCCGGAGCTCAAGGAAGGATGGCCGTTCCTGTGGTATGAAAACGAATACGTGGTGGACGGAGTAACGTCATTCATCCTGGCAGCAAACGCGGCGCACGCGGAGACGAAGAGCGAGAGTAAGACGCCGCTCACTTCTTCGACGCAGTGATCTGCTGAACGAGAGTACTGATTTCTTCCGTGGTCAGCTTCCCGCCAAACTTCGGCATGTGGTGCTTGCCGTTGGTGATGATGTCGCGAAGATCGTCGGCGGACATCGATGTAGTTTTCTCTGAGACAAGAGATGGCCCTGCGAAATGGCGGCCCTCGCCGGTTTTGCCGTGACACTTCGCGCAGTTCGTCTGGAAGACGGGGTTGTCGGTCAGGGTTGCGGCTTGCGGGGTTTGAGCGGCCGCGGTGAGCGCGAACAGCAGCGAAGACACGGCGATCGTGAGTCGAGATGTTTTCATGTCGGGCCTCGTCTTCCTATTGACTCGCAATGACCGGCAACTCGGAGCGGGAGTCTGAGTTCTTCAGGTCAGCAACAGCGCGCGGTTTCGCTCCCTCCGGTGCTGCCCTGAGATACTGAATAGGCCACGTCATCGACTGGCCTAGCTCGCGGGCCGCGCGCAGCGGCCAGTAGGGATCACGCAACAGCTCGCGAGCGAGCAGGACCGCATCGGCTTGTCCTCCGGCGATAATCTCCTCCGCCTTCGACGGAGACGTGATCATTCCGACCGCGCCGGTCATGATGCCGGCTTCGCGGCGGATCTGCTCCGCGAATGGCGCTTGATACGCGGGGCCGACCGGAATCTTCGCTTGCGCTGCGTTGCCTCCGGAAGAACAGTCGATCAGGTCCACACCTAGTTTCTTCAGCTGGCGGGCCAGTTCGACGGACTGCTGAACATCCCAACCGCCTTCGACCCAATCGGTCACCGAGATGCGCACGAAGAGTGGGCATTGCTCCGGCCACACTTCGCGCACTGCCGCTACTGCTTCACGCACGATTCGAGTGCGATTCTCAAAGGAGCCGCCATAGGAATCCGCGCGTTGATTGCTGAGCGGCGACAGAAACTCGTGCAGCAGATAGCCGTGCGCGGCGTGAACTTCAATCACTCGGAAACCTGCGTCACAAGCGCGACGTGCAGCCGCTGCGAAGGCCTGGACGACTTCCCGAATGCCGTCCACCGAGAGAGCTTGCGGCATCGGGTAGTTGTCGGTAAACCGTAATGCGCTCGGCGCCACGACTTTCTTCCAGCCACCCGCGCTCTCCGAGATTGCTCCATTCCCTTCCCACGGCCGGTAGGTGCTGGCCTTGCGTCCGGCGTGCGCCAGTTGCATGCCAGCAACGCTGCCTTGCTCATGGATGAAGCGGACGATGCGAGCCAGCGCCTCGATGTGATCGTCTTTCCAAATGCCAAGATCCTGTGGGCTGATGCGGCCTTCGGGGAGAACGGCGGTCGCTTCGGTGAGCACCAGGCTCGCGCCCCGACCGCGCGACTCCCAAGATGAACGAGATGCCAATCGGACGCGAATCCGTCGGTGCTGGAGTATTCGCACATCGGTGACACGAAAACACGGTTGGCAAAGGTAATGTCGCGAATCGAGAGGGGAGCGAACAGGTGGGGCATGGCTTCTTAATAGTACTTCACGATTGGATGCGCGATTGCGCCTTTACGACTCCGCTCGTGTTCGCTGCAAAAAGAGAAACGCCGCACTCCCTCTCCGGTCGAGAGGGAGTGCGGCGTGATCGAGTTAAAAGTGGTTCGTTAGGCGCCTTCCGGAGCGTGCAGCACCCGGAAGGTGTTCCCGCCGTTCGACCAAACCAGCAGCAATGCGTCCTCGCCCTTAGCAACTTTCGAAAGAGCGTCCTTCACATCGCTGGCAGATTGGACCTTGTGGCGGTTGACTTCGAGGATGATGTCTCCCTGCTGCAGCCCAGCGTTGTCGGCCGAGCTGCCCGGCTGCACCTGCTCGATCACGGCTCCGTGAACTTCTTTCGGGGCCTGAAGCTGATCGCGCAGCTCCGGCGTCAGGTTGCCGAGGCCGATGCCCCAGTGCATTTTGCCTTCGCCGTTGGCGGAATTGTCGCCGCCTTCGGCGGTGCGGCTTCCGAGTTCTTCCAGCTTGACCGGAATCGTCATGCTCTTGCCATCACGGAGAACCTTCAGCGTGATCTTCGATCCGGGCTGCTTCTGTCCGACCAGTACCTGGAGTTCGCCGGCGTCGCTGACTTTCTGGCCGTCGATTTCGGTGATCACGTCACCGATCTGCAGGCCAGACTTGGCTCCCGGAGAGTCGGGCTCGACCTGCGTGACCACTCCGCCGCTTGCATTGGACTCGTCAAAGAACTTCGCGTTCTCCGGAGTCACGTCCGCGATTCCGATTCCGATATGGCCATGGCTGACTTTGCCGTAACGAATCAGCGTCTCGACCGTTGGCCTGACAATCTGCGAGGGAATCGCAAATCCCATGCCGGAGAACGTTCCTGAGGGAGAAATCAGGAAGGTGTTGATGCCCACGACTTCACCGCGAGCGTCCACCAGCGGGCCACCGGAGTTGCCGGGGTTGATGGCCGCGTCCGTCTGGATGAATTCGCCGGGCTTGGTGCGATCGGTGGGGTCCGGGTTCGCGCGATTTATCGCGCTCACGATGCCACGCGTGACGGTGAAACGGAATCCATAAGGATTGCCGAAGGCCAGCACGGTTTGTCCGGGCCGGACTTCTTTTGAATCACCCCACGGCGCGCTGGCGAGATCCGTGCCGTCGACCTTCAGAACGGCGAGGTCGGTCACAGGATCGGTGCCAATCAGTTTTGCCTTGAGCACGCGGCGGTTGCTGGTGGTGACGCGGATATCAACGGCTCCGTCGACGACGTGATTGTTGGTGACGATGTATCCGTCAGGCGAGATCACGACGCCGCTGCCCATGCCGTGCTCGATTTGAGGGCGGCGCTGCTGCATGCCCGGGCCAAAGAACTGGCCGAACGGGCTGTTCTGGCCGAAGAATTGTTGCATGTCGTCGGGCGCCTGTTTGCTGGCCGTCTCCGGCTTGGTGCGTGAGGTTACGGTGACGTTGACGACCGCAGGGGTCACGCGAGCCGCGAGCGTTTCCATCGCCTTGTCGAGACTGAGTAGAGCGCCGACGCTGTCGGCATCGAGTGGCGCGGCCGAGGGTGCGGCATCTGCCGCCTTTGCCGCGGTAGGTTTAGCGAATTCATAAGTTGCGAACGAACCGATCAGTGCCAGTGCGAGCAGTGGCGCTGCCAGGCGCTTCGTCCATTTCTTGCTGCTGTCTTTCAACATTCCTGCATTCATTTCGTGTTACTCCTTTTCGAGATGGCTACAACTAATTCGTTAGTTTCTAAACCTGGTGCTCCGCGTCTGTCTGCCTAAGCTCATGGTTAAGTTTGTTTCGCAGGAATTCGGTTGCTGTCGGGATCGACCGCCGGGTGCAGAACTACGACGCGCCACATCTGGATCTGAAATACGGGCTCATCGGAGGGCCCATTCTGGGTACCTTCTACGACCACAAACAATGTTTCTGTGAAAGCCACCGGAGCCGCGTTGGCGCTCGTCAGGTGGACAAGGGTCGCGGAACGTTGTTTCATCGGTGTGGACTGAATTGCCGGGGGTGCTTCCGGAGCCTTCGATTTGCGGTGGTTCCCGAGCGTCGTCATTTTCGCGGACACGAGTCGACCCTGAGGCGCAATCTTCGCGCTTACCGGAACAACTGACGTGGCGGCCAACATCCGCCGGGCCGCAACTTGATCGACGGAGGCGTCGACCGCCGCAGCGGAGACCGGAGTCGCCCCACGTTCACTGAATCCAATCAGCCTGGGAGCTCTTGCAATACCGACAACGCAGGTCATGGCGAAAACGGCCACCAGCGAAACCACCGGTTTCCAGGAACGTCCCTTGGGCGCCCGATTGCTATCGAGAATCTGCGCCACGCGAAGCGACGTCTGATGAATCTTTCCCAGAGCCGCTTGTGCGAGGGCGATACTACGTTGAATCAGAGTCTTCTCCGCGAGGTGCGCCAGGCATTCGGCATACGCTCGCGGGCTCGCAGTTTCTGCCAGCACAGCATCGTCGCAGGCCATCTCCCGTTCCAACGAGACTTTCCTCTCGATCCACCAAACTGCGGGATGGAAGAAGAAGACTGCCTTCACCAGCTTTTGGGCGAGGTTGGTCCAGTCATCCCAGCGGCGAAGATGCGCGACTTCGTGCAGCAGGATCTGATTCAGTTCAGACGCTGAGAGTTCTTGCATGACCCATGCGGGAATCACGATCGCGGGCTTCACCAGCCCGAGGGCGGTGGGAACCTGCGTGAGCTCGGAGGTGCAGAGGACGATCTCTCTCGGAGATTGGTTACGAGCAAGCGTGCTTTGCAGAAGAGGATCCAGCGTCGCGGGATCGATTGCGACGCAGCTCTTTCGCAACGTGTACAGATGCCATAGGCCTCTGCCGACTCCTCCCAGCTGCCACGCACAGATGGCGAACCAGGCTCCGAACAGATACAGCGCCCAGGTACCGGGCAGAGTGACCGCGGGCCGCACCACAGCCGCCATCGGAGCAACATGCGCCCCGAACGAACCGACGAACAACGGCAAGGTCGCAATGGCCATGAGCGCCGAGAACCAGACCGCAAAGCGAGTGACCGAATTCTGCCTGCGGATCACGCTCAACACCGATCCAGTGAAGATCGCGACCAGAGTTCCTTCGACCAGGCAGTCCACGATCTGAACCGTTGACGCTTGGGCGATTGCATTCAGGTTGAAGGCCGCAGTCATTGCTGGGTCACTTGCTCCTTTCCAGCAACTGGCGCACGCGATCGAGTTCGTCCGCATCGATGCCGCTCTCCTCAAGAACGTTCAGCACGAGTTGTTCTCGAGAATCTCCGAAGAAGCGGCTCATCAGGTGCCGAACTTCGAATCGGGTTGCGTCTTTGCGGTCGACTTGCGGGAGATAGACGTGGGCGCGCTGGTCTTTCACGTGCTTCGCGTATCCTTTCTTCTCCAGAATGCGAATAATGGTCAGAACGGAGTTGTAGGCCAAGGCGGGCTTCATGGGGAGGGCTTCCAGCACCTCGTGGACGGTCGCCGAGCCCCGGTCCCACAGGACGTTCATAATGCGCAACTCGGCTTCGGTCAAGGTTGCGGACTTGCTGCGGGCCAAAACTCCTCCTTACAACGTGTGCCGTCTGGCTATTGACTCAGACGGGGCTGCGGATAAAAGGTCAACTAATTTGTTAGTTGCATGGGAATGAATTCGAGATGCCTGAGGAGGGTGAATTTCGCGTTCCCTACGCAAGTTCCTACAACCCTCTGTATTCATTGGCGTTATTCCCTCTAAATCGCCGCTCATCTTCTCCGGAAGACATCATGTTGCTGCTCCTTATCGAGAATGGGCGCTCTGATTCCAACGGATGCAACCGACCCGCAGGCTCTTGAGAAGGCACTCGTTGCGTGGGCTCCTCAAGCCTGCCGACCTGACCAACGATTCAGAAAAGAGCTTGCCCGATCCACTTGCTTCGCAGGAGAATGTTCGCGCCCCACGGCCCTCAAATTGACCCTGCATAAGCAGCCCCGAGGTTCTTTCATGCGTTCGATTCCCGCCCGCACCATTGCAGCGATAGCCGCCGCTATTCTTACTCCCGCATTTTGCGGCATTCAGGCTCAGACCAGCCTGCAGTACCAGAAGCCTCCCCAGGCAATCGTTGACCTGGTCGACACGCGTCCCACGCCCAATGTGGAAGTTTCTTCCAAAGACGCTGCTGGCACGCGGTGGCTTTTGATCGAATCCTATTCCGGTCTGCCCACGGTTGCCGATCTGGCGCAGCCTGAACTCCGCCTGGCCGGCCTGCGTTTTAACCCGCGCACGAACGGCCCGAGCCGTGGCCGCTACATCACCTCATTGATGTTGCAGGCTCTGCCCAACGGCGAAGCGAAGTCGGTGACCGGATTGCCTGCGGATCCCAAGATTCGCTTCACGGCGTGGTCGCCCGATGCCCGCCACTTTTCTTTCGTGAATGCCAGCGACAATCCCACCGACGCCGGCCTCTCGTTGTGGATCGTCGACGTTGCCTCACTCCAGGCCCATCGCGTTCCCGCGATCGCGCTCAACGGCATATTCGGCCGGCCCTGCGAGTGGTCCAGTGACAACGCCAGCCTCGTGTGCAAGACAGTCTCTAAAGATCGAGGCGCAGCCCCGAAGCGCAGTGAAATTCCCACCGGCCCCGTCATCCAGGAAAACCTTGGGCGCATCACCCCGGGCGCGACGTATCAGGATCTTCTGAAGAATCCCGAGGACGAGAAAATCTTCGATTACTACGCGACCTCGCGAGCCGAAGTCGTCCGCCTCGACGGCACAGCGAAATCGATTGGCGGTCCTGCGGTAATCCAGAGCGCTTCACCCTCGCCCGATGGCCATTACGTGCTGGTCGACGAACGCCATCACCCCTACACGTATCTGCTTCCGTATGAGATGTTCCCCGAGCGCGTTCTCGCCATCAATGTGGCGACGGGAACCTCGAAACAACTGGCCGATAAGCCGTTAGAAGATACCATCCCAAATATTCACGATGCGGTTGAGGCGGGGCCGCGCGAATTCGACTGGCGGAGCGACGCGCCCGCCACGGTTTCCTGGGTCGAGGCTGGCGATGGCGGCGATCCTCGCAAAGACGTTGCTATCCGCGACACAGTCTTCCTGCTCGACGCCCCGTTCGACACCTCTCCGCGCAAATTGGCGGATCTTCCTGTCCGCTTTGGCGGCCTGACTTGGGGGAACGGCCATCTCGCGATCATCGAGGAAGAACGCTGGAAAGACCGCAAGCGCATCATCCTCGCAGTGGCTCCCGATGCCCCAGCCGCTCCGGTGAAATTGTTTGAAGGATCGTTTGAAGATCGCTATCACGATCCCGGCCAGCCGTTTGTAACCCGAAATGCCTCGGGGAAGTATGTCTTGCAAACCACATCCGACTCTCGCGGAATTTATTTCCATTCCGAAGGCGCATCGCCCGAAGGCGACCGCCCATTTGTCTCCGTCATGAACACAACAAACGGCGAGACCAAGCACCTTTGGCAATCCGCCGACAAATTCTTCGAGTCTCCAGTATCGGTGCTCGATGCGGCTACGCCAACCATCTTGCTCCTCAGGGAATCTCCGGAGCTGCCGCCAAACTATTACCGCAAGGGCCTGGCCAACGACGAATTCAAGCAGATCACTTTTTTCCCTAGTCCCTACGGCAACGCTCCGCTTCCGAAGAAGCAAGTGCTGAAATACAAGCGGGCCGATGGCGTGGATCTCAGCGCGAATCTTTACCTTCCTCCCGGATACAAGCCGGCAGACGGTCCGCTTCCGACGCTGATGGAGGCCTATCCCACCGAATACAAAACGAAGTCGGCCGCCGGACAAATCAGCGGCTCGCCCTATGAATTTCCTTTCCTGTGGTGGGGCTCTCCGATTCCTTTTGTCACCCAGGGATACGCAGTTCTCGAGAACGCCACAATTCCGATCATTGGCGAAGGCCAGGCCGAGCCCAATGACACGTACGTGGACCAGCTCGTCGCCAGCGCCCAAGCCGCGATCGATGAAGGCGTGCGACTTGGCGTGGTCGATCGCCACCGCGTCGCCGTCATGGGACACTCCTACGGCGCCTTCATGACTGCGAATCTGCTGGCCCACAGCGATCTGTTCAAAGCCGGCATCGCGCGCAGCGGAGCTTATAACCGCACCCTGACTCCCTTCGGATTTCAGAACGAAGAGCGCACCTACTGGCAGGCGCCCGAGGTCTATTACAAAATGTCGCCGTTCTCCTACGCCGACAAGATCAAGACGCCGATTCTGCTCATTCACGGCGAGGCCGACAACAATTCCGGCACATTTCCGTTGCAGAGCGAACGGCTCTTCAGCTCGATCAAGGGTCAGGGAGGCACGGTCCGCTTTGTTCTGCTTCCCCTCGAGGCGCATGGCTATGCCGGGCGCGAGTCCGTCCTGCACATGTTTTGGGAGATGAACAACTGGATGAACACCTACGTCAAGAATCCGCCGGCGGCGACGGCGACCTCTGCCGCGAAGCCGTGAGCGTGGGCCGGCCTGACGATTCGTCGAGTCTCTGCACCGTCCGACGAAGGGTCCATCACCTTGGTCACTATCGGGTAACTGCGCTTGGACCCTAGAATCTCACTATGACGCTGGACTCGCTCCTCCTGAGCCAGGATCCGGAATTGGTTCGTGTGATCCGGCCCACGCTCGAGAAATTGTCGATTGATGTCGAGATCTGCCATGAGGCGCGGGCTGGCGCCGACATCCTGATCTCCGACAAGTTCGACGCCGTGATCGTGGATTGTGACGATTTGAATGGTGGACTCGCCGTGCTGCAGGGCCTGCGCAGCACTCCCAGCAACAAGAATTCGGTGGCCTTCGCCATCCTTAACGGACATAAAACGACTACGCAGGAAGCTTTTGGCATGGGCGCCAACTTCGTGCTGCAGAAGCCCATCAGCATTCTCAATGCGTCCCGTTGTTTTCACGCAGCTCTGAATTTCATGATCAAGGAGCGCCGCCGCTACTTCCGCCAGCCGGTCAAGATGCTGGTCAAAGTGATGTACGACGGAAAAACCCTGAACGCGACCAGCACCAACATCAGTGAAGGCGGTCTCGCGTTGATGCTGCGCGAGGCGCTACCGAAAGGCGCGGCGCCGCACCTGAAGTTTGCACTGCCTGGCACGGGTATTGACGTTGAAGTGGAAGCTGAAGTGGCCTGGGTCGACGTCAAAGGCCTCGCCGGATTCCGATTTCATAACGTCCCCGAGATTTCCCAGAAGCACCTGGAGCACTGGCTCGACGAACAGATTGAACAGGAATTTCCGGGAACCAAAGCGCGGTTGGCCGCCGCGGAAGCAGAAACCTCGAACTAGCGCACAGCGCAGACCCCTCGCTCGCCATCACTCCTTGGATTTCGATATCTCTTAACCACAGAGGACACAGAGGACACGGGGTATTCCGCATAGGCCCTGCGTCCTCCGTGTCCTCTGTGGTTCACTTCTTTAGTTTGAGCTGTTCCTGCTATCGGTTGTTACTGGTTTGTTATTCTGAACCGGTAGTGTTTGCCAATGAGGAATCTTTTTTGAAAGCGAAACGAGCTTTAACATGGCGAAATCAGCGATCGTAGTCGCAAAGAAAGTCGACTCCAAAATCTTCGTTCTCCGCGGACAGCGCGTCATCCTCGACACCGACCTCGCCGAACTCTACGGCGTACAGGTCCGCCACTTGAACCAGCAGGTTAAACGCAACGCGAAACGATTTCCTCCCGCCTTCCGCTTTCAACTCACGCCGCACGAATTGAAGCTCTTGAGATCACAAAATGTGATCTCAACCGCAGGCCACGGCGGAACGCGCTATCTTCCCTACGCTTTCACGGAACACGGCGCCATTATGGCCGCCACCGTGCTGAACTCCGAACGCGCCATCGAGATGAGCGTCTTCGTCGTTCTCGCCTTCGTGCGCATGCGCCGCGCCATCGCCGGCAACCGCCACATCCTCACCAAGCTGTCAGAGCTCGAACGCCGCCTCGAAACCCACGACTCCGAAATCCAGGCCCTCATGGACGCCCTCCGCGAACTCATGAGCCCCGAAGAACCCACCCGTACTCGCATCGGGTTTGAAGCGCCGGAGGAGGCAGATGGCAAGGCCCTCAAAGCTCGCACCATGCAACTCCGAAAGAGCAAGTAGAACTCCAGCAACGATATTGAATTAGAAAGATCTTCCCCTCATGATTCTAGGAAGGGCAAGGGATTTGGGAACCACCGGATCTCGAGAAGCGGCGGGTTTGGGTAATCCCGGCTTAGTGCGGGGCCGTTAAGTACCGCAGCAAGGGCCCGGCTTAGAGCCGCTGAGGGCCGCTCACTGCCCCACCCTCGGCGCGAGGTTCATGGCATTGCAAACCCTCTCCAATCCTCACGTAACTGTTACCAAAGGCAATGAATCCTACGCTAAAGTTTCCTCGCTCCCTGCCGATCCTATCCCTCAGAGGACCAACCATGATCACTCCAATCAACAGCGTTCACCCGGCCGACGTCCACCAAGTCGCACATCCGCCGTCAGAACCGAAGCCCGATCCTCACGCTGAGGCTCCGCCAGTACCCAAAAGCGGCGCTCTCTCGCAGGACCAGGTCACGCTCAAGAGCGCCGGGCAGCCCGACACAAAATAGCGCCGACAAGAGCCGGGCGTAGCGAGGCCATCCTGGCCTCGCACCCGACTCAAATCGGCAACAGCCGAAGGCCACATTGGCCTCACACGCTTTTGGGTGGCGCAGCGCTTCCAGCGCTGCGAAGCCGTCCTTTTCCCACAGGGCCTTAGTTAGCCCTGAGGCACACCCCGACCCGCACCATCCAAGATGGCACGGCCTTCAACGACTGCAGGAAAACCTACAAACGCGTATACGACCGTGGAAGAGCGGCCCTTCGAGGGCCGCGTAAAGGTAGATGAAAAGGCGTGGGCTTTTAGCCCCTGAGGTGCCCGCAACAAACCCGGAAAGGGCACGACGGCTTTTGCCTTTGGTATCCGCTCTGTTCCCAAAACGGGAACGAACCGGAGTTTCCACAGCTTTCTTTTCGTCCTTGTGACATCTGACCTTGCCTTCCACAGCCTCAACAGCCGATCATCTTCCAGCCGAAAGGCAGGGCGAGTTTTTGACCTAAGGCTAAGTCCTTATTTCGCAGGATTTGCGTGTAAGTCCTAGCCGCTCAAGATTTTGCGAGTACGTGGACCGATCAGAGCCCCCTAAGTTCTTTGAAAACAATATTTTAGAAATATCGATGAAAAAAATGTGAGGACCCGGATGGGAATATCGCGGAGGCTCTCACCTCCGCGATCCCCGGTTAGGCCATCTGCTCCAGTGTGCGGATGTACTCGACAACCGACTCGCTCCAGCCGTCGATATGCGTCCACTTGCCGTAGCCGACGCCGTTCTTGTAGCTGGCCACGTTGATTACGTAGCCCTTGCCTCGAGGCGCGGGCACCGTGTCGTGCGCCTGCTCGTCGGTGATGACGACCAGGCGATCGTAGCCATGCTTCTCATTCAGCTCCGTCACCGCGCGACCCAGGTACGTTGCGCTGTGCGGCTGCGACTTGTCGATCGCGTCACGCAACGCGAAGCCGCGACGCGCCGGCACTTCGACCAGCGAGTTCGAGAAGCTGAACACTGCCACCTTCTCGCCGATCTCGCGCAGCAACACCGCGAGCCCGTACGCTGCGTCAGTCCGCTGCATCTCGGAACGCTGAGAGAGCGGAGCGGTCATCGAGCCGGAAACGTCGACCAGCACGATGGTCTTCCCCGCGAGCTTCTCACGGTCCGCAACGCACTTCAACATGGCCTGCTCCAGAGCCTCTTCCCACTGCGGAGCGTAACGCGCCGCGGCCAGGAAGCGGAACGGAAGCACACGCGCCGTGCTCATCGAGCCGAGCGCGGCGAGCACGAGCGACTCGTCGACTCCAACCTCCCGCATGTTGCGCAGGTTGCGGAGCAGAGCGAGCGCGCCCAGCTTCTGCTCGCGGAGCAGCCGCTCCCAAGCCTCGCGCTTGTCAGCGCCAGAGCTGAGAGCAACCTCCCACGTGTCCGGCGAAGTGAGTTCGCCCGCGATCAGGCGCTTCCACACTTCGGCCTGCGCCTCATCCCGCGGCTTCGCGTGCGCCAGGAACAGCACGTCCCGCAGCTTGATGGGTCCGCCGCGATCGTACTTCGCCAGCGCGTACGCATCGAACTTGGGGAAAGCAGCAGCCAGCCCCTTCTTCACCTGAGCTGAGAGCGGCACGCGTCCGTCCTTCCAGTAGATCGCAACGAACTCGGCGAGCTCGTCGGCACGCTGGATGACCTGCGCGAGCGTCTCGGCCACGAAGCTGCGATGCGTAGCGTGACGCGCCATCTCGCGCACGAGCAGAAGCGGCGCATGACGCAGCTTCATCTTCGTGCGAGCTTCGACGGCGAGTGCGGCCACCTTCTCGGCTGCAACCTTGGGAACGAGTTGCGCGATGCGCCCCGCGATCTCGACTCCGTCCTCGTAGAACTGGCTCTCCCAAAGCAGGCAAGCCAGCACGGAGCGGCGCAGCTGCAGCTCGGTGGAGATGTTGCCCACCGGCGCGCCCTCCTGCGTGCGCAGACGAAAGTTCAGGTTGAGTAGATTCAGTCGAGCCATTTGTAGCCTCCTTGGTTTGAGCTGTCAGCGATCAGCTAGAAGCTGCTGCTCCCAGCGAATTCACGCTCTGTCATTGCGAACTGCAAGCCCGCTGCGCTGCGCTGATCCTTCCTGTTTCGGCACGGCGGCTTGAGAACTTTCTCGTTCTCCGGTTTTGCCATGCCTGTGGCTTGTTATGATGAACCGTCGGTTGCTTGTTTTTGAGGTCGCAAATTGCGACCTCAAAGCTTGGTGATCGCTTATGAACAAAACTGCAATCATCCTCGCCAAGAGAGTTAGTTCTAAGATTCTGGTTCTCCGCAACCAGAAGGTTATTCTTGATACAGACCTGGCTGAGCTTTACGGAGTTCCGGTCAAGCGCTTGAACGAACAGCTCAAACGGAACCTGCAGCGCTTTCCGCCCGATTTCCTTTTCACCCTCACGCGCGTGGAGTACCAAAACTTGAGGTCGCAAAATGCGACCTCAAGTTCAGCCCATGGTGGACGCCGCTATCTGCCGCACGCCTTCACCGAACACGGCGCGATCATGGCCGCGACCGTGTTGAACTCGAAGGCGCCATTGAAATGAGCATCTTCGTGGTGCGCGCATTCGTGGGAATGCGCCATGCTCTGGCCGTCAATCAACATGTCGTGTCGAAGTTGTCCGAACTCGAAGCTCGACTCGACAGTCACGATGACGAAATCCAGGATCTCGTCGAGGCCATTCGTGAGTTGATGGCACCTCTGCCGGCCAACAGCCGGCGAATCGGATTCCAAGCGCCGTTGGCGACTCAGAAAGCCAGGCGTTGAGGATCCGATAAGCTCTGTGCACCTTTTTCCTCTCTTCACATCGCAATCTCAAAACTCGCCGGGGAATTTGCGGCGACGGTACTGCTCTGCCAACTGAGCTACATGCCCCGTCAGGGACATGGCAGGACTCGAACCTGCGACCCTTCGAAGGAACCGTCCCCTTCGCCACCGGCGAAACATCCGGTGCTTTTGCTGCTTAACGCAGCGCGGGCACCGATTCTTCATCCTGCAGCGAGCTCGGCTCCGTCAGGGCTTCAACGAAGCGCAAGCCCGCAGGCTTTTCCGCAAGTTCCAGCAGCAGGCCCTGGAAGTCCGCCATGGTCTCGGCCCACGAATGGGCTTCGACGAAAGCGCAGGCCTCGAACTCTTCCGCTTGCGGAAAGAAGCGGCAGTAGAGTTCCAGCTTCTGCTCTTCCGACGCGACGCCGAGGTACAGCCGGTAGTCGATGCGTCCCGGCCGCAGCAACGCCGGATCGAGCGCTTCGATCTTGTTCGTCGTCATCATGTACAGAACGTCATCAGGAGCATGAAATCCGTCGAGAACGTTCAACAGTCCCGACAACGTCACGCCGAATTTGTCGGCAACCGCCTTGCTCTCCGGCTTCTCCCTCGGATCGCCTGGCGGAGCCTCCTCAGCATGGCAGCGAGGGTTACTCGCGATCATGCAATCGACGTCTTCGAACAGAACGACCGAGCCCGGAGGAACATCGTTCATCGCCTTGGTCAGCGAGCGATCGTTGAAATCGGTGAGGTTGATTGCATAGATTGACATCGCAAACTTCCCCGCAATCGCCGACACCAGCGACGTCTTCCCTGTTCCGGGCGGACCGTACAACAAGTATCCCCTGTGATACGGCACGCCGAGATGGCGGTAGCGCGCCTTCGAGCTCTTGAACTTCTCGATGTCTTTGACCAGGCGTTCACGTTCTCCGCTTTGCAGAATCACCGAGTCGAGCAAGCGCGCGTTGTAGCCTTCCACGCTGCCCCAATATTCCGAGTACAAGTACAGAGACGAACGCACCCGTTCATGCTTCTTGTGACAGGAAGCAATCTCGGTGACGAACGACCTCAGCAGAGCCTGATCGCGTCCCACAGTCTGGAACACAAGCAACTCGCTGCGCTTCGGCGTCCATCCGCGAGTGTCTTCGCTGCGATAGAAGTCGACGCGAAACGGGCGGCCACGATACCAGAACCAATGACGACCTGGAGCCGGAATCAGAGCGAGGTTCTCGTTGCGCACTGTGGTGTCGAGATCGACACGGCGAATGCGCTTGAGGAACTTCTGCTCGGCGAACCACTGCTTCACCCATGCGAACGCTGCGTCCTCGTCCTTGACGGTGATCGACAGCGTGGTCTGCCCTACGACCCAGTACCAGATACGACGAGGAATCGCGCGCAAGTACGCCCCGACGGCGCCGACGATCATGAGCAGCAATCCGCCCGAGGCGAACTGGTTCTGGCCGCTCAGCACGTGTTTTAGAAATTCGAGCATGTGCATTTAGAAACTATTCCGAGGCGACGATTTCCAGTTCGCCCTCTTTCTCCGTCTCGTCGTCCATTTCCTTCTTGGTGAATCCGACCGTGCGATTCACGTCTTTGGTGCGAATAATCCAAGCGATTTCCTCCATGTCGGACTTGCTGGGCACTCGTTTGTCGTTGTAGTCGGTGCACATGCCGACCTTGAACGGCACCAGCCGCGCGGGGCGGAGGAAGGCGCAGAGGATGACCTCTTCGCTCTTCGCGAATCCGCGTTGAATGTGCGCCCAGTAGCAAGAGTTGCACAGCGACTCGCTGACCTGCGGCCTACCGTTTCGAATGACGACGCTCATACGTGCTTTCTAACCGGCGCTTGCGCCGGAGTTGCGAAATTGAAATCAATCAGCCGGGGAATCCGCGACAAAGGTACGTAGGCGCTTTACCGTTTAGCTACACGGGCACAAATTCCCGTGACAGGATTCGAACCTGCATCTCCCGCTCCAAAGGCGAAGTATCCCTCGTCTTCACCACCGGCCGAACTGAATGCAAACTGCTTTCAAACTCGCCGGGGAACTTGCGAGAAGAGATTCGACTCGAGGTCGGTCTCTGCGGCAACCCTGAGCTTCGGGACGACGTCCCCAGATCCTTGCGGATCCCGGCGTTGCCACAAATCAGCACCTCGGCGGGGTTCGCTTCCCCGCTCCTGTCGTAGGCGTTGGTGCGAAGTAACTCTTCTCATTCACCACCGGCGAAACCTGTGCTGCTAATCCAAGAACACCCGGTTAAGGCGCAGGCACGATTGCCTGCGCCCATTGACGGACAACAGCCAGGGAACTGGAATCACGGTTGAGGGCTCGAACCCCGGCCTAGTAACAGGCACGCCACGAAGTTGCCGTGAACTTCACCACTGACTGAAATATGTTGCGCGCGAAATTCCTCGCGTACGTTTTACAACTGGTGATACGAGGTCAGGGAACGTGCGGTGACGGAGAGGGCTTGCGCCCATGAGGGGTCGAACCTCACAGCCTGGAAATCCAGGACCGTTCTACCTAGAGAAGTATCCGTAACCTTTCACCACTGACCGAGTTCGTCCAAGCGTCGAGTAACCGCCCGACGGGACGGACGAATGCATCCGTCCCTACGCATGGGACCCTTTGCTGGGGGAATGAGCGACCGCGGCAATGGTCGATTCACAGTCGAAGGAACCGCGGCCTGCGCCACCCAGCGTGCTTTTATTTTGTTAGCTTTGCGTTAAAGAGCGCCGAGGATTAATTAGCGCAATCGGACGACGCCCTAAAGCTGACTCGGCGTGTTACCGGCCGATACAGCCCGCTAAGCGATTTGTGCATAGAATCTGACAAATTTGGGCGTCCTTTCCTTAGAGGATGATTGAAGATGCCATAACTTTTAGTTTTGTGCAAGAGGAAAAGAGCAATTTGCCTCAGAATATTTTCCGATTCGTGTGCGACCCAATCAATCTGCGAGGAGTTCGAACGCCTGATAACTCGCAGAGATCGCGGCGAATTGTTCGGGCGGTGAGCCTGCCGGAATTGGAAAGTAGCGTTGTACTTCGCGCCTGAAACTGTCGAGGTAGGCTTTCAAGATTTGCAGTTTCTCGGCATCTTGAATTGGACGCAGATGAAATCTCTGGCGCGTGCTTCCTCTCTTGAGCGTGATCTCGCCGGCGGCTTCGGCGTTGCGGACCCATTGCGTTCTTCCTCTTGGCGCAACCAGGTAGCGTTTACCCTGCAGTTCCAGCAGATCGACTGGAGTCGAGAAGAGCTTGCCGGACTTGCGTCCGCGAACTTGAAGAAGATAGATGTGAGATGGGCCAAGACCGAGGCCGATGAGGAATCCGAAGGTACGGTTGAAGATCTTTTCGACGGGGTTCGCGGAAGGCGGGGAGGGAGGAATTCATGGCTCGATTATAGCGGTGCAATTGCGGCTTCTTCGTGAAGCATCAGGTGCGTGACGCTGCCAGAGTGCACAGGTCCTTCGCTATGCTCAGGATGACAAGACTCGAGAGGGGATGATGACAAGGCTCGAGAAGGGTCATGGGCACAGATCACATTCATTTCACGAAGCGCAGCGAGGCGGAGTTCATGCAGTATCGGAGTCCGGTGGGCGCGGGGCCGTCGTCGAAGACGTGGCCGAGGTGGGCGTCGCACTCCGTGCAGGCGACTGCGGTGCGGACCATGCCGAAGGTTGTGTCGCGGGTTTCGGTTGCGTTCTCGGCGGCGATCGGTGCCCAGAAGCTGGGCCATCCGGTACCGGATTCGAATTTCGTGGCGGAATCGAAAAGCGCATTGTCGCAGCAGATACAGCGATAGATGCCTGTCTCGTGCAGGTTCCAGTATTTCCCCGTGAAGGCGATTTCGGTGTCGGCGTTGCGCGTGATGTCGAAGACACCGGGGCCGAGTTGTTGGCGCCATTGGTCAGGGGTCTTGATGACCTTCACGATCTGGACCTTTTTCAGGCGTTGACCGGAGTCGGAGAAAAGAATGATGGTTACGTCTTTGGGCTCAGAGCCTGCGGCGGGTGCGGCGTTTGAAATGGTAGGCCGTTTCCATTGCCACAAGACAAGGCCAGCAATCGTGGCGAATGATGTTGCGAGAAATGCGCGACGCTGCATATTCGGTGGCGGCGCCGCCGAGCTTTGCTCGGCAGGATAGCCGGGGGTGGCTGTCCCCACATCAGTCGTTTTGCTGCCGAAATCGGAATCGAACATCGACATGTCCTCTTACTTTCGCGTGTATAGGTCGGGGAATTCCTGGCGCAGATGCTCGACCTTCGGAGCGTCGTTGAAGACGATGTAGGGCTGGTTCGGATGCTGGGCCGCGTAGTTCTGGTGATAGGCCTCTGCCGGATAGAACGCTTGCAAGGGGACGACTTGCGTCACGATCGGGCGCAGGAAGACTTTAGCTTTGTCGAGTTGAGCGATGTAGGCCTCGGCGATGTGTTTCTGTTCATCGTTGCTGTAGAAAATCGAAGAGCGATATTGCGTCCCCTCGTCCGGGCCCTGGCGATTGAGTTGTGTCGGGTCGTGCGCTACTGAGAAGAACACGCGCAACAATTCTCCGTAGGTGATCTGCGAGGGATCGTAGACGATCTCGACGGACTCGGCGTGCCCGGTTTCTCCGGTGCTGACCGTTTCGTATTCGGCGGTCTTGGCTGAGCCTCCGGAGTAGCCGGAGGTGGCGCTGATCACGCCCTTCACGTGCTGGAAGACAGCCTGGATGCCCCAGAAGCATCCGCCGGAGACGACGGCGGTTTGTTTGCCTGGTGCGGTTGCGCGGGGAGCGTCTTGGGCAGGCACGGGCACAGCTGCGGCCGGGCTTGCCTTGGCGTTGCAGGCTGTGGTGGCAAAGAGCGCGGCTGCGAAAGTCAGAGTTAGGGCAAGGGATGATCGCATTTTCGTTTCCCCTTCTTCAATACGAGACGTCTGGGCTAACAGATTGGAGTTGCGGACGGGAGAAAAGTTTCAGGGCTGCGAAACTCTGACCGCCGTTGAGTCGGTGAGAGCATCCCTGCTGCGGCCCCGATACACCTGGGCCGCATGGACGGGCGAAGGCGCCCGTCCCCACATGGGCACTCCCGCAGTCTCACTTCCTGCTTGCTTTTTCGCCTTCTGTTCGCCAATAATGGCGGCATGGCCATCACACGCAGACAGCGGGAAGTGTATGACTTTATTTCGCGATTCGTAGCGGAGCATGGATATTCTCCGTCGTTCGAAGAGATTGGCAAGGGTTTGGAGCTGACCTCGCTGGCAACCGTGCACAAGCACGTCACGAATCTGGAAAAGAAGGGACTGCTCACGCGCGACTACAATCGCAGCCGCTCGATTGATCTGCTCCCTCCCAAGGGACGACTGAAACAGGCGATGAGCGTGAATACTGGTCTGGTGCTGCCATTGTTAGGTCGCATTGCTGCCGGTCAGCCGATCGAGGCGGTGGAAAATCCGGAGACAATTTCGCTGGCCGACTTTGTGCGTTCGAAGGAAGTATTTGTACTAGAAGTGCGCGGCGACTCGATGCAGGATGAGGCAATCCTCGACGGCGATTATGTGCTGGTCGAGAAAGCGCGTACGGCGCACAACGGAGACATCGTGGTGGCGTTGGTCGATCAGAGCGATGCGACGTTAAAGCGGTTTTACCGCGAGGGCGAGAGCATTCGGCTGCAGCCTTCGAATGTGACCATGAAGCCGATTATTGTTCCGGCGGCTTCGGTGGATGTGCAGGGGCGGGTGATTGGAGTGCTGAGGAAGTATTAGCAGTTCTCAGATTCGGATTTCGCGATTCGTTTCTTTTTCACTGCAAGTGGAAATCTACTTCCACGGCGATTTGCGTCGCTAGAGGCTGGCCGTCTATCTCTCCCGGCTCGAATTTCCATTTGCTCACTGCACGGACCGCCTGTAGATCGAGGCCGCAGCCTAGCGGGCTGAGGACATGGATGTTCTGAGGGTCGCCAGACGCGTCGACGATCAACCCGAGGGTCAAGGTGCCTTGAACGCGGGCTTGGCGAGCCGCATCGCTATAGTCCGGCGTCGGCTGCCGAATCGCGCGCGGAGGACGGGCGCCGCCGCCCGGATGGAACATAGCGGCGCCTTGGGAGTCTCCGGATTCTAAGGCCGGATCGCGGTGTCCCCGAAGGGCAAAGCCCGGGATCAGGGCAAACTCGGGCGAAAAATGGCAGTTTCGATCGGCGCTCATCAGGCCCGCCGGCACGCATGGCTTCCAGTAGTCGGGAACCAACTCGCCGAAGTTGTCCCGCTCGGTCAGAAATACCTTCGAGATAGCGGCCTGCGCCTGATCAAGGGTGGGATTCCCTGAACCGAGGTCGACGTCGATTTCAAGAGATGGCTCTTTTTTCTTTCGCTTCTTCGGGTTGTCGACGTAGAACCCGAACACTCCCCCGTCGCCGGTCACGACAAGAAGGCGTTTTCCCTTGATGACGAGCCTCTGACCTGAGACTTGAATTTCGCGGATGAGAACGAATCCGTCGCAAGTCCAATCGCTCACGCTTGCGCCGCTCGTGGGGGCCCCCGTAGCGTCATATTGAAGTTGACCAGAAATGAACGCGACTCAACCCACACAATCGCAATCTTCTACGCGTGATCCACTGGGGAACAGGGAATCACGAGTTCTCTTTTTTCCAGTCATCCAACCCGTTCGGCTTGGTGGCTCGCGCGCGCTCTGATCTGTTGCATTTGTTGCGTGATCGAACTGCGGGTTTCTTTTCCGCTCGCCGGGGCAAGTAAGATGGCTGCGCCGACGCCCACACCAAGTCCAGCTGCAAAACTCAGGGCGTTACGCAGTCGATGATCCTCAGGATGGATCGCCTCCTTGCCACGATCCACCAGTTCAGAGACACGGTCCGATGCCCGATCGACCTGCGCCACCGACTGATCCACGAGGCAGGCGGCGGTTTTCAATAGCACCTTTAGATATTTGTTCATGCGAATCCACCTTTCCATTTTTACAGCAACAGCCGGCCGCAATGAAGCATCGGCCGATTGGATTCCGACGACTCTGGCCATTCAAGCCAGGGTCGGCAGGCCATTCTCGGCCTTGCAGCCGAGCCCTCTAGTTAGGCTGTTCGGCTCCCCATGACGAAATGCAAAATCAGGGAGATCACCGCGAACACCAACAGCAGGTGGATCAGTCCACCAGCCACATGAAATACGGTGAAGCCGCTAATCCATGCGATCAGCAAGATCACAAACAATATGGTCCAGATGCTCATCTTCGTCTCCTCCGCTCTGAGATACTTGTCCGCGCCCGACAACACCGCAGAATGCAGGGCACGCTTCTCAGCCTATTCGTGGACATTTGAGCTGTCATTACCGCGCATCTGGTAGCCGATGGGGTAATAGCGCTGTATCCTGCGCGACAATCGAATTCGTCTTTGTGGCCAACCTTGGACCTGATTTGGCACCTAATGAATGCCATATCAGATCTTGGTATCACTCATCGCGTTACAGGGATCGGATTCAGAGAATGGGTGAGGCGTGTTCCCTATGAGACGACTTCTAAATTGTTGGCATGCCGGGTTGAGCTTTGTGCTGCTGCTTGGTCTGGCACAGGTCTGCGGCGCTTACTCTGTGCTCACGCATGAAGAGGTCGTCGACCTGCTTTGGAAGGATGACATCCAACCGCTGCTGGTTAAACGGTTTCCGATGGCGACTTCGGAGGATCTGAAAAAAGCCCACGCCTTTGCCTACGGCGGATCGCTGATACAGGATATGGGTTACTACCCTTTCGGCAATAAGTACTTCAGCGATCTCACTCACTATGTGCGCAGCGGTGATTTCATAGTTAACCTAATTAACGATTCCACCGACCTGAACGAATACGCATTCGCCCTGGGCGCACTGGCACACTACTCTTCGGACAACCTTGGACATCCCACGGTGAACCGGGCGGTAGCGCTCGAGTTCCCTAAACTACGGGAGAAATTTGGCAACGAGGTTACGTATGCCGACAATCCAAAAGCCCACATTCGCACGGAGTTCGGATTCGATGTCACCCAGGTTGCGAAGAATCGATACACATCCGATCGTTATCATGACTTCATCGGTTTCGAGGTTTCCAAGCCAGTTCTGGAGCGCGCTTTCGAGGACACGTATGGGATTCCGCTGAGCGACGTAATTTCGAACGAGGATCTCGCGATCGGGACGTTCCGGCGCTCGATCAGTCACATTCTTCCTGAAATGACGCGAGTGGCGCTGGTGGCGCGCAAGAAGGAACTGGTCGCGGAGACTCCGAACTTCAATGCCCGAAAATTCCGTTACTACCTGTCGCGGGCGAACTATCAGCGGGAATGGGGCAAGGGATACCGACGTCCGGGATTCGGCACCCGGGTCCTCGCGTTTTTTCTAAAGCTCGTGCCGAAGGTAGGGCCATTCAAAGCCGTGGATTTCAAGATTCCCACGCAGAAAACCGAGGATCTTTACATCGCCAGCGTCGACCGCACGCTCGACAATTACAAAACGTTGCTCGTCGAGGTCAGATCAAAGACGCTTCGCCTCGCCAATACTGATTTCGACACTGGACGAATGACGCATGCCGGAGAATACATTCTCACAGACAAGGCCTATGCGCACCTTCTGGACCAGTTGGCTAAGAAGGACTTCGCGCTGGTCACGCCCCAGTTACGCGACAATATCCTTACATTTTATGGCGATCCTAACGCGCCAATCGCCACAAAACGGAATGCCGATGCGTGGCAGAAAACGCAGGATGAGGTGCAGCGATTGAAGGCACTCGCCCCAACGGGCAACTCTTCGATTCAAGTGTCGACGCTGCCTTAGCCTCGACAATTTGATGCCGGCAAATCGTGATGCTTCCGGCCCAACCCGCACCGCTTCAACCGCAACTAATGAAAGCAGTCGATTCAAATCGCAAGGTGCGCCAAGTCGCGCACCGAAAAGGGAGGACTATTTCATGGCAGACGATATGGAGAAAAACAAACAGCAGAGCGGACAGTCTGGTCAGCACGGCAACCAGCCCGGACAGCCCGGACAGTCCGGCCAATACGGCCAGAAGGGCCAGACCGGCCAACAGAGCGGACAGCCAGGACAGCAGAAGAAGAGCGGCCAGGGCCAGGACGAAGATAACGAAAATCTGGACCGGCAGCGTCGCGCGTCTTAGTTGAAGCGCTCGAAACTGTGAAGTCCCGGCCTTCCGTGCCGGGACTTTTTTCTCGCCACTCATACATGCGGCATCTCGCGGCGCTCACTAGCGAGATGGGATCGACTCCGCAACGGCCCCGGCAGTCTTCGAAGCTTCGGCCCGATCATTCACGCAGAACTCACACAACCTTCGCACTTGCAAAAGCGCCTCTGCCAGAGTTGTAGCCACTGCGTCAGTACAGCCGGATCCAACGCGTTGTTGCGCTTTTGGGACCCCGCCAGCAAAGCCCCACAGGCCGACAACGATCTTGAGGTCTGGGAATCGTGCGTGCAGGCGCTTGCACAACGAACGTGCCTGGCCGACGGCAAACGGAGGCAGCGCAGAGACGCAGACAATGCCATGACGGCCCTGGGACACTTGCTCCAACATGTCCTCAACTGTTCCGATCGCAAGGGGAGTGGCGGCGTATCCTGCTTGCCGGAGCACTTGAGCAAACATGATTCCCACCAGCTCATCCGCCACATCTCTGGCTGGCACGCAAACAACATCCGGCGCGGGTGATGCAAGGCCAAGCGGCTCACGGCTGGTTTCGACAGCCTCGCCGGCATCACCTTGGCGGTCTGCGCGATCGCTCAAATCGTCGATCAACTCTCGCGTGCTCTGCGAGATGAATTCGCTGGTGCGTTCTCCAACCGCATCCGTGTGGCGGTCTTCCTCCGCCAATCGGAGCGCCGGAATCAGAACCGTCTCATACAGGCTCTCCAGCGATTTCGTTCGCAGCTCTTCCTCCGCGATATTTCTGGCCTCGTCTTGATCCATCGCCAAAAGACGCTGGTAGAAGAGTTCCTCAGGCCCAAGAACCGGTGCATCACCCAACAGGATCTCCAGGAACGCCAGCTGCGGAACGTAGCGTCCAACGAGTAGCAGACAAACCGTCAGCGGAGTGGACAGGATCAATCCTACGGGGCCCCACAGTATGGACCAGAAGACAGCGGCGACGAGGATCGCAAGCGAAGAAATTCCAGTGTGTGCGCCGTACAACCATGGCTCTACAAAGTTGGCAATGAGAACTTCAAGAATAATGAACAAGACCACAATAATGGCCGCATGCTTCCAGCCGGGGAACACCGCTAATGCCATCGCCGTGGGGAAGGCGGCTGCTACGAGAGTCCCGATATAGGGGACAAGGCGCAGCAGAGCCCCGAGAGTTCCCCACAGCAAAGCGTGCGGTATCGCGAGCAAATACAGTCCGAGTCCGAAAAGACTTCCATAGCCAACGTTCACCAGGAATTGCAACAGGAGATAGCGACTCAGGCGCTGACTGGCATCGTCCAGTGCCTGCGTCATGATGGTCAAACGCCCTTGGCCTCCGAGGCGAATCAGGCGATTGCGGAGATCCTCCCTTTTGATCAACATGAACGCCGTAAAGATCACGACAATTCCCGCAGTCTCCAACGGCCCTGCGACCGGACCCAAAAGCGTGCGCAGGTCTTGCACAAGATTCGAAGGAGGCGCGGCCACCTGAACGGGAATCGGCCGGGACGGGTGAGACGCCGCCTTCGCTTCGCCGGATGCATGCACGGCGATCTGCCCCGGCGCTGCGGCCAACTCACTATTCAGCTCGCGTACGGTGGCAGTAGCCTGTCCCAGCGGCCCGGTTTTCGGCGGGCGAAGCGAGCGCATCGTTTGTTCAAGATTTTCCTTATAGTCCCGAATGTGGCCCGTGATCTCAAGGAGTTGATTCGTTACCTCCCATCCCACGCCGGCCGCCAGAACAAAACAAAGAGCAAGCACGGTAAGCGCGGCAGGAACACGGCCAAAATAAGCTCTTTCCAAGAGGCTCACAAATGGTGTGAGCAAGAAACTGAATACCAGGGCCAGGGCTAATGGAATGAAGATCACGCGGCCGAAATACAGCATCGCTATCGTCAGCGCGACAGCGATAAAGATCGATGATTTGGAGGAAATATTCGAATTCGAGGAGCGGATCAAAACCGGACCTCCGATTGCTGATGAACGGCGAATAATCTCTTCCCGACTCCTATCACACGGAAACGCCGGTCAGCGTCCAATAGCTGGCCGGCGTTCCTGATGCACCAAACCAATGCGCAGCCCCTAGACCGCGCGCGGGAGTCGCACATCCCTTGACGTGTCATCGTCCGCACTCGCTTCGCCCGTCGAAGAAATGTCCTGAGCTCCGGTTCGCTTCAGGATTTCCTTCGCCCTCTTGGTCCAGTCCGAACTGTCCGAGTGAACGGAAAGCAGGATGCCGCCGTCTTTCACCCGACCTTCATAACGCTTGGCTTCGTACTCGGGGATCCCCATTCCGATGAGAGCTCCGGCGATTCCACCAACTGCGCCGCCAACCCCGGCTCCCGCCAGCGCTGCCATGATTGGGCCCGCGGCGATGAACGGCCCTAAACCAGGAATCGCGATTGCCCCAATGCCCAACAGCCATCCCATAGCACCGCCCAGTACAACTCCGGTTCCGGCTCCGGTCGTCGCCCCCTCGGGTGCCTTGGTGTTTTTTTCATGCGCGAACTCTCTGGTGCCCGCGTTTTCTGGAAACAGTGCGGAAATATCCGCGTTGCGGAAGCCCGCGTCCCGCAAAGCGTCTACCCCGATTTCGACGGCGGTATAAGAAGGGTAAATGCCGAACACGGCCGTATTTTTTCCTGCCATAATGAGCTCTCCTTTAGATGCAACGTTGAACGAACGTTAGTTTTTCGGTTTGACTGTCAATTCGCTGGTAACTTTCCCATCTCCGGCAATCGCGGCGGCTTTGGCTTCCACTGCGCGCTTCTCTTCGTCCGAGCGGACCGGCCCTTTCAGCGTGACCTGCCCGTTCTCGGTGATGACTTTCACATTGTGCGCATACGTGGAAAATGTCTTGTCGTTCGTGATGGCTTGTCGAATCTGCTGCGTCATATCGCGGTCGGAACGAGTATTCGCCTGCTGATCAGCCGTCGGCTCGTTGGGATTGCGGTCGCGCTGGTTGATCTTCGTATTGTCAGAAGCGGGCGCGCTCTGGCCGGCAGAATCCTGGGCGAGCATCAGCATCCCACCGGCGAACAGCAACAAGCCGACCAAAAGGCAGGCTCGATAACCGGACATTCTGTTCATCTTTTTCATTTCAACATTCCCCAGATGTAAGTTGGATTTTCGTCGACTGTCCAAGGATAGAGATGGCTTCATCGCTCTGCCTATCAGGTCCGGTCTCTAGTTCATTTTCAAAATACCTGTAGCAAGCGCTCGGTTACTTTCCGCAGGCGCACGGAACTAGCTTCGGCAGCATCTTTGCCCACCGACAGGCGTCTGCGCCTGCCGTGGTCGAGCCAATCTATGTAGTAAGCCGCTTCAGGATGGCGTTCGGGCTTGCCGTTGACCAGCACAGCGTCAGGCTTGACGCCGCCATTGGTCCGACAGGATCTCGGGGCAGTAGCGCATCCCCGCGCTGGTTTGAACTCTCTTGGTGAAATTGACTTCGCGGTGCATCGGTGATCCTTTCTTGAAACCGTATCAAGTGTAGGGATCACCGACCCGTAAGTGCTAGATAACTAGATTTCTGGCGGAGAGGGAGGGATTCTCTAACTGCCATTTCCAGCAAGCGCTGATGAATCCTGCACTTCCGCGATAATACCCTTTGTTTTAGCAGGTTACAAGCAGATTCAATCTCAGGCTGGAGTTTCTATAGTTTCTCTTGTTCGCTGGAGTTCCGTGGAAAACGGTATCACTGGTATCAGTCCACCCCTTCAATTGCGCTTGAACACCAAACCGATCCGCGTTTGATAAGTTGAAATGCGTGAGCATCCGAGCG
Organism: uncultured Acidobacteriaceae bacterium; assembly: GCA_963709025.1. Lineage (GTDB taxonomy): Bacteria > Acidobacteriota > Terriglobia > Terriglobales > Acidobacteriaceae > Sulfotelmatobacter. The sequence continues at coordinate 95,711 of CAVPVE010000018.1, forward strand.
GAGATCTTCCTCTAGGCCGACTTGAACGAAGCCGCGTTGCGGCAGACGCTTTCGCGTGCTGGGTGTCAGCGGTTTGGGTGAAGGGATAAGGTTGGGTCATAAGGAGATGACCTATGACCCACCTTCGCAAAATGATGCTCGAAGAACTCGAGCGTCGTAATTACGCTCAGACTACCATACACAGCTATCTGCGTGCCGTTGCCGAGTTTTCCCTTCATTTTCACCGCCCTCCGAACCAGCTAGGACCAGACCACATCCGCCAGTATCAAGCCCACCTATTCGGCCGACGAAAGTTGGCACCGAGCACTGTGACGCAGCGGCTCGCCGCTTTGCGATTCTTCTACATCAAGACTCTGAGGAAGCCATGGAGTATCGCTGAGACTCCGTACCCCAAGAAGGTTCAACGTCTGCCCATCATCCTGAGCGCGGAAGAAGTCGCCCAGCTTATTGACTCCGCTCTGACTCCCTTTCATCACATTGTGTTGATGACGCTGTATGCCACCGGAGTACGGCGCGCGGAGCTGACTCGACTGAAGATCACCGATATTGACAGTCAGCGAATGATCATCCACATCCAAGGCGGGAAGGGCCGCAAAGATCGTGACGTTATGCTCAGCCCGACGTTGTTGAAAGCCTTGCGAGAGTACTGGCGGGGGTTGAGACGCAAACCCACAGACTGGTTATTCCCAGGCGGGCGCTGGCACACCGCCAATCATCCCATCACTCCCAAGGTAGTGTGGAATGCCTGCCAAAAGGCTACCCAGCGGGCGCGGATCCACAAGAAAATCCATCCCCATACCCTGCGCCACTGCTTCGCAACTCATCTGTTGGAGGCGGGTGCCGATTTGCGCACCATTCAGGTCCTGCTAGGCCATCGTGATTTGGAAGAGACGACTATCTATCTCCATCTCTCCCAACGGCACCTCAACGCCACCGCGAGTCCTCTGGACTCGCTCCAGCTGAAAGGTAAGGTACCGCAGAGCGAATGATGAACCGGCCACCCCTCGAGGTGGCCGATCTGGTTCGCGCCGCGCGACGCGCTTTCATCGAACGCAGCCGTAAATGGATCACCTGGCAACACCTCAAGGTGTTGCGGGCCATCGCGCGCTGTCGCACCGCCGCCTTGGGCGGGCATCTCGATGAGTGCGCCGACTGCGCGTACCGTCCGGCCATCTCCTACAACAGCTGCCGCGACCGGCACTGCCCAAAGTGTCAAGCCAACGCTCGCGACCGTTGGCTCGAAGCGCGTCGTAAGGAACTTCTCCCCACGCGCTACGTCCATGTTGTCTTTACCCTACCCCATGAACTGGCCCCGCTCGCCTTGCAGAACAAAAAAATCCTGTACCATCTGTTGCTGCAGACCAGTGCCGAAACCCTCCTCCAAGTCGCCCATCCCCAACATCTCGGCGCCGAAATCGGCTTCTTCAGTGTGCTCCACACCTGGAATCAGAAACTCGAACATCACCCCCATGCCCATTGTGTGGTGCCCGCCGGCGGATTGTCGCTCGATCACTCTCGTTGGGTTCCATCGCACGCTCGCTTCTTTCTTCCCATCCCGGTGCTCCGAAAGGTTTTTCGCCGCAAGTTTGTCATGGCTCTAAAACACAACTTCCGTCAGGGCAAGCTTGGCTTCCATGGCACCCTGAAACCCCTCGCACCCCCCAAAGCCTTCTCCGCCTGGTTGCGAACCCTATACCGACAGCACTGGCACGTCTACTCCAAACGCCCCTTCGGAGGTGCCGAACAAGCACTACGCTATTTAGGCCGCTACACCCATCGCGTCGCCATCTCCAATCATCGACTCGTTTCTTTCGTCGATGACCAAGTTACCTTTCGCTGGCGCGACCGTGCTCACCACAATGAACCCAAGTTGATGCCCCTATCCCTCGATGAATTCCTGCGCCGTTTCCTCTTGCATGTGCTTCCCAAAGGCTTTGTCCGCATTCGCCACTTTGGCTTCCTCGCCCACCGGCGGCGGGCTACTCTCTTGCCCCTCTGCTTTCAAGTACTCCGTCCCATATCGCAACCGCCGATAGAACCAGCAGCATCCCCCGCCCAGCAACCCAGCCCTCTTTGTCGCTGTCCCAAATGTGGCGGCCGCATGGTGGTCATCGAGAGACTTACGGCTGCCCAGATCCAACTCCGTTCTCCGCCCTCTATCGCCGCAGTCGCCGCATGAAACCAATTTCCCAAAACCGCAAACCTCGATCCGTCTTTCGGCTCGATCCGCCCTCGTGCGCCTTGCCCCCGAACAAAGTCCCTCTCCCTGACCCAGAATCTGTTCCAACCGCGATCACTTTCTACTTCCATCAACCTGTGCAAGCCACCCTGCTCTTCTCCCACCAAGGACACTGCTCCATCGCCAACCTCATGCCGCCCATCGACCCTATTGAAAACCCATAGCCATCGGCACCCGATCGCACCGCGGGACGGCTTCCTTCAAGTCGTTGTATCAAAAGCGACCGCCGCAGATTCTGATGAGGCTACCAATCTTCTCCTCTGCGGTCGCTTCTGATACAACACTAGGACTTCTGCGTACTAATCCGAACGTATTGAGCTGTCCGTCGCTTCGTTTCAACGAGCGTGGTTGAGCTGTTGGACCGTCTCCTAGCCACCCTCCGATGACTTCCGGAAGTTCACGCTGCCCTGGCGAATGGAGAAGGCCTATCCCACACTCGAGGACACTGCATGGGATTGACCTGCCAATAACGTCGGCATACGATTCGAGCCATGGAAGGTAGCTTGGCGCGGGTACCCAGCCTGACTCTTTCGCACTATCGAATGCTGGAGCAGATCGGTGCCGGCGGAATGGGCATCGTGTATCGCGCCCACGACGAGCGGCTAGACCGCGACGTTGCCGTCAAAGTTCTGCCTTCAGGCGTCCTCGGAAACGATGCAAGTCGCAAACGTTTCCGAAAAGAAGCGATCGCACTTGCCAAATTGAACCATCCCAACATCGCAACAGTTTATGAGTTTAACACTCAGGATGGCGTGGATTTCATCGCAATGGAACTTGTGCGCGGCACTACGCTCGACCGGGGGTCTGATCTAAATAGGGACCTGCTGATGATTGCCGAACAGATCGCGCTGGCCATTCAGGAAGCACACGATCAAGGCATCGTGCACGGCGACTTGAAGCCCGGAAACATCATGCTAACCACGAGGCATCAGGTTAAGGTCCTCGACTTTGGACTAGCTAGGCCGTTTAGGTTAAGCGGCACAGCGACAACTGAAAGCCTGACAGAAACTCGCGGCGCGGCGGGAACTCTCGCTTACATGGCACCCGAAGTCCTAAGAGGGATGCCACTCGATAATCGCAGTGACATTTGGTCATTAGGAGTTTTACTTTACGAAATATGTACCTCTGGACTACCGTTCAGAGGCAAGACAACATTCGAACTCAGTTCCGCGATCCTCAGAGAGGCTCCGGCAGGGATTCCTGAGACAGTGCCAGAGGGGTTCAGGGCCTTGCTTCTGCGCTGCCTTGAAAAGGATCCCTTGTGCCGCTATCAGAATGCTCGTGAAATCGTTCAAGCGCTTGCGTCGATAAATCAACGGGTCTCAGTTCATGGTCGCGGCAATGATGGAAAGAAAAGGAGAATCGCAATCGCAGGCCTTGCCTTATCTGCCCTCTGCACTGTTGCATTCATTGGCGCGATTCCTTCAGCTCGCCAACGGCTAGGAGGCTGGCTCTTTGCTACGGCTGCTACACATGACGAAAAACAGCTAGCTGTGCTACGGCTGTCGACATCGGAGGATGACGATAAGGAGATTTCCGCCTTTGGCAATGGCCTGACTGAAACACTCGCTGCCCGGCTCATTCAACTTGGCGGCAAACACCACCTTCAAGTAGTCCCCGCGAGTGAAGTGCGGGCGAAGGGGGTCACTACACTCCGAGAAGCCCAGCAGGAATTTGGAGTCAATCTCGGTTTGGAACTGACCCTGCGCCGTTCGGGCGAGGTGGTTCGCGTTAACTACAGCCTTGTGGATGCTCAGACACATCGACAATTAGGCGGTGACACGATCACCGCACCAGCATCCGATGCATTCGCCATTGAAGACCAAGTGGCAGACAGCGTAGTGAAATCGCTAAAGATAGACCTGCAGCCTCAGGAACAAGTATCGCTAACGGCTCACGGAACCACTGAGCCCGGTGCTTACGATTATTACCTGCAAGGGAGAGGATATCTACAGGAGTTTCAACGGCGGGAAAATGTGGAGAGCGCCATCACTTTGTTTAGTCATGCCCTCGAGAAGGATCCGCACTTCTCTCTCGCTTTTGCGGGGCTTGGAGAGGCCTACTGGAGACGATTTGAATTGGAAAAACAGAACCAGTGGGCAAAGCAAGCCCAAGAAGCTTGCGAAAAAGCGGCATCGCTGAATACAGATCAAGCAGAGAGTCACGCCTGTCTAGGTCTAGTTTTCAACGGAACCGGCAAATACCAGGATGCGGTCAAGGAGTATGAAAGAGTTCTTCAATTGGAGCCGACCAACGACGACGCGATTCGCGGGTTGGCCTCGAGTTATGCCAATCTCGGTCGGCTCGACGAAGCGGAAAAGGCCTACCGATCTGCGATAGAAGCTCGTCCATATTACTGGAGGAACTACAATTCCTTGGGTGCTCTGTTTCTCAGCAATGGGCGCTATTCTGATGCCGTAAAGATGTTTTCGCGTGTCATCGATTTGGCACCGGATAGTTTTCGGGGATACAGCAATCTAGGGGGCGCGTACGTCCTTCTTGGACAATACACGGACGCGATCGTGGCGCTCAACCGATCAGTTGCAATTCGTCCGACGGTCGACGCACTCTCCAACCTAGCAACAGCCTACTTTCATCAGCGCCGGTTCGATGATGCCGCAAATACCTATGCAGAGGCGGCAAAGCTGAATCCCCGAGACTACGTAGTATGGGGAAACTTGGCGGATGCATACCACTACTCCGGGAAAAAACAAGCGGAGTCGGCCGCTGCATATCGCGAGGCGATTTCTCTGGCCAAGTTGAAATTGGAGGTTAATCCTCGCGATGCTTCCGTTTTGGGAGACATTGCTAGCTATGAGTCTATGTTAGGCAATCGTGCGGACGCGATGACGCACCTCTCTAGAGCGTTTCAACTGGAACAGAGAGATGATCCTGAACTACTTTTCAACGGGGCTTTGGTACATAACCAATTTGGCGACAAAGCTGCGGCCCTTCGTTTGTTGGCAAAGGCGCTAGACGCCGGTTATTCGCCGGACACAGTAGCCGATGCACCAGCTTTGTACAATCTTCATTCGGACCCTGTGTTTCAGCAACTATTGCAACAAAAAAGTGCGAAGTAACGCGACGTTTATGGAGGAGGTTCTTAACGTGACCCAGAAATTTGAGGTTTGCGGCGATGTGGACCATTTGAAACCCGGAGAGTCTTTCGAGTGGGTAAACTCAGGAGACGAGGACTGTACGGTCTTGGGTTGTGATCCACCGTTAGAGCAGTCCCAATATACAGTGAAGAAACATTGTCGTACTCCTGCCAAGGTTCAAGATCATGCTGCGGTGGGCAATTATGATTACGACTGCGAATGCGACGGCAAGAAGGGGCAACCGAAGATCATTATTGGGACAGATTGAAAGCCAAAACGGCGATGTTTCTCCCCGAGAATCACGACGGTTGGAGGAGTTTCAATCAGACGCACGTCTTACAAAGATGATGAAGTCGCGTGCGCAAATAGGTACTGATTGATCCCAATAAACGTGCTCGTCACGTTGCTCCCGGGTCATCGGCTGCTCCGAAACTGGATAAACAGGTTTCGCCCTCGGCGTCGTTCAGCTATATCCAGTTGGCCACCCCGCCATGATGGGAACACGTGCCACGACGGCTCGTGCTGAAGCTGTAGGTACCGTCTCGGCATTGTGCGGTAGCATCCTTGGGTGGCGCTGAGCAATTCTCAGGACGCGGAACTGTCTGCCCTTTGCTATTTACATAAGTCCCATTGTCCGTGCATTTGGTCTTCGCCCCGCCGTTGTGCGGTGTGCCTGATGTTTGCGCGGGAGATGATCCGGAACTAGGTGCCGGCGTGGGGGTTTGGGTTAGGAGTTGCTGCGAAAGCAAAAAAGATAATGACAGTACGCCGATCAGTTTTCGCGAGTGCATAATCCATCGTTCCATTTCGCGCTTCAGTAACTCTATTTTCCTACTCCCGTCAGCGAGATCTTTTGTCCTGTCCCCTCAATCGTGAGCATGCCGGTTCTTGTTCCGCTCGCTGTCGGTTTGAAGATCACTGAAACGGCGCAGGCCACCCCGGCGTCAATGGTGTGTCCGCAGTCGGTCGTGTCGGTGAAATCGGTTGAAGTGCTCCTCCCTTGAATTTTTATGCCTGAGATCGTCAGTGCCGTTGGAGTGTCGTTGGTAATGACGACGCTTGCGGGCAGGCTCTCTGTATCCACTGGCTGGACCGCGAACGACATAACCGAACGAGACAAGTGCACTTTAAGGGCAGGCTCTGTGGGCGGAGAAACATGCCACCAAGTCGCGGCGCTAGTTGGTGCGAGCGAATTGCCCCAATGGGACGGTACGCCGGAGTTGTCTAGCGCGGAGGGCAAGACGCCAAGTGATTCGTTAAGAGCGGCGGTAGGTAAAGGGTTTCTCCGGGGCAGCTCCGTACGAGTGGAAACCGCAGACACGACGACTCCTGCGTCAGCTTTCTCAGCGCGAATTACAGCTGGAGCCGCAGCGACTTCTTCATTGGCTCGTCCGACCGGAGGCATGAGAGGAATCCCAGCACCGGGTTTCTCCGCATGAACTATGACCGGGGGGACCGCCGTCGCGATCTTGTATTGGTCCGCTTGCTTTTCTCCAGCGGGGTCGCCCAACTCTGGCTCTACGCGTACCTTTGCGACGATTGTGCCTGTGTTCCTGTCCGCCTTTGGGAAGTGAATGTCGAAGACCTTTGTCCGCTCCAAGACTTGATCGCTGGGGCCAAGGATTTCGACCTGGGCTTTGAGTTTGCGGTCTTGCGCGGGAATCACTGTGGAGGGGATATGAATAACGGTTGGCCTTGCGCTGTCCAAATCTACACAGGCAGCACGTTCGTGAATTACCACGTTGCCAGAGGAATCCCGGTAGTCACCAATCACGCTCTGTACGGGCGCCCCGTCTCCCTTAGTAAGGTGAATCACCAACCCCACTGGCATTGAGAGATTTCGACAGGAAAGGGCAAGCGTCAGATCGCCTGTACCTTCTCCCTTGTTCTCCACGCCCCTGGTTTCCCCGAGAAATGCAACGGCTGGAGGCGCTCCGCCTGGCGATGTCTCTGGATTCGTCCATAGTCGGTTGTACTCTGAAAGAGCTTCCGTGTAGGCGCGCTCCGTCCGCTGATCGCGGCTTTCCCATCGAGGATGGTCGGAGAAGAAAAACGTCCCGACCCTTGATCGCTCGGGTGTGTTCATTCGCAGCAGGTGGTGCATCGCGAACGCGTTATCTGGATGATAGCCGGCCCGCGCCATTAGCATCATGCCTTGAGTATCCGCGTCATGTTCCAAGTCACGGCTGAGCTTCTTCTCTGCGAGGTTCCCCGCAATTCGCACAGCTAGTGCTGTCCAGCCAGCATTCTTGTCCCCCAGTCGGGCACGCATTTGCCAGTATCGCACCTGCTCATCGACGTACTGGTGGAACAAGTATTTCCTGACTGCGTGTCTCCGGACTACGTGAGCTATTTCGTGTGCTAGGACTGCGGCCCACAATCCTCGATCGGTGCCGAGCAGTCGTGATAAACCCGTGTAAGCTTCGACCTCGCCGTCCGGCAGAGAGCCCGCGTTAATCACTGGACTGTCGTAGAGCTTAAATGCCCACGTGTAAGGAGTGTGGAAACCGGAAATCATCTCGGTCTTCACTAGGCTCTCGAAAACGTCAGCGCCGACGCGACCAGCAACATCGTCTGATATTTCCTTTTGGAGACCAAGTTGCGCTCTTTGCTTTGCGGCAACCTGAAAATCAACATCGAAGGTTGGAGGCAGATCAACAGTTTCAACGAGATTCGGCGCTTTCTTCCCGCCAAACGCGGGATTCGAGACCGTCAGCAAGACTAGAACGAAGAGCAGATCTGGGGCGCGGAAGCGAATACTCCCTCCAGCAATTCAAGAATGAAGCTATTTGGCTCGTAATGCCCGCAAGGGCTGAACTGGCGGCGATGGTGTAGACTGGCGAACCTTTGAGTTCTGTCATAGTGCCCCGCCGCCAGCGGTCCAAGGCTACGGTGCGGTCGGCTGCTGCGAAATGGCCTGAAAGTGATGCAGTCCCGCACGCAGGTGCCACTTCTGCAAGAGAGCGATACCGTCGCAAGCCGATTGCTTTCGACGCCGGCCAAATGCGAGACACCTGGAAGGCGGCCTCCATGAGGGCGAACGCTCTAAACTCCGGAAACGCAGGACGATACACCCGCCCATCTAGTTCCCTCATGATTCTCCGGCAGGGTGTGTCATCATTATTTTCTATGCGACACAATTTGCCAGCGACGCCAGCCTTTCGCGACTCGCCCCCAACCGATCCTATTCAGGAAATCGCCCTCCGTGTAATCGTGGAGCTACCAGAGTGGAGGTTCTACGTCATCGGAACGGCAACCTTGATCGGTTGTCATCTGGCAATCACTGCAAGACACGTTATTGAGGACATAAGCAAGAGGTTTGGGGCAACGCCAATACCAGGGGGACAAGTCGACGGCTATTGTGTCCGACTGTACCAAGTCCTGCCAGGACCCGTTTATAGAATTTGGAATGTGTCTCGCGCCTGGATCACTTCTAGTGACATTGCGATCCTGCATCTTAGTCTCGACGTGAGTTCCGGGCCCGAGACGACTATCCACTGGAGGGGGCCGCTCATCCATGTATTTCCTCCACCGGCAGGACAAAAGGTGTTGGCGTTCGGATATCGCGAATCTGAGATCCAAGTTTCGGAGGGGCCGGATGGCACTCACCACATCGATCTGAATGACGTGCCTACGACTTCGATTGGCGAAGTCGGACTTATCTTTCCTGAGCGTCGCGATTCGGTGATGTTGACGTTTCCTTGTTTTGAGGTATACGCAAAGTTCGCTCATGGGATGAGCGGTGGCTTGGTGATAGAGGAAGACGGGGCGCTTTGCGGCTTGGTTTGTGCTGGCTACGACTTAGCCGACCCGAATGCAATGCCTCTCAGTTACGCCGCCACCCTCTGGCCAATGCTAACAACGATCATCTCCGCCGACAGAGGGGACGCTTATCCCCGCGGAGTTGAGTACCCTATGATCGATCTTGCCATCGACAAAATAATCCACACGGTCGGCCTTGAGCAACTGGACCCTAAGCAGTTTTCAGGACGCTCCCTACCACAACCTGGACATTGAAATCGGTCGAAAGCCTTACTTGTCCTGATGGTGTCTGCTCCTAATTTACGCCGCGCTCTTCACCTTCGCCCACCGTGCTCTCTGCGCCGCCGCGATCCGCCCGCGTCCTGCCGCTGAGATCGTGCGCTTCGGCTTCGCTGTCCTCGTCTTCGCCCATCGTGTTTTCTGTGCCAGGCTGATTCTCCGCCGACCGGCTGTAGACATCCCGTTCGAGCTGCTTCCCAACGCCGCGAGTGCCTCGTCGATGCGCTGGAGTTGTTGCTGGACGTGTTCGCGTTCCTTCTTCAATTGCCGGACTACTGCTGACATGTTCTTCATGGGAACCCTTGCGGAATGATAGCAGGCCCTTCGGCAGTCCCGGTGGCGATGTCACGACGCATCGGAGTGACCGCCGTACCTTGCAGCGGCGAGCGCCACACACTACGATTTGTCACATGGGAAGCAATATCGGAAAACTCATCAAGGTAGACCTCAGGGAGATATGGAAGAACGAGGAGTGCGATTTTTCGAGCTGGCTAGCTCAGAAAGAAAATCTTGTCCAGTTAAGCGACGAGATCGGCATCTCGATCAGACTGCTTGAGAAGGAGGCGGGCGTCGGCAGATACAGCCTTGACATCCTTGCGGAAGAGGAAGGAACAGTCCGCAAGATCATCATCGAAAATCAGCTAGAAAAAACCAATCACGACCACCTCGGCAAAATCATCACCTATGCTGCTGGACACGATGCGAACATAGTGATCTGGATTTTCAAAAACATCACCGAGGAACACAGAGCCGCCGTCGATTGGCTTAACGAAAACACGGGCGAGGACCGCCTGTTCTTTGCGATAAGAATTGAAGCCTGGCGCGTCAACGATTCCGACCCCGCGCCGAAGTTCGAAGTAGTTTGCAAGCCTAACGAATGGGCCAAGGTAGTGAAGCGCAGCTCCGAAGGTAAGGGACTCGGCGAGACCGGCCTAAAACAGTTGGATTTTTGGACGAAGCTGAAATCATACGCACTGGAAAAGAAAGTCCCGTCGTTTAGACAAACGCCTCGCCCACAGCACTGGTACGACATATCAATTGGAAGTTCTGAAGCCCACATAGGTCTCACTATGAACACGAGAGACAGCCTGCTGGGATGTGAGATCTATATCAACGATAACAAGCCTTTGTTCAATTTCCTAAAATCCCAGCAGATGGCCGTTGAACAGCAGATCGGTGCGAAGCTAGAGTGGATCGAAGCGAAAAAGGCTTGCCGCGTGGTGCAGAGAAAAGAAAATGCCGATATTGATCAAGAAGCTGGCGTGACGGCGCTGTTCGATTGGCTGATTGATAGAGCAATAGCGTTTGAGAGAGTATTCGGTCCGCTCGTCAAGAAATTCAAAGAGGAATAGGGCGCGCGTCACTATAGCTACGGCGGTTGCGTCGTACGTCGTTTCCGAGCTGCCGTAGTACCATTGCAAGCAATCGTATGGGCGGCAATTGGTTTGCCAATAGAGGCCAGGTCATTCAAACGGCGGCCGCAATCCTTAGCGGTTGTGCCGCACTCGTTTCACTTTACTTCGTTCTAAAGAGTAACAACTCCCTTCCGAAGGCGTCCGCATTGCTGTACGTCTCAGCAGCGGTGTTCGTTCTAGCTGTGGGATTCTTGATCGGTAGACGGGCGGGAAGAGCGCAGTCGGCGATATCGCCTGTGCTCCCGGAGCCGCGCCGAGGCAGCGCAGTTGCAGCAACCGGGGGCGTTGCAACCGCTACGGGGGGCAGTGTCACACAGCACCTGCATTTTCCCGTCATACTGCCTGCATCTGTTGTTAGTCAACCCCTTCCAAATAAGGCGATGCCGGTGGATATGGAGTTCGTTCCGTGGCATGGACTAGGTGACAAGATGTATCTCACCGTCACGAACCGAGGACCTAAACAATCATTTCAGGCTCAGTGCCGGATACTTGCCCGGCGGAACGATCCGAACCCGTCGCCATTAAGAACATATGACTTGGGTTGGGAGTATGGCGGGATGGCATACTGCTTGATGCCGGGCCAGTCAGGCAATCTTCTCATCGCGTCTGCTGGCGAGGACCGACCCGCCGGCATGGAATGGATGAGACTTGAAGCCGCCGTGGGACAGCAGTCGGTCGATAGTCGGTGGAACCGAGGCGAAAAAGCGCTACCTGAATACGATCTCGAAATCAAGATCATAGGGCACGAATCAGATAAACCGCAGTCGGCCCGTTTTACGGTTCGCGCAGGTTCTACTAGGGCACTAGAGATGTTCGGGATGCACTTAGAAATCACTGATCCGAGAAACGACAGCGAAGTGGGGCACCGGCATGTCGTAAGAGGTCTAGTTGGCGGCACAGATGCCAAAGTGCAAGTGTGGGTGCATGCCTCGAATCTGTGGCACCACCAAGGAAACGCAACAGCGACGGATAGCGTTTGGAGCTTGAACTGCTGGTTCGGTCGCGAGGATACCCCAGGAGGAGTATTTCAAATTATGGCAGTCGCCGACGGCAACATCGAGAATAAGAACTTCGAGATCATGCCGGAGGGAGGCGTTAGGTCCGGAATAGTAACAGTGCGTCGGACTCGATAATCAGATAAGAGCGCCAAGGAGTCCCACGCCAGAGAAGTGGCGACCGTTGGCTCCGCTGCCCGCTTCACCTTCGCCCACCGGGCCTTTCTGCTTCGCCGCCATCCGCTTGCGCCCAGCCGCCGAGATCGTCCGTTTCGGCTTGGCTGTCCTCGTCTTCGCCCATCGTGCTTTCTGTGCCAGGCTGATCTTCCTGCGACCGGCGGCTAACATTGTGCGTGATGTGCCGTTCGAACTGCTTCCCAAGGCTGCGAGCGCCGCGTCGAGGCGTTGAAGCTGTTGCTGTGTGTGTTCCCGTTCCTTCTTTAACTGGTGGACTACTGCGGACATGTGTTTCATGGGGCCCCGGTGCGAATTATAGAGGACAGCCGGCCACTCCTCTCAAACGTTGGGACATCTGTCATGCGATCAAGCATAGGAGTGTCCCGCTGGTATGCAAGCAGGATTCTGCAGGGCTACCGACCGCATCTACGGCATTGGCAGTCGCTTGCTCAACTCGTTGGCAGTGCGGGAAGTGAACACCGAAACTAATTCTTTTACCTCATCCAGGTTCGAAGCATTAAGCTAAATCGGAACTGACAACAAAAAGGGGCATTGTGAGATGCTTTTCGCCATCGACGATTCCGAAATTGAAATAGAACACCGCCCACACACCATTCTTGCTGCACTGGGAGTTCGCGACTCGAGTGCAGTCGAGTCTGCCCTTAATATCTTAAGCAGCAGTTTGGACTCACCCCAGCGGACGAAGTTCAGTGGCACGGCATGCGCCCCATTCCTCAACAAAAGCGCGAGGCGCTGAGTCAGGAATTGATGATCCGTCTTCATGACTCAATTTCGCTGATTGTAATTAACGAAGGGCGCGACAAGCAACGCGCCATCCGCAAGGTTTTCGAGTGTTCATTCCCACGAGAATGCTGCTATACAGCTAGCTGATGTTTTGGCTGGCTTCAATCGGCTGGCCACAGAAGTTGCCTTGGGGCGTGTGAACAAGAACTTGCTTTTGCGAGAAGATCCGTCCGGCAAGAACATAGAAAGCGACCTTTTGAGCTACATCTCGATCAGCTTACGATGGGCTATTCGCTCCTCATTCACTCCAATTTGAAAGGAAATGTGGGCAAGACTGGCCTTTAGACCTCTTTCGAAGATGGATTCAACGACAGGGTTGGAAATATGAAGCCTACCGCTCCGCTTCTTAAGTGACGTAATATCCCGTGGCTGTTGAAAAACTCGCTCGCCGGAAAATCGCCCCAAAAACTTTGCGATAGGAAGCCCTACAAACGACGATCTCCGTTTTGGTAGACATTTGCTATCGCCCGAATTTCGGCTGTTTTGACAAAACAGGAGTTTTTCAACAGCCACGGGCTTGCGGCCACACGAAGCGTCCGCGCTCCAGCCGCTTGGAAAATAGGCACAACCCGTCGCCATCGAACCAAAGAACTTTGATCAAATCCCCTCGCCGTCCGCGAAACACGAACACATGTCCGGAGAACGGACTCTGTTCCAGCTGGGTCTGCACCAGCGCGCTCAGCCCCGTGAAGCCGCGACGCAAGTCGGTCACGCCCGCCGCGATCCAGATCCGCGTGTTGGCCGGCAACGCCATCATGCTCGCAGGCACTCCAGCAACACGCGAACCAAAGCCGGATCGGCGCTGCCTTCGATGCGCACCTGCGCTTGTCGCAGTTCGATGTGAATGGTGCAGGGCTGCGTTTTTGGAAGATCGGCGACCGCTTGCTCGACCGCGATCGGTGCGGGCAAACTCTCACTCACCCGAACCGGCAACAACTTCATCCCCGCCTTCTGCTCCCCAAGTCTTCCCGCCTGGTAGAGCCGACGCCAACCAAACACCTGGTTCGCGTTCACCCCATGCGCCCGCGCCACCCTCGCTACCGACGCGCCGGGCGCCAGTGTCTCTTCGACAATCCGCCGCTTCTCGGAGATGCTCCGCCGCTGCCGCACTGGCGCGACCGGGCCCTGTTTGTCTCTGGGAATGACTGCTACTTGCTGGAAAGTGTCCATCTCCGCTCCAAGTGGACACAATCTCTAAGTGTCCACTTCGCGAGCATGGCTCTCACTCATCCGCCTGTCCAGACGGGCATCAGCGTTCATCAGCGTACGCTTACACAAAGGACCGAGTGGGCGTCTCAATAACACCGCTGTAGATTCGGTCGCCCTTGATGTAGTTCGGAGTGGTGCGAAAGTATCGCCGACATCCTTCGTCCATGTGGGACAAACTTCCGTCTTCGCCTTGTGTTCGCCAGCATTGTATTATGCGTTGCGACGATATAATGATGACGTTGCCAATCGAACTTATTAGAAGCGGCGACGAGCCAGTCGCTGTTCGCATTAACGGACGCGAGTTCGCCTGCGAAGAAGAGACCCACAACACCGTCGTCCCCAAGCGATTCCTAACCAGAGTCCGCCTCTCGGAAATTCCAGACGAGATCACGATCAAGCCCGTCAAGTCTATCGACGGTAACGTCATCCACGTCGAGAACGACATCGGAGTTTCGGCGTTTCACGATGGCGTCGCCTCGATCCAGGTCGAGGAAATGTTCCGGCGCAAGTTCTGGGACGGCGAGGTCGGTCTGTCGCCTTACGTCATCGCACTTCGCGAGGCGATTAGTCAAAGCGAGTCGGCGAGCGAGGCTGACTTTAATGACAATGACGACGACTATGTCTTCTTGTGCTATGAGATCACAGTCACAGAAAACCTTGAGATTTCAGACGCAATAGAGTTCGTCGATGATGAGATTGCGCGCATTCATCAACGTGCGGATCAACTCGTGCATCGACGACGCGATGGTTTACTCGGGATCTTCGACCGTGGCAGTTTGAATGTTGATTTGCGACATGCTCTAGGCCAAAGGGGCCCTGTCGCTCTCGTCATGGCTGACATTGACCATTTTAAGAAGGTCAACGACAGGTTCGGACATCCCGCAGGTGACACTGTGCTTCGTGCCGTGGCAAAGGTTCTATCGAGCGAGTGTGACGGGCACCATTCTGTCGAGTACAGATACGGCGGCGAGGAGTTGGCGATAGTGGTCACGGGGGATGATGTGACCAACGCTCCCAAACTGGCTGAGGCGATTCGCGCGGATGTCGAGGGCCTTCGCTTCGAGGTTGGCGATCTCAAGGTGACCGTTAGTCTGGGCGTTGCTGAGGCAGGCGAAGACCGCGATGAAGCATCCCTCGTAAAACGGGCCGATGCCGCGTTGTATCGTGCGAAAAAAGAAGGACGAAACCGCGTCCGAGAGGGTTCAGAGCTTACATCATCGGAAGTTGAAGACGGACCGAGAGGACTCCGCTTGCTAGGGTTTCTTGTGGTCCTGGCTGCTGTTCTCGGTGCAGGATCGTGGTTGTGGATGACACGACATGTACCTATGCAATCATCCGACGATTTAGGTAAACAAGAGCATGATGCCGCCGATCTGGGTCTTGAAATTGTCAATCCTACTGCTCCGGCCGTGAACGTCGTCCCGCTTAATAGCGTTGGCGCGCGTGATGTCAAAGAGGACCCTCTTGTATGGGATCTGGACTTGGACGACCTTACTCACTCGCTACGAATTAATGAAGCCAAGTTCGACTGGATTCGACCTGACCAGCGTGGCGGGCCTTTTCCGGTTCTACAGAGTGATGACGCGAAGGGCAAGGTTAAACCAGGGCACAGGATTCTTGGGTTTATCTCTGTGACTTGCCCGCTGTGCAAGAGAGTGCGGTACTACTGGATCTATTTCGTATGGGGGCAGGGTGGATGGTACTCAGAGATACCAGAGGGCAGGATTCCATTGACTAACACGATAGCCTTGGCGCTGCCAGAGATCCGCCGAGATCCCGAGACCTTTTTTGCCGGAGTACCGCAGAGCAGTCGTAAGCTAATTGCGGGAGCCCTCCCATAGTAGCGGTGAGCCCCGTGCAAGTGACGATACTATGGCACGATGATGCCGTGCGTGTATTACGATCATGACCTACGGAGATAGTGCTCCCTTATCGCCTGGCGATACGCCGAAGTAAAGGGTGGTCGGGGGTTGGTTCACTCCCAACCCTTGGACAGAAAACGTAAAGTACTCCCTCCCGCGTCTCTAAGTCCCCCGCAGATTCCTCCGCTGATCTCGTGCTAATCCGCTCCTGGTGTCGCACTCTTCCTCGTTCGTTGCACTCCTGCGTTGCTCGCTCCGTCACGCGCAGACTCGTTGCCGATGAGGACAAATGGAGCCGACCAGCCTCCATCACTCCCGACTTGTTCTCTCGGAAAACTCAGCCGCTACACTCGAACGTGGTGACATCTTTCATCCGATCGAGCATTAGAGTGTGCCGTCGGGGGGGACCATAATCGTACAAGGTGCTGAACAAATAGGACCAGTGAGCAACGGCTATGTCTAAAGTACACACTTATAGATCACAAGCAGCAGTCGAATTCGTTCGATGGCTTCAGAGCTATATGTCATCATCCTGAGCTATTCGTAGCGCAATGCAACCATGGGATCGACTTTCGCAGCACGGCGCGCCGGAATATAACAGGCCAAACATGCGACGGCAGCGAGTCCCAGCGCCACCGCTAGGTAAGTCAGCGGATCGCTGGCTTTGACCCCGAACAGAATGGCCGAGATCAGCCGCGTCAAACCCAGGGAGAGCACAACTCCGGCAACAATCCCGATGGAAATAAGCTGGAATCCGAGCTTGCCAACCCACTTGAGGATATCGGCGGGATGTGCCCCCAGCGCCATGCGGATGCCGATATCGTGCGTGTGCTGACTGACGAAATATGACATCACTCCGTAGATCCCCATTGCTGCAAGGAAAATCGCAACCGCCCCAAAGATGCTCAAGAGCTGCATGTACAAGCGGGCGTCGCCCATCGATCGGTCCAGAACCTGTTGCATCGTCCACAAGCTGGTGACGGGCTGGTCGGGGTCGAGCTCGGCGACAATCTGCTTGATCGGCTTGGCCAAGTCCGAAGCGTGAGTCATAGGACCAACTCGGATGGCAAGGTCCTGCCACAGGTGAGCCACAATCGAGCCGCCGGGGTACACGTCGGGCTGCTGCATGAACGCAGCGTAGATGAACGGCGGTGCTTCTCTGCCGAGCCCGTTTTGCTTCACATCTCCGACTACACCCACGATTTGCCGCGTACGGTCCTCTTCGGTGGGATACGGATCGAAGCGCAAGCGTACCTGCTTGCCGATGGGATCTTCGTTTGGAAAGAACTTGCGCACGAACGCGTCGTTCACGACGATTACCCACGGCGCAGCGTTGGTGTCGTGCCCGTCGAGGTAGCGCCCCTTCTCTAATGGAATTTTGAGCGTCCGGAAGAAGCCAGAACTTACCTGGTTATAGCCCGCTTGGGGCCTTTGCTCGGCGGGCGGTGCCGGGCGCCCCATTATCGAAAACGTAGATTGTCCCGAAAAATGGGTTGGAATTCCGCCTGATCCAACGGATTCGACTCCCGGCAACGCTGATACTCGTTCGAGCAGGCGCTCATAGAAACTGTTCACCGCCGGTTTGGCCTTTTCCATATCTCCGCCGGGTACTCTCTCCATGTACTTGTCGCCTTCGGGCAACTGGAAAGCCATAATGAGCAGGTTGCTCGCATCGAAGCCGGGATTCACTCCGCGCAGGCGAATCATGGTGTTGACCATCAGGCCGGTGCCAACCAACAACACCATGGCCAGAGCCACTTCGGAGATGGCCAGCAAGCGCCGCATGATGCCGCCAGAAAGTGGAGCCGAGCCGCGAGCGCTATCGTGGAGAGCGTGATTCAGATCCGAGCGCGAGGCCTGCAATGCTGGCGCCAGCCCAAACACGACGGCCGTCAAAAGGGAGATGCTTAAGGTGAACAATACGACGCGCAAGTCGACGGTCATTTTGTCGCCATTGGGCACGTCCGGACCAGCGAGCCAGATAACCAGGCGAATGCCCCAAGATGCCAGGAGCAAGCCAACCGCGCCTCCAAGCAGCCCAAGCAGAGCACTTTCCGTTAGCCATTGCCGCACCAGTCGTCCGCGGCTTGCGCCCAGAGAGAGGCGCACTGCACATTCACCACGCCGCACCTCGGTGCGCGATTGCATAAGGTTCGCGACATTAGCGCAGGCAATCAGCAACACGAAGGCCACCGCTCCGAGCAGGGGATACAGTGCCTGCCTGGCCCAGCCGAACAGTTCTTCGTTCAAGGGAGCCACTTTCTTGCCGATGCCCTTGTTGGTCGCTGGATACTGCAGTTCGAGCCGCCGCGCGATTGTATCCATTTCCGCCTGAGCTTTGGCCATGGTCACACCGGGCTTGAGGCGCGCGACGGGCATTAGCCAGTGATCGGATCGTTCTGCAAAGCGCTTGCTTTCGGGATCGACAGGCTGCCATAAGTCGACCTTAGTTCCATCCAGTGACGTGAGCGTCTGTGGCATTACTCCGACGACCGTAGAAGTCAGGCCGCTCACGCGAAATGATTTGCCGAGAATGTCGGGATCGCGATTGAAGTGTGTCTTCCAGAATCGCTCACTGATCACCACAGTCTGATCGTGATCCTGCATCTCCGCAGGAAAAAAAACTCTGCCGAGTATCGGCTTCACGCCCAGCAGACCGAAAAGGTTGGGCGTGGAGTCCTGCACGCTGACGCGCTCGGCCTCGCCGGTGCCGGACAGAATGCCCTCTTCGCCGAAGCTGGTCAGCGCAATGTCCTGAAAGACATCATTCTGCTTTTTCCAGTCGAGCGACTCCGCGATGGGCGGGTTCTGCCCAGACTCAAGATGCGTGAGTTGTATCTCATAAATGGTGACCAGCTGTTCCGGATGGCTATAGGGAAGGGAACGCAGCAGAAGTACATCCAGCACGCTGAAGATTGTGCTGTTGGCGCCAATGCCCAGCGCCAGCGAGAGAATCACGACCGTCAGAAAACTGGGACTCTTGCGGAGGGTTCGGACTGCCAAGCGCAGGTCTTGGGCCAAAGTTGCCAGCCACGCAAAAGGATGCTTCATAAGTTGCCCCCATGCCGACGAGCGGGAGTAGACCAAAATTTTCGTGCAACTCGCGAACCAAATCGACGCATTCGTTAATTCGTTGGCCCTAAAGACAAAACCGACGTTTGCCCCCGAATCGCTCGACTCTTCCCCTGTCCACGCTTGCAACTCAATGTCCGGAAATGAACGTTGTCTCACTGTCTTCGCGGGCGGGCCCGGCCCAGGTCAACCCCGGAATGAGTCCTTGTAGGGGGAGGGGGCAATTTGCCGTCCTTATACACCACCCCCCTAGACCGTTTGACCCATTTACCCGCCGCCGTAAGGTCCACGCTCCTTCCGCTGTGAACGGATGGGATTTCGCATCACTGAGTCGCTTGCCTCGTCGCAGTTGCGAGAGGGCAGGGTAGCGATGCAGCGCGCCAGATGAATTTCGTCCTGTTTGCTTGAGGTCGGTATTCATCGAGAGATCACACGCACGACCTCCCCGCCGCCCACTGCCCCGAACTTGCAATCACGCTGACTGTCTCCCGGGGCCTTCCGCCCGCCATAGAACCGAACCGAATTTCGAGTGGCCAAGATGCCGGGAACATGTTTACCGCCAAGTCAACAACAGCCGCGTAAGTTTACTAAGTTAGCTAAATAGGCCTAAGCCCATGTGTTTTCAATCAACTAAGCCTTTTGTATGCCTATAGTGAGGGGCAAAAGCGTAGAGGAGAACGTTTTGTACTCTCTATTTTTCCAGTGAGGAGCTTGATCGTTATGTTCATGAAAGACGCACCAAGAAACTGCCGAGTTGTAAAACGCATCACGGAGGAGCACGGAGCAGAGTGCTGTCTCAAACTGGCAACTGTAGTGCTTCACCTCCACGTCCCGGACCCCGTGATTCTTTGTCTGGATTGTGCCCGAGAACTGGCAAAGGAAATCTTGGACAGTGTACCCGGTGGTAAGTGGGATTTGGAGCGCGTATTAGCGGAGCAGAGCGGACGTACGGCCCATGACTAACTTCCTGGACGTCGCACTCCGCAACACGGCGCGTGGTTTCCGCGTGCATCCGCTCCGTGGAAAAGATGCATTTCTTCGAGGTTGGCCGGACGTTGCCACGACAGACGAAGCACAGATACGTAGATGGGCAGCGCAATTCCCGGATTACAACTGTGGCATTGCAGCCGGCTCGGATGTTGCCATTGTTGACTCTGACCGTGTGAGCCGTCTCAAAGAACTAAGCAGTGAGCACTCGGTGGACTGGTTCTATACATTCTCAGTCACAAGCGGACGGCCGGACCGCGCACACTTCTATTACCGCATGACAAATGAGGTGCGCGAGTTTGGCAACAAGCGGTGGGCAGAGCCGGGGATTAACGGCAACGTCTTTGAGGTGAAGGTCCACGGCGGCCAAGTCGTGGCAGAAGGCTCCACGCACCCAGACACTGGCGGAGTGTACAAGGTGACTCAGGACCTTCCGCTCATTCCGTTCCCTGCCGGGCTTATGGCTCTGATACGGGAGTGCTACGCAAAGACCAATCCCACAGGCAAGCGGGAATGGAGTCTACCCGTCCGCGACGGTGAAGGCCGAGACGATTTTCTAATCAGCCAAGCCGGAAAGCTGCGACACGCGGGAGCCTCAGAAGACATAATCCGCGCACAGCTTGAAGAGTGGAATGCGGATCCGTCAGTGATGGCGGACCCGAAGAGTGAGGCAGACTTGGACCGCATTGCGCGGAGTGCGGCACGGTATGACGTACCGCAGCCGGAGGGACGAGTCACGATTGGGCAGTCATCGCCTTCGCACGATGCTGGGAAAACTGTTGAGCTGGTGGAGGAGCTAGACCAAAGTCTGACGGCCACACCGCTGCCAACGTACCCGAAGACGGTATTTGAAGGCACGCTATACCTGGACTTTGCCAAGCGCGCCAGCGAGGGGAACTATGTGCCGCTGGAGTTTTTCATCGAAGGTGCGATGACATACGCGGGGGCGATTGCCGGTGACCAATTGCACGGCATGGCGGAGGAAATTACTCCGCGCCTCTACAGCGTTTTTATCGCGCCGCCTGGCATAGGAAAAGGTACGACGTTCCGACGAATCCGCAAGTTTGCGCCGTCACTCCGTCTGTTAAATGCTGTGCCGGAAAATTTTATACCGAGCTGCTCCGTCCTTGCAGATAGGGCAGGATCCGAAAATGGCCTCAATGACGCGCTGCTCAACTGCCCGCGAGTAATTGAGGAGTTTGAGGAGCTGGACCGCATGATGGAGAAGACTGAGATTAAGGGCAGTGGAAAGGCTCTGATGTCCATCATTCGTACATGCTTTGATGACACGGTACCGGGCATCACCACAACCGCCGGACGGCCCGTGGCGGCCAATCTAGCTTTCTTGTCTTTGCTGGGGGCCATCACGCCGTCTTTGTGGCGCAGCGCAATGGAGGGCCGAGACTCTTACGGAAGTGGACTAGGCGGACGATTCAACTTAGTGGCCAGCAATGAGGACCGCACAGCCTCCACGCTAGTGTCTATGCAGCTCGGAGACCTGCAGGAGCAGCTAGAGCGCAAGTTTGTGGAGCTGGAGTCACATGACACGACAATCCCCACGGAGAAAGGCGCGTTGAAGGTGCTTGATGATTGGTGGACCGCCAACAGCCGGGGCAAGCCGCACTATAACCGCGTGAACGTCATCACGCACCGCAAGGCTCTACATCTCGCCTGGATTCGCGGGCTGCCTATCATCACGGCTGAGATTATGCGGCAGGCCATCCAGTTAGCGGAGTACCTGGTTGCCGTGCGGGATGCGTTCGCTGTGGCGCCCGGCGAGGACAAGACGGCCATCTGTGAAAACCGGATATTGAACGTGTTGCGTCAGATAAACCCGAAGGCCGTGCGGCCCAAGCAGGTCGTGGAGCTACTTGGTTGCATGGCATCACGTAACACCGTGTTGCGTGCCTTGGATTCACTGGCTAGCTCGGGAGAGGCAGAGAAGATAGTGAGCAAGGATGCCAGCTCTAAGAAGCCTTACGCGGTTTTTAGATTAAATCCAAAATGACCTATAGGTGCTCTCTGTCCTGTATTTAAACCTAAAGAAAACACATAGGAGGGATAACTGGACTTAATGGTCCAAATACAACAAAACACAAGCAGTTAGCAAATCCAATGATCAAATCCAAAGCGAGGGACCATGGACAAGCGCCGAGCGATTATCAATAGCTTACGGCACCGTTGGATTTGATCTGAGCACACTTTTGGATTTAATACCGCCCGGCCTAACCGGGCAGAAAGCAGGAACAAAGATGTCTAAGGAACGGCGCCGCACTAGTCTGATACCAGCGACGGAATTCCGCGTCCTCACGTGCCGCATATGTGAGGAAGATGACAGCGCGGTCTTCACGGACTCCCCGCTAATCGGTTGGCTACAAACCAATGACCCAGAAGGTGACCCTGTGGACCCGGTCATCCTCGACGGCAACGTGGTCCTGGGGTCCGAACTGGCGGCATACCAAACGTCGTACCAGGTATTTCCTGCCGAGTGGCACGAGGGACTGCGATTCCAGCTGAAAGGAAGGCTAGAGGCGGAAGCGAGACACATGGAGGCCGAGTCTCTAAAGAAAGCGAAGGCTGCCTAAGAGGACACAGACCGCGTGATAGGTGATGGTGTCCGAGAGATCACAGGCACCATCACCCACACAACGTCTAGGGCGCCAACCGTGGCTGGTAAGAGGGCTGGCCATTGCTGTGAATATAGGTGCTCCGAAAAATGTTGACGGGCAAGATCTCATAGAGCACCGCAATCGAAAACGCTACGTACGCAATAATTCTCAGTTTTCAGAAAGGATCCGGCCCAGAATGCCAGAAGGGGGGTTAAACCCTGCCGTATCAATGATATCTCAAAATGAGACAATTCTTGTTTGTGTATAGAAATCAGCTACGCGCTTGGTACACGTTTCCTCGTCAACATTTTGACCTCCCCCGGGTAGCCGGTGGGAGGAGATTGAAACAGATTGGGCTTCAGGTCACGGAAGCCCAGCCTGGGTAGTGACGAAGCAACAGGGGCCACCGGAAGGGGCGACCCGGCCAGCACCTGGCCAAAGACAAACCTCCGGCGTGTCCACCCGGACACTGAGGCACCGGCAAGCACCGGCGTCCTCCGGGAATTCACTTATCCCGGAGTCTATCCATGTCCGAGGTCCAGTCGTTGCCCGACCAAATCGAGCGCATCGGTCACGCTCTCACAGCTGCTGAACTTGCTGAGTTCCTCGCGGTTTCGCGTGTCACCGTTTTCAAGCAGGCGGCCGCTGGAAGAATCCCGTCATTCCACGTGGGCACGTGCGTGCGATTTGACCCGCGAGCCGTCGCGACCTGGTTGCGACGCATGTAGTACCACGCGACTTTTGCTCCGGGGTCCTTCTTTGTTCGATGGATTACTTCTACGTTGTGCCTAAACCGGAGCTAGAGTACGTTTAGTATTAGCTATCCAAGAGCAAAACAAAGCCGAGTATCGCCACTTGGCATTGGTAGAGGTTGGTTTAAGCGGAAGTTGCGGGGGCACAATCGACGCATTAGGGAGGACCTGGTCCGCGTTCGCAACTGCCGATAGCATTGCAAAAGGTCGAACGACAGAGGCCAGCACAATTTAATGCTCATCACAAAGAAGCGAATCCGAAACATTGAGCCCTATACAAGAGGCCTTAAAGCGGGATCCAGCATCATCGTCGGGGTTACAGATCTGCAAAGGTTTGATGCTGTTCTTGCGCGACTACGCTTCTCAAAGCCTCCTCAAAGCGGAGAATCTCTGATGCCGTCTCCAGATTTTGGTCCGGTGAGCCATTTCAATGCTGAAGGTAAACAGATCATTCACAAGGATCGCCCGAAGGAGACGGCATATCGGGCAATTGAATGGCGCTGGACAGAGTGGCATGGTCAACAGCGAGTAGAAAAAACAGATTTCCGCGATGTTCCCTACGAAAGGTATCCGCGCACATTCGTGCCGCCTCCGAGTGTTGAGTTTACGATTACAGCCACGACAATCGGAGAGAGTGTCCTCGTCACTCCCGTTCTCGCGTTGTCGCCAACCAACCAGCCCTTGCTACTCCACACCGTGAATCTGCTTCTGGAGATTTTTAGGGAAGCGCAACTCCTCTCGGAGAATCTCGAACGAGTAATAGTACCGCCTATCCGACGATTGCATTGGAGGATTCTCCCAGCCGGCCAGCGCCCATGGGCCCAGCTCAAGAAAGAACTGGATCCGCTCATCAAGGAGGCGCCTGGAGGCAATCAGGCATTCATTCGGCACAGATTGGAGGTCATCAACGGTTATAAGCCAGACTTTGCTGCTGTCGGTCAAGCGGGTTTTAGGGGCTACATCGTGCTGGGTTTTAGTCAGCGAAAGGTATACGTTCTTGAAAGCCTCTACTATGGCAATGCCACGTACATTTTCGGTGAAGATTGGGAAACATTGTCGAAGTGGACAAAGGCAGAGATCCTGAACGCGAAACTACAGAAGGATCGGATTGTTCATACAACGGCTTGGGACGGTAAGCTTCGCAAGATCTTGTAGAGATATATAGCCCCGGCATCCCCGAAACATTCGGAGTTTTGCCCGGTCACCATCTCTCGTTGGTTGCGGGAGCATGGAGGCTAACGGCCTGATTCTCACTTGTGTCCCCTGTCACTTCTTCGTGTGCGGTGTATCTAGGTTGCCGATTCCCCCGTTGGCCCACACCGACCTCGCCCCCTTCGCTGTAAACGCCGGACGAGCCTACCAGACATACGTCCCCACTGACTCCGCGGGCATCTCTGTCTGGAAGACCTTCCC
Organism: uncultured Acidobacteriaceae bacterium; assembly: GCA_963709025.1. Taxonomy (GTDB): domain Bacteria; phylum Acidobacteriota; class Terriglobia; order Terriglobales; family Acidobacteriaceae; genus Sulfotelmatobacter. The sequence continues at coordinate 120,384 of CAVPVE010000018.1, forward strand.
GTAGTATTGCATTGCGCGTAGGGCTTCTGAAAATTTCCCATATTTGAAACCACCAACATTACTCCACGGATGGAATGCTTTCCAGAATTTGCGACGAGTGAACAACTGCGCCCGCACCGGTTTCGGCCGTCGCTCGAACTGACAGGACTATCATTTGTGGTCGGCCGGAGGAAGATGGGTTTCCACATCCAGTCATCATCACAAAACTGAGGCAAATCGTGAGCAACGCGGGGCCGCGAGCACGGCGCCGGCCCACTTTTCCGATCAGCAGGAGTGAGAGGATACCGGCTACTGGTCCGTACGGCAGACCAGTGCTTGTACGTTTCGTGACCGCCTTCGAAGGAAGTTGGATTCGGAGAGAGCTGTTGCCAGCATAGAGTAAGGCCGGCGAGAACGAACACTCGTAGCCAGCGGGCACTCCGTCCACGCACGAAAGTTGAACCGGTTGTTTGAAGTCTGGGGTGGGAACAACCGTAACGAGTACAGACTGAGAGCTCCAGGGCGTGACATCGAGTGTGTCCGCGGCAACACTCAGCGAAAATCCGGCTCCGCCCGCCGCGAATTGTTCGAGCAGTTCAGGAGAGACACCGGGCGCAAATTGCGAAGTACCACCAAAACTGGCCGACAAGTGATGCACGCCACCGCTGAGGATTGGAACGGCCAGAAACGCCGCCCCTGCCTCGTTAGCCGTGGCTGTGCCGAGGATATTACCGTCGTCGAGGAACACGACCGAGCCCGTGGCAACGCCGCCAGGAGCATTTACCTTCCCAACCAGCAGCGACTGATCGCCGTTGTCCGTTGTTGCCAAAGTAACGAACGTGGGAGACAAGCCGGCTCCTGCGGAGGTCACCGTTACCACCGTGGTCGACGACGTACTATTGGCAAAGGTCGCGTTAGCGTTGTAAACCGCCGTAATGCTGTGTGATCCCACACTCAACGAGGCCGTGCTGAAGCTGCAGGTGCCATCAGACTTCAGTGAACTGGTTCCAAGAGCAGTATTCCCGTCATAGAACGTCGCACCGCCAAATGGAACTCCCAAGCTTGACCCCACACTCGCAGTAAAGGTCACGACCATCCCTGCGGTCAGCATGACCGTCGAAGCCGCAAGTGCTGTCGTGGTAGGAGTGTTGTTAACCGTCACAATGACCGGTGCAGATGCGCTGGGCTGGTAGGTCGCTTGCTCGTTGAACGGATCCTGCCACCCTTGGTAGACGGCAGTAAGAGTATGCGTTCCTGCACCCAAAAGATTGGTGTCGAGTTGCAGCAACGGATTGCTGTAAATCTGCTGGACGCCCAAGGTTGCACTGCCGTCGAGGAAAGTTACATTCCCGTTGGGAACCGCAGCGGAATTGCCAGTGACGGTCACTGTGAGGCTAATGGTCTGGCTAGTGTAGACGGTGGTGGGCGAAACAACGAGGACCGTGTTCGTGGGATAGACCGGTGGCTGAACCGAAAGCAGAGCCGTAAAGTTTTCGGTGGCGTAGGTCCCATCTCCGTTATACGTGGCCACGACCGTATGGCCGCCCGTATTCGGCAATCCGTTATAGGTGAAGCTCGCAGTTCCGCTGGCTAATGGCACTACCCCAATGAATAAGCTGTCTATGCCGAAGCTTACTGTGCCTGTAGGCACGGGCCCAGATGTGACTGACATGGTGAGGGTAAAGGTGACGGGCTGTCCATACTGAACCGGATTGGGGGATGAAGTGAGCGACCCGCTACTCGATGCTCCGTCTGCAGAGTTACTGTTAGGTTCATTTAGCAAGACAACGACAGTCGTTCCATCGTAATTAGCTGCGACAATGTCGGGAAATCCGTCGCCGTTCACGTCTGTGACGCTCAAGCCCGAGATATTCTGCCCCGCTACAAAGTGTTGCTCAGCTCCGAACGTGCGATTGCCCTGGCTTTCAATCACAGAGATACCACTACCGTCGCTTAAAACTAGATCGGGTTTGTTGTCTTGATTCACATCAGCAACTGCGACCTGCGTGTAGGCATGCGTCACCGGAAATGAAACCGCTGCCTGAAATGTTCCGTCTCCATTGCCGTAATAGAACGTGAGTGGAAAGGGAAATCCGCTCTGGTTCGGATAAGGGATGACTACAATGTCCGGATTGCCGTCTCCATCGATGTCAGCAACCAGGACGGATTTTGGATTGGGCTGCTGAAAATAATTGTTAACTAGAGCGCCTTGTGTGAAGGCCCCATTTCCGTTGCCGAGCCACACTCGAAGGGCGCCGGACTCCACTGTCACGGCGTCTAACTTGCCGTCCCGGTTAAAGTCCCCGATCGCTGCAACTTCCGAGGTTGGATAATTGATCGTAGTCGTCACTTGAGTGAAGGTATCGTTGCCTTGACCCAGTAAGACCAGGATCCCGTCACTTGCCAAGGAGATCATGTCGGCCCGGCCATCGTTGTTAAAATCACCGACTAATGCAGGCGCCGTATTGATAGTCACAGGTGGATCGAACGTAGCGGTGCCCAACCCGTACAGTACCAAAGGCTGTCCGAACGGGTAGGTGTACGATGATGGCCCCAATATGTCGAGATCCTTCTTTCCATCCCCATTGAAATCGGCGGTGATCGCACTTTGGCTGGGAGGAGCAGTCGAGTAGGTTTGGTTTTGGTCAGGTGCCAGAGTGAATGCCCCATTCCCATTTCCCAGCAGCACCCTTGGATAGCTGGCGGACACCGTGATCGCGATGTCGGGTGATTTGTCGCCGTTATAGTCCGCTACCGTCACCGTGCCCACGGCAGTTCCGATGTCGTACGAATCACCACTGGCGAATGTGCCCTCGCCATTACTTCGCAGAACAAGCAGACCGCCATCCACAGCCATTGCCGCGTCGCTGTACGCATTACCAGCGAAGTTTCCAACTGTGAATGCGTTGAGATAAAAGGCTGCTGTCAGCGCGCCTGCGACGGACGGAATCACGGTTCGGTAGGTGAGATTTCCCTGCCCGAGTGCAACCGCGATTCCTACAGGATCCATGAGTAGCAAGTCGGCGACGCCATCCCCATTGAAATCACCTACGCCCACCAAGGTGTCAGCACCGGGGATAGTGGCGATCTGGGCCGCGGAGCCGAACGTGCCATCGGCATTCCCTTTGAGGATCTGGACTTGTCCAGGAGCCGCCATCCCTACCAAGTCCGGGTGCCCATCGCCATCCATGTCAGTGAAAAGAACAGCTCGCGAAACATAAACGGTTGCGGCCTTGAAGGAACCGTCGCCATTACCCAGCAGGACGTAAGTCTGAGATCCCGCGATATCATTCACAACGATATCAAGATGCCCATCGCCATTTACGTCAAAGAGGTAGGTCCGTGTATCTCCGGTGAAATAATACGGACTCAAAGTTGCACTCAGCGTGAAATTCCCGGTGTTGTCACCCAGAAATACGTATATGGTCGCGCTCGTGTTATCACCAGCGACCAAGTCCACCACGCCATCGCCATTGACGTCACCGAATCCCATTTTCAGCGAAAAGGATGCAGTACCCCCGTTGGAGCCAGCATTCGAGACACTCGTTATGACCGCGGAGCCGAACGTGCCGTCGCCTTTCCCGGGAAAAACAGCAATCTCGCCCACAGACGATTCAGATCCGCCAATAATTATGTCGATCACGCCATCGCCGGTAACATCCGCGAGGTTGATGAACGGACCGACACCCGCCGGCATCTGCACGTCTGACTTGTGAGAGAACGTGCCGTCTCCGTTACCTAGCAGGACATGGAAGGTGTAAGGAAAGCTGCCGTCGATGTACACAAGATCAAGAATTCCGTCGCCGTTAAGGTCAGCGCTCGCAACGGCTAGTGGATCGGAGGTCGTTTCTATAAGCAGTGGGTTCTTGAAAGTTTCGGCATGCGCACTAAGGAAAATCCCTCCCATGAACAGAATCAAGGCACTCACGAAGTAGAGCAATGAGCGAGCGGACATAGGCGTTTTCCTCATGCGCCTCCGAGCGAGCCAGTAACGTTAACACAGTAGATTGCACGTAGCGCGACAAAATGTTGGGCCGAGATAATGTGACTCTGTTCATTGACGGTAGCGGGTTTATGGAGGATACTAACCTTCCTTTTCTCGTCCCAGGTTGGTCATGGGAGTAAACAGAGGGCTTCCGACTACATGTGCCCAATCCGAATCCGACGGCGCTTGAGTGTTTCCTGGCTGGCTCCCGCTCTATTCGCTTGTTTGGGACTCGTCGGTTGTGCTGGCGGCAGCGGTGGCACCGGCGGTTCTCATCTTCCTCCACCAACTCCCGACTTCAGCTTGGGGGTGAACCCTACTAGCGAGACGCTGAACGCCGGTGGTTCAGTGTCCGTGAGCTTGTCCGCCAATCCGGTGAACGGCTTTGGATCGCAAGTCACCATCCAGATCTCAGGAGTTCCGGGAGGTGTCAGTGTGTCACCTACGAATGTGACGCTCACGCCGGGCACTCCGCAGCAGCTCTCTCTCAGCGCGCTGGCAACTGCACCCAGCGCGAATGCCCAGGTCACGTTTACTGGAACCTCGGGCTCTCTGACGCACACCGCCAACCTCGCATTGACGGTGAGCGGTACATCCAACGGCGTGCCGGTACGCACACGCTATTTGCGAACTGATGCGACTACTGAGTATTCGCTGTGGGTCAATCAGCACTGGATTCTTTATCATGCGGCGACCGGCCGTTACTTTGTGACGGATCCTTCGTCGAACCAGATCATAGTGATCGATGCGGCATCGGAAAGCGTGATCGGACGAATCGGCGTACCCGGGGCTTTTGGAATGGATGACACTCCCGATCACTCGACCCTATACGTTGGAACGCAGGTTGGAGATGTTTACGCAGTCGATCCAGTCGCGATGACTGTGACGCAACGGTATATCGCTTCTGAGATCGGTTCTTACGGCTTTGCCGCCTCGCAAGTGCTGGTACTGGCGGATGGTCAACTGGCGCTGATTGGACTCTATAACGGCGTGGACGGTACGGTTGACGTGGCTCTCTGGAACCCGAGCAATAACTCAGCCACCATTTACGGCGGCCTAGGCGGGATTGGTCTTCCCTGCAACGTTGGCACACTCGGAGGTTTTGCCCGAACCGTTGACCGCACACAAATCTTCCTGGGTGCGATCAACGGCGGTGGACTCTGTGAATTCAACCCAACAACGGGTGCAAGCTACACCGTGTCCACCGGTTCCGATCTTCACATCACCACGACACCCGACGGGAAGTACGTTATCCTGCCCAGCGCAACAAACGATGGCGTGACCCTCTTCAATGCGCAAACGCTGGCTTTTGTTTCAGAGTTTGCCGTTCAGGGTGGTACAGGATCCAGTTCCGGTTTCGTTGTCAGCGCCGACTCAACCACGCTCTATGTCCCGCAAGAGACGGTCATTTACGCCTACGATTTAGGAACTGGCCAGCAGATCGGATGGCTTCCCAATATCTATGTGCAATTCACGAGTGGAGGCTTTGTATTCGGCCCTATAACCAGCCCTTATCTACTGGCAACCGACGGCTCCGGTCTTTTTGCTGGTCCGACGGAAGAAGGGGTCGGATTTATGGATCTCTCTAAAATTCAGACTGGGCCCGTTGGCACACAATTCCTGAATGGCTACCTGAATCCGGCATCCGGGCCGGCCTCTGGTGGAACACCGACGCAGTGGTCCGATCCAGGACCCGTTGGCGCTTTAGAGTCGATCTATTTCGGTGACAACTTGGCAACTTCGATTTCAGCCAGTTCTGGCTATATCAACGCAACCACCCCTGCCGGGAAAGCTGGTCCAGTGGACGTGTATGCATTTACTGACGATGGTGGGATGCAGTTCTTGCCGGAGGCTTTCAGTTACGGCCCGACAATCCTGGAAGTCGCGCCCAACATGGCAACCGTTGAGGGCGGCGGCACGTGTTATATCTACGGTTACGGCTTCGGTCCCACAAGTTCAAACACGGTACCTTCTAACCTGACCGTAACGGTGGGCGGCGCCACTGTTCCAGTCACCGGCTTTAGCGGAAATGCCTACGGTCTTGCTGCCCCTCCTTTTCCTTTGGAGAGTTTGGCATTCACCATTCCACCCGGCACGCCAGCCACCAGCGTCGACGTAACGGTCGCGGCTAGTTCTGGTAGCGCAACATCAACGGCCGCACTGACGTACCTGCCAGCCACGCAGCAGTTTCCGCTAACCGGGTCGGAACTTGCGCAAGGTATCTACGATCCTTACACCGGTGTCTACTACTTCACGGACGCAACTAAGATTCAGGTTTTCTCGCGCGCCCAAGGGAAATGGCTGAGCCCAATCAGCATGCCAGCGTCTGCGCAAAGGCTCTGGGGGATTGCGCTGTCGCCCGATGGGAGCAAAATGGCCGTCTCTGACCTCGAAAATGGCAGCATCTATCTGCTGACAAATTTCGACACTGCGAGTCCGACAATCCAGACCTTCTCGGTCGGATCTGTTTCCCAGTTTCAAGACGATCCCTGCGGCCTAGCAATTAGCGACTTGGGAAATGTCTATTTCATGGTGGTGGTCATCGGGCAAGGGGGCGGCGCCGACCAATTCTTCAAACTTGATACCACGACCGGGGCTATCTTCAACTATGGGATCAACAGCCCCGGACTCGGTTCCAACGATGCGTACCTTCGAAATGCAATAAGCTCAGACAATGCTCGCGTCTTCTTCAGTGATTACGGGTTTGTCTTCAACATCGATACCGGAACCGACAAGATTTTCCCGGCGACGGAAGACCCCAGTTGTTGTTACGGCAACTACGAATTAGCTCTCTCCAGCAATCAGACCCAGTTCACGGCAACTTTTTACATCTACGATTCTGACCTGAACAACGAATCTTACTACGCCCTTAATGATCGCGAGATTCTTGATATCGCTTACGTCTATGGCGCCAAGCTGAGCCCGGACGGACGCCTACTGTTTCAGCCATCCGCAAACGGAATCGACGTGTTCGACGGGCATATCGGAAATCTATGGGAGCGCATTTCGTTGCCATTCGCGCTCTCTCCCAACTACGATGCATTGGTTTCGGACGGCGAAGACAATGCTATCGTCGCCATCACGGGCACGAACGGCAACGGAGTCGCCGTTGTCGACCTGACCTCACTCCTCGAACCGTCGACTTCCATTTACGATTCAAAGCCTCGAATTCATGATCGTCGTCTTTTGCCCGCGCGTCGCCCCTTGAGGGCGAAGTCAAGTTCAGGCAAGTATCACGATGCCCGAAGTAGGGGAGTCCGTGCGATTCCTCATCTCACTCGAAACTGGTTGCCAAGTTCAAACTCCTCCATTAGCCATCCCCACTCAGATCGGAGATAGAACGCGAGGATTTTGTCGCGTGCTCAGGTGAACGAAAACAGGGGCAGGTCACGGAGCGTCTGGTTCTCAATTGTCCACGTACGGATTTTCAAGCAGGCGCAGGCTGGCAGGCTTGCCGTCGTTCGGCATCGGACACGTGCGTGCGGTCGCACAATGGCGGCGCGAAGCACCTAACTCGGCGTGTGGAAGGTAATTTAGTCGCTGAGTCGAGTCCCACAAACTCTAACTAAGCTTTTCAACTATTGTTACAAAAACCGAAATTGATGCGTGCCTGGCTCTCCATTCCTGACAGACGCGATTGCGGATCTCTGGAGATCGCAAGGAGTGCTCTTGACTCGCCGAACAACGAGGCGAACGCGTCCTCGGACGAGCAAGGCTCGATCAGCGCTTGTTCCATTTTCGTAACAAGATCCATCCTCTCAAGACTCCACAGACTCCTTTTCTGTATTTTGTGCGGCATCTGTCCAGGCGAGATTGCTCGGTAGAGGGGCCGCGCTTCTTTATCTCGCCAGTTCTTCCTCCTATGGCTGTGAAGGTTCGGGTCCGAAAGGGCCTACGCAGAGGGAGTTTTTCGATTGCTCGAATGGAGGAAAACGTGGCCCTAGGCTCTTGCTATTCTATCCAGTCAGTGCGCTGCTCTTCATCATTCTTACTGGCATTCCTATCCGGAGTCTTGGTTTTCACGGCCCTTCCCGCTCTCGGCCAGGTGCTTCCTGATGGGCAGCTGCTCAATGGCGAGACTGCCAAACCCGTCCCTGGCGGGCATGATTACATTCATTTGGCGGTGGAAACGGTGAATCCGTCGAACGGCTCGGTCAGCGTGAAGTTCGACTATCCCATGCCAAAGGGCCGGGGGTTCACGATTCCCTTCGCCCCCGAGTTCAATACAGGGGGGCTCTATCACGTCGGCGTGAGTGTAACTAATGGCGATGTAGAGATGGTGCCAACCGCCGCTAATGTGGGGGTATACCCAATCGCTGGTTGGTCCATGTCGAGCTTTACGGTGCCTTCGGCTCCTCCGCCGGCACCACAATGGGGGGTGTGCAATACAGCTGGCGGCTTCAACTTCATCGATCAGCACGGAGTCTCTCACAATCTCGGTCTGGCTGTTATGGCAAACGCGCAGAACTATACCAATAGCACCTATTGTGAAACAGTTGGAAATGGTAGCGCTGGCGTCGCGATCCCTTCCAGTAGTGGTCAAAATCCTCCGCCCGGCAGCGGAGATGGGCAGGTCTGGGCCATCTGGACGTCACCAAGTCAGACCGCCACGGATGTGATGAACTTCCAGAACGGCGTTGTTGGACCCTTCACCGTCACGGATAAGGAAGGCACGACCTACTTCTTTAGCGGCGGCGGCTTGTACGACTCCATCCGAGGAGTCTATACGGCGACGCCTAACCAAATCGAAGATCGAAATGGGAACGTAGTGACGATCAACATCGATACCCTTGGCCGTCAGATCACCACGAGCACGACAGTCGGCGGTCTTACGTACCCATCGGGGACATGTCCCTCCTGCCCTTCCACCACGAATGTGGTCTACAACTCGGGACAAAATGGGACTACTGCACTTGTCACAACTCTACAGCGGGGGGACACCTCCGTGTCGTGCCCTGCGTACAATCTGCAGGTGAACAGCACGGTAGCAGCAGCTACGGTCTTCGCGTTGCCCACATCGACTCCATCGAATCCGCAGCAATACATCCTCTACAATGGGAACTACAGTCCGAACGGGACTGGAAATCCTTACGGATTACTCAATGAGCTCATTTATCCAGACGGCGGGTGGGTCAAGTACACGTGGAAAATGAGCAATACTGATCCCAACAACCCTTATACGCAGTCAGCCTTCTTCACCGGTAACGGGATGTCAAATGGATCGTCGTCTGGGAACACTTATGGGCAAGGCTGTGGGCTCAAATACAACACGCCCGTATTGGCGTCACGCACTGTCAGCTTTGATGGAAATACGGTCGCCCAAACTCAGACCTTCACGTACCAAACAATTTGGAATGGCTGGAGCTGGACCTCAAAGCAAACGTCGGTACTGACAACGGACAACATTTCCGGAAACAGTTTTCTCACTGTCTATAACTACGCTCCAGGGGGCGCTCCCGGAGGCGATCCCCTAATGTGGGGGTCTCGTGTGGCCCCTGGGATACCTATCGAGTCATCTATATTGTACTACTCAGGGAGCTCCACTTCGACGCCACTGTTGCGCAAGGTGACAAAGACCTGGTACGACATGTTTGATCCGCAGGAGGTCGATACAACGGAGAACGGGCTGACCTCGAAGACTGTCTATTGCTATGTGGGGACTAGCTGTGTCCCGACCGCGTCTTTAAGCTCTCCATTTTATTTATTGCAGAGCAAATCAGACTACGACTTCACCGGTCTGATCCGGTCTACGAACTTTAGCTATCAGAGCTTTCCGTCGAACACTATTACTTACCAGTCGAACTCGGTAATCATCCCTGTTCCTTCGCGGCCCAACATTGTCCAGGTCAAGAACTCAGGGGGAACCGTTGTGGCAGAGACGGACTATTCTTATGACGGAGCTGCGCTCGGGTCGGTGACTGCAGTGCAGCACGACGATTCCAATTACGGTACGGGCTTGACAAACCGGGGCAACGCGACTTCGGTGACGCACAAGTGCATTGGCTGCACGAACGCAGTTACGAGTTACACCTACGATCTTACGGGTCAGCCCGCATCGATGACGGACCCGAATGGCAACAAAACAACATACTCCTTCGCAGACAGTCCCACGGGAGGAAACTCGGCAGGTCAGTCCAACGCATACCTTACCCAGGTGACCTACCCGAAGACAGGAAGCATCGTTCATCAGGAGAGCTTTCAGTACAACTACGTCTTTGGCGATCTCACTCAATCGACCGACCAGAATGGCCAGATCAGCACTTACCAATACGCGGATTCCTTCGACCGTCTAACCAAGTCCGCTTTTCCCGATGGGGGAGTGACCAATATCGCCTACACCGACTCGCCTACGTCGCCAATGGTCGCAACGTGTGAGCTCATCACGGGCAGCTCTGGCGCCGCATGTAGTGCAACGAGTCCTCCGAGCGGGTGGAAAACCAGCGTCGCTTTGATGGATGGAATGTACCACACAAAACAGACGCAACTCCCGTCCGACCCCGACCTCGACGATTACGTTGATATTAGTTTCGACGGTCTGGGACGAAAAAGGACGGTGAGCAACCCCCACCGCACGGCGGCTTCCTCAACAGACGGGACTGCATCTACAACTTACGACGCGCTGGGCCGCCCCACCCAGGTTAAGGAACAAGACGGTTCGACGGTCCAGACCGCTTACGATCAGACTTGCACATCGAATACCAGCACACTCGGCACCCTCGTCACCGATGAAGCAGGCAACCAGCGCCGATCCTGCACGGATGGCCTTGGGCGATTGGTAGAGGTGGACGAGCCGGGACAATCCGTGACGAATTCAGCGACGCCTGCCACGGGAAGCTTTACGATCAGTGGTTCGGAGCAGAGCAAGCAAACGTCCTCCGCCACGTCAGGCCACGGACAAGTCACGGTCAGCGGTTCGGAGCAGTCTCAGACAGCGGCAGCTGGCACTGGTTCGATCAGCGTTTCGAGCGGTACTGCGAGCTGCATTCTGGTGAACCAGAATCCCCCGACCTATGCCCCCCAACAGGCAACCATCTCGGTAACCATCAACGGCGCAACGGCGAACCCCACTGGCTGGGGCGGGAGCTGCAATGGTTCAAGTGAGACAATTCAGCCAAGTCTGACTCAGTTTGTGACAAACCTGACTTCAGCCATTAACAGCAGCGGAGCGGGAGTGACCGCGACCGCCAACGGCACTAATATCAGCCTAACCGCCAAGACAACGGGGGCGAACACTAACTATTCGGTCTCGATAACAGAAACATATGGCTATAGCTCGAGTCAATACGGTACGGGGTACACTGCCTGTTGCAACGGTTCGCTCAGCGGAGGGAGAAATGGAGGGCCGGACACTGGTTCCGTGTCGGTGATTGTGGACGGATATACGGCTTCCGCCGCCTACGGCAGTAGCAGCACGGCCAGCAGCTTAGCCTCGGCGCTCTTCACGGCCTTTAACAACTCGAACTCGCCTGTCAGTCCGTCTGGGACGAATCCCATTACGCTTACGAGTAAAGCGACGGGATCCTCCTCCAACTATTCAGGTACCTCATCCTCGGCGTCCACCAATGGTTTCAGTCCAGCGTCATTTAGCGCTTCGCCTGCGAGCTTCACCTTCACTGGAGGGGCGAATGCGGGGTACACATACGACACGGGCACGGTTTCGGTCACCGTTGGCACATTCACGGCAACTGTCAACTACGGATCAAGCGACACGCCGAGTACGGTGGCCAACAATCTGGCTACTTACTTCAACACGACGTCAGGATCGCCTGTAACCGCAAATGCTGTTGGTGCCACTGTGAGCTTGATAACGATAGCTACCGGTACCCAAGCCGATTACACGTACTCCGGAAGCTCTTCGACCAATCAGTCGGGAACGTTCTCCAGTCCTTCGTTCTCCGCATCAACCCAGGGATCAGCCATGACCGGCGGAGACAATGCCACTACCACGTGGTCCATGAGCACGCCCTTCGTTACGCTGTACAACTACGATGTGCTGGGCAACCTCACCTGCGTGGAACAGCACGGAGGCGTCACTGGAACCGGCTGCTCTTCAGCGGCGACCAGCGACGCAACCAGCCAGTGGCGTGTTCGTCGCTTCTCATATGACTCGCTCTCGCGCCTGCTTACGTCCGAGAATCCGGAAACCGGGGGCCTGGCGGGACAGATCTACTACACCTACGACGCCAACGGCAACCTCGCGTCCAAGAAGACTCTCTCTCCGAACCAACCTGTGGGCGGCACCGCAACGGTCACGACCAGCTACACGTACGATGCTCTCAATCGGTTGACGGGAAAGATGTACGCAGACACCTACGGCAGCAATAGCGCCACTCCTCCCGTGCTGTATGGTTACGACGGCGTCCCACTGTCGGGCTGCGCCAAAGCGCCGCCCTCGTTAACAGACAGCTACGCAATCGGTCGCCGCACCTCGATGTGTGACGGCTCCTCGACCGTCCCCGGCTCAGGCTCAACTTCCTGGAGTCACGACCCCATGGGCCGCGTGCTCAAAGACAATCGCTTCATCGCCAGTGTCTCGGCAGCCAAGTCGGTGACCTACACCTACAATCCCGACGGCTCCATGCAAACAGTGACCGCTCCGGATGGCAAGACCGTCACCTACGTAGTGGGTGGTGCTGGGCGTCCACTGAGCGCGAAGGACGGCAGCGGGAACAATTATGTTACGAGCGCTACCTATACACCGCCCGGCGAACTCGCAAGTCTATTGAACGGCGCTGCCATCCACGGAGCGCTCAGCTACAACGCCCGCCTGCAGCCTCTGCAAATCTTCTACGGAACCAATACTCCCCCCACGATCACGAGCTCCACCTGCCCCACCACCGTGGGCAACATCATGCACAAGGTCTACGCTTTCAACTCCGGTAGCAGCGACAACGGGAATGTGGTGTCTATTACCAATTGCATCACGACAACCCGCAGTCAGAGCTTCAGCTACGATCCGCTGAACCGGATCGCGAGTGCGCAATCCAGCGGAAATCAATGGGGCGAAACGTTTACCATTGACGCCTGGGGCAACATGACCAACGAGTCGGGGATCAGCGGCAAGCAATACGCGGAAGGGCTCAGTGCATTTCCGGCAACGAACAAGAACCAGCTTCCTGGTTTCACCTACGATGCCGCTGGGAATATGACGAAGAACGGAGGAACAACCTACATTTACGATGCCGAGAATCGTCTGATTTGGACTACCGGCGGCTACCGGTACATCTACGACGGCGATGGCAATCGGGTCGAGAAATGCGTGGCGGGGAGCGCGACGACGCCCTGCCCGACCAGCGGCACAAATGGTACGCTCTACTGGATGGGCGCGGGTAATGCAGCGCTCGATGAAAGCGACCTCTCGGGGAACATGTTGGAACAGTACGTGTTCTTCGGCAGCGCGAGGGTTGCGCGGCGGGACGTTTCCACCGGCACCGTGCATTACTACTTCTCGGACCACTTGGGATCGCACAGCGTGATCGAGAATGCGACGGGAACGGTGACTGAGCAGGACATCGACTATTATCCCTACGGCGGCCAGGAGAACGACTACAGTCCGAACGTCGCCCAGCACTACAAATTCAATGGCAAGGAACGGGACACAGAGAGCGGGCTGGATAACTTCGGTGCGAGATTCGATGCCTCAAACCTGGGCCGGTTTATGACGCCGGACTGGGCGGAGAAGCCGACGGCGGTGCCCTACGCTCACTACGGCAATCCGCAGAGCCTCAACCTCTACAGTTACGCTCAGAACAACCCGACCACGGTCGGCGACCCTGACGGACATGCTCCGTTTGGCTGGGGCGGTTTTGGAGCGGACTGCGACGGTGCGGAAAAATGTCAGGCAGCTCTGGCGGCGAACAACGCGGCCAGCAATAAGCAGGCAGCGGCGCAAAATACGGTCACTGTTGAGCAGGTAAAGGGGCAGGGGGTAAATGGTGGTCCCCTGGGCTTTGACCACGCCGCAGTCAGCGTCAACGGCCAGCAGGCTGTTGGACTTGAGCCGAAGAAGGACACCGGCACCGTAGTGGAAGATAAGACAGTGCCAGGTGCGGTAAGAGCAGTTGACCCGAATCGTGAGGTAAAAGACAAAGCCACGATCCAGGTAACCCCAGATCAAGCGGGAAAGATTCAGACGTTTCTCGACAACGCAGCGAAAAACCCGCCGAATTACAACCTGTACCATTCAAACTGCGCTCAATTCTGTGAGCGTGCCCTCCAGGCTGGTGGGGTGAAAAATGTCCCGAACGACATGACACCGCACGGCTTGGTTGAGGACCTCAAGAGTACACCGCACTGGACCGACTACATCCGTTTGGTGCCGCTACCGGTTTTTTGATCGAGGGCCGTTTGACTTAGAAGGAGGAGACCACAATGCGTTCAATTTGGAAAACTGCTTCGATCTGGGGCCTTGTTGGTGTGGGAGCGGCGGTGCTCTTTATGCTTGGTTCCGGCTTATTAGGATTGCTTCACCCGTCGGCCGCCTTAGATGGATTGCGTCAAGATATCGAGCTGTTTGTATGGCCGACTTCCTTCTGGCTCATGGCCACAGAAGGAGCAGGACGCGCAACCACGATTGAAATCGTCGTCATGGCAGTCCTCGCAAATTTTGTAGTGTACTTCGTCGTGGGGCTGGTGCTGACCGCCGCATGGAGGGTCTTAAAACGCTTCACAGCAAAATCGTCTCCGGCAGACCGAAGCAGTAAATCTACGATTTAAAGGAGGTAAAACTACGACGAGTGCCCCGGTGAGTCGGCGCAAAATACGTCGACCCAACAAACCCAGCAGACTCAACAGCCAAAGACTGGTGGCGGTATCCTCCCAACCGTCACGGCAGCTGCGGACATCGGCGTGGTCAAGGCAGGTGCGACGGCCCAGGGCTCGGCTGCCGCTGGAGCGTTTGTTGACTCAACAGGCCATCCCTCTGTTGGGGCGGTGGCTAGCGGCTCGACGGAGGCCAACGCAGGTCAGCATACAGCGGGAACTCCCAAACAGGATAAAGACTCGTTTGTGGCAGGGGCGTTTATAGGTGTAGGTGCCGGAGTAACTGTCACGAATGCAGGTAACGCGCCAGCGTTGAAGACAACAACCAACACCCTCAACATTGATATCGGCCTCGGCCCAGCGGCCTCCATTAGCATCTCCTCTGGACGTTCCGGCATATGGTCCGTCACCGTCGACATCGGCGTTGGCTTTGGACTCGGGGTAAGCGAAACGAAAAGTGCAACGGCAACGGTACCGCAGTAAGGTAGAAAACTTTCCTGGAGGAATCGGGCAATGATGGCTAATGGATGCAAGCCGATCCGCATTCTAAGAGTGGTGACCATATCAGCCCTGTTGTTATGTGCGCCGATTGGGTACGCAGTTGCTCTGGTCGGATTTCGTTTGAGCGGTTCCTTTGTCCCCGGCTTTGTCGTGACGGGGCTTCTGATGCTGACCTACTTGGTTTCGTTCGTTGCTCTCGCCGTTTGGCCTTGCCCGCAATGTCACCGGCGCTTTGTGCGGTTCAATGCCTTCTGGCCCCGAAGCTGCTCACACTGCGGTCAGGGATGTTAGACCGATCCGACTGGGGAGCAAGAGTACCTGCCGCTGGCGTTTCTGGGGGCGCACAGGGCGAGCGATCCGGGAGCGGGTGAGGGTTCGGGGTTAGGTGCTCCGGTTCCGGGGTATTCTGAGAGGTTTTCTTTAGCCGTGCAGTTGGGCTCTGGCCGCGCCGGTGTGTGGCGCGGCCTTGCCGTCTGCGGGTGCCGATCCGGTTCCTGATTCCGGGGTGAGGAGCCGCCGATCCGCGCCCTGATCCCGACCGTGCAGTGTGGCGATTCCGGCACGGTTGTGCGAGCAGTTTCATGCTCCGGGGTGCCGTGGTGGGGTTGAGGTTTTTTGCCGTGCTTCGCACGGGGTGTAGGGGAGAGACACGTCACCCCCGAAAGGGTGCTGTGGAGCAACTTCCGGTTAATGTGCGCGAACCTGTTGAAAGCCCGCGCCGGTGCTGTCGAGCAAGCGGAAGTTAACGCAGGCGGAGAATGTGGGGACGGGACGTTCACTAGTTTTTTCGAAA
The DNA here is from genome assembly GCA_963709025.1 of uncultured Acidobacteriaceae bacterium. Lineage (GTDB taxonomy): Bacteria > Acidobacteriota > Terriglobia > Terriglobales > Acidobacteriaceae > Sulfotelmatobacter. The sequence goes on from CAVPVE010000018.1 coordinate 136,403, forward strand.
GCTACGCAGCTCTAAAACGGGATGGAAACTGAAAGGTGGGCGGCCCCTCCAGTTGCCCCTGCCTCTCACTACTTGTGAAATACGACCTCCGCCGTCGTCGGAGGATTTAGGGGAGGATAATTCTCGAGCACCAAGTCAAGTTTGCCATTCCGGTTGAGGTCTGCGGTACGCATGGCATACGCTCCCGGCCCGGACACAAAATAAGAAAGAGTAAATAGCCCTCCCGGCTGATTGAAGAACATAGCCACTTCGTACGTCGGATATACGGCTACGGCGAGGTCGATGCGGCCATCCCCGTTAAAGTCCCCGACCTGGAATGCTCCTGCCTGCGACTGTCCCCCGAGTCCCAGCTGCGCACTCTGATAGAATGTTCCGTCGCCCTTGCTGTAGTAGATTAGGAACACGGTGCTGCCGTCGTTGAGCACAAGGTCGTCCTTCCCGTCGCCGTTGAAGTCACCCACCGCCATTGCAAAGCCTTGGGGAAGGTTCGTGGTCACAGCCTGGAAAGTTCTGTTCCCAGTGTTCATTAAGATCGTAGAGCCGCTGATGACGTCCAACTTGCCGTCCCCGTTGAAGTCGCCGACCGCGAAGTTCTGACCGATGGCCAAGGGGACGGATGTGAACTGGTAGGAACCGTTTCCGAAGAAGATCTGGTTGACCGTAACAATGTCGGGATGGCCATCGCCATCCATGTCAGCGACGTGGATCGCGCTGGGTGTGGATATAGTTGGGAGCGTGATCGGCGAGCTAGAAAATCCCCCCGCGCCGTTGTTGGGCAAAATGACAAAGCTGTTGCCAGAGGTCCCCACCAAATCGACTACGCCCGACCCGCTCAAGTTTTCGACGGCAAAGCTGCTGGGGTCGGTGTATAGATCGAGCGTGAACGAACTGTTGCCCTGATTCAGGAATGCCGTTCCGGGAATACCGGCGGTGCCGTCCGGAGGTTCGATACCGCCGACGAAGATGTCTGGCAGTCCGTCGCCGTTGATATCGCCCAGCGTTATGAAGCCCCAGCCTTGCGGGAAGATTGTAAGCGGAGACGGGAAGTTGCGGTCCTTTCGCCCCAGGGCAACGGCAACAAAATTCGAGCGATCGGGAGCAACAATATCCGGGAGGCCGTCGCCGTTGATATCTCCCACTCCGACGAAGATTCCGGCTGGGCTGACAATAGGCTGTGGCGTGAAGTTGCCGTGACCGTCCCCGAACAAATACATGATCTGTGAGTCGTTCGTTCCCGCCAGGTCGGGAAGGCCGTCGTGATCGAAATCGGCTGTCACAAAGTAGTACGACCATGACAGGTTCATACTCCCCACCTGGGTAAATGAACCGTCACCGTTGCCGCGAAAGGAATATAAAATATTTGTCGTCGAGTTCACGACTTGCTGTACGACCAAGTCTGGAATGCCATCCAAATCGAAGTCGATCACTGTGGGAGTGCCACTCATGCCAGTGAGAGCCGTGGGCACTTGATCGGTGAAGTTCCCTCCACCTTGGTTCATCAAGAGATGAAACGCATTAGTCCCTGTGGAGGAGTTGAGTACCGGATAAAGAAGATCAGGCTTGCCATCGTTGTTAAAGTCGGCGAGGGCGATAAAGTTGTAGGCGGGTGTAGCCAGAGTTACCGGCGGGGCGAAATTCCCTCCTCCAGTGTTTCTCAACCAGACTAGAGCACCTTGAACGTAGAGGACCAGGTCCGGCTGGCCATCGCCATCGATATCGGCGACTCCGATGACACTAGGGTATGGTCCGTTGACAGTCTGCTGCGACGATGCAGGTTGAAAGTTCCCATGGCCGTCACCGAGCAAGATCGAGACGGTGCTGGTTTGTGAGTTGTCACTGCCGACCGCAATCACGTCGGTCTTGCCATCGCCGTTCATGTCCGCAACGGCCACAGCATACGCCTGAAAGACGGACAGGAGCTGGGGCGGCGACAGGGAGCCGTCAGCGTTGCCATTGAGGATATCAATCTGGCTGTTGGCCCAATCGGGCACAAGAACATCAGCGAATCCGTCGCCGTTTACATCCCCAACAACGACCGACGGCGGATCATGTTCGTTACCAACCAGGTAAGCGGGAAGCGCGTTCATGACCGACGGGGCTTCCTGAGGCACGTACACAGTGAAAGGGACCGCGTTGGAAGTCCCGGCTACCGTCTGGACGGTGACTTGGTGCGCTCCCGGAGTAGCGCTAATACTTTCGTTGAAGGTCACATCCAGCGTGCCAGAATCGACGTAGTTCGTGTAGACAGCTGGCTGCCCGTCGATGAAGACTTCCGCTCCGCCGTTGAAATTACTACCCACCACGGTAAAGGAACTCAGAACAATGCCTAGCGTCATGCTCGCGGGCGCAACGATAGATATCGTCGGTGCGGAAGGAGGCGGTGGAGGTGGTGGAGGTCCGCCGGATGAACTACTGCCTCCGCCCCCACATCCGCCGAGTGCTGACATCAGCGCGATTGTCAGAAGAGCAGAGAGCTTTCGAGTCTTCATGTACTGGTTAATAGGGTCAAGAACACTAGCAGCCGAACATCTCAGAAAGAGACTTCGTAGACAGAGTATTTTACTTGATTAAATAGGAAAACCGAAGCTTCGCGTGGCCGTCGATCTCTGCCTTACAAGGGACTTCAGAATTATGCACGATAGCTATAATCATTGGTAATCCATTAAGTCAGATCGTCAGTATCTTTCATGTACTGCCCTGAATGTTCTTGAGTTACGTTAATCGACCGATTCGAATTCTTCCCTCCAGAGTCTGCAAGGCCTTTAGGCGAAAATCTCGTTCACCTTTTCCCTAGTTTGCTGGCTGCGTGACGGCTTCAAATACCGCATCGTCGATTCCATGTCTGAGTGACCCAGCCACTGCTGCACGGTCCGCAGATCGACTCCAGCCCAAAGACATCGTGTAGCGAACGTGGCCCGGAACTTGTGCAGCCAAAAGTTGTCTTCGTCGAGTTTCGCGCGCTCAGCCACGGCCTTCAGGCAATCCAGAAAATCCAGCTTCGGATTGCATCCGGAAGTGGGGAACACCAGCCCACATGTCTTGTCAGCTTTTGCCTTCCACGCCTTCAGACTCTTCACCAGCTTCGCGGGAATTGGAATTTCACGCTCCTTGTACGCCTTCGGTGTCCATCCACGATCACGCTTGTGGCTCACCCGAACCGTCGCGGCCGCGAAGTTCACGTCCGACCAGTACGTGTACATGACTTCCTGCTCTCTCATGCCCGTCATCAGAAAGAACTCGTACCAGAGCCGCTCTTCGGCGTCGCAGGTTTTGAATAGCGTGTCCAGTTCTGCGGGCTCATACATCTCTGGCTCTTCTTCCGTGTAGCGCGGCCAGTCGTTCTTGCCCACCAGTCCACGAATCCCATTTGCCTTCAGAAATGTCATCACGTTCTCGAACTTGTTGTACACGCTGCGTGGTGCCTGCTTCTTCTTGTCCCGAAGGAAGGCACAGAACTTGAGCAGATCGGCGCGCTCGATGTCTTGCAGGTAGAGCTTGAGACAGGACTCGGTGAAGTAGTTCAGAGCGGTCGTGTATGCGGCCAGAGTCTTCGGCTTCTTGGTGAGCTCGGTCTCCTCCAGGAACCGCGCGACCGCCTTTGCGACAGTCCGATGGCCATCGCCGTCCTCAGGAAGGACAGACACCCCGCTATTGAGTGCATTCAGTTCCGCTTCCTTGCGCTGGCGTCGTGCAGCTGCATCTTGAGGGTCTTTGCCGACAGACAAGCGGATCCGCCTGCCGTCTTCACGCCATTCCAAGTAGTAAGCACCCTCGGGGTGGCGTTCCTGTTGTCCGCTCACGACGACAAGATCAGGCTTCACGCGACCGTTGGGGGATTGAGCGACAGGGCAGTAGCGCATCCCCTCACCGGTTTGTACACGCTTGGTGAGATTTACGGAGTACCCCCCGGTTCTCATCACAAATCGTTTCTGATTTTCCCGCCGAGTGACATACTCCAGGTTGGACGCTTCGTTGTGAGTATAGTCGCCGTCCTTGTGGGTGACCTCGTGGTTTGGCGGGCAGTCGCCCAAGAACGCAGCAGCCACCAGGCTGTGCACCGTGCATTTTCGTTGGAAACCGCTGCTGGAAAGGGTGACATAGAGCCGCCCGTTCTTCATTTTGACGGGCTGTAGGATCTTGCCGGTTTCGGTGTTGCGGACTTGCCCTTGGTCGGAAACCTGATAAATGCCGTCGTAATCAGAGAGATCGCGCCATTCGGCCATACACTGCTCCTTGGTGGGGCAACCGAAAAAGTATACCCCATGGACTCAGTGCAGGTATCACCAGCTTGCAAGTTGCTGAAAACAATAAAACTGGCGGAGAGGGAGGGATTCGAACCCCCGGTACCCTTTCGGGTACGCCGGTTTTCAAGACCGGAGCCATCAACCACTCGGCCACCTCTCCGGCTAGTACAGGGTCGCCAAATGCGATTGGACGCTTGGTTAGTTTACAACAGGCACAGCGTTTTCAGCGTTGCTGCAGCAGGTCGAAAGCTTTGGAATGAAACTCCATCACTTCGGCGAAGTGGGACAAAAAATACGTCAGACTGTGGTCGCCGGGGTACGGGTGATATTCGTGTCTAACGCCTTCCTTTTGCAGTTCCTCGTGCAGAGCCGCAGCGCCCTTTTCAAAGCCGTAGTTGTCGTCTTGACCGCAGTTGAAATAGATGGCCATCTTTCGCAAGGCTGCGGCATTTCTTTTTGCCAGTACGAACGGACTGTTTTCATTCCAGTGTGCCACGTTGATCGGCCTGCCGAAGACTGGAGCTAGTACGCTCGCCAGGGGTGCTCCGGTTCGCGATGCTGAATCCAGGGTTTGCGGCGATTCGGTGATGAGCGCGGCACTCTGCGCGCTCACAGCTGAGAATAATTCAGGACGAGCGAAGGCGAAGCGCAAGGCGCCGTAGCCGCCCATGGAGATGCCGCTGATGGCGCGTCCCGACCGGCCGGGGAGTATTCGGTACTTTTTCTCCATCTGAGGGATGAATTCCTGCAGAAAGAAATCGTTGTAGCGAACAGATCCGTCCGCAGAATTGATGTAGAAGCTGCGGCGTCCCTCGGGAGCGACAATCAGGAAGTCCCCCATCTTGTGTTGGTTGCGGAGATCGTCGAGCAAGGTCCAGCCGCCGCTGTTGAAGAGGGTTTGCTCGTTATCGCCCAAGCCGTGAAGAAAGTAGAGCACCGGATACCGCCGTGCCGGAATCTGCGTCGCGCCTGCTTCATATCCGGATGGTAAATAAACGCAATAGTGGACGACCTGTTTGAGGATGCGGCTGTTCAGAGCGCTGCAGTCGATGCGGCTCTGCGCGGTGGCCCAAGTTCCAGTCGCTAAAACGAAGACGAAAATGAGCCTGAAGGCGCGGATCATGCGGGTCAGTCTATTCGTAACGCAACGCCTGTACGGGATCGAGCCGGGCAGCTCGTCCCGCGGGATAGAGGCCGGATACCAGGCTTACCAGAAACGCGAACAGGATGGCGAACCCGACCAGCCACCATGGAACCGCCCAGAAGTGCTCGGGCGGGAATCCCTGGCGCTTAAGATAGACATTGGTTCCGAGATTGATGACTTGCCCGATGATCCAGCCGAGTGCCACCCCTACAATGCCGCCCAAAACGCCCATCGCTCCAGCCTCGGCAAAAAATAGCTTTTTCACATCACCATCGCTGGCCCCGATCGCCTTCATGATCCCGATCTCCCGGCGCCGTTCCAGGATGGCCATCACCAGAGTGTTCACGATGCCAATGGAGGCCACGATCAAGGCGAGGCTACCGAAAATTCCGAGGAAGGCATACAAGACTTTGAACACTTGCTGCAGGCCTCGGCTCGCGTCGAGGATGGAGAACGTACCAAACCCCATTTTCTTGATGGCGTCCTCTACGGACTGAACCTGAGAGGGATTTTTTACTTTCACACTCACGGAAGAATACACCGGCTGATCACTCGCGGCCCGTGCGACCTCCCGCAGGTCAGTGGGTTGCATAATGTGGAGGCTCTGGGCCAACTTCAGGGGCAGAAAAACCTTCGCGCGCGTTGGGCCGCGCATGCTCTCGGGATCAAGGTCAGACACCCCAACAATCTTGAGTTTCTGTTCGCGAGAGACGACCGAGTACGCGGCGCCGGACAGACTGTTGTCGGGAGGATTCGCGGCGTCCGCACTTGGCGGCTGGGCCGGAGTGGCGGCGCGTTGCGCATAGCGCATCGTCAATTCCTTGCCAAGAAGAGGTTTTGCCAGATCAGCGACGTTGGTTTCGTCGATGCCGCGGGCTGGGATCTTGCCCAACAACTCCTCGGCAAACGATTTTTGCAGAATCACTTCGGGCGCGGTGTCTGAGGTGAAGAAGCTGCCCTGCATGCCGTCGAACGATTCATTGGATTTCGCCGACGAGGGCAATGCAGAGATCATGGTCAAATGCGGTTTATCCTCGTAGCGCAGTTCCGAGATGAAACGAATGTCGGGGTATGCTTCGAGCACGTTTGCCAGGTGTTCCATTTCGAGCCGCGCAGATTCATCAAGCACTCGGCTTTCTCCGGGAGGAGGCCCGTTGCGCTCTTCGTCGCGGCCCATCCCGCGCAGATCGCGTCTGGACGTTACCATCACCGTGTCGAACAGACCCGATTTTGCCAGGCGGCGCGAGAAGAGCTGCTGCAGGCCGATTCCCAACGAGAGCATCGCTACCAGCGACGCCACTCCCACCGAAATGCCGATCGTCGTGAGCGAGTTTCGCAGCAGCGACTCACGCAGATTCCGCAGGGCTAGTTCAGTCAGATCGGGAAGCTTCAAAACCGACCTCCGTCCAGCGCGGGCGTGTTAGCGCGATCGTCGATTAACTTTCCGTCGGCGAGGAAGACCATGCGTTGCGCATAACGTTCGGCCAGGGCTCGCTCGTGCGTCACCATCACGACGGTCATGCCCAACTCGCGGTTAAACTGACGGACCATCTCCATGATCTCGGTTCCGGTGTGGCTGTCTAAGTTGCCCGTGGGTTCATCGGCAAGCAGAAGCTGCGGACGATTGATCAGGGCGCGCGCCAGCGCGGCACGCTGCTGTTCGCCGCCGGAAAGCTCGCTCGGCCGGTGGTCCGTGCGAGCTCGCAATCCCACGCGTTCCAACGCCTCGCGCGCCAGCTTGGAACGTTCGGCGCGATCGACCTCCGCGAATCGGAGGGGCAGCTCCACGTTCTCCGCAAGCGTCATGCTTGGGATCAGATTGAACGACTGGAAGACCATCCCCACAACATGAAGACGGTACTTGGCGAGTTCTTCGCGGGACAGCTTAGCCAGGTCACGATCCCCAACGATGACGCTTCCTGACGTCGGGCGATCGAGCCCCGCCACCAGATTCAACACCGAAGATTTTCCTGACCCGGAACTGCCGAGGAGCGCGACAAATTCTCCGGCGCGAACCTGAAGCGAAAGGCCATCCACCGCGCGGATTACGGTTTCGCCCATTCGGTAATGACGGCAGAGATTTTCACTGCGAATGGCGACGGTGCCACGCGGAGCAGACACTGGAGGGGCTGTCGTCATAGGGGCTAGCGCATTTCTCCTCGCAGCACGCGCAGAGCGTCAGCTGCCTTGACGTCGCCGTTCTTGGCGCCCGCGCCGTTTCCGCTAACTGCAACCGCGTCGCCTTCGCCGGGAGCCAGGAAAAGATTCTCTTCGACACCGTGCTGGCGCGTGTAAAGGTCGTAGTAACGTCCTCGTGCCGCATAGAGCTGTGCGTGCGTACCGCGTTCGACGATTTGTCCTTGCTCCATGACCATGATCTGATCGGCGCGGCGAATAGTCGACAGCCGATGCGCGATGACGAACGTGGTGCGTCCCTGCATGAGATACGACAGGCCTTGCTGAATCATCTGTTCCGATTCCGAGTCGAGGCTGGAAGTTGCCTCGTCCAGAATCAGGATGCGCGGCTCGGCCAGAATCGCGCGAGCAATCGAGATGCGTTGCCGCTGGCCACCTGATAATTTCACGCCGCGTTCGCCAACGATGGTGTCGTACTTCTCGGCAAACGATTCGGCGAATTCGTCGACCCGAGCGATGCGGCAGGCGCGCATAATTTCTTCTTCGCTGGCATCGGGGCGCGAGAAGGCGACGTTGGCCCGGATCGTCCCGTCGAACAGGAACGACTCCTGCAATACGACCCCTAGCCGCGTCCGGAAACTGTCGAGGCGTACCGTGCTCAGGTCGACGCCGTCGACGCGCACCGTACCCTTCCAGGGCACATAGAAAGCGGAAATCAAGCCGATCGTCGTCGACTTGCCCGATCCGGACGAACCGACGAGAGCAGTCACCGTTCCCGGCTCGGAGCGGAAGGAAATGTCACGAAGGACGTCGTGGGTGCCGTCGTAGCTGAAGGTCACATTTTCGAATTCCACTGTGCCGACAATGTCGCGAAGTTTTACCGAACGCCCCGGATCCTGATCTTCCGGCCGCTCCGCCATGATCTCTTGCGTGCGCTCCAAACCAGCCAACGCTTCGGTCAGTTGCGTGCCGATCTGCACCACCTGCATGACCGGGGCAATCAAAAACACGAGAAGAAAGTTGTAGGAAAAATAGCTGCCGGGCGTAAGGGTATGGGCCGTCATCTGACGCCCCCCGATGTACATTGTGGCTGCGCCGACCACTCCGAGCAGCACACTCGCGGAAAGCCCCATCAGGGAAGTGGCGGTCAGCGTCCGCATCACGTTATCGAGCAACCGCCGCACGCCGCCGGCGAAAATGTTTTCTTCGCGCTCTTCTGCGTGGTATCCCTTGATAACCCGCACACCGCCCAGGGATTCGGTGAGTCGTCCAGTAACTTCAGCGTTGATCTTGCCTCGTTCGCGGAAGATGGGTCGAATAATTGCGAACGCCCGGTTCAAAGCGAACGCAAAACAGCCGAGAGAACCGACTGCAATCAGGGTCAGCGGTGCGCTGATGCGCAGCAGCAAAGCAAGCGCAATGCCGGCAGCGACTAAGCCTCCCGCAAAATCGACCAGGCCAGTTCCGAGCAGATTGCGCACTCCCTCCACGTCGCTCATGATGCGGGACACCAAGGCGCCTGCCTTGTTCGCGTCGTAAAACGCTACGGGGAGGCGCGAGATATGTTTCTGCACTTGCTCGCGAAGGTCGGCAATCAGGCGCTGAGCAGCCTTCGACAGCAATTGAGTCAGAGAAAAAGAAGTGACGCCCTGGACGAGGGTCGCCAATAACACAGAGAAGACCAGCGGGCGCAAGAGTCCCGTTTGATTCTTGCCCACCACATTGTCAATCAGGAACTTCGAGGAATAGGGCAGGACGAACCCGGCGAGCTTGTTGATGACCATCAGCACGAAGCCCAGCGCGAGCAGGGCGCGGCGCGGACGCATCAGCTTCCAAACTTCGGGCCAGACGGCTTTCAGACGCTGGATCTTGGGAGGCTTCGCGGCTTCTTTGTCGGGGACGCTCAATCTATTGTTTGACTCTGTTGGGTCGGGATTCGCTTCATTATTACAGCATTGTCACACATCTGCCGGTACAGCGTGTGCGGAAGCCGGCCTGTGACACACGCCCCGTCGACGTTGTATGCTCGGGGCGTGTCCCGCCCGTCTACGCCGGACCGATCACCGACCCTGGGCCTGTTGCTGGGCCTGCTCATTACGCTGTCCGCGGTAGTGGCGTATTCGGCCTATATCACGTGGCAGGTGACTGGCCTGCGCAAATTGCAGACCGAACTGGTGGACCGCAACCGCAAGGATTCGCTGCAGTTGTTGCGCATTCAGAACGATCTCAATCTTCTCGCCGTTGCGATGCGCGACATGGTGAGCAGCGACGAGCCTTACCCTCTGACCGCCTGGTCGGCGCAGTTCCAACGGATTCGGACCGACCTGGACGACGCCATGCGCCTGGAGGCGGGCTTTGCCGCGGCCAGCCGCACGGCCGAGCAGAGCTCCTTTCTTACCTCAAACTTCAACCAGTTCTGGGATGCCGTCGACCGTGTGTTCGCCCTCGCGCACGACGGCAAGGAAAAAGAGGCGCGTGAGCAAATTCAGTTATCTCTGCAGGAGCGGCAGGCGGCGCTGAGTACGGCTGTAGCCCGTTTGCTCGTGCAGAATAGCGAGAACGAGGAGCAGGCTGGACAGCGGATTGTTCAGATCTACGATCGCGTACAGGAGCAGGTCTACGTCTTTCTGGCCGCGACGCTGTTAGCAATTCTGCTGAATGGTCTTTCGGTGATTCGGTGGAACCGGAGGTTATTCGCGCGTTTGGCCGAGGTTTCCGAGCGCCGGAGTGAACTGGCGCAGAAGCTGATTGCCGCGCAGGAATCCACGCTCCGTTATATTTCGCGCGAACTGCACGATGAATTCGGGCAAATCCTCACGGCTGTCGGCTCCATGCTGCGCCGGGCGGGCGCGCACGCGCCCGAAGGCTCGTCGCTCCGGGCTGATTTGAAGGAAGTTCTCCAGGTAGCGCAGACCACGCTGGAGAAAGTTCGCAGTCTGTCGCAGGCGCTGCATCCCGTGATGCTGGATGAGGCCGGGCTCGAGAGCACGCTCGACTGGTACATTCCTACCATAGAACGGCAAACTGGAATTGCCATATCCTATGAGAAGCAGGGCGAGGCCTTCCTGGTGGACGGTGGTGCCGGCGTGCACGTCTATCGCGTGTTGCAGGAGGCGCTGAACAACGTGGCGCGGCACTCGGGCGCGAAGGCGGCTTGGGTTCGCCTGCGTTTCTTGCCTGAGGCGCTTGAGTTGGAAGTAGAAGATCACGGAGTTGGGTTCGCGGAACGTCCGAATAAACGTGGAATCGGATTGGTAGCGATGCGCGAGCGTTCCGAGTTGATGGGCGGGCAAATTGTTTTTTCCCGTCCGGCAGAAGGGGGGACCAGGGTCCATCTGACCGTCCCCAGAGAGAAAGCGGAGCCTTATGGAAAAGAAGATCACAGTATTGCTGGTGGATGATCACAGCCTGGTGCGGCGCGGTTTCCGCCGCATGCTCGAGGATGAGCCCGACATGGAAGTGGTCGGCGAAGCGGGCAATGGTGAGGATTCCATCAAGCTGGCGAAAGAACTACATCCCCAAGTCGTGGTGATGGACTGCGCTTTACCGGGCATGAACGGATTGCAAGCCACTCGGCAAATTATTGAGGATTTGCCGGAAACTGCCGTTCTCATGCTCAGCATGCATACGGAGAGCACGTGGGTGCGGCAGGCGATCGAAGCCGGCGCCAAGGGCTACGTTCTGAAGAACGCCATGGATCTGGAGCTTGGAGCCGCAATCCGTAAGGTAGCCGCAGGGGAAACGGTATTCGATCCGACGGTCGAACAGCGATCAGTTCTGAAAGGTGAGCGCAGCGCCGCGCTCACCCAGCGCGAACTGGAAGTGTTGCAGATGATCGTCGACGGCAAATCGAATAAAGAGATCGCGACGGTGCTCGAGCTGAGCGCGAATACTGTAGCCGTTCACCGCGCGAACATTATGAACTCGCTGGGGATTCATAAGACGGCTGAGCTAGTGGTCTACGCGATTCGCGCCGGGCTGGTGAACGTTCCGTGAATCGTCGGTCATTTCTGTGGGGGATGGCGGGATTGGCGGGTTGTTCGCATCTGCCTGTTCTGCAGGCAATGGCGGCGCAGGCTGGAGCTTCTGCTCCTCCCGGCTTTCGTTTTACCGACGTGACGGGCCCGGCTGGAATTCAATTCCAGCACAATAGCGGAGCATTCGGCGGCAAGTTCCTACCGGAGACTCTGGGTTCTGGATGCGCGTTCCTGGATTACGATCGCGACGGCTGGCAGGACATTCTGCTGATCAACGGCACGGACTGGCCAGGCCACAAGAAACGCCGCACTACGCTGCGTCTCTATCACAACAACGGCAACGGCACGTTTACCGATGTGACGACTCATGCGGGACTCGATGTCGAAATGTACGGCATGGGTGTTGCGGTGGGCGACTACAACAACGATGGCTTTCCTGACATTCTGATCACTTGCGTCGGACAGAATCGCCTGTTCCGCAACACCGGGAAAGGCACGTTCGTCGACGTGACCAACACGAGCGGACTGGGCAAGCGTGAAGGGTTCAGCACGTCCGCCTTGTGGTTCGACTACGACCGCGACGGCTTGCTCGATCTTTTTGTCTGCAACTACGTGAAGTGGTCGCCGGAACACGACGTGTTCTGCAGCCTCGACGGGAAACACAAATCGTACTGCACGCCCGAGGCCTATCGGGGAGCGACGTGCTGGCTCTTTCACAATCGCGGCGACGGCACGTTTGAAGATGTTACGGCGGCGAGTGGAATCTTCGACAGCAGTTCCAAGTCCCTGGGAGTTGCACTGTTCGACAGTAACCACGATGGCTGGCCCGACCTGCTCGTCGCGAATGACACGCAGCCGAACAAACTCTACCGCAACCAGCACAACGGCACATTTAAGGATGCGGCGGTTGAGACCGGGCTTGCATTCAGCACCGAAGGAAAGGCTCGCGCGGGCATGGGCGTGGACGTTGCTGATTTTGATAATTCCGGAACGCCTGGCGTGGCTATCACAAACTTCGACAACGAAATGATCGGGCTCTATCGTATGAGCGGGAAAAGTTTCGAAGACATTGCGCCGCAATCCGGAGTGGGCATCGCTTCCCGCAACAGCCTTGGATTTGGCTGCGCCTTTCTGGACGTGAATCTCGATGGCTGGCTGGACTTCGCCGTGGCCAACGGACACATCGACGAAACGGTGCGCAACATTCGCGGCAACGTGGGATACGCGCAGCCGCCCGAACTTTTTCTCAATCGCGGCAAAGGGACGTTTCGCGAGGTTGCGGCGGAAGTTGGCGGAGAGTTCGATCAGCCGAAAGTTGGCCGCGGCCTTGCCTATGCGGACTTTGATCGCGACGGGGATCTTGATCTGCTGCTCACTACTAACAACGGGCCTGCATTTCTCTATCGCAACGATCAACTCAGCGGAAACCGCAGCATCCGCTTTCGCCTGGTGGGAACAAAGTCAAACCGAGATGGGATTGGCGCAACCGTGCGGGTCTCTGCCGGAGGCATGACGCAGTCCCGGCTGGTGAAAGGCGGTTCCAGCTACTTGTCCCAATCCGAATTGCCAGTGACGTTTGGGTTGGAAAAGCGTGACCGCGTCGAGCGAGTGGTCATTGATTGGCCAAGCGGACGAACGGAAGAATTCAAGAATCTTGTGGCGGGCCGATGTTATCAGTGCACGGAAGGAAAAGGAATCGTCCCACAGAATGGTTACTGAGCAGCACTCACGGCAGGCTGCTTGGCGACGCCGCCGGCCGCTAACAGATCAATCTCCACCGAATCGTTCACTCGCAGAAATAACGTGCTGGGATTCTTCATGCCCCACTTGGCATATGGGACTGTGAAGTGAACCGTCGCAGTCCAATGGTCGGCGGACACCTCCACTTCGGCCGGGACGGTGATTTCGCGGTCCACGCCATGAATGTTGAACATGCCGTGAACCTTCACCGAAGACTTCCCCTGATTCGCGACGGTGCCTTCAATCTTGTCTGGACGGAAGGCAATTTCGGGATAGCGCTCGCTCTCCAGAATTTCTTTGTGCATCTTGCGGTCGCGCATGCCGCTGCCGCTCTCGCCGCTCTTCGCGTCCACGACAATCTCGCCTGAAAACTTTCCCGAGGCCGGCTCGAACTGCAACTCTCCGTGCTTCAATTGAAACGTTCCGCGCACGGTGTGGAGAACGTCGCCGAGGGTGAACTTGACCGAAGTTTGTGCGGGATCGAGCTGGAATGCTGTGTTCTGGGCTGACGCAAAAACAGCGGAGACGGCAAGCAGGAGTAACGTCGTGCACGTTTTGCGCCAAGAAACGTTATTGTAGGCTCGGTGCGATTGGAAGGTCATGTGGTTATGCGGTTAAGAGTCCCCAGCCCAGAGTCAGACCGTCCATAGCAAGGTGCAGGGGGGAGAGAACCCCAACATGCAACTCCAGCAAGCGCCGGAACACGTCGGGGTGCTTCTGAAACGCTTGCAGTGTACGACGTTGCAGCCGGGGGCGACGATCAAGCAACAGCATCAATCGTGCCATCAAGAATGGGCGCAGGGCCAGCCGGCGATGCTCTTGTTCATAGCGAGCTAGATCACCTGTGCGCAAGCAATCTGCCAATACCATCGCCTGGCTGAAGGCGAGGCAGAGACCTTCCCCGGTGATTGCGTCCACCGTTCCAGACGCATCTCCGATTAGAGCTACATTGCCGCAGCTGACGCGCTTCAGCTTGCAGGTCGCTGTCAGCGCGCCTTTCTCGGCCGACGACACATCTGCCCCGTCCAATCGCGCTTTCAAATCCGGGAATCGCCGCAAGCCTTCTGTCAGGCGCAGTTTTGGATCACGAGAGATCAATGCAACACAAACCTCATCGTTCGAAACTGGCGTGACGTAGATTTCTCCGTGGCGTCCCCAGTGGAGTTCCATGCGGTCGGTCCACGGCGCTACGCGATAATGCTGGCGGAATGCGTAACGGCAATCTCTCTTGCGATACGCGTCGAGGCCAGTCCACCGCCGTACTCGCGAGTTGCTGCCGTCGGCACCGACGATCCAGCGAGCGTTGATCTTGCGGCTCCCTAGGCGAACTCCATCCGGTGAAATCCCGGTCACGGGTGTCTGCCACAGGAAATCGATTCCCAGGCTGGCGGCCCGCTGCGCGATGAGGCGGTGCAACACGGTTCGCCGCACACCCATCCCCGAGGCCCCGTGAGGGAATGCGGCATCGACGGCAAGCCCGGCTGCTAGGAAACGAATGCCTCGGAAGGGGTAAGAATTCTCCGGCTCGACTGACACTCCAAGCCTTGCAAGCGCTGCGAGTCCGTCGGGCATCAGGCCCTCGCCGCACGGCTTGTCAATCGGCATCTGCGCGCCATCGGCTACAACGACACGAAAGCCTTGCCGCCGCGCCGCAATGGCCGCTGCCAGTCCCGCGGGACCACCACCAATCACGAATACATCAGTCGAGTTCAGCAACTGCCAACCTCACCACTGTAGAAGTACAAGCTCGGAACAAAATCCCGGACCCATCGCCGCCAGAATTCCCAGTGTGCCCGGCTCCGGACGCCGATTCTTCATGACATCTTCCAGCACAACCAAAACCGAAGCGGACGAAAGGTTCCCGACTTTTTTCAAACAGTCCCAGGAAGCGTCGAGTTGGCCATCGTGCAGTTCCAGGGCCGCCGCGGTGGCCTCCAGCACTTTTGGCCCGCCGGTGTGCAGTACCCAACTTCCAATATCGCCGCGTGTGCGTCCCTGGTCGGCAAGGAATGCGTCTACGTCGCGCCTAAGGTTTTCGCGAATCAGTACGGGAACTTCCGGTGAGAGCGTGATGCGGAAGCCCTTCTCGGTGATGTTCCATCCCATCATCTCTTCAGTGTCGGGATAGAAGACGGATCGAGTTGCCACAATTTGCGGTCCCGTTGCATTCAAATCATCACCCGTAACGATGACTGCTGCCGATCCGTCGGCAAAGAGTCCCGAGGAGATTAGATTAGCCACCGATAGATCTTCGCGTTGGATCGTCAGGGAACAGAGTTCGACCGACACCAGCGCGGCAGCTTGCGACGGATAGGCGCGCACATAGTCGGCCGCGCGGGCAATTCCAGCTGCTCCTGCCACGCACCCGAGTCCGAAAATAGGCACACGGCGAATATTGGTTGGCAGACCCATGCGGTTGATGAGCAATGCGTCGATGGAGGGACTTGAGATGCCCGTAACGGAGGTAAAAAACAAAGCGCCGAGTTTGCTCGGTTCCAGCCCAGCATTGTGAAGTGCGCGACACAGGGCCTGCTCGCCCAATTCCTGAGCGCATTGGATCCAGACGTCATTCGCCTGGCCCCAGGTGGTCATCTCGTAGTATTTTTCCGGGGGCATTACGAGGTGGCGTCCTTCTACCGCGACATTCCGGTGCAGACGTGCCAACATCGCCGGATTCCGCAGCTGATCGCCCCAGTATTCCTGCAGCTTTTCGAGAAGGAATTTTTGGGAATAGTAGTGTTTGGGAAAGGCACTTGCGGCGCTGGCGATTTTCATGTGTGTGGAATCCTAGTCCTGGCACGGCGTCAGCGCCATCACCTGCCGGACATCATGGCTTACAGACTTAGATGATTGGCGGCTGTTTACGGTTGTACCCGCGTCCAGCATACTGTTCCGCGTATTGTCACAGTGCGCCTGGGGCGAATTGTCACTCGTATGTTAAATCACGCCGCGGCAACGGAAGCCAGCAGTCTAACTGCGGAAGGCGCGCCGCGCCAGTCCCAAGGCCTCAGACCAAAAAACTCCGGGCGCGTGGGCGATCTCCACGACGTCTCGAATAGCCACCACAAACGCATCGAGTTGCGCGTCGGTTGCGACCAGAGGCGGAGCGACCTTCAGCACCATAAAGTTATTTCCGCAGATTTGAGTCAGGAATCCGAAGTCGCGAAACAGACGCATCACCACGATCTGGCCGAACATCGCCGGATGAACCGCGCTGAAACCCTCATAGGGAATCCGCAAGCGAAGCTGCCGCGGGGCTTGAAACTCAATACCCATCAGCAATCCCACACCGCGGACTTCCTTCACCATCTCGAAATTACGTAGCGCTTCACTCAGTTGAGCCTGCAAATACTTGCCGGCCTCGATCGAACGCTGGCCCAGTTCATGCTCCTCCAGAACTTCGAGGGTCGCCAGCGCAGCACGCATGGCCAAGCTGTTTTCACTGAACGTAGATGTATGGACGAAGGCTCGCGGTAAAGACGAATACACAGAATTGCACACTGCATCCGACATCAGCACGGCGCCGCACGGAACCAGCCCTCCACTCATGGCCTTGGCCAGGATGACCATGTCAGGCTCCACGCCGAAGTGGTGTGCAGCGAGAAACGCACCGGTGCGGTACATCCCAGTCTGCACTTCATCCAGCACAAACAGGGTCCCGTAGCGCCGGCAGAGCGACTCTGCGCCCCGCAGGTAGTCCGCGCCCGGAATGCGCACGCCGGCCTCCGACTGAATCGGCTCGACGATAAACGCCGCGTAGCGTTTGGTTTTGAGCTCGCGCTCCAGCGCCGTGAGGTCGCCGAATGGGACAACGGAGGTGTCAGGAAGTAGCGGCCCGAATCCTTCGCTCCAGAACTTATCGCTCATCAGGGACAGCGCTCCACAAGTCAAGCCGTGGAACGCATGTTCGGCGGAGAGAATTCCTGCGCGATGGGTATGAGCGCGCGCAAACTTGATGGCTGCTTCCACGCCCTCGCTTCCTGAAGAACAGAAGAAAGCTTTCGCCAAACGGCCGCCGGCGCGGTCGCACAACTTCTCAGCCAGTTCACCAGCAAGGTCGGCAACGTGAGTCTGAATCATTGCCGGACCGCATCGCTCGAGTTCAGTCTGCAGCGCGCGCACGACCTGCGGATGGTTGTGGCCAACATTGTGGACGCAATATCCGGAGAGAAAGTCGAGAATGCGCCTTCCGTCGTCGGTGAAAAGCTCCGCGCCCACACACCGTTCGTAGCGCACATTCATCTGCAGCAAGTCGAGAAGCCGCACCCATTCCGGATTCACCCACTGGGCGTAACGCGTCGACACACGTTCCGACAGCTCGACTTGCAGGGCCGCATTCATATCGCTCACAATCAGAACCTAAGGGCTTACGGCGATCGAAGTCAGCGCGCCCGGGACTCCGTACGAAGCGATCGAAGCCAGCGTTCCGCTGTTGAGATCGAGACTGAAAGACTGAATCACCGGACTCTTCTGGTTCCCGGCAAACAGATACTTTCCACCCGCATCCATGGCGAGAACGCTGGGATTTGCCGCCGTACCGAACGGTGACGTCGCGAGCACAATGATGGAGCCATCGGTTCCGATCGAATAGCCGGATAGATTTGTGGAAGCTTGATTGGCCACATACAGATACTTGCCGGATTTGTCGATTTGCAATGCAACCGGCCCGAAGTATTGCGTTCCGAAGGGAGAACTCGCCAGTTGTGTCAGAGAACCATCGGCATTGATCGTGAATTCCGAGATGGAGTTGTCGGTGTTGTTAGCCGTGTAAAGGAAACCACCGCCCGGAGCGATCGCCAGTCCATAAGGGCTTGCCCCGGTCAAAAATGGAGACCCTCCCACTAAGGTGGGAACACCTTGGCTGACGGTAAAGGCCTGGATGTTTCCAGACGTGTTCAGTGAGCCTCCACCCGTCACGTAGAGATCGCTCCCGGAAGGCGACAGCGCCATGTTGATCGGACTGACTCCCATGGGGAAAGGACTGCCCGGCACGTTGTTCAGCTTGCCGGTGCTGGAGTCAATCGAAAACACCGAAATGCTAAACGAGCCGGAATTGCCAACGTAGAGGAAGGCTCCCGCCGAGTCCACGGCAAGCAACGTAGGAGAGACGCCCACAGACGTGCGCGGCGTGACTTCGGTCAGCGCGCCCGCGCTCGAGATCGTGTATTCAGAAACGTCGCCCTCGCCGGAGTTTGCGGCATACAGATATTTCCCCGAAGGATGGATTGCCAAAGCCTGTACCGCCTGCCCGGCCGTAACGGGACTTCCCGCTAGCGGAGTGAGCACACCCGAGTTCGGGTCTTCGCGGAAAATGACAATTTGATTCGAAGTGGGAACCGCCGCGTACACATATTTGCTGCTTGTCGACCCACAACCGATCCATGTGGCCATGCTCGCACAAACAAGGAACAGAGCCGCTGCTTTCTTTAGCATCCGTGACTCCTGAAGGAATTTGACGAAAACGAAAATCGGGAATTCGCCGGCACCCGGCAACACTCGGGACGAATCTCTCGCTCAAGCGGTATTACGCGTAAACTCCTATCATACGGGACAAACTGTCCTTCGCGCAGCAAACAAGCGGTTGTGCTAGGTGCGATGCCGAAGGTGTCGGCGCAGGTTGCACGCACACTCACGTCCGGCCAGCCTGCGGCATAGCGCTTGACCCATGGATAGCGAGCCACGAATCGTGAGATCGGGTCAGTGCGCGGGGCTGGGACGTGGACTGCCTGGCGCGGAGCCTTCTGGCAGGGACTTCTCTTCGCCGCCCCGCAAGGCCAGCCGGAACCGGTCAAGATACACGTACACGACCGGTGTCGTGAAGAGCGTCAGCATCTGGCTGACGATCAGCCCTCCGACAATGGTGATACCCAGCGGTCGGTGCAATTCGGAGCCGGTGCCCCTGCCCAAAGCTAGCGGCAGACCGCCCAGCAGCGCCGCCATGGTCGTCATCATGATGGGCCGGAAGCGCAGGATGCACGCGTCATAGATCGCTTCCACCGGCTTCTTGCCCTGCGTGCGTTCGACTTCCAAGGCCACGTCGATCATCATGATCGCGTTCTTCTTGACCAGGCCAATGAGCAGGATGATGCCGATCATTCCAATTACATTGAGCTCGTTGTGCGTCAAGATCAGCGCCAAAAGCGCTCCTACACCGGCCGATGGGATTGTCGAGAGAATGGTGATGGGATGAATATAACTTTCGTAAAGCATGCCGAGCACGATGTAGACCGCGCCCAGCGCGGTAATGATTAGAACCAGCATGTTGGAACGGGAATCCTGGAAAGCGGCGGCAGTTCCCTGAAAACTTGCCTGGATCGTCGGTGGAAATCCAATCGTGCGCTCGGCTCTTTCAATGGCATCCGTCGCCTGTCCGAGAGAAACTCCCGGCGCCAGGTTGAACGAGATTGTCACCGAAGGCAATTGCCCTTGGTGATTGACGGCCAGTGGCGTGTTCGATGGTTCGAAATGGGTGAACGCCGCCAGCGGAATGGGCGTTCCGGTCGTCGACTTCAGATAAATATTCTGCAGCGCCTCTGGCGTCTGCTGGAACTGCGACGCAACTTCCATCACCACGTGATACTGGTTCAGAGGCCGGTACATGGTAGAGACCTGTCGTTGCCCGAACGCGTCATAAAGAGCATTGTCGAGAGTCTGCGGCGTGACCCCCATTCGGCTCGCCGTATCGCGATCGATCACCAGCTTCGCCTGCAAACCCTTATCCTGCTGGTCCGAGTTCTGGTCCCGCAATTCCGGCAGCGTCCTGAGCTTGTCCAGCAGACGGGGTGCCCAGGTGTTCAGATCGTCAAGGTTCGCGCTCTGTAGCGTGTATTGATATTGTGCGTTGCCCCACCGCCCGCCGATGGTGAGCTCCTGCGCCGACTGCAGAATCAGCGTCGCGCCCGGCACCACCGCCAGCTTGCCGCGCAGGCGGTTGATCACGTCGTCGGCGGACGCATAATGGCAAGGCTCCCAAAAGTGCTGTTTCTGGCACGGGCCCCGCTGCTCCAGGGGTTTCAGCATCACGAAGAACCGGCCCTGGTTCAGAGCGCTGCCTCCACCCGTAAAACCACCCATCGTGTCGACCGCGGGATCTTTCAGCACAATGCTTGCGTAGCGCTTAATCTTGTCGCTCATGGACTGGAACGAGATGTCCTCGGCTCCAATCACTGTTCCCTGAATCCTCCCTGTGTCCTGCTGCGGAAAGAACCCCGTCGGCACTTTGAAGTAAAGGAAAATACTCAGCACGGCGACCGCAATCGTCAGCACCCCCGTCACCGGCTGGTGCGCCAAAACCCATTTCAGAGCGTGCGTGTAGATGGCAAGAACCCGGTCGAAGCACCACTCACTGGCTCGATAGAAGATATTGTGCTTTTGGGTCTTCGGAGGCCTGAGGAATTTCGCGCACATCGTCGGGGTTGTCGTCAGTGAAACCACGAGGGAAACCCCGATCGCAATACTGAGCGTGACCGCAAATTCGCGGAAGAGGCGTCCTACGATCCCGCCCATCATCAGCAGCGGAATGAATACGGCCACCAGCGACGTGCTCATCGAAAGCACGGTGAATCCAATCTCCGCAGCCCCTTTAAATGTCGCTTGCACGACATCCATGCCCTGCTCGATGTAGCGCGTGATATTCTCCAGCACCACGATCGCGTCGTCCACCACGAAACCGGTAGAAATTGCCAGAGCCATCAGCGAGAGATTGTCGAGGCTGTACCCGAGCAGATACATGGCCCCAAAAGTGCCGACTAGCGAGAGTGGCACGGCAATGCTCGGAATGATCGTTGCTCGCACTGTGCGCAGAAAGAGGAATACCACCAGAATCACGAGCACGACCGAAATCAGCAGCGTACCCTCGATATCTTTCACCGAAGCTCGAATCGTCGTCGTGCGATCCATCAAAACTGAGAGATGGATCGAGGGAGGAATCGAGGACTGCAGATACGGCAACAGCGCTGTGACCCTGTCCACGGTTTCAATGATGTTCGCTCCCGGTTGCCGGAAGATCGGTATTACGATGCCCGGTTGGCCGTTCACCAGCCCCAGGTTTCGTAAGTCCGCAACTGCATCCTCAACCGTGGCGACATCACTCAGTCGCACCGCTGCGCCGTTGTTGTAGGCCACAATCAAGGGCTTGTACTCATCTGCGGTGAACAACTGGTCGTTGTCGCTGAACGTATACGACACCAATCCGCTCGATACTTCGCCCTTCGCACGGTTCGCATTGGCTGCATTCAGCGCGTTCCGGACGGTATCCAGCCCGATCCCAAGCTTGTTCAACAAAGTTGGGTTCACTTCCACGCGCACCGCTGGCTGGGACGCGCCCCACACAAAGACCTGCCCCACTCCCTGCACCTGCGACAGTTTCTGCGACAGTATCGAGTCCGCGGCGTCGTACATCTGCGGCACCGTCGACGTATCGGAAGTCAAAGCCAGCAATAGAATGGGCGCGTCCGACGGGTTCACTTTGCGGTAGGTAGGATTGCTCGGCAGGTTCGCCGGAAGCTGGCTGCGGGCCGCATTGATCGAAGCCTGTACGTCGCGAGCGGCTGCGTCGATATTCCGGTTCAGATCGAACTGCAGCGCGATGCCCGTGCTGCCCAGTTGGCTCGACGACGTCATCTGGTTCACACCGGAGATGCGTCCAAACTGACGTTCCAGCGGCGTTGCTACGGCCGATGCCATGGTTTGCGGATCGGCTCCCGGCAGACTTGCGCCTACGCTGATCACCGGGAAATCCATCTTCGGGAGCGATGCCACCGGGAGAAAATTAAAGGCCAGAATCCCAGAAAGCAGCAAGGCCGCCGCTAGCAGTGACGTGCCAATCGGGCGCCGGATAAATGGGGACGAAATACTCATCTTCTACCAGTCTTAGATCTAATCCGCCGACATCGGTTCTTGAGGAATCGGATTGCCGATCCGATACCGCGATAACTTGTGCGCGAGCCGGTCAAACCACAAATAGACCACCGGCGTTGTGTACAGCGTGAGCAATTGGCTGAGCAGCAATCCACCGACAATCGTGATGCCGAGGGGCCGTCGGAGTTCCGCGCCGGTCCCCGATCCCAGCGCCAACGGCAGTCCGCCCAGCAGTGCGGCCATGGTCGTCATCATGATGGGCCGGAAGCGCAGCAGGCATGCCTGATAAATCGCTTCCTCGGGCGGCTTATGCTCTTCGCGTTCCGCTTCGAGCGCGAAGTCAATCATCATGATGGCGTTTTTCTTCACAATACCGATCAAAAGTATGATGCCGATCAGTGCCACCACGGTTAAGTCGTTCCCCGTGATCATCAGTGCCAGAATTGCACCCACGCCCGCCGACGGAAGAGTGGAAAGAATCGTTATGGGATGGATGTAGCTCTCGTACAAAACGCCCAGCACGATGTAGACGGTAATCACGGCAGCCAGAATCAGATAGGGCTCAGATGCCAATGAATTCTGAAACGCCGCTGCGGTGCCCTGAAATGCCGCATGAATGCTGGGCGGCAGCTGGATGTCTTTTTCGGCCTGCTGGATCGCCTTGGTTGCGTCTCCGAGCGAAGCCCCGGGCGCAAGATTGAACGAAAGCGTTACCACGGGGAACTGTCCCTGGTGATTGACGGCAAGCGAAGCCTGTCCCGACTTCATCCGTGTGAAGGTCGAGATCGGAACCGGAGCGCCGCTGGTCGCTACCGCCGCGCCGTTGGCCGTGGGAGCGCCGCTGTTCGCAGTTACCGTGCTGGGGCGGATGTAAATGTCTTTGAGATCATCAGGGCTGGTTGCGAAATTCGGCAGCACTTCGAGAATCACGTGGTACTGGTTCAACTGCGTGAAGATAGTCGAAACCTGCCGCTGGCCGAAGGCGTCATACAGCGTATTGTCGATGGCCTGCGGGAAGATTCCCAGCCGCGACGCGGTGTCCCGATCGATCGTGACATTTGTCTTGAGCCCACCATTGAGTTGATCCGTGGCCACGTCGGTCAACGCCAGCAGGGTTCGCAGTTTGGCCACCAGCTTCGGGGTCCACTGCGCCAGTTCCGCTGCGTCCGCATCTTCGATCGAGTATTGGAACTGGGTGCGGCTCACCCGGTCTTCGACCGTAAGATCCTGCACCGGCTGCATGTAGAGCGTGATGCCATCGACTTTCGCGAGCTGCGGTTGCAGCCGTCGAATGATGGCGGAGGCGTCGTCCGAGCGCTCGTCACGCGGCTTCAGATTGATCTGTATCCGGCCCTCATTGGGAGTTGTGTTCGTGCCATCGACTCCAATGAACGACGACAGGCTGTCTACCTCTTTGTCCTGCAGAATGATTTTTGCCAGTTCCTGCTGCCGCTGCGCCAAGGCGTCGAAGGAAATGAAGTCAGGCGCTTCCGATACGCCCAGGATGACACCTGTGTCCTGCACCGGGAAGAATCCTTTGGGTACGATCACGTAGAGAAAGAGTGTCAGCACCAGCGTTCCGAACGTCACTAGAAGCGTCGCGGTCTGGTGCCGCAGGACGATTTTTACGGTACGACCGTAAAACGCGATGATGCGATTGTAATAATTTTCGGTGACCTCGTAGAAGCGTCCCTTTTCGCCTTCCTTGCGATGCTTCAGCAGTTTGGCGCACATCATCGGCGTGAGGCTCAGCGAAACTCCTGCCGAAACCAGAATCGTCACCGCCAGTGTCACCGCAAATTCGCGGAACAGCCGGCCGACGATGTCGCCCATGAAGAGCAGTGGGATCAACACCGCAATCAACGAAACGGTTAGCGAAACAATCGTGAACCCAATCTGTCCCGCGCCCTTCAACGCAGCGTCCAGCGGAGAATCTCCGGCCTCCAGGTACCGGTCGATATTCTCGATCATGACGATGGCATCATCCACGACGAAGCCGGTCGAGATGGTCAGCGCCATGAGCGTCAGATTGTTGAGGCTGTAGCCGAGCAGATACATCACACCGAAAGTGCCGATGAGTGACAAAGGCACGGCAACGCTTGGAATCACCGTGGCGGCCAGATTCCGCAAAAACAAAAAGACGACTAGCACGACCAGCGCGATCGACAGCATCAATTCAAATTCGACGTCCTTGACGGAGGCGCGAATCGTCGTCGTCCGGTCGGTCAGAATCTGCACCTTCACCGTCAGCGGGAGGGAAGCCTGCAACTGGGGCAGAAGTTTTTTGATCCGGTCGACGACGCTGATGATGTTCGCGCCCGGCTGGCGCTGGATATTGACGATCACTGCCGGCGTCAGATTCATCCAGGCGGCGAGCCGCGTATTCTCGGTCCCGTCAATGACGTTCGCAATGTCGCTGATCCTTACTGGAGCGCCGTTGTGGTACGCGATGACGATCGGCTTGTACTGCTCGCTGGAGAAAAGCTGATCGTTGGCGCCGATGGTGTAGGACTGTCGCGCCCCATCGATCACGCCCTTGGCCTGGTCAACGTTCGCCTGGGCCAGCGCCGCCCGCAGGTCCTCCAGGCTCAGGCCGTAGGACGCCAGTGCGGTTGGATTGGCCTGAATGCGCACCGCGGGCTTCTGCCCGCCGCTGATCGAGACTAACCCCACGCCTGGCAGTTGAGAGATCTTCTGCGCCAGCGAGGTATCCGCCAGATCTTCGACCTTCGACAAAGGCAGAGAGTCCGACGTCAGCGCGAGCGTCAGAATCGGCGCGTCCGCCGGATTGACTTTGTTGTAGATCGGTGGATTCGGCAGATCCGTGGGCAGATAGGTCGAGCCGGAGTTAATCGCAGCTTGCACCTGCTGCTCTTCCACGTCGATGTTCTGATCGAGGCCGAACTGCAGCGTGATGACTGAACTGCCGAAGGAACTCGTTGATGTCATCTGGCTCAGGCCGGGGACCTGGCCGAACTGCCGCTCCAGGGGAGACGTGACCGACGAAGCCATCACTTCGGGGTCGGCACCGGGATAAAACGTCACAACTTGAATGGTTGGGTAGTCAACCTCCGGCAGCGCCGAGACGGGCAGCTGCATGAACGCAACCCAGCCGATAAGCAACACGCCGACCATGAGCAGCGTGGTGGCAACTGGCCGGAGAATGAATAGCCGCGAAGGACTCATGAACCTGAACTACCTGAAATTGGGCTACCCGAAGAGGGAGTTCGCGAACCGTGAGCGCCCGAACCCGCGGTGCCGGCCGCCTGCCGGCCGCTTCCGCCATCGCCCGGTCCCACGCGACTGCCGCTCGGATTCGTCGCGCGCGGTTCAATCCTGCTGCCTCGCTGCAACTTGTCCTGTCCGTCGGTGACTACCACTTCGCCGGGATTGAGTCCGGCGGCGATGACCGTCGTATCTCCCTGGGTCAGCGATACGGTGACCGGACGATCCTGCACTGTCTTGTCGGGATTCACCGTATACACGAATGTCCCTTGCGGACCTCGCAGAATCGCGGCAGTCGGGACAACGGTACTGTCTTTTCGCGTCTCCAGCAGCAAGTCAGCGTTCACGAATTGGTTTGGCCACAACCGATTGTCGTTGTTGTCAAACACGGCCTTGAGCTTCGCGGTGCCCGTCGTCGGATCAATCTGATTGTCGATCGTGAGCAGTTTGCCAGTCGCCAGCTTGGTCTGGTCATCGCGGCTGAAGGCATCGACCTCCAGTGTGCCTTGCTTCATGTGCTTCGATACGTTCGGCAACACGTCTTCTGGCAGCGTAAAGATGACTGCGATCGGCTGCAACTGCGTCAGGATCAGCATGGGGTTTGTATCGGAAGCATGAATAATGTTGCCCGGGTCGACCTGCCGTAATCCAACGCGCCCGTTAAACGGAGCTGTAATGTGGCAATAGACGATATTGAGCTTGGCCGTCTCGATCTGCGCCTGATCGGTGCGTACCGTTCCCTCCAGTTGGTCGACCAGAGCCTTCTGCGTGTCGACCTGCTGTTGGGCGATGCTTCCGGAAGGAATCAGCGCGGTGTAGCGCTCGAGGTTCAGCTTAGCGTCGCGCAGTTGTGCCTGATCGCGGAAGAGTTGCGCCTGCATTTGATCCAGTTGGGCCTGATAAGGACGGGCATCAATCTCGATCAGCAAGTCTCCTTCCCTGACGTTTTGCCCCTCCTGCACGTTCACTTTCATGATTTGCCCGTCCACGCGGCTCTTGAGGTTTGCCGTGTTGAACGCCGTGACCGCGCCTAGACCGTTGAGATAAACCGGCACATCCTGGCGCTGGACCGGAGCCGTTGCCACCGAAATGGCCCGTGGTCCCGCGGCCTGCGCCTTTTGCTGCTTGGAGTCAGCGCTGCTGGTACAGCCGAAAAACAAAGAGCAAACGGCCAAAAGGATAACGATCGCCGCGAAGCGGCACACGCGCACTATCGTCACGCCCGGTTTTCTTGCAGAGAGATCAATCATGTTCACAGGTTTTAGTCCATCGCCGCGATTATCGACACAGGCTCGGCGGAAGGTGCAAGTATTAGACGTACACATTGTAGGCTCGGTTGCGGCAACTTATCCCGGGAGGCGGGATATTTAGCGCTTAGGGGCCTCCCTTGGAGTGGCTCAGGCAGGAACCAGAATGCAGTTGCTATAGTAAAACCGCGCCTCTCCAGCATCAACTGCGACCCGGGGACAGGTCAAGACCGGGGCGAAGGTTTTACAAATCTTTACTCGCTTTGACTTCCGTTGACTCTTACGAGGCGCGGAGCGCGGAGGGAGCAGGATGCTGCGTCTCAAACGCCGCAATTTCCGCTTCGTGTTGCAGAGTGAGCCCAATGTCGTCCAAACCGTTCAACAGGCAATGACGGACAAAATCGTCGATTGAGAACTTCGCGCAGAACTCCTGTTCGTCGCGCACTTCGCACTGCTCGAGGTCGATGGTGAGCCGGTAGTCGTCGATGTCCTTCGATCGTTGCATCAGGTGCGCGACTTCGTCCTCCCGGAGTCGCACGGTGAGGAAACCATTCTTGGTGCTGTTGTTCGCGAAAATGTCGGCGAACGACGAGGAGATCACGGCGCGAAACCCGAAGTCCGCCAGCGCCCACACGGCGTGCTCGCGCGACGACCCGCAGCCAAAGTTCTTTCCCGCAACCAGAATGCTCGCGCCTTCGTAGCGCGGCTCGTGCAGCACGAAGTCGGGATTCTTCGTTCCGTCAACGCCAAACCGCCAGTCATAGAACACAAACTGGCCGAAGCCCGTGCGCTCGATCCGCTTCAGAAACTGCTTGGGGATGATCTGGTCGGTATCGACGTTGACCCGGTCAAGCGGCGCCACTCGGCCGCGATGTACTGTAAATGGTTTCATCGCCTATTCCTTACCTTCACTGAAACTTCCAATTCCGAATGTCGGTGAAGTGCCCCGCAATCGCCGCCGCCGCCGCCATCATCGGGCTCACCAGGTGCGTCCGCCCTCCGCGCCCTTGCCGGCCTTCAAAATTGCGATTGCTGGTGGAAGCGCAGCGTTCACCTGGTTGCAAGATGTCCGGATTCATTCCCAGACACATCGAGCATCCCGACTCGCGCCACTCAAACCCAGCATCCTGAAAAATCCGGTGCAGTCCTTCTTGCTCCGCCGCACGTTTCACGGTCTGCGACCCAGGCACCACCATCGCTCGCACCTTCGTGTTCACGTGATGGCCCCTCGCGACTCGCGCCGCCGCCCGCAAATCTTCGATCCGCGAATTCGTGCACGATCCAATGAACACCCGATCGATTCCGATATCTTCAATGCGTTTGCCCGGTTCCAGGCCCATGTATTGCAGAGCGAGTTCCGTAGCTCGCCGGTCCGATTCTTGTAACCCCTTGACCTCGGGCACTCGTCCCGTCACAGGAGCGACCATCCCAGGATTCGTTCCCCAGGTCACGAATGGGCACAGCTGCGCTCCATCAATCTCCACCACTTTGTCGAACGTCGCGTCATCATCGCTCGGCAGGCTGCGCCAGAGCGCGATAGCCTTCTCCCATTCCGCATCCTTCGGAGCGAACCGCTTCCCCTTCACGTAGGCGATGGTCGTCTCGTCCGGCGCGACCATGCCCGCCCGTGCTCCCGCCTCGATACTCATGTTGCACAGCGTCATGCGCCCTTCCATGGAGAGCGATCGTACCGCCGGCCCGGCATATTCGATCACATGCCCAGTCGCGCCATCGGTGCCGATCTGCCCGATGATCCCAAGTGCAAGATCCTTCGCGGTCACCCCATCGGCCAGTCGCCCGCGTACGTCAATCTTCATCGTCCTGGGTGTCTGCTGCGCCAGGCATTGCGTCGCCAGCACATGCTCGACTTCCGACGTTCCAATTCCAAACGCCAACGCGCCGAACGCTCCGTGCGTGCTGGTATGGCTGTCGCCGCAGACGATGGTCATGCCCGGCTGCGTCAGTCCCAGTTCCGGACCAATCACATGAACGATGCCCTGATCCGGCGAATCCATATCAAAGAGCCGGATGCCGAACTCCTTGCAGTTTGCTTGCAGCGCCGCAATCTGCTTCGCCGCCACCAGATCGGTGATGGGAGTGCCGCGTGGCTCCGTAGGAATGTTGTGATCGACTGTGGCCACCGTCCGTAGCGGTTGTCGCACCTTCCGTCCCGCAGCACGCAGCCCGTCAAATGCCTGTGGCGACGTGACTTCATGCACCAGATGCAAGTCGATATAAAGGATAGGCGACCGCCCCGCGGGCTGCGCCACCAGATGAGCGTTCCATATCTTCTCAAATAATGTTTTCTTCTGTGACATTCCGTTCAACTCAACTCACTGTTAGATAAGACTACCGTGGCGTCGTGATCGCACCCTGTGACGCCGACCAGACCAACGCCGCATATTTCGCGAATACTCCCTTCGCATAGCGCGGCTCCGGCG
Organism: uncultured Acidobacteriaceae bacterium; assembly: GCA_963709025.1. Lineage (GTDB taxonomy): Bacteria > Acidobacteriota > Terriglobia > Terriglobales > Acidobacteriaceae > Sulfotelmatobacter. Next base: position 165,416 of record CAVPVE010000018.1, read on the forward strand.
CCTTCCATTGCGCCATTCGCTGGCGTAGTACCTCGTCGCTGATTTCGACTACGAGTTCGCGTTTGTTGACGTCGAAGCGGATCATGTCTCCATCGCGTACGCCGATGATCGGACCTCCGAGCGCGGCCTCCGGAGAAACGTGTCCTGCCATGAGTCCGCGAGTCGCGCCGCTGAAGCGTCCGTCGGTCAACAGCGCGACCGAACCTCCAAGCCCCTCGCCCACAAGCGCGGCCGTCACGCCCAGCATCTCGCGCATTCCCGGACCGCCCTTCGGCCCCTCATTGCGGATCACGACCACATCTCCAGCTTGTATCTTCTTTGCGGTGACTGCGGCCATCGCATCTTCCTCGGATTCGAACACCCGCGCTGGTCCACGTTGCTCCAGCCGCTCATGCCCGCTGATCTTCGCGACGCATCCTTCTGGCGCAAGATTTCCCTTGAGAATCACAAGACCGCCCGTCTCCTTCAGTGGCCTGTCGAGCGGAACAATTACTTCCTGTCCCGGGGTCTCGACTGCGGTCTCGCTTTCGGCGCCGATGGTCTGTCCGGTAACGGTCTTTGCCGAAGAATGCAGATACTTGCCAAGCACGAGGCGTCTGGCCAGCAGACGGATGCCGCCTGCTCGGTGCATATCGGAGGCTACGAAGCGTCCTGAAGGCTTCAAATCGGCAAGCAGCGGAGTCCGTGCGCTCACCGTTTGGAAGTCGTCGATGTCCAACGCAACCCCAGCCTCGCGCGCAATCGCCAGCAGATGCAGCACCGCGTTCGTCGACCCACCAGTGGCGGCGACGGACGCGATCGCATTCTCAAAAGCGTCGCGCGTCAGAATATCGCGGGGCTTGATTCCGTTCTGCAGAACGTTCATCACGACCTTGCCGCACGCGAAGGAAATGTCGTCTTTCGCCGGATCCATTGCCGGAACGCTGTTGAAGCCCATGGGCGAGAGCCCAATCATCTCCATCATCGTCGACATCGTGTTCGCCGTGTACTGCCCGCCACAGGCGCCCGCGCCGGGACATGCTGCGTCCTCCAGACCGCGCAGGTCGGCGTCGCTCATCTTTCCTGCCATGTTTGCGCCGATAGCTTCGTAGACGTCCTGAATGGTCACGTCTTTTCCGCGATAGCTGCCAGGAGCAATCGTTCCCCCGTAGAGCACCATGCCTGGCAGATTCATGCGGGCCAGCGCCATTGCCGCCGCCGGGATCGTCTTGTCACAGCCCACGACGCACACAACCGCATCGAACATTTGTCCGCGGCAGACGAGTTCAATCGAGTCGGCGATCAGTTCGCGGCTCACCAGCGACGCGCGCATGCCTTCCGTGCCCATCGTCTCGCCATCCGAGATCGCGATGGTGTTGAACTCCATCGGTGTGCCGCCGGCCGCGCGAATCCCTTCTTTCACTTTCGCCGACAGCCGGCGCAGATGAAAGTTGCACGGCATGGTTTCGATCCACGTATTGGCCACGCCGATCAGGGGACGGCTGAGGTCGGCATCGGTGAATCCAACCGCCTTGAACATGGAACGCGCGCCGGCGCGGTCGCGCCCTTCAGTGATTCCACGGCTAATGTGCTTGAGATCCATAATTATTAGACCTGGTGAAAGCTTACAGGATGGATTAGCGAGGTTTCAAAGTTTCAGGGTTTCAACATCGAAGCCGCTGAATTCTGAAAAACTTTGAAACCTTGCAACCTTGAAACTCTGGAACCTTCCAACACAAAAACGGGGAACCTGCTCAGCAGCAGGCTCCCCCAGATGCATGACGCTGCCCAGGAGCCGTCATGCTTGCCCAGCTAAAAGCTACGCGCGGGCGGCAGCGCGCGACTCTTCGATCGACACGCCTGCTGGCGGATGTGCCCCCGTCCAAGTAGACGCGTGTCCCGAGCCGGAGCTGACCTTGATGACATCCGCGATCCCGTACCATTCGCGATAAAGCTGGCCGACTTGCTTCTGATTTACTTCGAGCGCCAGCGTGATCTGGTGATCGTGCTCGGCCGGCTCAGCGTGCACGACCGGCAGATCGAGCGCACGGCGCGAAGCCGCATTCAGAATGCGCATCAACGTTCCTTGTGTATTGCGATAGCGAATATGAAAGGTCTGCATAGCTTGCTCCCCTTATTGCGTCGGTTCTTCTTCCAGCAACATCTCCGAAAGCGCAGCGCCCGCCGGAACCATCGGGAAAACGTTGGCCTCCGGCGCGCAATCAAACACCAGTAGTTCGGGCTCGGGCGACCGCAGGAACCGGTCGATCTGATCCCCCGTGTCTTGCGAAACCGGAAACTCCCGCATCGCGTCTTCGTTCAGCCGGAAACTGTGAATCTTGTAGGCCTTCGCGATCTCCACGAAATCCGGGTTGTCGCTCAGGTCCGTCTCGGCATAGTTACGCTGATAAAACAGCTGCTGCCACTGCCGCACCATGCCGAGATACTTGTTGTCGATGATGACCATCTTCACGGGAAGCCCGAGACGGTGAACCGTGGCTAATTCCTGGATGTTCATCTGAAATCCGCCGTCGCCCGAAACACAGAGCACGCAGGAGTCCGGCTTGGCCAGTTGCACTCCCACCGCAGCCGGCAAAGCGAAACCCATGGCTCCGAGTCCGCCCGACGTGATGAATCCGCGGGGCGAGGAAGAGCGGTAGCGCTGCGCCGCCCACATCTGGTGCTGGCCAACATCAGTCAGAACCACATTGTTCTCGGGCAGGCGGCTGAAGAGTTCATCGAGAAATCGAATCGTCGGCTGCGCCAGCCCCCGCGGATCAAGCTCCGCCCGCTCGGCTCCGCAAGCGACTGCGCGCCAGCCGCTGAAGTCAGGAAGGGAATGACGCTGCAACTCTGCCTGGAATGAGGGAATGGTATCCGCCAGATTTCCAATCACCGGAAGATCGCAGGGACGCACGCGATCCAACTGGGCCGGATCGATTTCGAAGTGAACGATCTTGGCATGCGGCGCAAACCGTGTCGGTTCCCCGGTCACGCGATCATCCAGCCGCGCACCAAACACCATCAGCAGATCGGTCTCGTTTAGGGCCGTATTCGCGGCTCGCGTTCCGTGCATGCCAACCATGCCCAGGTAATACGGCGCGTGCGGAGGAACCGCGCCCAATCCATGCACCGTGGCAAATGTCGGAACATTCAGAGTGTCGAGCAACCGCCGCAACTCCGGAATTGCTCCCGACAGCTTTGCTCCCGCGCCGACCAGCGCAACCGGTTTCGAGGACTGCTGCAACAGCGCCACGATCGTGTCGGTGAAACCACCTTCGGCCTTTGCGTCGGCCGGCCGCGCGTGTGGCGTGAACTTTACCGGCCCGTAGAATTCCTTCTTGGCCTTCAGCATGTCCGTCGGGATGTCGATGACCACTGGCCCAGGACGTCCGCTACGAGCCCAGTAGAATCCCTCGGCGATTGCTTCGGGAATTTCATCAATCGTGCGGACGAGACGGCTCCACTTGGTGAGCGACAGCGTCACGCCAAAAACATCGGTCTCTTGAAATGCGTCCGTCCCGATTAAAGCGCTGCGCACTTGCCCCGTGATGCAGACCAGGGGAACCGAGTCCATCTTCGCATCGGCAATGCCGGTAACCAGATTCGTCGCGCCGGGCCCGCTGGTGGCCATCGCAACTCCTACTTCTCCGGTGACGCGCGCGTAGCCCTCCGCCGCGAATACAGCTCCTTGCTCATGCCGAGTGAGGATGTGCTTTATCCCGCTGCCCTCCAGCGCGTCGTACAGCGGCATGATCGCTCCGCCCGGGTAGCCGAACACGAGTTCCACCCCTTCGGCGCGCAGGCACTGCAGAACGATGTCGGCTCCCTTAAGCATTCACCACCTGTTTTGGTTCTTTCGGAGCCTCTGCCTTCTTGCCTTCCTTGGGCAGCCAGCTCATCATGCCGCGCAATTGCGCGCCCACGATTTCGATGGGATGCTGCTTTTCCTTCTCGCGCAGAGCGTTGAAGTTGGGGCAGCCGGCTTTATTCTCGGCAATCCATTCCCGCGCGAACTGACCACTCTGGATATCGGCCAGCGTCTTCTTCATCGCGGCGCGTGTGGCATCGCCCACCACCTGTTCGCCGCGCGTCAGATCGCCGTATTCGGCGGTGTTTGAGATCGAGTAGCGCATGCGGCTCAGGCCGCCTTCGTAGATCAGATCCACGATCAACTTCACTTCGTGCAAGCACTCGAAGTATGCGATCTCAGGAGCGTAGCCGGCTTCGACCAGGGTCTCGAATCCCTTCTTGATCAACGACGTCAGCCCGCCACAGAGCACCGCTTGCTCACCGAACAAATCGCTCTCTGTTTCTTCCTTGAACGTCGTTTGCAAAACGCCCGCGCGGGTCGAGCCGATGCCGTGCGCATAGGCCAACGCGAGTTCGTGCGCATGACCGCTAGCATCCTGCTGAATCGCGATCAACGACGGCACGCCTCGCCCCTCGGTATACACGCGGCGAACCAGGTGTCCGGGGCTCTTGGGAGCGATCATCACGACATCCACGTCGGTCGGTGGAACAATCGTCTTGAAATGAATGCTGAACCCGTGGGAGACGCCTAGAACTTTTCCCGGGTGCAGATAGGGCTTAATGAACTGCTCATATGTTTCTGCTTGCGTCTCATCGGGAGTCAGTATCTGAATCCAGTCCGCGCGCTTGGCGGCTTCGTCCGGCGCGACCACAACCATGCCGTCGGCCCGCGCCTGTTGGGCGCTCTTTCGAGCCGGGTCCAGACCAATAATGACTTTGAATCCGCTGTCGCGAAGATTCTGCGCCTGGGCGTGTCCCTGGCTGCCATAACCAATGATGGCGATCGTCTTGCCCTTCAGTACCTCGGGCTTCGCGTCGCGTTCATAAAAAATAGTAACCACCAGCGTGCTCCTCTCGGTTCACAAGGGAAGGAAAGAAGCCCTTGCTTGTTGGGGAAAGTCTGTTCTTACGGCGATACCGACCGGTCGGTCGGTATCTATAAATGCTACCCGCCCGTCCCCGCCGGTGTCAAGGGAGAAGTCTGGTTCGGGCGAACCGGAAAAATCGACCATGTTGAGACTTCGCTCGGGTTTCCCCATTTTGATACGCTGTCGTTTCTTCAGCGTTGCTGAAGCGACCGGAGAACTGGACCGCCACGTTTCCAGCAAGGGGGGAACTCATGAGCGATTTTGAATGCTTGACCCCGATTTTGAATGTCAAGAATTTCGGCGCGTCGATGGACTACTACCTCAACCAGCTAGGTTTCAAGAAGAAATGGGACTGGGGCGATCCTCCGAGCTTCGGTTGCGTAGCGCGAGGCAAGATCGAGATTTTTCTCTCGGAAGGAGGGCAGGGTCAGGCCGGCACATGGATCAGCATTTTCGTGGAGGATGTGGATGAGCTGCATGAGGAGTACAAAAAAAGCGGCGCGATCATTCGCCAGCCGCCCACGAATATGCCCTGGGGCCTCCGTGAAATGAATGTGCAGGATCCGGACGGTCACCGTTTTCGCATGGGCAGCCATTCCGAGGGTCCGGTCGATGAGGAAGGCTGGAAGCGTTTCGGCGAGATCCAGCAGTTTGGGGAGTGAGCTGCAGCAAGGGCCGATTGGAGCAGCCGATCGCGCGTGTACATTGGCAATCCTGCCCACAACTGTTTACCATGGCACGCGATGGCACGCGAAACTCTGGTTGATTCCCGGCAGGAAATCCTGCGCACGGCGGCCCGCCTGTTTCAGCAGCGCGGATACGACGCGACCTCGATGAACGACGTCGCGGCCGCGCTCAAACTCAGCAAGGGCGGCCTCTACCATCATTTCCAGAGCAAGGACGAGATCCTGTACGAGATCATGAATCACGCCATGGAATTGACCCAGGAGCGTGTGATCGGCCCGGCCAGCGCCATTCCCGATCCGGTAGGACGCTTGCGTGCACTGATCCGCCTGCACATTGAAGTCGTGCTCAGTCCCCGCGACCGCGAGATCACGGTCATGCTGCATGAGAACCATCCGCTGCCGCCGGCGCTCCGCAAGCGCATTAATCATCGGAAGAAAGAGTATGTGCATTTCGTGGAGAGCCTGATCGCCGACGTCCAAAAAGAAGCGCAACGCACCCGGACGGCAAAAGGCACGGTGAGCCCGCGTGCCGCCGCCTTCGCACTGCTCGGAATGATCAACTGGATTTACCAGTGGTACAAACCGGAAGGGGAACTGCAGGCGAACAACCTGATTCCGCAGTTCACCGAGCTTCTCTTTGGGGGAATCCTCGCATGAAGGCGTGGTGCGGCAGCGTCGGCGAGATCGACCAGCAGCGGGCCCAGAGCGGCAAGTTGTACCGCGAGTTTTTGCGCGTTCCGGCCATGAGCGCAGGGCTGTACGTGCTGCCTGCCGGCGCTGCCGATCCGCAACAGCCGCATCATGAAGATGAGATGTATTACGTGGTCCGCGGAAAAGGACGCTTTCGGGCTGGAGACGACGACCGGGAGATCTCCGCTGGCAGCGTGCTCTTCGTCGCCGCTGAAGTCGAACACCACTTCCACGACATAGCCGAGGAGCTAGCCATGCTGGTCTTCTTCGCGCCCGCGGAAAGCTAGAGCTCCGCGCAGATTGCGTGCTACTTGTGCGGCGGTATCCAGTAAACCTCTTCCTTAACCGCTCCCTTGTCCGTGAAACCGCGCCGCTTCAGGATCGCCTTGCTGTGCTCGATCATATCGGGATGGCCGCACAGGTAGACCAGCGTGTTACTCGGTTCCAGCTCCCAATGATCCGCATACTTCCGCAGAATGTCATCGGCGCGCCCGATCTCTCCCGGCCAGTCTGAATGATCCCACGGACGGCTCACCGTCGGCACATACTTGAACCATGGCAAGTCCTTGTCGAAGTGGTTCAGTTCATCGAGATATCCAAACTCCCACGGGCGGCTCGCTCCATTCAGTAGATACAGCTTGTGAGTGCCATCGAATCGGCCTTCTTTCCAATCTTTGGAAAGCGTGCGCACGTAGCTGACAAACGGAGCCACGCCCGTCACCGTCGAAATCAGCAGATGGTTCATCTTGGCGTTTTGCGTGTCGAGTGAGAACTTCCCCTTCGGAACCTTGCGCATCAGCAACCGGTCGCCCGGTTGCAACTTGTGCAGTAGCGGAGTCAATGCGCCTTCGGGTACCAGTTCGAAGAAAAACTCTACTTCATCTTCCGTAGGAGACGACGCAATCGAATACGGACGCTCCACACGCTTGCCATTCGCCTCGACTCCCAGCGTCGCGTACTGCCCCGGGACAAAAGGGAACTCTCCACCGCTGCGGATGCGAAACATCCAAAGATCGGGAGCAAAGTCAACGCGCTTGGTCACCTCCGCGTAGAAAAACTTGTCGTCGGGAATCGTCATCTCACCTGGCCTTACCGGTTGTGCTCGGACCGCCAACCGAACGGTCGTACGAGTTGCGATATCCTACCTGAAACGCGTCAGTCTGGGAAGGGCATCGCAAGAAGTGTGCATCGCAAGAAGTGAAACCACTCAGTGGCTGTGGTGATGATGCTCTTCGCTCTGGCCGACGGGAATCACGCAGCCATGCGCCACCTCGCATACCACGTGTTCGAACTGGATGGTCGTATGAACGATGCGGAAGTCGTGCATCAGGCATTCCTTCACGTCGCGCAAGATGCGTTCACTGACTGAGGGAGGAATGTCGGCGATCGAAATATGGCAAGAAAGCGCGTGAGTCTCCGACCCGATGCTCCACACATGGAGATCGTGCACGTCATTGACTCCGCCGACTGAACGGATGGCGGCCTCGATCATTTCCAGTTTCATGCCGCGCGGCGTGCCCTCCAGCAGAATGTTCAGAGTCTCGCGCACGATTCCGAAACCAGACCACAGAATCAGCGCGCCGATGCCGAACGACAGCGCGGAATCGATCCAGTAGTTTCCCGTCACCAGGATCGCCCAGCCGCCGGCGATCACGGCTGCAGTCGAAAGTGTATCTCCGACTTCGTGCAGCAGGGCGCTGCGGATATTCACGTCGCCGCCAGAGCCCCGGCTCGAACGATAGAGCAGCAGAGAAATCACGCCGTTCATCACGACGCCGGCAGCCGCGACCCACATCATCACACTGGCCTGCACGTGCTCCGGATGCTGCAGGCGGCGGAATGCCTCGTAGAAGATGAAGAACGAAACCGCCACCAGCGAGGTGGCGTTGACCAGGGCTGCCAGAACTCCAGCGCGATGGTAGCCGTAGGTCTTGGTGGAACTGGCCGGACGGCCCTGAAAATAGACCGCGACCAGCGACAGGAGCAGGGCCAGAAAATCAGAAAGGTTGTGTCCGGCTTCGGAAAGCAATGCCAGAGAGTGGGCGCGAATGCCGGCCGCCACCAGCAGCACGATGTACGCCAGGGTCACGGCGAGTGAAATCTTCAGAACCCTTGTGGGGCCACCCGCGCCATGAACGTGCACGTGCATGCCTCCAGTGTAAGGGCGCGGAGGGCGGGCTTCAAGCGTATCCCAACTCACTTGCCTCAACTCCCCTGCGGTTCAGCCCCACACGCACAGAGACGGATAGAGCCTTATCCCGGTCCGTCGCCCTGAAGGGCACCGACCAGAAGCGCGATTGAAGTCATCTCGACAAATGCCGATCTTGCGTAGAGACAAAGGAGCCGTCAATCGTTACGGCCCTCCGTGCGGATTTGGCACATCGATGGTTTCTGACGTGCGCTCCGAGAATGAAGTTCGAGTGACGGGATCGGTCAATGGACGAAATCGTTAAAGATTTTCTCATCGAGAGCAACGAGAACCTGGATCGCCTCGACCAGGAGCTGGTGAAGCTGGAAAGCGAGCCCTCCTCCAAGGATCTGCTCGCCAGCGTCTTCCGGACGATCCACACCATTAAAGGAAGCTGCGGATTTCTGGGTTTCGCCCGGCTGGAAAAGCTGGCGCATGCGGGCGAGAGCCTGCTCTCCCGCTTGCGCGATGGCAAGCTCAGCCTGAGCGCTGAAATTACCAGCGGGCTGCTGGCCATGGTCGACGCGATCCGGCGTATGCTCGCGGTGATTCAGGCTTCTGGTCAGGACGGCGAAGAAGATTACGCGTCACTGATTGCACTGCTGGCCCGATTGCAGGCAGAAACTGGCGAAGCTCCGTCCATGGTAATAGCTCAGAATCCCGAGGCTACGCCCCCTCCGCCGCCCAATGTGGAGCGGGAAGGAGCCGAGAACCCGCAGGTCGTTTCAGACTCAGCGGCTGCCCCGGCCAGCCATCGGCCAGAGCCAGAGAGTGATCTCGAGAATCAGAAAGCCTTGCCGGATCCCGCCAAGATCGGCGGAGTGCTGATCGCCCGGGGCCAGGTTCAGCCCGACGATCTTGCTCTGGCCTTGGAGATTCAGGAAAAGGGCCGGCACAAGGTGGGCGAGATTCTGGTTGCGGAGGGAGCGGCGCGTTCCGAAGATGTGCTGGCCGCGGAGCAGACGGTCGAGGCTCGCAATCCGCAAGCCGCCATGGAAACCATCCGGGTGGGCGTGACCTTGCTCGACCGCTTGATGAATCTGGTGGGCGAACTCGTGCTGGCGCGCAACCAGTTGCTGCAGTTCTCCAACAGCACTCAAGATGCCGGATTTCAGGCGGTATCGCAGCGCATGAACCTCATTGCGACCGAACTGCAGGAAGAAGTCATGAAGACCCGGATGCAGCCCATCGGCAACATCTGGAACAAGTTTCCCCGCACCGTGCGCGATCTGGCGCACAGTTGCGGCAAGGAAGTCCGGTTGGTGATGGAAGGCCAGGATACCGAACTGGACCGCACAATCATTAAAGCCATTAAGGATCCCCTGACCCATCTGGTCCGCAACTCTATGGACCACGGCATCGAAGCGCCAGAAATCCGTAAGCGAGCGGGCAAAGATCCGACAGGTGTTCTGACCATGCGCGCGTTCCACGAAGGCGGGCAGGTGAACATCGAAATCAGCGACGACGGTGCCGGGCTGAATGTCGACCGCATCCGGCAGAAGGCGGTGGAGCGCGGACTGGTCCCCGCCCAGCAGGCGGCGCGCATGCCGGACCGCGACGTTTTCAACCTGATTTTTCTGCCGGGATTCTCCACCGCCGAAAAAGTTTACCAACGTTTCGGGGCGCGGAGTTGGGATGGACGTGGTGAAAACCAATGTGGAGAAAATCGGAGGAGCAGTCGACGTGCAATCGACGGCGGGTAGAGGCACCACGGTGCGCGTCAAAATCCCGCTGACTCTGGCCATCATTCCTGCCTTGATCGCCACTTGTGGAGGCGAGCGTTTTGCGATTCCGCAAGTCAGCCTGTCGGAGTTGGTGCGCCTGGACGCCGAGGAAATCGGAAAAGGAATTGAACTGGTGCATGGCGCTCCGGTGCACCGTTTGCGCGGGCGCCTGTTGCCTTTGGTGTACCTGGCTCGAGAACTCGGAATGCAAAGCGAAACCAGTGACGACAGTCGGGCGACGGCCGCCATCAACATTGTCGTGCTCCAGGCGGAGGACAGCCAGTTCGGGCTGATCGTGGATGAAATCACCGACACCGAGGAAATTGTGGTGAAGCCTCTGGGAAAGCAACTCAAGGGAATCCGCCCGTATTCGGGCGCCACCATCATGGGCGATGGCCGGGTGGCTCTGATTCTGGATGTGCCCGGGCTGGCACAACGGGCCAAGGTTGTTGCAGAAGCGCATGCGTCGGCGCAGGACGATATCCGTAGCGAGGTTGCCACCGAAGCCGTCCGCGATGAACACGCGCTGCTGCTCGCCGAGAACGGTTTGGAGGGCCGGGTTGCGATTCCCCTGTCGATGGTGGCGCGCCTGGAGGAATTTCCGCGAACCGTTGTCGAGCACGCCGGCAGTCAGGAAGTCATGCAGTATCGCGGACAGATCATTCCCCTGGTCAGGCTCTCGCAGATCGTCCCCGCTACCAGCGATGCGGAGTTGCTCGCGAGTGCCGGCTCGATCCAGGTCGTGGTCTATTCCGAGGGCAATCGCACTGTGGGCCTGATCGTGGACCGCATCGTGGACATCGTGGAAGAGCATGCCGCGGTGGAACCGTTGGCCCCGCGCTTGGGGATTGTCGGTTCCTTCGTGACCCAGCGCCACGTCACCGACCTGCTGGATGTTCCCGCACTCGTCCGGGCGGCTGTTCCCGGATTGTTGGACGCAGCCGGGCCCGAAGCCGGGGGAGTCTAAGCCGGAGTCTAGGAGCGATTCGATGGCATCACAACAATTCTGCACGTTCTTCTTGGATGGTTATCTATTTGGCGTGCCGGTGCCGCAGGTGCAGGAAGTAATTCGGCATCAACCCATGACGCCGGTGCCGCTGGCGCCGCCGGCGGTCGAGGGGCTCATCAATCTTCGTGGCCAGATCGTCCTCGCGATCGATCTGCGCCGGAGGCTGTCGTTTGGCGACCGGTCCCTTGGCGAATTGCCGGTGAACGTCGTCGTGCGGACGCCCGATGGTGCCGTCAGCCTCCTAGTAGATGAAATCGGCGATGTGATCGAAGTGGAGCCTTCCACCTTTGAGATGCCTCCGGAAACTCTGCGTGGCTCTGTCCGGGAGTTGATCTTGGGCGTGCACAAGCTGGATGGGAAGTTGCTCCATCTGCTGGACACGGAAAAGGCCTGCCACCTCCCGACTGCCGAGATCGTGGCTGCGCCCTAGGCTTCACCGAGGCCCTGCCTTCGGACAAGCCATTCCTTACAGAGTTCTATGCTCCCGCTTCGTCTTCGAAACTCAAGACCTTCTCAGGTCTCGCCGATAAGACCGTAAGACAGCGACTCTCGCAGCCTCTGCCCCACAACCCGGAAGATTAGAAATCTATGAAGTTCCGCACCCTGCACTCCTGTGTTCTGTTGGCTGTGCTTTCCTTTTCTGTCCTATGGGTGCATGCGCAGCAAGCCGCGAGTCAACCGGAGAGCTCCTGCCTGAGTACGGCGATCGTGTCGATCCCGAGCCGTCCGACAGTCTCAAACGGAGCGGACACAACGCAGTGCGGCGTGCTGGAAACCGAATTCGGGGTTGAACGGCAATGGCCGGGAGGCGGCGCGCATCGCGACGATCTTGCGGGCGGCCTTCGTTTCGGACTTACCCCCCGCCTGGACTTCCATTGGGCCTCCAGCGATTTCTGGAACGCTGTGAACGAAAGTGGAGCGCGCGGCGGCTTCGGCGATACCTGGCTGGGTTTGAAATATCACTTCCTGATGCAGACTAGGCGCCGGCCCAGCCTGGGCGTCTTTTATCAGGCGAAAGTGCCATCCGCCGATCCGACCAGAGGATTGGGCTCGGGAGAAGTTGACCACGCGATTTCATTTCTCGTCAGCAAAGATATTTCTCGCATTCATTTCGATTTCAACGTGACCCCGCTGCTGGCAGGTCGCCATCTGGCTCCTGGCCTTGACTACAATACCGCGCTCCCGTTGTCGTTCTCAGTCCCACTCACACGCCGGCTGGGCCTGGTCGGCGAAGGATACGGTGCTACATTTCTCAATCCCCAAATTCCGGCCTTTGCCTCCACTATGGCAGGATTTACGTACCAAGCGCACCCTCGTCTGATCCTCGATACAGGAATCGACGTTGGCGTTACCGCTGGTGCTCCGCGCCAGCGTGTCTACGCCGGAGCCACGTGCGCGCTGGCGAATCTATATTCCATGCTGCGATCGAACCAGTGATCAGCCTCCAACCTCTGAAGAAGCTGGAAAACCGTTGAAGTTCTATCCCTGGTCTGCCGATGAAACCTGTGGTCGGTTGAAAGGGCGTTGCTCTACGGTGGACCAGCGAACCCATCCCACCCCTTGGTGAGAGCTAACCACCAATCTTCGGAGGATTGCGATGCTGAACAAGCTGAGTTTGCGAATGAAGTTGACGATCGGGTTCGGATTCTTGCTGGCAATTCTGGTGGGGCTTGGGATCGCCTCTTACGTAACTATCGTTCGCATCGACGAAGCCGCCATGAAGGTCGATCGCAAGACCACCGAAAAGGATCTCGGGATGTCTCTCATCGCCTCCGCTCTGATGCAGAGCGCGGGTACCCGTGGCTACCTGCTGACAGGCGAAGAGAAAATGCTGGAAGGCCGCGAACGAGGGCACAGTGCAATGAAAGAAGCCATGGAAAAACTGCTGGCCCTTATGAAATCGGAGGAAGGCAAGCGTCTGTATGCGGAAATTGAACGTGACAACCAGGCGTTTGAAGCGATCGCCAGCCGGGAGATTCAACTGCGCAGGGAAGGCAATGAAAACGAAGCCAAGGCGGTGATGTCCAGCCAGGCAGTCCCGGCTTTTGCAGCCTTGAACAACTCTGTGCTGGCCTTCGAGGATCACTTGGTGAAGGGAAAGGCGAAGGTCGACAAGGAGCAGGATGACGATGTCGCCAGCGGAAAGACCCTGATTGTGGGATTCTGCGGGGCAGGCGTGGCACTGGGCTTTGTGGTTGCAATGATGCTCGTACGGTCGATTTCCGGCGCCGTTTCCCGGATGCTCGCCGTCATTCAACAAATCGCAAATAAGAATCTTACGATCGACGACATGCGGATCACTAGTGAAGACGAGATTGGTAAGGCCGGCCTCGCGCTCAATGCCATGAAGCGCAACCTGCACGAGATCATCCGTCACATCGCAGATACGGCCCAGCACGTGGCCAGCGCCAGCGAGGAACTGTCCGCGACCAGCCAGCAGATCTCGGCCAACTCCGAAGAAACGTCTGCGCAGGCGGGCACCGTCTCGCAGGCCTCCCAGCAGGTAAGCCAGAATCTGCAAAGCGTTTCCACCGGCGCCGAGGAGATGACCTCGACCATCCAGTCCATTGCAACCAACGCGCACGAAGCCGCCACCGTCGCTTCCAACGCCGTGCAGACCGCGCAGGCGGCCAACGCCAATGTCGCCAAACTGGGTGCCTCCAGCGCGGAAATCGGCGCAGTCATCAAGGTCATCACTTCTATCGCGCAACAAACCAACCTGCTCGCGCTCAACGCCACCATCGAAGCCGCCCGCGCCGGCGAGGCCGGCAAAGGCTTCGCCGTGGTGGCCAACGAAGTCAAAGAACTGGCCAAGCAGACGGCGAAGGCTACCGAAGATATCAGCCGGAAGATTACTGCCATTCAGACGGACACGCAGGGGGCGGTGGAAGCGATTGGCACGATTACGGGAGTGATCAGCCAGATCAACGACATTTCGGGAACGATTGCGACGGCGGTGGAAGAACAGAGTGCGACGACCAACGAGATGACGCGCAACGTGGCGGACGCGGCCAAGGGGTCGGGAGAAATCACGCAGAACATCGAAGGAGTGGCGGAAGCAGCGCGGGGGACCTCGTCGAGCGCGCAGGAGTCGCAGAAGGCGGCCAACGATCTGGCCGGGATGGCGGCGCAACTCCACAACCTGGTCGGCCAATTCAAGATCGATGCGGCTGGAGCCCGAGCCAGCATTCCGCCCGCGCACGAACACGCCAAGAGCGTGGGCGCGGCCGCTGGACGGTGACGTGGATTTGATACGGAAGAGGCGGACATATGTTGAGGAATCTGAAGTTGTCGGCAAAACTTATCGGCGCCATCACTCTGGTTCTGGTGATCACGTCAGGAATCAGCTTTTGGATCCTGCAAGCCCGGATCAACCAGCAGGCGGACGTAGCCTTCCGCGACAAGCTGCGCCAGATCACAGGGATGACCTCGGCCACACGCAATTGGTTTGCCGCCAACATCGACATCATGGTTCCAGATCACAACTTCAAACATCTGGAGCAGGTGCCGGTGGTCGTCGCCATGCGAACGGCGGAAGAGTATGCGAGCCATGAGGGTCTGAAGTTCCGGACACCCTCCCTGCATCCACGGAATCCCAAGAATCAGGCAACCGAGTTTGAGAGAAGAGCGCTGGAAGCCTTCGAGAAAGATCCTGCGCTGCAGGAGTTTGTGGAGCGCCCAACGGTCGACGGCCGCGAAGTGATGCACTATGCCCAGCCCGTCCGCATCGGCCAGGACTGCCTGCAATGTCACGGAGATCCCGCGGGAGAAAAGGATCCCTTCGGTTATCCCAAGGAAGGGACGAAGGTCGGCGACATGCGCGCCGCGTTCGTTCTCGAAGCTCCGACCGATGCATTGGTGCAGCAGTCGCGTTCGAACATGCTGGCCACGTTTCTCATCAGCTTCCTGACCGTTCTCATGGCCATTGCCGTTATGTTTTTCGTGCTTCGCCAGCTAGTGATTCGTCCCGTCAAGCAATGCGCCGAATTCGCCGCAACCATCGCTCGCAAGAATCTGACCGTCGAAGACCTCGACATCGGCTCTGCGGACGAAGTGGGCGAAGCCATGGCTGCGATGAACACCATGAAAAATAACCTGCATGACGTCGTGCAGGCGATTGCCGACACCGCTGGACATGTAGCCAGCGCGAGCGAGGAGCTGTCTGCCACCAGCCAGCAAATTTCCGCCAACTCCGAAGAGACCTCGGCTCAGGCCAGTGTCGTTACCGAGTCCACGCAGCGGGTAAGCCAGAATCTGCAAAGCGTTTCTACCGGCGCGGAGGAGATGACCTCGACCATCCAGTCCATTGCCACCAACGCGCACGAAGCCGCTACGGTCGCTTCCAACGCCGTGCAGACCGCGCAGGCGGCCAATGCCAATGTCGCCAAACTGGGTGCCTCCAGTGCGGAAATCGGCGCAGTCATCAAGGTCATCACTTCTATCGCGCAGCAGACCAACCTGCTCGCGCTCAACGCTACCATCGAAGCTGCCCGCGCCGGCGAGGCCGGCAAAGGCTTTGCCGTGGTGGCCAACGAAGTCAAAGAACTGGCCAAGCAGACGGCGAAGGCTACCGAAGATATCAGCCGGAAGATTACTGCCATTCAGACGGACACGCAGGGGGCGGTGGAAGCGATTAGCACGATTACGGGAGTGATCAGCCAGATCAACGACATTTCGGGAACGATTGCGACGGCGGTGGAAGAACAGAGTGCGACGACCAACGAGATGACGCGCAACGTGGCGGACGCGGCCAAAGGGTCGGGAGAGATCACGCAGAACATCGAAGGAGTGGCGGAAGCAGCGCGGGGGACCTCGTCGAGCGCGCAGGAGTCGCAGAAGGCGGCCAACGATCTGGCCGGGATGGCGGCGCAACTCCACAACCTGGTCAGTCAGTTTGAACTGTTCGAACCGGGGCAAACAACCGCCAGCATGCCCGCTGCCCACGACTCGATCAAGAGCATGGCCGCCGAAGCGGGACGGTAATTGACAGCGACAAGGAGCCAGGCTGATTTGCCGGAAGCTACGAAAAAGCGAGTCCTGCTGGTCGACGATGCCGTAGTTGTCCGCAAAGCTCTATCGCTGGCCATCGAGCAAGACCGGGATCTCGAAGTCGCGGGCACAGCGGTGAACGGGCGCGTGGCGATGGCGAAGTTTCCCGCCCTGAAGCCTGACATTGTCCTCCTCGACATCGAAATGCCTGAGATGGATGGGCTGGAAACCGTCCGCGAGTTGCGCAAGATCGATACCCGGGTCCCCATCATAATGTTCAGCACACTCACCGAACGAGGGGCGTCGGCAACTCTCGAGGCTCTCTCTCTGGGTGCGACCGATTACGTTCCTAAGCCGAGCAATGTCGACATGGCGGCTACCCTTGCGTCGATCTCGCGAGAACTCATCCCCAAGATTCGCGCTCTTTGCCGTCTGCCCGAGGTACACGTCAATGGATCGACGGTAAAACCAAGAGAGCAGACTCTGCCAATCCACGTTCCACCCCGACCACGATCGCTGTCCCCCGTGCAGGTCGTCACGATCGGAGTCTCGACGGGTGGTCCAGATGCGCTCGCCCGGGTCCTGCCCTTGTTGCCGGCAAACTTTCCCGTGCCGATCGTCATCGCGCAGCATATGCCACCCATCTTCACCTCGCTGCTGGCGGCGCGCCTTTCCGCAAAGTCGGTGTTGCCCGTGAGGGAATGCGTCTCCGGCGAACCTCTCGCGCCTGGCCGTGTGGTGATCGCTCCGGGAGATTTTCACATGGTGGTCAGCCAGGAAGAGGGAGCGGTCGTCCTCAAGACCCATCAGAGCCCGAAGGAGAATTTTTGTCGTCCGTCCGTGGATGTCCTGTTTCATTCCGTCGCCCGTGTCTATGGCGCCCGAGCGCTGGCGGTTGTGCTTACCGGCATGGGCCAGGACGGGCTGAAGGGATGCGAAACTCTGCGCGCGGCGGGAGCCCGCATTTATGTTCAGGATGAAGCCAGCAGCGTGGTTTGGGGCATGCCCGGTTTCGTAGCCAGGAGCGGTCTGGCGGATAAGATCCTGCCGCTCGATCAGATCGGCGCGGAGATTGTTCGCGCCTCCGCCCCGCAGAACGCCGCGCGAAATCAATTTTGAGAGCTAACGTCGCGCCTGGAAATGCGCTCTTCGTCAATCAAATCCCGAGTCAATCAAACCTGAATCAATCAACTCTTAGTAAGGCTATCGAGATACCGGTTGTTGTAATACGTGGTCGTCTTCTGCACGAACTCGAGAATCTTGAACATCCGTTCGCGGCCTTCCCGATTCACTTCGCGGAACTGAACGGCGATTCCTGAGCCCGGATCCAGTCTGGCCACCACGCCTTCCGCGGATAAGGTGGCATCATCCATCGAGAACCCGAGCTTGATCTTGCTGCCTGGCGCAAGAATGGTGCTGGTTTCCACGAAGCAGCCTCCCAGGCTGACGTCGGTCACGTTGGCGAACAGCGGAGTCTTGTGTTCCTCGGTTTGCAGTTCGATCGTGACCCGGCACTTCATGCGCGGATGAGAACGGCGGTCCTTATAAGAAAGGTGCTTTTGTTTCTCCAGATACATGCGGCGGTCGGCTTCGGCCAGCAGTTGTTCTGCATCGTTGCCGTCCTCCGGATACATCGCGCGACCCACGCTGAGCGAGAGCAGATCTTCGCCACAGACTTCGTTTCCCGCCTGCCGGGCCAGTGCTCGCATTTGCTCAGCTTTCTTGCCAGCAGCGTCGGCCGTCAGTCCGGGGGCAATGACCACGAATTCGTCGCCGCCCATGCGTGCGACATAGTCGTATTCGCGCGAGCTATCCTTTAGCGCTTGGGCGAACAGACGCAGCACGCGATTGCCTTCCAGATGGCCGAAGCGATCGTTGATCTGCTTGAAGCCGTCCATGTCGGAGACCATGACAGTCAGCGACGAATTATCGCGCTTGCAGCGGGCTAACTCCCGCTCCAGTTGCAAGAACAGCGAGCGCGCGTTGGGCAAGCCCGTCAAGTAGTCGGTGATCGCCGAGTTCTCGGCCTGCTGGAACTTGAGTGCGTTCTCGATGGACAATGCCATCTTGCCGCTGACTGCCAGCAGAATGCGCAAATGGTCGGAGGTGAAAGCATCGCGTTCCCCGCGGTAGAGCGCGAGCACCCCGATCACTCCGGTTACCCCCTCCAATGGGACTGCGAGCGCCGAGCGTAACGTGCTGAACTTCGACGGATCGTTCAAGTATCCCGGTTCTACCGACGGGTTGCCGTTGATGATCGGCTTCCGGTTGTGCGCTACCCAGCCGGAAAGTCCCTGCCCGACCGGAATCCGCAACGAAGAGAACAGCCGGTAATTGTCTCCGTTCACATATTCCGGGACAAGTTCGTCCTCGCGCTTGATGTAAATAGCGATGGCATCATAAGGCACCATCGGCTTGAGCTTCACCGAGAACACGGAAAGCGTTTCGGTCAGGCTGAGCGATGCGCCCAGATCCTGGCTCAGTTCGAACAATGATTGCGCTTCCTGCCGGGCTGCTGCGATCGAAGACAAGAATGTGGTTTCACGTCCAGCATAATCCTGCGCGGTGGCGTTCTCGAATCCTGCCGCCGGCTCGAGGCCGCGCTCGATTTTGATTGACGTGGAGAGTGGGCCGTTCGGGTCTTCGGCCGACTTCGCCACGGCCAGTCGCTCCAGGTGCTGATAGCGTTTCTGCAGAATGTCAACGACCCGTGGATCAAAGGATTTGCCCGATTCGACGCCCAGCTTCTGCATGACCTCCCGCATGGGCAAGGCGCGCCGGTATTGACGATCGGATGCCAGGGCATCCAGATAATCGACGGCGGAGAGGATGCGAGCGCCGATAGGAATTTCCGCGCCCTTCAATCCCAGCGGGTAGCCCGATCCATCCCACTTTTCGTGATGCGCCCGTACGATCGGCACAACCGGGTAAGGAAAGCGCACGCGCTCCAGAATCTCCGCGCCCACCAGGGTATGGATCTTCATCTTCTCGAATTCTTCCGGCGTAAGCCGGCCAGGTTTCGAGATGATGTGTTCTGGCACTGCAAGTTTCCCGATGTCATGCAGCAGTGACGCGGCGTGCAGGGCTTCGAGTTCCGGGCCGGTCACGCCCAGTTCCTTGGCCACTTCGATGGCGTACACGCGAACCCGCTGCAAGTGCTCATGGGTCGTGTGGTCCTTGGCTTCAATGGCCAGCGCCAGCGCCTCGATGGTTCTCAGATGCAGATTCGCCATCTCCTCGACGTGGCGTTTCTCATCTTCCAGTTTGCCCAAGTAGAGACGATACGAGCGGTAGATGAGGTAAACAGCGGGCAGCAGCAGCAGAGAAGTTTCCCAGTTGAACCTCTGGTTCAGCCATGCAACCGCCCCCGCCACACCCGCGCCCACCAGGTAGTAAGGGAACGACCAGAAATAGCAGTCCACCAGAATGCGGATGAGAGGCCGGCGCTCGGTCAGAGAAATGACCGTCGCGATCGAGCCCGCATTCGCAATGAAATAGACCGTTGCCGCCAGCCCCAGCAGGATGGGGCGGCTGCCCACTATGGTATTCGCCAGTGGTTGGTGATAGACCTCATAGGCAAGAGCCGTAGACACCGCGCCCGCGCACACGTTGAACGTCAGTTGAATCGCCTTGGGCCGCTCCGGGTACAGGCATTGCGCAATCATCGAGATCGCGCCCAGAATCACGGTCTCCGTGAAACTGAGTTCCAGCACGCCAATCAGAATGAACAGAAAATTCACCGACAGCGTGCCGGTGATGCCTGGCAGGTTGACCTTGAGGCGCGAGGCTAGAATCGCGATCCCCAGATAACAGATGAACTCGGCGATATTCTTGCTGCTCTGATGAATTCCGGCGTAAACCAACGTGGCCAGACCCGCCAGCACGGTCAAGCTGACGAACAGCTTGGCGGGCAGCGACAGTCCTCGCCACGAGCGCGAGTGCGCAGGCAGACCCATAGTGACGCCGGTTGTGCCAGTCATTTGAGTAAACACACTGGTGTCGAAACGGACCCCTAACCACTCTATGAATATCAGCTAACATGTTTAGAAACAATGGTTTAGGTGGATTTTCGCAAACTTTCGTAACTTGCGGAGTTCTGCGGGGCGAGCTTCAGGACCGGTGGATTTCGCTTCAGTGAGCGTAAGTCTAACATTCAATTGGCCTTGCCTCACTGGGACCGTTCGGCAGAATGCCGAGTCCCGAGATAGGCTGGTGAGCCGGTTCAAACCGAGTGCGAAACATCCTCTTCGGCAATCGGCTGGTCGGAGCTAGTCGCGGAGGCCGTAGCCGAGGATTTCCCGCGCCGCATCGCAACGATCCCCGTCCGCACCATCTCCAGCACACCGTAGGGACGCAGCACTTCGAGCAGACCGTCGATTTTGTCTTCGGCACCGGTGATTTCGATGGTCAGCGAGTCCGGCGCTACATCGACGACCCGCGCCCGGAAAACGCTCGCTAATTCGAGTACGTGCGAGCGCGCCTCATGCGTGGCCGCCACTTTAATCATGGCCAGATCGCGGACGATGGCCGGCTCGTGCGTAATGTTTTCCACCAGCAGCACGTTGACCAGCTTATAGAGATTGGCCTCGATGCGGCGGGCCTGGTCGTGGTCGGCATCGACCGTGATCGTCATGCGCGAGACTTCCGGCTTTTCCGTGCGGCCCACGGTCAGTGAATCAATATTGAACGCGCGGCGGCGGAACAGCGAGGCTACGCGCGTCAGCACTCCCGGTTTATTTTCCACGTACACCACATATGTGTTCAGCATTTTTTCTCGATTCGTCGTCTCTATTCATCTGCGGCGGTTTCGACAATCTTGCTGGGCCGCCGGATCATCTCATGCAACGACGCTCCCGCTGCCACCATCGGATATACCGTGTCTTCCTGTTCTACCCGGAAGTTGATGAGCACCGGGCCATCATGCTCTCGCGCCGCCCGCACCGAAGGCACCACCTGCGAGCGTTCCGTGACGGTCATACTGCGAATGCCGTAAGCCTCACCGAGCTTCGCGAAATCCGGATTCAGCAGTGGAGTCGCCGCATAGTTGCGCTCGTAAAAAAATTCCTGCCACTGCCGCACCATCCCCAGAAACCCATTGTTGATGATCGCAATGTTGACCTTCAGATTCTCCTGCACGATGGTCGCCAGTTCGCACAGGGTCATCTGGAAGCCGCCATCCCCAACCACCACCCACACGTCGGCTTCCGGTCGCGCGACTTTGGCTCCGATTGCCGCGGGCAAAGCGAAGCCCATCGTTCCCAGTCCTCCGGAGGTGATCAGGCTGCGTGCCTTCTCATGTTTGTAGTATTGCGCCTCCCACATCTGATGCTGGCCTACATCGGTAACCACAACCGTGTCGCCGTCGCGAGTCTCGCGCCAGAGATCGTTAATAACGTGCGCCGCATACAGGTGTCCGCTGTCCGGCAGGTTCTGAATGTCGCGGACGGCAGCATCACCTTTCAGCTTGTCGATGGAGTCGAGCCACTCGCTCCGGTCAATCGATTCGATCTTTGGCAATAACTCATGCAGCACTTCGCGCAGGTCGCCGACGAGCGGAACATCCACTTTCACGTTCTTGTTGATCTCCGCCGGATCGATCTCGATATGAATCTTTTTCGCATTCGACGCGTACGTCTTCAGGTTCCCGGTTACGCGGTCGTCGAAGCGCATGCCGAATGCCAACAGCAGATCGGCCTCTTGGATGGTGTGATTCACCCACGCCTCGCCGTGCATTCCCATCATGCCGAGATTCAGGGGATGCGCCGCCGGAAACGCGCCAATGCCCAATAAAGTGAGCGCCACAGGAATACCCGCCCGCTCGGCGAAATCGCGCACTTCCTGCATCGCGCCCGAAATGATGATGCCGTGCCCCGCAAGGATCACCGGGCGCTTGGAGTTGTGAATCAATTCCAGCGCTTGCGCATATTCTTTCGGCTCGGGCGATAGATCCGGACGATATCCCGGAAGCTGGGGCTTAGCGGCCTCCCAGTCGAATTCGCAGGTCGTCTGCTGGGCATCTTTCGTGATGTCCACCAGCACGGGACCCGGCCGCCCAGAGCGCGCAACATAAAACGCTTCGCGAATCGTCCGCGCCACTTCGCTGGCATGGGTCACCAGATAGTTGTGCTTGGTGATGGGAAGGGTGACTCCGGTGATGTCCGTCTCCTGAAACGCGTCGGAACCTATCAGCTTGCTGCCGACCTGTCCCGTGATGCAAACGATTGGCGAAGAATCGAGCATGGCCGTGGCAATTCCCGTGACCATGTTGGTCGCGCCCGGACCGGATGTGGCGACCGCGACTCCCACCTGCCCACTGGCGCGCGCGTATCCATCGGCCATATGAGTGGCACCCTGCTCGTGGCGCACCAGCACGTGGTGAATCTTGCTGTGCTTGAGCGCGTCATAGGCAGGCAGAATGGCCCCTCCGGGATATCCAAAGACGACTTTCACGCCTTCGCGCTCCAGGCATTCCCAAAGAATGCTCGCGCCGGTCATGGTCTTTCCATGCGTCGATGTCTCGTTCTTCATGCAGCCCTTCCTGCGCTCCTAAAAAGCAAAACCCACCGGGCCAGCGTTTCTGGCGGGGCGGGATTCGGGAGCCTTCAAGATTTCGTGTTTCTCAGCTCGCTGGTTCCCTCCACACCGGAGAGGGTATAAAAACTCCTACCCCGAAGATTACGACACGAATTCGGTGTAAACAGAGGTTTCTCATGTCAGGTGCACAGATGGTATCGAAGGCCGGGAGTTGCCGCAAGGGGAAACTCCCGGCAACTCTTCACTTCTTAGCCCGATTCTACAACTGAAGAACGTGACGCTTCACATCGTCCGCCGCCGCAGCAACGTTTTCCGGTCTACCAAGATCCCGCCAGTAGAACTCGTCAGCGCGAAATGCGATGATCTTTTCTCCCTCGCTAGCCAGCCGAAGATAAGAGTTAATGATCGAAAAGATGCCATCTTCAACCATCCGCGGAAGAAGGCGCGGAGAAATCACGTGCACACCGGAAAATGCGAGCGCGTGTCTTTCCTTCGACGGCCGGACGATTTCTGGTTCCTGATCTTGTCCGCCTCGCCGTCCGCAAAGCTGATTCTTCTCATCGAACAGCAAATACCGCGAGGTCTCGCGGTCCTGCACCGCCAGCGTCGCGAGCGCCTGATCCTGCGTATGAAATTCCGCCATGCGGCGCAAGTCAATCGTGCTGAGCACGTCCACATTGTGCAGAAGGAACGGTTCTTCCGCGTGGCCCTCCTCAAGAAAAAACCACGCCGCCTTCTTCAACCCGCCGCCGGTGTCGAGCAACACGTCTTCGCGCGAAATCTCGATCCGCCACATCCCGAAGTTGTCGTTCTTCTTTAGATAATCGACCACCATGTCCGCGAAGTGATGGACGTTGACGATCACCTCGCGAACCCCAAACTGCTGCAGGCGCCGAAGCGTAATCTCCAGCAGCGTGTGCCCGGCCACTTCCACGAGGGCTTTCGGACGATCGTCAGTCAGCGGGCGCAGGCGCGTGCCCAGACCCGCGGCGAGGATCATCGCCCTCATCGCGCAGCTTTCTCCGCCGCGGTATTCTCCGCTGCCATTCTCTCCAGCTCGCGATGCTGCAAAACAACTTCAACTCCGTTCCGATCGCGCAAGTGCTTTGCAACCTGCTCAGCCAGATACACCGATCGATGCTGGCCACCGGTGCACCCGAACGACACCAGGAGATGCTTGAAGCGGCGCCGCTGCCATTCGCTCACATGATCATCCACCAGCGACATGGCATGAGTGAGAAACCGATGTACGCTCTCCTGCTGGTTGAGATACTCAATCACCGGCGCATCTCGGCCGGTAAGCATTTTGAAGCGCTCTTCACGGCCGGGATTCGGCAACCATCGGCCATCGAACGTGGGCCCGCCGCCATTCCCACTCTCATCCTTGGGCAGGCCGCGATGGAATGAGAAGCTGACAATCCGCACCACCAGATTGTCCGCGTCTGAAGCCAGCCCCTGCAATTTCTGCGAAGCCAGCATGCTATGAAAAGCGTCCATCAACGTCGGCAGCGCGATCGGCAGTGTAACGTTGTGCAGCAACCAGCGCAGGTTTTTCAGCGCGTACGGCACGCTCTGCAGGAAATGCACCTTGCGTTCATAGAATCCGCGGAAGCCATAGGCCCCCAGCGCCTGCATGATGCGGATGTACACATACGCGTAGTAGTACTTCATGAACGCGTCGCGTTTCAGATCGATGAAGCCGCCCAGCGTGTCGAGATAATGATCGAGCAACTGCTGCCGCAGTTCCGGCGGCAGGTCCGCCTTGGCGTCGTACAGAAGAGACGCGACATCATACTGCAGAGCGCCCTTGCGCCCACCCTGATAGTCCAGAAAATAAGGTTGCCCGTCGCGCAGCATGATGTTCCGCGACTGAAAATCGCGATAGAGAAAGTAGTCGCGCCCCGCGCTCAGCAGAAACTTCGTCAGCCGGCTGAAATCATCCTCCAGCGCCTGTTCGCTGAAGGGAATCCCCGCCAGCCGCAAAAAGTAGTACTTGAAATAATTCAGATCCCACGCGATCGATTGCCGGTCGAAACTCCCGCGCGGATAACACACCTTATAGTTCAAGTCGCGGCCTGCCTCGACCTGAAACCTTGGCAGTGTGGCGATCACCTGCCGATAGGCTTCGACCACGGGAGCGGCAATCTGCTCTCCAGCCCGATGCTGGGAAAGAAATTCAAAAAGCGAAGTATCGCCAAGATCCTCTTCGAGGTACGCACCCTGATCCAAATCTTCGGCATAGATCTCCGGCACGGGCAGACCGTGCTTGCGAAAATGCCGGGAGAATTCGAGGAAGGCGGCGTTCTCTTCCCGCACATCGTACAGAATGCCGATGGCACTGACCTTCTCGCCAGTAAGCCGGATAATCTTGCGCCCCGAACCGCCCAGTTGTCCTTGCAGCGGCTGCACCTGCTTGACGGGCGAGTCGAAGTGTTGCTCAAAGAGATGTTTGAGAATGTCCATGAAGAGTTTCGCGGTTCGCGCTTTGAGGATTCACACCAAGATAACACCGAAAGGGAGCCCCGAGAGTTGAGGGGTATCCCCAAGCAAAACACCGTGGGCTTAACCACCAAATGGCTGGAGGACTGCTCTTTTATCGGTGCCTCGCAGCCAGTTCTGGTAGAATCCCAGCCCAGTTGTAAGCGTCGCGAAACCAGCGTATCTCCTCCCCATTTGTGAACTCTCGCGCGCGGGCCCCGTGACATCGCACCGTCAAGCCGACCATTAGGGGTTTTATGAAGATCCGATTGAACGTGGCCGGGACCTTCCTTGCCTGCCTTTTTGCTTTCGCGCCAGCACCAGGCTTTGCCCAAGACGTCACCGTTTCCCCCACCAGCTTGAGTTTTGGGAATCAGGTCCAAGGCACCTCCAGTGCGAGTCAAAAGATCACGCTGAAGAATGGCCAGAACACTGCCATCACAGTTACAAGCATCAAGACCAATTTGCCAGATTATACCCAGACCAATACCTGTCCCACCCAGCCGTCAACTCTTGCCGCGGGTGCAAGTTGCATCATCTCGATCACGTTCACTCCGCTCGCTTTAGGATCGCGCGCCGGAGCGCTGAGTGTCTTTGACACCGGGTCGAGCGGCCAGCAAATGGCCTTCCTGGGCGGAACTGGAGTAGCCGCGGTTACCGCTTCGCCCACGAGTCTCTCGTTTGGAAACCAGGCAATGAAGTTGCGCAGTGCTCCTTTGCTTGTCACCGTGACGAACAATCAGGCCAAGGCGCTGATCATTACGAAAATTTCCACGAATCTGTTGGATTACACCGACACCTCGGCATGTCCTCTGAGCCCGAATACCCTGGCCCCTGGAGCCAGCTGCACGGTGTCCGTTTTCTTTACGCCTTCGGCCCTCGGCGTCCGAAGCGGTACGCTTACCATCGCCGACAACGCCGGTGTTAATCCGACCGTGAGTCTCAATGGATCCGGTGTCCTCGCCGCCATGGTCAGCCCTGCAACCCTGTCGTTTGGCACGCAGACGTTGCACACGTCAGGCCCGCCACAAAGCGTCGTCCTCACGAATAACCAGTCCACCGCCCTATCGATCGCTAAGGTCGCCAGCAGCCTGACTGACTTTTCTCTCACTTCAGCCTGTCCGATCAGCCCTGCCACATTGGCTGCCGGGGCCAGTTGCACGGTGTCGGTGACATTTCAGCCCACAGTGGCCGGCAATCGCTCTGGCACCCTGAGTTTCGCCGACAGCGCCAACAATAGTCCCCAGAAAGTCTCTCTGAGTGGTAGCGGAACGACAGCCACTCTCGTTTCAATCGCGGTGACTCCCTCGCCTGCTTCGGTAGCGCTGGGCACGACTGTGCAACTCACTGCTACGGGATCTTATTCCGATGGTACTCAGCAAAACCTTACCAGTTCGGCCACCTGGAACTCGTCATCCTCCAGCACAGCGAGTGTGAACAATGTTGGTCTTGCCACGGGAGTAAGCATTGGAAATGCGACGGTCACGGCCACCCTTAGTTCCATCTCCGGTTCGACGTCAGTTTCGGTGATCCAGGATCCGGTAGCGTATTACGTTTCTCCGACCGGCAGCGACTCCAACCCCGGCACGTTGGCGCTCCCACTGAAGACCGTTCAAAAAGCCGAGTCACTGGTGGTTGCAAATTACCTCGGGGCTCATTGCCTCTCGCAGACTTCGCCAATCATCGTTCAGTTTCGCGCTGGAAGGTGGGACAGTCTCGCCCTTACCATGACCGCTTCGGATAGCGGTTGCAGCAGCGCCGTCCCAGTCGTGTTCGAGAATTATCCTGGCGAATCTCCCATCTTTTCCGGCGGCGTGCAGGTGCTGAATTGGACCAACACCTCCGGCTCGACCTGGCAGACAACACTGCCGGCGAGCACCGTGAATTTTGAAGCACTCTATTACAACGGCGTGCGGCGGCTGCGCCCGCGCCTCGGCTCGACCATTTCGACGGGGCCGCTGGGATCCTACTACCGCGTCGCGAACAATGTTGCGGGACTCAACGACCGGTTCTACTACGATCCCGCTGATCCCATCACCGACAGTTGGCAGAACTATGCTCCAACCGCCGGAAATCCTTGCGGCCAACTCCCCGGCCCGGCGAACTTGCAGGGAGACATTCAGGTGGCCATCTTCGAGCAATGGGACGTTTCCTGGGAGCGCATCAGCTGTATCGACACCGTGAACCATCTTGTCTATCTCACTGGTTCGACCGCGAGCGGCGCTTCGCATGGATACATTCCGACTCACCGTTACATCGTCGAGAACGTAAAAGATGCATTGACCCTGCCCGGGCAATGGTTCCTCGACCGTTCCGTCACCGGCGCGTGGAAGCTCACCTACATCGCGAATCCTGGTGAAAATCCCAATATCGACACGGTCATGATCCCGCAGCAGCTTCACCTACTGAGCTCGAATGGCGTGAACCACCGGACTTTCTCGGGTCTCACCTTCTCTTTCGATGATTACGTCGTCCCATCAACCGGATACGTCGGCGCCCAGGCCGAATACACCGTCCCCGCCGCCGTCGCGTGCTCTGACTGCAGCAACGTGACCTTTGACAGCGACAGCTTCACCGGCATAGAGGGTTATGCCCTCGCATTCCCGACCGATAACAAAGGAACCGCTACGGGCGACGTCATTCAAAACAGCGCCTTCTGGGATGTCGGTGCTGGCGGCCTGCTCACTGGCCGCGTTCCCACCGGCTTGGAAACCGACGCCAACGTTTTTCAGTTCGCCACGATTCAGAACAACTTGATGCAGGGGTACGGACGCAAATTTCCCGGCGCAGCCGGTATCGTTAACTTACTGGGCCACGATGTCTCCACCAGTCACAATGACGTAACCGATGGATACAACGAAGGCATCATGATTTGCTTCCCGAGTTTCACTTTCAGTTGCGCCGGCGCGCACAATTCCAACGGGGGCTTTAACCAGGCCGTCACCTACAACCACATCTGGGACCTCGGCGAGGGGATCCTGAACGATTTCGGCGGCATCTATTTCGCTACCTACGGCGCCATTGGAGACATCGCCAACAACAACAAGATCCACGACATCACCGACGCTTCTTCCCAGGACGCCGACGGCTACGGCGGCAACGCCTTTTACATCGACCGGGGCGGACCCATCCAGCTCAAGAACAATCTGATTTATCGCGCGGTTAACGCCTTTAACGTAACCATGGGCCCTCCCTCCACCGGGCAGGTCATCACCGCCGACAACAATATCTTCGCGTTTTCACGCTTGAGAGTGATTAACTTGTTCAGTTGCGCCAAGGCAGGCTACTCCCAGTTCTCGCTCAGCAACAACATTTTCCTGCAGGACCACACCCCTTTGTCGGTCCCAACCTCGAACTTGCAAGCGGGGGCGAGTTATCTGGGTACGCCGATCGGCTCGGCCCAGGCGTTCGCCAGTAATGACTACTGGAATACGACGGAGGTTTTCGCCACGGACCCGGTGGCGTTCAATTCGCAGTCGTCGACCTGTCAAACCAGGAGCTATTTCACGCTCGCAGGCTGGAAGGCTGTAGGTGAGGACGCGGGGAGCCTGTCGGTGGACCCCGGCTTCGTCGCCCCGACTTATCCGAGCGACGACTACACCTTCATCGCGAGCCCGCCGAGCATCGGCTTCATTCCGTTCAATACGACCGGAAACTGCTCCAACTGCCCCGGACGTACGGCCCCCCTGATTGTTCCCGGGCCCGTCCCGGCTGGCTTTCCCACGGTGCCGTTTAACCCTGCAACCGATTATTAAAAACACAGGCCGTAGCATGCGGTGGCCGGTCTCTCGATTGATCACTTCCGTAATAGCCCATCGGAGCCATTCCTCGGTTGGACCTTACGGGTTACTCTGTTTGTGAGCAGACTTCGGGGGAGGGCTGTTCGGCAAGCGTCCCATGACTCTATGAGTCTGGGACGTTTTGCTTTGTGAGGAGAACCAATTCCCCGGAACGGACACAGGGAATCTGGTGGCGGCGGTAGGACTCGAACCTACGACCTACGGATTATGAGACCGTCGCTCTAACCACCTGAGCTACACCGCCACTTGCCTGCAAATCGGGATGGATGCGCGAAAGAAGCCTTGCCGCCAGTACGGCCTCGGCACCCGCAGTAGGGAAACAACAAACCTGCGTCCGATCCTTTATTTTAAGAGCGCCCGTGCAATAGGTCAAACGCCGCACAGGTGTGGGGACCGCCCCCTTCGGCTGTCCCTCGAGCGCAACTCGACAGGTTTGGCGTCAAACTGAGACACTACTCTGCGTCACGCAGTCTGCGTAATTCACGATGTCCCAGTCCATGAAGGCGATCGCCGTCATTCCTGCTCGTTTAGCTTCCACCCGCCTTCCCCGCAAAATGCTGCGCGAGATCGCGGGCAAGCCTCTCATTGGCGTGGTGTACGAAGCGGTGCGTTCTTCTCCGCTGCTCGCGGACGTGATCATCGCGACCGACTCTGATGAGATCATGCAAGTCTGCCGCGAACACAACTGGAAAGCGCAGCTGACTTCGCCGGCCCACCGCAGCGGCACCGAACGCGTCCACGAAGTCTCCGGTCACGAGGCAGCCGATGTCTACATTAACGTGCAGGGAGATGAACCTCTGGTACGCCCGCAGCAGATCGAGTCCCTGCTGCAGGTGATGGAAGACCCGGCAGTTCCTGTCGGAACCCTGATGACGCCCGCCGCTGCCATCGACATTCCGAACCCGAACGCGGTGAAGGTGGTGACCGATCGCAACGGGCGCGCCTTATACTTTTCCCGCGCCACGATTCCCTTCGATCGTGACGGCACCGGCCCCCGCTACCTCAAGCACCTGGGGCTCTACGCCTATCGCAAGCCCGCGCTCGACCGTTTCGTAACCATGCCGGAGTCCTCTCTCGAAAGAAGCGAGCGTCTGGAGCAACTGCGCTTCCTGGAAAATGGAATCCCAATTTATGTCGGGGAGACTCCGCACGATAGCGTGGGCGTCGATACCGAAGAAGACTTGCAGCGCGTGATTGAGATCCTGCGAAAACGCTGACCGCCGCGCCCTACACCTGCGGATTGACTTCCTGCTTGCGGCCCCATTCCTTGGCCGCCGCCAGCCGCCTCGAGATGGCCGGATGCGAATGAAAAAACCATTCCACCCACTTCGACGGAGTTCGCTCCGCCAGGTTCTGCTCCGAGAGTTTATTCATCGACGAGATGAATGGCTCAACACTGGCGATGGACTCGAAGGCATAGCGGTCCGCCTGCCGCTCGTTGAAGCGCGAGTACGCGTTGAGCGCCGGCATGAGCACAAACGAGAGAACCACGGAGACCAGTGCCAGCAACGGCAAGTTGGCGAAGTCCGAAAGTTCTTCAAACATGTGCTGATCGACCGCGTAATGCAGCGTCCAGTTCGCCGCCCAAAAGCCGAACAGCGTGATCCCCGCTTGCACGAAGATGCTCTTCAGTATGTGGCGATGCACATGGTGCCCAAGTTCGTGGGCCAGCACCGCTTCGATTTCGTCTGGCGAGTAGTTGTCGAGCAGCGTGTCGGCCAGAATAATACGTCGCGTCGCGCCTAGCCCAGTGAGTGCCGCGTTCGCCTTCTTGCTTTTCTCCGAGAGTTTCCAGCGATATATGCCGCGCACCCGCGTACCGGCTCGCTCGCTCAGCACGACCAGACGCCGCCGCAGGTCTTCGTCATCGAGCGGCTCGAATTTGTAGAAGATGGGGAAGAGCACTACCGGTGCAAGCTGCGCTAGAACGATGAACAGCCCCATGAACAGCCCCCAGGCCAACAACCACCAGTGCTGCGGCCATTGCCGGATCGTGAAATACAGAACCTCGACCACCACCGCACCCATGACAAGTCCGACCAGGAATCCCTTCGCTTCATCCCAGAGCCACGACCGAAATCTCTGGGTCGAGAGTTTGAATCGACGTTCCAGCGAAAACCCGTAGTAGTCGAACCCAAAACCGAGCACCTTGCTGATCACCAGCAACAGCACCAGATACATGAAAAGCGACAACGAATAATTCTGAAATCCCATCCGGTACGCCAGATCCCGCAGCCAATTCGACCATCCTGTGAACAGCAGGACAATCAGGAACGCCAATCCGACAACAAAGTCGGTGACACCCAGCCACCGACGGATGCTGTTGTAGCGGTGCGCCTCAGGCGAATCGGCCTGTTCCGGATTGAGTTCGTCTGTCATGTACTATTGACGCTCTGTATTGATGGACGTTTGTTAACCCGAATTGCTAGCGTTAACCTGAATCGCTAGCCATTTCTAACAAAGCTCTCGCCGGTTGTCAGCAGTTCGCGCACCAGTTCTGGCGAGGAAGCTTCAGTGTAAAGCCTCAGCAACGGTTCCGTTCCCGACGCGCGGAACAATACCCATGCTTCTGCCCCATTCCCGTTGGTCGGTGCGTCTACGAAAAACTTTACGCCGTCGAGATGCTCTTTCTTCAGGACTTTGTAGCGGCCCAGAGTCTGAGTGCCCTCGCCGCGAGCGCGCTGAATGGCATTCTTCTTCATGTCTTCTGGAATGTGAAGATCGAGTCGACCGTAGTAGTGCGGACCAAACTCGCGCTGCAAATCGGCTACCAGTTGTCCCAGCGGCTTGCCCTCCTCCGCCATCACGTTCGCCAGTAGTAGGCTGTTCAGCACTCCATCGCGTTCGGGAATAAAACGCGAATACCCGATCCCGCCTGACTCCTCGCCCCCCATCAGGATTTCATTCTCCATCATCAGATCGGCGACATATTTAAAACCAATGGATGTCTCGTGCAGCTTGCGTCCATATTTTGCGGCAATGCGGTCCAACATGCGGGTCGTATTGAAGGCGCGCACCACGTCTCCCGGCCACTTCTTACGCTCGAGCAGCCAGTGCAGGATCACGCAGAAGATCTTGTGCGAATCGACAAAGCTACCGTCTTCGGCAACCGCGCCGATGCGATCCGCATCCCCGTCCGTGGCCAGGCCGGCATCACACTTCTCCCGCACCACGGTTTCCTGCAGCATTGCCGTATGCGGTTCGATCGGCTCCGGATTGATTCCCGGAAACAGCGGATTCAACTCCTGGCGAATCGCCACGAACTGCACGCCGCGCTCGGCGAAGATCCCGGTCAGAACTCCGCGACCGGAGCCATACATCGCATCCACCGCAAACTTGAACTTCGTCTTCGCAATCAGGTCCATATCGGCAAAGCTGCAAACTCCGGCGACGTAAGCTTTCTTGAGATCAACCTCCTCGACCGCAGCCTTGGTCCCTTTCGGCATCGCGCCTGCCGCCAGTTCTTCTTCAATCTTCTTCATGATGGCCGGAGTCGCCGAGCCGCCGAAATTGCCTTTGAACTTCACCCCGTTCCAGTTCCACGGATTGTGGCTCGATGTGACCATCACCCCGCCCGCCGCGCCTTGATGTTTCACCGCATAGGAAACCGCGGGAGTGGGCGTGTAATCGTTGGCCAGCTTTACCGGCACTCCCGCGTCCGCAATGACTTCCGCCACAATCTGCGCCGCCCGCGGAGAAGCAAAGCGCGCGTCGTACCCCACGAACACCCCGCGTCTTGCCTCCTCATACTTCAATACATAGGAGGCGATCGCGCCCGCCACCCGGCGCACGTTCTCGAAAGTAAAGTCATCGGCGATGATGCCGCGCCAGCCGTCGGTTCCGAACTTGATCTCTTGCGCCATGGTTATTCAGTGGTTAGTGGTTAGTGATCAGTGACCAGAGGCTAGAAAGGCATGCCCGTGACAGATCGTACTAGTCACGAACCACTAATCACTAGTCACTTTTACTACACCAATTTGTGCAGCTTCTTCTCGTCAAGATACTTCACAATCTTGCCCACATCCTGCGCGTTCTCGCGAGTCGTGATTAATAGTGCGTCTGGGGTTTCCACCACAACCAGATCGCTCACGCCCACCGCGGCCACAAACTTTCCGGGAGCATATAGGTAGTTGCCGCGCGCATTCATGAGAAAAACACCCTCGGCCGCGACCAGGTTTCCCTCTGGGGGACTGCTCTTGGCCGTGTGATGCTCGTGCAGCGCCGTCCACGAGCCCAGATCGTTCCAACCAAAATCCGCCGGCAGGCAGAAAATGTTTCCCGCCTGCTCACCCTTTCCAGAACGCGGCTCCAGCACCGCATAGTCCACGCTGATGTTTTCGCATTTCGGATACAGCTTGCGAAATGTAGCGGCGAACTTGCGCGTGCCGAACGCCGCCGCGATTTCTTCCAGCAGGGGCGCCGTCTTCGGCAGATGTTCCTTCAGTGCATCGGCCAGCGTACGCGCGCTCCACAAAAACATTCCGCTGTTCCAGAAGTAATTTCCGGCGGCGACAAATTCCGCGGCCTTTTTCGCGTCTGGCTTTTCGGTGAATCGGCGCACTCGCAACGCCTCGCCCTGAAACGCGCTCCCCGCTTCAATGTAGCCATAACCGGTTTCCGCGCGATTCGGTCGAATCCCTAGCACAACGACATTCGCCCCCGCCGCCGCAATTTCAATCCCGCGCTCCAGCGTCTCTCGATATCGCTTCTCATCGCCGATCACGTGATCGGAAGGGAACAGGCCCAGCACGGCTTCGGGATTCTCCCGTAACAGCAGAAACGCAGCCAGACCGATCGCAGGCGCCGTATTCCGTCCCACCGGCTCGGCCAGAACCTGCGCCTTCGGCAGTTTCGGAAGTTGCTTTGTGATGGCCGCTCGCAAGTCTTCATTGGTGACGATCCAGAACTTCTTCGCCGGAGCCAGCGGCAACAGCCGTGCCACGGTCTGCTGGATCATCGTCTGCTTGCCGTCAAGCGCCAGCAACTGCTTCGCGCGCTTTTTGCGGCTGAGCGGCCAGAAGCGCGTCCCGCGCCCTCCAGCCAGAATTACGGGATAGAAATTCGAGTTCTTAGCCACGGGTTCTCACGATCTACATTCTTGTTTCTGGTTCCGGCAATGGTTTTCCCGGCACATAGGCCCGCAAAAACTCCAGCGCCCACTGCGGCCGCACGCCAAACTTGCCGACACACGCGGGAACGACAACCGCGTCGCCTTTCGCCAGCGTGACTGGCTCCATCCCAGCGGCCTCAATCACTCCGCAGCCTTCCACTGCCACCAATATCTGCACGGAACTCTTCCCCGAATCATCTTGCGTCGCCAGTTCCATTGGTTCCTTCGCTTCAAACATGTCCACCACAAAATAGGGTGCACCGACCAAGGGCGCATGCCGGTTCTTGCCACCGCGAATCTGCTGCGGCGCCGGCCGCACGACTTTCCCCGAGCTCACTTTTTCCTTCACCGCCGCCATCCCGTCCTTCAGGTGCAACTCCCGCGGGCGCCCGTAATCATACAGTCGATACGTCGTATCGGACTGTTGCTGCGTCTCCACGACCACCGATCCCGGCCCGAGCGTATGCACCGTGCCCCCGGCGACGTAAATCATGTCCCCCGCATAAACGTTGATCCAGTGGAGAACTTCCTCCGCGCGCCTCTGGTGAATTGCCTCTTCTAATTCTCGCGCCGTAACGCCCGGCTTCAGGCCCAACGCGATCTGTGCCCCCGGTTTTGCGTGAGCAATATACCAGCATTCGGTCTTTCCCCACGGTTGGCCCACCCGCAACGCCTGCGCATCGTCAGGATGAACCTGCACCGAAAGCTTTTCGTGCGGAAACAGAAACTTGAGCAGCAACGGAAACCGCTTTGGATCGCGCG
The DNA here is from genome assembly GCA_963709025.1 of uncultured Acidobacteriaceae bacterium. GTDB lineage: Bacteria > Acidobacteriota > Terriglobia > Terriglobales > Acidobacteriaceae > Sulfotelmatobacter. The sequence continues at coordinate 200,266 of CAVPVE010000018.1, forward strand.
CCGCATCGCCCACCAGTTCGCGCTGGTACTCCGCACTCAACTGCGACAGCGTTTTCCCGGTGAACGGGCCGTTGGCGACTTTGCATTCGTCCCCGCTCAGCCAGGCCTCGCCAATCTTCTCTTCGAACTTGTGGTTGGGATAAATCGGCGACAAATCAAGCGTGCCCCAGGGACGCGGATCAAATCCCGGGAGCATTAATAGTGGATAAAGATTTCCCATGCCAACCTTGCGCACACAAAAAGGACCGCTCGCAAATGGAACGGCCTTTGCCGAACCTGATCATCACACTTCGCACAGCGCAACCGCGTTACAGCGCGGCGAAGAATTTCCGCATACGTTCCAGACCGCGATCCAGCTCCGCCTTCGACGTAGCATACGAAACGCGAATGTGCTCGCTCGTGCCGAATCCCTCGCCCGGCACCGTGGCGACGTGCGCTTCGCGCAACAATCGTCCAGCCACATCAGATGCCGACTTCAGCCCGCCGCGTCCGAGAAACGACGAAATATTCGGATAGGCGTAAAACGCGCCCTCCGGCAGGGTGCACCGCACTCCCGGAATCGCGCGCAATCCGGCTACCACGTGGTCGCGAAGCTCAATGTACTCCCGTCGCATCTGCTCAACACACTCCTGCGGCCCCTTCAGCGCTGCCACGGCGGCCTTCTGCACAATCGAAGTCGGATTCGACGTCGACTGACTCTGCAGCTTCGCCATCGCACTAACCACCGCCGCGGGAGCCATGGCGTATCCCAGCCGCCAGCCCGTCATCGCATACGTCTTCGAGAGCGATCCCAGCACCACGAAGCGCTCCTTGTATTCCCGCAGCGCGCCTACGGAGAAATTCTTTCCCGTGTAATTCAGATACACATAGCACTCGTCGGACAGCACCCAAATCCCGCGCTGGTGCGCTAGACGAATGACCTCGGTCATGTCTTCCGCGCTCATCACCGCGCCCGAAGGATTCGACGGCGAATTCAGAATGATCACTTTCGTCCGCGGCGTAATCAGCTGCGCCACCATCTCCGCCGTTACGCGGAATCCCTGCGTCTCGTCCGACTCCAGCAGCACGCAATCCCCGCCCGCATAACGCACGATGTCCTTGAACGACACCCAGTACGGCACCGGCAGAATCACTTCGTCGCCGTGATCCACCAACACTTGAATCGCATTGAACAGCGCGTGCTTGCCGCCGGTCGACGCGATCACCTCCTCGCGACGATAGTCGGAATCGAAGTCCACGTTATGGCGGTGCGCAATCGCATCCCGCAACTCGGCCGTTCCCGCCACCGCGGTGTACTTCGTAAAATTCCCCTGAATCGCCGCAATGGCAGCGTCTTTGATGTGCTGCGGCGTCGCAAAGTGCGGCTCGCCCGCGCCGAAATCGACCACGTCGATTCCCTGCGAACGCAGCTTATCGGCCTCGGCCACCACCGCCATGGTGGCGGAGGGCTCGATGCGGTTAATTCGTGCGGTGAGTCTCAGCGCTTCCGTCTTTTCTGTGGTAATGCTGGCCGTGGTCATGCCTTCTTCTTCCTTTTCCTCGGGACTTCCGCCAGGTGCGTATCCCGCAGCTTGTATGCGGGATCCAGTTTCTCCCGCAGCTTTTGTTCCACCGCCTCCGGGACCAGATCTTTCACGGGCCCCCCGGCCTGCGCCACCTCGCGCACCAGCCGCGAACTTACGTACGAATACTTAACCGCTGGCATCATGAAAACCGTTTCGAGCGTAGGCTCAAGCTTGCGGTTCATCAGCGCCATTTGCAGTTCGTATTCGTAGTCACTGATGGCGCGAATGCCGCGCAATACACACATGGCGTCGATTGACTTGGCGTACTCGACCATCAGGCCGTCGAACGTGTCGATGCGAACGTTGCTCCAATCGGCCGTCAGGTGTCTCAGCATCTCGAGCCGCTCCCCTAGGCTGAACATCGGAGTCTTCTCCGAATTGCGCAGAATCGCGACCACCAGCTGTTCGAACATCTTGCTGCCTCGCTCAATCAGATCGAGGTGCCCGTTGGTAGGCGGATCAAACGACCCGGGATAGACCGCGATGCCTTTATTCAATCGTCCTCACAGAAAGGCCGTCAGTTCAGTGTTTGGAGCAAACCGAAGCAATAGGAGATTTTATGCGGGTGAGAGCAACAATGGCAATCGGGAAGGGAACGAGCAGCTGAGCAGCTGTCAAACTGAGCCGCTACCGGAGCACGCGGGCAGAATAGTGTGCTGAAAAAACTCAAGATTCGTATCAGGGCATCGCTTTAGCGATGGCGTAAAGCCAGCAGAATCAATTCCGGCTTCAGCCGCTGTGCAGTTGTCGACAAGAAAGTCAGTGTTTCATCAAACTGAGAAGACGGTTGGGAGACCCGGGCGCGACGGTCAGGAATCGCCGCGCCCGGAGGCAACAAACTTAACGCTTCGCCGCGATCGGCGCCTTGACCGGCTCGGGAGGAGCGCTGGGCATCGTCGTGACACGGCCTGTCGCAGCTCCATTCGTCGGCGCTGGCACTGCCGCTGGTTGCGCCGGCACCTGTGCCAATCCCAGGGTCTTGCGTACCTCGGCATCCAACTTCGCCATCACGTCTTTGTTGTCTTTCAGGAACTGTCGTGCATTCTCGCGTCCCTGGCCGATACGCTCGCCCTTGTAACTGAACCACGACCCGGACTTCTCCAGAATGTTGTTATTGACCGCGATGTCAATCAGATCACCCTCTCGCGAAATGCCTTCGCCGTAGAGAATGTCGAACTCCGCCTCGCGAAATGGCGCCGCAACCTTGTTCTTAACCACCTTCACCTTGGTCCGCGACCCCGTGACCACATCGCCATCCTTAATAGCGGCGATCCGGCGAATGTCGACCCGCACTGACGAGTAAAACTTCAGGGCACGTCCGCCAGTCGTCGTTTCCGGGTTCCCAAACATCACGCCGATCTTCTCGCGAATCTGGTTGATGAAGATCAGGCAAGTCCTCGACTTCGACACCGTCCCAGTCAGTTTCCGCAGCGCCTGCGACATCAACCGCGCCTGCAGTCCCATGTGGCTGTCGCCCATTTCGCCGTCGAGTTCGGCCTTCGGCACGAGTGCGGCTACTGAATCCACCACCAGCACATCGATGGCATTCGAGCGCACCAGCGCCTCTGTGATCTCCAGCGCCTGCTCGCCATAGTCGGGCTGTGAGACCAGCAGATTGTCCACATCCACCCCGAGCTTCTTGGCGTAGCCAGGATCGAGCGCGTGCTCCGCGTCCACAAAGGCGGCCATGCCGCCCATCTTCTGCGCCTCGGCAATCACCTGGAGGGTAATGGTGGTCTTGCCCGACGACTCCGGCCCGAAGACTTCCACCACGCGTCCGCGCGGAAAGCCGCCTACGCCCAGGGCTGCGTCGAAAGAGATCGACCCCGTGGGGATCACCGCGATCGGCACGATCGCTTCCTTCGACCCCAACCGCATGATCGAGCCTTTGCCGAATTGCTTTTCAATCTGCGAGACCGCCAGTTCAATCGCCTTGCCCCGTTCGTCCGCCATGGAGTGGCTCCTTTGATGAGTGCCGACTAAATGAAATCTAATCTGGCCGGATTATACATACAGATTGAAGCGAAGAAAAGGCGAATCTACATAATTAACCTGTGGAAGGTCCCAAAATGGGGCAGATCGAACTCGATTTGTCATCCTGAGGCCCGCGCTCTTTGCGGGCCGAAGGATCTATGGATTCGTCCGCAGCACCGATGTCCCAGCGAGTGCATAGGTTCTTCGCTTCGCTCAGAATGACAGTCGTGAGCGGAGACTCACCGCTGCAGCAAATCCACCGGCGCCGTCACGTCATGCACCCGGAAATACTTGGCCAACGCCGGATACTTCCTCGCCACCGCCTCATACATCGCATACGCCACGTTGCGATAAGAAACGTGCCCCGCCGGCGTAGTCCGCAACTCAGAAATGTAAACCGCCTCGGCGAAATCCATCTTGAACAGCGCCCGCTTGCGAAACGCCAGCGGAATCGCATACTGCGAATTCTCCGCCGCCTCAGGCGATTTCCCCGCAGCCAACTTCTCCACCGCCATCTGCACACGCCGCATCGCCGCCTCAAACCGTCCGCGCACGCCTGCGTCTTCCATGTCGAGCAGCATCTCGTACCCGTGCTGCGTGGTGAATCCCTGCATCACCTGGATACACCGCCGGTGCCGGTGCATGTCGCGGAACCCGCCCGTATCCATCAGAATGTCGAAGCGGAACTGCTGCCCCGCTCGGAATCCCCGCAGCATCTCATCATGCTTGCCGCGATGCCGCATCCCCAAATCGATGATCTCCCGTCGCCGTCTCTCCCCCGCCACCTGCACCGCTTGCCGAATCTGCCGGTAAGAATGATGGCTATGCTCATAAAGAAGCGTGGTTGCGATCTCCACTTCGAGCGGTTCTTCATCGAGCAAGTCCACAATCGCCTTCGACGGCGCCAGCGGCTCGTCGGCCATCAACTCTCGCGCCGCCTGCCGCAACTCGCGCCGCGTCGCCATCTCATACTCATTCGGATCGGCATACTTCACCAAAGTCGGCGCCACCCGTACCTCGCGCAGCAACTCCTGCTCGGCCCGCGCGCCCAACTCCGGATCCACCGTCCGAATCTGCGAAACCAAATCCTGCAGCGACTCCGCGTTAACGTTGTAAGCCGCCCCGGTAGCCGCCTTCTTCAGCGACTCGCCCAGCACCCGCACTTCCCGATGCGTGTGCGACAGCAGATGCGCCACCTGGTTTTCCAGCGTCCTCGCATTCACGATCTCGCCCAGCGAAGTATTCGTCGCCAGCGGCAGCAGGTACCGCGTGATGTCAAACGCCCGTGCCTTCAGCGTGCGCTCGTACGCTTCCTGCTTCATGTCGGCCGGCTTCGGCGTAATGTCGATCAGGTACTGCGTCATGTGCGCCGAGAGCGCCTCATACTCGGCGAACAGAAAATCCAGAGTCTCGCGATAAAGCTGACGCCCCTCGTCGTCAGCCCCAAAATCCGGCGTGTAATATCCGCTCTTCTTGAAGTCCTGATACCGCGTCGACCGCTCCTGCCCGTCCCACCGCTGCTCGTCCGCGAGTTCAATCGCCGCCAGAATCGAAAGCCGCTCCACCGCCAGTGCTATGTGCGCCAGGTCTGCAATCGAACGGTGTCCGTACTGAAAATAAAATGTGTTCAGGAACTTCTCCGCCTTCTGCGTGCTGATCTCGCGCAGCGACTCCTTCATCGAAAGCGCCGACCGCGAGTATTTCGCCATCGCATAAGCCTGAATCTCCGGCTCGACTCCAAACACGGCGAACACTTCGGTGGAGGGCGTTTCCGACGAGGCCTTCTCGACCGTTTCCCCGGGCTCAGCTTCCGATGCCCGCTGCGTGGAGCGGTGTCCCGAGCCACCAGAACTTGCGTCAGCCGTTGACGAATGCGGGGATGAATTTCGGTTAGAAGGGTCAGGCATCACGATCACTTCATTGGTCATAGTTTGAGGCATGAGTGCTGGAATGTTACTCGGCGTGCTTGTGGATTAGCAATGCGATTCGCCGAAGCTCATTCCGCAAGAAAGGTTCATGTGGGGACAGCCGCCTTCGGCTGTCCGTGTGGGACCGGGTCTCCGACCCGGTCGTCAGGAGCAGTTCGACTGCATTCTCGTCCACTCCCCGCGTATAATTCGGCTTCCACCGCAGTCATTACCAAGTATTTGGGAGAAACTCCTCTATGGCTCTTTCAGGACGAGTAGCCCTCGTCACCGGCGCCTCCCAAGGCATCGGACGCACCTGCGCCCTGCGCCTCGCCAAAGAAAGCGCGACTGTGGCCGTGGCCGCCCGCAATCAGGAAAAATTGAACGAACTGGTCAGCGAAATCACCGCCGCTGGCGGCCATGCAGCCGCCTTCGCGCTCGATGTCGGCGACGAAGAGCAGGTGAAATCCACGCTCAAAGCGATCATCGCCCAGTTCGGCAAAATCGACATCCTGGTCAACAACGCGGGCATCACCCGCGACCAGTTGGTCATGCGCATGAAGCGGACAGATTGGGATGCGGTGCTCCAAACCAACCTCACCTCCGCCTACCTCTGCACACAGCAAGTCATCACATCGATGCTGAGACAGAAATGGGGACGCATCATCAACATCACCAGCGTCTTCGGACAGATGGGGCAGGCCGGACAAGCGAACTACGCCGCCTCCAAAGCGGGACTTATCGGCCTCACCATGGCCATCGCTCGCGAAGTTGGCTCGCGCAATATTACCTGCAACGCCGTCGCCCCCGGCTTCATCGAAACCGCTATGACCGCGGTCCTGAGCGACGAATTCAAGCAGACCGCCGTCAAACAGATCCCGTTAGGGCGTGTTGGAACTCCGGAAGATGTAGCCGCAGCCGTCGCATTCCTGGCCTCGGACGACGCATCCTACATCACCGGCCACGTGCTGAACGTAAACGGCGGCATGCTGATGGGATAGTTTTCCAAACTCTTAACCACAGAGGACACTGAGGACACAGAGGAAATGAAAGCGGAACATCTCAAGACTCCCTCTGTGTCCTCCGTGTCCTCTGTGGTGAAAGATCTTGCATTCTCTCAAGCCGAATCCCCACCCCAGATCGCGCAAGCCCGCGAACTCTTCCTCGAATACGCGCAATCCCTCGGCTTCAGCCTCTGCTTTCAGAACTTCGACCAGGAACTCGCGGAACTCCCCGGCGACTACGCTCCACCCGAAGGCCGCCTGCTGCTCGCAGATTACGAAGGAACGCTCGCGGGCTCTGTAGCCCTCCACAAGATCGAACCGCAAATCTGCGAGATGAAGCGGCTTTACTTGCGTCCGCAGTTCCGCGGCAAAGGTCTGGGCCGCGTGCTGGCAGACCGCATCATCGCCGAAGCCCGCCAGATCGGCTACCAGCGCATGCGTCTTGACACCGTCGAGCCCGTGATGAAAGATGCCGTCGCGATGTACCGAAGAATTGGTTTCCAGGAAATCGCTCCCTACCGTGCGAATCCAATCGCCGGCGCCATGTACATGGAACTGCGGTTGTAATACCGCTCGCGCTTCGTCCACAATGGGTGCCCCGCGTCTCGATTTTGAGACGTGGGGATTCGATCCGTCGAAAGGATTCGGTTATGAAACAAATTGCGACCCTTCTCGCCCTACTCATCCTCTGCTCGACGGCTCTCGCCGCCGACGGCAAGTCCGTCTCCTACAAAAGCGGCGACGAAACCGTGCAGGGCATTCTCTACACCCCAGCAGGCAAAGGACCGTTCCCCGCGCTCATCGTCATTCACGAATGGTGGGGCTTGAACGACTGGGTCAAAGACCAGGCGTCGAAGCTGGCCGACCAAGGCTACGCCGCTCTCGCGGTCGATCTCTATCGCGGCAAGGTTGCGACCACGCCCGACATGGCGCACGAAATCATGCGCGGAGTCCCCGAAGACCGCGCCAAACGCGGCCTTCACGCGGCTTTCGAATTTCTGGCATCGCAGCCCAACGTAAAAAAAGACCGCATCGGTTCCATCGGCTGGTGCATGGGTGGAGGCTACTCGCTCGACGTGGCCCTGCAGGAACCAACCTTGGCCGCGACGGTCATCAACTACGGCCATCTCGCCACCGACACCGATGCGCTGAAGAAAATCAATGCGCCCATCCTGGGTCTCTTCGGTGCCCAGGACCGGGGCATCACGCCCGCCGACGTGAACAAATTTAAGACGACGATGGATCAGCTCGGCAAGAAAGTGGAGATCAAGATTTACGACGACGCTGGCCACGCCTTCGAGAATCCCAACAACCAAGATGGATATCGAGCCGCCGATGCCGCCGATGCATGGAAGCGTACAGAGGACTTTCTAGCCGCCACCCTGAAGAAATGATCACAGCCTCAAAAGGCTCGCCAGACACGCGTTTGCGCCGATCGGTTACTTGCACACTGTGCAAACAAAACCTCGCATGCGCGTGAAACTCCGCTGAATTCCATTCGATTTTCGTATGGCACCGATGTCCGCCCTATAGCACGAATTTCCCACTTGCCAGATGGTGCTGATCTGGTTACTATGACCCATCCTGCAATGCTCCCAACAATGAATATCGGCGAGACTATCCGCAACTACCGGCTCCAGAAGGGTATGTCTCAGGGCGACATCGAAAAGCGAACGGGCCTTCTTCGCTGCTACCTTTCGCGCGTCGAAAACGGTCACACCATCCCTTCGCTCGATACGCTCTCCAAAATTGCCGGTGCCATGGAACTCCCGCTCTCACAGTTCTTCGCCGAGCCCGGCCATAGCAACGGCTCCAAAGGCCTTCCCCAACTTTCCGACGACGAAGTCCGCTTCCTCAGCCAGATCCGTCGCTACTCCACCAGCCTGAACGACAGCGACCGCAAGCTGGTTCTCGCCATGGTCAAGAAAATGGCGTCGAATTCCGCGAAGTAAGCTTTTAGCCTTTAGCTCTTAGCCTTTAGTTCCGGCTTGGGTCACCTCTCTGTTCCCTGTTTTCTTGAAATTCGCTGCATCCAAACAAGCGCGTGTATTTTCGACTCGCCAGAATCTTCGTCGGTTGAGCTAAGAGCTGAGAGCCAAAGGCTAAGAGCTAAGAAGCTGAATTACTTTCGTTCCATTCCCCTTAGTGACCCACGGGTACCTCGTCCCCGGCGCCCCTCCTTACTACACTGTGCATGGGGAATCCTGTGACCACCGACGAGGAACTGAATCATCTCGACTCGCAACTCCGTCGTCTGAAAATCGAGTACGAGATCTTCTTCAGCAATCCGCAGAAGCGGCCTCCATCCGACATCGAATGGAAGGTGTTGAGTCTGCTGCGCAAATTCTCCGACGGCGGTCGCATGAACTTCTCCCAGCGCTACCGCTACAACGAAATGGCCCAGCGTTATGCCATCTACAGCGACCTGTGGCGCAAGAAGTCCCGTATCCGCGAGGAAGGCTACCGCCGTCCCCAGGATGCTCTGCTTTCGGTGCAGGGAGTTCGCGTTCTCGAAGAAGAACACAAACCCCAGCACCATCCCGCGTACGGAGTCAGCCACGCCGCCGCGGCCGCTGGTGCTACATCTCAGCCTTTCACGCTGCACAGCGTCGACCAGACCGAGCGCGAACAGGTCGAGCGCCTCTATAACACTCTCGTCGCTGCCAAGAAAAAAGCCGGCGAAAATGTTTCCGGAAACATCGATTCCTTCACCACCTTCGTCCAGAAAAAGACCCAGGAGATCCGCAAGCAGTACCACTGTGAGAACGTCGAATATTCCGTCGAACTCGCCGACGGCCACGTCAAACTCAAAGCCAAAGCAAAAACGTAGAAAACCTCGGCTCAACTAGGGTGAAGTATGAAGGTTCTGCGAAGAATTCTGATCGCTCTATTAGTAATTTTCGCAGCCCTTTGCTGGATCGGTCCGGCCGGAGTTCTTTACTTCGCGAAAGCGGCTCCAGCGGTAGCCAGAGTCGTGCCTACTGAGCTGAAGGACGTCTCAATATCGCCGGCTTCCGGAAGGAAGCTCTCCTATTTCGGCTACGAGTTTGAAGTTCCCTGGAGCGATTTTGACGAGTCTCAATCCCGGCTCTTCCCCGAGAGCAGGCCCAGCATCCACATGGCTTGGGTCAGTTTCCGATCGGGATTGAAGCTGTTTATTGTGATTACTCCCCGTGAATCGCGTTTTCCTGACTATGCGATATTGAAGCGCATGTATGAGGTCACTCCGGACAAGATAAATTATTGGTTGTTAGGGATATTTACTTGACGCCACCAAGCGCAACAGGTTGTGGTTTGACGAGGGTCGCGAAGGGGGCCGGCCCAACCTGCACGGCCTGTTGGGCCAGACGATAGAACAGCTTGCCCCGAGAGGTAGAAGTGCGGCGATTGAATCGAAAGGTGAACTCGTCGAGGTAGTCGTTCAGATGATCCTGTCCGATCGCGCCCTGATGAGTACCGAGCAACCATCGCTTCAATAGCGAGATCACGCGGTGAACTCGCGGAAGCACATGCTCCGCCTCCCCTTGACGGCGTTGTATCTGGCGGTCATGGGCATATCCGTCCAATCCCATGTAGGCGGGCAGACCGTCGGTTCGGACCGTGCTTCCCGGAGTGATGGCTTGAGCGATGAACCCGTGCAGAGCGGCCTTGGTCAGGTTCGGGATCGAACGCAGGCGGATGCGGCCAATGCCTTTTCCATCTTCCTGGGCGGCGACGACAATCAGAGCCTTGATCTCCGTCCGCCTGCCGATTGCGCCAGTCTCCTCCCCACCCCAGTACGTCTCGTCCACCTCGACGACGCCATCCAACCGGTCCCAACCCGGACGAACCATAGCCCGGCGCAATTTATGCAACATCGCCCAGGCGGTCTTATAGCTGCCCAGGCCGAGAACACGCTGCAAGCCCAAAGCACTGATGCCATTCTTTTGGCTGGTGATCTGCCACATGGCGCGGAACCAGATCGTCAGGGGCAGGTGACTGTCCTGAAAAACGGTCCCCGCGGTGACCGACATCTCATGCCGGCAATAGCCGCAAAGCCACCGATTCCGCCGAACCGACCAAGCATCGGTTCCCGCGCACCGCGGACACACCCATCCGCCGGGCCACCGCAGAGCTGCGAGGTATTCGGCGCAGGTATCCTCGCAGCTAAAGCGCCGTTCCAACTCCAACAAGGTCTTCGGAAAATCCTCGCTCATGACCCCGAACGCTACATCTTGGGGTTGGTGGCGTCAAGTAAATATCCCTATTGGTTGTTGATTCAGGGTTGGGGTTATCAGGACGCTCGTCTCCTTCTGTTTAAGTCAACACTTCTTCAAGAGATTGGCCATCCCAGAAGCGGATCGAATCCCGCGGAAACTGGAATCTTCAACCTCAAGAGCCAGGGGCACCACGGTTTCCAGTACGGCGATCCTCTGAGTCGCCCCGAAGTACTCCAACTTCGCCTCTACTCCGACGACGGCAGCGTGGAAATAAAGTTCTTGCAGGGAACCTACGATGAGCCCAGTGGTGTCACCCAGCCTGAAATCAATCGCATCGTCCAGTCCCTGCACCGAGCCGCCATCGCTGAACCTTCACATCCCCCGGCTTAAAAGTCACCGTTGTAGTGCAAATTCGAGCCCAGTTCCCCAAAAACCGCTCCCCAAGCCGATTTCCACAGCTAGTGACTTTCTTCTCTGAGTCTTTATCCCACTGGCCTTCTGCCAAAGTGCAGTTAATATGTCCTCCGCAGCTCACGGCATTCGGCACGTACTCCCGGGCCCCAGCCCAATGTCTCCAACCTAGACGAAAAGGCTCCACGAAGAGTCCGCAATCTTGGGCGGCGCTGCGACTCAATTCTGATGGGAGGAAAGAAAAATGGTACTGAAGCGCGCACTTGGCGTCGTGTTTGTTGTGACGCTTGCTTCCGGGGTGCTTTTGGCGCAGGCCGGCCTGAAGGTTGCCCACACCGTCCACACTGGAAAGAACACGCCGATGCAAAAAGCCCCGGCCTCTGGTCCACAAGTGATCTTTAGCAACATCGGGCCCAACATCACGAATGCCTACAACGACACAACCGGTTATTACATTCTCGGACCCGACAACTCCGTCGGACTCTCCGAGCAGGCGATCGGCGTGCCCTTCACTCCGAGGACCTCCTCGCATGTAACTCAGTTGCTGGTTGCCGTGCAATGGATCTCCGGAACGAGCCTGGTAAACGTCGGCCTCTTCAGCGACTCCGGTGGTACCGTCGGATCTATGCTGGCGAGCGCGCAATCCTCCGCCATTCCAACTTTCGGAACCTGCTGCAAAGTCGTCGATGTCACCATTCCTTCGACTGCCATCAGCGGCGGATCTCAATACTGGATCGTTGCCTGGTCCGACGATACGAATGCGGCGGATTTCACCGGCGTCTTCGCCGCGTCCAATTTGGGCAACATCGCCGGTGACGTAGGGCAGGCAGGATGGTTCTCCTTTACCACCAATACCCCGGCCGCCGCCGCCAGAGGCACAATCCCATAAACTCTGTTCACAACCGAAACACACTCAGGCCGCGAGATTTCTCGCGGCCTGTTTTTTGAAATCCATCAGTCGGCTCGCTTGATTTTCGTGCGAGCACACAGCCATGTGGGGATAGCCGCCCTCGGCTGTCCGTCGAGCGAAGCTCGACTGCCTTTCGTACGCTTTCGGGTGGCAGAGCGGGTTTTGGGTGCCGCAACGCTCTAGCGGTGCGATTCCGACATTTCTCGCGGGCCCTTACAGTTTGCAAAAAACAAGATTCGTATCAGGGCATCGCCTCAGCGATTCCGTTAGGAACGAAAAATCAGCTCGGCTTCAGCCGCTGCGTACTACCGAGCTTTTGGGTGGCGCAGCGCTTTGAGTGCTGCGGTTAAGGGCTCTTTTCCTCGAAGGCTTTAGCCTCTGAGGTGCCCGACCAATCATTACTGATAGAATTTTCGGTCGCCGTTCGTCATCCCACTATTCATCCGAGGCCCAGCATGTCTGCCCCTGTTCAGCGCGCCATTCTCAGTGTCACCGACAAAACCGGACTCGTCGATTTCGCCCGCAAGCTCTCCGCCCTGGGCATCGAACTCGTCTCCACCGGGGGCACCGCCAAACTGCTGCGCGAATCCGGCGTCTCCGTGAAAGACATCTCCGAACTCACCGGATTCCCTGAAATGCTCGACGGCCGCGTCAAGACCCTCCATCCCAAGGTCCATGGCGGCATCCTGTATCGCCGCGAAGATCCCAAGCACGTCGCCGCCGTCGCCGAACACGGCATCGCTCCCATCGACCTGGTCGTCGTGAATCTCTACGCCTTCGAGAAGACCGCCGCCAAACCGGGCGTCGCCTTCGAGGAACTGATAGAGAACATCGACATCGGTGGCCCGTCGATGATCCGCTCCGCTGCCAAGAATTTTCACGACGTCGCCATCGTCACGTCCCCCTCCGACTACGACTCCATCGCCGACGAACTATCTCGTTCTGCAGGCACGCTCTCCCACGAAACCAAGTGGCGCCTCGCGCAAAAGGCCTTCGCCACCACTGCGGCCTACGATTCCGCGATCGCCTCCACGCTCGAGCGGATCAGCCCAGATGAAGTCGAGCTGGAATCCTCGGCTTTCCCGAATACCCTCCGCTTTGAATTCCACAAGACCCTCGACCTGCGCTACGGCGAAAACCCCCACCAGAAAGCCGCCATGTACTCCGATGGCTCCGGCGTAGGCGTCGCCAATGCCCACCAACTCCAGGGCAAGGAACTTTCCTACAACAACATCGTCGACCTGCAAGCCGCCTGGGATTTGGCCCAGGAATTCGACGAGCCAGTTGTCGCCATCATCAAGCACACGAATCCGTGCGGCACCGCCACCGGCAAGACTCTCGCCGAAGCCTACAAGCGCGCCCTCGAATGCGATCCCGTCTCGGCCTTCGGCGGAGTGATTGGTGTCAATCGTCCCATCGACGCCGAGGCCGCCGAAGAAATGCACAAGCTCTTCCTCGAAGTCATTGCCGCTCCCGCCTTTGACGAAGCCGCCAAAGCCAAGTTCGCTTCCAAGAAAAATCTCCGCCTCGTGGAAGTGAAAGCGGTGAATCAGAAGTGGGTGTTAAAGAATGTTTCCGGAGGAATGCTCGTCCAAGACTCCGACGTCCGCCCCTTGCAAGATGCCGACCTCAAAGTCGTCACCCAGCGCCCGCCCACGCCGGAAGAAACTCGCGCCCTACTCTTTGCCTGGAAAGTCTGCAAGCACGTGAAGTCCAACGCCATCGTCTATGCGCGCGACGGACAAACGGTCGGCGTCGGCGCCGGACAAATGTCTCGCGTCGACTCCGCCAAGATCGGTGCGATGAAAGCCCAACTTCCGCTGAAAGGCACCGTCGCTGCCTCCGACGCCTTCTTCCCATTCCCCGACGGCGTCGAAGAAATCGCTAAAGCTGGAGCGACCGCGATCATTCAACCCGGCGGTTCGCAGCGCGACCCCGAAGTCATCGCAGCCGCCGACCGTCTGGGACTCGCCATGCTCTTCACCGGCGTCCGCCACTTCCGCCATTAGGTAAAGGGTTGATTCCCTGATCGTTGATTACTGTTTGTAAAGTTATGTGCCGCCAGATCCCGTAAAAAGGCCGCTCTCTCAATCAACAATCAAAAATCAACAATCAGCAATTCCCCACGGTACCTGTACCTCCGGTTATGCCCGGGCTCTCGCTGCCTCCAGTGTTTTTTCCCCTCCCACCCAGCCCTCGCGGTAGAATAAAAGGCACCTTTCCCCCGGCGGCTTTGCATCCAAACTAGCTGAGGTTTCGGAAACGCGCTTCCAGCGCATCAGGTTGAGCATGAATCGAATTTGTCGTCTTTTTTTGATGATCGCGGTCGCTGCAACCGCGGCGGTTGGCCAAACCAGCCCGTCGCCTGTGCCATCGGAGTCCAGCCAGCCCGAAACCAAGCCGGCCCAGTCTTCGCCCCGCAAAGCGGACAAGGCATCTGCCTACTACCATTACACCCTCGCGCACATGTACGAGGAAATGGTCACGGCCTACGGCCGCAGTGACCTCGCCACCAAGGCCACCGAAGAATACCGCTTGGCTATCGAAGCCGATCCCTCGTCTGAATTCCTGACCTCGGCCTTGGCTGAACTCTACGTAAAGACCGGACGCATCGCCGACGCCGTCAAAGAAGCGCAAGACATCATCAAGCGCGATCCCAAGAACCTCGAAGCTCACAAGCTTCTCGGACGCATCTATCTTCGCTCGCTCGGCGACATGCCCGGCGGTTCCGGCTCTGACAATATCCTCAAGCTGGCCATCGACCAGTACGAGCAAATTACGAAACTCGATCCCGAAAGCGTGGACGACCACCTGCTGCTCGGCCGCCTCTATCGCCTCAACAATGACCTTCAAAAGGCAGAAGGCGAACTGAAGACCGCGATCAAGCTCGATCCCAGCTCGGAAGAGGCCGTGACCACGCTGGCCATGCTTTACACCGATGAGGGCGACACGGCGCACGCGCTCAAAGTTCTAAGCTCCATTCCCGACTCCGCCCGCTCCGCGAAGCTGTATGCCGCCCTGGGGGCCGCCTACGAGCAGCGCAAGGATTACAAGAGCGCCATCGACGCTTACAAGCACGCCATCGTTCTCGATCGCGACAACCTCGACGCCATCCGCGGCCTCGCCGAAAATCTGCTCAACGATGGGCAACTCGACGCCTCCCTCGAGCAGTACAAAGTCATCGCTGACTCCAATCCCGAAGATGCGCAAACTTACGTCCGCATGGCCGAAATCTATCGCCGCCAGGCCAAGTACGATCTCGCCCTCGAGAACCTGAAAAAAGCCGACACCCTCGTCCCCGACACCATGGATGTCCCGTACAGCATGGCCTCCGTCTACCAAGCGCAAGGCCGCTACGACGATGCGATCAAACTCCTTCAGGACCTCGTCAAGCGCACCGATAAGAGTGAAGCCGGATCCAGCAACGCCGACCGCAACAATCGCGCCATCTTCATCGAGCGCCTCGGCATGGTTTATCGCGAGCAGGAAAACTACCCCGCCGCCATCGAGACCTTCCGCAAAATGCTGACCTTGGGCGATGAAAATGCCCGCAGCGGTTATCAGGAAATTATCGACACCTACCGCGAAGCCAAGCAGTGGCCGCAAGCCACCGCCGCCGCCAAAGAAGCCGTGCAGAAGATGCCCGACGATCGCGACCTTCGCATGGTCCTCGATGCCCAACTGGCCGACACCGGCGAAGTCGACAAGTCCGTCGCCGACATCCGCACCATGCTGAAGGGCGGTCCCGAGGATCGCGAAGTCTATCTCCGTCTCGGCATTATCTACACGCGTGCCAAGCGTTATAACGATGCTCTCGAAGCCCTCGCCAAGGCGGAGGGACTTTCAACCAAGCCCGAAGACAAGGCCTACGTCTACTTCCTTCGCGGCGACCTGTACCAGCGCCAGAAAATGTTTGATCAGGCCGAAGCCGAGTTCCGAAAAGTTCTGGCGACCACGGCACCGACCGATCCCCAAACCGCCGCCACGCTCAACTATCTTGGATACATGAACGCCGACCGCGGCGTGAAACTCGAAGAGTCGCTCAACTACATCAAGCAGGCTCTGACCTTCGAGCCCAACAATGGCGCCTATCTCGATTCGCTCGGCTGGGCCTACTTTAAGCTGGGCAAATACGATCAGGCGGAAGAGAACCTGACGAAAGCCGAGTCTCACATGGGTACCGATCCCACGGTGCAAGAGCACCTTGGGGATCTCTACCAGAAAACCGGCCGCCTAAAACTAGCCGCCGCCCACTGGGATCGCGCCGTCCAGGAATGGAACAAAACCGTTCCCGCCGAGCAGGACGGCGAGGCCTTCGCCAAAGTCCAGCAAAAACTCGACGCCGCCAAGGTAAAACTGGCGAAAGAAGAATCGAGCAAACAGTAAGCCTTGCGATGCTCGTGTGTGTTGGGCCCGTGTGGGGCCGGGTCTCTGACCCGGCCGCGACCCGCAGGGTCGCCGCCTATCTCGCGAGACCTCAGTCAAAGACCAATCTCCGCCGCTAATGAAAACGGCACGACTCGGGAAGAGCTTGACCCGGGAAGGGCACGACTTCAAGTCGTGCCTTTCTAGCTCCCACGTTGATTCCGGCTTTTAGCCGCTGAGGGTTTCATACCCGAGAGATCAATGCGTGCCCTCCTTTGCTAGACTCCTCTCCATGCCCGGCAACCCCGCCATCCGCGAAGCTTCAATCAGCGATATCCCCGAAATCCTCCGCCAGCGCCGCAGAATGTACGAAGACATCCACCACTCCGACTCCGCCGTGCTCGACGCCGTGGTGTCCCTGTCATCCACCTACCTCAAGACCGCCATCGCGGAAGGCTCCTTCCGCGCCTGGCTCGCCGCCGACGGAGACCGCATAATCGCAGGAGGCGCCGTCATCATCTCTCCCTGGCCCGCGCATCCCTACGATCTGGAATGCCGCCGCGCCACAATTCTCAACGTCTATACCGACCCCGAATACCGCCGCCGCGGCATCGCCCGCAAACTCATGCAGACCATGATCGCCTGGTGTAAGCATGAAGGCTTCGCCCGCCTCACTCTCCACGCCAGCGACGAAGGCCGCCATCTCTACGAATCCCTAGGCTTCGAACCCAGCAACGAAATGCGCCTCAACCTGCGATAGTTCTTTTCTGAGTACTGAGTACTGAGTACCGTGTACCGAGTACTGCTTCTGCTATCCTTCCCCCATGCTCGCCGCCTACGCGGTGCACGTCGAAAACTCCCGCGGACGCCGCTTCACCGAGCCTCCGCATCCCTACCGCAACGACTTCCAGCGCGACCGCGACCGCGTCATCCACGCCCGCGCCTTCCGCCGCCTCGAAGCCAAGACGCAAGTCTTCACCCGCCGCTACTCGGATCATTTTCGTAACCGCCTTACTCATACCCTGGAAGTCTCGCAAGTCTCCCGCACCATTGCCGGAGCCCTCGACCTCAACGTCGATCTCGCCGAAGCCCTCGCGCTCGTTCACGACATCGGCCACCCTCCCTTCGGCCACGCCGGAGAAAAAGCTCTCGACGCCGCCATGCGCGAGCATGGACTCTTCTTCGACCACAACCTGCACGCCCTCCGCATCGTCGAAGATTTCGAACAGCGCTACGCCGCCTTCCGCGGCCTCAACCTCACCTTCGAAGTCCGCGAAGGCATCATCAAGCACTCGCACGACTACGACGCCAAACAATATCCCGAACTAGCCGAATATCTGTTAGACCAGCGCCCACCGCTCGAAGCGCAGTTGATCGATCTGACCGACGAGATAGCCTACAACACCGCCGACCTCGACGACGGATACGAAGCCCATCTCCTCTCCCTCGAAGAAATCCGCGAAGGCATCCCCGCCTTCGAGCGCTTCTACCGCGAAGTCGAACAGATCTATCCCACCGCCCCCGACAAACTGAAATTCAACGAGACCCTGAAGCGCATCCTGAACCGTTTTGTCGGAGACCTCATTACCAACACGCGCACCCGTCTGCAGCAAGCGAAGATTCAGACTCTCGACGACGTCCGCAATCACAGCGAACGCCTGGCCGCCTTCAGCCCCACCGTCGAAGCCGAACGCAAGCAGAGCAAAGATTTCCTCTATGAAAATCTCTACTACAGCCCCTCGCTAGCCGAAGAAAAAGAAGACGCCGAGCGCATAGTCGGCGAACTCTTCACCTTCTGGATGGACCACCCCGAAGCCCTCCCACACAACTACCGCAGCAAAGTCGAGAAGAAAGAAGATTCCCTGCCACGAGTAATCTGCGACTACATCGCCGGCATGACCGACAACTTCATCTTCGAACAATACGAAAAACACTGCGGAACTCGTTAAGCGAGGTTTATGTAGGGACAGCGAGTGAGCTGTGATGGAGATCGCGACTGAGGTCGATGTGAGAACAACGAGTAAGGTGAATCTGGGGACAGCGAGTAAGGTTTATGTGGGGAGAGTAAGTGAGGTTGATGTGGGGACGGCCGCCCTCGGCCGTCCGCCGGGCGAAGCCCGGCTGTCGACAGTCATGCACTGAACCCTGTCATCCTGAGCGAAGTTGCCGTCCGCAAAGCGGACGGCAACGCAGTCGAAGGATCCCTACGATCAGAAATGTATGATCGCGCCGATTCAGGGAGTTCGAACGATGATGACTACGAGACGACAGCCGTCTCAGCGCCGGCCGATCAGTTACGAGCCTCTGGAACGGCTCCAACCACACTGAGGTCAACGAATGTCTTTGCTTGCCAACATCCGTCGTCTTTCGGGAACTGGCCTCGGTGCCATGGTGTCTGATTCAGCATGAAGCGACGCGCCGTGATCGGAATTGCCGTGACAGCCGTTCTAGCTCTCCTAGTGGAGATTCCTCTCGCAAGACAACTTCACTTGGCAGTCCTGACGCCTTCCGAACTCGCCCCGAAGGCGCCTCCCCCGCCTGAACCACCAGATGACAACTGCGCTGAGATCCAACGTGTTCTAGCAGGTTCCCCTCACGAAAGACCGGTCAGAAATGCGAATCCGTTTAGCGCGGACGAAGTAGCCATATACAGGGGCATTCTCGAGCGCTGGAACTCAAAGTCTCGCAGCCCGCTGAACGTGTCAAATAGGACGTTCCCAATTGACCGCGACCTCTCGGATTGCGGCTGTCTGAAAGGCATAGAGCCGCCGAACATTGCGAGAGCCGCTCATACGTTCCACATACTCACCGGAGACGTGTTGGGCGGAAAGAATATCAGGCTTGTTGACGCGGATAAGCAAACCGTGATCGTTCAAAGCAACGACCCAAGCAATTCCATCAGCGAGGGGGAGTCGGTCGAAACTACTGTAACTAGCGCCTTCTCCGCTGGGCTCTTCTCCGTGTCGGAAATCGCATTCGACAAAGAGCATCGGCGTGCGCTAGTAAGCTATGCCTTTGTGTGCGGCTCGCTTTGCGGAAGTGGAGGTGTGTGGTTGTTTGAAAGGGTAGATGGCGTGTGGAGGAAGTCGGAGCATGTCTGTGGTGGATGGGTTTCCTAGCTCTTCTTCCTAATTGCCTCCTCAGAGGTCTTACACTTGAGGTACTTGCCCGCCTCACTTCCCCGCCACCCCCGCCACCACATCAAACAAAATCCTCGGCCCCCTCCGTACTTCCTCCACGCGAATCCGCTCATCATTCCCGTGCTCGGTATTCCCCTCCTCATCCGTAGCCACATAAGGATTGAATCCATACGAAATAATCCCCACCGGGCGGTACCGCTGATTCTCTGTGTATCCGCTCGTGATGTGCGGCACGACCGGAGTCCCCGGAAAATACTTCCCCGCCACCTCCCGAATCTTCGCGAACAGCGCATTATCCGTCCCCGAATAATTCGCCACGCGAAACTCCCCCTTCCACGGTTCCACCGTGACGTCCGGATCATTCACCACCCGCCGTATCGCCGCCAGCACCGCCTTCGGATCGCCTCCCGGCAAAATCCGCACATCCAGATTCGCCCACGCCTCCGGAGGAATCACATTCGTCTGCTCCGACCCTCCCATCATGGTCAGCGAGATCGTGTCGCGCAGCAGAAAGTTCAGCGACTCGTCCTGCTCCACTTCCTCCTGAAATTTCTTGTCTTCAATCGCCTTCTTGATATTGCGATACTGCGCCGCCCGCTCCGGCGGCTCGTACGGAGCCATGTCGCGCAAAAACTCATCCACCACCGGCAACACCCGCATCGGCGTCTGGTACGCCAGAATCCGGTTTAGCGCCCGCACCAGCCGGTTCGGCGCCGAATCCGCAATCGGACGCGACCCGTGCCCCGGCCTGCCATGCGCCACCACATGCATCCAGTACGTAGTCTTCTCGCCTACATCCACGCCCACATACTTCACCTTGCCGTTCTCCAGCAGATTCTCGCCGCCTTCGTTAATCAGGAACTCCGCATTCCCCAGCAGATCGCGCTGATGCTCGATGAACCAGTCGCTCCCCGTGTCATCCACTTCTTCATCCGCGACGGCCAGGAAAATCACGTCACGGTCCAGCGCGATTTTTTCGCGCTTCAGCATCACCATCACCACCAGTTGCGCCAGCCCTTCATCCTTCATATCCTGCGCGCCGCGCCCCCAGATGTAGCCGTCGCGAATCTCCCCGCTGAACGGCGGAACCTTCCAATGCGCCGCATCGCTGGTCACCACATCCATATGGTTCAGCAAAACAATCGGCCGCGGGTGCCCCATTTCTGCCGCGTCTTTTGCGGCAGAAGTGGGGATTTTCTCGTCCCCTGTCCGCGGCAACCGCGCCCACAAATCCCCTCGGCCCGGCGCATACTCAAACACGCGATTCTCAATCCCTTCCTGATCCAGAATCTTCTTGAAGAAGTTCACTCCTCGCATTTCATTCCCCGGAGGATTCGTCGTATCCACCCGCAGATACTCCTGCATCCACGTCACCGCCAGATCGGAATACTGCTGCAGACGATCCGCCGGAATGCGCGACGATGCCAAGCCGTCAGACGGACCTTCCGTCGCCCACCCGACGCTTGGAGAAGGCAATAGAAATAGAGCGCCAAGCATCAGCGCCGAACAAACCAAGCTCTTGCCCAACCCTCGTTCCCCTAACCGTGTTCCAGATCGCAAGATCTTCCTCCGTTGGTCGATGGTTACCTTGATGTTACGACCGCGAGGTTACTTCCCCAGTCTCACTCCTCAGAGACCTGACGCTCGCGGGCCGAACAGCCTTTTTTCCACGCAGTTTTTATATCAGGTTTGCCAAAATTACCCTCCCCTTTGCGCATGGCCTATCATTCCCGCCTCGACGAGACTACAATGTCCATAGTTATCAAGCATTTAGCGCATCAACCTTGCGGCCTTGTTTGGCATCCCACATGTAATAGAAATGACAGCGCCGCCGTAACTGGGCGGCCACAGTTCTAGGCCAAGCGCAGCGTCAGCGCAGGCCGGTTCAGCGAAACCGCTGACTTTCTTTACCGTTTTCAGGGGACGCAATCAAATTTTACGCACGCCCCAGGCGTGCCGGGGTGGGCTGAGTCCAAACGCTCCGCCCCAAACTTGGAGGAAGTCATTTATGAACAACCGCCTACTGTTCGCCCTGCCGTTGGCCGCCGTTCTTGCTTTCCCGGCCGTCGCGCAGACCACCTCTTCGTCTACCGATCAGAGCGCTCCCGCCGCCACGACTCAGTCGACCTCGACTGATGCCGCCGCGACCGGCAAAGCGCCTCTCGCGCCTCCGTCTCGCGAAGGCTTCTGGGGACGCGTCAATCCCTTCGCCCGCAAGACTTATGTGAAGCGCCAGACCGAACCGATCCGTGACCGCGTGAACGAACTCGATGAACTGACCGCCGGCAACAGCAAAGCGATCAAAGACACCGATTCTCGCGCCCAGGCCGGCATCAAACTCGCCTCCGACAAAGCCGATGCAGCCGATCAGCATGCCGTCGACGCCGGAAACAAAGCGACCGCTGCGCAGCAGTCCGCCCAGCAGGTCACCACCCGCGTTCAGACCGTTGAGACCGTGGTTGGCAACATCGACCAGTACAAGGCCTCGAACCAGACTGAAATCCGCTTCCGCTCCGGCCAGACTGTCCTCAGCAAGAACGCCAAGGACGCTCTCGACCAGATGGCCAGCGGCGTGAAAGGTCAGCGCGGCTACATCATCGAAGTCGAAGGATTCTCCTCCGGCCAAGGCCAGACCGCCATCACCAACTCGCAGAAGATGGCCGAGTCGGTCGTGCGTTATCTCGTCCTCAACCACGAGATTCCCGTCTATCGCATCTACCTCGTCGGAATGGGCAACGCGCCCTCTCCCTCGTCGGATGACGCGAAGACCAAGCGCCAAAGCGGAGGCCGCGTCGAAGTCAGCCTCCTGAAGAACGATCTGGAACAGCTCTCCGCCAACTCCGGAGCCCCTGTCACCAGCACCGATCAACCGCAGCAGCCGAAATAACTGCTCATGAGTAACTGCTCATGTGGGGACGGGTCTCTGACCCGTCCGCCGAGCGTAGCTCGGCTCTGCTGAACTCAGAACTTTCGGGACCAAGGGCGCCTCGCTCTCAAGTCCCTCCCCCGGAAAAAGCCTCTCGCGCAAGCGAGAGGCTTTTTCATATTTGGCATACTCTGACTACCCCTCCGAAAGCGTCATTCCGAACGGAGCCGTTTTTCAGGCGAAGTGAGGAATCTCGTTCTAGCCCTCCTGCTCACACTTCCACGATCCTCACGTCCATACTTCGAGCCAACCTATGTTTGATCTCAAACTCGCCCTCCGCCAATTCCGCAAGTCCCCCGGCTTCGCCGCCACGGTGATCTTCACCATCGCCCTCGGCATCGGCGCCAACACCGCCATCTTCACCCTGGTCCACGCAATTCTGATGAAGTCGCTTCCCGTCGCCAACCCTGCGACCCTCTACCGCATTGGCGATCTCGACGACTGCTGCGTGAATGGCGGCTTCATCAATGACAACGGCGATTTCGATCTCTTCTCCTACGAGCTCTATCGCAAGTTCCAGGACACCGCACCCGAGTTCGAGCAGCTTGCGGCCTTCCAGTCCGGACACAGCACCATGAACGTCCGCCAGGAGAATTCGGCCGCGAAAGCAGAAAGGACCGAATACGTTTCAGGCAACTACTTCTCAACCTTCGGCTTGGGAGCCTACGCCGGCCGCATGCTGCTCCCCTCCGACGACACTCCCGGCGCCGCCCCAGTCGCCGTGCTCAGCTACCAGGGATGGCAATCCGACTACGGCTCCGACCCCAGCATCATCGGACGCACGTTCTACGTCCAGAACAAGCCCGTTACGATTGTCGGCATCTCTCCTCCCGGCTTCTTCGGCGATCGTATCGACGACAACCCTCCCGCCCTTTGGATCCCGCTCAACAATGAACCAGTCATCGAGGCCGAGACCAGCATTCTGAAACAGCCCGAAGCCAACTGGCTCTACGTTCTCGGCCGCGTCAAGCCCGGCGTTACTCCCTCTACCCTGCAGGCCAAACTGACGAACAGCCTGCGCCACTGGCTCGCGACCATACCCGGCTACACCATCAACGGACGCGATACTCAGATCCCCAAGCAGTACGTAGTTTTGACTCCCGGCGGCGCCGGAGTCCAAAACATGCAGTTGGAAACCGGGAAGGGTCTCCGTCTGCTGATGGCGATCTCGGGCTTGGTTCTCCTGGTAGCCTGCGCCAATATCGCAAATCTTCTGCTGGCCAGGGGCGCGACCCGCCGAGCCGAAACTTCCATCAGCATGGCCCTGGGTGCGGCGCGCTCTCGCCTCATCCGCCAGATGCTCGTCGAGAGCCTGCTCCTTGGCTGCGCTGGCGGAGTGGTCGGCATCGCGGTCGCCTACGCAGGCGCCCGGATGATCCTCGCTCTCGCCTTCCCGGATTCTCCCCAACTCCCCATTCATGCCAGCCCCTCTTTACTGGTTCTCGGTTTCGCGTTTGCACTCTCGCTCCTCACCGGGCTCATCTTCGGAATCGTCCCCGCATGGATCACCTCTCACTCCGATCCCGCGGAGGCTCTACGCGGAGTGAACCGCTCCACCCGAGATCGTGCTGCGCTGCCGCAGAAATCACTCATCATCTTTCAGGCAGCGCTTTCCCTCGTCCTGCTGGTCAGCGCGGGCTTGCTCACGCGGAGCTTGCGCAACCTCGAGCATCAGGACTTCGGCATCGCCACCGCCAACCGCTATGTCGTCCACTTCGATCCCGCGGGCGTCGGCTACACCGCCACGACCATGCCTGCGGCCAACGAGCGGCTGGAGCGCGAATTCGCCGCCCTTCCCGGGGTCCAGAGTGTGGGCCTTGCCCTCTACAGCACTCTCGAAGGCAATAACTGGGGAGAAATGGTTTATATCGAAGGTCGGCCCGCGCCCGGCCCGGAGGCTCAAAATGGCTCTTCGTGGGACCGTGTGAGTCCGCACTTTTTCGAGACGGTCGGCCAGCCCGTCCTTCGCGGACGCGGCTTCACCGAGCACGACACCGCCACCTCTCGCATGGTCGCCGTCGTCAACCAGGCCTTCGTCAAAAAGTTCTTCCCCAACGAAGACCCCATCGGACGCCACTTCGGGGTCTTTGATCAGAAGTATGCCGGCGACTTTGAAATCGTCGGCATCGTCGCCGACGCCAAGTACAACAACCCGCGCGACCCGGTGCGCTCTATGTATTTCCGCCCCATGACTCAGTTGAATACAACGATCAAGGAGCCTAACTTTCTTACCGCGGAGACTCGTTCCATCTTCCCCAACTCGATCACCCTCCGCTACTCCGGCGATGCCGCCAGTCTCGAACCTGTTGTTCGCCGCACCCTCACCAACATCAATCCCAATTTCACCGTCCTCGATTTCATCTCGCTCGACTATCAAGTCGCCGGCAACTTCAATCAGGAACGCCTCATCTCTCGCCTGACCGCGCTATTCGGCTTGCTCGCCCTCGTGCTGGCTTCGGTCGGTCTATACGGAATCACAGCCTACTCCGTCGCCCGCCGCACCAGCGAAATCGGCCTGCGGATGGCTCTTGGCGCCAATCGCGGCAACGTACTGGCCCTCGTGCTCCGCGCCGCTTTCTGGCAAGTCGGACTCGGGCTCATCATCGGCATTCCCGTCGCGCTGCTGGGCGGCCACTTGATGGCCAGCCAACTCTACGGCGTGAGCACCTACGACCCTTTCACCATCGTTGCCGCAATTCTGATCCTCGCCGCGTTCGCCGCCATCGCCGGCTTCATCCCTGCCCGGCGCGCCGCCAGCATCGAACCCATGCACGCCCTCCGCACCGAATAGTCATCCGAGGGGGCCGGGTGCCCCATTTCTCGCGTCCTTTGCGAGAAGTGGGGCTTTTGGTTGTTCTCGACCTTGACCAATTCCAACTGCGCCGCCCGGTCAGGATTTTGTCACTCTGATCGAAGGGTGGAATCCGCTTTTCCCCCGCCTGGGTCTATACTGCCAGCGTCTGCAAGCGCCCTAACCGAAAATGGACCTATACCACTGGCTGCCCCCCGATGCCGTCAAGATCGTCCTGGTTCTCTTCCTCTCCTTCCTCATCGGACTCGAACGCGAAGAGCACAAAACCGCCGCCGGATCCTACTCCTTCGGCGGAGTCCGCACCTTTCCTCTCATCGGTTTCATCGGCTACTCCATCGCTCTTCTCTCCGGCGCTCAACTGCTTCCCGTCACTCTGGGCTTCCTGGTGGTCGGCGGATTCCTGCTGCTTTCCTACTGGCATAAACTTTCCAGCTCCCAAGTCGCCGGAGTCACTTCAGAAATGTCCGGCCTCACCACCTACCTCGTCGGCGCCCTCGTCTACTACGACCACCTTTGGATCGCCACCGCGCTCAGCGTCGCCAGCCTCCTGCTCCTGGAATTAAAGGTCGGTCTCGAGTCGCTCGCCAACCGCACGGCCCCGCAAGAGATTCTCACCTTCGCCAAGTTCATGCTCCTCACGGCCGTCATTCTCCCCACTCTCCCCAATCAGGAGTTTGGCCGCTTCCACATCAACCCATTCAAAACCTGGCTGGTCGTCGTCGCCGTCAGTACGATCTCGTATGGCAGTTATGTCCTGCAGAAGGTCACAAAAGAAAGTGGCGGAGTCGTACTCACCGCTTTCCTCGGCGGCGCTTACTCCTCCACCGTAACCACAGTTGCGATGTCGCGACGAGCTGCGCGTGAAAACCGTCCGCACCTGTTCGCTGGAGGCATCCTGATCGCCTCAGGCGTCATGTACCTCCGCCTCGTCGCCCTGCTCACGCTCTTCAATCGACAGCTGGGCGCGACGCTCGCCGCGCCATTCCTCGCCCTCGCCGCCGCGGCCATCATTACCGGATTCTTCTGGTCCCGCAGACCCGACTCCGCCGATTCCCATATCAAGCGCGAATTCGAGCCCGGCAATCCTCTCGACCTCAAGGCCGCATTTCTCTTTGCTGGATTTTTCGTCGCCATGCTGATCGCCACTCAGTTGGCCGTCACTTACCTCGGCCGCGCCGGCGTCAACATCCTCGCCGCCGTCATGGGCGTCACCGACGTCGATCCTTTCATCATGGGCATGACCCAGGCCGCCGGAACTCTTACTCCACTCAAAGTCGCCGCCATTGCCGTCCTGATCGCCGCCTCCAGCAATAACCTCATCAAAGGCATCTACTCCTACAGCCTCGCCGACCGAAAAACCGGCACCCAGAGCCTCTCCCTGCTGATCGCCCTGGCCGTCGCCGGACTCGCGCCGCTTCTCTGGCTCTAGATTCCGACCGGGTTTCGTTCCTTAGAAGTTTGCGTAAAAAACACAAATGTATGCCCTCCGTTACGTGCACTCTCGTTACGTGAACTCCCATCGCGTGCGCCTCCGTGGAAGAGCGGCCCTTCCAGGGCCGCGTAAGGCTCGCGGAATCCGTGTGGGCTTTAACCCCCTGTGGTCGCTTGTTCGTTGATGGAAGCATCTTTCCGCCGACTAAGGGAGATGAGCTCCGTTTTTCCGCAGCCCAGCGCGAGATCCGCCCTAAAATCCGTGATCCTCCGAGATTACGTTTTGGAAGGATCCAGAGCCGCCGTCTCCGCGCCGAGAACGCCCGTCAGCGCTTCGGGCCGCCGAGGTTTCCTTCGTTTCTCCCGCAGCCGCAGCATCGGCTGCTCCACCAGGTAATACGACAGGCACGCGCACCCCAGCGCCGGCAGAATCAAAAGGTATCCCTGATGCAGCGCCGCGTTCGAGCAGAACAACTCTTGCCACAGATAGAGGCTGTAGCTGATCCTCCCCAGCCACGCCACCGGCGCCACATTCAGCGCTCGATACGGGACCTGAATCACGTGCAACACCAGCCCGGCGATCGACACATTCAGCAGCGGACCAAGAACGAACAGCAGGAACAGCGACCTCCATGGCGTGTTCGCGGGAAACCATGGAATGGAGATGGTCAGCACAAGCATCGCGAACGCCACCCAGCCTCTGATCTTCGGAATGCGCGGTGCAAAAATCGCCAGCAGGCACCCAATCCCCAGCTGATCCGCAAACGCCGGCAGGCTCCCGACGAGCCCGTTGTGCACATGAAAACGATAGAGGACCGTCCAGAAGATGGGTGTCACGATCAGGACGCCCACCAGAATCGCCGTCTTGCGGCTCTGCCACCTCTTCAGCGCGAACGGCCACAGCAGGTAGAACTGCTCCTCAATACTCAGCGACCACAGGTGCCCGAAGATCCACGGCCGCGTCACGTCCATGTTCGCGACATACAACAGTGCCGCCGCCGCGTGGTACCACCGCATTTGGTGCCAGTAGAGAGGGATGACCACCGCCAGAAACACGAACGCGGCCGGAAAAATCCGGTACGCCCGCCGTATATAAAACTCGCGCAGCCGGATGGTCGAACTGCGCTCATATTCCCGCAGCAGCAGACTTGTAATCAGGTAGCCCGACAGCACGAAAAAAACGTGTACCCCGAGCGCTCCATAGCCCCCCAGCACGTCCAGTGAAATGTGCTTCCACTTCACCAGATGGCTCAACACGACCAACGTGATCGAGATCGCCCGCAAGCCGTCCAGCGATGGTATTCGTTGCATGCTCAAGGCAATCGAGGTGCGGCCGCCGCATCACATGCCGGTCCGCCAACGTCCGAAGTTAGCAGGGATTATAGAGGACGCCCGCCGCTTCCCCTTCAACCGCAATGGCGAACCGCCTCAATGTAACGGAGACGCCCCCCGCGAAACGCCGGAAAACTACCCAACGCGTGAGATCGCGATTTGGACTAAGCCGCTGGCGCGGCAGGTACTGTAGCGACGGTGCGTAAGTACAGTGATGGATACCTTGAAGGAGGTATACATGACTGCACTTCGCGAACGCATGCTGGAAGAACTGCGGCTGCGTAATTTCACTCCTCGGACTATCCGTACCTATACGGGAGCCGTATCCGACTTCGCGCGCTACTTTCACCAGTCCCCTGACAAGCTTGGGCCCGAGCATGTTCGTATCTATCAGCTCTACCTGCTGAACGAGCGCAAGCTGGCCTGGCATAGCATCCAGGTTTACGTCTCGGCACTGCGGTTTCTGTACGTCCGTACGCTCAAGCAACGCTGGTTCGACACCCAAGTTACCAAGCCCAAGATACACCGCAAACTACCCGTGGTCTGGAGCCGTGAAGAAGTCGCCGCACTGCTCGACATCACCAGGAACCTCAAGCACCGCGCCCTGCTGGGCCTGCTCTACGGGGCTGGCCTGCGCATTCAGGAAGCCCTGGATCTGAAAGTCACCGACATCGACAGTAAGCGGATGATCATCAACATTCGCGAAGGTAAGGGCGGGCAGCCTCGTCAGGTGATGCTTTCGCCCAAGCTGCTGGAGTGGCTTCGTACCTACTGGAACCAGCACAAGCCCAAGGACTGGCTCTTTCCCGGAAGGAGCTCCGACCGGCCGCTGTACGCCAGCGCCGTCAACGCTTTCTGCCATCAGTTGCGCAAGAAGCTGGGCATGGGCAAGCGGCTTTCCGCCCATGTGATGCGGCATTCCTTTGCCTCTCACCTGCTCGACAGCGGAACCGATCTGCGCACCATTCAGCTGCTGCTTGGACATTGCGACCTGGAGACGACCGCGCGCTACCTCCATGTCTCCGAGCACCGGCTGCACTCCACCGTAAGTCCGCTCGATGAGCTTCCGGCTCGCGAAGGAGAACCTAAGAAAAAATGAGAGAGCATCGGCTCGAAGTGGCCGATGTCTTGCACGCGCACCAGCAAGAGTTTCTCGAGCGCTGGGGCCATGTTGTCTCCCGCCAGCACCGTAAGGTGCTCGGAGCCATCGGTCGATGCCGTACTGCCGCACTCGGCAGTCATCTCGAACGCTGTGACAGCTGCTCCTATGAGTACGTGGCTTTCGACTCATGCCGTGATCGCCACTGCCCAAAGTGCCAGTCGACTGCTCGCGATCGCTGGCTGCAGAAGCAGGCGTCGAGTCTGCTGCCCGTGCCCTACAGCCATGTCGTCTTCACGCTGCCCAAGCAACTGGCAGCACGCGCACTCAGAAACCAGCGTCTTATCTACGCTCTGCTATTTCGTGCTGTCTCCGAGACCCTGATGGAGATCGCCGCCGATCGACACCGCCTCGGTGCTCGCATCGGCATTCTCGCCGTACTCCATACCTGGAATCAGCAACTGCAACATCATCCCCACCTGCACTGCCTGGTTCCGGCCGGCGGACTGGCACCCGACCAATCACGGTGGATCGCTTGTCGGCCTCGCTACTTCCTTCCGGCGCCGGTGCTCAGCTGCATGTTCCGTGGCAAGATGCTGGCCTTCCTGAAACACGCTTACGACAACCACCAACTGCGCTTCCCGGGCACTCTAGCTGCGTTCTCGAAGCCAGGCCCGTTCCACGCAATGCTCTCCACGCTGCACCATCAGAAATGGGTCGTCTATGCTAAGGCACCTTTCGGCGGTCCGGAGTATGGGCTCAAGTACCTGGCACGCTACACTCATCGGGTTGCCATCGCCAATGGCAGACTCTTGGACCTGAACAACGGTCAGGTGCGTTTTAAATGGCGCGACTCCAGAGACAACAACTGCATCAAGGTGATGAGCCTCGATGCGGTTGAGTTCATCCGTCGCTTTCTGCTTCACGTTCTGCCTGGTGGCTTCGTCAAGATCCGCCACTTCGGGCTGCTCGCCAACCGCAATCGCCGTCAGGCACTGGCTCTTTGCCGTCACCATCTAAAGGCCGTCGCTCCACAAGGCACTGACCTCGTTACCCCTCAGCAACAGTCGGCAATCAATCGCTGCTGCCCCAAGTGCAAACACGGCACCTTGCACGTCGTCGTTCGCTTCACCACCCTTGTGCCCGCAACCGATGGCTCGCATCTCGCGGAGATCAACTCGTCATGATTACGATCTCGCTCACGCCACCAACCCGGATCGGTGCTGCAATGCGCGTCGTGCGCGTGCATGCCGCCGTGTGTCCTCATGCACCTAAAACAGCTGCCAACCTCCCGAAACCCCGTCTCATTCACCTGTTAATCGGTCGCCCCGCACCCAGCACAACCCTTGGCTCACATCCCCTGCAATGCGCTTCTTCGCTCTCCGCACCACAACAAACCAATTCAAAACCCATAGCGCCCGAGTTCAGGGAAGCGGCTTAGTCCAAATCGCCGTATCGTCAATGCTCCGCCTCGACTGCTCGCCTTCAACACAGCTCTATCTGCGGAGCACTGTCGATACGGCACTGCAGATTTCAGATTTTTCGCCAACTGGCCCTTCTCCTACGGCCAAGGCGCCCTCCTGTCATCCCTTAGTACAGGATGGAAGGCAAGTACGCGCCAGCGGGTTCGTTGTAGAGACCGATGGTCATCAATGTCATTGGCTGGACAACTCGAAGCCCGCTTTCAAGACACCAGCGGAACAAGGCCGCGTTTCGGGTCGGCACTAAGATTCCCGGACCCTGAAATTCCGTTGCTGCCGAAATCAGCGCTTGCAAGTCCTGATTGCTGTCGGCGACCGCGTGTCCGGAGAAAGCAATGGACGAGGCGTAGGCCTTGATTCGTCCACCCGACTCGGCGACTCTCGCTGTTCCCTGCCGAACAGCATCTTTAAGTTCAGCCGCGCGATCATGCCCGTGAACTCGCATACAGAGCTCGTTGCATGCCGGCAGGTCGTCCGGTTCCGCCGGCCGAACTTGATAAGCAGACGGCGTCTTCTGGATCTCACCCTGCATGCAGGCCAGCGGTTCGCGCACCGCGAAGCCAAGTTTTGCGTACAGCGAAAGCGAGCGATTGTGGTAAGCCGCCTGAACCAGACGCATTCCCGCGAACTTCCTCTCGGTCGCGCGCGCCATGACAGCTTGCATCAGTTGCCGACCTGCGTTCCGGTTTTGGACGGCGGGATCAATCGTGAGCGGACCCACACCGGCAATCGGTACTCGCTCGTCCAGGCAGTTGCTGCCTATTACCTTTCCGTCCTGTTCAGCCACAACGCAAAAGAACGAGGGGTGCGAAAACATCATCGAAAGCACATGAACACTATGCTCCGGCGCGGGAAAATCGGGTGGGAAGTTGTGCTTGTTGGCGAGCGTTGTGAAAGCATCGAAGCCGATCCTTCCGCACGCCTCGGCATCGGCCGGAGTAGCGCGACGAATCCCGACTTGGTTCTCGTTGATCAATGTTTGGGGCGGCGGAGCCATGATGATGATACTCTCCGATCTCATCCAATCCAGAAGGGCGCTGAGCGCTGAGATTTTAATCTATCCTGCCATTCTATTGTCAGCTGACGTAACCACGCCTTGGCACAACTTTGCGCCTTTTGTTCGCCAACAGGCTAAGGCGAAGCGCAAAACTTCAACCGAGCCGTCATTTGCCCATTCAGAATGGCATTGGTGCACTGTTCCTACGAAAATGCCCTACCGTCAACTGGCTGATTTCCACAGCTTTCCACAGCCAAAATCGCAATCCTTGTGACGAACAACCTTTACTGAGAATTTCCAGGAGCCCACAATGTTTCCGTGCGTCAGAAATCCAACAACGCAGCGACCCACCCATATCTCCACCACGAGGCTCTGATCGACTCTCTCTCGCCACGAAATGACGGTGCTCTAAGTCCTTATTGCACAATATTTTACAAGCAAGCCGCCCGGCCGTCCGAACGTAACTACAATAGAATTAATACGTTACAAATACATGCCCGGAGCTGCGGCCCAGAACCGCCAGCTAACCCCTTATTCCACAGGATTTTACGCGTAAGTCCTTTCGGCTCAGGATTTTGCCGCGCACCCCGCCGATCCGAAAGTAATAACTCCAATGAATTGAATATTTTACGAATCCCCGAAGAAAAAAACTGGCATGCCTTCCACTTCCAGTTTGACCCCTCCGCCTCGCATGACTAAAATCCACCGCATCGCTCGTGGGGTCCTTCCATGAAACATCTTGCCTGCTTGCTGCTCTCCGTCCTCATCACGTTCACCGCCTTCGCCGACGACGAAGACAAAAATCACCACCACCACGAGGACCTCACCGAGACTCAACTCGGCACCGTCTACTTCCCCGTCTCCTGCGACTCGTCGGTGCAAAAGCCCTTCGCCCGCGGAGTCGCCCTGCTGCACTCCTTCTGGTACGAAGAAGCCGAAAAGGAATTCCTGCAGATCGCGAAAGACGATCCGCATTGCGCCATGGCGCACTGGGGCGTCGCCATGAGCATCTGGCATCAACTCTGGAACGAACCCGATGCCAAAGTGATCGCCCGCGGCCTGGAAGAAACGAACACTGCGGAAAAGTTGGATCAGAAAACAACCGCACGGGAACGCGCCTACATCGCAGCCATCGCTACCTTCTACAGCAGTCCTGAAAAGCTCGACTACGCCGCGCGCGCGAATGCCTACTCCGACGGAATGAAGCAGGTGTACGAGCACTTCCCCGCCGATCACGAAGCGGCGGTGTTCTACGCGCTCTCACTGCTGGCCTCCGAGCCCCACCATGACGAGACCTTCGCCAACCGTCTCGCCGCAGCCCGGATTCTTGAGCCACTGTTCGCCGTAGAACCCGATCATCCTGGTGTGGCGCACTACCTGATTCACGCCTACGACAAGCCGCAACTGGCCGAACGCGGCATTCCTGCCGCCCGCCGCTACGCCAAGGTAGCGCCCGCCGCTCCGCACGCGCTCCACATGCCCTCGCACATCTTCGCCCGTGTCGGCCTCTGGCAAGACGACATCAACTCCAACCTCGCCTCCGTCGCTGCCACGCGCCAGGCCGCTGCCATGCACATGGGCGGCGAAGGTCATCAATTCCACGCCATGGATTTTCTCTTCTACGCCTATCTGCAAAGCGGACGAGAAGCCGACGCCAGAGCCCTGATGGACGAAGTCAAGGCCATGCCCGAAATGCATGACATGTATGGCGTGGGCTTCGATCCGCATCTCGCCACCGAGGCGCGCTTCGCCTCCCTGTATCCGCTCGAGATGCGCGACTGGGCCACCGCCGCCGCTCTCAAGCCCGTCGTTGTCGAGGGCACGGCGGAAGACTCCACCACCTACTGGGCCAAAGCGATCGGCGCAGCCCACCTCCATCAAGCCGACGAAGTCCGCAAGGACGTCGCCGCGATCGATGCCATCCACCAGAAATTCGTGGCCGACAATAAGAAAGACTTCGCCGAGGCCACAGACAACGATCTGAAACAGGCCCAAGCCTGGCTTGCATTTGCTGAAGGCAAGTACGACGACGCCGTCGAAGCCCTGCGTCCAATCGCCGACAAAGAAGATGCGTTGGGCGACGAACCCCAGGGCATCCCCACCCGCGAAATGATTGCCGAAATCCTTCTGGAAGCAAAGCGTCCGCAGCAGGCGCTGACCGAATATCAGACGGATTTGAAGCTCAATCCCAACCGCTTCAATGGCCTGTATGGCGCCGCCCGCGCCGCCGAAGACGCAGGGAAGCAAAGCGATGCGACCGCCTACTACGCCATGCTCGTCAAGGTCTGCGACGGCTCAAACTCCACCCGCCCAGAACTAACCCGCGCTAAACAATTGCTGGCCAGGAAGTAGATGTGCCCACAAGCCACATGCGCAGGTTTCCCTTCGTGAACCTTAGTGTCCTTCGTGGTTATGTTCTTGCGGATGGTAGAAAGGAGCCACTACCCGGCCACGATCATCTTAATGACGAGCGCGGCCAGCATCGCCAGCGCCCCGAGCAGAGCGTTGTACTCGCGATGCTTCAGGTACAGATCGAAGGAGAAGCCGGACGACTCTTCAGCTCCGGACCGCGGCATGATGCTCGGGAAGATCCTCGGCACTCGCCGCGCATACTCCTCGAACTCCGGAAATGTCTGCCGCAGGAATGCCTCTTCCCCGCGGATCACTGGAACGTAGATGGCGAAGAACATCACGACTAGCACTACGCCCACCCACCAACTTCGCGCCGCTACCGCAAAGCCCACGCCAATCAGCAACGACCCAAGGTACAACGGATTCCGCGTGTACGCGTACGGCCCCGACGTTGCCAATGCTTCGTTCTTGCGCACGTGTCCCGATGCCAGCGCACGCACCAGCAGTCCCGGCACGAACCCAATGGCGCCCACGGCAATCGACCGCCACGTCGGCCGCGCCAGCCAGAAGTACAGCACCGCGAACACGAATCCCAGCGGCACCCGGACGCGGCGCGCGATCTTTGACCATCCAATGCTAGACCACTCAGCCACGAGCACCTTCAGTCCGAGTCGACGCGAGCAACTCGCGCGCGGCATCCACAACAGCCTCGACGCCGATCTCCAGCATCCCTTCGTCCGGCTTGGCGACGCGAGCATGCGAAGTCGGGCTCGCCGGATTGCGCAGCACAACGCTGCGAGTCCCATACGGCCCGTTGCGCGCCGGATCGGTCGGCCCAAAGATCGCCACCACTGGCACCTGCAACGCTGCCGCCAGATGCATGGGCCCGGTATCTCCTCCAATGAACAGCCGCGCCCGTCGCGTCAGGGCAATGAGTTCGCTGATCGAAAGCTTCATCGACTTGGCCGCGCCTTCGCTCGCCTCCTCAGCCGCTCTCGCCAGATCCTCTTCTCCCGGACCATAGTTGAGAACCGCGTCCACCCCAAACTCTTTCAGCTGACGAGCCACGCGCCCATACCGTTCAACAGGCCAGCGCTTTGCTCCCCAACCCGCGCCCGGATTCAGGATCGCAAAGTCACCAATCCCCATCTCCGCCAACCGTTGCTGCAGGCGCCGCTCCGCCACGGTATCCCGAGGCAACTCCACCCGCGGCACTTTCAGCTTCTTCTGCGCCACAGCCTCAGCCACCGACAGGTTCTGTTCAACCACGTGCGCCCCATGCGTAACGATCCTGCGCGTGTACCACAAACTCGCCGGCGACTCGCGCGGCTCCGCTGCGCCATACACAACCTGTGCGCCCGACCAGCGCGCCAGCACCGCCGACCGGATCGCTCCCTGCAAATCGACGGCCACGTCATAGCGCACGGAGCGAATGTCGTTCCACACCTTCGCGATCTGCTGCAGCGTCGACACTGTAAACAGCGCCTTCCTCCACCCGGTCAGGTTCACCGGATGCACCCAATCCGCCAGCGGCCTCTGCGCCGATCGCGGCCCACGAAGTGGCGTTCCCGGGGCACACAACAGTTCGGCCCATCTCTCTTCGATCACCCATCCAATCATCGCCCGGGGAAATGCCTCGCGCAGAGCCTGCGCCGCGGGCAGCGTGTGGATGACGTCACCCATCGCACTGAGCCGCACGATCAACAGCCGATCGGGCAACCGCCGTTCGATATTCGAATCGCTTTCTGGCCCGGCGCTCAAGGCTTCCTCGGCGACAGCCGCGAGCGGATGATCTCGCTGGTGGAGTGATCTTTCGGATCGCCGACAATCTCGACGCTCCCACCATACTCCGCGACCGCATCGCGCTCGGGCACCGAGTCGGCTGTGTAATCGGTCCCCTTGGCCTGAATGTCAGGGCGGATCTCACGAACGATCGCGCGCACGTCGAGCTCCGGAAAGATCACGACCGCGTCGACATCAGACAGCGCGGCCACGATCTCAGCCCGCTCTTCAGCAGGCATGATGGGCCGTCCCTCGCCCTTGTGCGCGCGCACCGATTCATCGGCGTTGATGGCAACCACCAGCTTGCCGCCGAGCGCCTTCGCTCCGCGCAGGTAGCGCACGTGCCCCACATGCAGCAGATCGAAGTTCCCATTGGCCAGCGTGATGCGCTCGCCGGCGCGACGCCATTCGTTCACGCGCTCGCGAAGTTCATCGCGGCTCAGGATTTTGTTATGCGCTTTCAATGTGCACGCTTAATGAGGTCGTGTCGCCGGCGGCGTTTGCGCAATCGCGTGCAGCAATTCTTCCCGCGATACGGTTGCTGTGCCGCGCTTCATCACGACGATGCCGCCGGCGTAGTTGGCCAGTTGCGCCGCTTCTTCGGTCGCCGCTCCTGCAGCCAGGGCGGCCGTGAACGCCGCGATCACTGTGTCGCCCGCGCCCGTCACATCCGCTACCTGGTCGGAGCCGAAAATCGGAATGTCCACCGGTTTGTGCTTGTGATCGAATGCGACCATGCCGACGCGCCCGCGCGTGATCACCAGCGACTGCAGTTTCATGCGCTCCATCACCTGCTCGCCCGCTGCGACCACCTTATTCCAATCTTGTCCGACACGGAGGCCGAGGGCCTCTTCCACTTCGGGTTCGTTGGGCGTGGCCGCGGTCACGCCAGAGTACTGCATCAACCGGTAGCGCGAATCGACGATGACCGGCACAGTCCCCAGCTTGCCTTTTTGCTGCAGCGTGGCCACGATCGCGGGAGTTGCGGCGCCGTATCCGTAATCCGACACCAGAAGCGCGTCGGATGCATGCGCATAATTCCGCGCCGCCAAATACAGTTCCCGCGTCAGATGAGCGTTCGGGGCATCCTGCGGTTCGCGATC
Source organism: uncultured Acidobacteriaceae bacterium (assembly GCA_963709025.1). Lineage (GTDB taxonomy): Bacteria > Acidobacteriota > Terriglobia > Terriglobales > Acidobacteriaceae > Sulfotelmatobacter. The sequence continues at coordinate 237,056 of CAVPVE010000018.1, forward strand.
CACGCGCACCACCTGCTGCCGCGCCGTGTGCGTCATGCCCGCCAGAATGCGCGTCTTCGTGACCGTGGTGTAACTCTTGTCTTTGAGTACGCCGCTGACCGCAATCCGTTTGTGGCGGAAGTACTTCAGCAGCATCCGGCCAGGTTCATCGTCTCCCACAATGCCAACGGGAAGAACGTTCACTCCCAGGTCCGCCAGATTGTTCGCGGCATTCGCAGCGCCGCCCGGAACGACAGTTCGCTCGCGATGCTTCAGGATCAATACGGGAGCCTCGCGCGACACGCGCGAGATCTCACCAAACACAAATTCGTCCGCGACCAGGTCTCCCAATACCGTCACAGTGATGTTGGGAAAGGTCTCGACAATCTTCTTCAGCCGGTCGGCTTCTTTCAGATGTTTGGTCATGTGCGATGAGTGCGAACCTGCGAGCGCCGTTGATCGTCCGGGTGCGCGAGCGAGACGCTCCCGCGACAGCCGCCGGGGACGGCGGCGCTACGCAACCGATTCTCTCATGCGCCGCGCTTTCGCTCGCCGATCTTGTGCAATATGGTATCGACGGCGTTAGCTGCGCCTTCCAATTCCATTTTCACCGGGACGACCGCGAGTGGCGCCAGCGAGGAAAGGTATCCTCCCAGGTTCACGGCGTCTTTCTCGGTCGTCACAAATCCTCCGGCCTCGCTCTGCTGCTTGAGCGCCAGCAGCTCGTGCACATCTCTCTCACTGTACGCGTGATGATCGCGGTAGAACGCCTCGGCCACCGGTTCGATGTTCGCCGCCCGCAGTTGCAGCACGAAGTTCTGGGGGCGTGCAATGCCGCAGAACACCACGGGCCGCGCCGGAATATTTTTCGGTACGATCCCGCGCCGCACGCGCCAAACCAGCTTCCCCTCGACCGGAAATGAATCCGCCGCTGCTCCGCTCGACAGCGCTACCGCATCCGCACGCCGCAACGATGCGAGCGACTCCCGTAATCGCCCGGCGGGAAGCAGCCGGTCTTTTGCATCCTGCGGAGTCACGAGAACAATGTCGAAGTCGCGCGCCAGCGCCCGATGTTGAAAGCCGTCGTCGAGTAAGTGCAACTGCGGACCAAACTTCGCTTCGGCGAAGCGGCCAGCTTCGTAGCGGTCTTCTCCAACGATCACCGGAACCTGCAGCTTGCGCGCAATCAGCAGCGGCTCGTCGCCAAACTCCTGCGGCAAACCCGCTGGATCAACCAGGCGCACGCCCTTCGATTGGCGACCGTAACCGCGCGAGAGCACATCGAACTTGATGCCACGGGCCTTGAGCAAATCGCCCAGCAACATAACGAACGGAGTCTTTCCCGACCCGCCCGCGGACAGATTTCCCACGCTGACGACGGGTCCTTGCAGCCGGCGCTCCTGCAGAATTCCGCGGTCGTAGAGCGCATCCCGCGTTCCGACTACAGCGCCGTAGATGGCTGAGAGGGGGTTCAATCGGTGTGCGCAGCCTGCGCCGAAACGGCAAGAGGGTCGCCGCCGGCGGCAATCAGAGTCCTCAGGGCTTCCAGAGTCCGCGAAGTCGCTCCCATCTGCGATTGAATTGTTTCCAATGCCCGTCTCCCCAAGGCCCGCCGTTCGGCGTCGTCCGCGAGCAATTGCATCAGTGTCAGCGGCAACTCCGCTAGACTCACGATCCGCACAGCGTCGCGACTTTGAAACAAGGCGACAATGTCGCGGAAATTTTCGGTGTGGTTCCCGGTCACGATGGCCACGCCGTGCTGCGCCGGCTCGATAATGTTGTGCCCACCGCGAGGCACCAGGCTTCCGCCGACGAAGGCCACATCGGCCAACGCATAGAGAGCGGCCAGTTCTCCAATGGAATCGACCAGCAGCACTCCGCCCGCCAGTGCTTCCCCGTGCCATTGTGATCGCCGGAACAAGGGAATACCGAGCTGGCGCACGAGGATGGCGACGTCATCGAAGCGCTGGGGATGCCGTGGCGCCAGAATCATGACCGCGCGAGGATGCGCCACGCGAAGATTTTCAAATGCTTTGAGCAGCGGAGGTTCTTCGTCCTCGACCGTGCTGCCGCAGACCAGCACCGGCCCGGCGCCCTGCGTCGCAAGCGATGTGCGCAGTTGTTCGACAAATGGCGGCGGAGAAGGCAGACTCACATCGAACTTCAGATTTCCTGTGACGTGAATACGTCCGGGTTCGGCGCCGATGGACTGCAGCCGCGCGCTGTCGGCCGGAGTCTGTGCCAGGAACAGATCGACGTGGACCAGCATCCTGCGCAAGGCCCACCGAAAACGCTGGTAGCGTGGCCACGATCGGTCCGAGATGCGGGCGTTGACCACCGCAATTCGCGCCCCGCTGCCCTGCGCCTGCCGCAGAAGGTTCGGCCAGAATTCAGTCTCCGCCAGCACGACCAACTCCGGCCGCAAGAGCTGCAAGTACGGCCGGATCGCAAACACAAAGTCCATCGGAAAGTAGAAGACGTTTTCTTCCCCAAAGCGCTTGCGTGCAAGCTCCTGTCCAGTATCGGTGGTGGTCGATATGAGCACGCGATGCCGCGAAAAGCGGAGCCGCATCTCGTCGACCAGTCGGCTGACCGCGAGTACCTCGCCGACCGAAACGGCATGCACCCAAATCACGCGCGCCGATTCTGAGCCGGCAATCAGCCGCGCTGGGACGTTGCCCGTGCGCTCCGCAAATCCGCTGCGGTATTTGCCGTGGCGCAGAATCTGATAGACCCAGTACGGCAGGCTCAGCAGCATTCCCAGCGCCAGCACCAGACTGTAAAGAAGATAGCTCAAGCTGAGTCATTCTAAACCGCCTCGCCAGCGCCGGGCGTCCTGCCTTCTATAATTGGCCAATGCGGCCATTCTTCTCACGAGTCATTTGTCGCTCAGTCGTTTTGGCGCTCTGCGGCGGTTTGTTTGTGCCGGTATCGCTTGCCTCCAAGAGCTTCGTCAAGCCGGTGGCAAAGACCGCCATCAACTATCCCGCGCACGATTTCCATCGCGACGAGAAAGCCGCGATCGCCGCCGACCCCTACGACACGCCGGACAAGGCGAAGATCTTTTCTACGGACTTCGCCGCGCACGGCTTTCTTCCTATTTTTTTCATCGTCACCAACGAGGGGGACCAGCCCATTTCTATTGCCAACATGGCCATCACGCTGCTCACGGCGCATCACTCCAAGCTGACTCCCATCACGACCGACGACTTGTACCGGCGCCTCTCGAATCCGCAATCCAGCACGCGGCCGAGCCCGCTTCCGTTGCCGCACAAAGCGAAGGGCGGGATCAGCAAGAAAGAGATGGACGAGATCGAGTCCTCGCAGTTCGCGGCCCGGGCGGTCGAACCGCACACCACGCAATCAGGATTCATGTTCTTCGACATCGGCGACATCGCTTCGCCGTTGGCGGGCGCCCTCATCGACATCACTGGCGTTACCGATGCCAAGGGGAACGAACTGATGTACTTCGAAGTCTCGGTCGACAAATATCTGGACGCACCGAAGAATCCGTAAATTCAGACCACGGACATCAGACCTCGGACTTGGTTCTGTCTTACCCTGATGTCTCCAGGGTCCAAGGGTTTGACGCCCGAGGTTAGACCTCTCATCCAATACGTTCTTAGTTTGCCGTGGATTTGGGAAGGAATCGGCGCTAATGTAGTTCGTTACCTTCCGGAGGTCCCTCATGAGCAAGCCCAAGTCGCAGAAATCATCCAGCAATCGTCGGTCGTTTCTTAAAGCCAGCGGCCTCATGACCGCCGCCGCGCTCGGTTCGGCCGCGCTTCCTGATCTCGCACGCGGGCAGGCAAGTCCGGCCTCGCGTCCATTGCCGAACAATGCGGCGACGAGCAACGCGATGCCAACGCGGAACCTGGGAAAGACCGGGTACAAAGTTGGCATATTCAGCCTCGGCGGTCAGGCCGCTTTGGAGAAGGCGAACAATGAAGCGGTCGCCGTTCCGATCATCGAGAAAGCGCTCGATCTTGGCGTGAACTACGTCGACACGTCTTCCATCTACGGCGGGCCTGAGCGATGGAGCGAGCAATACGTCGGCAAGGTGATGAAGCATCGCCGCAACGACGCGTTTCTCGCAACCAAGACGAAAGAGCGGACGCGCGATGCTTCCATGCGCATGATCGAGAAGTCTCTCAATCTGCTGCAGACCGATCACGTCGATCTGTGGCAGTTGCATGACATCGGAACGATGACCGACATCAACGAGATCTTCGCCAAGGGCGGGGCCATGGAAGCTCTGCTCGAAGCGCGCGACCAGAAGATCGTGCGCTACCTCGGCATCACCGGCCACTACCGGCCCGATGCGCTGATCGAGGCGATTCACCGGCATCCGTTCGATACGATCCTGATGGCGGTGAACGCGGCTGATCCGCATCACTACAGTTTCAGTGAGCAACTGCTGCCGCTGGCGGTGGAGAAGCAGATGGGCATCATCGGAATGAAAGTTCCGGCGCGCGGACGCATTCTCTCGACGTGGACGCCGCCGCCGATCGAGCAGCAGAAGCATATGTGGGAAGGCATGGTGCTGGCGCCGACCGCGGGCACGCTCGATATGCGGCAGGCGATGTATTATTCGCTGTCGCTGCCGGTCAGCACGGTCATCATCGGTTGCGACACGATTGCGCAGCTCGAACAGAACGTGCAACTGGCCCGCGAGTTCACGCCGCTCAACCAGCAGCAGATGGCGGCGCTTACTGAGAGGGCAGAGCCGGTGTCGAAGCAGTCGCTGTTCTTCCGGTTCTACGAGCGCGCGTAGGGTTTGGCTGATCAGGCCATCCCTGTACCAACAGACTTGTCATCCTGAGGGCCGCGTTTTTTGCGGCCCGAAGGACCTATGCAACTTGCCGGGACTGTCTTGGCGCTGCCAAGTTGCATGGATCCTTCGCTCTGCTCAGGATGACAAGTTGCTGAGGATGACAAGTTCATATGGGTCTCCACTGGCCTTTATAATCACTCCCTATGGTCACCACGACGGCCGATTCTATTGCCGCCCACGCCACGTATGAGCCGGTCATCGGACTGGAAGTTCACGTCCAGCTGCTGACGGCGACCAAGATTTTCTGCTCGTGCTCGACGCGATTCGGGGCGCCGCCGAATTCCAATGTCTGTCCCGTCTGCCTGGGGATGCCCGGCGCTTTGCCTGTGCTCAACAAGAAAGTCGTTGAGTTCGCCACGCTGGCGGCCATGGCGCTCGAGTGCCGCATCAACGAGACTTCTATTTTCGCGCGCAAGAATTATTTCTATCCCGACCTGCCCAAGGGATACCAGATTTCGCAGTACGACAAGCCGCTAGCGGAGTTTGGGTTCATCGAGATTCCCACAGCCAAAGGGAAGAAGAAGATCGGAATCACGCGCGTGCATCTCGAAGAAGACGCCGGGAAGAGCCTGCACGAAGGCTTTCCGGACTCCGACGAAAAGACTGCGATCGATCTCAACCGCACCGGCGTGCCGCTGATCGAGATTGTCAGCGAGCCTGACATCGCCTCGCCCGACGAGGCCTATGAATATCTGACGCGGCTGAAGGAAATCATTCTCTATACAGGGGTCAGCGACTGCAACATGGAGGAAGGTTCGCTGCGCTGCGATGCCAACGTGAGTGTGCGGCCGCGTGGGCAGAAGGAATTTGGCACCAAAGCCGAAATCAAGAACGTGAATTCGTTCCGCTTCATCCGCGAAGCGCTGGAATATGACATTCGGCGCCAGATTGACGTGCTCGAATCGGGCGGCAAGATCACGCAGGAGACGCGCCTCTACAACTCCAACGAAGGCAAGACCTACAGCATGCGTTCGAAAGAGCAGGCGCACGATTACCGCTACTTCCCAGAGCCCGATTTGCTTCCGCTGGTGGTCGACGAAACGTGGAAGGCCGAAATCAGCAAGAGCCTGCCCGAACTGCCCGAGGCGCGGCGTACGCGCATGGTGAAGGACTACGGCATCACCGAATATGACGCGCAGGTGCTGACATTTTCGAAGTCGCTGGCCGATCAGTTCGAGGAGGCGGCGAAGGCGGCGAAGAATCCCAAGCGAGTTGCCAACCTGGTGCAGAGCGAGTTGATGGGACGACTGAAAGCGAAGGGAATCGAGATCGAGCGGTCGCCGATTTCGATGAAGGGAGTCGCGGCGTCCGCTGACCTGGTCGAAGGCGGCACGATTTCGGGCAAGATGCTCAAGGACCTCTACGACCTTGCCTTCGAACGAGGCAAAGATTTCGCGGCGGTCTACGAGGAAGAGGGTCGTCCGCAGCAGTCGACCGATACCTCGGCGCTGGAGAAGATGATCGACGAAGTGTTAGCTGCGAATCCGAAACAACTGGAGCAATACCGCGCCGGCAAGACGACTATGCTCGGGTTCTTTGTTGGCCAGGTCATGAAGGCCTCGAAAGGCCAAGCCAGCCCGCAGATTGTGAATGAATTGCTGGCCAAGAAGTTAAGCTGATGCGGTTTTAATTGTGTGAGTTTGATCTTGTGGGACCGGGTCTTTGACCCGGTCGGTCGGCCCGAAGGGCCGAGGAAACGATGCTGCCGAAATATGAATACCGCCGTCGTTTACCTCACTATCAGAAAGACAATCATCCGCTCTTTGTCACATTCACTACCGACCGGCGTTGGATCCTTCCACCTGAAGCCCGAGCAATTGTTCTCGAATGCTGCCTGAGGGAAAACGAACAGAAGTTCGATCTGCATGCTGCTGTTGTCATGCCGGATCACGTTCACTTGATCTACTCCCCGCTTCGTCGTGAAGACGGCTGGAGCTATAGCCTTCCTGAAATCATGAAGGCCATCAAAGGCCGGTCGGCGCGGTACGTCAACGTGGCGCTGAAGCGAACTGGGCCCGTCTGGCAGGAGGAGTTCTTCGATCATGTTCTGCGATCGAATGACAGTCTGGTGGATCGGGTGGAGTATGTTTGTGAGAATCCGGTGCGGGCTGGGATTGCAAGAGTGCAGGCTGATTACCCTTGGATTTGGAAAGGGAGGATTCCGGTCCTCTAAGGTGTGGCCAGGAAGGCCAGCGGCCTATTCAGGCCGCCCGACCGGGTCAGAGACCCGGTCCCACACCACCTTCCCACTCAAACCCCCACGCCTGCAATGGCTTCGGCGGGCCCACCACTTTGGTCATCTAAACCTCGCCTTTGGCTCCTAGTACCATGAGACTGGGCCTGCCTGTCTTGGCCGACCGATCGGGAATTGCCATGAAATTCAAGCTCGACCGCATTATCAGCATTGCGACCTTGGTGGCGTCGTTGATTGCCATCATTCTGGTTCTGAAGAAGCCTGCGCCGGTGGCTCAGCCGCAAGCTCCGGCAGCGATTGCGGAACACGCCCAGTCGTTCGACCGGAAGATGGCCGAATTTGAGCAGGCCACGCAGCAGTCGACTTCGAGCACGGTCTCGTCGCCCTCGAATCCCGAAGCCGGACAGGCGGCATCGGCAGGTCCCAAGGCCGAAGTCCACATCAATTCTGATGAGATTGGCGCAGTCCTTGCGCAGTCTCTAGGCACGGCAGGTGGCGCGCTTACGCCCGACTCTAATATCGGCACCTCCGCACCGACCATCAAGGATCAGTCGGTCACCATGGACGGCGACGTAGTGCATGGGCAGTTCCTTACCGAAATCGCGGGCAAAGATGTTTGGGTGACGATCTCCGGGCACCTCGGCGAGAAGGATGGGTACGCAACGTTCGATCCTACGGAATTCAAGGTCGGCGATCTGAGCGTGCCGGTGTCGTTGGTGAATCCGGCGCTGCAAAAGAAACTGGCCGAGGAGCGCGACCGGCTGAAGCTGCCCGACAACGTGGGAGCGATGAAAGTTCAGAACAGCGAACTGGTGATGCAGCAGAAATAGCCGCCGACTGGAAATCCTGCGGCTGTGATATTGTTTCCGCCATCCGAATGGCGGATTCGACCAACCAGGTTACAGCCCAAGGCGTGCGGCCGCGGACAGCCCTCGTCCGCTTCGCGGAATCGCGACCCCTCACGTTGTTCTTCCTGCTGACCTATGCTTGGAGTTGGACCGTTTGGCTGGGTATGGCCGCCCTCATACCGGACAACAAAGCAGACACATTTGGGGTACCGCTGTTCCTCACTGGCGCGTTCGGGCCGACGGTGGCTGCCCTGATCACTCGCTGGCTGACGAATCGAGATGTGAAAATTTGCCGCGTGTGGACGGGCTGGGCCAACTTGGGGAAAGGGCTGGCGTTCGGCGTGGGAGCGTTTTTCGTGGTCACGCTTCTGGCACCGTCGGCAGCCCTCGTAAAGGCACCCGTTTCTGCGCTGCATTGGTCGTCGCTTTTGCACTGGAGCACGTATGCGTTTAACTACTCGACGCTCCTTGGCGGTCCGGTGCCCGAGGAGCCCGGATGGCGCGGTTTCGCATTGCCACGGTTGCAGGAGCGGTATGGCCCGGTGCCGGCAACGCTGATTCTCGCTCTGCTATGGGCAGGCTGGCACCTGCCGTTGTTTCAGATCAAGGGCTGGAGCAGCGCGAATCCGTGGCAGTTTCTGCTGATCCTGGTGGGAATTAGTTTCTTACTCACCGCGGCGGCAAACATTTCGAAGTTCAACGTGGTGGTCGCGATTGTGCTGCATGCGTTTTTCAATACCAGCAGCGGGCTCGGGAACGCTCTGACGCAGGGGTTGCCGCGACGGGCGAACGAGATGATGATCTATACGTTTGTGGTATTCGGCAGTGGCGTGGTGGTCGGGTTGGCGGCGCTTTGGGTGCAGGGGGGAACCTCCTTGCCTCCGAGTGCAATCAGCGACCGAGCGGAAGGCCGCTAGCGCGGCCTGACCGGGTCGAAGACCCGGTCCCACACTGTCTCTGGTCCCACACTATCTCAGGCTGGTCCCACACGATTCTCAGCGGCTACTTTCGCGTACCAGCGGCCGGAATCTTTGATCGTTCGCTGCTGCGTTTTGAAGTCGACGTAAGTCAGTCCGAAGCGCTGGCTGAAGCCTTCGGCCCACTCGAAGTTATCCAGCAGGCTCCACGCATGATATCCGCGAACGTCGGCGCCTTCGGAGATTGATCGAGCCACCGCGGCCAGATACTCGCGGTGATATTCAATGCGGCGGTGGTCGTGAATCGCGCCGCTGGCGTCGGGACCATCGTTGTACGAGCATCCACTCTCGGTAATCTCGATGACTGGCCGGTTATAATCGCGCGTGATCCGCATGACCATGTCATAAAGGGCTTTCGGCCAGATTTCCCAGCCAAAATCCGTCTTCGGTCCCTGCTGTCCGCCATCCATCTTCACGGGGAACAGCCACTCCTGCGCGTGCGAGAAGCGCTCCATGGTGCCGGGCGCCGAGGCGATGATCCGGTAGTAAAGATTGATGCCGATGAAATCCAGAGGCGCCTTCGTTTTCTCCATGTCGCCCGACTGGATGCGCATCGCGGTTTCCGGCAGAAACGCCAGCGCATCGGGGTAACGTCCGCGAAGCGCTGGCTCCAAAAACCATGTATTGGTGATGGCATGCGCGCGGTCGGCCGCGAGTTTGTCTTCTTCGGATTCGGTTGCGGGCTCACAGGGGGACATGCTGAACGCGGTGCCCACACGCGCCGACGGACGCGCTGCCTTCAGCGCACGAAAGCCCGCCCCCTGGGCCAGGTTGACCACATGCGTGGCGCGCAGAAAATCGAGGATGCTCTGACGTCCCGGTGCGTGCGTGCCTTCGAGATGTCCCAGATCCACAAATGCATCCGGCTCGTTAAAAATCATCCAATCGGAAACGCGGTCGCCCAACGCATTCGCAATCACCTGGACGTAATCGGCAAAACGGCCAGCGGTATCGCGATTCGGCCAGCCGCCCGCGTCTTCCAGCGCCTGTGGCAGGTCCCAGTGATAGAGAGTGACCATCGGCCGGATGCGCGCTTCGAGCAGAGCGTCCACGATTCGGCTGTAATAATCGATGCCTTTGGCATTCACGGCTCCCGATCCCAAAGGCTGGATGCGCGGCCAGGAGATCGAGAAGCGGTAGCTGTTCAGATTCATGGCTCGCGTCAACGCGATGTCTTCGCGCCAGCGGTGATACGAATCGCAGGCGACATCGCCGGTATCGCCATTCTTGATCTTCCCCGGAGTGTGCGCGAAGCGGTCCCAAATGGATTCGCCCTTGCCGTCTTCGTTCCACGCGCCTTCGATTTGATAAGAGGCAGTGGCCGTGCCCCAGAAAAATCCCTTGGGAAACGTGGATGTGGAGGAAGCGCTGAACTGAGCGGTTGAGGCGCTCGCCGGGAGCGCGGAACTCGCCTTGGAAGATCCGCTGCAAGCAGAGAACAGCGCAGGCAGGCCCATAGCGGCCCCGGCGCCGAGCATCGACTGAGCAAACTTGCGGCGTGTCAGGCGCAACTAGATTCGATCTCCTTCAAAAATTGTGACGGACGGTCGGCCGTCAATTGTGCTTGATGAACTTCCCGTTTTTTTGTCCGGTCAGAGAGTTGTAAAGGGTTTCCAGAAACGTATCTTCATTGATGAAATCTCCGGAATACTTCTTCCACGGAGCGAGCAGCTTGGCCTGCTTCATCTGGTCGAGTGTCTTGCCATCGGCCAGCGCCTTCTGAACCACATCGCGCGTTGCCTTGAGCATCGTCAGGTACGCCCGGACATCGTCCAGGTTCGACACCGGCCCGTGCCCGGGAATGATCTTCACATCCGGCGGCACCTGCGCGATTACTTTTTCCACGCCGTCGATCATGCCATTGATGCTGCCTCCGCTGTCGACGTCGATGAATGGGAAGCCGTAGGTCACGAAATCGTCGCCCATGTGAACGACATTGGATTTGGGGAAGAAGATGATCGAATCGCCGTCGGTGTGGCCAGCCGGAAAAAAGAGGGCACGAATATCTTCGCCGTTGAGATGGACGGTCACATCGTGATCGAAGGTGATGATCGGCAGCGCTTCTTTGGCAGCGGGTTTCACGTCCATGTGAATCGAACTGCCATTCCCGGCGGCGCCGCCCGATTCCAGCCGCTTCCGCACGTTGTCTTGCGCAATAATCGGCGCTTGTTTCTGAAAGTATGCGTTCCCGCCCGTGTGATCGCCGTGATAGTGGGTGTTGATGATGAACCGCACAGGCTTATCGGTAATGCCTTTCAGCGCGGCCTGGATCTTTTCGGCAAGCGGAGCGTACTGATCATCGACGATTACGATGCCATCGTCCCCGACCGAAGCGCCAATGTTCCCGCCTGCGCCTTGCAGCATGTAGACGTTGCCGGCCACCTTGGTGACCTTGATCTGCACCTTGCTGTAATCCTCGTCCTGTGCCGCAGCCAGGCTCCATGAAAGCAACAAGATCACTGCCAAGACCGACGCTCTGCGCATGATCACGCCCTTTCGTCGAAGACAGATTCTACCGGATAAAGGTGCGCGCTAGAATCTTCTTGACCCTGACCTAACGTCAAACCTTACAACCTCAATAAGGGGACCTGTGAATCAAACCTACCTGCCTCACGAGTTCGCGAAGCGCGCCAGAGTCACCATCCGCGCCCTGCATCACTACGACCGTCTTGGATTGCTCAAGCCGAGCGGCCGCACCGCTGCGGGGTATCGGGTGTACTCGGACCGCGACTTCGCGCGCCTGGAGCAGATCGTAGCGTTGAAGTTCATTGGATTTCCCCTATCTCAAATCCGGGAACTTCTTCACCACAAAGACACCGATCTCTCCGACTCGCTTCGCCAGCAACGCGAGATTCTCATGGAGAAGAGAAACCATCTCGACCGGGCCGTGCAGGCCATCGAACGGGCGGAGAAGATTGTGGCTAGCGGTGAAAAGGCGGACTGGGAGCCATTCCGCAAGGTCATTGAGGTGATTCAAATGCAAACCAGAAAAGACTGGATGAAGAAGTATTACACCGAAGATCAACTCGCAAACCTGCGCCAGCGTTGGACGCCCGAAGTGCAGGCGGAGTCACAGCGCGGCTGGGACGCGTTGGTGAAAGACACAGAAGAAGCCATCGCGAGAGGGGAGGATCCCGCCGGCGAGGTGGGTCTGCAACTGGCGGCGCGCCGGAGAGAACTGCTGGCGATGTTCACCGGCGGCGATCCCGGCATGGAACAGAACTTACAAAAACTCTATGCCGACAAAGCGAACTGGCCAGCTAGTTTCAAGAAGCCGTATAGCGACGCCGTCGACCGGTTCCTTCGCCAGGCTGCCAAGGCCTTGGTACAGACTGAGCCGGTCGTCTGCTAGCAGCTCGAGAGCGTATCGAGGAAGAGTTTACGAGGGCGCAGCTTCGATCTGCGCCCTCATTCCTCGAGCCAATTGTTTCGCGCGCCGGGTGCCACGCTTATTCCGGGTGCAAGCTGTCGAACATCTTCCACAACTTGTCTTGGGTTGGGCGATAAATCACCCAGCCCTTGCTGCCGTCGGAAATCTCGTGGAAGAGCAACTCGCCGCGGCGATCGCCGTCGGCGTCGACCGCGTCGATCAATTCCAGGCGCGGAGTTATGTCGAGGTGATATTTGTCAGTGACTCCCGAATAGATCTTGTGCAGGTTGTTATAGATGTCAGGGTACGCCACCAGCACAATCGAGTACTGCATCTCGGCATCGACAGCGGAGAACGCAACTCCTGGAGGCGGCGGTGGCATGTGCGCTTCGGCGCTGAGCACCATCACCGGCTGGTTATTCACCCAAAGATCGAACGCCTTCATCTGCACGTTTTCGAGGATCGGATCTTTCGTCTTCAACGCGGCGGCGTGACGGGCGGTTTGAGGTCCAGCGGGCTTCGGCGTGATCCTGGCTTTAGCCTGCGCCTCCACGTAGGCGCGCACCTGGTCCTTGGCCAGCGCAATCATCTGCTTCTTGCGGTCTCCTTCTTCGTCCTTAAGCCACTCGAACGCGAAGGAGCGCGGATCGGGGCCGCTGGCATCAGAAATCGCGGGAACCATATCGACGGGCGCCGTGTCGGCGACAAGCTGAGCGGCTTTTGCAGCATTCGAGGAAGAGGCAACCGTCGTAAGCGATGCAGTCGGCCCAGCTTTTTCCACTTTGTTGTATCCGGGAACTTCGTCCTCAGGCAGCGGTTCGGTCGGCTTGCCGCGTCGCAGAGCCGGCCGGCCGGAGGTGCCGGCTCCGCTATCGGACGCAGGCACGCTCGCGCGATCGTCCGCTTTAGTGTCGTTCGGCCTGGAATCAGAGGGCTTGGAAGCGGTCGGCGTATTCGGAGCCGGCGAGGTCGAGCCCGGTTGGCTCTGGCCCGCAGGATTCGAACTTGTTGGTGGTGTCGCCGAAGACGGCGGCGTGCCTTTCGACAATCGCGGCGGTTCATCCCCTGAATCAGACGGCTTGGTGGTCTGGGATTGAGGTGCGTTAGGCGGCGCACTGGATGGCTGCGTCACCTTCGTGGGGTCGCGCGTGAGCCGCGGAGGACCTTCCCCTTTGTCGATGCCAGTGGGCACCGATTCGGCCTTCAGCGCCTTATTCGCGGTGTCGGTGCCGTTGGGGACCCACTTGCCCGTGCCGATCCATGGATTTGGGAGGTTGACTGCATTGCTATGCAGCGCGCTGTTGACGGTGAACAGGCCGAGAGAACTGCCGGCGCGCTCGGCTTCATAAACCGTGCCCGTTTCCAGAGCCATTGGGACCGGATCGGCCTTGTACGCCGATGCGTCCCAGAACTTGCCATTCACTAGAATCGCTACCGGAATCAGGGATGTCTTGCCGTTTGCCGACATCTGGAGCACGCCGATCGCCCGCGGCCCGGCTTCTTTCTTCCTAGGGACTTTGCGCTCGCCTGGGGTGATCTGCGGCCGCTCTTCCTGCGCCATCGCGAGGCCAGTGGACGACGCAATCCACATGAGCGCAACCAGTAACCATCCGCAGTATAAAATTCTGCGGTGTAAAATCGTGGCGAGGGCTGGCAGGCCCGACGCCGCTTGCGCAGCGTTGTCGGCGTTGGACTTCGATTTCTCTGGAGATTTCCCCATGAATATCAATGATAAAGCTCCCGACTTCACTTTGCAGGACGAGAACGGGAAAGAAGTCGCGCTCAAAGACTTCCTCGGGAAGACGGTTGTGCTCTATTTTTATCCCCGCGCCGACACTCCAGGTTGAACCATTGAAGCTCGCGGGTTCCGCGATACATACAAGAAGATGCAGAAGACGGGCGCCGTGCTGCTCGGCGTCTCCCCGGATACGCCCAAAGCGCAAAAGAAATTCCAGGAAAAGTTCGACTTGCCCTTTACCCTGCTGGCCGATGCGGACAAGAAAGTCGCTGAGGCCTTCGGCGTCATGAAAGAGAAAAACATGTACGGCAAGAAGGTTTGGGGAGTGGCGCGGACCACGTTCGTCATCGGCCCCGACGGCAAGATTCAGCACATTTTCGAGAAAGTGAAGCCTGAGGGCCATGCCGAAGAAGTGCTGGCTTACCTGAAGGAGTCGGCCAAGGGGGCGGCTTAGACCGGGCTCAGAGGTGAGATCAAGGGAACGATTCCCGGCTGCACTACGTACCAATATTGTGGGGAGTGCTGTTCCCGCTCCCGTTCCGGAGGAATCATGCGCGGTCTCATTCGGGCGGTTGTTGTTTCTGGAATCCTGCTGTTCGCGGTTGGTGCTGCCATCGCAAAACCAGCGCCGTCCCCAGCGGACGATCGCGACTCCATCGTGATCGTTTACAAAGACGGTCATCGTCAGAGCTTCGCCGCCACCGAGATCACGCGCATCGATTTAAAGGCGCCGGCCATGATCGTTTACAGAGACGGCCATCGGGAAAAAGTTTCCGCCGAGATTGACCACATCGAATTCGGGCCTCCCGAGGTTGCCATGACTCCGGGACGGGCTCACTTCGTCGGCAAGTGGGAGGTTGGCGAGGGCAACGGTGGACACTTCTTCATCACCCTTGAGGCCGATGGGCGAGCGCGAAAGACACTCGGCGAATCCCACGGTACCTGGACCGTCGTCGACGGCCAAGCCCGTATCAGCTGGGACGATGGCTGGCACGACGTGATTCGAAAAGTAGGTGGCAAGCACGAGAAGGTCGCCTACGAGCCCGGCAAGTCCTTCGACGACGCGCCGTCCAACGTCACCGATGCAAGAAACACGCAGCCCAAACCGATCTAGGACCCATGTGGACACCGCCTCGGCTGTCGGGGCAGAGCGGAAGTTTGGCACCCCGCGAAACGACACTACGCTCCTTGCGTTTAGAATTCGCTTGCATGCCTGAGTCGCATACCTCGGCTACAACTCAGATCCGTCCATTGGAACGCGCATTCTATAGCCGGGACCCTCGCCGTGTGGCGCGGGAACTTCTCGGCAAGGTGCTCGTTCGGCAAAAAGACGCCCGACGGAAAGACGGGTACGGGCGCGGGGAGGGGCTCACAGCCCGCATCGTCGAGGTCGAAGCCTACCTCGGCGAGAATGATCCCGCTGCCCACTCTGCAGCGGGCAACACGGCCCGCACATCGGTGCTTTTCGGACCACCCGGGCACGCCTACGTTTACTTTATCTACGGGAATCACTACTGCCTGAACGTTTCCTGCGAGCCCGAAGGCCGCGCCGGGGGCGTTTTGTTCCGCGCGTTGGAGCCCCTTTCCGGGATCGAAGAGATGGCATTGGCTCGCGATGTTGAAATCCATGGTCCTGCAGACCTGCGCAAACTCACCAGCGGCCCGGGGCGCCTGTGTGAAGCTTTCGGAATCACCCGCGTCCGAGACAATGGATGCGATCTTACGAGCGATGCCAGCAGCCTGTGGATCGGCAATGACGGATACCGAGCTCGAGGAATCCGAACGACTCCCCGCATCGGCATCAGCAAGGCTGCGGACAAGCCTTGGCGGTATCTTTTGGACGGAAACCCTTTTATTTCAAAGAAACTGCGGAAGTAGACGAATCGTGCCCCGCAAGCTTGACACGGAGGTGTAGACTTAGCTCCGGTTCGAACAGGCCAGAATCCTTGCCAGTAAAGGTTTTTCGCCCGCCATCAGCAGACACCAGGGGGAAGAAACGATCACGCTGAAATTTTGCCGCATCCCTTCCCTGGCGCGAATCATCTTAGTTAGGTACTTAGGAGCCCGCGTGTCCCGCTTCGCGCGATTCTCGATGTTGCCGGCGACACTCGGTGCGATCTTCGCAATGCTTGCGGCACCGGTTCCGAGTCTGGCAGCAGCAGACGGAGCCGTCGCCACCCTTCCTGCAACGCCCCCTTTTATTGTCATCGGCTTTGCCGGAGGATTCGTGCGCCACGACGACCTGCACCACGGGCCCGTGCGCCTTGCGCACAAACTTCAGCAGGAATTGCCGAAGGGGACATCAATCCAGGTTTTTGAGAACCGGCATCGGAAAACAGCCTACGAAACGATATTGCGCCTGCTCGACACCAATCGTGACGGCGTGCTGAGCGACGAGGAAAAGGCGCGGGCGCACATCATTCTCTTCGGACATAGTTGGGGAGCGTCTGCCGTTGTCATGTTGTCCAGGGACCTGGACCGTGCTGGCATCCCGGTGTTGCTCACCGTGCAGGTCGATAGCGTGCGCAAGCCGTGGCAGAGCGACAAGATCATCCCCGAAAATGTTGTTGCTGCGGTGAACTTCTACCAACCCCATGGCTTTGTTCATGGGCGGGCGCAGATCGTGGCTGCCGACGATTCCAGGACGCAAATCCTGGGCAACTACCGCTTCGATTACCGGAAAGATCCGGTGCAGTGCGAGGGGGGCTCCTGGTTCCAACATACCTTCTCGCCGAGCCATCTGCAGAGTCAATGCGATCCACGCCTGTGGACGCAGGTTGAGACCCTGGTGCGCCAGCGCATGGAACCCCCGCCACCGACAGTGGCAGGCCTTCCCCAGCCCTGATCATCGGATCAATGAAAGCATAGGTCGCGGTTACGCGAACCGTAGGCTTGTCGGGTTCGACTTGGTTTTGAGTTTTATCGCGCCGCGCTGACCGTCTGCGCTGGAACCGACTTGGAGCCGGGGCGCAGCCACCAGATCAATCCGCCGGCCAATACCAAACCAATCGCGATCAATTGCGTGCCGGTCATGGCGCCGCCAAAGACTGAACCACGACCGGGGTCGTCGCGCAGATATTCGAGGAAGAAGCGCGCGATGCCGTAGATGAACATGAACGCGCCGATGACCTGGCCGTCGAATTTTCTGTGTTTCAGCAGCCACATCAGGAAGAAGAAATTTGCCAGCTCGACCGCCGATTCAAACAATTGGGTCGGTTCTAACGGTACGCCCAGTGGGGTCCCGGTAATAGAGTTGGCCAGCGGATTGTGGAAGGTCACGCCCCACCAGTGATGCGTCTCTTTGCCGTAACAGCATCCCGCGGCGAAGCAGCCGATGCGGCCGATCGAGTGCCCCAGAGCGAGGCCGGGAGCGAAGGCGTCGCACGTCCCCAGCGCCGGCATGTGGTGCTTCCAGACATACCACGCAGCAGCGACGAACGCAGCCAAAAGCCCGCCAGAGAAAACCCCACCGGCTTGCATCGTGTTGATACTGAAAATCTCACCGGGATGCGCCGAGTAGTAGCTCCATTCGTTGATGACGTAAAGCACCTTGGCCCCGACAATGCCGCAGAGCACGACCAGAATGCCGAGGTTCCATGCACTGTCGCCATTGATGCCGAGACGCTCGGAGTTGCGGACACTGATCCACAGACCGATCAGGACTCCCATGGAAACCAGGAATCCGTACGTCGGCAGAAAGAACTTTCCTAGATGAAAGAGTTGTGGGAGCACTATTAGTTAGATGCGAGGAATCAGGATTTGCTACAGCAACAAGTTTAGCAGGTGAGAGGCCCGAAGGACCGGAGGATCGGAGGATCAAGATACGGCGGACAGAACCTCCCCAGCGGGAAGTCGAAGGTGTCCGCCCCCCCACGAGCATAAAGAAAAAGCAAGCCGACCCACTAGGCCGTGTGACGGGCCGAGAATGAACCCGTCGGTAGACGTTGGGAACCCGCCGAGACCCTTTAGGCATCTCCGCATGGCGGAGCGCTGCTCACCGGATCCTAGTTCGAGTCGAGTCCCCGTTCATTCTGCATTGGTTCAAAAATCGGTTACCGCCATCACCAACCCGGCAGGCCGGCTTTCAATCAGGATGCTAGGCAAATCCGGCCGAGTTGGCAAGTGGAAGACCGCAAATAGTTGGCAGGTCGCTTGCAACCAAAGTAATGCCCGGTTCACAAATGGGCTTGCGAACGCGGAGGCTGCGTCATCGTCCACGCCATCGAACAGCCTCGAACCTTGTCGAAGGACTTGATTCTGCTAGCCAATTGTGAGTTCATACTTAGTACGCAAACACCGGGCCCCAGAGCGTAGCCGCTGGCGAGTCGCGGCACGCTGGAGAAGTCTCAGTGAAGTCGAAAGTTCGTACGCCCGCCCTGGTGGCGGCAGCGGTCCTCATGCTTCTGCATGGGATCTTGCTCACACTGTGGTACGGCACCGCGAGAGCATCGTTGTGGGGCGACTGGATTGGGACAGCGGTAATTCTTCTGGCAGCATTCACCTGCTGGTCGGCTGCGAGTCGATCGGGTTCCTTTGGCAAAAGACTTTGGCACCTGGTTTTCTTTTCCCTCGTGCTGGCCCTTCTGGGTCAGGTAGCCTTCACCTATTATTTCGATTATCAGCGAGTTCCCCCAACCCTGTGGCCGAGCGACATCCTGGTTTTCTTCTGGGTTGTTCCAGCCTTGATGACCCTGTTTCTGAGCCCCAGAGACCCGAATAGTGGATTCCGGTGGCTACGCTTCTGCGATTTTGCGCAGGTCTGTTCGCTTGTCCTGGCCCTCGAACTCTCGCTCCTCTACATGCCTTCGCGCTGGGAGACCTCCGAACAGGCGATGTCGATTCGCGAATTCCATGTCGGACTCGCGTTCTTCGGGCTGGTGACTCTCAGTTTTCTAGTGCGGGGAATTCTCACTCGATATCCCACAGGCCGTTCGTTCTTTCTTCGAATGGCTGCCTTCCTTTTCTGCTACGCGATCGCCACGAATACGACTCTTTTTTCCTTTGCCAACGGGAACACTCAGCAGGGCGTGTGGACTGACCTGCTCTGGACAGCTACTTATTGCATCTTCGTCGTGATTGCCGTGACTTGGGACGGCAGTGAGCCGGACACGCAGAAGGCGAATCTACCCTTTGCGCCGGGCATGCATCTGCTCGCGCAGTTTTCCCCCTTAATCATTCCCGCGATCGTCTTCCCGCTTCTCTTGCGCATCGCCCAGGAGCAATTCTTCTGGTCTGTCCTGCTGGTGATGGTTTCCTTCGCCGGCGCGAGTGGTCGCCTGTTCGTGGTGCACCGCCAGATGCTCCAGAGCTCCCACGAATTGGAGAAGAATCTTGGACTTTTGCGGGGCATCACTGAGGGCACGACCGATGCCGTCTTCGTCAAAGATCTCGCGGGCCGTTATCTGATGATGAATTCGGCAGGGGCGCGCTTCCTGGGCCGCACCGTAGACGACGTCATCGGCAAGAACGACTCTGAATTGTTCAGCCCGGAAGTTGGCCGCACCATCATGGAACGCGATCGCGAGGTGATCCGCTCAGGCGAGGCCCAAACCTACGAGGAACCTGCGACTGCCGCAGGCGTGACCCGAACCTATCTCGCAACCAAAGGGCCTTATCGCGACCCCAGCGGACAGGTGATTGGGCTGCTGGGCATTTGCCGCGACATCAGTGACCGCAAAATTGCCGAAGAGGCCATGCGCCGGTCGCAACAGAAGTTGCACATCCACTTCGAGCACACCCCGCTGGCAGTGGTGGAGTGGGATCTTCAGTTTCGTGTGACCGCATGGAATCCCTCGGCGGAGCGCGTCTTCGGATATTCCCGCCAGGAGGCACTCGGACAATTTGGCAGCTTTATCGTTCCGCCGCAGTTTCGCCAGTTCGTGGACCAGGTCTGGCAGGATCTGCTGAACCAGAAGGGTGGCGTGCGGAGTGCGAACGACAACATCACGAAAGACGGCCGCACAATTTCCTGCGAGTGGTACAACACTCCGCTGGTCGACGATTCCGGACGCGTGCTGGGTGTGGCGTCGCTCGTCCAGGATGTTACCGAGCGGGTGGCCTTGGAAGAAAGACTGCGCCAATCGCAGAAGATGGAGGCCGTTGGACGTTTGGCCGGGGGCGTGGCTCACGACTTCAACAATCTCCTCACCGTGATCCTCGGCTACTCCCAGATTCTGGCCGAAGGCGTCCCCGCTGGCAGCCGGCTGGCCGAGAGCACGGCACAGATCAAGTCGGCGGCCGACAAAGCCGCTGGGATCACTCGCCAGTTGCTGGCTTTCAGTCGCAAGCAGGTGCTGTCTCCGCGCGTCATCAATCTCAATGACATCATGTTGAATCTCGATTCCTTGCTGCGTCGGCTGATTGGGGAGGATATCGAGGTCTTGACCGTCCCGGCGAACGATTTGGGATCGGTGAAGGCGGATCCCGGGCAAATCGAACAGGTCATCATGAACCTGGCTCTGAATGCTCGCGACGCCATGCCTCAAGGTGGAAAGCTCACGCTGGAAACTTCGAACGCGCAGCTTGACGAGTCTTATGCTCGCCGGCACCAGCCTGCGGAGCCGGGACGCTACGTCATGCTGGCGGTGAGCGATACAGGTCACGGCATGACTGCCGAAACGCAGGCTCGCATCTTCGAACCCTTCTACACCACGAAAGAAGTCGGCAAGGGCACGGGCCTCGGACTTTCCATGGTATATGGAATCGTCAAGCAGAGCGGGGGCTACATTTGGGTCTACAGTGAACCGGATCGAGGCACAACCCTGAAGATTTATCTTCCTCGCATCGACCAGGAGGTCGAGTCGACCGGCGCGGAGCACCGACCCAAGGCCGTACAACGGGGAACCGAGACCATCTTGCTGGTCGAAGACGATGCGCAACTCCGCCAGCTTAGTTCTTCCGTCCTGGCGCATTGCGGTTACAAGATGCTGGTCGCGGCCACTCCCGAGGAAGGGCTGGCGATTTCCAAGGAGAACCAGCGCGACATCCGTTTGCTCATCACCGACGTCGTCATGCCGCGCATGAACGGTCGCCAATTGGCGGAACAGGTCGTTCAGATCTCTCCGAACGTTCGGGTACTCTACATTTCCGGCTATACCAGCAATGCGATCGTGCACTATGGAGTGCTGGACCCCGGCTTGTGGTTCCTGCCGAAGCCGTTCTCGCTGTCATCTTTGGTGGCCAAGGTCCGCGAGGTTCTTGATTCCCAGACGCCCCACGCGAAACCACCTGGGTAGCACCAGCTATGGAGTTCCCTCCGCCCAATAACTGCTCCGCGCCAGCACAGTGCTGTCTCCTGCATCTCTCAATCGCACGCGAATCTGATGGAGCCCGGGATGCGGATTTTTCGGAGCGAAGCTCAGCAGGTAGCGGCCATGCAGATGATTGGTGAAGTCGTTCACCCGTACCTCGAATTTCTTGCGTGTCGCGAACAATTCGTATTCGCCTCCCGTCATGGAGGCGATCGTGCTCGGGATATTCTTCCGCATGGCTTGCGCCGTACGGTACGCCAGATCCATGATATCGACACCGTTGTGCATCTCATTCATATTCGTACCGCGCCCGGTATCGAGAATGTTGGAGAGCGCAGGCGAAAATGCCAGCGCATACATCACGGCATTGCTCTGCCCAATCGCGGCCACAGTGTCTTCAACCTTTCCGTGGCTGCCGTGGTCGCGGGTTTCGCTGATCAGGAGCAGGACGCGCAGCCGGTCCTCGGGTTCGTTCTTGAGCAGCTTTACCGAGTAGTCGATCGCGTCCAGAATTTTCGCTCCGCCGTCGCCGGGCTGCAGATTCCTGAGGTCGTCGCGGATCACGGTCTCGTCTGGCGTGAAATTCCGGGTGAGATCAACCTGGCTATCGAACTCCACCACCGCGACGCGGGCGGTCCCGAGTGCGAATAGCGGGGCGAGCATCGACTTCAACCCTTCCATGCGAGGGAACTCCGCGTAGGCGCGGCGTCCCTTTTGGACCGCCACGACCAGAGAAATCGGCTGGCCTTCCGGAGTCTCGTCGAGACGTACCGGTTGCTCGACTCCGTCGTCCTCCACCAGGAAGTTCTTGGCTTGCAGTCCATAGACGATTCCGCCCCGCTGATCTTTGACCAGCGCCGGAACCAGCACGATGTTGGATTGCGAGCGGAGAGTTGTTTCTTGAGGGAAGGCGGCGGCGCCAAGTACCGCAATTACGGGGAGAAACAGGACGATGCGGCGCAGACTATCCCGCCTTGCGGTTTTCGCCCAGCACTTCATCCAGCGCATCTGCTAATAGATGCGCCCGCTTCTGATAATCGGTTGCCCCGCTGTCCTGCCTTTTCTTGAGCAGGTGATACTCGTCGGCGATATTGAGCGCTGCCAGCACGGCGAGCCGCACGGTATCGATGGTGTTGGTAGCCTCGGCGACGGCACGCATCTTGGAATCGACATACTCCGCCATCTTCAGAATGTATTCCGGATCGGAGCCGCGCAGGTTATACGCCTGGTCGAAAATCTCGACGCGCACGCTGGCGTTCTGCGCGTCCTTCACGATCTGATCCTTGGTTGCTGTAGCCATAAACCATTCTCCGTAGACGAAGTTCCTGGCGTCTGCGCAGCCAGCACTTTTTAGCTGGCCTCGGCTATCGTTTCGATCTGCTGCAGCATCTTTTCCACGCGGCCGCGGATTTCCTCACGCTCTTTCTTCAATTGCACCGCCTCGCGCCGCAGCCGGACCAGTTCTTCCTCGCGATCTTCCATTTGCTGGCGGAGTCGCTGGGCGTCACGCTCGGCCGTCGCCTGAGCCTGCCGCGCTGCCTTGTGCATCTCTATGGTGCGATAGATCTTGTCTTCGAGCGCCTGAAAATCGTCGGCTGGAACCTGATCTGCTACCTGTTCGACCGCATTCAAAGCCATGATTGCACTCTTCCCCAGCAGGATTTCTGGAACTTCCTCGCAGTATACTCCACATTTTTGTGGACAAGTCGTCGATTGGCCGACCCTTCGTGACAATTTTCCATGTAGGGATTGGCTATAATTTCCGCTGCCAGGAGGCCTCGAATCCATGAAACGCCTTGTCTACCTCACCTTCGGATTGTTGCTCGCGCTGGTTGCTCTGCCATCCCGCAGCGCAGCCAAGACCAAAGTCGAACTCAAAGATGCTCAGGGAAAATCTGTTGGGGATATTTTTATCTGGGATCAGGGACCCGGCGTCGCCCTCGAACTCAAACTCCACGACCTGACTCCCGGGGAGCATGCCATCCACTTCCACGCGGTTCCGAGATGCGAAGGGCCAGACTTCAAATCGGCGGGCGGACACTTCAATCCCGAGAGCAAGAAGCACGGCTTCGACAGTCCCGACGGCCACCATGCCGGGGACATGAAGAACTTCACGGTTGGCGCGAACGGCAAAGCCAATGTCAAACTGGAAGATGGCGATGCGACTCTCAAAGACGGACCGCACTCGCTACTCACGAATGGCGCGGCCATCGTCGTCCACGCCAAGGCGGACGACTACAAGACGGACCCGTCCGGCAACTCAGGCGATCGCGTGGCCTGCGGCGTGGTCACGAAGTAGGTTCAAGTGGTGACAGCCCCCTCGGCTGTCAGGTTTTGCTTACCAGGGAACCAGGGGTTAAGCATTCGACGCGGCGCGCAGATGCGCCAGCCTGCGCGCTGCTTCGTCCAGCGTTTCCGGCTTCTTGCAGAACGCGAACCGTACCTGTTTCGCTCCGTCTCGCGAATCGCGATAGAAACTCGATCCTGGCACACACGCTACGCCGATTTCCTGCACCAGGTATTTCGCAAACGATACGTCGTCCTTGTATCCGAACGCAGAAATATCGGTCATGACGTAATACGCGCCGCGCGGGCGGAAACACTGGAACCCGGCCGCCGTTAGAGCGGGCATGAGATGATCGCGCCGTACCCGGTATCCTTTCGCGAGATTCGCGTAATACTCGGCTGGCAAACTCAACGCCGCGGCACCGGCTTCCTGTAGCGGCGCGGGTGCTCCCACCGTCAGAAAGTCGTGCACCTTGCGGATCGCATTGGTAATTTTTTCTGGCGCAACCGCCCATCCCACGCGCCATCCGGTGACGCTGTAGGTTTTCGACATGCCGTTGATGGTTACGGTGCGTTCGCGCATTCCCTCGAGCGACACCATCGAAATATGTTCGGTGCCGTCGTAAAGAATGTGTTCGTAGATTTCGTCGGTAATCGCCAGCACATCAAATTCGACGCACAGGTCGCGAATCAATTCCAGTTCACGGCGGGTGAAGACTTTGCCCGTCGGATTGTTCGGCGTGTTGAGGATGATTGCCTTGGTGTGTTTGTCGAAGGCACGACGTAGCTCTTTTTCGTCGAAGGTCCACTCGCCACCGTCGTCCTTGGGCGGTCGCAGTTTCACGAATTTCGGTTTCGCCCCACTCAGAACAGAGTCCGGTCCGTAGTTTTCATAGAATGGTTCGAAGATCACGACTTCATCGCCCGTATTGCACACCGCCAGCAGAGTTGAAATCATAGCCTCGGTCGACCCGCAACACACGGTGATCTCTTTCTCTGGATCGACTGTAATCCCCTGCCAGACGCCCATCTGCCGGGCAATCGCGTTGCGCAGATTCTTCGCGCCCCAGGTGATCGCGTACTGATTGACGTCGGCCGCAACCGCCTGCTGCGCGGCCTGTTTGATCTCGGCTGGAGCAGAGAAGTCCGGGAATCCTTGCGCGAGATTCACCGCTCCGTGCAGCATCGCCTGGCGGGTCATCTCGCGAATGACCGACTCGGTGAAGTGCCCGACTTTGTCGCTGAGAAAGTGCTTGCCGGAAGTTGTGGGTGCCCCATTTCTCGCGTTCTTCGCGAGAAGTGGGGATTTGGAACTCTCTTGGAGAGAAGATTTTCGAGAAGCGCGCGGCGTAGCTTTCTTGGCTTTCTTGCGCTTGGTGGATCTGCGGTCTGCCATAGAAGGCAGACTAGCATAGCCTCGACCAGGCCGACCACGGAGTCATCCTGACGGGAGCCGTTCTTCAGGCGGAGGGAAGAGCCTGCCCTGAGCTGAGCGGCGAAGGGATCTCGTGCAGATTAGCAGACTGCAGGACCGCTCCACGCGAGATCCCTCGCCCGGCTGAAGAACGCCGGTCTTCGGGATGACGCTTTTCAAAAACAACATAAGTCTTTACGGCTTGAATCCCACGCTCTGCCATAGTTCCGCGGTGTGGAACATGGTTCCGTTGGTGATCACGTACTCGACGTTGCGCGTGGCGTGAATGTCTTCGAGCGGATTGCCGTTAATCAGAATCAGGTCCCCGCGCTTTCCCTTCTCGACGGTCCCAGATTCCTTCTCAAGGCCCATCACCCGAGCGGGCACACTGGTGGCCGCCTGAATCGCTTCCATCGGTGTGAACCCCGCCTGTACGTACAGTTCGATCTCGCGGTGCAGACTGTAGCCCGGAACCGTTTGATCGGTGCCTGCGACGACGGGAATTCCCGCGCGATGAATGGCGCCGACGATCGCCAACTCCTTCTCGAACACTTTTTCCCCAATCGCCGAACGATCGGTGGGCGGCGCCACGTCGGTGAGTTGTTCGGCGAGCTCCGGAGCGACCTTGTTGACGCCCGGCTCAAAGCTGGCAGGAGGCTTGGCGGTGGTCGCGGTGAAGAATTCCATGAGAGCCATCGTGGGATCGACCACGGTGTGATGCTCTTTCAAGAACGCCAGCGCCTTGCTGGCCTCTGGTCCATCGAGATCGATGTTTGCTCCGGCCTTGTAACGATCCAAACGGGTGGCGCCTTCGGGGAGCGGAGCTTTCATAATGTCAGCCACGTAACCGATGTGGTTGATCTGGTCCTGTCCCGCCTCGATCGCCTGATAGGCGTTCAATCCCTCGGGGATGTGCCCGGTCACGGTCATGCCCAGACTATGTGCTTCCTCCGCGACAGCCTTCAATTCTTCAAGCTTCACGGAACTGTAAATCTTCATCTGCTGAAAACCTGCTGCGTGGTAGCGGTCTGTCCACATACGCGCCTGCTCCGGCGTGTCGACGCGTTCGACGCCGAGCGCCAGGGGACCCGTACCGTCCACGATTCCGGCCAGCAACATGCGCGGACCGAGTCCGCGACCTTGCGCGATCGCATCGCGCACGGCGGTAATGAATTCGAATTCGTTGCCACAATCGCGCACTGTGGTCACGCCCGCCGCGAGATAGATGGGTCCCCATTCGACTTGCTCGAAGTGCGCGTGCATATCCCAAAGGCCAGGCAAAATAGTCTTGCCGTGGGCATCGATGATTTGTGCGTGCCTGGGAATCTTTACCTTGGACTGCGGCCCCGCGGCGACGATACGTCCGTTGTGAATCACGACGGCAGAGTCAGGGATGGCGGCAGCGCCCGTCCCATCAATCAAAGTGCCGCCAACGATGGCGAGCGTCGACGCGCGACTGCCCGGAATTCCCTTGGAAATGTCGGCGAGCGCGCTCATGCCGTCGGCTCCGGCGCGTCCCACGAAATCGCCCAGAGCGCTCTCATAGCCGTCACGAATGGCCTCGAAGTGGTCGAACTCGGCGTCGGTCGAGACGGCCGCAACCAAATTGCGATTCGCGTCGAACCACAACGTTTCGCGTCCCCAGATCAGGCCTTCGACGGTGTAGCGGTCGAGCTTCTCGTCTTTCGCGCCATCTTTGCCGGTGAGGTGAATTGTGTCTTGCCCGCGAGGTTCGATCTTCACGCTGCCGCTGGGCAGCGTCGCCAGTTGCGCGGGAGAACCGTGCGTCGCCCAGTAGCGCACCATCAGCATCTGCATGGTCGCCGGAGCGTATCCTGCGATGGTGAAGAACGGTCCGGAGGGCGGAGTGAGTTCGCTTTGCTTGTCGCGAGTGCGGAAGTGGACTATGCCGTTGTCAATGGTTATGGCCTCGTCGATCGAAACACTGCGCGCGGTTTGCCCTTTGATTTCGGAGGCTTGCGGCGTCAGGTCGGCAGCGCCGCGAAAGGTTGTAGAAAGGGGAACCGGCGAACCGCGATCGGTGAACTTGAAGTCTGCTTTCACCGCGAGAGAATCGCCGTCGCGACGAATTTCGTAGGTTTCCTGGCCGATCGCCTGTTCGAACTTGTGCAGGGTGAACTTGCCCTGCTCGACGATGGCGGAGAGGTCTTGGTTCGCGGATTGCTGTGCGCGCGCCTCCAGTGTAACTAAAGACGAAAGGACAGCGAGGCAGAAGAGTATCCAGATTTGTTTTCTCATGTCGGAAGAAACGTAATTGCGGCGCTGAAAGCGCTGCCCCACTCAGAAAGCAGAAAGCCTCTGTCCCCTACTTCTTCACTACGATCCCCAGTTCCCGCAACTGCTTCTCGCTGACCGGAGTGGGCGCATCCACCATAAGATCCACCGCGCGCGCGGTCTTCGGGAAGGGAATCACTTCGCGCAGGCTCTCGGCGCCGGCCAGAATCATTACGATGCGGTCGAGCCCCAGCGCGATGCCTCCATGCGGGGGCGTGCCATATTCCAGCGCTTCCAGAAAGAATCCGAAGCGCGACTTGGCCTCTTCTTCGGTCATGCCCAACGCGCGGAAAATTTTGCTCTGAATATCCTGACGGTGAATACGGATCGAGCCTGACCCCAGTTCAGTTCCGTTGAGCACCACGTCGTAAGCCAGCGCCCGCACTGCGCTCAGCGGTGACTGCGGATCGTTCAGCGACTCCACGCCCGCTTCCAACAGGCTCATGTCCTGGTCGTGCGGAGAAGTAAACGGATGATGCGCCGCCATCCATTGCTTCTCGCCTTCGTCCCACTCGAACATGGGGAAGTTCGTGACCCATATAAAACGGAAATCTTTTGCCGGATCGCCGGACTTCTTGAAAATGCCGTGCTTGTCGGCATATTTTTGCGCCAACGCCAGCCGCAGCAATCCGGCCGACGCGTAGATCGCCAGTTCGGCAGGAGTAACTTTGCGGTGCGAGGGCATGGCGGTTTGCGGCCCGGCCTGCGCCGATCCCGCGACCAGTACAATCAGATCGCCGTCCTCCATGCCAGTCTTTTTCGCGATCGCAGCCGCGGCTTCCGGATATTTGTTCCCGATGCGCTTGAAGTCCTCATAAACTCTCGCGCCACCCTTGGCGTGGAACATTGGCTTGATATCGTCGCGCTCCTTGCGCGACAACTCGCCCACCTTGGGCGTGCGGATCGCAATGACCGGCAGATTGGCATTGATTGCCAACTCATGCAGATTCTCGGCAGTGAAGCACTCTCGCACATCAGTAAACGCAGGCAAGCGCAAATCCGGTTTGTCGATCCCGTAGAGCCGGATGGCTTCGTCGTAGTCCATGCGTGGAAACGGCGTCTTGATTTCATTCCCTGCAGCCGCGAACGCCGCGGTTAGAAATCCTTCCACCACCTCCCACACGCGCTCCGCCTGCGGATACGACATCTCCAAATCGATCTGGGTGAACTCCGGTTGGCGGTCGGCGCGCAAGTCTTCATCGCGGAAGCAGCGCACAATTTGAAAATACTTATCGAATCCCGAGATCATCAGGATCTGCTTGAACATCTGCGGCGACTGCGGCAGCGCATAAAACGTCCCCGGCTGTACGCGGCTGGGAACCAGGTAATCGCGCGCCCCTTCCGGCGTCGACCGCGTCATGAACGGTGTTTCAATCTCGAAAAATCCCTGACTCGAGAGATAGTCGCGGATGGACTTTGCTACCTTGTGCCGCAGCTCAATATTGAACTGCATGACATCGCGGCGCAGGTCGATGTAGCGATATTTCAGCCGCGTTTCTTCATTGGTGAGCGCGGTGTCTGACGGCAAAAACGGCGGCAGCTTCGACTCGTTCAGAATCCGCAGCTCTTCCGCCACCAATTCCACTTCGCCCGTCGGCATGTTGGGATTGATGGTGCTGGCATCGCGCAGTCTCACCGTGCCGGTCACGGCGATGACGTATTCGTTCCGCAAAGTTCCAGCTTTTTCGTGAATCGCCGCATCGCGATCGGCATTGACCACAACCTGGGTCACGCCTGTACGGTCGCGCAAGTCGATGAAGAGCAAGCTCCCGTGATCACGCCGCTTGTTGACCCATCCCATGAGCACGGCCTTCTGGCCGGCATCGGACGCGCGCAGCGTCCCGCACATATGAGTCCGTCGCAAATCGCCTAAGAAATCGAGCAAGGTATGTCCTTCACAGTGAAAATTAGGGCAGGATGTCGAAACACAAGATTATAAACGGTCTTTCTTGTGAACGACTTGCGAGCGTCCGAAACGATGTCCCGCCGGGTTCCGCAATCGGGCCTGAAAATTGCCCGATCGTGCCCTTTCGGCTATCCCAACCCCCCTGCCGGCATCTACCATGGGTAGGATGACGGTAGCCCGGCCTCTCGACGAAATCCCGCCACCCGCGCCCGTTCCGCGGCTTTTGGTCGAGCTGCCTTCCTGGTCCCGCGTCTTTTTCGGCAATCTACGCGATGTGATCTTTCCGCGTAGCCTTGCCCCTCTCGAACTGAGTTCCGCGCCCGCGCCGTTTTGGCCAGATGTGTTCGTGGCGCGCCCCCTGCCGTGGGCTCGATTTCTCCAGTCAGTCGTATATCACACCGTGGCGTTCGCGCTGCTGATCGGATTGACCCGCTTCTTCGCTCTCCAGCCCCAAGTCGTGCCGACGCCAGCCTTTGACCGCTCGGACGTGGTCTACTACCAGCCGTCGGAATACCTTCCGCCGCTCGACACCCGCACGGCACAATCGGAGCAGCCGCAGAAAGCCGATCCAGAATTCTCGCGCCAACCAATCATTTCTCTTCCTCGTCAAGCCGACAATCGATCGCAAACCATCGTCACGCCGCCCAACGTCAAAGTGAAGCGCGACGTAGCCCTGCCCAACATCGTGGCGTGGTCGGATAAGCGGCAGCAGCCGCGCCTCGCCATTCCCGATGTTCCGCTGACTCCAGCCGCAGAGATTACCCGGATCACCCCCCGGATGGAGAACTCGGTGGTCGCACCGCCGCCCGACGCGGCCGACGTCAAGAATCGCCGGAATGGGCCCACTCTGCAGGATTCAGTCGTCGCGCCGCCGCCGAGTGTCGATGCCCCATCGTCGCGCCCGATCGGCGATCTCAACGTCGGACGCAGTTCCGTAATCGCGCCTGCTCCTCAACTTCCAGTCGCCGAACAGCGCACCGCTTCGGGCTCTCGATCTTCCGGCATGGGCGGCGCTCCGCAAGTTGTTCCACCGCCTCCGTCGGTTTCCGCCGCAGGATCTTCGGGAGCGTCGATGGGCGAGCCCGGTCGTGTCATCGCTCTGAACCTGCATCCCGCCGTGGGCGCGCCGCCGGACCCGCCCGCCGGGAACCGCCGAGGCGCTTTCGCCGCAACACCCGACGGACATGTGGGAGCTTCTGGTTCTCCGAGCGCCACCGGCGGCAGCAGCAGTAAGGAGAGCGGGAGCGGTTCGGCCCGGAAGGGAAGCGGTGACTTACCGGCGGGACTCTACGTGGGAAGCACTGGGGCGAAAACCTCGCCCGTAGCGGGCGATCCCGGTCCGTCGACGCAATCGGTCAACCCGAAGCTCATGGCGAGCATACCGCCGCCTCGCGTGACCAGCACTCCCTCGCGTCCACTGCAGCCCGGCGATTCCGCAAAACTCTCCGAAGCCGAACGCTCCGTGTTCGGCAACCGCAAGTTCTATTCGGTCACACTCAACATGCCGAACCTGAACTCCTCGGGCGGCAGTTGGGTCATCCGTTTCGCGGAACTCGGGCGCGACTACAGCAGTCACGATTTGACCGATCGCGACGCGCCCGCCGACCTCTCGCAGCCGATGGCAACGCGCAAGGTCGACCCCAAATATCCCATTCAGCTCATGCGCGAGAACGTGGCCGGCACGGTGATCCTGTACGCGGTCATCCACACCGATGGTACGGTGGGGAATGTTCGGATCCTGCGCGGGGTCGACGACCGCATCGACCAGTACGCCAGCCAGGCGCTGGCTCAGTGGCAATTCCAGCCCGCCACGAAGAACGGTGCGCCCGTTGACGTCGAGGCGACGTTTCAGATTCCGTTTAAGCCGGCGCGGGTGGGAACAAATTTCTAGTTTTTTGGATAGATCCAGGTTGTGTGTAGGCCGATGCTTTCCTCAGCGTCCGGCGCCCTTGCGCTTCTCCAGCGCCGAGTAAATCGCGGGATCGGTGCAGACCTCGTAGTAGTTCCGGTCGGTCCAGCCCTTCACCGAGAAGTCGGCGGGATCGATCCGCGGAATACGGCTTTCGCGCACCACAATTTTGCGGAAAATATCGCGATCGACGGGCACGGTGGCGCTGAAGAGCCGATACTCGCCTTTATCCGACGAAGCCAGTGACGGCGGCAGCTTCACCTTGAGCGGCTCAAGCGTAATTTCTTTCTCCAACTTGCGGTAGGCGGCTTCATTCATGCGAATGCCACCCAGATTGAAGCTCAGAATCACGTCTTCCGGGTTGCCATTCTCGTCCAGCTCCGCAGCCTGGAACGCGTACACGTGGAACGGGCCCGCCTGTGGCTCCATTACCTTGCGCGCCCGCTTGTTGCACGAAGACAAACGGTCGCTCTCGTTCAGGGCTTCCGAAATCATGATCTGGTGCTCGCCATCCATCAGGTACAGAGGTGCTGAGTCCTGCGCGGTGATGCCCAAACCCAGCTCTAGCCCCGGCATGCCCGAGCGTTGCATCAGTTCGTTGTAGCCGCGGACGATCTCAATGATCTCGCGCGCCAGCACACACATGCGGCTCACACCCAACCCGGGCTCGCCTTCGCGCTCCAGAATTGCCAGAATGATGGCGTCGCCTTCGAGAAATACCTTCTGCGCGCCGTACTTCTCCAGTAGCTTGTTCACCGGATCATAAAAATTCAAGCTGAAGTACGACGCCGGATTCAGCCCCTTCTCCATCATCGTCCGCGTCAGGCGGGTGGAGTCGCGAACATCGGCCTTGAGTACAACGTGGCGCAAGACCCGATCCGACTCGGTCTCCCCCTGTTCCTCGGGCAGCAGAAATTCGTAAAGCGTTCCGTTGACCCGCGACAGCTCCTGCAACCTCTCGTTGCCCACCAGGTTCACGGAATCCAAAGCCGCGTTCAAGGTTTCGAGCCGCCGCAGATCGCGGTGATAGTGGAAGAAATCTCCCAGGAAGCGCGCCGCTACTTTTGCCCGCTCGGCCCCGCGGCAACTCGCGACCTTGGCCACGGCCGCATACAGGCTGTTTGGCGAAAGTCTGCCTTCCTGAATCATGCGCTCGACGCGGTCGCATTCGGTGCGATCGATCAGCGCATTCTTCAGCTGCTGCGCATTGATTCGCGGCGAGTATTCGGCCAGCAGCGGCACCACGTGATATGAGGCGATCACGTTTTCCATGACGCGCTCGTCTTCCAGCAACCGCACCCACCCGGCAAGGCGGTCTTGCTGTGCAAGGCCTTCGTCGGATTCTTCCGGCGTTCCCGTTCCCACCAGTGCCCGCGCGTTCTCCGGGACATTCATCCAGGAGTCGAGCGTTTCCACGCTCACTTCTTCGCCATATTGCGAACGCAGGAAAGTCGACGCGATTTCCCGCATCCGGCC
This sequence comes from uncultured Acidobacteriaceae bacterium, assembly GCA_963709025.1. Classification (GTDB taxonomy): domain Bacteria; phylum Acidobacteriota; class Terriglobia; order Terriglobales; family Acidobacteriaceae; genus Sulfotelmatobacter. Next base: position 269,532 of record CAVPVE010000018.1, read on the forward strand.
GTAGCGGTCCGGATCGCGGTCCCAATTCCCCAGCATGACGTAATACTCGGCGCACAGGTAGTCGTCGCGTCCGTCTTCGGAGAACAGCAGACGGTTCAGAAAAAGCGGATAGGTGAAATAGCTGCCGCCGCTGGTTTCTTCCCCAAACAGCGACCGGCGCGTGCGGGCCAGCGTGCTCTTCTCGATCTCGCGCAGCGTCTCAAAAATTTCCTGCCCCACCTTGCGCAGGATGATTCTTTTCCGCACCTGGAACGTCGCGAGGCGCTCCCGGTACTCGTGCGCCTTGCCCTGGCGCATGTTGTCGTAGCTCTTGATCAGTACTCGGCAGCGCTCCAGCACCTGAGCAAACTGCAGGTTCATTTCCGCGCGCAGAAACTTCGTGACCGCCAGCCGGGCCAGCAGATCGACCGACAGCTTGAATTCCTTCTTGGCTCGATTGAGCGATGCGACCTGCAACTCGGTCAGCGCTGGCTTCCACCCTCCGGGATCGTTCTTGGGCTTGGCAGGCCTTCCTGCCTGGTGCGCCATCCACGAAGGGCCTTGGGCAGGCCGGGTCGATTCAGCGGCAAGCAGTCCTTCCAATTCTCCGTGGCGCGCGATCAATCGTGCGATGTGTGCCCGCGCCAACTCCACAAACTTCGTACTGAGCACCACATCGTGACGCAGGTTATCGACGCCCACCGAGATGCCTTCGAGCGAGATAAAGGGCGTGGACGCAGCAAGATTCGGCGCCGCCGGTTTGTCGGGCGCCCCACCCAGTCGAAAAATAGGAATTCTCGGCATTCCTCGTCAGGAAGTCTATTCGGAAGTTGCTGATTTCAAACGGACATGTCGAGGTTAGCATGCGGAGGAGCGCTGCTAAAGTTACCTAGGTTACTGAGGTTAACTCATTGATTTCGCTGTTCGGATTGAGGGAGCCTCAAGTCCGCACTGCTCATGTAGGGACAGCCGCCATCGGCTGTCCGGCCGGGCGAAGCCCGGCAGTTGCTCGGAGATGCGACAAGGCAATACCGCGAGGAAACACCGTGAGTTGATATTCGGGACCGCTACTGGCCCTTCGCCCGCGCTGCCTCGAATTCATCGCCCTTCTGCCATCCCACTAGCTTCGGCAGATTTGCAGCTTCCCATCCCAGGGCGAATCCAAATCGCGCCATCGCCGAGTCTCCCACGAAATCCATCTCCGGATGGTACTCGTCGCTGGGCTGGTGATAATGCTTCTCGACGTAGTCGCGCTCCTGTTCGAGTCCCCAGGCCTCCGTGTGGCCCTTGTACTTCATCCCTTCATTGATCGAGAACGAAGGAATGCCCACCCGCGCCAGGCTGAAGTGATCGGAGCGGTAGAAGTGCCCCGCCTCTGGCCGCGCATCCGGACGAATTGTCAGCCGGAACTCCTTCGCCGTCGCCTGCACCGATGGATAGAAATCGGTCCGCTCAGCTCCTGAGACTTCCACTTCCTCCGGTGCGCCCAGCGGCTTCACGTCGTCATAGTTCAAATCCAGGGCGATCTTACCCGCAGAAATCGGGGGATGCTTCCCCAGATACTCCGACCCCAGCAGTCCCTGCTCCTCGGCCGTGACCGCCGCAAATATGATTGACCGGCGCGGCTTCTGCGCCGCCGTCCCGAACGCCCGCGCCACCTCCAGCAGGATGCCGCAGCCCGTGGCGTTATCGTCAGCGCCGTTGAAAATGTTGTCCCCCGGCATATCCGGACGAATGCCGAAGTGATCGTAGTGCGCGGTATAGAGGACTGCTTCGTCGGCCATCTTGTGATCTGCGCCCGGAAGCATCGCAACCACATTGTTTGATTCAAAATTCCGGATCTTGCTCACCATGTGCGCCTTGAGCCGCGCCCCCAGACTCACGGGATGAAAGTCTTTCGCCTGCGCATCCTTGAACATTCTCTCCAGGCTCATTCCCGAGGCCGAAGCCAGCCGTGCCGCAACATCTCCATGCACCCACGAAGCCACCTTCAGCGCTGGACCTTCCAGCTTCAGATACGACTTTTCCCCGGAATTGGAATTCCGCACCACTTCCCACGGATAGCTCGCCATCTGTGTCTGGTGGACCAGGATCACTCCCACCGCGCCCTTGCGCGCCGCCTCTTCATACTTGTAGGTCCAGCGCCCGTAGTAGGTGAGCGCCTTGCCTTTGAAGAACCTGGGATCGTCCGAGGGCGGTTCGTTCACCAGCATCAGCAGGACCTTGCCGCGCACGTCGAGACCCTTGTAGTCGTCCCAGCCGTACTCCGGCGCCTCAATCCCATATCCCACGAAAACGATCTCCGCATCCACGTCCGATTGCGCCTGCTGCGTCTGATCGTAGGTGACATATTCGTCGAGCGGCTTCAGATTCATGGTCTCGCCCTGTTTGGGAACGAGCGAAAAGGTAGTCTCGGGCAGAGTCGTGATGCCCACGAGCGGCACTTTCTGCATGTAGGTTCCATGGTCGCCGGCCGGCCTGAGGCCGTATTCGGCGAATTGTGTGGCGATGTACTCTGCAGCGATGTCGCCGCCGCGCTGTCCTGTCCCGCGACCTTCCAGCAGATCGTGCGACAGATAGCGCACGTGCCAGCGAATATGATCCGGCGTGATTGTCTCCAGCGCCACGAATGCCGGCCCAGGCAGCTTCACCGACGGCGCACCCTTCGAGCCCTTCGAGCCTCCAGCGCCCGCGCCGTCGGCCCATGCGAACAGGCTGGCGCACACGATCAGGCAGGCTGAAATAGTTCTCAGCGTTCCTTGCATAAACAGGTCTCTCCCCCAAAAACCAAGCGGCGCGCTTGCTGAAAGCCTTTTTGTGAAGTTCTACAAGAATTGTAAAGGAGGGTTCGCAGAGGCCCTATGAGAAGTAACTGACCAAACAGCACGAGAGTGCAGCCACTCCCGGACAAAGGACACGCCGGGACGTGTCCAGATGCCCCACGGCAGCCATGTCGCCCCGTGATGGGCGAATTTTGCTCGCGTGGGCTCGTGTGGAGTGTGTGGGGACGGGTCTTTGACCCGTCCGCCGAGTGCAAGCTCGGCGATTTTTTCAGCCACCGAACCGGCGGCTAGTTCTTAGACCCTCAACCTGCGCGAAAATCCCGCACCTCTTCCCCCGCCTTGAACATCACCGCGGGAGTACTGTTGCCGCCTTCAGCCATCTTTGTATTGATTTTCTCGAAATCGGCCTTGACCCATCCCACGCTCGAAACCTCAATCTCGCCATCCTGCGCGATCCAAAAGATGGTGGGGACGCTCGTGAGCCCGTACGCGTTTGAAGCCGGGTAAGAACGTGTGTCATCGAGCAACACCGGGAATGTGACGCCAAAATCTTTGCTGAAGGCTGCTGTTTCCTTCGCATCATTCTGCGAAATCCCGATCAGCGAAACGCCGTTGTGTCCGTAGGTCTTATGCAGTCTCTCGAAAAACGGCAGCGCATACTGGCATGTCGGACACGACACTTTGAAAAACACCAGCACCACCGGCCGGTGCGCCAGTTCGTCGCTCAGCGAGAACCGCTTCCCATCCAAAGTTTTCAAATCAAATTCCGGTGCCTTCGCGCCCGCAGCCAATGCCGCCATTGTTTGTCCTCCGCTTTGTCCCGTCAATTTTGCAGCCAGAGCACTGCCCCTCAGCCGCCACTCTAGACTTAGATGATCCAGATTCCGCTTTGGATGGGAAGATGTGATCCTTCCCAACCTCGAACGGAAATCGTCACTTTGTGTCGACCACCCGCGATTCGCAGTGCCAAAGGTAAAGACATTTCGCTGAACGCCACTTGATGCGGGTTATGGTGACCGTGGGGTCGCAAAGGCAACCCTTAGGAGCAGAAACCGTGACTCGGTCGTGGGACTGCGTTACTTCTCCAGCCCGCGACCACGCGTTGCAGCAGTCACAGTCATTTCGAAGCTCGAACGCGAATGTCAAAAGGTAGGACGTCACTGCCTCGCCGCATCCCGCGCACTCAAACTGCGATGTTTTGGCGCTTTCGAGCGCCGCTGGAGCAAGCATCGGATGTCCGCTGAACAGCTTAGCCGACTCGACACCTCCGTCTTTGCGGATCGCAAGCTCCACTTTTACTTCACCGCTAATCATCGCCTGGCGCGCCAGCGGCGGATACAAAGGCGGAGATAGCTTAACCAGGACAACGCCAGTCTGTGGCGTCTGCGCGCTAGCGGCGTCTTGAGCAGACCCAAACAGCGAAGTGAGGATCCAAAAAGAGATTAACGCGGTGAGCATCGATAATGGTTTCATAGAAATACTTAGGGAATCGCACGACTCGCTTGCACGTTACCCGCGGTCATCAGACCGGCGCGGCGGAGAATCTTGCGGCTGAGTCCGGTCATGGCCAGCCTGGGCAGGCGGGGAAGAGTGATCAGCTTGCCCGGTAGATCCTCGGGAGCGCTACGCCGCCAAACACGCACGGTGTAGTCCGTAGTCGTGATCGAATGGCGCACCGTGAGCGTGAGGCTGCCACCACCTTGCGGACGCGGAATCTCCGGCAACTCCCACATTCCCGCCATCAGCCGCTCATTGTGCGCTCTCTGCACCAGAAACACAGCTCCATCGCGGCAAGCTAACGCGTAATGAATTTCTCGTTTCTCCTGTCGCGACTTCTTTGCCGCTCCGGCCATCTCTCCGCGCGTCGCACACAACTCCACTACGGGGCAAGTCAGGCACGCCGGACCTCGCGGCGTGCACACGGTTGCTCCCAGCTCCATCATCGCCTGGTTGAAATCTCCGGGACGTTGCCGATCCAGCAGAGCCTCAGCCGCAAGCCAGTATTTCTCCCCAGCCAATTGCTGTCCGGAAAATCGCTGCAGAACCCGCTCCACATTTCCGTCTACGACCGCGACCGCCTGACCAAATGCAATGCTCGCAATCGCCGCTGCCGTATACCGCCCCACGCCTGGCAGTTCCCGCAAACCATCCGCCGTCTCGGGAAACTTCCCGCCTCGCTCCCGCGCCACAATCTTGGCTGCCGCATGCAGCATGCGGGCCCGCCGGTAGTAGCCCAGACCGCTCCACGCCGCCAGCACAGAAGCCTCCCGCGCGTGCGACAGCTTCTCCACCGTAGGAAACCGCCGCAGAAACTCGTGATAATGCGCAATCACCGCCGCCACCCGGGTTTGCTGCAGCATGATTTCCGACAGCCAGACCCGGTACGGATCATGACTCTCGCGCCACGGCAGATCGCGCGCATGCGCGTCATACCACGCCAGCAGCTGCGTGCGGAACATCCGCTCCCGCAGCTCCGCGTCTAATTTTGTTTGCGAACTCATGTCTGGAGCACGCATTTTACAGCAGTCAAGTACCCGGCCTGCGCGGCCCGCATCCCCGCGAACGGTCGATCCGCCCGAACCACCGAATTCCGCCGCCCGCCATTGACCCGGCCCCTGAGGCACGAAATAATAACCCTGCCTGGCAATCCGCAACACGCGTGAATCCATTCACGCCGAGCCACTACGAGGAGCACCATGAACGACTTCAACCGCAAGGTGGAAGACGCTTCGGCGCGTGTGAGTCAAACTATCAACGAAGCTGCCGAGCGCCTGGAAAAAGAGATTCCCGAATTCATCAAGTACCTCAACGACGAAGTTGTGCCGGCAGTGCGCACGCACTCCACCAAGGCCCTGCGTACGGCCTCTCAGAAGCTCAACGAATTCGCCGACTACATGGAGCAGCACCACCAGCCGCCCAAATAGCGCAGTCGCGCATGCGGTCCGCAGGCTCGCCACGCCGCCGCGATCGCTTCGTCAGCATCGCCATGTTCCTGATCGTTCTGATCACGCTTCTGTTGCTGAGTGCCTGCGGCCATCCCAAACAGGCGCACGTGAATGTTCCTCCTCCTCCGCCGATTTCGACGACTGAGCCAGCCGAACCCGAGCCGGCGGCAAACATCCCGACCAAGAAAGAGAGTGCGCCACCCAAGGCCCCCGAAGACACCGACGCCGACCTCGCCGAGCCCACTCTTCCCGCCGATGCCAAGCCCCTGGCCACCGAAACCGGACTCGCCAGCTGGTACGGTCCGCCCTACCACAACCGCCCCGGATCGAACGGCGAAGTCTACAACATGCATGCCATGACGGCGGCGCACCTCACGTATCCGCTCGGCTCCATCGTGCGCATCACCAACGTCAAGACCGGACAGCATGCGCTGGTCCGCATCACCGACCGCGGCCCCTTTATTCCCGGACGCGTTGTCGACCTCTCTCTCGCGGCGGCGCAGAAGCTCGACATCTGGAGGCCCGGTGTCGCCCAAGTAAAAGTCGAATTGATGCAGTCCGCTGCGCTTCCGGGTGCGCCCGGAAAATGGGCCGTGCAGATCGGCGGATTTCCCCACGAGCCCGCTGCCAGGAAGGTCGTCGATCACCTGCAGCGCCGCTATCACACGGCCAAGGTCTTGTGCTTTAACAGCCCGGCAGGAGACTGGTGGGTGCGCGTCCGCGTCCTCGAGGATGATCACGAACGCGCCCAAAAACTAGCCGCCGAAACCGAAACTCCTGAAGGTGCAGTCTTCCTGGTGCGTCTGGACTAGCCGTATATGGGCGAGGGCGGCGTCGCCACATCTGGCCGGACCGAGAAACATCAATCTAGGATCCCCCAACGGACCCCAGGCCCTTGACCCCATCCACCATCCGATAGAAACTTAGCCCATGACCGATCCCAACTGCCTTTTCTGCCGCATCATCGGCGGCGAGATTCCCGCCAAGAAAGTTTACGAAGACGACCACGTCTTCGCCTTCGAAGACATCAGCCCGCAAGCCCCCACGCACGTGCTCATCATTCCCAAAAGACATTTTGCGGGACTGAAAGAAGCCGAGACTGCCGACGCCGAAATCATCGGCCGCTGCCACCTTGCCGCCGCGCAGATCGCGCGCCAGCGCAACATCGAGCAGGGATACCGCACCGTCCTGAACGTCGGCCCAGGCGCCGGACAGTCGGTCTTCCACCTCCACGTCCATTTGTTGGGCGGGCGTTCGCTGGCATGGCCTCCGGGGTAGCCTCAGGCGCCGTTCCGCTCGTTCGATGGAACAAAATGGAGGTTGAACGAAAACAGCACCAAACTGATGGGCACTGTATAGTCCGCCGCAAGCCCTGTCGCTTCCGTAGAACGGCAGATTCTGCCACAGAGCCGATCTCAATCCTGCGCTCGCCCTTCACCAAGGTAACGTCGACATGGTATTCCTCGCTTAGTAGCATCAGCCATATCTAGTCGCTTTTGGTCGAATTGTGAGACTTTCGCACTGGACTTGATGATGACCGATTGTCCGTGTTTGCCCCTCGTGAACCGCGCTTTCCCCAAAATAACTGCTGCCGCTCGTATGGCAGCCGCGGCCATGTTGCTGGCCGTTCTTTTCCATGGCGCTGGTGCGTCTGCCTCTGACGCAAAACCGCATGCCACTGCCTCGCCGTGTGCATTTTCGGATGCGGAATTCGACACCACAACCGATGTTCGCGCCTTAGACGAATACGGTACTGCCATTGCCCAACTACTCAAGTAGGAAAAATTCGCGGAACTCGATTGCCTCGCCGACGCTGCCCGTGCCAGTAAGGCAAGATTTCCCGGCGGGGCGTGGAAGCTGCGCAATATCTACATCGGACTCGATTCTCCCCAACCCGGTCATCCCACGCAGGACGATTGGCAACGGCATATGGAACTCGTGGAAACCTGGGGGCAGCGCAATCCGAACTCAGTTACAGCAACCATTGCCTTAGCCGAATCCTATGCAAGCTACGCCTGGGATGGCACGCGGCGATGGCTTTGCGAGTAGCGTGAGCGAGAGCGGATGGAAGCTGTTTGGCGAGCGCATGGAAAAAGCAAAAGCGATTCTCGACCAGAACTCGGCTCTTGCTGCCAAATGCCCCGACTGGTACATCGCGATGCAAAAAGTCGCCCAGGGACAGAGTTGGGAATTGCCCCAGGCTACCGCTCTCTTCGAGCAGGCAGTCAAATTTGAACCGGAGTATTCATACTACTACCGCATTTACGCCAGTAATCTTCTACCCAAGTGGAGCGGGGAAGACGGCGACGCCGCGCGTTTCGCGGAAGACGTGGCCAACCGAGTTGGGGGAGCCGCCGGCGATATTCTCTATTTCCAGATCGCCGAAGTAATTGTCTGCGGTTGCCAGGAGCCCGAGTTCAACCACTTTTCCTGGCCCCGCATACAGAAGGGTTTTACTGCGTTGGAAAAGAAATACGGTGTTTCCATGTTCCTGGTGAACTCCTTTGCGCTCATGGCGGTGAACTCCCAGGACTGGGTGGCCGCGGACGCTGCGTTCAAGCGCATCGGTGACAATTGGAGCGAGGAAAAATGGACCACCGAGGCCTGGTTTAAGCAAAACCGAGACACCGCCGCTCAAGCCGCTCCGATGCAAATCCAAGCCCGCGCCACACGGAAGGAAGCTCAGGACAATATGCAGACTCCGGAAGGCCAGGCCTCCCGCAAAGAAGTTGAGCAGAAATTGGCTGTGTTCGAAAGTTCGTGCCTGAAGGAATCCGCCGGCGACCAGCACAAGGTCGAGCTGTTCCTGCGAATCGGGAAGGACGGCAGCGCGGAAAATGCGCAGACTCAGGAGCGCCCTGACACCTTCGCGGTCTGCATGATGCGCGCTCTCTACTTGTCGTTCACCCGCAAGGAGACTCCATTTACGGCTGCTCCTCGGGCGGCTTATTGGGTGGTGGTGGAGTTGGATCCAGCGACCTTGGCCGCATCCGCGAAATAGCCTGTGCCGGCGCATCAGGGCGACGAGACTGGAGACAGATCCGCCCGCGCTGGTATCCGCGTCCGGCGCTGCGAGTGACGCGCCCTACTCCATTTTGAGCGTGACGGCCGGATCGATTCGAGTGATCCGCAATGTTGGCATGAAACTCGCGACGGCGGCAATGACGGCAATCACCACGGGAACGGCGAGGAGAGTCAGCGGGTCATAGTCCCGGACACCATAGAGTTCGCTGCGCAAGACGCGCAAGGCGGCGAAAGACAGCGCCAGTCCGGCAATCAGGCCGCAGCCTGCGGCCACCACACCTGCGCAGCCAACATCCATCATCGCCTGACGAATCGAAGACCCGAGGGCCATGCGGATGCCAATCTCGCGTGTCCGCTGCACAATGAGGTTCGAAACCAGCCCATAGATTCCGACGGCAGAAAGCAAGAGCGCTAGTCCCGCGAGCACCGTGAGGAGAGCGACCTCCACTCTCTGATACACGAGGTTCTGGGCGAGGATGTCGTTCATCGAGTGGAATCCGGAAAACGGCAGGCTGGGATCCACTTGGGCGAGCGCTGCTTGCATCGCAGCCGTAAGTCCCTGCACCGGCCCTGCCGTGCGTACAATCCAACTCGGCTGAAACCACACATGCGCAATATTGACGAGATCCTGCGGCATCTGGGTGGCCGCAAGATAGAACACGGGCTCAGTCGCCATCGGCGCGTCACCACTCATGCCGGGGCGCTTGGCCACATTCCCGACGACGCCAACGATCGTGTAGACATGATTCTCATTCTGAATGTGGCGGCCGATCGGATTCTGTTCATTGAAGAACTCGCGGGCAAAGTCGACGTTCACCACCGTAACGGGCTGCGACGTTGGTGTGTCACTTTCGGCGATGGCACGGCCCGCAAGAATCGGGATTCTCAGCACCTGAAAATATGCTGGGCTCACGTAAGCCGTGCTCGCTCCCCACTCTTTTCCCGCGAATTTTCCGTCCAGCACCTTCAGGCCGTCGTTGAGGCCGCGTTCGTAAGGCAGACTCAGCCCAACCGCGGCGTCTTCGACACCGGGAATCTGCTTCATCGCCATCAGGCTGCGGTAGATGAGACCCTGGAATGCGCTGGCATCTCGATATCTGGCATCATCGAGCGAGACCTTGGCCGTCATCACGTTGTTGGCATCGAAGCCCGGAGGCAAAGTTTCCAGGTAGATCAAACTGCGGACCAGAAGACCCGCTCCCGCGACCAGCACAACGGTAAGCGCGACTTGGCCGCCAATCAGCCACTGGCGGAGACGGTTCGAGCCTCGCGCAACGCCGCGGCTGCCAGTTGCGATGGATGACCGGAGATCGACGCGGCGAACTTGCAGAGCGGGCAGCGCCCCAAAAAGCAAACTCGTGAACAGGGACGTCCCAAGGGTGAACGCCAGCACACGAACATCGATGGCTAAACCGCCGAGGGGCAGCATGTCGTCGGGCAAGAATCCAGGCAATGAGGAGAGGATGCCACGGGCAAGCGCTAGCCCGATTCCCGCGCCGATGAAGGCTAACACAAGATTCTCCGCCCAAATTTGGCGGAGCACCGCCCATCGGGTTGCGCCCAGCGCAAGGCGGGTTGCAATCTCCGGCGTCCGGCGTGCGATCCGAACCAAAGTGAGCCCTGCAAGGTTGGCGCACGCGATCAGCAGAATCAAGCTCACCGCCAGCATCAATCCGAGGACAGGCTTCCGCATGCCATTATCCAGATTGCGGTCGAGGGGCGAGGGATAGAACCACGCGCGCCCCTTGGATTTCACGATCTCGTCCAGGGAAGGCTTGCGCAGCTGAGCCAGTTGAGCGGAGGCTTGTTGCCATGTCGCTCCCGGCGTCAGGCGCATGATGATCTCGCAATTGGTTCCTCCGCATTCTCCGCTCTGGTGAGGCTGCAGTGGCGTGAAGACGTCCGGATTCCCCGTGGGTTGCGCGTGTTGGGACAGGACCCCAACCACGGTGTAAGGCTCGCCCTTGAGCCTGATCTGGCTCCCTAGTACCTGCGCATCGCCGTGGAAAACAGACTGCCAGATTGCGTGACTCAGGATCACCGCATTGGGACCGCTGGGACGGTCTTCCTGCTCAGTGAAGCCCCGGCCCAGGGAGGGTTGGATACCAAGCACATCGAAGTAGTGTGCCGAAACGCGCATGTCCTGCACGTAGCGCACGCTGTTCCCCGACGCCGAGCTAGCCTGCAGATTGACGCCGCTCGTCCCGCCGAAAGAGGCGGCTTGAATGGCGGGGACGTTATCCCGAACCAACTCCCAGGTTTCGCCGTCCTGGCTGGTGTCTTCGTTTTGCACGAACTGCCCCGACTTGCTCGAGATGCCTTCTTGATGGAGAACGAGGACGGCAAGACGATTGGGCTCGGGATACGGCAGCGGCCGCAAGAGGAACGCATTCACCAAGGTGAAAACAGCGGTGTTGACCCCAATCCCCAGGGCAAGCGTGAGAGTCACCGCAAGCACAAAACCTGGGCTCTTCGGCAGCTGTCGCACCGCCAGGCGGACGTCCTGAATAAACATGGCCTACATGCGCCTCCGGCCAGAAAGCGAGCATTTGGCTAGCCACAGCGCGTCCCAGCAGGTCTTTGATAAAAGGCTGGTTAAGTTAACTGCCCACTCTTTGCGGAGGTCGGAGTGTTCGATCTCGGAATCGAGCGTCCGGGAGTGGACACGATTACAAGTGAATGTCTTAGTAGCCCGGCCAGGCATTCGCAGTCCGCCGCTATTGCAGCTTCGCGTATTCGGCCTTGGCTTCTTTCAGGATGGGAACATCGGGGTCGGCATCTTTCCACCTGGCAAAGAAATCCTGATACGCCGTTCGGGCCTTGGCTTTATCCCCTTGTAGCGCGAGGGCGCGGCCAAGGTTCAGGTGCGCGATGGACCAGATTGGATCGGTCGCCGACACACCCTGATGATCCAGAATGCGCTGGAATTCCGCTACAGCTTTTCCGCCATCATGGAGCTTAAGATAGGCCATTCCTCTGAGGTGGTTCGGCCAGAAACCGGTTCCGTGCGGTCCGACTCCCAATTCGTAGCGTCGGATAGGCTCCAGCACCGCGATGGCTTCCGTCGGCTGATTTTTTTGCAAATACTGCTGAGCCCGCACCATGGGAAACAGCACTGCGTTCAAAAAGTAGTTGTCGGGAAACTCTCGGCCTAAGTCCGCGAAGATGGATGAGGATTTCGCTTCATCGCCGACCGCCGCGAAAGCTGTCGCCGCATAGCCTCGGATATCAGGATTATTGGAAAGTTCCAGGGCCTGCGACGCCTTGCGCCGAGCGTCTGCCGGATAACCTAGAAGCGCGTTATCAGCGGCCTCGATGTCAAACAATGCTGCAGCAAAATCTTTGATTCCCGCGTTCAGCAATACGGATCGCGCCTGCTGCCAGGTCTCTCGGCCTGCTTGCACTTTTCCCAGTGCGTCCTGTCCCGATGCCTTGAAAAATAATACAAACCCCTCGTTCGGAGTACCGCGCGACAAACCGACGAGCCGATCATAAGAAGCCCAGTCGCCGCGCATATACGCGAGATCGGTCAACACTCCGCGCACTCCGACACTACCCGCTTGCTGTGCCTCCGCCTGCTCGGCGACGCGCTTGGCTTCGTCAAATCGATTCAATGCCAGGTAGGAAGAAGCGAGGTTGGCGTACGCATAGGCATCGTTCGGATCGATGCGCATCGCCTGGCTGGCGAAGTCGAGCGCCTTCTCATGTTGTCCGATCGTGCTATACACCAAGGATGCATTGTCGTAAGGGGCTGTGTCGCGAGGATAGGTCTGCCTCCACTCCGCGTAGACCGCCAACGTCTTATCGGGATCGAGTGTGACTTCGTCGTAGTAATGCGCCAGAATATATAGTTTCTCGCGCTCGCTGGCCCGGTCCCGCAGTTCGTACGCTTTCTTTAGCGCCTCCCGGCTTTGGGAAAGCCGCGTCGTATTGTTGTAGGAGACCCCTAACGTGGCATAGGCCATCGCAAAGTTCGGATCCAATTCCACTGCGCGCTGCAGGTGTGGAATGGCAGCGTCGTCGTCAATCTTTTGATGCGCGGCCTGTCCCAGACTAAAAGCCTGTAGCGCTTCCAGCGAGGACGTCGTCGCCTGTTCCAGCGGCTTGGCATACTGCTGCACCGACGCCAAAGACTCCCCCATCTTCCGTCGCAGGTTTGAGGCCGCCGTATCCAGCGATTTCAGCACTTGCTCTTTGCTGTCAGCCTCCACCTGCTCGCGCGCCAGCGAATCGCCGCTTTGCGCGTTCACGGCTGCCAGATCGATGACGTAATGATTGCCGAGGCTGGCGATTGAACCGGTCAGCATGGCCTTGACGCCCTGACGTTGACAAATCTCCCGAGCCACATCGTTCGTCAGGCGCTCATCCGGCGGACGGCCCATGTACTGCAAAGCCTCGCGGATCTTCGAGTCAGGAAAGACATTGAGATAAGGAGACTGCTCCAGTTGTACGGCCAACGCCTGTTTCAGCGTGCCGTCGAAAACCGCGTCGCCTGTGGTATTCACAAAATCCGCCAGCAGAACGCTGTCCTTTTCCGTGAGCGTCGCGGACCGCTTCGAACGCAGCAATAACCCGCCAATCACGGCTGCAGCGAGTACAAGCGCAACTGCGGCCACCACGGGCATCTTTCCAGTTCTTTTTGCCGGAGCAACACTGCTGATCGCTGACGAGGATGCCGCAGACGCTAGCGAAGGTGAAGAAGCAGGCGCCGGATGAACTGAGATGGCTGGCGTCGGAATCGTCTCTGGAACCGCCGCTGCCGACCCCGAACCAGCCGCCACCGCGTGCCCACTTTCAGTGTCGCGTTTCAGCCTTTGCAGATCGGCGCGCATGTCGGCCGCATGCTGGTAGCGCAGGTTGCGGTCCTTCTCCAAAGCTTTGCTGACGATCCGCTCCAGTTCCGCCGGAAGATCCGGGTTCAGTCGGATGGGTGAGACTGGCGCGCGTTCCAGGATTGCATTGAAAATCAGCGCAGAGGTGTCCCCACGGAAAGGTAGGGCACCTGTCGCCATTTCGTACAGGACGGCTCCGAATGAGAACAGGTCGGTGCGCGAATCCAGTTCCTTGCCCTTGGCCTGCTCCGGCGACATGTAGGCAACCGTGCCCAGCGTCGAGCCGGGACTGGTCAGGTGCTCTTCGTCCATCGAGCGCGTCTGCGTGTTGGCTGAACCGATCTGGCTCGACGAGATGGTCGGAGGAGAGACCTTCGCCAATCCAAAATCCAGGATCTTGGCGTGTCCCCGCTTGGTCACAAAAATGTTCGCTGGCTTGATGTCGCGGTGAACGATTCCTTCCGAATGGGCTGCATCCAGCGCATCGGCAATCTCAATCGCCAGGCCGATCAGCACGTCCATCTCGACCGGCCGGCCCGCGATTTGGTGCTTCAGCGTGAGTCCGTCCAGAAACTCCATCGCGATAAACGCATGTCCATCCTGATCGCCGATGTCGTGGATGGTGCAGATGTTGGGATGATTCAGAGCGGACGCCGCCTGTGCCTCGCGTCGAAAGCGTGCCAGCGCCTGGGGATCGCGGGCCACATCGTCCGGCAGGAATTTCAGGGCAACGAAACGGCGGAGTCGGATATCCTCGGCCTTATATACCACACCCATTCCGCCGCCACCCAGCTTCTCGACAATACGGTAGTGCGAAATGGTCTGGCCGATCACAGGTAGCAAATCTTACGCGGATGAAAACGGCAGGTCAACGAAGCAGAAAACTGCAACTGCGCACTTTCCACGAGAATGCCCGCCGCGGCGGTGCCTGTCGCAATCGGCCTTGGAATGAGGGTACAATTACTGCCATTTTCGTGCGACAGAAGGAAATCTGTGACTGACTCGTTGTGGAAACTCGCCCGACTCGTTTTGGCAGGGATCGCGTGCACCGCCGTGACAGCATGTCTGGCACAGTCGTCCGCCAGCCCTGGCCAATCAGCTGACGATTGGCCCTACTACGGTCACGACGCCGGCGGCATGCGCTTTTCACCGCTGGCGCAAATCAATCGCAACAACGTTGCAAACCTGAAGATCGCTTGGACTTTTCATGTGGGCGACATCTCTGATGGCAAAGGCCATCAGAAGCGCAGTGGCTTGGAAACTACACCCATTCTCGTGGATGGCACTCTGTACCTGACCACGGCGTTCAACCGCGTCTTCGCACTCGACCCGGAAACAGGCAAGCAGCGCTGGGTCTACGATCCGATGGTTGAAATCGCAGGAGACTACGGCGACGGCCTGATCAATCGCGGAGTTACCGCCTGGCTTGATCCAGCGCGATCAAAAGGGAAGCCGTGCCGCCAGCGAATTTTCGAAACCACTCTGGACGCGCGGCTCATTGCCCTCGACGCGCTCACGGGCGAGCCGTGTCGTGATTTCGGCAACCACGGACAAGTCAGTCTCCGCGATGTCGCGCGCTACGTCCCGGGCCAATATCATATGACGTCTCCGCCAGCGGTCATCGATGATGTCGTAGTGGTTGGCTCGGCCATTGACGACAATTCGCGCGTCGACATGCCGAGTGGCGTCGTCCGGGCCTTCGATGCTCGCACTGGCGCTTTGCGCTGGAAATGGGAGCCGCTTCCGCCGAACGAATCCGAATCCACTCCGCCGGCAGCGGGAAAAACCTGGCGCACCGGCGCGGGCAATGCATGGTCTGTGATGGCGGTAGATCCGGAGCGCGATCTGGTGTTTGTCCCCACCGGCAGCCCCAGTCCCGACTATTACGGCGGCCTCCGTCCCGGCGACGACAAGTGGGCCGATTCTATCGTGGCTTTGAGGGGGAAGACCGGAGAGTTCGTCTGGGGATTTCAGCTGGTGCATCACGATCTCTGGGATTACGACTCGGCGTCGCCGCCCTTGCTGACCAATCTGCAGCACAACGGCAAAACCGTGCCAGTGGTCATTCAGGGCAATAAGACAGGTTTCCTTTTCGTATTGAATCGTGACACGGGAGCGGCCATTTTTCCGATAGAAGAACGGCCGGTGCCACAGACCGATATCCCCGGCGAAGTCACCTCCCCAACCCAGCCTTTTCCCTTGGCGCCGCCAGCGGTTTCGCCCCAGAAGTTGTCCGCGAACGACGCTTGGGGCATCACTTCAGAGGATCGTGAATTTTGTCGCGAACTACTCAAGAGTCTGCGGAACGACGGTCTCTTTACGCCCCCGAGCCTGCGCGGCACCCTCTCCGTGCCGGGAAATGTCGGCGGGATGAACTGGAGCGGCTACGCCTTCGATGCGCAACGCAGCTTGCTCATCGTCAACACAAACAATCTGCCGGCCAAGATGGGCTTGATTCCAGCCGACCAGTACTGGGATGCGGCGGATCACAATACAAAGGACGCAGAATACACCCAACAAGCTGGCGGACCGTATGGCCTGTTTCGTACGTTGATTTTTGCCAAAGCGCATCGTCTGCCGTGCTCGCCGCCACCTTGGGGAACCTTGACGGCGGTCGATATGACGAACGGGACGATTCGCTGGCAGGTTCCGCTTGGCTCTCTCGCGCCCAACAAACCCGTAGTCCCGTTGGGCGCACCCAGCCTCGGCGGTCCAATCGTCACGGCCGGCGGATTGGTGTTCATCGCCGGGACGCTGATTGATCCTTCGCTGCGGGCCTTCGACGTAGAGACGGGCAAGGAAATCTGGAAGACGCAGCTCCCGACCAGCGGCGGTGCGATGCCGATGACCTATCAGACGAGGAAGGGCGGCAAGCAATTTCTTGTGATCGCGGCAGGCGGACACCGCGGCGTAACGGAGGAGCCGCAAAGCGATTCCATTGTGGCGTTCACGCTGCCGTAGAGACTTCAGAAGGGATGTGCTGCGTAAACCTACTGCACCGTCGGTTCCACGTCCTCCGGCGCCCCATGCCTGCGCAACAACTGCGGCAGGTTCTGTGAGAATGCCGACCGTGGCAGCACCATGTCGCATCCCACCTCGTGGGCCTTCTGCTTTAAGTCTCCCTGCACATGCGACAGGAACCCAATAATCGATGTCCCCTTCTTCAGCTTGCTCTTGAGCTTCGGAATCAGAGTCAGCGGCTTCACACTCGCCAGGTTCAGATCGAAAATAATCAGGGATGGCTTCTCGTCGCCGTTTTGCGACATCTTTTCCATCAGATCTTTGTCGGTCTTCACGAACTCAACTTTCACATTGAGCTTGCGCGCCGTCTCCTGAATCTTCGCCATGAAGAACAGATCTTCAATAAAAGCAAAAATGCGGGAATTCGTGTCTTCGGTGCTCGCGGGTAACGGCTCCGGTTCCGGCTGCGCATATTGCGCCGCGAACCCCGGCCTCTGCCGACCTCCGCCCTTGTGCCCGTTGTTGTTGTTGCCACCGGCCAGCGCAGCCCGGTAACTGTGATCCATGGGCGCAGTGTAGATGCCGTCTTTGTTTTCCCGGCTCAAGCCCGGTCCGGGCCGCTGTCCGCGCTGGTTGTGGGGACGGCGACCGCGCCGTCTTCTTCGTCCGCCTCCTCCGCCACCGCCGGAGGGTCTTCCTGGTCCTGCGTTCATAGTCCTCTCAAGCTTTTGCGTTGCATGTTGCAGAATTTTACAGATTCCAAAGGCCCAGCCAGTCACCTGGATCCCGCGATTCAGGCAAAGCTACGCCCATCGAACAAAATCGAATCTACGCAATTGCGGGTTGCGACTGGACACACTGTGGAACGAACCCCAAACTTCTTCAAACGAACCGCTATTCGAGAATGAAACCTTTACTCATCTAACTCAGTATCGATTTTCCGTTTTATCGGATCCGTCAGGCGCCGCCTCGGATCGGCTGGCGCGGAAGGCCTGCGCGGGAACGAGGCCTAAATGAGAACAACTTTATGGTACTCGTCCTGGCTCAACCGCGCAAGGCCCCACCCGGCCGCCTTTTGCACAGGAGGCCATGACTGGAAGGTTCGCGTCCGGTCCGGATCGATCCAAGACTCCGGAAGTTGACCGCCCCAAGCCGCCGTCACTCCCCGCTCGATACCTCTCGCGCCCACTGTTGTGCCTGCCAGTACAGCAAGGCAACTTCCTCAGTATCCACATGCAGGTTCTTGCTCAACTCCTCCGCCGCGGCCCATTCTCCGCTCTCATGCGCCAGCATTAATTGGTACACCGGTCTCAACTCGCTCGGCTGTCCTAGCAGCACCGCCTTGGTCGCGCGATCCAGCGGAATCTTTTCCAGCACTTCCTGCATGGGCATTTCCATCATCGCGTCGATCAGGGACAGCAGTCCCAGCAAGAACAGATCGGATTCCCCGTGCTTCACCCGTTCCGCCAACAACTCGCCAAACCGGCCTCGCACCAGAGCCGACAGCACCAGATCACTCGTCTTCTCCTGCCCGGCTCCCACCGCCGCCACCAGCCTCACCCAGCGCCGCACGTCACGCTCTCCCAGGATCGACAGGGCGTGGCGCACCGAATGGATCTCGCTCTGAAACGCGAACATCGCCGAATTCAGATATCGCAACAGGCGGTAGCACACCGACGCCTCCGCCTTAATGAGCTTCTCCAGTTCGCCCAGATCCAGGTCGGGACGCGATACTTCCTGCAGCATGCGCAGATAGTTCATCCGGTTGGCCGGCATGTCGCGCGTATTCATCATCTCCGGGCGCCGGAAGAAATAGCCCTGGAAATACACAAACCCCTGATCCCGCGCCCGCACGAATTCCGCCCGCGTCTCGATTTTTTCCGCCAGCATCCGGCGGCGCCACGGCCCGAACTGTTTGATCAGCGCCCGCTGCTGCTCCTCGGTCGTCAGCTTCATTTCGACCTTGATGATGTCCGCGATCTCCGCCAGCCCTTCTCGCAGATCGTTGGCCACATAATCGTCCAGCGCGATCATGTATCCCGCCTCTTTCAAACGCTGGCACGCCGCCACGACATCGGGATCGGCGGGAACCGATTCCAGAACCTCCACCACCGTGAGCGTCGAGGGCAGCAGCGTAACCAGCCCCTTGATCAGCGTATCGCGCGTGCAATTCACAAAGGCACGCCGCCCATCGCACAGCACATCCAGTCCCATCAGCAGAGTTCGGTCCAGAGTGGCTCGCGACGCCTCATTCGAGTCGCCATGAAACGCGTTTTGCAGGCCGTCGCGAAACAGCAGTTCGTATCCGAAGACCTTTTCGTCCCGGTCGAAAATGGGTTGCCGCGCCACATGCCGCAGCGGCTTCGCTTCCACCACCCGGGCTTGGGCCACGCCTTGTCCAGCAGAATTGTTTTCCACGTCTTTCCTATCGGCACAACGCCGAAAAACCTGAAGCGACTAACAACTCCGAAGAAGCAACGACGTCAGGTTTTCCTTCGTGCACCTTCGTGTCCTTTGTGGTTTAAGCACTTTAGAGTGTGGGACGAGAAGAAGCCGGGTGGGGCGCTATTGGAGATTTCTCCGTCCGAGAACACGCGCCGTATAGAATGATCCCCGCTTAACCTGAGGAAGCTCATGCCCGATTCTCCCCACTCCATCCCCAACCCCAACTCTGCCAGCCCCGGCATGCAGCACCAGTTCGAGATCTACCAACTCGGCTTGGCGGGGAAAAAACTCTCAGTTCCCATCCCACTCGCGCAACTCGAAAAAAAAGCTGCCGAGGTGCTCTCGGCGCAGGCTTACGATTACGTCGCGGGCAGCGCTTCCGGCGAACGCACCGCGCGCGCCAACCTCGCCGCCTTCGATCGCTGGCGGATTGTCCCTCGCATGCTGCGCGATGTTTCGCAGCGCGATCTCACCGTCAACCTCTTCGGCCAGACTCTGCCGGCTCCAGTTTTGCTGGGTCCGGTCGGCGTGCAGAACATCATTCACCCCGAAGCCGAAGTCGCCGCAGGCCGGGCCGCGGCAGCACTCGGCATTCCGTTCGTTCTCAGCACTGTGTCTTCACGAACGATCGAAGAGGTTGCGCACGCCATGGACGCCGCCCCGCGCTGGTTCCAACTCTACTGGGGCAAGGATCACGAACTGACGGCAAGCCTGCTGCAGCGCGCGGAAAAGTCAGACTACTCCGCCCTCGTTGTCACCTTAGACACCGCCATGCTCGGATGGCGCGAACGCGACCTCCAGCATCCTTACCTTCCATTCCTGCTCGGCGACGGACTCGCCAACTATTTCACCGATCCCGTCTTTTGCTTACGCCTGCCGCAACCGCCAGCCGCCGATCCCGCGGCGGCGATTCGCCTCTGGGCAGGCTTGTTCTCGAACACCGCGCTGACCTGGAATGATCTCGCATGGCTGCGCCAGCAAACTAAATTACCCATTGTGTTGAAAGGAATTCTCCACCCCGACGATGCCCGCCTCGCCCGCGATCACGGAGCCGACGCCGTCATCGTCTCCAACCATGGAGGCCGCCAGGTCGATGGAGCCATCGCCGCGCTGGATGCGCTGCCCGCAGTTGTCGCCGCAAGCGAAGACAAAATCCCAGTCCTGTTCGACAGCGGCATTCGTTACGGCTCCGACGCCATGAAAGCGCTCGCGCTCGGCGCTCGCGCCGTTCTGCTGGGGCGGCTCTATGTTTGGGGTCTCGCCATCGCCGGCGAACAAGGTGTGCGCGACGTCGTCCAGAATTTCCTGGCCGACCTGGACCTGACAATGGGACTCAGCGGATTCCGCTCAGCCAGGGAATTGGAAGCGCCGATGCTGACGCGGGAATGATGACGTGGAGAAATGGATGGGTAGAACAAGCGGGTGCCCCATCCTCTCGCGCTCTTTGCAAGAGGGTGGGAATCTTGACTCAAGGTTCTACAGAGCCGGGCCCGGGTGCCCCATTTCTCGCGCGATTCTTGCGCGAGAAGTGGGTCTTTGTTAGACCCTCTGCACTCCGCCCAACTCTGCAAGCGCAGCCACAATCTTACCCGACCGCTGCGCCACTTCATCTTCGCGCAGCGTCCGCTCGTCCGATTGAAACCGTACGCGCAACAACGTGGAATATTTCCCGGCCGCAATCGATCCGCCGCGGAAAATCTCCACTGGGCGAAACTCCCGCAGTTGCGCAATCTTCAATCCCGCAACCGCCGCGCGCATCTCTTCGAACGAAACTCCATCGTCGAACACAAACGAGAAATCCCGCTCCACCGCCGGATATTTTCCCAGCGGCGTGAACCTCACCGGACGCAGCCCGATCTTGTACAACTGCTCCAGATCGATCTCCGCTAGAAACACATCCTGCCGCAGCTTCCGAGCCGCCGCTACTTCCGGCTGGATCTGCCCGAACTGCGCCACCACCGCGCCATTCACCAGCGCTCGCGCCGACCGTCCGGGATGAAAATAGTCCGCCGTCTCCCGGTCGTAACTTACCTCGCCGGCAAAGGCTGCCAGTAGATTCTCCACATCGCCCTTGAATCCCCGAAACATTTCCGTCGCCGCCGCATGTTCTCCCTTGCTCACATCGAGGGCGCCACCCGCCGGTAACGCAGCGCGCACTGCGGCAGTCGTCGCGCCCAGACACGCACGCCGGGGTTCCACCCGAGGCTCGTCCGACGTCCCACCCGACAACTCATACGCGCTGCCCATCTCAAACAGCCGCGCCTCCGCCACATCGCGATTCAAATTCCACGCCAGCATGTCGAGCATGCCCGGAGCGAGCGATGTCCGCATCACCGACGCCTCTTCGCTCAAAGGATTCTCCAACTCCAGGACCTTCGCCGAGGAAAACTTTTCCGCGTCGGCATGGGAAATGAAAGTCAGCGACAAAGCCTCGTTGTATCCCAGCGCCAGAGCCCGCTCGCGCAAAGTCGCATCCATCGCCGCATGTGGCAACTCGACGACGGCGCCGCTGTACGCCGGCAGCGTGTTTTCAAATTTGTCGTACCCATGCAGCCGCGCGATCTCTTCGATCACATCGATCTCGCGTTCCACATCCAGCCGCCAGCTGGGGATATGTACGCGAAACTGCGCGTCACTCTGCCCTTCAGGAATCAGCGAAAATCCCAAGCGCTTCAGCAGTTGATAGATCTGCGATGAACTTAGGCTTCCGCCCAAAATGCGCTTCACGTCGGCGACATGCAGCACCACCGGGGCCTGGTCCATCGGCTTCGATATCACGTCGACTACATCGCCAACCAGTTCGCCGCCGCCCGACTCCAGAATCATTTGTGCCACAAGATCGCACGACAATACGGTCGATTCGAAATCCGCTCCGCGCTCGAATCGATGCGACGCGTCGGTGTGGATCGCGTGCCGCCGCGACATCTTCCGCACGATCCCCGGATCCCACCAGGCAGATTCAATCAAGACATTCGTGGTTTTTTCGGTAATCATTGTGTCGTACCCGCCCATCACTCCGGCGAGGCCGACAGGCTTTTTCGCATCGCACACAACGAGGTCTTCGGAAGTTAGCCTGCGCTCGATGCCATCAAGAGTCTTCAGCGTTTCGCCATCCCGCGCCTTTCGGACGATAATCTTCCCGCCCTCAAGCAGGTCCATATCGAACACGTGCGTAGGCTTGCCGATTTCCCACAAAACATAATTGGTGGCGTCGACGGCATTCGAAATCGGCCGCTGATCGAGCAGTTGCAGCCGGTGAGCAACTTTCTCGGGCGAGGCCTTGATACGGGTTCCGCGAATCACGCGAGCAGAAAATCGGGGACACAGTTGGGGCTCCTCGACTGTAATCGGAAAGGGCGAGTCGTGCGACGCTCTGCGTGCCCCATTTCTCGCGTTCTTCGCGAGAAGTGGGGATTTATCGCTGAGACCTGACAGCGGTTTCAGCGGCAAATCGTAAATCGCAGCCGCCTCCCGCGCCACGCCGTAATGATTCATCGCATCCGGCCGATTCGTCCCAATCTCCATCTCAAACACGGTGTCATCGCCCGTCCCGCTGATCCCCTCGACCGAAATCCCAACATTGGTCAAGTCCTCGGCAAGCCGCCGGTCGTCTACCGTGAGATCAACAAAATCGCGAATCCATGGTGGAGAAAGTTTCATCGCTCTTGGAAAACCGTAATCTCGTACTCATCGAGTTCCAAGTCATCCTCTTCGGGAAAGAAGACCGTAACGCTACGGTTTGGGAAATCGTGGCGGACCTTCGCTTGCCAAATTTCCTTCATCAACCTTCCAACGTAAAGAACCAATTCCCTTGTGGGCAACTCCGTGGCGAATAAATGAAGCACGTGGAGATGATTCATCGTTGCTTCAGCGACTCTCCTGTCGCCCTTAGCACTCTTTAAGAAACCTTGATACCTTGCCTCATCTACAGAACCACCCAAGAGAATGCAACCATCGTGCTCAATAAAACTCGGCCACAAAATCCGGGAGCACCCCACCAGCACCTTGTGGTTCGCCATGCACCGAATCCAACTATCGATATCGATGCCCTTGCCATTGTTCCAGTCCTTCATCTCTGGAATAAGGGTGTTGAAATCGACGTCCTTGGTGATACCAGCCAACCGATTCTCCTCCAACGACTAACGACCAACAACTGAATCATCCAAACTGCTGCAGGAACCGCACATCCCCCTGAAAAAAGTACTGCAAATCATCCACCCCATACTTCAGCAGCGCCAGCCGGTCCACGCCCATGCCGAAGGCAAATCCAGAAACCTTTTTCGGGTCATACCCATTGTCCTTCACAAACTCAAACACGTTGGGATCGACCATGCCGCATCCCAGCACTTCAATCCATCCCGTCTGCTTGCACGGACGGCACGGGGCGTTATCCGGCCCGCGCTTCCCGTTCCCGCCGCAGATGAAGCAGGTGACATACAATTCCGCGCTCGGCTCGGTGAAAGGGAAGAACGACGGCCGGAAGTGCGTCTTCACCGACGACCCGAATAGCGCCTTCATGGCGTGGTCCAGCGTCCCCTTCAAATCGCCAAATGTAATGTTGGTGTCGACGGCGAGCCCTTCGATCTGGTGAAACATCGGCGAATGGCTCGCGTCCGGAGGATCGTTGCGATGCACCGTTCCCGGAATCACAATCCGAATCGGCGGCCGCATCTTCTCCATCGTCCGAATCTGCACCGGAGAAGTATGCGTGCGCAGCAGCAGTCGCTCGCGTTGCGGCTTCGACTGCTGCCCCGCGATGAACAGCGTGTCCTGCGTATCCCGCGCCGGATGGTTCGGCGGAAAATTCAGTGCCTCGAAGTTGTAATAATCCGTCTCGACAACAGGTCCTTCAGCGACGGAATAGCCGAGTTTCTGGAACACGCCGACAATCTCCCGCCACGTCCGCATCACAGGATGCTCCGCCCCAAGCGGACGCCGCACGCCAGGAAGCGAAATGTCAACGCGCTCCGCCGCAAGCGAATCCCCGCCCGAACCCGCGACGTGAGCTCCCTCGACGAGTTCCGTAATCCGCGCCTTCAATTCGTTGACGCGAATCCCCGCCTCGCGCTTCGCCTCTTTCGGCGCGCCCTTCAGCCACAGATCGTTTATCTGTGTGAGGATCCCATTCTTCCGCGCCATCCACCGGTCGCGAAACGCTTTCAGTGCCGCGTCACTGCGAACCTCGGAAGCTTCGCCCGTACACGCACCGATACATTCGCCCGCAGCCTTTTCCAGCGCCGCCGCCGAATAGTCAGTCAGTTTGGGAACGGTGTATGCCACGATGACCTGGACTACCGTTGTCAGATTACGCCGTGTCATCCTGAGCGCGCATTTTGCGCGAAGGACCTATGCAACTCGCCGCGAACTGCACAGGTTCTTCGCTTCGCTCAGAATGACAAAGCAAATGGGTGCCAATGCGAATGTGATGCCAGTCAGAAGCTGAAAACCGGAAGCCGAAAGCCGAGCGCCGGAAGCCTCTTACGCCGTCGCGATTGCGCTCTTGGCCTGCGTCGTCAGGCTGGCAAATCCCGCCGGATCCTTCACCGCCAGGTCCGCCAGAATCTTGCGGTCCAGTTCGATCCCGGCCAGCTTCAATCCATGAATGAACTGGTTGTAGCTCATCCCGTTCAGCTTCGCCGCGGCGCCGATGCGCACGATCCACAGCGAGCGGTACTGCCGCTTGCGCTGCTTGCGCCCGGAGTAAGCAAACTTCAGCCCGCGCTCTACCGCTTCTTTCGCCGAGCGGTACAGCTTCGACTTGGTAAGGAAGTATCCGCTTGCGCGGTCTAATATCTTTTTCCGTTTGGCGCGGCGCTTGGTTCCGCGTTTTACACGAGGCATGGTGTTCTCCTTTTTTAGTTGCACTTACTGGCGGCTGGAGGCAAGGACGATTCGCCATGGCGGCGATCTCTGGCCTCTTCACGCGCCCTGCAGGCCGATGTGCAACCCGGCCCGCATTCCTTCGTGATACTTCGTGTCCTTCGAGGTGAATGTTCTGATCAACCACAAAGGGCTCTAAGGTACACGAAGGAAATTCCTATTGGTACGGAATCATGCGCTTGACTTTGCGCTTGTCGCCATCGCTCACGAGCGCTGGCGATCCCAGATTCCGCTTTCGCTTCTTGCTCTTCGACGTCAGAATGTGACGCAGGTGCGATCGCCCCCGCTTCACCTTTCCCGTCCCGGTTAATTTGAAGCGCTTGGCAGCGCCCTTGTGCGTTTTCAATTTCGGCATAAAGTCCTCAGAAAACAGCCGTCAGCTTTCAGCCCTCGGCTGTCAGGTTCATTTCATTCTCGCAGAATGTCAGATGACCGCTCAGGCGAGACTGGTTACAGCAGATTGCAATTCGTTTCTTTCCTATGAAGCGGGCCTACGACGCGGGCTTGGCGACCTGCGGCGGAGGAAGGCTCGGCGCACTCTGCGCCGCAGCCTTGTGCTTCTCTTCTCGCTGCTTCTCTTTTTCTCGTTCTTTCTCTGACTTTTTCGGCGCCAGAATCGCGTGCAACGTGTTCCCCTCTTGCCGGGGACGAAACTCCACGATGCTATGCGGTTCCACGTCTTTGATCAGCCGTTCCAGAATCTGCCGGCCGAGCCCGGTACGCGTCATCTCGCGTCCGCGGAAGAAAATGGTCGCCTTCACCTTGTCGCCTTCATCCAGAAAACGCAGCACGTGATTCTTCTTGGTCTCGTAATCGTGGTCGTCCACATTGATGCGGAACTTGACCTCTTTTACGGTGATCGTTTTCTGGTGCTTCTTGGCTTCACGCTCTTTCTTCTCCTGCTGGTAGAGATACTTCCCGTAGTCCATGATGCGGCACACGGGAGGCTGCGCGGTAGGCGAAATCTCAACCAGGTCCAGATTCTTTTCGCGGGCTTTTTTAATGGCTTCGTAAGGCGGCATGATGCCAAGCTGCTGCCCTTCGTCATCAATCACGCGGATTTCACGTGCCCGGATACGATCGTTCGTGCGGATAAAACGTTTATCGATACAGTCCTCCGTGCTCTAAGCGACTGAGAATAAAGAATTATAGCATGAAGAGTATTTCGAATCGTGCCCGGTCAACCAGGTTTCCTTAGGGCCTCCGGTTGACTCTGCGTCAATGTAAGTTGATTCCGGACAGCACGATGAATGGTAGCTGTTGAAAGCGGAGCCTTTGCCCTGCGAAGGCAAACTTCTTGGTCCGCCCCTGCGCCATCAACTCCACGATCCGCGGAATCTCCCGCAGCAGATACTTTTGTCGATCCTCAAAATACTCGCCCTTCTTGAGGTTGCCATCGAGCAAGGCCCGGTATTTGTTCGAGGCTTCCAGAAAACCCGACTGGTTGCCGAGAATCGCTTCAGACTCTGCCAGCACATGCGCCAGGTACTTCGCACTATGATCATGTGGAAGCTGCGCTAGCGCTTCCTGACAAGTCGTGCGGATGTGCTCCCGGCTGCTTCGTCCCCACCGGGCACAACTCCACACGTAGTTGGTGACCATCCACATTTGCACGCCGCGCCGTTGTTTCCAGTCAGAAAAGTGCTTCCGCGCCTCCCCTTTGCGTCCCAAGCCCAGAATGCAGTACCCGACCTGTCCCCATATATCAACCTTCGTCGATAGTGCTTCCCGGTTCGCGTTCCAATAGCGGATTACGTTCCGATGGTAGCCATGCCCAGAGAGCTCCTGGAGTAGGACTGAGATGCGCCTTCCGTCGTTCGCCGATTTCGCATCCAGCATCGTGAGCATCGACAACACCTGTCGTGCGCCTCCCAGCGGAACCCAACTTTGCCAAATTGGCTGAACTCGCACCTTCTCGGGCCTCGTTCCACCAAACGCATGGCAGGCCATCCAGTGCAGGGCCTGCGGCGTCGGCTTGGAACCCTTTCGCAACGACTGTAACGCGTTCTCATAGACCTGCTTCTGCACTCCGGCGTTCTTTGCAGCCTTCCAGGCGTATTCAACCGGCCATGGAGAGTTTTCAACTTCCTGGAACCACACACTCGAAATCGCATCCATCGCTTCCGACTTCTTGTTTTCTTGCAGCAACACTTCCGCGAGACGCGCTCGAATAAAGGGGCTGTTCGGCTCCAATGTCTGCACCTTCCGCAACACCACCGCGCTTTCATCCGACCGCCCTTGCGCGCGCAGGAAGTCATAGCGTTGCAAATGCAGCGCGACATCTTCCGGAAAGTCTGCCAGAAGCCCCTGCCACTCCGACTCGATCTCCTGTGCAGAGAGGCTGCACTTTTCCAGCACTACCAAGCGCTGTTTCCGAAACTTCGTATCTCCGCGGAACGGGGCCGGAATTTCGCGGAGTGCCCGCCGGCCGATGTCCCATGCCTGATCCTGCAAAATCCACTCCATGAGGACGCCCCAGCCCCAGCGGTACCAGGGCGCGTCGAGAAGAATCGACTCCAGCTGTCTGGTCGCTTCTGCCTTTTCGCCCTTTTGACACCGAATCCACGCCAAACGTCCTCGCGCAGGTGAGTTATCTGGATAGATCGTCAACATTGCCGATGTGACTTGCTCCGCTTCTTCGTGACGCCCCTGTTCCGTAAGGGTGACTGCCAGCAGATCGGCGGCATCCAGCAGTGTGCTGTTCAGGGTCAGGCTCGTTCGGAAGCAGGCCTCGACCTCTCCCGGCTTGGCAAATTCTCTCGCCCGACTCAACACATCTCCGAGAAGAAACCACAAATAGGCGCCGCGAGGATATACTGCCGTTCCATCTCGCGCCATTTGTACGGCGCCCTCCTTATCACCGCACTCCAGCAGGAGTCGAGCCGCTCTCGCGCGCCAGCCAACAGCATCCGGAAGAAGTTGCATGCCCCGTGTGATGACTGCGCGCGCTTCCCCAAACTGCCGGTTCTTAGCCAGCATCTGGACGCGAGTGGACCAGATCTCCGTGCTTAACGGATTCCGGGCGGCAGCAGCCTTCATCAATGAAGACGCTTCGTCACGCTTCCCGAGATAGTCCAGCAGGCGGGCCAGTTGAAGGTGTGCCCCCACGTCGCCAGGAAAGCGGCGAATGATCTCTCGCAGTTCGGACTCGGCCCGGTCAACGACACCTAATTTCCTGCAGGCCCCAATCAGGGAAAACCGCAGGCCCAGGTGATAAGGGAAGCGGACGACGGCGGGCTCCAGAACCTTCAACGCCCGGGCTGCGTCAGACCTTCCCTGTCCCATCTCTACCAGAAGGTCCGCACCTGCTTGTACGACGTCCGGATCATCGGCCCGGGACGCTTTCAAACGCTCAGCCATTTCCTCCGCAATCCCACTTCCCAACCTCTGGGCTACCAGGAACACAGCTTCCCGGGCAAACGGGATCCGTTCGGGGCAATTTTCGAGCGCTGTTTCGATCTTGTCGAGAACGGCCTGCCGCTCCTCCGGCTTCAGTGCCACCGAGCAGATCCACGCGCGGCGGTAGCTGTAGAAATTGTTCGGCTCGCGATCGATCGATTCGAACCACAAAGCCATCGCCTGGCGCCAGTCTTGATGTGTTTCAAACCAATGGGCACGCGCTCGAAGAGTGGAAGGATGCTCCGGCGCAGTTCGTTCGCTCTCCTTGAGAATTGCCTCTACCCGAGGCGCAAGGCGTTCTCGCCGGCTCTCATTGGCTCGTTCATAGTCCGCCATCCGGCGGAACGCAAGCTCACGCCACGCCCAGCTGTCTTCGCTGTTGCGCTTCACGCGACGCGCGAGCAGCAGATCCTTTTTCCAGCGCGGAGCAGAACTGGCATCGAGCTCGGCCGCATAGACTCGTTCCAGATCATCGTGTTCCGGATGAGCGGCCGACCACTCGGCAGCCCGTTGAAGCGCCGCCCTCATGCCATCTCTCTTTGCGATCAACTCCAGCAGAAACTGCCGGGCGGGCAACGAGTGAGGCGCGCACCGGATCCACTGATCGCAATGCTGAATCGTGTCATCCAGAGCGCCGCTCATGCGGCCAACCGTTGTTGCAGCCTCTTCGTAGAGTGCCGCATTCCCCAGTTCCTTCAGCGTGACTAGACTGGCGTTTGCGTCATTCCATTGGCCCATTCGGGCAAAGAATCCGGCCGAAAAACTCTGCAACTCCGGCGATTTCGGATGCAGTTGCAGCGCTTCCCGGCAAACACTGATTGCCTTTTCCGGCTGGCCCCAATATTCCAGAGCGGACGCCCAAGTGGCCCAGGGACCGGTGCCCACCGCTGCAACCCCATATTTGCGCGCGCGTTTCTCCAGCCAGGCCAAGCCCTCCTCCGGTTGATGCATCTTTACCAGTGCGCCGCAATAGGATCGAGCGTAATGCTCGTGATTGCTGGCCAGACAAGACGCGAGTCGATAGCACAAGAGATTTCCAGAAAAATTACCTTCATGCCAGAACAGATCTCCGAGGACGTGCCATGCATCCGCCGCATTGAATTGCCGCTGCAGTACTCCGTTCAGGAGGTGCTTAGCCTGAGGCCGCGTCGGCGCAGACATCCGCAGAAGGTCGGCTAACTGAACGACGTAGCCATTCGGAGGATGCCGCCACTCTTGCTGGGCCTGAACTCCAGGCACGGTGCCCGCATCCACAACTTCAGCCAGCACTTCCCGTATCAACGCGCTGTTTCCCAGCGCCCGGCATGTCGATAACAAGGTTAGCCGCACCATGGAGGACTTGGGATATTCCCGCAGCAAATCCTGAAGTTTGCCGAGTGCCTGACGAGTGTGCCCTTCGTCTCGTGCTTGGATCGCTTCCAGATATCGCGTGAGCGGATGATCCGGTTGTTTTCTGGCCAGGTCCTCGGCCACTTCGCGCGCCGACTCCACGCCCACTCGGATGCGCGCTTTCTGATGCAACATTAATGCCGTCATGGCTTCCACATCAGCTCGTGGCAGCAATCGGTCGAGCGTCTCAGCGTGGTCCGGTGGAACCACGGCCATGGCTTTCGGTCCAACCGGAGCCTCTTGTTTCCCTAGGCTGCTCAATAGATATTCGCGAGTGCGAAACGTCGATGGA
Organism: uncultured Acidobacteriaceae bacterium; assembly: GCA_963709025.1. Taxonomy (GTDB): domain Bacteria; phylum Acidobacteriota; class Terriglobia; order Terriglobales; family Acidobacteriaceae; genus Sulfotelmatobacter. The sequence continues at coordinate 299,461 of CAVPVE010000018.1, forward strand.
TCATGCAGCAGTACCGTGCCTGCAGCCTCGTCCAGTCCCACCACGTTCACAGCATGGCTAAAGTCGTCGGTCTCAATACCCAGAACGAACGAAAACCCTGCTTTCACCAAAACCGCTGTAACCGCGGGCGTGGCGCAGAACATGCGCACAGCAAACCCGCGCTTCTCCAGCCATTCCGTTGCCGACCAATACTGCGTTCCGCCAAAAGTGATCTCCGAAGCCATCTCCCGCGGATCAAGTTCCGTCCCATACACGCTAAGCGTCGAGGCCACGCTCGATGGCAGGCACTCCTGATACTTCTGTTTCATGCGGCGATGCACGAGCCGAATACGCTGGCCGCCCGGGCTCTTGCGGAGGTTTTCGAGCACGGCACGGTAAAAGGGCGACCGCGCGTTCTTTGCCCATTTCGCCATCTCGACGTGATCATCCCTCAGCGCCGCAATTTCCAGATGCATACGTGCAAATCCTGCCTCCGACTCCCGATCCGCGAGAGGCGCCAACTCTGTCACTTTGTGTGTGAGTTGCAATGCACTGTCCAGTGCGGCTCGGCGCTCATTGCCCGCCAGAGTCTCTGCCCATGCACACTGATGCCAGCACGCGTAGAGCGCCACCTCATGTGATTCCCCTTGCGAGGCCATCGCGCTCAAACGCTCCGCCGCTTCCTCAGCCCGTCCCAGGCTGAGAAGACTAAGCCCCAGACTCCTCGACTCGGCCGGTGAGCCAGGATCCATGGCCCACGCCTGCTCCGCGGTGGCCAGAGCCTCCTCCCACCGGTCCTCCATCGCCAGCACTTCAGACTTACAACACAAGAACCAGCTATCTTCGACCTGGAGTGCTTCTCCACTGCGCAGGCAGTTGTGCGCTCTTTCGAAGTCTCGCAGGCTCCCCCACATCATGGCGTGCGCGCCAAACCAGTGAACTCGCAGCTTTGCGTTATCCCCGCCGAGATCGGGGGCATCCTCGAATTTCCGCAGATCGTCGAGCAAGAGTCTTTTTGGGGAGCGTAAGAATAGGGCCGCAAAGCGAACCTTCGCATTTTCAGGTTCGCGCTCGATGGCCTTTCGGATGAGCCACCGCGAAAGGCGCGGACCTCCCAGGCGCGCCGCCAGCCTGCTGGCCAACAATACTTCTTCCATGGGAAGTTCTTCGACGCGAGTCCCCGCGACCCACTGATCCGCGGATTCGCGGTACGCCTGCAGATAGAGGTTCCGCTCATACAGGCTTCGGATCTTGCTGAGATCGGTCATGGGGTTTTCGTCGTTCTCCTGCAAACTAAACTGCGGCTGAATGCAAAATCGATCGCGTCTCGTGGGGATTCCACGGACCGGCCTTCTTGGGCGAAAATAAGCTTAGCGGTTCGATCTGGGGAACTGTAGATAACCGAGGTGTTATTCCATGTGCAGAAATATCAAGACTCTTTTCAATTTTGATCCGCCCGTCACCGACGACGAAGTGCGGGCCGCGTCGCTGCAGTTCGTCCGAAAAATCACCGGTTTCAACAAGCCGTCGAAGTCCAACGAAGCGTCGTTCCTCGCGGCGGTCAATGAAGTCGCCGCCATTTCAATGCGCCTTCTGCGCTCGCTTGAAACCACGGCCCCCGCCAAGAATCGTGAGGAAGAAGCCGCCAAGGCAAAAGCTCGCGCCGCCGAACGCTTCGGAACGTAATCGGGTTTACAACCGCTGCTCCTTTCTTCTCGTCTACGGGAAACACCTGATACCGTTCCCGCCCCGCGGACGTATCGCCTTTGCTGTAGCCGCAGAGTGCGGGTTTTCCCCGGCTCTCAGCCGCGGGCTTTTTCGTGGTCTACAGTACGTAGGGTATCCAACCTTTCCATCGATCTCAGGCAAAATACAGCGAGCCACTGAACGACGCGGATTACTTCAGAATGCACTCGCGCCGCCTCGACGACCGAATTCGACATCTCTGTGCCCAGGTTACGGAAGCTTCCAACGGCGAACTGGAAGCGATCCTGCAAGAATTATTGGCTGCGATCCACGAGAAAATTGAACGCCTTCGCAGTCTCGCTGCCAGTCAACTCCTGGGACGCAAGTCTGCCAAGGAACGGCGCGCCCTGCCTCCGCTGTAAGTCCTGACTGTCAGCTCTCGAAAATGTCCACGAGCCGCGACAGCGGAAAGGCAACTTCTCCATCCCTCCCGGGTTCATATTCGCATTCCCTGCTAAGGCAGCAAATCTTCCCGCTCTGCGGCTACCACGAGGTTCGGAATGACCCCTGACGAACGAGAGCGCATGCGATCGCTATGCGAGCAGATTGCGAACGAACGAAATCGCGACAAGTTTACGAAATTGGTCCGGGAACTCAATGATCTGCTCGAAAACAAGGTAAAGCGGCTCGATCGTTCCCCAGACTCCCCGGCGTAGAGATCGTCCGTAATGATCTTGGACTGGATGATCACCAAAGAAAAACTAAAGAGACCAAAGGACGGGCACGACCCGAGGCGCTCAAGGCGCTTCCCAATCCACCGAGTACACATCCTGGGTTCCTGTGTCGCGCAGCAGCAGAGGGGAATCGTCGGGCGTGAGCGACAGAGCGCCGCCGTAGCGCCCAGTGGTCGCAAGACTCTTAAGATCCACGACCTGCTCCGTCTTATGGTCGCTGATGCGAATCCGAACCACTGCATTCTTGCCGCGGTAATCCAGCACATACACGTACTGTCCATCATGCGACCAGTTCAGCCAACTCAACGACCCGTTGGCCAGTTCAGTCCATTTCTGGTTTTGCGAGTCAAACAGCATCAGCCTCATCGAGTCCGCCGAGAAGGCAGAAATGTAACGGCCGTCCGGCGACCATCGCGGTGAATACAGTCCTTGCGAGTTCGGCAGGTCCGAGACTTGGCGGCTGGCCAGATCCAGTACATGAATTGCCGATGACGGATCATTCGATTCATTGCTGAACACGATCTTCGTCCCGTCCGGCGACCAGTTCGGATCCAATTGTTGCCGCGGATCGTCCGCCATCAACTCCCGCGGACTTCCTCCATCGACGGAAACTTCATAAATCCTCGCCGGCTTCGCGGCGCTCAGCGCGAACTCGAAGAAAATGATTTTCTTGCCGTCGGGAGACCAGCGCGGCAGCACCGGATACATGGGCGGATAAGTGAGTTGCAGGCGCTCGCTTCCATCCGGCTTGCTCCGCCAAAGCGAGCCTTCACGGTAGGCAACATGAGTCACCCATTGCCCATCCTTGGAGAAAGCAACGTACTCCGCCGAGATGCCACCGAGAAACGATGCGAACTGACCCGACTTCGCGTCGTAACGCATCAGCTCGCCACGGTAGGTCTGCCCGATCATGAACAGCTTCTTGCCGTCTTCGCTCGGCAGAGGATACGACAGCGACAGCGGGCTCGAAGTCAATGCAATCGGCTTCGCTTCAGAGCGCAGGAAACCCCGCGTCTCCGGGAAAGCCCAGATCTGATTTTTCGACTGAAATATGAAGTACTTGCCGTCCTTCGTCCACTTGCCACAACACTCGTCCGGCGGATCATGCCAGCCCCCCAGGAAGCGATGCAGGTCCGTTCCCGTCGCCGAGACTTCCCATGTGAGTTGCTGCCCGATCGTCCCGGCGGTCTCGGTGGTGTCGAATCGCAAGTGGCTGGCGTCCGGCGACCATGTCACGTTCTTGATGTCACCCTTCACCGCCAGCAGTTTTCGCGACCCCGTTCCGTCCGCGTTGGCCACGAACAGATCACTCAGATTGCTATACGCCAGCATTTTGCCATCCGGCGACCATGCAGCCGTTTCTCCCATCGCATCCCCCAGCCTGCGTGGAGATCCGCCCAGTACCGGCAGACTCCAGATCGGTCCCCGCGGAGGCGCGCCCCGGCCATCCACCACGAGAAGTTCCGCTCCGCTCGGCGACAGATCCACGGGAACCATGTCTGCTGAGGGCATGATCGACATCCTCCGCGGATCGCCCCCCGTCACCGACATCTCCGCGAGCCCGTGGAAGGCGAAGCTTCCCGAACTGCCCACTCCTACGCCCAGGTAGAGCCTCGAGCCGTCGGTGCCGATCAATGACTTCGGTTGGCCGTCGTGCGAGAGCTGAACGTAATTCGAAACTCTCGGAACCGCAGCGGGCCGCATCCAGAAATAGGCGAGCACTGCCAGGGCCACAATCGCCAATGCTGTCCCGGCGAGCGCTGTGCGAAAACGATCAGGCTCTTTCTCCTTCGCGCCTCCCTTGCCCACGACCGGCTGGATCGCATGCGCGCCGGTCGGTGCTCCGACTCCCGTGTCCGACAATGCTTCCAGAGCGAACGCCAAATCCGATGCCGACTGAAACCGCTGCTCCGCGTTTTTCTCCAGGCAGCGCAGCACAACTCTCTGCAGTCCTACTGGCGTTTCCGGGGCAAGCTCCGAAATCGGCGTCGGCTCTTCGTTCAGGATCGCGCTCATCGTATCGGCGTTGGTGAGACGGCCAAAAGTCGCCTTCCCCATCACCATCTCGTAAAGGATTGCGCCGAAAGCGAAAATGTCGGTGCGGTGATCGGTGGCCAGCCCGCGCACCTGCTCCGGAGACATGTAGCCCATTGTCCCCATGGCTACGCCCGGGATGGTGAGCGTCGGCGCCATATTCGCGACCGATTCCTTCGGCTGAATCACCTTGGCCAGTCCGAAGTCGAGAATCTTGACTCGCCCATCTTTGGTGACGAACAGATTGTCGGGCTTCAGGTCGCGGTGGACGATCCCTTTTTCGTGCGCCGCTGCCAGGCCGCGCGCAATCTGCACTCCGTAGTCAATCGCCTTGCGCACCGGCAATGGCCCGCGCCTCACGGTCTCTGCCAGAGTCATGCCCTCGAGCAGTTCGGAGACCAGATAGGGAACTCCCGCGTACGTTCCCATCTGGTACACCGCAAGAATGTTGGGATGGTTCAGAGCCGCTGCCGCCTTGGCTTCTACTTCGAAGCGCTGCAGGCGCTCCGGTTCCGACGCAACCAGCTGTGGCAAAACTTTGATGGCCACATCCCGGTCCAGCCGCGTATCGCGGGCGCGATACACCTCGCCCATGCTGCCCGCCCCAATCGGCGAGAGAATTTCATATTGACTGAGTCGTGTGCCAGCAGCCAGGGGCATGGGTCGGCCAATTATAGACCCAGGTCAAATTGCAGCCTCATGCAAAGAAGGGCTGGCTTGCGGCGGAGAGCGGAATCCGCCTGTGGTTGCGGCTTCCGGGTCGCGCCTTCCGTCTCCGTGAGCCTGCCTCCCTGACCCTTGCGAGAGAGCTTTGCGACTCATGATGTGATCGGCATCACACCCCGACCGCATCTCGTACGTTATCTTGACAGCGGCTTGATGGCGCGATACTCTCGCCTGCCATAAAGCCTGCGTGCTCGGCTGAAAACTATATCCGACGTCGTGGCTTATCCTCTGCGGCCTCTGCTTTCCCCCTCGGGCCCCCGGACTCCACGCTGACTCACAACCTTGTCGTGGGAGGCACCATGCCTGCTCTCTTTAAGCTGTCTGCTTGGCCGAACAGACTCTTGCTGGCGCTCGTCGCCACAGCCGCGCTTTCGTCGGCCCCTTCGTGGGCCCAGGGATTTCCACCCGTCTCTCCCGAAGATCTGAAAATGACCAGCGAGCCCAAGGCTCCCGGCGCGCCCGCCATCATTCTGTTTCGCGAAGTAGATCGCGATGACAACGGCCGCACCTCGCACGAAGACAACTTCGTGCGCATCAAGATTCTTACCGAAGAAGGCCGCCGCTATGCCGACGTCGAGATTGAGTTCAACCGGGCCAGCGAAGACGTCGTGGGCGTTCACGCCAGCACACTCAAATCCGATGGCTCGGTGGTCGACTTCGACGGAAAGGTTTTCGAAAAGACCATCGAAAAAGCTCAGGGACTCAAGTACCTGGCGAAAACCTTTACCCTTCCCAACGTACAAGTTGGTGACATCATCGAGTATCGCTACACCTATGATCTGAGCGATCAGTTCATCTACAATTCGCTCTGGACTCTCAGCGATCCGTTGTTCACACGCTACGCAAGATTCTCCCTAAAGCCCTACAAATCCACCTACTCCATCATGAGCTTGCGCTGGACCTGGCAGGGTGTTCCCGCGGGTTCGGAGCCCAAAGAGGGTCCCGACCACATCTTGCGAATGGAGGCCCACGATATTCCGGCCTTCCAGATCGAGGACTTCATGCCTCCTCCCAGCGAGCTGCGAGCTCGGGTCAATTTCATCTACGAAGATGAATACCTGGACCGCGAGCCGGAACAGTTCTGGCGGCATGTCAACAAGAAGCGGTACGACTCTCTCGAGGCGTTCATTGATAAGCGGAAGGCGATGGAACAGGCAGTCAGCCAGATCGTCTCGCCCAACGATGCCCCGGAGGTCAAGCTGCGCAAAATCTATGACCGCGTGCAGAAGATTCGCAATACTACGTATGAAATGGAGAAGACTCTGCAGCAGGAAAAACGCGACAAAGAAAAGCCAGTGGAGAACGTCGAGGAACTCTGGAAACGTGGATATGGGAATGGTGTGCAACTCACATGGCTCTACTTGGCACTCGTCCGCGCGGCGGGCTTCGATGCGTGCGGTGTCTGGGCGTCCAGCCGGAGTCAGTATTTCTTCACTCCCAAGACGATGGAAAATCGCAAGCTGAACTCCAACGTTGTCCTCGTCAAACTCAACGGCAAGGATCACTATTTCGATCCCGGTGCGGCTTTTACACCTTTTGGAATGCTCACCTGGCCCGAGACCGGCACGCCCGGACTCTGCCTGAACAAAGATGGCGGCTCCTGGGTCCAGACGACGCTTCCGGAGAGTTCCGAGTCCCAAATCCAACTCGTTTCCAAGCTGCGACTCACGGACTCCGGCAACCTCGAAGGCAAACTGCAGGTTACCTACACCGGCCTGGAGGCGATGTACCACCGCCTTGACGTCCGCAACGCTGACGCTGTGGCCCGTAAGAAATTCCTGGAACAGCGGGTCAAGAACCAAATCCCCGTGACCGCCGAGGTTGAACTTACGAACACGCCAGATTGGAGCAACCCCGAGACTCCTCTCGTGGCGGAATTCGATCTCAGCGTTCCGGGCTGGGCTTCGAGCGCAGGGAAGCGCACTCTGATTCCAGCGGCTCTTTTCACCGCTGTCGAGAAGCATACCTTTGAACACAGCAACCGTGTTCACCCGATTTATGTTGATTACCCGTATGAGAAGAGCGAAGACGTGACCATCGAGCTCCCCCAGGGTTGGCAAGTGAGCAGCGTCCCGCCACCCCAAACGAACAACGGCCATGTCCTTTCCTATGCTTCGAAAGTCGAGAAGAACGGCACCATGCTTCACATGACGCGGAAACTCGCTTGGGACTTTCTCCTGCTGGACACCAAGTATTACCCCGCGCTGCGCGAATTCTTTCAATCGGTGAGGACCGGAGATGACCAACAAATTGTTTTGCAAGCCGCCACAGCGTCCGCCAGCAACTAGCCGGCGAGTTCTGCTGATTTCGTTTTGCGCTGCGCTCGCCTTGTGTGCCGGGGCGACGCGCGCTTCGGCTGGCGATGCCCCACCATGGATGCACGCCCAGGTGAACGCGCCGTTGCCCCCTCACGACGAAAAGACCGACGCGATATTGCTTTATTCCGAGACCGACGTCACGGTCCTCTCGACCGATAAGATTAAAACCACCATCCGCGAGGCCTATAAGATTCTGCGCCCCAACGGCCGCGAGCACGGCACGGTCTACGTTTACTTCAACCCTTCCCGCAAGATCAAAAGTCTGCATGGATGGTGCATCCCCGCGCAGGGCAAAGACTACGAGGTCAAGGACAAAGATGCCGTCGACCGCGCCCTCGGCGGAGGAGGGGAACTCGTCGATGACGTGAAGTTCCGCGTGCTCACCATCCCCGCGCCCGATCCCGGCAATATTGTTGGCTATGAGTATGAGGTGGAAGAACGCCCGTTCTTTCTGCAAGACATGTGGTATTTCCAGCAGACCGATCCGGTGCGCGAGACGCACTATTCCTTGCAACTCCCGCCCGGCTGGGAATTCCGCGATTTCTGGTTGAACCATCCCGAGGTGAAGCCCTCCGAAACCGGAAATAATCTCTGGCAATGGACGGTTTCCGATGTCAAGGAAATCCGCCAGGAGCCCGCCATGCCCCCTTATGTGGGGATTGCCGGCCAAATGATCGTGACCTTCTTTCCGCCCGGCGGAAAGGCTTTGAACGGCTTCGCTGCCTGGGACGACATGGGGAAATGGTATGGCACCTTGCTGGCCGGCAGGGCCGATGCTTCCCCCGAGATCAAGCAGCAAGTCGCGACTGTGACGGCCGGCAAGAACACGCCGGTGCAGAAGATGCAGGCGATCGCGCAATTTGTGCAGCACGACATTCGTTACGTAGCCATCGAGCTCGGCATCGGTGGATGGCAGCCCCACCCCGCTCCAGAAGTGTTTTCTCATCGCTATGGAGACTGCAAAGACAAGGCCACCCTGATGCGTGCCATGCTGCACGAGATCGACGTCGACTCCTACCACGTCGTCATCAATACCGAGCGCGGCGCGGTCACTCGTAATGCACCGGCCCACCATGGCTTTAACCACGCGATTGTTGCCATCAAATTACCCGAGGGGCTCAAAGATCCAGCTCTCATAGCTGTGCGGGAAGATCCAAAACTCGGCAGGATCCTGTTCTTTGATCCCACCGATGACATCACTCCCTTTGGGCAAATTCGCGGAGAATTACAGGACAACTATGCGCTCCTGGTGATCCCTGACGGCGGTGAACTCATTCCCTTGCCGCAGCAGCCCTCGTCCATGAACAGCGTCGAGCGGACCGCAAAGCTGACTCTGGATGCCGGAGGCACGCTCAAGGGCAGCGTCAAGGAAGTACGCCTTGGCGAGCGGGCCGCCTCGGAGCGCTATGCCCTCATGAAAGTCACCAACGATGCGGACCGCGTCAAGCCCATCGAAACGCTGCTGTCGAATTCCATGTCCAGTTTCCGCCTGACGCACGCGACCTTCTCCAATCTGCAGCGCACGGATCAGCCCTTCGGCTTTGACTACTCCTTCGAGTCCGACCACTACGCCAAGAACGCCGGCGGACTACTGCTGGTGCGTCCCCGCGTGCTCGGCAACAAAGCCTTCGGTTACCTTGAGACCAAAGAGCCGCGCAAATTCTCCATCGAATTCGAAGCTCCCGCGCGCGATGTCGACACTTTTGAGATCGCGATTCCCGCGGGCTACGAAGTGGACGACATGCCACCTCCCGTGGACGCCGACTTCAGCTTCGCCAGCTACCATTCCAAGACTGAAGTGACGGGCGGCGTGATACGCTACACCCGGACTTTTGAGGTCAAGGAGCTGAGCTTGCCCGTCGATCGGGCCGACGAACTCAAGCGCTTTGACCGCGCCGTCACGGGCGACGAGCGTAATACGGTGGTATTGAAAGCGGTCGCCCGCTAGCCTCGTCGAACAGGAGACCGATTGAAGCTGCTGTTGGAAACACGCGACGTGGGACGTGTCACTATTGTGCGCTGCAAGGGGCGCATCGTTGCCGGCGGCGAGGTCGAAGCCCTGCGGGCTCACGTGACGCATCTGCTCCGGGATCGCCGGTCGATTGTTCTCCATCTCGGCGAGGTCGTATTCATCGACAGCAGCGGCCTGGGAACCATGGTGCGCACTCTCACCAGCACACGCCAGGTGCACGGCGACCTGAAACTGTGCGAGGTTCCCGAGTCCATCCGCAAAATGCTTCAGTTATCTCATCTGCACAAGCTGTTCGATTCCCACGAATCGGAAGATCACGCAGTGGCCGCGTTTTATCGAGCGCCTGTCGCGACCGAGAAACCGGTCTCCACCGGACACAGCATTTTGTGCGTCGATCGCGATGCCGACGTCGTCACCTACGTTCGCGAACTCCTGCGCCGGGCCGGGTACGATGTTCACACCAGCAACAACCTTCGCGATGCCCTCATCCTGATGCGCGTCTCGCACTTCGATCTGCTGTTGTTGGGCGCGGAACTCGCCGGGTCGCCGGCGACCGAGAAATCGTTCCGAGATCTCTGCGCAGCCACCTCGTGCATCGAACTGGGTAGCGAGTTCTCCACACTCGACGCTGGTCAAGCCGCGGCAGCGCTGCTGGAAAAAATCGCAACCCAACTGCAGCCGCTTCATAAGTAGCGCTGCCGTCCCGCGGCTGTCGTGGCGGGGATTTCGTAAGGTACCGAGTAAAACGGGGTGGCCCATCCTTCGCGTGCCCTTCGCGAAGGGTGGGGAGCGATACCGCCGACGATGTGAATTGGGAGCGCCCCGGAAGAAAACCTAGGACATACTAGTGAGTCAATGGCCGCACATCCCCACCAGCGCTCCATCCACCACGTCCTCGATCTCCGCGCGCAACCAGCGATTCGCCTCGTGGCGTCCCCGCAGCCGCAGTTTTAGGTAGTTGTCCGTGAGGGCCTCGGTGAACTCACCATCGGCATCGCTGCCCACGACACTCAGCGTGATCGCGTCCACTTCTCTGCCCACGAATCCACGCATGAATGCAAGTTTCTTCTCGGCGGCCAACTCGCGCAGGATGCGATTCCTTTCGCGCGCCAGATGCACCGGCACTTGATTCTTCATCTCTGCCGCGGGAGTGCCCGGGCGCGCGGAGTACGTAAAGACGTGGAGGTAGGTGAACGGTAGCTCTTCAACCATCCGGCGTGTCGATTCGAACTCGGCGTCCGTTTCTCCGGGGAATCCCACCATCACATCGGCGCCGATCGCCGCCGTCGGCATGGCCGCGCGAATCTTCTCGATCTTCTCCCGGTAGTGCCACGGGCGATATTTACGGTGCATGCGTCGCAGCACCGCGTCACTGCCCGATTGCATCGGCACGTGCGCGTGCTTGGCAATTCGCGGCGACAAAGCAACTAGCGAGATTAGTTCGTCGCTCCAGTCCATCGGTTCCACGGAAGAGATGCGCAGTTTCTCGAGCTCGGTCTCCGAGAGAATGGCGCGAATCAGATTTTCGAGAGAGGGCCTCCGGCTTCCGCTTCTCGGCTTCCGCAAAATATCCTCTGACTCTGCCGCCGAGTTCCGGAAGCCGGCAGCCGAAAGCCGGAAGCCGCCAAGATCTCGTCCCCATCTCCCCAAATTGATCCCACTGATCACAACTTCGCGATAGCCAGACGCGACCAGACCATTCACCTCGCGCAGGATCCGTTCGATCTCAAGCGAGCGGCTTTGGCCTCGCACATAGGGGATCACGCAAAAAGAACAACGGTTATCGCACCCGTCCTGCACCTTCAGATTGGGACGCGTACGTTCATTTGCGGCATCGAAGACCGGCGCGGCTAGCAGTTCGGTGTGCGCGAAAATGTCGGAGACGAAGATGGGGCTTCCGGCCTCCGGCCCTCGGCTTCCGGACGAAGCAGTCAAGGTTGTCAGGGGAACGAAAGCAGATTCCTCAGGAGCCGAAGCCCTGAGATGAGGGGCAGCGTCGATCGCGGCGCTCGAAGCGCTGCGCCACCCAAAACTCAAAGTGTCGCGCTGCTCAGTTTCACCGGCGGACTTGGTTGCGGTGGCGCTCACAATCTCCGCCAAGTGATGTTTGTGGGAGTTTCCGATGACAAGGCTTACACCGGGCAGGGCCGCTATCTCTTCCGGAGCTCGCTGTGCGTAGCATCCCGTGACTACGATGCGAGCCTCGGGATTCTGTCGCCGCACGCGCCGGATCGCGGCCCGCGCATCCTGATCCGCACCCGCCGTTACGGTGCAGGTGTTCATCACCACCACGGATGCTTGGCCCGGAGCACAGGCGCGCGCCATCCCGAGCTCTTCGAACTGGCGTTCGAGGGCGGCGCCGTCAGCCTGGGTGGCGCGGCAGCCGAAGTTTTCTACAAAATATCCAGCCACAACCCTATCGTAACCCAGAGGCGGTCGAGCCGGACTGGGTCACGCCGACGCCGCCGTCCTGCGAGACATGAAGCACTCGCGGCAGAAGACGGGGCGGCCCTGCGTGGGACGGAAAGGAACGGTCGTCTGTTTTCCGCATCCCGAGCACGTCGCCTGGGTCTCGACCTTGGTGTAGCGGTAGCTCTGCCCCGGAGCGGGAGGCGCTCCGAGTACCGAAACTCGCTTGGTCTTGCAAGCCTTGCAACGCTTGGGTTCGTTCTTGAATTGCTTGTCGTGGAAGAAAAGCTGTTCCCCAGCCGTGAAAATAAAATCACTCCCACAGTCGATACACTTCAGCACCTTGTCCTGAAATTCCATCGAGGATGGCTCCCTTCAGCCCGTTTCCGCGCGCCCACCCGCGGGGAAGGAACTGCGGTGGTTCACCGAAAATACAGGTTGTCTCTTGCTCCCCCTCTTACAGCCCCATGGACTCGGCCCGCCACGCACCCAGGAGGGGCGTGGGTACAACTCATCGTTCTTTATATGCCGGAGATGATAAGTATGAACTATCCCTACTGCAGCTCAACTCGGTGGGGGCCAGATTTGAGCAGGGCCGCCCCGGGAAGGAGCGGCCCAACTACTGCGTTAATCCTGTTCTTTACGCGTCTTTTTGCGAGCACGCTTACGTGCGAGAGCAGCCTTTACACGCTTCTTCTCGCCGGGCTTCAGGTAAAAGGAGTGGCGCTTGACCTCCTTGATAATGTCTTCCTGTTGCACCTTGCGCTTAAAACGGCGCAGCGCGTTCTCGAGGGATTCACCCTCTTGCAGCCTTACTTCTGCCAAACTGACACACCCCCAAACCCGTCCGGATGGACCGAATAGTTATTACAAGGATTTGACTCCAAGTCAAGAGGAAGTGGTCGAAATCACGGAAGAAGGGCCGCAAAATTGCCGTATTGCATCATTTTGAGACGGTTTTGGAGCTCCGCAGCAGTCCAAAAGAAGGCCTTCTCCACCCCTCCACCCTCCTTTTCCACTGCTATGGCAAGGCTCGTGGCCGCGATGTCAGATCCAATCGGTCGCCGCTCAATAAATGAATTTCAGCGCCAGCTGGATCTGTCTCGGCGCATACGCTGCGTTGGGCTTCATGAAGCTGTTGGGCAACGTATAGTAACCGGGGAACGGCGCGATGTTGGCGGTGACCGAGCTTTGCACAAATGTCGACGCTGAGGAAACCAGCCCGTTCGACGTGATGGTGACCCGCTGATTGTCCCGGTTGAACAGGTTGAAAGATTCGGCGACCAGATTGAGTTTGTAGCGCTCGCCGAGGCGCAAGGTTCGAGTCAGCCGAAGATCGGCCGTCGCATAGTCAGGCCCGGTGAATCCATTACGGCTATACCCAGGAAGCCGGTCGTTGAGGTCGTTCGAGTCCTGGTTGGGATCGCCCACGACGGTGGCGTTGAAGGGCCGTCCACTGCCGTAGTTCACGACCGTGGACATCTTCCAGTCATTGAAGACGTGGCCGAGAAACTCCTGTCCGCGATGAAAAGGATGCGGCTCGGCGGAGAAGGCAACCACGAGGCGCTGGCGCTGGTCGGTGACGCTGGGTCCGCGTTCGGTGCTGGGTGCATAGGAATTCTGCACCGTGGCGGGCTGTCCCGCGACGAGTGCGTCCTGCCCGTCGTCGATGGCGTGCGCATAGGTGTAGGAGAAGCGCAGATAAGATCCGCGAGCTACGCGCCGGTTGATGGAGAGCACGGCGCCGTTGTAGTAGCTCGACGCGGCGCTCTGGAACTCGTTGATAGCGCCCAGTTGCGCGATAGGCCGTCCCAGCGGGTTGATGCAAGGCGGCCACGGACACGTCAGCGATCGCGTGAACTGCCACGTCGCGAACGAGTCCACGGTGTAATAGCCACCCGTGAAGATGGATCCGGTCGAATCGAAAATGGGATAGGTCGACGCAACCGGCGGTGGAAGGTTCACGTCCAGCGCCCGGATCAGATGTTCGCCGTGAACGCTAAGCGCGGACAACGTCACCGTGGTGTGATCCGAGACCTCTTTTTCCAACGTCAGGTTAGCCTGCTGCACTCGTGGCGTCACAAAGTTCGGAGCGAAGGCGGAGACAGTGTTGGTTACGCCCTGTGTGAATCCCGCCGGCAGAGCGCAATTCGCGGCATATAACGGGCAACTTACCAGCGGATTGGGATAAGTCGGAAACACCTGATGGTCGTAATAGTTCGTGTTGTTCAGAAATACGCTCGCATCCGTAATGCCGTTTTCGGTTTGAATGACCGAGTTGTAAATCTGCGGAATGCGCACAAAGAAAATGCCGTATCCCGCGCGCACCACCAGCGGACGCTTGTTGCCGAAGGAATACGCCAGTCCGGCGCGGGGCGCGAAGTTGTAGGGCTGGAAAGGAACTTTGCCCGCAGGCGGAAACAATGGGTTCGACAGCAATCCCGCGGTCGTGAAGGTTTGCAGATCCCAGCGCACCCCAAGGTTCACCGCCAGCCGGCTGGTCACGCGGAGTGTGTCCTGCGCAAACGCGGCGTATTCGTTGGTGTCGGGAGGCGACGTAGCGCTGCCCAAGTTCTGCAAATAGTAGTGCGGCACTTCGTGCGCATAAGCCCGCAGCGGGCTGAGTTGCAGGCCGGATTCCATCGGTTGAAAAGTGAACGGATTCACCTTCACCGGATAGAAGAGGTACTCGCCGCTTTGCTGGCTGGGAAAGAAATCGTAAATCCATGGGAGCAGCGCGTCGCCCCCGAACTTCCACGTATTTCGCGAGCCCTCGTGACTCAGCGTCTCCGCAAGATGCAGGCGATGCTCGCGAGTCTGGCGCGGGAGCAGGTTCGAGCGTCCCATGCCGTCGAGAATTGTCGGGATCTTCACCAGCACGTCTCCCGTGTTGCTGTAGGACTGCTGCAGGTCGCGCGAGAACTGGGCGCGGAAATGACTCATCCACAGCGGCGAAAGGCCGGAGGTTAGCGATAGCGAAGCCGTCTCGGTTGAGACTTGTTCCTCGCCGTTGTTGTTGTTGGCGTCGAAACTGAGTGGGCTGGCTGGATCGAGGAAGACATTGTTCGATCCCCAGTAGCGCGTGGTGTTGAGACGCAGTGAGAGTTGCTCGCGCGACGAGAGATTGAGATCAAGCTTGGCGTACGATGTGTTCCCGATTTGCCCGGTGGGATATTCTCCGGCCAGTGACGTGAGTTGCGCCGCCGCGGCGAAGACCAGCGCCTGATCGCTAGCTTCGTAGTCCCCGGGAGTAAGGGGTCCAGTTCCGGCCGCAGGCACGACTTTTGAGCTGCCATCGAGGAATTCCACGACATTCGGAACGTGAAAGATGTGCTGATCGAATCCGGCAAAGAAGAAAATCTTGTTGCGCTTGATCGGCCCGCCGATCGTGCCTCCAACCTGCTGCTGCCGGTTGTGGGGCTTGAAGGCCAGGAACGGATCGGCAGCGCCGAACGAACTATCGCGCAGATAGTAAAATGCCGTGCCGTGCACATGATTCGACCCGGATTTGGTGACCACGTTGATGACGGCGCCGCCGGATCGTCCCTGCTCCGCTCCGTAGGAGTTGTCGAGACGCGAAACTCCTGCACCACTTCCGTCGAGAACTGGTAAGGCGCGCGATAGCGTCCGCGGGCCTGTGAGAAGAACGCGTTGTTGTAGTCCGCGCCGTCGACAAGAGTCGTATTCTGAAATCCGCGAGTGCCCCCGAACGAAAGGTCGCCGTTGCTGGAAGACGTAAGACTCCGCGGATCCTGTGTGGCTCCCGGGGAGAATAGCGCCAGGTCCGAAAAGCGGCGTCCGTTGAGCGGGAAATCGTTCACCGCGCGCTCGTCCAGCAGCGTGGATACCGTACTGGTCTGCGGTTCAACCAGCGCGGGCGCCCCCGAGACCGTCACTTTCTCTTGTGCTGCAGCGACGGTCAGATGGAATTCCAGCAGCGCGGTTCCGCCCACATCCACGTGCAGTTGGGGCGTGACCTGAGGAGACATTCCCTGCGCCGTGACGCGCGCGGAGTAGTCGCCGGGCGCCAGCAACTCGAAGTCGAACGCCCCGGTCGTGGAACTGGCCGCGCTGTAACGCGCTCCGGTTGCCATGTTGACGATCACGATCGAAGCCTGGGCCACCACTCCTCCGGCGGAGTCGAGCACCGTGCCGCGGATCGCTCCACTCGCGTCCTGGCCAGCCAGGGCTGGAGGCTTCATGATCAGAAAGACAATGAGAGCCGCAACAAAAGCCATTCGCGTCGCAGACATGGAGTCGCCTCGGAGTGCGGGATCGAACTCGGAGGGACCCGACGCGCGTTAACCGGACGCGAGGCGAGGAGTCCGCGGAGAAGTACCGGAGGGAGCATCGAGTCGAGCTCGGCCGGAAGTTTCCCCGCGGAATTGGAAAACCAACTTTTGTATAGCATGCGCGGGCAGCGGAGTTCTGTGATCGGAGCCGACTTTTTCGGGATGCTTCCCGGAGTGGGAACGGAAGGGCTTTCAACACAGAGGACACGGAGGACTCAGAGGGAACCGGACGGTGATCGCATGTGTCTTTAGCGATGCGAAACGTCAAAGTCAGTCGAGCTTCGCTCGATGGACAGCCGAGGGGCGGCTGTCCCCACATGAGTTCGTGCGCGAACGGCAAGGGCTAGCTCTTACGCGGGAACGCGTTCTCGTGGTATTTTCAATTTCCTTTCGGATCCCTGATTCGAAAATCATTTTCTGATAGAGAATTAAGACAAATATGATTCGCTCTTATAAAGGTGTGCGGCCTACGATTCCGGCAAGTTGTTACGTCGACGAATCGGCGCAGTTGATCGGCGACGTGGTGTTGGGCGAACACGCTTCGGTGTGGATGAACGCAGTCGTCCGCGGCGACGTCCACGAAATCCGCATTGGCGCGTACTCCAACGTGCAGGACAACAGCGTCCTCCACGGGATGAAGCAGCAGTGGGGCGTCTATCTCGGCGAGTACGTCACGGTGGGACATTCGGTGACCTTGCACGGATGCGTGATCGAAGACCGCTGCCTGATCGGCATGGGGACGATCATCCTGAATGGCGCCCGCATCGGCGCGGGATCCATCATCGCGGCTGGCACCCTGATTCCGGAGAAGACAGTGGTCGAGCCCGGGTCCTTATGGATGGGCTCTCCGGGAAAGTTCCGCCGCAAACTGGAGGCCGCGGATCAGGAAACCATCATGCGGTATGCTCGGAATTATCTGGGGTATAAAGACGAGTACTTGAGGGAGAAGTAGTTGGCACGGAGCTTGTGAGCCCGAGAATCGAACGTCGACTACGACTACCGAGTACCAAGAGTTGTCATCCCGTGCGGAGTCGAAGGATCCCTACCATGACGAAGGTTATGTAGGATGTCGCAAGGGATTCCCACGGCCGATCGCGTCGGGTTTCGAACCGCCGACTCCCTGATAGGCTTGTAGTGTCCGGGAGCGGCACGGATCCTTCGACTGCGCGAGCTGATTCGAGCTCGCTCCGCTCAGGATGACACAGTAAAAGGGAAACGATGATTAAAGCTGTCCGAGGAACTCGAGACCTTCTGCCGCCCGACACGGCGCTGTGGAACTTTGTCGAGGCAGCTGTGCGCGATGTCTTCCGGGCCTACAACTTCCAGGAGATTCGCACGCCGATTTTCGAGGAGACGGCCCTGTTCGCGCGCGGCGTCGGCGAGGAGACCGACATCGTTGCAAAAGAGATGTATACGTGGGAGGATCGTGCGCGGGCGGCTAGCGAAAAGGGACAGTCGCTGACGCTGCGTCCGGAAAACACGGCCGGTGTCGTGCGCGCCTACATCGAGCACAAGCTTTGGGATCGCGGCCTAAACAAGCTCTACTACATCGGACCGCAGTTTCGCCGGGAGCGTCCGCAGAAGGGCCGCTATCGCCAGTTCTACCAGATCGGCGCCGAAGTGATTGGCCCGGCTTCAGCGGGGAGCGAGTCTCCGGCGCGCGACGCCGAAGTGCTCGAGATGCTGGCCACGTTGCTGGACCGTCTCGGCATCACCGATTGGAATCTTGAACTGAATTCCGTCGGCACTCCCGCTGACCGCGCCCAATTCAACGAGGCTCTGCGCGCAGCCCTTGATCCAGTCAAAGAAAAGATGTGCGGCGACTGCCAGCGGCGCGCCGTGACCAATCCTCTGCGCGTGTTCGACTGCAAGGTGCCCGAGGATCAGCCAATCATCGATACACTTCCGCGCATCACCCAGTTTCTCGGCGAGGATTCCCGCACGCACTTCGCAGCCGTGCAAGCCATCCTCAGTAAGGTCGGGGTCCCATTCACATTGAACGACCGCCTGGTGCGCGGCCTCGACTACTACACGCGCACGGCATTCGAGTTCACGCACGGAGCGCTCGGAGCCCAGAATGCCATCCTCGGCGGCGGCCGCTACGACGGCCTTTCCGAAGCCCTTGGCGGACCAGCGGCTCCCGGAATCGGATTTGCCATCGGCGAAGATCGCCTGGTCATGTCGTTGAAAGAGACCGCCGAGGGCGTGCTGCGCAAGCCCGATGTGTATATCGCTCCCATGGCGGGCATGAACGGCGAAGCCGCCCGGCTGGCTCGCGAGTTGCGACGGCATGACCTGGTCATCGAGTTGGGGGACGAAACCTTCCGCCTGAAGAAGTCGTTCGAAGCCGCGACCAAAACGGGCGCGAAGTTCATCCTCATCGTCGGCGAGAACGAAGTGAAGGCCGATGCCTTCGCGCTGAAGAACCTGGCAACCGGCGAACAGGTCCAAGTCGCGCGCGCCGAATTGCCGCAGAAGATTCAAGGGCAAGAGTAATCTATTTTCTGGCGCTGATTTGGCGGGTGTGCGAGTCACGACCCCACTTCTCGCGCAAAGAACGCGCGAGAAATGGGGCACCCGGCAAGCGGGGAGCCAGAGGCCTTAAGATTTACCAGCCGGGGAAGAACCGGCAGAAGTGTTGATGGATTGCCGGGAGTTACGGACACACTGGACTGAAGATCGTTTTGCAACGGAGAGGGCTGATGAAGAGTCATTTCGTAGCGCGCCTGATGTTGTCGTGCCTTGTGTTGTCATGCCTGGTTTGTGGGGTCAACGCGCAGAGTGCCAATGCGCCGCCCAAGCCTCCGAGTCCGCAGGAGCAGACGCTGATGGCCGCGGAGAAAAGTTTTGTCGAGGCGGCGAAGAAAGGCGACATTGCCTACTTCAAGCGCACGCTTACCGATGACTTTTCGTTCGTCCAGTTCGACGGTCAGCTCTACGACCGCCAGGACATGCTCGACCAGTTCGGCGACGGCGGCGTGGATTTGCTGCCCTACGACATGAAGGTGGTGACCGCGGGTGACGGCGTCGCCATCGTCACCTACAACGTGGTGCTGCGAGTTCCGGCGTCGGAAGACCAGGGGCCTCCTCCTCGCTATCAGCACTTCAGCACCGTCTGGGTCAAGCAAGGTGACGTTTGGAAGATGAAGTTTCAGCAGATGACGGCGTCCCACTGGGGAGACTGGTAGAAAGCGCCGGTGCATGACTTTTGCCGGTTGAGTCGAAACCCGCTTGAAATACGGTTGACGGAGGGTCTTGCCGCGAGTCTAATATTATGCCGCGGAAGGCGCGTTTTGAATCAGCAAGCAGAAGTCAACAATTAGCAATGAAGAACACGAGGCTCATAATCGCGAGGCACACAATGAAGAACCTGGCAATGATTTTCACCGCATGGTTGCTCTTGACGGCAGCGTCTGTGGCGCAAATGGAAATGCCCAAGCCCGGCCCTGAAGTAAAGAAACTCGACATGTTTGCCGGTTCGTGGACTCTGGATGGCGATATGAAGGCAAGCTCCATGGGGCCCGGCGGCAAGATGACCGAGACCGAGAAGTGCGAGTGGATGGACGGTGGATTCTTCGTGGTCTGCCATGCGGACTTCAAGGGCTCCATGGGCAGCGGATCGGGGCTCACGGTCATGGGGTACTCCACGGAAGACAAGACCTACACCTATCGCGAGTTCAATAGTTGGGGCGAGTTCACCGATTCCAAGGGGTCGGTCGACGGAGACACCTGGACTTGGACCAACGAAGAGAAGATGGGCGCCATGACCATGAAGGGGCGCTTCACCATGAAGATTACTTCCTCGACCTCGTACAACTTCTCTTACGAAATGTCAGAGGATGGAACCAAGTGGACCAGCTTGCTCGATGGCAAGGCCACCAAAGGGAAGTGATCGCCCCGGTGTGACAATTGTCATGCGCAATGGTTGACGAATCGCACTGGGCGGCGGCTCCTGCTTTCACTACGATCCTGGTGAAAGACTTCCAACAAGGAGTTCGCATGAGTCTCAAGACAATTCTTGTTTCCGCTCTGTTGCTGTTGAGCGCTGCCAGCTGGGCGCAGGCCCCTACGCCCGGTCCCGAAGTAAAGAAACTCGACTACTTTCTAGGAAACTGGACGGTCGAGGCGACGATTGGGCAAGGCCCGTGGGGATCTGGTGGAAAATTCACATCGACCGACACCACAGAATGGATGCCCGGCAACTTCTTCCTCGAGCGCCACACCGATTTCAAGATGCCTCCGGAATTAGGCGGCGACGGCAAAGCAACTTCGTTCATGGGATATGACACGAACGAGAATGTGTATACCCGCGACGAATTCAACAGCCAGGGACGCCGCGGGGTTTCGAAGGGCACCGTCAACGGCGATACCTGGACCTGGACCAGCACCCAGAACTATGGCGGGCAGCAGATTCAGCAGAAGGTAACCCTGAAAGTGCTCACACCCTCGAGCTACACCATGAAGCTGGAAGTATCGATGGACGGCACGAATTGGATGACGTTCATGGAAGGCAAGGCCACCAAGAAGTAGTGTTCCGGCCCTTGAGATCCAAGGCTTCAGCCGCGGCGCTGAAGCCTTTTTTGCTGGCGCGGGTTGCGGGGAGTACGATTGAATCTGGGCGGTGTCATGAGAAGAATCTTCCTCGGCTTATTCTGTTTCCTCGTGCTTGCTTTCGGAGTACTGTCCATTTCGGCCGAACTGCGCGCGCAGCAGGCGAAGCCGTCCTCGCCAGCAGCGCAACCGGACGAGAAGAGCGGCCATGAGTATTCCGGCATGTACACGTTCCTGAAAGAGGGCGAATTCGTGCAGGTGACCGTTGAAGATGCGGGGCACGTCACTGGATTCGTCTCGCGCTTCGGCGACGGCGAGAGCGACAAGGGAGCGTTTCTGGATCAGTTCTTCAAGACCGGAAAGCTCGACGGCAACAAGCTGACCTTCACCACGGAAGTCGTGCACGGCGTAACGTTCGACTTCAAAGGCTCGATCGAGCGCGGCGAGGGGAAGAATCCCGGGGACGAGGCGTACTTCGTGCTCAAAGGGACGCTCACCGAGAACGCGAGCGATGTGAACAAGAAGGTAACCTCACACTCGCGGGAAGTTCTGTTCAAGATGTTTCCGCAGGACGCAACTCCCGCGGCCGTCCAGAGGAAGTAGCTAGCGGCGAGTATGGATTTATTGTCCGGCGCGAGCGGGGGTCAGATTCAGGCGGCCAGGAGCTTTCTTGCGGGCGCCTTCCGTGCCGTACACCAGGTCAGGGCTTCCATCCGAGTTGGAGGATGCTTCCGCTAAGGCGGCAGCCAGTGCGCGGTACGAGCGGCTGATCTCCGGACCTTCCTGCAGCACGACCGGAGTTCCGTGGTCGATGGAAGGCGAGACTGCCTGGAACGCATTCGGAATCTTCCACAGCACCTTGCAACTCGTCACCTGCTCGACATCATCTTCCGTGAATCCGGGAATCTTCTTATAGCGATTCAAGACCATGCGCAGGCGGTCGCGGCCGGTGCCCTCCTCGAGGAAGGCGTGAATGCGGCCAGCACTCCATAGCGAAACCACATCGGTCTGCGCTACTACCAGCACCGCATTGGAAAGGTCCGAAAGCAGGCGAGTGGTGGAATCGAGACGGCTGGAAGCATCAACGATCACAAAGCGGTAGTGATTCACCAGCAGGTCAAACAGGCGGGCCAGTTCGCCCGGCGTGGGTTCGGTGGGATACGGTTGCTGTGGCCCGGCCAGAACATGCAGGCCTTCCTTGGTCGGAGTCATGAGGCCGTCGAGCAGAGACACATCGAGGCGGTGGAGATTTTGCAGAGCGTCGAGCACGCCGAACTGCGGCCGCAAGTTCAAATGAAGTGAGGCATGGCCGATGGGCGCAAAGTCGACGAGCACCACGTCGCCGTGAGATTTCTGCAGCGCCACTGCGGTGTTGACCGCGGCCGTGGTGCAGCCTGCGCCGCCCTTGGCGCTGAGGAACGTGAATACCCGCGCTTTGCCCGCGCCGCCGAGGCTGCGCGTGCGGGAGGAACTGAAGCGGGTGAGAGCTTCGAGCAAGGGCTCGTTCCCGGCGGAATTATCCAGATATTCGCCCGCCCCGGCGCGCATGCTGGCCACGATGCTGGCGGGGTGCGTCATCTCGCCGTTGGCGAAGATGCCAATCTGCTGGGTGGTGGCGCGAATCAATTCGATGGTGCGAATGGCGCGCTGCGCATCTTGCGCGGGAATGTCGACGATCACCACTTCGGCGCGAGAATCCTGCAGTTGTCGGAGAATCGCATCGGTGGGTCCGGCAGGAAATCCAACATGGCTGAAAACCGCCTGTCCCAGGCGCGTCGCTTCCAGACGACTTTGCAGCGCGGATAAGTGGTCCTCGTCCTCGGTCAGGAGGGCGACGGCGATGCCATGCATAGCGCGGTTCTCGCTGATTTCTCTCGGTGTCTGCATGTTAGAAAGAGAACGCACTCCTCGCCAAGTGACCTAGGTAACGGACAACTCTGCTAGCGCACGATCCATCCGAACGCAAAGACAACGCAACTGCCTGATAACCGTCTGGGGGGAAATACACAGCGTAGAAAGCCCGAGGCTGACCGCCCCTGTTACCGGACATTGTAAGACAGGATCGGCAAGTTGAAAAGGCGTCTTGCTTGGGTTTTTTTAAAAGCGGTGGAGGGGGCGCTAGAAACGAACAATCGATACGGCGACCTAAGAGATTGATCCAGGGGGGCTAGCCCAAAGGGCGTGCGGACTGGTGGGCCAAAGGCCGTTCTTCGGCGTGCTCCGGGTGTAGGGCGGAGACGCGTGGGAAGGTGGCAGCGGCCTCGGAGGATTCCGGCAGGTATTCGTAGCCTTCGAGGCGCACGGCGACTCCGATTTTGGTTCCCGCCTGGGCAGTTCCAGACCCATCGGGGGCGGATGTGGCAGCGGGCCGGACCACCCGCAAAACGCGGCCCCGGCAGCGCACTGGCATACTCTCGCCCAGGGTGATCTCGGAGGGCATGCGGAGCGTCAGTTCGATTTCGGAGCCTTCGGTAATCGCAGCGCTGGTGAAGAAGAAGACTCCACGCGAACTGAGGTCCTGGGTGAATCCCACGCCTTCGACTGAAGTTCCCGGCTGACGCAAAGAGAGCGGGAGAAGATAAGGGAATCGCTGTCCGACACGGCGTTCAATTCCAACTGGAGGAGTGGTCATATTGGCTTGACTTCCTTATGCCGAATCGCCGAAAGCGCAGGGCTTACTTTAGCTCACGGCGGCCGATAAGAGAAGGTCCAAATTGGTCAAGCCATGGACGATCACAACCCATTCATCGGATTAGACTTGGAAGTTGGCTGAGTCGAGTGAAGTGGTCACGAAGTCGTCAACGCCTGTGGAAAACTCGTAAGAAGACGGTCCGGTTGCGCCGTTTCGGCCGAACCGTCACGATATAGTGGTGCGCGAGTGGATGCATAGTCATCAAAGAATTGAACGTGGCTGATCCGAAACTTTCCACCCCAACCAATGCAGCGGCGAGCGGCGCACCAGCGGCCGAGAGCCCCAGATTGCGCTGGCAGGCGGCCGGACGCGCGCTGCGGCATCGCAATTTCCAGCTTTTTTTCAGCGGACAACTCATTTCTCTAATCGGCACATGGATGCAGACCGTCGCCCAGTCCTGGCTGGTCTACCGCCTCACCGGCTCTGGCTTGAAGCTGGGAGCGGTTGGGTTTGCCAGCCAGATTCCAGTGTTCCTGTTTGCGCCGCTGGGCGGCATCGTGGCCGACCGCAGCAACCGCAAGCACGTTGTGATCGGGACGCAGATCGCGTCCATGCTCCTGGCGTTTGTGCTGGCGGCACTGACGCTCACCAATCGCATTACAGTGCCGGAGATTTTTGTGCTGGCGGCGCTCTTGGGCGTGGTGAACGCATTCGACATCCCTGGCCGGCAGTCGTTTCTGGTCGACATGGTTGGCAAAGAAGACCTGATGAATGCCATCGCTCTCAATTCATCCATGTTCAACGGCGCGCGCGTGATTGGCCCGGCGGTGGCAGGCGTCCTGGTCGCAAGGCTCGGAGAGGGCTGGTGCTTTTTTGTAAACGGGATCAGTTACATCGCGGTGATCGCTGGATTGATGATGATGAACGTGCACGCTCCGGCGCGAGTGTCGACGAAGACCTCACCGTGGGAGCACATCCGCGAAGGCTTTCAGTTCGTGAACCGCACGGCGCCCATTCGAGCGCTCATGATTCTGCTTGGGCTGGTGAGTGTAACCGGGATGCCCTACGTCGTCCTCATGCCGATTTTTGCCGACAAGATCCTGCATCGTGGCGGGCAGGAATTCGCGTCCCTGATCGGATCGCACGATCTCGGAGCGGTGCGACTGGGGATCCTCATGGGCTCGGCGGGTGTCGGAGCCCTGCTGGGCGCACTCACGCTGGCGGTGCGCTCAGGCGTAAAGGGCCTGGGAACGTGGATCTCGGTGTGCTGCGCGGGCTTTGGCGTGAGCTTGATGCTGTTTTCATTTTCGAAATCGTTCTGGCTGTCGGTGCTGCTGCTGATGCCGGTGGGATATTTCATCATGCTGCAGATGGCGTCATCGAACACCCTGATCCAGGTGATGGTTCCGGACGCGCTGCGCGGGCGCACCATGGCAGTGTACTCGATGATGTTCATGGGCATGGCCCCGGTCGGAGCTCTGCTGGGCGGTGCATTGTCCGACCGGTTGGGGGCGTCACTGACGGTGTCCATCGGCGGGTTCGCGTCGGTGATGGGAGCGTGGTGGTTCGCCGCACAACTGCCCAAGATTCGTGTGGAGGCGCGCAAGTTGATCATCGCGCAAGCCATGGCGGGCGGAGAACCGTCGGAGGAGATGTCGACGCCGGTGGCGGAGGAGTAACACGACGAGACGGAGGACGGGGTTGCAAGTCAGTGAGTGAAGCCGCTGCTTTCGCCCTTAGCAGGATCGCAGCGATGCGGCCACGCACAGCGTGTTTTGGGCTGGTTCGGGAAGTTCGCAAACTGAGGCGAGAACGCAGAGGGTGACACGGTGTCGCCCTCTGCGACATCCCTTTTTTCCTGACCCCGCTCAACGCGACACGTATGGTGCCATCCCTGGCCGGGTCTAATTTAGTGCATCTTCGAAAGGCGAACACTTGGCCGCTGGCCGGCGCTACCGGTGATGTTCTTGCAGTCCTCTCCATGAATGTTGGCAGCATCACCATAGGCAACCGACAAGGCATCGCAAACCAGGGAACCTCCGCCATTGCCGCTGAAGGTAAGAGGGTCGTAGAAACCTCCCCCACTCAAGTTCGTCTCGATAACCCCCTCCTCCGTGTTGTTAGAGACCACCATGTCGAACATCGTGAGGTCGCTCTTAACGAGCAACCGAATACCCGGGCCGACGTTGCTGCCGACGACCGTTCCACTTCCGATCGTGAGCGACGCGCCCGCCAGCGAGATGCCGCCGCGAGAACCAGGATCCGCGTCGGCACTGCCGTTCCTGCTGATAACGTGCGGTCCGTAGATCTGTGCAGCGGAGGATCCGCTTAGCACCAATCCCACGGTCGAATGGCCGTCGATGGTGGTAACCGCATTTTGTCCATCGGAGTCGACCGTTGAGATCAAAGTGATGGATGAGGCGCCCCCCACGGAAATGCCGGTGCTCCCATTGTTATGGATGCGGAATGCGCTCCAGAGCGTCGCCGAAGCCGCGTCGCTCATGCTCAATCCCACGTTGTTGTTCTCAATTACGCCGGGCGAGTTCGCGTCTCCTCCGTAGAGTTGTAGTCGGCCACCGTCCATGCTGATGCCCGCGCCGGCGTTTCCACTGACCGTCAGCACGCCGAAATTTAGTTGCACTTCCGAACCGTCGATCGCCAGACCGCCACTGCCGTTACCGCCGCCACCAAATCCATTCCCGATAATGCGAATGCGTTGCGTAGGATACGTACCGAACGTGAGTTGAGAGGCGTTCGAGATAAAGATGCCTTCGGCCGAATTGTTCCTGATGGTCGAGTTCTGGATCGTCACCTCGGATTCCCCGTCGATGTCGAATCCGTCGCCCACACTGTTCTGCACAGTACAATTCTGCACCAGAGTGGCGCTCGAGGAGTTGCTAATATACAAAGCTGGCGATCCTCCCTGGATCACCAAATTGCTAAGGACAATATTGTGGGATCCCGCTACGTACAACGTGCTCACCGGCGGGGCCGCTGCGTTTTCGATGGTGGCAACATGTCCGGCTGTGGCCTGAATTGTAAGCCGGTCCCGCTGTACGAGCGCAACGTTCTCATGACAAGTTCCGCTTACGGTAATGGTGTTAGGGCCGACAAGATTTAGAGTGTTAAGGGCTGCGTTGATGCTGTGGAACGCTTCAGCATTCGAGCCTGAGCAATCGACGTTGACATTGGTCTGAGCGTGCACGATGCGTGCGAGTGTGAACACAAACACGACGAGCAGACAAACACTTAAGTGCTTTTTCATGAACCACCTCCATTTTTCAGTCTGAAATTGGTCGATCAGCCACGTTGCATCGCCGGAGTTGACTGAATCGCAAGTGCCTTGCATTTCATTGTGTTTCTCAAGAACAACAATCGGCGCTGCAGGATCTCGGCCAACCCACTGAGAGGCAAGAAGTAGAAGAGGGAGGACCGTCCGACAGCGCCGTTGGCTGTCTGCCTAATTGCTACTTACAGTCACACCTGCGACCAACCCGGCATGATCTGACGGCCAGAGTCCATCCGCCAGGCGGCTGCGCGCTTCCGCCCCGACCAAAATGACTCCCCACGGAGCCACACTGCCGTGCGTTAATACCAGGTCGATTCGCTGATAGAGTTGCGAGACAGGATTGTTGTCTGCTTCATCCTGACAGCAAGTTAATCCTGCGCGCTGTGGAAAGATCTTGGACCAAACGTCGTTATAGCCAGCCGACATGAAATCCAGATAGGTCGCGTCTTCGGGCAACGGGAAGGCCTGCGCGTTGGAATCCATTGCGATAATTACCGGTAAGGGGTTGTTTGCCGGACCCGCACGCAATTCATCACCCTGTAATTCCCGGACATTCGCGTCGAAGGACTCAAGGTGTGTGTTGATGTAGTGGAAAGAGTGACCGAAAAACTGTCCATCGACCGAAGCCCACGCCCTCGGATACGGAAATGGCCCAAGCGGAGTTGGCAAGACAAGCTCATTCTCGAATTGTCCGGATTCCGGGTTACTCCACTGGAAGATCCAGGAAGGAAGATCCGTGCGAGCCAGGATCACGTTGTAGTCCGTGACCGCAACGCAAAAATAATTTGCGGGCGGAATCAGTCCCGGGGTAGGCGGAAACGCATTTTGCGTGACTTGCACGGCAACTTCGTAGTGCCCTCCCTGCGCGGCCAAGGCACCGAGAAGCTCCTGCAACATGTCATATTGCAGGGTCGTGGTTCCACACGTACCGGCAATCGGATCAAAGGATCCTGTGGACCACTGGTCTACTTCCTGCAGGCTTACCAGTTCCGGTTGCGCCTCGAGGATTTCTCGGGCCACCGCCTGCATCCGTTCCGGAGGATTGGTGCCTTGGACTTGGGTAAGCACCTGACCCACGCCGAGCAGGAATTGCGACAGAGTTTGGGCGCCTACTACCTGCAGGAAATCGGTTCCTTCGTTCGCGTTGTAGGTCATCACGGTGCCGATACCGGGGAAGGATTGGGCGATGGCGGGAAGGGCCATGCCAGCCCAAGCTGCCGCGACTGAAGTCATCAAAAGCGATGCCCGTAGAACGTTGCGTTTCATGAGGATTCTCCTTGATTCAAAATTGTTGAAACCAAAAGAGTAAACGTCGTTGCGGATCCACCTGCGACACACTCTGAATGCCTGTAGAAATGGCTGATCCGCGAACCCGGCCCAGTTCTGGAGGCTCGACTAGAATCCCTTTCATGTCGCGAGGCAAGCGGCGAAGCACGTCAACCAACGACAAGAGCCGACGTCGTGCCGCCAGGAGCTACCGGTTGGTGCAGCGCCAGATAAGGGGGAGGGCATCGCAAACCGGGTCGCCGAGTTCCGATCGCCGAGTTCCGACCAGAATTGGAGGCCCTGCGGATCCAACCGAATGAAACAATGGCCGCAGTGTCGGATAGGGAATGGTCATTCTGAATTGAGAAGAGCATCGTGGGGCGCCAGGCTTAGAGAGGGCAAGCACGACCCGGTCAGGTGATCACGTAGGATCCCGGGAAACAATCCCAAGCAAGGCAAGGTACAAGGCCGTCTTGCGATAAGGTGGCATAACATCGGGATCTCACTCACCGAGGAGCCCGACAAGTTCCTAATCTGTTCGACCCAGACTGTCACCACCCTCCCGCGCCAACCTTCTTGTCACCGGAATAGTCCACAGGTTCGATTACCGCCGTAACGGCAAATACCGAACGGAGCTTGTTCCGCCGAACTGCGCGCCGCAACCTAGGAGCAGCAGTATCTCCGCGGAGGAATTATGTCTCTGGCAGCCTCACCGTCGTTCAAAGCCAAGCTTGTAGGCAAGCGTGTGGTCGTGAAAGTTTCTCTTTTCAGCCGCGCCTTTCCGGCAACGGTGGCGGCCACCGATGAAACTGGATTCTGTCTTGTCAGTGATGAAATGGTGACGGCTCTGCGCGAGATTACTGGCAGCATCATGGCGAACCTGGATGCGCCCCACGTCTTTCTGCCCTACTCCAGCCTGGAGTGGCTCGTCTTCTCGGAGGCCAAAGCCTCAGCGGCGTCCGCCTAAGCACCCTCCGAGACATCTATAATTCTGCGCCATGCAAGCTTTCTGCGTGCGTATTCTTACAACCCTTTCTCTCATCTTTGTATTCAATGCAATTTCGCTAGCTCAGACAGCGGCCGCCGATCCTCTGGCTCCAACGCATGACACCAAGTCTGCCGCAGAGATCGATCACGAGTGGCAAGCATCGGTGTCGAAATATGACGGCGCGCGGGCCGCGCTGCTGCGTGACGTCGACCGGCAGGATAACGACGGTCCCTACCGCGCCGATTGGGAGACGCTGCGCAAGTTTGAGATGCCGCAGTGGTATAAGGATGCGAAGTTCGGCATCTTCATTCACTGGGGAGTCCTTGCGGTTTCGGGCGTGGTGAATGAATGGTATCCGCGCAACATGTATCAGGAGTCGGACCCCGCCTTTCAGGAGCATCGCAAGCTTTACGGGCCGCAGGACAAGTTTGGATACAAGGATCTGGTTCCGCTGTTTAAGGCGGAGAAGTGGGATCCAGTCGACTGGGCGCGGCTCTTCAAAGCAGCGGGAGCGCGGTATGTTATTCCGGTCGCAGAGCATCACGACGGCTTCGCGCTCTACGACTCAAGCCTGTCGGACTGGACCGCGGTGAAGATGGGGCCGAAGCGCGATGTGATCGGCGACCTGGCGCGTGCAGTGCGGGCCGAAGGACTGCACTTTGGCACGTCTTTCCATCGCCGAGCATGATTTCTTTTTTGACGGCGGGCGCAAGTTTCGCTCGGACGTGAATGATCCGAAGTATGCCTCGCTCTACGGACCGGCCCATGCGTGGCTGTCCGATCCGAACCAAGTGTTGATGAATGACTGGACGTATGTGAGTCCAGAGTATGCCAACGACTGGCTGGCGCGCGCCGCCGAGATTGTCCAGAAGTATCAACCCGAGGTGATGTACTTCGACTGGTGGATCGGGCAGCCGAATTTCCGTCCGAATGTTACGAAGTTCGCTGCATTCTATTACAACTACGCGGCCAAGCATGGCATCGCGGGCGTGATCAACATCAAGGATTACGCCGTCGACTGGCATGCCGGAGCCCGCGACTTTGAGCGCGGCCTGAAGGCAGGCATTGAGGCCGACCACCGGCAGACCGATACTTCGATCAGCAATCTTTCCTGGGGATACCTCGAACACGATCAATTCAAGACGCCGGAGTTCCTCGTGCACCAGTTGATCGATATCGTCAGCAAGAATGGGAATCTGCTGCTGAATATCGGTCCGCGGCCGGATGGCACGATTCCCGACGAGGTGCGCAACACGCTGCTCGAAATTGGTGGCTGGCTCAAGCAGAATGGCGAGGCGATCTACGATACGACACCATGGAAGGTCTACGGCGAGGGGCCGACGAAGATTCAACCAGGATTTGGGCACGATCAGGACACCAAACCCTACACTGCGGAAGATTTTCGTTTCACGCGCAAAGGGAATGCGCTGTACGCAATTGAAATGGCCTGGCCTGCGAACGGGCGCGCGGTGATTCACGCTCTGGGAGCGACGCAACAGGCGAAAGGCTTGCAGATCACTAACGTTGAATTAATCGGCGGCGGCGCGAAGGTTATGTGGCATCAGAGCGATGAAGCGCTGGAGGTGACGTTGCCGGCATCGGCGCCCGGGAAGTATGCGTATGTGTTGGAGGTTACGCTGGCGCCCTGAGGCGTCGAAACGCCCAAGAGGCTTGTTCCGAGGCTGCTAAGGGCTGTAAACAGGGGACAGCACTCAGAATCTCGTCGGGGAATTTTGAGCAATCGAGATGTTACACCAGTCATCTGGAACCGCCCCCATTCCCTTGTAAGAATGTACTGGTGAGGGAACTAAAATGAAAGGTCGCAAGCTGCTCCTGATAGCGTCCTTTGTCTTAGTCGCAGTCCCCGCTTCGATCTACCTCGCGGCTTGGTCCGTGGATTTCGGCAACCAACATCACTTCTGGTCGACGCCGGGCGAGATGGCAGAGCGCAAGTTTGTTTCGCACCACGACGGCTTGAATTCTCTAGGGACATCAATCATGGTGGAGTACGGGGTCAACTCTGCGTGTTGGCTTGCTATCCTCTGCACGGTTTTCGCGGTGTTCGGCCCCTATCGAAAACAGATTGTTCTTGTCCTGCTGTTGAGCGTCGTGGGCACGGTTTTATGGGGTCAGTACCGTACGTTAAAAAGAGACAGCCAGATCTCGCAGTACTTGGCCGCTAAACCCCCGCCCCAAAACCTCTCGATGACGCAAACTCGCCCGGCCGACGAAGCGCTTATTTTGCGGCCAATTGCTGGATACAGCCCGAAGTGTCAAGACGATGGAGCGGTCCCTTGGTTTCGCTACGAACCTGCTCCATCTTCTGTCCATTTTGTTAGGTATGGAACTGAGTCCAGTGGCCCATGTATGTATACACAGCCCGTAAGCGTTGCGGTGAGGCAGTTTGCGAATGCCTCTTGGGCGCAACACGAGGGAAGAATAGATCCGGCCCAGCAGGATCCTGATAGTGTGAAGACGGTTACAAGGTTTGAAAATACGATTTTCGGCACCACGGAAACTCTGGAATATCATGGATATGTCGACTTTCATTGGGTGAGCGGCAATAGCGTCGTCCTCGTACACTTTGAGAGAGGAGCGCAGGACGCAGTCCTCCAGGGAGAGTTTCTGAAAGCATATCTCGAAAAATATCCAAGTTCGTTGTAATGGTTTGGAGCAATAACCATTCCGAAGCTTGTTGAGCCTGAGCGGCACGGCTTCAATCCGTGTGCTCCCAACTTAGCTACAAACTGCGAAAGCGGTCTTTCACGTCTCGCACGAACTCCATGAACTTCGGCTGGGTGATGATCTGGGGATGCCAGCAGAGATCGCGTTCGACCAGGTCGTAGGTCTCAACGATATGTGAACCGGGCAGAGGATTGCCCTTGGCGTCGTGATCGCGTCCCATCAGCCAGAGATGGTCGGCGACAGCCGAGGCGGCCGTAATGTCGTGTGTGACCACGATGATGGTGTTGAGTTCGTCCATGTTCGCGACCTTCTGGATCAACTCGCTGGTTTTCTCCAGCATGAGCAGATCGAGGCCGCTGAAGGGTTCGTCCATCAGCAGGAAGTGGTCGGAGCAGAGGATTTGCTGGATGATGGCGCAGCGCTGGCGCTGTCCTCCGGATAGCTGCACGGGGTAGAGACGCGCTTTGTCGACCAGATCGAAGTCGGCCAGATATTGAAGGACTTTGTCGCGTGCGGTTTTGTTATCTTTCTCCTTCTGGTTTGCCGCCAGCAGCAAGTTCGACATCACGGTGCGATGCTCGAACAAGGGATAGTCTTGGGCGACCACGCCAACCTGACCTGCCTGCACGGGTTGGTCTTGCCCGTTGATGGTGACGCGTCCGGAGGTTGGCTTGTTCAGCCCAGCAATGATGCGGAACAACTGCGTCTTGCCAATGCCGCTAGGGCCGAGGAACCCCACAACCTGCCCCTGGACGTGATCGGAACAGACGATGTCTCTGATCTCCGCGCTGACGTGCTTGAGGATGGGACGGCCGTCGTACTCGAGCGAGACGTCCTCAACCTTCAGCAGCGTTTTTCCGTAGGTGTACGTGGGCATGATGTCGTCTTACTTTCGCTCCAGAGTCAGATCCGCGTACGGACAGAAAACCTCGCGCAGCAGGCCGATGCCGTAGTCCTGCGCCAACCCGAGCACCAGGAAAGTCAACTGAATCGCAACCACTGCGCTCAGGTGGAAATGTTTGTTCTGATTGAGCAGCATGGCGCCTACTCCACCTTCGGAGCGGGAAATGCCTTCGACCATGGTCAGCATCATCCATCCCATGGCGGCATTTTGGCGGAGGACCTCGAACGCTTTGTCGGCCTGACCGAGTATCACCACTTCATAGACCACGCGCCACTCGTTCATGCGCAGCGTGCGCGCCAGATCGAACTCTTCTTTGGGGATGCTCGCGACCACCTCGGCCATGCCGGTGACAAAAAATACCGATACCGAGAAGACGAGCAGATACAGCTTCAGTGCGTGTCCGGTGCTGGCCATCAGGGTAAAGAAAAATGTCAGGCCCACCATGGACAGGAAGCGCAGTTTACTGAGCAGGGTGACGACCGGTCGAAAGAATGGGATGACCGTGAGGTAGGCCATGCCGAGTGAGAGCAGGGTGGCGAGAGCGATAGCTTCCAGATTCAGAATGAAGCTGGTGATCAGTTCGCCGCCCAGACCCTGCATCCACATTTCGCCCAGGGCCTGCCAGACTTCTTTCGGCTTGGGCAGGAAGACGGTTGGCGAAAAAGCCCAGATGAAAAACAGCAGCAGCAACTGGAATCCGACCATCCAGCGCACGGTTTGTTTGGAGATCACCCGGTTGGGTGAGAAAACCTCAATCGCTTGATTCATCTGTCTCTATCTTCGTCATTTCGAGCGCAGAGAAATCTGCTTTTGCCTTTGCTCCCGGCCGACAGCAGATTCCTCGCCGCTGCGCTCCTCGGAATGACAAGCTGCAACGTATGCGTCTAGCTGCCGGACAGCGTAATCTCCACGCGGCGGTTTGCGGCCTTGCCGGCGGCCGTGTCGTTGGTTGCCACCGGATTCTGCGAGCCATGCCCGACAGTCTTGAAGCGGTTGTCGGGGAAGTTGCGCGGCGCGTGCCTCTGCAGCCAATCCTTCACCGCGGCGGCGCGCGCATCGGAGAGCGCCTGATTAATTGCCTCGCTTCCGGTGTTGTCGGTGTAGCCGTCGACCTGAATAAACAGGCCGGTGATGGCGAGAGAGTCCTTCAGTTCCGACATGGTCCGCACGCCTTCGGGTGTGAACGTCGCCTTGCCGGTATCGAAGTTGATAGAGTACGAGCGCTTCGAAACCACTGGGCCGCTTTCATTGGCGGCATACTGCGGAGCCTCGCCCTCGGCGCCCCCGCTGCTCATGCGCGCCTGCGCTCCGGTGATGAAAGACTTGTCTTCAATGTCTTTCACGTCGGGAATCGGCGTGTCTTTGAACAACGCAGGATATTGCTGGGTCGCGATGTTGGCGAATACGGTGTAGGTCGAGCGGAAGTTGTCGTTGGTGCCCGGCTCGAGGCCGAAAAGAATCAGGTTGTCGGCCAGGTTGTTGACGGTCGAGCCGCCGAGGTCCACTTTCAATCCCTGCGCGTCGGTCTCAGTCACGCCTTTGTAGTACTTGTACCAGTAAGCTTCATCCTGATCGGCATAAACTTTGGCGCTGATGGCAGACGCCTTGTGCAGCACCTGATCGAACGCCTTCACTTGGTCGCCGGCTTCGAACGTCGCTGCGAGCATGCCTTCGATTTCGGCGCGATTGCGTTCGAAGAAATTCTTGGGGCCGAGGATCACGGCGGGCATCTGCGAACGATATTGTTTGGAGCTGACGACTTTGATCAGTCCGCCCTTGCCCTTGGCGATGGTGACATCGCCCGGGGTCCAGGTTACGACGGCATTCACGCAGACGTGCTTGGTTTCGCCGGTGAGGTGTCCGTCTTTCACGACTTTGCGGTCGTCGCATTTGCCGGCCACGTAGTCGGCCGCCGCCACGTTGTAGTCAGAGGCGTTGAGCCAGTTGACCGCGTCGGGATCCCACGTCTTCTCGTCCGGATTGTTCTTGATGTTGTTGTCGCCTTCCCACTTCTGGGCGATGTTCCAGTCGCCGTCGCGCAGCACGCCTTCGACCAGCAGGCCTTTCGCCGCTTGCGGATTGCTCTTTACTTCCGGCGGAGCCATCAGCGAATCTTCGCCGCGGCTGTAACCCGTGGCGCCAATGACTTTGGCCTGGAATTCGTTGCCGAGCTTTTTCAGTTGCGGATTGATGGCCGCGAGAAACTGTCCTGAACCATCCCCCATGATCACGACGAAGTTCGCGCCGTTGGAACACTGCGACGATCCGCTGGAGATTTCACGGGCGCAGGCGATCAGATCTTCCTGCATTTTGCCCGTGTCATCCTGACGGACGAGCATCAGGTTCACGCCGTGTTTCTCCATCAGCGAGCCCTTGGTCGTGTTGGCGCCACCGTTGGCGTAAATCATGTTGATCTGAGCGTTCCATTCCCAGATTTCGCCGCGGATCAAAGTCGCGGGCACGCTGGCGGCCGTCGAAGCCGGAAGGGCTACGGGCTCCACGTTCTGCACCAGCGCTTCTTTCACGTCCGGCAGCGCCGCCTTTTCGGGGACCAGCGCCTTCATGACGCCGGGCGTGGGAATCCAGCCAAGTTCCGCGGCCTTGCGGAGACCAAACACAAAGCCCACGACGAGCAAAGCGATCAGGATGATTTTCGGGCCAGTCTTCAGATGTGCCATGCCTTGTTGTTTCCTCCCCGGATCCAACTCGTATTTCGAAATCTCGTTACTTAAACATGTCTCCGTAATCGCCTGCGCTCTTGGCTGCGGGGGGAGCGTCGCCGCCGCTCTTTCCAGCCGCAACCGGCACCGGCGCCGCCGTTGCGCCCGGAAGCAGGAACGCGGTGTCGGTGGCGCCTGAAGTCAGCAGCTTCTGCTCGTAGGCGTCGAGTTTCTCGAGAGCTTCGGTCTCGACCGCGCCGTTTTCCAGGTCGATCGTGTCCATGAAGTTCTGCGCCAGTCGCTGGAAGTCTTCCATCTCGCCCAGTTTGCGTCCCGCCTCTTCGGCGAGGTGCTCCATGGTCTGGTTGTAGAGTTCCTTTTCGTCGCCTGTGCCCTTGATGACAGCGAGTGCCGTGCGATAGGCGCGATACGCGGCGTTGATCGTCTTGTACTCGATTTCCGCCTGCTTGACTTCGTTGTCGGTGTCCTCGATGTAGAAGTCGATGTGCACCGCCCACTTGCTGAGCAGGTCGTAGATGTTCTGCAGCTTGCCGAGCAGTTGCTGGTAGCTGAGATTTGACTTCTGCAGACGCCCTGCTTGATTCGCCTTAGCTTTCATCTGCAGCGCCATGCGGAGCTGTTCGTTCTGGTCCGCGGTGCTGGTCGCGAGCTTCTTGGCATGGGCCGCCAGGCGCATGTTTTCATTGGCCAAGGCCTGGTTCTTGTCGATGACGTTTTTCAGATACTGGATCTGGCCGCTGACGTTCGAGATCTGCTGCGACATCACATCGCGGCGCTTGCGCATCTGCGAAAGGTGATCTTTCAGGATGCCGATGGGATCGATATTGATGATCATCCCCGTGATCCACCGCATCACCAGGCGGAAGAGCAAGTGGGTGCGGCTGCTGAAAAGAATAAAGAGCACCGCGGCGATCATCGCCGCCAGATAAATCATGTGCAGTGTGTCGGCCAGCATCGAAACAATGAAGGGCACGATCTGGGCCCAGCCATACACGGCGGCGGCCGCCGCCAGCGCGATGAAGATCATTCCGGTTTTGCCTTCGGGGCGCGCCCAGAAAGACTTCAGTTCATCGCCAAGATTTGTAGGAGTGGAAGGCGTTATGCTCATTGTTCTTCATCCTTGGAGAAGGCTGACGTACTTGGCCTTCTCCTGATCGATCTCAAGGGCGCGCCGCTGCACAGCGATCGCAAACTGCGATTCGGCGCGTTGAATCTTGCCTTGCGCTCCCACCAGTTCGGTGGTGACGTCTGACAGGCGCTGCTGGAGTTGCGCAATTTCCTTTTGCTTCTGCGCGATCGCGTCGGTGACGTCCTGCACTTTTTTCTGGCGATCGTCAATTTCTCTCTGCTTGGTCGCCGCCGCCGAATTGGCGAACGATTCCTGCTCGTTCTGCAATGCGACCTTGAGTCCATCGAATGTGGCCAGAATCTTTTCCTGCGAGAGGCCTTCCTGCGCCTTGGCCTGAATGACTGCGGTCTTGAACTTGGTGCGCTCATCCAGAGATGGGATCGCCGACAGCGGATCGAGATACTTGTGGATCGTCGCGGCGACTTGGGTTGTGTCGAAATTCGTCTTCGCCAGAATGCGCTGGTAAACGTGCTCGGTCTCTTCACTCATCGGCGGAGCGCTCGCCGGATGATACGAGACGTCTGCAGAAGGCGCGACTGGCGCGGCGGCGGGCGGCGCTGCTTCCGTGTGCGGCTGCGCATGCGCTTGCGTTTGTCCAGTCGCCTTGGGATCGTCGTCTTCGATGATGACGTGCTTGATGCTGTCGATAAATTTGTTGCTCATAACGCGCACTCCCCGTCTTCTGTTACGTACACTCCCGCCAGACAGTTCCCTGGCAGCGCGGCTCCTGATCTGTGTTTGTCCGTATGTTACTGAAAACGATTGCCTAGTTATAGCGTCGCGTGGGGATGGGTACCCGCTCTACCAACGGCAACCATTCCGCGGGTCTGGTACCGCGACGGTTTCACAGAGGATGCTATGGCCTGAGGGAGGTGATGTCAACGTGACGGTGGACACAGAATATTGCACTTCGCAAAGTAATTTTGCAGAATTGGCAAATCGTGATTTATTGGCTGGCTTTCGGGCGATGAGGCCGCAACGAACGTGCCACCAATGCCAGTCCGCCGACCAGCAGAATCAGCATCACCATGGTGTTGAAGAGGCTGGCCCCGCGAAAGTAGATGTGCATGTTGGCGATGATGCCCGCGAAGATGAACAGGGCTCCGGCCACGGTCAGAAACCATCCAATGGTGCTCTTGCCATTCCAGAAAAGAATCGCCACGCCGAACAGCATGGGCAGAAGCGTGACGCCGAAGCTGTTGCCTCCCCAGAAATTCCAGTAGGAACTCACCACGGTCACTTGGTTGGTGATGAGGAATCCGCCGATACACGCCATGGCAAAACCGAGCAGAAACTGGCCGAGGCCGCCGGAAGTTCCACCGACATCGCTGATTGAACGGTTGTCCATGCGCGACAGCATAGCACTTCGGGCTTCTGCAGGAAATGATCGAGACGCTGACGTGCCACGCCCGCGATGACATCTTGCAATAACTTTATTTGCGAAGTGCGCTGCGCCCCAGGGCGACCAGGAAGATCGTGCTCTTGCCTTTCGCGTGCGGCGAGAAGAAGCTGACGACGTCATCGTCGTAAAAAGTCAGGCCGCTGGCGCCGAGGCGTTGGGCGTACGCGGCGAGGTAAAGCTTTCCGCCCAGAATGCCGGCTTCCAGTTGCGCGGCGCGGTATCCGCGGTTCCCGTAGCGCTCCAGAATTTTCTTTAAGTCGGCGAGAAAGAAGACATCGACGGCGGCGTCGGCGGGCAGTTGTTGTTCGAGACCCAGATAGCCAGCCTTGTCGCGGAAGTCTCCCGGCTTCAGCAGTTCGAGAGCCCTCGTCTTCCAGTGATAGGCGTAGGCTCCGGCGGCCAGGCCGTCTACGTTATTCACGATCAGGTAGAGATCGTTGAGGCGGCTTCCGGGGGAATCGAGAAAGTCGGCGGGAAGGCCTCGCGTGGCGCGATCCAGCATGAGAGAGAGCTGCGGCAAGCTGATCGATTCGCGAGAGAATTGCCGTGTGGACCCGCGGCGCGAGATTACTTTCTCAATGGAGTCTTCCGGAATGGGATCGTTGGGCAACTGCAGCGAAGTGACGATTCCTTTAGGCGTAGGGATCTGGCTCGACGGCGTCTTGCCCCGCACTGCGGCGACCTCGCTCGCGGAATCCAGCGAAGAGGCCTCATGCATCTTCCGCATCGCGGGATAGTCGACTTCTTCCTTGGAATAGGGAACGATCGGAAGATTGAGCGCAGAAATTTTCGGCGGGCTCGACGGCGTCGCCTGCTGATGTCCTATCGGAACCAGCGAGAACGCCACTTCGCGCTTGGTGTCGAGGCTCAGCAACTCGTTAACCTGAGCGTCGACGAACCCGGTTACAACCTTCGCAGGCAGATTCGAGGCCTCCGACATCGCCAGAAGATTGGCAAGGATGGTGCCGTTGTCCCATCCGAAATGGCGATAGGTGCGGGAGCGATATTTCCAGGCGTTGCGCCAGTAGGTTCCGGTACAGATGATCGTTACCGGCGCGTGCGCAATGGATGGATCGCCCGCGGTGGCATCAACGAGTATCTGCCGGAAGTCTCCGGCCCGCAGCAGGCGCAGGCCGAACTCCGCGACGCCGAAGTGATAGACGCCCGCCGCGAGGCCGGCAGAATCCTTGGTGCCCGGGAGATCGGTGCAGACGACGTAGAGCTCAATTTCATAAAGCGCGCCGGTGCAGGCCGCGGCGCGAAAGAAGGTCTCTACCTGCTCCTGCCGCTTGCTCCGAACGACTCCAGCGGAAAAGAAGAGCAGTTGCGCCAAGGTCTCGACATCGGGTACGGCCTCGACTGACGCTAGTTGGCCGGGCCCGGCGATGGCGTCGAGTGCGGCGTGCCCCGTTTCCCGAAAATCTTTCGGCAGCCGCAAGACTTCGAGCGTGGGATAAATCTTGAACAACAGCGGCTTGTTTTCCCAATCCAGAAAATGAGGGCTCATCCGCACGCTGACTTGCGAATGCTTGGTGCCGCTGTGATATTGCCACGCAGCGTCGAGGTGATTGTTCTGGCTCAACCGAGGGGCTCCTTAGGTCGTTAGCGGTAAGCGCTCGGCGGCAGGCCGGTGATGCGGATCCCGGCGTGGCCTTTGTGGCGGATGTTCATCCCGATGAGCAGGGCCGTGATGTGCTCGACGATGCGGGCGTTTTCAAGTGGGCCGCCGTCAATGGCACGCACGCCGGGAATCTTGGCCGCTAGTTCGCGGGTGAGCTGCGCGGCGTCGGCATCGTTGCTGCAGACGATGACATCGCAGTCGAGCGGAGCGTCGGTATACAGGAGTTCGGCAGAGACATTGTGAAAGGCAGCTACCACGCTCACTTCTTTGGGTACGAGTTCGGCAGCCTGCTGCGCGGCGGAACCGAGCCAGACGCCCAGAGTGCGCGAGGCGCGTCCCCCAACGCTGGCTGCCAAGGGGACGGTAGCGTCAATCAGGATGCTGCCTGCAGTCATCGCGGGCTTGAGTTGCTTGAGCAGAGAGGCTTGGCCTTCGAAGGGAACGGTCAGCATCAGGATGTCGGCGGCGGCGCACGCGGCAGCATTGTCCATGCCAGAGATGTTGGCCTCGCTTCCAACTTTCTCCCGAATGGCGTCTGCCGCTTTCTGCGCGCGCTGCGCGTCGCGCGATCCGATGATGATGGTTTCTCCCGCGCGTGCCCAGCGCAGGGCGAGTCCCATGCCGGCGGGACCGGTTCCACCGATGACCGCGATCGGGCGTGCGCCTGAAGGGCTCGCAGGCGTCATCATGCGAATTCGGCCTCGATCGATTGTTCGGCGACGCACTCACCTTCGCAGGGAAGCTTGATGTGGATGCGCGAGTAAGTCGTGTTGCGCTCGGCCGGAATGCGGCCTGTCTCCAGAATCAACGCCTGAAAATCTTCCGGGCTGGTGTACTGCCCCGCGGTCGCTCCGGCTTCGCGGGAAATATTTTCTTCCATCAAGGTACCGCCGTAATCATTGGCGCCAGC
This sequence comes from uncultured Acidobacteriaceae bacterium, assembly GCA_963709025.1. Taxonomy (GTDB): domain Bacteria; phylum Acidobacteriota; class Terriglobia; order Terriglobales; family Acidobacteriaceae; genus Sulfotelmatobacter. The sequence goes on from CAVPVE010000018.1 coordinate 339,669, forward strand.
GTGCAGGCAGAGTTGCGAGAGCCGGCGATTCAGTTTTACCCACGAAACCTGAATGTTGTCGATGGATCCGGCAAGCAGCAGGCGGGCCAGTGCGTGCACCTTGAGATGCTCGGCCAACGTTGGTCCGGTGCGCGCCAGACCCTGATGAAAAAGCAGCGTGTTCTGGTGTACGAAGCCGAGCGGAACGAATTCGGTGAAGCCCCCGGTTTCGGATTGGATGTCGCGCAGCAGCCGCATCTGGCGGACCCAGTGCGCGGGCGTCTCCGCGTGTCCATACATCATCGTCGAAGTCGAACGAATGCCGCAATGGTGCGCCGTGCGGATGACTTCGATCCATTGCGCGGTGGAAAGTTTGTTGGCCGAGAGAATGTGGCGAATCTCATCGTCGAGAATTTCGGCAGCGGTGCCGGGCAGCGTGCCCAGGCCATTGTCGCGCAGCATCGAAAGATAGTCGGCCAGCGGCATGCCGGTGAGTTCGACGCCATAGACAATTTCCATCGGCGAGAACGCGTGGATGTGCATTCTCGGGACGGCGTCCTTCACGGCGCGCAAAATGTCGCGATAGTAGAACTTGGGGAGCTCGCGTGGCAACCCTCCCTGGATGCAGACTTCCGTTGCGCCGAGTTCCCACGCTTCGACGGCCTTGCGGGCCATATCGTCGAGAGAATGGAAGTATGTGTCAGACTCGCGCGGGCCGCGGCTGAAGGCGCAGAATTTGCATCCCACGAAACAGATGTTGGTGAAATTCATGTTGCGATTGACTACGTAGGTGACGATATTTCCCGCGAGCTCGGCGCGCAGCAGGTTGGCAGCGACCAGCAGGCCCAGGAGATCATCGCCTTCGGCATTGGCGAGCGTGTAGGACTCTTCCAGCGAAAGGCCGGCGCCGTTTTGCGTTTCGAGAACGCGCTCCAGAGAAGAGCGCAGCGCAGGAGTCAGGCGAGGCGCGATGTCGGACCAGTCGAGCGAAGGGAAGGATTCCAGTTCTGAGAGAGAAAGTTCGCGGGGCATTGTTTCTCAGACCTCGGGGGCTAAAGCCCATCTGCTAACAGCATTGCTATCGCCGCGCTAAAAGCGCGGCGCCACCCAAAAGCAAAAACACGCAAGCAAGAATCGTCCGAAATAGTCTACCGGAATAGGTCGGTGGATGCAGGGCGGAGCAATTCTTGAACCCCGCCCGTGCCCGGATCGTAGCGAAATCCTCGTACGATGCACGCCGGGGCGCGGTTCAGTTTGCCGCAGACGAGCCCGGCCGCCGAGGCCAGTTCGTCGGCGACAGCCTCGACGCTGGCCTTCAGCTTGTAGCCGTGGGAATCCCGGCGGCCGCGATCGTCGCGCAGCGGTTTCATCCCAGCAATGCCGATGGCGAACTCGGTCAAGCCTTTGCGCCAAGGGCGCCCAAAGCTATCGGTAATGATGACGGGGACGGACACGCCGGTGCGTTTCTTGAGAGCGCGCCGCAGAGTGGCGGCAGATCGGTCGGAGTCTTCTGGAAGCAGGAGCGCATGACTCCCTCCGTCGAGGTTGGAGACATCGACGCCGCTATTGGCGCAGAGAAAACCGTGATGCGTCTCGGTGATGAGCACGCCATTCCTGCGGCGGATCACCGTGCGGCTCTCGCGCAAGGCTAGATCGATCACGCGGGCGTCGAGGTCATATTGCTTCGCCCATGCAATGGATTCTGCGGATGGCTCAATCGTTGTCAGATCGACCACGCGGCCTTCGGACTTGGAGACGATTTTGTGTTTCACGACGAGGATGTCGCCGGGTTCAAGGCGGGTTCGGCGTTGGCGGAGGGCTTTGAGAAGTTTGTCGGCGAGGGAATCGCCGGGATGGATCTCGCCAGCCAGGGATATAGGGATCAGATGAATTTCGGCGGGCAGAACAGGCTTGCTCTCCTTGCGCCGCTTTGCGCCTGATTTCTTCTGGGGGCCGCTCGCCTTCCTCATAAAGCAATCTTACGCGACAGGTTCAGCCTATTCATTCCGTACCGGTTCGCGGTTGGTCGGGAGGAAAAGCCTCTACCTGAACGTATTCGCGGGCCAGGCGTTGGGCGCGGGTTTTGCCGGGCAAGGCTGCGAGCCTTTCCAGGTCTTCGGGATTGTCCACGTCGACCGCGATCCCCGCAAAGTTCAGGACGACGCACGGTTTACCCGTTGCTTGCGCCGCGGCGTGATGCGGTTTGAAGCTGTCGTTGCCAAAGCGGAGCGGAAACAGATCTGCGGGACGGCGGAAAGCCGCGTTGGTGCCGCGTCCGTCGGCCGCGGGAACCAGCACGCTGCCCTCTGCGGGCTCGTGCTGCAGAATTTCCTGGAGTTCCCACGCCTCGATCAGAGGAATATCAGCGGGGATCACCAGCGTGCTCTCGACCCCGCGCTCGACGCAGACGCGAGTGGCCATCTCGATCGCGCCCGTTTCGCCGGGATTGTCGGGATCGGGAATCACCTCGAAGGCATACTCCTTCGCCAGCGTCACCGCATAAGGATCACTCGTGACCACCGCAACCGGCGGGCGGTGATCCCAATTGTGCAAGGCGGTGAGTACGTCGTAGATCATGGCCTGCGCGAGCGCGGTGCGAGAAGGTTGGTCGAGAAGCGCCGCGAGGCGTTGCTTGGCCGAAGACGTGTTCTTGATGGGAATGAGGATCACGGTTGGGGGTCCAGCTGACGCGCCGCAACACCGTGATGGATAGGCTGATTGCCCGCGCGCGGAACTGGTTCAACGCAGGAGAGCGCCTCTCGCGCCAACGCCGCTTTGTCGTCGGCGCTGCGCATGATGGTCTGCGTACATTGCACCCGCAAGCCATTCTTGCGGAGCGCCTCGGCCGCGCGCGCGTCGCGCGTGTCGCAGATCAGCACATCGAGAAAATCTTCGTAAGCCTGCGCGACACCGGCGATCGAGCAGGGCAGCCCTTGCGCGGCCATTAGAATTCCCGCAGGGCCGGCGACTGGAGCATTGCCGACGATGGGGCTGATGGCGGCAATCTTTCCATGAGCACGCTGCAGCGCGTCCCGAATACCGGGCACCGTGAGAATCGGGCCGATGCTCGTGATCGGGTTGCTCGGCGCAATCAGAACTGCGTCGGCGGAGACGATCGCGTCGATCACGCCCGGCGCAGGTTCGGCGTCGGACGCTCCGGCGAAGCGCACCGAGTTCACGGGATCCTGATACCAGCGTTGCACGAAATATTCTTCAAAGCTCAAATCGCCGGCGGGCGTGTCCACGCGGGTTTCGACTCGCGAATTACTCATGGGAAGAATGCGCGCTTTCACGCCGAGCTTTTCAGAGATGACTGCAGTGGCTTCCGAAAGCGTCTTGCCTTCAGCCAGCAGGCGAGAACGGAGCAGGTGCATGGCGAGATCGCGGTCGCCGGTGTGGAACCACGTGGGTTCGCCGAGTTGCCCCATGGCCTGCAGGCAGAGGAAGGTATCGCCCTTCACACCCCATCCGCGCTCGCGACTGAGCATCCCCGACAGAACGTAGGTGATCGAGTCAATGTCGGGCGAGACATAGAGACCCCACCACAGCAGGTCGTCGCCGGTGTTCACGACTAGCGTGATGTCTTCGGCGGGCATGACCTGGCGCAGGCCGTCGACAAACTTGGCGCCACCGGTGCCGCCGCTCAGGACGCAGATCATCGTTTCGACTCCATCAACCCTTCGACCCCATCAAGCAGCCCTCTTCATTCTCGCCAGGCCGCGATCGTCGGCTGCGGCGACTAATTTTTCTGACAGCAATCCGAGCTTGGCGGTCACTCTGGAAAGAAACTCCGGATACACCGGCAGCCGTTGCTGCAAAGTGAATCCCTTGGCCTCGGTGCGCAGGCGCAGCTGCTCCAGGTGCGGCCAGGGCTTCTCCGGATTGATGAAGTCAGGGGTCAGCGGCGACACTCCTCCCCAATCGTTGATGCCGGCGTCCACCAAATCATCATAGTAAGGCGCGGAGAGGTTGGGAGGAGCCTGAATATTGACGTTGGGGAGTAACAAGCGAGCTACCGCCACGGTGCGCAACATCTCGCCGCGCGTGGGTTCAGGCCAGTTCGCCATGGGGATCGCGGGCTTGACGCGGAAGTTTTGCACGATCACTTCCTGGATGTGCCCGTAGCGGTCATTCATATCGCGGATCGCGAGTAGCGTGTCAACGCGGTCTTCGAGCGATTCGCCGATCCCGATCAGCAGGCCCGTGGTGAAGGGGACATTCTGCTTGCCGGCGTCTTCGATAGTGCGCAGGCGCTTGGCCGGGACTTTGTCGGGAGCGTTGTCGTGGGCCGCACCCGGGGACAGCAGGGCGGCGTTTGTGGTCTCGAGCATCAGGCCCATGCTGGGGGAGACGGCGGCCAGACGGGCGATCCATTCGGCGCTCAACAGGCCGGGATTGGGGTGCGGCAGCAGGGTCGTCTCACGCAGCACGAGTTCGCACATGGCTTCGAGGTGGTGCAGCGTCGACTTGTAGCCGAGGTGCCGCAGCGTTTCGCGCATTTCGGGGAAGAGCAATTCGGGCTTGTCGCCCAGGCTGAAGAGAGCTTCCGTGCATCCGAGCTTCTCGCCGGCGTGGGCGATGGAGAGGACTTCGTCCGGAGTCATGGTGTGCGCGCCGGGGTCGCCGGGATCGCGGCGGAAGGTGCAATATCCGCAGTAGTCACGGCAGAGGTTGGTCAGCGGCAGAAAGACTTTTCGCGAGTAGGTGATGGCGCCGGGCTTGAATCGTTCTTTGGTAGTACGAGCGGCGGCGAGCAGCTCGGGGAGATCGTCGTCGGTGCAGCCGATCAGGTGCAGGGCTTCCTTCCGGGAAATGGGTGCCGCGGGCGCGATGGAGGTGACGGTCACGTCCATCGAATGATACAACGTGTCGTGGTACTGTAGCGTTTCGTATGGGATGGTTCGTGTTGGAGCGGGGTTTATGTGGGACCGGGTCTTTGACCCGGTCGCGGCGCAAAGCGCCGCCGGGGTCCAGGCTTAGGGCTTGATGTGTGGTTAGAAAAGATGCGGCCCTGCGGCCCGCGGCCGGGTCAAAGACCCGGCCCCACGCAAAACAGAAGCATTGAAGCTAACGATGAGCTTGAATTCTCTGGAATTTCGTAAAGCGATGGGGTGCTTCGCCACCGGGGTGACGATCATTACAGTCGACCTTGAGGGCGAGGGGCACGGCGGCGTTCATGGCATGACCGCCAACGCGTTCGCTTCGGTGTCGCTCGATCCGCCGCTGGTGCTGGTTTGCGTCGATCACAGCACGCGCACCCATACTCACCTGCACGCGAAGAAGCGGTTCGGGATCAACGTGCTGTGCGAAGATCAGCGGGCGATCTCGGAGTACTACGCGCGCGCCGAGCGCACGCATGAGAACGCGGCGGCCGAGGCGGGCGCGCGTTTTGATCGCACCAAGCACGGAACTCCGATGCTGCATGGCGCGCTCGCGTATCTGGAGTGCCGCCTCGAATCGGCGCAAGTGGCCGGGGACCATACCATCTTTATTGCGCAAGTCGAGGACGTCGTGGTGCGCGAGGGTGAGCCGTTGCTGTTCTTTCGCGCAAAGTATCGGAAGGTGGGGGAGGAAGTGGGGAAGTGAGCCTACGTCGCAGGTTCCGGCGACAGTCCAGGGTGCGGCGCGGTTCTCTCGGGGCGCTGTTTTTTCTCTCGCGCCATGTGAGCACGAATCGCGTCCATTGTCTTCCAGTAGTCCGCAAGTTCAGAGATTCCGCGTTTCGAGAGACTGACGGTCGTGCGTGTCTTCTTATCGATAATCTCCTTGTGAATGGTGACCAATCCAGCTTCTTCCAGATTGGTGAGCTGGACGGACAGATTGCCTTTACTCAGCCGCGTTACCTTCTGGAGAAATACAAAATCGGCTGATGCGCAGGAAGAGAGCACAGTCAGGATAGTCAGCCTCGCTGGCTCGTGTATCAGTCGATTCGGCGAAGGAACTGCAGTGAGTTCCTTACTCATCGTCCCCCTCCGCAACTCTCTTCGGCAGCGCGCGGACAAGAACGATGTGATCGTAAAAACCCTGAATGATCAAGGTCAGGCCCAAACCGCCGGCGTTCAATACTCTCCACACCTCAAGTTTTCCAGCGTCTGGATGCCACACCGGAAAGAGTGCAATTGAGAGAAACGCGAGCAACCCGAATAAGGCAAAGCACAATCTCTCGCCGTTCATTCTCCGCGGAGGCCATCGCAACCCGATAAGGAACAGTGCCATCCAAAGAAGAGATGGGCCCAGGTTGATCTCGTGAGACGGATCCGAGATCGCCAAGTGCAGACGCGTCGTAACGCCCGAAAACATAGGATCGAGGTAGCGTGCGACTGGTTGTCCGAAGGAAAAAAGTGCGATAAGGACCATGAACAGAATTGCGAACTGCTTAGCGCTCATCTCCCGCGGCTCAACCTGGCCGAATCGTTTTTGGTAGTACTTGGGAATCCAGCTCCGCCAGGCAGCCCCGAAAATTACCATTCCCGCCAACCACGCCAAAGCCGCCCATCCCCGCGGCCATCTGACGTGAACTTCTGAGAAGAATGGGAACGCTCCAAACAGGGCTGTGTTGAGGCCTTGCTGAGTGCCCAGGAGTCCAGTGGCATACTTAAGTCGGTCGAGTCGCTCGTGATCAACGGACACTTCACCATTGGCGGGGTTGGCCGGGTCCTCCGTGGTCGAGAGCGTCATAGCGTCCTGCATGAACTGGTTTATACCATAAACCTCACGAGAAAGGCCAGCCCCTTTGGCGGACGCCAGACTGTGTCACTATTAGAGGCCTCGAGCATCTAAACAGTGCCAAAAGAAATCATTGAACGGAGTTTGATTATGGCTGAAGAAACGGAAGAGAAGGTCACGAAGACGGAAGCTGAGTGGAAGAAGCAGCTGAGCGACGAGCAGTATCACGTGACGCGCGAGGCGGGCACCGAGTGTGCGTTTACCGGAAAATACTGGGATACGAAAGAGCCCGGGATGTATCACTGCGTGTGCTGCGGATCGCCGCTGTTCGATTCGCAGACGAAGTTTAATTCGGGGACGGGTTGGCCGAGTTTCACCAAGCCCGCCGAGGGCGGCGGAGTGGTCGAGCATCGAGATACGCAGTACGGGATGGTGCGGACCGAAGTTCGCTGCGCCAAGTGCGATGCGCATCTGGGGCACGTGTTTGAGGATGGTCCGGCGCCCACGGGCTTGCGCTATTGCATGAATTCGGCGGCGCTCGATTTGCGGCCAGCGGAGAAGAAGTAAGAAGGCCGTCCGGTCTTGCAAATGTTTGGCCTTCCGATTTCTGTAAGTTGTTGAGCCTTCGTGTAAGTGATTGAAAAGTCGTAGAAGGGCCCTGGCAAGCTCCAGGGCCTTTTAATTTGCCGCGCCTGATAGGTTTCCTCGTCCACGCAGTCGATCGTCGCAGCAAGGGCCGTTTCCTGCCCCGCAAAGGGCATCCTGTGAAGGGAGCGGATCGTCTTTCGCAGCGCTGTCAAGACTGCGTGAAGCCATGGAGTTATACGTACCATTATGTACGTACAAATAGCCTAAGCCCAATGCGCTGAATGGTTTAAGCGGAAAAAACAAGAGGGGCGCGCGTGAGCGTGCCCCTCGTTTTACCCCAGACGGTCGGCCTGCCAAATTATGCGCTGGCTGTGGCCGCCATGGCCTTGGGGGCCTCGGCTGCCTTGGGCTGCGCGTTCTGCTTGCCTTCGTTGCGAACCTGAATTCCACCCTTGAGCGACGCGCCGTCTTCGACGCTGATGCGCACGGTGGAGATGTCGCCGGCGACTGAACCCTCGGCGCGGATGTCGACGCGGTCGCTGCATTCGATGTTGCCATTCACCTTGCCCATGACCACAACTTCCTTGGCCTGGATGCTGGCATCCACTTTGCCGTTGCGGCCGATAGTGACGCGGCTTTCGGGCATATTGATTTTGCCTTCGATGCGGCCGTCGATGTAGAGAGCTTCCGAGCCGCTGATTTCGCCCTTGATGACCAGAGTGCGGCCGATGGTGGCCTGATCCACGGGAGCGGTCACGGTTTTGACTGGGTTGAAAGAGTTGGGGTTGGGTACCGGCGAGCCGGCCTTATTGAACGAGTTCTCCGACGACTGAAGCATGCGACCTTCCTTGGGTTCCCGCGCGGTGTGCCCTTGGGCTCCGCTCCGTATGCGGTTGGTCTTGAAATTTGTGGCCTGCGGCTGCTGGCCACTTGGCCACCCTGAATATCGCACAGGCGTAAGCGCGGGAGAGAGATTACGGAAGGTGGTGTACGGCTGCGGAGAGGAATTTGCGCGCCCTAGACCAAGGTTGTCATCCTGAGCCGCGCGATCTGGGCGGGCCGAAGGATCCGTGCAACTTCTTGCTCGTGGCACGAACTATTCGGAGTTCTCAAGGTCTTGCGCCAACTGTTCCCATTCCCCAACCAGCGCGGCATGGCTGGTCTTATACTGCCCGAGTTCCAGCGACTGCCGATGGGTCTCGTCGGCGCTGACGAAATTCTGCAGTGCGGTTTCCAGACGTGCGATCGCATCTTCGGCCTGACTGATTTCTTCCTCGAGTCCGTGAACGCGGTCTTCCATCTGCTTGCGCTTGATGGGATTCAGGCGCTTCTTCGGCGATTCGGTTGGCTCGTTACCAGCACTATTGCCGTTGTGCGGCGCGCTGGAGGCATCGGCGGGAAAATCCCCACTTCTCCCAACTGCAGGGAGAAGCGGGGCACCCTTTGTTGCCTTGACGCCGGGCACATCATCGAGCGTGGGCGCGACGTGCTGGCCGCCTTGTTTGCGCCAGAGATAGTCTTCGTAGTTTCCGGGGAAGACTTCGACTTTGCCACCGCCGACTTCGAAGACGCGCGTGGCCAGCTTGTCGATGAAGTACCGGTCGTGCGAGACGAAGACGACCGTGCCGGTGTATTTCACCAGCGCGTCGAGCAATACGTCTTTGGCCCGCAGGTCGAGGTGGTTCGTCGGCTCGTCGAGCAGCAGGAAGTTTGCCGGGTGCAGCAGCAGGCGAAGCAGGGCGTAGCGTCCGCGCTCGCCGCCCGAGAGCACGCCGATCTTCTTGAATACGTCTTCGTCAGAGAACAGGAAGCAGCCAAGCAGACTGCGCAACTCGGTCTCGCCGCGGCCGGGCGCTGCGTCTCCGAGGTCATTGAGAATGCGGGCGTCGGGGTCGAGTTCCTTGTACTGGTCCTGCGCGAAGTAGTCGGCTTCCACGTTGTGGCCGAGGCGGTATTCGCCCCGCGTGACCTTTTCGGTACCGGCCAGCAGCTTGATCAGCGTGGATTTACCCGCGCCGTTGACGCCGACCAGGGCGATGCGGTCTCCGCGCTCGATCATGAAGTCGACGTTGCGGAAGACTTCTTTGTCAGCGCCACCATTTTTGCCGGGATAACTCTTGGCCACGCCCTCGAACTCGGCCACGATGCGGCCACTCGGCTTGGGCTGCGGGAAGGAAAAGTGGATCGTCTTTTCTTCCGGCGGAATCTCGATGCGCTCGATCTTCTCCAGCTCCTTGATGCGGCTCTGCACTTGCTTCGCTTTCGTTGCCTGGTAACGGAAGCGGTTGATGAAGACCTCGAGTTGCTCGATGCGGTCGCGCTGGTTGCGGTAGGCGGCGGTCAGTTGCTCGTTGCGCTGCGTCTTCTGAGAGAGAAACTTGTCGTAGTTGCCGGTGTAAAACCAGAAGCGCTTGTTCCAGATTTCGGCGATCTTGTTGACCGTGACGTCAAGAAAGTAGCGGTCGTGCGAAATCAGAACGAAAGAGTGCGGATAATTCTGCAGATACTCTTCCAGCCAGTTGCGGGCTTCGAGGTCGAGATGGTTCGTGGGCTCGTCGAGCAATAAGAGGTTGGGCTGCTGCAGCAGAAGTTTGGCGAGAGCGAGGCGCATCTGCCATCCGCCGGAGAATTCGTCGGTCAGGCGCGGCCAGTCTTCTTTGGTGAAGCCCAGGCCCATCAGAACGCGTCCGACTTCGGCTTCGATGGAATATCCGTCGCGGGTGCGGAATTCGTGTTCAACGCGATGGTAGCGATCGGCGACAGCAGAGTATTCCGGGCTGGTGTGGTCGAGTTCCGCCATGCTGTGCGTGAGCGATTCAAGTTCCGTTTCCATGGCGCGCAGGTCGTCGAACACTGACATGCATTCTGCGAAAACGCTACGGCCGGAGAGCGTGAGGCCGTCCTGAGGAAGATATCCGGCAGAAGTGCCTTTGGCGACGACTAGGCTGCCGTAGTCGAAGGTGTCCATGCCGGCGAGGACCTTCATCAGCGTGGACTTGCCGGTGCCGTTGCCGCCGACCAGGCCGATGCGGTCATGGTTCGTGATGAGCCAGTCCGCGTTTTCGAAGAGGAGTTTGTGGCCGAAACGTTTTCCGGCGCCGGAGAGCTGAATCATGGGTCTCTTCTATGGTCTCATACCGGCCCGGGCTGGCGGCGACGGGCAAGAAAGAGCATCACCACAAAGGGCACGAAGGCACACGAAGGAAAGAATGAAGCTTACGGCCAGACTACGTTCGCGATGGGATCTTTTACGGCGGGGCGAGCGTGGCGCGGGCTGGGATAGGTTCCCCACAGTTCGTTGTGGAACTGGATCCGTTCCAGGGCGCGGTCGATCACGGCTTCGAGTTCGCGGAGATATTTCACTTCGCGTCCCTTGGCCAGGCGGCGCTTGGCCTCATCCGGAGCGAACCATGTGGGGCGGCGATTGTCTTCATCCGGACGGCGCATCTGGTGAATCTCCATCAGGAAGGCCTTGACCACGAATTCCTGCACGCCACCGGGCTGCCAGAACACGCCTTTGGAATGAATGTAGAGGTGGAAGTGTCGCGGCTCGATCGTGCCTAAGGCTCCGGCTTCTTCGGAGGCTTCCCGTTCGGCAGCCTGACTATGCGAGAGGCGGGCGTCGGTCGATCCCTTGGGGAAGGTCCACTTGTTGCCGCCGTTGGTATTAACCAGAAGGAACTCAATCGCCGGGCCGCGCCTGCGATAACAGATGGCAGCTACCTGCAGCGGCAACGACTTCTCGACGCGGGCTGAACCCATGGCCCCTCCTGAGAAAAGGCTACATGCAAGATATTTCACCAGTGTTAAAGTGCAACAAAAAATGTGCACTCCAGAGGGTTACGAAAGGGTTACGTCCCCTTTTGGGAGTCTGCGCCTCTCCTTCTTCAGATTGTCGTCCTGCCCCAGATTGTCCTCCTGAGCGGGCCTTCTGCGCGAAGGATCCATGCAGCCAAGCGGCAGCACCGCGCCGCACGCAAGTTGCAATGGATGTCCCGATTTACGAGACTTACAATCCTACCGCATACACGGGAATCGCGGCTCCGGTTACGTTCTTCGCGGCGCCTCCGGCGAGCTGAATGAGGCGGCCGTCGCCGCATGGGTTACGCCAGATTTCGCTGCAGCGTCTCCCGCCCGAGTTCGTTCTCCCAGCGCGCGATCACCAGCGTGGCCACGCCGTTCCCAATCATGTTCACCAAGGCGCGGAACATGCTCATGAAGCGGTCGATGCCGAGGATGAGCGCCATCCCGGCCACGGGAATCGTGGGGATCACGCTCAGGGTTCCGACGAGTGCGATGAACGAGGCTCCCTGCACACCGCTTGCGCCTTTTGAGGTCAGCACCGCGACGGCGAACAGCGACATCTGCTGCAGCAAGGTCAAGTGAGTATTCGTGGCCTGCGCGACGAACAGGGCGGCGATCGTCATGTAGAGCGCGCTGCCATCGGTGTTGAAGGTGTAGCCCGTGGGGACGACCAGGCCGACCAGCGAGCGCGAGCAGCCCAGTTCTTCCAGCTTTTCCATCAGCGTCGGGATCGCTGTTTCGGACGAACTGGTGGCCAGCACCAGCAGGATTTCTTCTTTAATGCGCAGCAGGAATTTCAGCAGGCAGAAGCCCGCCAGCCACGCGACTGCGCCGAACACGATAAAGACAAACAGAATCGACGTGATCCAGAACGAACCGATCAACCGGACGAGCGGGCCGAGCGACGCCAGTCCGTATTTGCCGATGGTGAATGCCATGGCGCCAAATGCGCCGATAGGCGCGACTTTCATCACAATGTTGACCATGCGGAAGACGACTTTGGTCAGTGACTCCAGCAAGTTGACCAGAGGCTTGGCGTGCTCTCCGGCCGCCGACATGGCAAGTCCGAACAGGATCGACACGAAGACAACTTCCAGAATGTCGCCTTTGGCGAACGCATCCACGATGGTGGTCGGGATGATATGCATCAGGAAGTCGGTCACGGTCTGCGTCTTGGCCTGGCCCGCGTAATCGGCAACGGCGCGGGTGTCGAGGGTAGATGGATCGACGTTGAAGCCGGTTCCGGGATGCACGACGTTGCCGACGATGAATCCGACGACCAGCGCCAGCGTCGAGACAATTTCGAAATAGAGCAGAGCCTTGCCTCCGACGCGGCCGACCTTGCGCAGATCGCGCATCCCGGCAATTCCCGTGACCACGGTGCAGAAGATCATCAGGGTGATGATCATGGTGATCAGGCGGATGAAGGCGTCGCCCAGCGGCTTCATCGCGATAGCTTTCGCGGGACTGATGTATCCGAAGAGGATCGCGACCACGATGGCGACGCTCACCTGAACCCAGAGCGATGCATAGAAACGTTTCGGTCGCGGGGCGGGAGCATCGGGTTGGGGCGTGGGGATTTGAGTCGACATAAAATTTAAGAAAGGGCGGTACGGTGGTCCAACCAGTATTAATGGGCTCGCTTCAGGGCTTATTGAAAATCTCATCCCAATTTCTTGTTTGTAAGAGAAGCGTCTAATTCGCCGGCGCCTGCAGTGTTTTCACCAGCCACGGGATGATCACTTCTTTGAAAATCCGGGGATCGGGCCAGACTCCCACTTGCCGTCCGAGATGGAAGCCATGCGGGTTGATCCACGCGTCTTTCGGGACATCGCCCTTACTCAGCAGCAGATATTCATCTGCGATCGGCACCTGCGTGTCGAGCACACCCGCGATGACGAGCATGGGGGCCATCGGTTTTCCGAGCAGGCCCTGGTGCACTAGAGATATCTTCGGCAGAAACTCGGCCATCTCGTCGAGCGTGTGGACGCCTTCGAGAATGTTCATGAGTGCGGGCACCTGATCGAATAGATATTCGCGATTGCCCAGCAGGTGGTTCATCAGGAAATCTTTCTGGAAGAACATGTCGACCGGAGGCGACTGCGCGCTGCAACCCCGCAGGCGAGCGCGTTCGACGATTGCCATCTTGGTCGCCCAATAGGCGCCCCAACTCACGCCGTGCAGTGCGATGCGGTTCTTGTCGATTTCCGGCCGCGACTGCGCGTAATCGATGACTCTCGAGAGCATGCGCTCGGAAGTCTCGCTGACCTTGATCGGTGCCTGGCCGGTGCCGGGTCCGTCGACAGCAAGATACCCAATGCCAAAGGGAAGAATCGCGCTGAAGCTTTCGGTCAGGTCCTCTTTGCGGCTATCGAGGCCATTGACCGCAATCACGAGTGGCACCGGACCTTGGGCATTCTTCGGCAGGCGCAGGTAGCCGATGATCTCTTTGCCTTCAAACGGAATGCGCACGACTTCGAGCGGCGGATCGAAAAACTTGGCGTGATCCAGGAATGCTTCGAGCGCCTTTTCGTAGGAGCGCTGCTTGCCGGGAGACGCAGGGATCGGCCAGCGCCCAAAGGAATAGATGCGCCAGGCGCGGATGTAGTCGGCGTTGGCCTTGGCGGGATCGGTCTTTTCCAGCGACTTGGCTTCGTTGAAGTAGCGGTCGCCAACCCGCATGAAGCCCGCGGCCCACTCGTCCTTGTCGGCGGTGTGGATGCTCACGAAGGCCTCCTGAACATCCGCCGGATCGAGGCCGATCAGCGGATACTGACCGACTTCGGCGCGGTGAATCGCTTCGGCCTTGACCTCATCGATGGTGCGCTCGCGGCGCTCTTTTTTCTGCGCAAGAACGAACCCGGACAGGACAGTGCATGCCAGCAACAGTGTGAAGAAGATGAATGAAATTCTGCTTGTCATGATGCGTGATCCCCAGATAGTTGACTCGCCATGATGCGAGCGAAGTAGATAAGAAAAAGGCCGGACGGAATGAGTCCGGCCTTCGGTACTGCCTCTGAATCGACTACCGTTCTAGAACGTAAACTTCAACCCCAACTGAATGGCGCGGCTGCTCCCGGATCCGATGACGGGATTGGCGGCGGCTACGTCAGGTGTGGCGCATCCGCAACCGAAGGGCGGCGCTCCAGGATCATTCAACCCGAATCCGTTTTGTCCACCGTACGGATTGGCGAAGTTCGGATGGTTGAAAATGTTAAAGAACTCGGCGCGGAACTGGGCCCGAACCCGCTCTCCCAGATTCCAGTTCTTGGCGACCGAGAAATCGAAGTCTCGGAAGCCCGTGTCGCGGAACGTATTCCGCGCCATGTTGCCGAATTGTCCCAACGGCGGCGGAATCATGATGGAAGCGCCCTGGGCATAACATCCGTACAGATTCAGAGCCGCAGTCGCGGGGCCCGCGGTGCCGCCATCCACAGCCAATGCCTGGGTTGCGCAGGCTGGGTTGCTCGCGCCCGAGAAATATGGAATCCCCGTTGGAGTTGACTTGAAATCCGAAGGCTTTCCGTAGAAGCTCCAGCGAATGGGTTCATTTGCTGGCGGACTGACCGGCAGTGCTCCGACGCCCGCACTGTCGGTCTGCATATCAATCGGGCCCCAGGGCTGAGCGGTTTGCAAGGTAATGATCGAGTTGAGTTCCCAACCCTCGAGCATCTGCGCGAAGCTCTTGCGTCCGGGTATCGCATAAGTGAACGACAGCGTGACGCGGTGACGTATGTCAAAGTCGCTGTTCCCATATTCTGCGGGCAGCGCGTAGGAATTCTGCGGGAGACCAGCTCCATAGCCGAAGTCCCAATTGGCGCCGACCGCGTCGAGCGAGTGACCGTAAGTGTATCCGCCCACCATGCTCAGGCCGTGGAAGTTGCGCGAAGTCAACGTGACCTGCAGAGCGTTATAGTTGGACGAGTACACGTTTCCCATCTGGAAGATGTTGCTCAAGTAGGGAAACTTGGTCGCGTAGGGGTGGTTCGCTTCTTCGCCCCCAGTGCTGTCTGGAGCGCAGTTGACGGGGTCCATATAGCCTGAAGCGATGCAGGCGCTGATCGCAGCCGCCGGCCATCCGGAGCCGACGGGCGGCTGATTGATATCGCGGATCCCGACCAGATTCGAGCCGTGATTTCCCACGTACGACACTTCCAGCGAAAGATTCGGGGTAAACGAGTGCTGCATGCCGACGGTCCAGTGCCAGACATAAGGAGTAGTCAGGTTGCGGGCCACGCTCATAATGGGGCAGGGGGCTGCGTTCACTGGATCGCAATCGAGCCTGGTCGTGCTGACGTTGGCTCCGAAGATGGGCACACCGCTATCCCACTGCGGAAGGACGGGCGGAATCGAGAGATTGCCAGCTGTAATCGTGCCGCCGGCGGTGTCACCCGCGGCGTCGATGGTGGCAGCTGTGGGAACGTTGCCGAGTCCGAAGGCGTTGTTGAAGGCGAGCATCGCCTCCCAGTTCACAGTCTCGTAGACCAAGCCGGCTCCCCCTCGGATCACCGTGGTTCCTTTGCCATTCAGGTCCCAGGCAAATCCCAGCCGCGGTGCGAAGTCTTTGTGATCGGGATTGTACGGACCGCTGACGCCGTTCTGTCCCGCTTGAATCAATCCCGTCTTAGAGTTGGGATCGAAGTTGCCCAGCAGGTTATGTTGTTCGCTGATTACCGTGCTGTACTCATAGCGCACACCTAAGTTAAGCGTTACATTTCGGGTGGCGCGCCAGTCGTCCTGCAGGAACAGACCGTAGGCCCAGTTGTGAATATGCAGCGTGGGATCGCCAACCTGCACCGATGCCTTGAACGGGTCGCCGGCAAAGAAATCTTCTAGCGCGGTTGAGCCTGCACCGGTTGGGATCGCGACGCCGCCCAGGAACGTGATGCTGCCTCGAGCGTTTCCGAAAGCGCCGCCGTTGAAAGCGTTGTGATGAAGTTCGCCGCCGAACTTCAGAGAATGTTTTCCAGCGGTATACGAAACGTGGTCGATGAACTGCGTTCTAGCGTCCGGCCCCTGAAACTTTGGCCATTTGAAGGCGCCCAAGCCCGGGACGAACGCGCCTGCAAAACCGATGCGGGGAAGACCACCGGTGTTGGGTCCGCTCACGCCGGTGTTAAGACCGTAGCCGGATGCGGGGATGCCAATGTCGCCGGGATACGTTGGTTGATAAAGGCGGTTGTACCCGGCGCGGGCTTCGTTCACCCAGCGAGTGCCGGGCGTCCAGATCCAGTTTCCACCCACAACCTGTGCGCGGGTGTGGATCTTCGAGCGCCAGTCGGACTGCAACTCCGGAAAATCTTCCACCGTCCCGTTGTTGTTTCCGTAGAAATACATGCCGCTAAGGCTGTTGCGCTGGTTGATGTTGAAATCCACTTTGCCCAGCGCATTATCGACTCCCACATCGTTGGGGAATCCCTGCACAATGTTCGGGCCTTGCGTGTTATTGATGGGGAAGCCAGTGCCGGCGCAAGTCACGGTCGAGCCTGACACCGTGCAGCCCGAGATCTGCTGGCTGGCGGCACTGATGGGAACGTGGTTGGCCACGAGATCGGCAATCGCATCGGGAATGCTGTTGCCGCAGTCGCCCGTAACCGAGATGCAGTTCCCGGCGTCCGGCAGAGAAACCATCGACGGCGTGGTGACGCTGTACGAGTTTCCCACGTTGTAGCGCTGGCCTTCGTAAGCGCCGAAGAAAAACGCTTTGTCTTTGACAATCGCGCCGCCGAGGCTGCCGCCAAACTGCTCCAGGGTCCGCGGAGTTTTTGCGGCGGGCACAGCGTTGAAGTAGTTGCGCGCGTCCATCGCGCCATCACGGCCGAAGGCGAATGCGGTACCGTGGAAGGAATTCGTTCCTGCCTTCAATCCGACGTTCATAATCGCGCCCGGCTTCCATCCATATTCGGCGGGCGGATTTTCCTGAACGTTGAATTCCTGGATTGCGTCGATCGGCAGGATGGTCGCCGAATCTCCGGCGATGCCCGCTCCGTTGATGATGCCTTGCCCGGAAAACGGCTCGCTATTGAATAAGCCTTCGATGAAGTAAGCGTTGTCCTCAGCGCGCAGGCCGTTGGTGCTGGTCGTCGAGAAACCGCCGCCGGGATAGCGCATGACACCGGGCCGGAGTTGCAACAAGTTCTCGTAGTTGCGGCCATTCAGCGGAAGGTCGTTGATTTCCTTATTGCTCAGCGTGCCGCCCAGAGTGGCGGAGGTCGTGTTGATCAGCGGAACTTCTTCGGAGATCGTGACCGTTTCGGTCACCTGCCCGGGCTGCAGCGTAAAGTCGGCGCGCACGTCCGTGGCAACCTCAATCTGTACGTTCGGGCGTTCCACGCTCTTGAAGCCTTTGGCTTCCACATGGATCTTGTAGTTGCCCGGTTGCAGATCGGGGGCGGTGTAAGCACCGGACTCATCGGACGTAATGGTTCGCGTTGTGCCACGCTGAATATCGGTGATGACCACGGTGGCGCCCGCTACGTCTGCGCCGCTCTGGTCGGTCAACGTGCCGAGCACCCGTCCTCCGGTGGTTTGAGCCACCGCGCAAACGGAGAACAGAAGTAGCGTGAAGGTGGCGAACAGGAACCGGAAAGCTGCCGAGATCCGTCCGTCGTGGGACGTGGCGGCGCTGACAGGGCGCGATAGCATAGGAACCCCTCCAATTTGCTGGTCCGACAGCCATACCACCATCGGAGAAACAGTGTCAAGCAAATTCACTTTTGGGAATGGGAGACTGACGTAGCGTATATCACCTTCGATGACTGCGGACAGTCCTTACTGGGTTACCCAAGAGTGCCCAAAGCTCATGAACATACGATTTTTTGGCGCGCTTGCAAGAATAGGCCTCGCTATAGTACCCTCCTCATGGTCAGACCACTATACCGTTATACCAATCCAATGTCGTCCCTCCAACAAACACGCCAGCCCGTTGTGGATATGCGGTATAGTAGCCAGACCATCGCCACTCCGGCTGGCGACGCATCATTTCGTGCGGGGGGCAGAGCAGTGTACAAGCTAGTTCGGACGTCGCGGCTCTACGAGCAAATCGTTCAGCAGATTGAAGAATCCATTGTTAAGGGAGATCTCAAGGCTGGAGATCAACTCCCCGCCGAACGGGAACTGGCGCAGCGCTTTGGCGTGAGCCGCACTGCGGTGCGTGAAGCCGTGAAGGCTCTGCGCGAGAAAGGTCTGGTCGAAGCGTACTCCGGCCGCGGCACCTTCATCACCGATGGCACCACGCAAGCAGTGCGCCAGTCGCTCGACCTGATGGTGAAGATTGGTCAGCCTGAGGGCTCTACGCATCTGGCGGAAGTGCGCGCGATTCTCGAGCCCGAGATTGCGGCGCTCGCAGCCGTACGAATCCAGGAACCGGAATTGTCGACGATGCGTGAGGCGGTTGCCGCCATGGATCGTGCGGGGCAGGATCCTGAAACCTACATTGAGGCGGACCTTGATTTTCATCTCGCGCTCGCCGAGGGCGCGGCCAATCCGCTGATCCTTTCGTTGCTGGACTCGATCGTGGGGCTCTTGCGCGAGCAGCGCCTGCGCATCTTCCGAGTTCCCGGCGGTCCGGAGCGTGGGCAAATTCATCACAAGCGAATTCTTGATGCAGTGGAGCGGCACGATGCAGAGAGGGCGCGCGAAGCCATGCGCTCGCATCTGTCGCAGGTGCGCGACGACAGCCAAGCGTCCGCCACGAAACGCGTTCCCGGCAAACCCGGCGCACACTAGAAGATTGCTGAAGAGGTTCGAGTGCTTTGCAAGGGCGCGGCTTTAGCCGCGCCGTAAGCGAAAAGATCAATCGCGGCTTTAGCCGCTGAGGACAAGGGATGGCGAAGGTAGGATTTATCGGGTTAGGCGTGATGGGCAGCCAGATGGTGAACCGGCTGGTGAGCAAGGGTCACGCCGTGACCGGTTACAACCGCACGCGCACCAAGGCCCAGTGGCTGGTGGAAAAGGGGATGCAGTGGGCCGATTCACCGCGTGCGGTGGCGACTGCGTCGGACTACATCTTCGCGATGGTGACGAACGCCGCCGCGATCCAGGCAATCAGCGAAGGACCGGACGGGCTGCTGGCCGGCTTGACTGCTGGCAAGACTTTCATCGACATGAGCACGGTGAGTCCGACGGTAAGCCGGGCGTTGGCCGCGAAGGTGCGCGCTCTCGGCGCCGACATGGTGGATTCCCCGGTATCGGGCAGCGTCATCACCTTGACGGAAGGAAAGTTGTCGGTGATGGTGGGCGGAAGGAAAGAGACGTTCGACAAGATCAAGCCGCTGCTGCTCGACATCGGCCCCAAGGTCAGCCATGTGGGCGATAACGGCCTGGCACTGTCGATGAAGATCGCCATCAACCTCAGTCTGGCGGTGCAGATGCTGGCATTTTCCGAAGGGGTGCTGCTGGCGGAGAAGAGCGGCATTGCCCGCGACGTCGCCGTCGATGTGCTGGTCAACAGCGCGGTCGCTTCTCCGATGATCAAGTACCGCGGCCCGTTCGTCTTGCAACAACCCGAAGAAGCCTGGTTCGACGTGAACATGATGCAGAAAGATATGGTGCTGGCGATGGACCTGGGCCGGCAACTTGATGTTCCCCTCCCCACCACGGCGGTGAGCAACGAATTTCTTACGGCGGCGCGCGGCATGGGCTGGACGAAATACGACTTCGCTTGCGTGTTCGACGTGCTGGCCGCCATGTCGGGCGTGACGACGCCGGTGACCGCGGGAGGACCGAAGAAGTGAGCACCGCTCCCTCCAAGACGGAAGCCGGACGCGTGGTCGAGACCGAGAAAGACAAATGGCTGCGCGCGTACCGGCAGATGGTGCGGATCCGCCTGTTCGAAGAGCAGGTGAATGAACTGTACACGCGCGCGCTTATGCCGGGGCTCGCACATCTTTATAGCGGTGAAGAGGCCGTTGCAGTCGGCATCTGCGAAGCGCTCAACATCGACGACTACATCACCAGCACGCACCGCGGCCACGGACACTGCCTGGCCAAGGGGGCGTCGCCCGACCGCATGTTCGCCGAATTGTTGGGCAAGGAGGCTGGCTACTGCCGGGGCAAGGGCGGATCGATGCACATTGCCGATCCCGCGACCGGGAATCTGGGCGCGAACGCCATTGTCGGCGGGAGCGTAGGCATTGCGACCGGCGCGGCGTTTGCCTCGAAGCGTTTGGGAAATGGCCGCGTCGCCGTATGCTTCTTCGGCGAAGGCGCGCTCGGCCAGGGGTCGCTCTACGAAGTGATGAACCTGGCGCAGCTCTGGAAGCTGCCCGTGATCTACGTTTGCGAAAACAACCTTTACAACGAGTACACGCACTTCTCGGAGACGACGGCCGGAACGATTCTCGGGCGTGCCGCGGCCTTCGGCATCGAATCCGCGTTGGTGGACGGACAGGATGTGCGCGCGGTGAATGAAGTTGCGACGCGCCTGGTGAAGCGCGCCCGAGCCGGCGAAGGCCCTGCCTTCTTACAGGCCGATACCTACCGCTACAGCGGACATCACGTCGGCGATATCAATCGCGAATACTACCGCTCGAAACAAGAAGAGCAACTCTGGAAGACGGAACGCGATCCCATCAAGCTGCATGCGAATTGGCTGCTGGCGCAAAAACATTCCGACACCGCAGTGCTCGATCAGATCACCGCTGAAGGCCGCTCTGAAATGGAAGCCGCAGTGAAGTTTGCGATTGCTGCTCCCTATCCGAGCGTCGACCAAGTGGACGAGGACGTTTATGCCCGAGCGTGAACTCACATTTGCGCAGGCGGTGCGGGAAGCGCTGGCGGAAGAAATGCGACGCGACTCGCGCGTGTGTATTTTCGGCGAAGACGTCGCTGAGGCCGGGACGCCGTTCAAAGTGCTATCGGGACTCGTGGAAGAATTCGGCGCCGAGCGCGTCGTTGATACACCGATTTCCGAGGCAGGCTTTACCGGCGTCGGCGTGGGCGCGGCCATGGCCGGCCTTCGACCCGTGGTCGACATCATGTTCGGCGACTTCCTCACGCTGACCATGGACCAGATGGTGAACCAGGCCGCCAAAGCACACTACATGTCCGGCGGACACTGGCGCGTTCCCATGGTGATGCGCACGACGTTGGGCGCGACCCGGCGCTCGGCGGCGCAGCATTCGCAATCGCTGCACGCGTGGTTCAGCCACGTGCCGGGATTGAAAGTTGTCCTGCCTTCGACGCCGTATGACGCGAAGGGCTTGTTGAAGACTGCGATTCGCGACGAAAATCCCGTCATCTTTTTCGAAGACAAGATGATGTACAAGCTGAAGGGCCCGGTTCCGGCGGAGGATTACACGATCCCGCTGGGCGTGGCCGACGTGAAACGCAAGGGTGACGACATCACGCTGGTGGCCACGAGCAGTATGGTGCAGGTCGCGCTGGGCGCCGCGAATATCCTGAAAAAGGAAGGCATCAGCGCGGAAGTAGTCGATCCGCGCACTACGTGGCCGCTCGACGAAAAGACTATGATCGAGTCGGCAAAGAAAACCTCGCGCGTGATCGTGCTCGATGAGGGCTACGGACGCTATGGAGTGACGGCGGAACTCGCGGCAGTGATTGCCGAAGGTGCGTTCTACGATCTGGATGCACCGGTGAAGCGCATGGGCGCGATGCACGTGCCGATTCCGTTTTCGCCGCCGCTGGAAGATGTGACGGTGCCGACGGAAGAAACAGTCTCGGAAGCAGCACGCAAAATGTGCAGCAAGACGTAGCGCCGGCGTTCCGAGGGCGTCTCGCCCTCGTTTCAAGCTAGCAGCTAAGAGCTAGCAGCTAGGAGCTGAATTTATGGGACTCAAGACTCACGGAACGATGGCGGTGGACTGGGAGAACCGGATCGACTTCGACCGGTTGCGCCGCGAGCGTCTGCAAAAAGCAAAAGATCTGCTCGCCAAGTCGTCGATGGGATCGTTGCTCTGCTTCGACATGAACAACGTGCGCTACCTGACCGCGACGCACATCGGCACATGGGCGCAGGACAAGGCCAACCGCTTCACGCTGCTTCCGCAAAACGACGAGCCCATTCTGTGGGATTTCGGATCGGCGGCGAAGCACCACGCGCTGAATTGCCCGTGGCTTGGGCCGGAGCGCTCGCGTCCCGGGATTTCCATGTTGCGTGGAGCGATGACGCCAGAGATGGGCCGCGCCGAAGACGTCGCCAAGAAAATTCGCCTCGAACTTGAAATGCGCGGCTTGCACAAAGAGCCGGTCGGCATCGACATCATCGAGTTGCCCGTGTTGTTTGCCCTGCAGCGCGAAGGCATCGAAGTGGTCGATGGACAGCAACTCATGTCCGAAGCGCGCGTCATCAAGACGCAGGATGAAATCGCTCTGCTCAACACGTCGGCCATGATGGTCGATGCCGCCTACGATGAACTCTACCGTGCGATGAAGCCCGGCCTGCGCGAAAACGAAGCGGTCGGACTCGTCAGCAAGGTTCTCTACGATCTAGGCTCGGAATACGTGGAGGCGGTGAACGCGATTTCCGGCGAGCGCTGCAACCCGCATCCGCATGTGTTCTCCGATCGCGTGTTGCGCCCCGGCGATCCTGTGTACTACGACATTCTGCATTCCTACATGGGATACCGCACGTGCTATTACCGCTGTTTCACGATAGGCTACGCGTCGCACGCCATGGTCGATGCCTACAAACGCTGCCGCGATTATCTCGACGCCGCGATCGAACTGGTTCGCCCCGGCCGCACCACCGCTGAGATCGCCGCGGTGTGGCCGAAGGCCACCGATTTCGGATTCCCCAACGAAGAAGCTGCCTTCGCGCTGCAATACGGCCACGGCATCGGTCTCGCGATTTGGGAGAAGCCGGTGATCAGCCGCCTGGTCTCGTTTGAGCATCCGGTGGAGATCAAACCCGGCATGGTGTTCGCTCTCGAAACCTTCTGGCCTTCGACCGACGGCTGGAGCGCAGCGCGCATTGAAGAAGAGATCGTGGTTACGCCGACGGGGCACGAAGTCATCACTCGTTTCCCGGCGGAACAGCTACTGGTTGCGGGCGCACACTACTACACCGTGAACGGTCCGCTGCCGACGACAAGAGAATCCGAATCTGCGCCCAGCGAGCGCGTGCTCGAGATGATCGAGACCAGCGCCAAAACCGAGCGGGTAGGAGTTTAGGAGCTGAAGGCCATAGTTCCAAAAGACGACGGCCCTCCCCAATAAAACTATGGCCTTCAGCGTTGTAATGCCCGCTCTCGAGATGGCACAGGAAACCGGCAAGCTGCTCGCTTGGCGGAAGAAGGAAGGGGACCGCGTCACCAAAGGCGAGCCCCTCCTTGAAATTGAAACCGACAAAGCCGTCGTAGAGGTGGAAGCGCCCGCCGACGGCATCCTCGCGGGAATCACTGCCTCTGAGGGCTCCGACATTCCGGTCGGTCAAACGATTGCGTGGATTGTTGCGCCGGGCGAGAAACCTCCCGTCGAAACCGAATCGGCCGCTCCAGCCGCACGTGGTGGATCGCACCCAAACCCTGAGGCATCTCATGTTGCCGTCGCGCTTGCTGGCAGCTCCGCGCAAGCGTCCGCTCCGAGCGCGAAGATCTCTCCCAAGGCACGGCGTCTCGCCAAAGAATTGGGTGTAGATCTTGCGACGGTTCGCGCCTCGGGTCCGGGCGGAGAGATTCTTGCTTCGGATGTTCAGGCGGCAGCCTCGGCGCCGGAGAAGAAGTCCGGAAATATCGAAGTACCCAGTTCACTCGGCCGCATCATGGCGGAGCGTACAACGCAGAGCTGGACCAGCGTTCCTCACTTCTTCGTGAGCCGCGAGATCGAAGCGACCGGGCTCAACCAATACCGTGAAAGCATTGTGGCTGAGATCGAGCGCACGCACCAGATCCGGATCACGCATACCGATCTGCTGGTAGCGCTGACGGCCCGTGTGTTGGTGAAGCATCCGCGTTTAAACGCGAGTTGGACCGCCGAAGGAATTCGCCGGCACGATCACGTGAACATGGGGATTGCCATCGCGGTCAATGATGGAGTAGTTGCCGCAGTAGTTCACAACGCGCATGCCGCGAGCCTGGCAGAAATCGCGATCCAGCGGCGCGATGTGGCCGAGCGTGCGCGAGCGGGGAAGTTGCGCCCCGCAGACATTGCCGATACCACATTTACGATCAGCAACCTCGGCATGTACCAGGTCGATCAATTCAGCGCCATCATCACGCCGCCACAAGCTGCGATTCTCGCGGTCGGGAGCATCGCCGAACGAGTCGTTGTGGTTCAAGGCCAGCCCGCAGTTCGGTCGATGATGACCCTGACCATCTCTTGCGATCATCGTGTTGCCGATGGCGCACGCGCCGCTGCGTTTCTTGCCGACCTCGCTGATGCGATGCGGGAGCCGGCGAAAATCCTACAATAGCGATCGGCCCTCCCGAACAGAGTAGGTATTTTTTCGGCGGATGGTATGGGGAAATGCAGCCGGCAAGAACCGGCATAGGAGAGGATCTCAGCGAACAGGCGCTGTCCTGATCAAAGAGCCTCGACCGGAATTGAATACTGATGGTCGCTCCACCAGATGCTTGGCTCGTCGGGGGAAACCTTCTTCTGGTATTTGAATCCCAGCCGCTGCAATTCCTGAAGAATCGCGTCCATGGCTGGACCCACCGACTGACGAACCGCGGCGCTCAACGGATGTCCGGGCTCGAAGCATTTTCCAGCGATGCCCACCAGCAGAACGTTTTGCGGCATGGCGCCCAGCATATCGGCCGTCATCAGGCACTCTGCGAGCGCCGGGGAGTGCGGATCAAGTCGCTCCGCCGGAGTGTCTCGCAGGATGTCTTCCTTGGAATAAAGCGCGAGCGTGCCCGCAGGGTCATCGCTGGCCACCGAGTCCACGAGGATCAGCGTCTTCAACCCGACGATCTGATGGGTTAAATCCAGCGCCGGAGTGCCAAGATCGATGATCTCGACGCTCGCCTCGAAGTCGTACATCGACTCAAGAATTCGCACCACATACGGCCCGACGCCATCGTCGCCGAGCAGAACGTTTCCGATGCCGCCAATGAGCGCTTTTCTCACAGGATTTTCGCCACTCCAATCTTTCGGCCGGAGGGGTCGAACGCGTGACACGCACAGGCCATGCACGGATCGAACGAGTGCACCGTGCGCAAGACTTCCAGTGGCTCTTCCGGCCGTGCGAGCGGCGTGTGCAGCAACGACGCTTCGTACGGGCCGTGCGCTCCATTCTTGTCACGCGGGCTGGCGTTCCAGGTGGAGGGTACGACAGCCTGATAGTTCTTGATCTTCTCGTCTTTGATCACGATCCAGTGCGATAGCGTTCCGCGAGGCGCTTCGTGCGTGCCCACGCCCTCGACTTCATGCGTCGGCAACACGGGCTGGTTTTGTACCGTGTAGTCGCCCTTCGAGATGTTATCGGTGAGCAACTGCAGATGCTTCTGCGCCAGTTCCGCCAGCATGCAGGCGCGAATCGCGCGAGCTGCATGACGGCCGAGGGTGGAATGCAACGCAGCGGGCGTAGCGCGAGGTCCGCCGATGGAAGCGATCTTTTCGATCGCCATGTCGGTGTACTTGCGGGTCAGCGGATGCCCCTGCGCATAGCCGACCAATACTTGCGCCAAGGGGCCGACCTGCATCGGTTCGCCATTGAAGCGCGGCGCCTTTACCCACGAATATTTCTCATCCCCATTCCATCCGGTGAAGGCGGGCTCAGTCTCTCCCGACCACGGATGCAGCGGCTTGTCGCCCTGATAGTAAGCGTGCATCACATCTTCGGTGACGGATTGCCGGAAGATTGGGTCCGCCCCGGTCTGGAAGCCTTTTACGCCGGCCAGATCACCATCGCGAATGTAGCCGCCGGGCAAATCATAGGAAGAGCCGCGGCTGTCGAGCGGCAGATCGGGGACTGCCAGATAGTTGCGCACGCCGCTGCCGATCTTGAACCACTCCGGATACATTGCCGCCACCGCGCACACATCCACGAAGTAAACTTGCTGCACAAACTGAATCACTTCCTGCAGCAGAGTGCCGATCATCGCCAGCTGGCTCATGCCCAAAGCGGATGTGCTGTCAAGATCGATCGCATTGGCCACGCCGCCCACCGTCAGATTCTGAATGTGAGGCGTCTTCGATCCGAGAATGCCGACGACCTGCAGCGCCTTGCGCTGGTACTCAAGCGCTTGTACGTAGTGCGAAAACGCGAGCAGGTTGACGTCGGGCGACAACCGCATCGCCGGATGTCCCCAATAGCCGTTCGCGAAAATTCCGAGCTGTCCGCTGCTGGCGACGGCGTTCACGCGATCCTGCGCGGCCTTCAATTCCTTCTCGGAGTTCCGCGTCCAGGGCGATATAGATTCTGCGAGCTTCGATGTGGCGACCGGATCCGCTTTCGGAATCTGCAGCACGTCCACCCAATCGAGCGCCGACAACTGGTAGAAGTGCACGATGTGGTCGTGCAACGCGTGCGCAATCAGGATCAGGTTGCGGATGTATTGCGCATTCAGCGGAATCTCGAGTTTCAGCGCGTCTTCTACTGCGCGCACGCTGGCCATGGCGTGCACCGTCGTGCACACTCCGCAGAAGCGCTGCGTGAAAAGCCAGGCGTCCCGCGGATCGCGGCCGCGAAGAATCTTTTCGATGCCCCGCCACATGGTGCACGAAGCCCATGCGTTGCTGACCGCGTTGTTCTCGACCTCCACATCAATGCGGAGGTGGCCTTCAATTCTAGTGATGGGATCAATTGTGATTCGTTTTGCCATAAGATCCTGCTGTTAGTCGGAGCCTGAAGTTTCGGCAGTTTCGTCTTCGCCGATGTGCCCGTATTTGAAATAGCCCGTCCAACTGATGTAGGGCCGCCGGAACCGGAAATAACTCGCCATGTCATGCCACTCGGTGAGCGGTGCGGGAAGAATCGCCAGCCGCTTCACCGCGATCAGGAAGCCCAGGATGCCAAGAGAGATGAATCCCAGCGAGACCAGGACTTCAATGGTGACGGGAAAATAAAGAGCCTGCGGATTGGGGCGGAACGCCAGGGTCGTGGGGCTGAAGCGGTAGATCATGCCGCCGAGCGAGCTGAGAATGTACCCGATGAACATCGGCTGGGGCGAACTGTCGCGTACCGAGCGGCGCAGCAACAGTCCGCCAACCGCGATCAAAATCATTTCGAGCCAGAACACGCCGGCGAAGCGGTCGAAACGAAACGCGGTCCCGATCTCCCCGCGAAACAGAATGTCAACCAGGCGCAAACCCATCCACCCGAAAATCAGCCACGATGTAATCCGCGCGGCTTCGTCGAGAACTTCCATGTCCATCGCGCGCTTCCATACCAGGCAGCACAGCATGGTGGTTCCAGCGACGCAGCCGAACGACATGAATGTGGCCGCTCCCAGATAAAGAAGCGGCAGCCACGGAGTCTGCCACAGCGGGTGCACGCGCTCGCCGGCCAAGAGCATCAACGCTCCGAGCGACGATTGGTGCATCCCCGGCAGCAGGTATGCCGCCGCAATAATCCACGGGAAGAAATAGTGAAGCCGTTTTTCGATGAGCTCCACGCCAGGACGCAGGCGCGAGTCGAAATACCACAGCCGCTCCAGCACCGGCGGAATGTTCTCCACGGCCAGCGGGATCATGGCGTAGATCGACATGCAGATCGCCACTTCTGCCAGAGGGGAATGCATGTTCCATCGCCAGGGAAAAACGATCCAGTAAAAGTTCCACGGACGTCCGGCGTCGATGCCGAGCAGAAGCAGCCCGCAAGCGTAAGCCAGGAAGCTGGTCAGCAAAGCCATGCGCATCAGCGAGTGCAGCCGCTTGCGCCGGAAAACCCACGCTGCAATCCCTACTGCGAACGCTCCCGAGCCTAGCGCGGTGAGCACCATCAGGTTGAAGGTTTTCCAGATTCCCCAGCCGTAGGCATCATTCATGCCGCTGACCGGGCCCAGTCCTGCCAACTCGCGATACGCACTCAGGGCGAATGCGATCAGGACGAGCGCAGCGAGCCCGAGAAAGAATCCATTCACCACCGGGAACCCATACACGGGCACGTTCCGTTCCCAGCGCGTGGACCGAGCGCGATCGATGCTAGCCGTTGCCGTGGTGGTCGTCGTGGCACTCATAATTGCGCCCTCAATCCGGTCTCTTTTTCGCGCTCGTGTGCTTCTTCTTCATGACCCTTCAAGCTCTTGCGGATGACTTGCACCAAACCTGCATACAGTAAGGCCGGCAGCGCGAAGTACTGGTAGAAGCGTCTCTGCCAGCGCAGCGTTCGCGCTGGAACGGACTCCGGTCCAAGCTCCGGGAGGCCGAGTTTCTCGAAAGGAACCTTCGAAAGATATAGAGCCTGTGTGCCGCCGTTGTCCGTCTCGCCGTAGACCCGATTCTGGTAGTAGCGTCCGGGATTGTTCTTGATCCGCTGCTTGGCGTCCAGCAGGAGGACTGACCGCGGCCCAAAAATTACGGCACCCGTCGGACAAACACTCGTGCATCCCGGCTTCAATCCTTTTTCGAGGCGGTCTTTGCACAACTCGCACTTGGTCACGCGCGGATTGAAGCCCACCCACTGAAATCGCGGAATGTGATACGGGCACGTAATCGTGCAGTAGCGGCAGCCAATGCACTTGTCGGCGTCCCACTTGACGATGCCGCTTTCAGGATCTTTGTGCAGCGCCTGGAACGGACAACCTGCCGCACAAGCCGGATCGAGACAATGCATGCACTGCCGCTTCACGAAAGAAAATGCGGATCCATCCTCGGGCTTGTAAAGCTTGATGACGTTGCGGGTCAGATCATTTAAGTCCGAAGGCGCCTGGTGCAGTTGGTCGCCGCGGGTATCCGGTGGCGTGTCGTTCGCTTCTGCACAGGCCGCCACGCACGCTTTGCACCCGATGCAGACGCTGGCGTCATAGAGCAACCCGACCGCCGCGTTGGGAACGGGAATGTGCTCCCCTGCATGCAACACATCGGTGCCGACCGTGATGGCCACCGCGGCCGGGACTCCCGCCTTGGCGATGCCAGTGAAGAGTTGTCGCCGAGTAATGGACACGTCAGTCCTCTTTCTGGCCGGCTGGCTTCTCGGTCGGTGATTTGGCTTTTTCAGCGTGCGCGCGGTCGGCCGCAATTCGCGTCACGCCCGCCTCCATGCTGCTCTGGAACCTTTGCGAGGCTACCCAGGTCGCTCCGCCAACCGCACCAACGATCGCGCCGACCAGGCCCGCGGCCCCGACTTTCAACTGTCCCGCGGTGCTGAAGATCGGTGGATATGTGTCAGGAGGCGTTGCCAGATGGATCGGAACCGTTTGCAGTGTGCTCATTCGCCAGATCACGCCCTTTTCGGTGCAACCCGCGCACGGGACGCCCGTCCCAATCGGCCAGACACCTGGAATCTCATTGAAGTGCCGTGTCGCGCAGGCGGCATGTGTCACCGGACCCTTGCAGCCCAGCTTATACAGGCAATATCCTTTGCGATGTCCTTCATCGCCGAATGCCAGCGCGTAGCGTCCCGCGTCAAAGTGGGCGCGCCGCGGGCAATTTTCGTGGATGACGCGCTCGTAAGCGAACCTTGGCCGGCCATACTGATCCATCTCGGGCAGTTTGCCCATCGTGACGTATTCCAAGACCACCGCGAGCAAGTTATAAGGATTGGGCGGGCAGCCCGGCAGATTGACGATAGGCTTTCCTGAAATTACGGAATCGACGCCCACCGCGCCGGTTGGGTTCGGATCGGCCGAGGGCACTCCGCCCCACGATGCGCAGGAGCCCATGGCAATTACCGCCGCTGCCTGGGCTGCGACTTCCTTCACCACCTGAATGGCGGGCCTGCCGCCCATTTGCATGTAAACGCCGTCGTCGCGGGTGGGAATTGCGCCTTCGACCACCAGCACGTACTTTCCGGCGTTATCTGCGATGGCGGAGCGCAGCGCGGCTTCTGCCTGCGCGCCCGACGCCGCCATTAATGTCTCGTGATAGTCGAGGGAGATCACGTCGAGGATCAGATGTGCGACATCCGGCGCCGAGGTTCGCAGCAGCGTCTCCGTGCAGCCGGTGCAATCCTGGAAGTGCAGCCAGATGACGGACGGCCTTCGCGCCTTGCCTACAAGTTTGGCCACTTGGGCGGCGGTTGCCCGGCTGGTGAGGCTCAGTCCCACTGGAGCGGTCACCATGAGCGTGGAACAGAGTTGCAGAAAACTGCGTCGCGACACTCCGCTTTTCTTCAGATGTGCCGCAATTGTGTCTCTCTCGCCTGTCTTCATGGACAGTCTCCCCTTGGCAGCTTCGCCGTTTGCCTCGAGCTCCGGTCCCAGGAATAAGGTATGGCGTGGCCGCGGCACCTACGAAAGCGCAGCAGTCGTCCGCACTACGACCTTGGGTTCGGTGTTCGACTGCGCTGGAGAGGGTCGGGTCGACTGATCGGGACGATCTGGTTCGGTATAAAAACGTATGAAGTGGGTCTTACCAGTGAGCGTTCCTGATCCCGGTTAGCCTTCCGACTGCTCCCTTCCCGGGCTGACGCGTTTCGGTCCGCTGGTCAGTCCAATCGAGTCGAATGCAGTGTTTATCTTCTATTCCGGAAGTGTCATCAGTGACGTGGATCACAGATCGACGTGATACCCGTCATCCAAGGGAAGGAATTGCAGCAGTTCTCGCGAGAGAGATGGGCTCTCTCCCGAAGCGGGTGTTTCAAAATTGATCAGCTTCCTGCTGAGAAACGCGCCAACGATTGCGCACGCAGCCACCGCCGAACCGCGATTCGAGGCAACGGGATTCTACCCTTTGTGGGCCTTGCGGATCCCTCTCTCGGCAAAGGTAATCGTAATGGTCTTCTTGTCTCTGCTGAGTTTAGGCAGGCCGCGTACGAGGTGAATGACAACAGTTCGGCCGCCATTGGTGAATTTCATGTTCATTCGATTTGGACCTGGCTCTAGTGCCGTCATAAGAAAGCTCTCCGAAAGATAGATTTGAGAAATTAGAGGGACCACGCCCTGAGAGGGCTGCCCTTTTGGGTGCACGCCATGCCGCCCTTCGTGCCAAATGAAGCGTCGCCAAGCGCTACAATTCAAGTGTAGGGCATTCTTGGACGGCGATCTGTTCACTTTTGATCAGGCTTGCGGACTGCAACCAGAGGATGCTACGAGGAGAAGGCAGGACCGATGAACCCTCTGCGTTGGATGTTCCAGTTCATGTTCGGCTGTCGCCACCGACACCTGAGCCGCGTGTTCACTATCAAGGGCCGGACGTACAAAGTTTGTTTCGATTGCGGCGAAGAGTTTGATTTGCCGGATGCGCACGTTGCGAGCGCGGCCTAGCTCGTCGATCTCGTGACACCTTGAATTTGCAAGCCAGGATCTAATCCGTTCGTCCGTTGAACGGGCTCGCTGTTATTCCTGCACGTCGTCGAGCAGCGACCGCAGCTTTCCGGAGCGCGAGGGATGCCGCAACTTGCGCAGGGCCTTCGCTTCGATCTGGCGAATGCGTTCCCGGGTGACATCGAACGATTGGCCGACTTCCTCGAGCGTGTGCTCCGAACCGTCGTCCATGCCAAAGCGCATGCGGATAATTTTCTCTTCTCGAGGACTCAACGTCCGCAACACGTGCGCGGTCCGCTCCTTCAGATTCACATTCAGCACCGCCTCGGCCGGAGACATCTTCGTGCGATCCTCGATCAGGTCGCCGAGATGAGAATCTCCTTCTTCGCCAATCGGCGTCTCCAGTGAAATCGGCACGCGCATGATCTTCTTCACCTTGCGCACCATCGCCTCAGGAATGTCCATCTGCTTGGCGATTTCTGCCGTGGTCGGTTCATGCCCGGAGGCCTGCACCAGCTGCCGCGAAGTGCGAATCAGTTTGTTCACCACTTCGATCATGTGTACGGGAAGCCGGATGGTGCGCGCCTGGTCCGCGATCGCCCGGCTGATCGCCTGGCGAATCCACCATGTGGCGTAGGTGGAAAATTTATAACCGCGCCGGTACTCGAACTTGTCCACCGCCTTCATGAGGCCCACGTTGCCTTCCTGGATCAGGTCAAGGAACTGCAGTCCGCGATTGCCGTATTTCTTAGCGATCGAGACCACCAGGCGCAAATTGGCTTCGATGAGTTCGCGCTTCGCCTGCTCCGCGTTCATGTCGCCCTGGATCATTTTGCGCTGCGTGCGCTGCAGGTCGGGAAACGTCATCCCTGCCTCGTCCTCCAGCCGTTTGATCTCAATGCGATGTTGCCGCTGCGCGGCGCGATACGTCTTCTTGAGTTCCTCGCTGCGTGTACCCGAAATTTTCCCTTCCAGGCTCACCAACTCGCGATCCAGCACGCGCATGAGTTCGATGGTTTTATTGACCCGCTCGATCAGCCGCTTGCGTTCTGCGTGGTTCAACCCCAGATTCCGGATGATCAGCGAAATTCGCACCATCTCGCGCCCCAGCTGCCCGCGGTACTTGCGGTATTCGCGAGGCTTCTTTTTCGCTGGAATCGTGGCCAGCTTTTCGGCCAGCCGGTTGGCCGACTTGTAATGCTTGTTCAGCTTGTCGATGCGGCCCGTAATGTCGTCGACGCGCTTCTGCAGCACCTCATCCGTGATCTCCTCTTCGTCGAAGGCGACCATTTCTTTGATCGAGCGTAGCCCGCCCTTAAGGTCCTCGCCGAGCGCCAGAACCTGTTGGATGACAATGGGCGATCGCGACAGAGCTTTCAGCGCGGTGAGTTGCCCGCGCTCGATGCGCTTGGCAATCTCCACCTCCTCTTCGCGCGTGAGCAGCGGAGATGCGCCCATTTCACGCAGGTAAACCCGCACCGGGTCGCTGGCCGAGTCGGGCGCTCCCGGCGTCAAGTCAAGTTCGACTTCTTCGGAGTCGTGCGCCAGTTTGTGTTCCATGGCGGCAAACGGCGAACTCGACTCGCCTTCTACAACATCCAGGCCGCGCGTGCCGATGGAGCCGAGCAAGTCGTCTTCGTCCTGCGCGGAAGTCGCATCGTGCGGCAACAGATCGGGTACTTCTTCGTCCACTATTTCAGTTTTTCGGTTCATCAGAATTGATCGGTTCTTCGTGTCGTTCATTGCCAAGTGGAGTGCCTCTTCGGTGCCTCTGTATGGGCTGCCTTCGTGTGGAGAAAAGGGAACTTGGCTAAATCTACCGTGGCAAGTTCAACAGAAAGCGGGGAAATTACGCCCTTCCTTGATGCTAGCACAGCTGTCGCGCCATTCCTATTGTCGAAACATCGTGTTCCGAGGACAATCCAGGTCGAAATTGGTGCAGAGGGGTAATACTGGTCGGGGCGCGCGGATTTGAACCGCGGACCCCCTGCGCCCAAGGCAGGGCTTACTGTCAGGGAGCACTGTTACGCAGAATCAGGGGCTTAGCGTTGCATCCTGCGGTTGGAAACATACCACGCAGGGGGTCTTTGGCGCAAGCGTGGTAATCGCCTTGACTTCGAGGAGGTACAGGGCGTCGAGTGCTGCGCGAACGTTGGGGTCCGCTCCTACACTCGTACCGTTCTTCATAGTGCGGCCAAGGAACTTGGAAATGTCCACTACGTCATACGTGTGTTCTGAACCCTTGGAACTGTCCACAACTGAACCAAACTTAGCAGGCGCAAAGGATGGTGCGTAGCGAATGGCTCCTGTGCCCGTGGCCTCTGTGCCTCCGCTTGCATTCCTATAGGCTTCTGCTGCTTCCTCAGGTGTGTCATAAACTCCCAAGTATGTTTTCTTACCGTTTATGAAACCTTGCGCTTTCCACTTGTCTCGGTGCTTGGTAACGCCCGTGGGTGCATCCTGTGCACTACGGAACGGCGCAATACGACCAGCAGCCAGAGCATTGACTACTGCCTTGACGGACTCTAGGAGGGACAGGGCGTCGAGCGCTTTTGTGCGTTCCCACCGTGGGGCCGGATGTTCTCCCACCAGTGGGACATCATAGACCCCCGGGGTCGATGATGCCAAGCAGTTGTCATGGGCGCGGCAGGGATTCAAAAAGTGATGCGGTACGTAGTCCGTACCGCATACGCAAAGGGAGATGCATGGCAGAATTGCAAAGCATCTGCGCCCACTTCCCCACAAAGGGACCTGTATCCAGATTGGATACACGTGGCACCTTCATCCAACTTAGAGGAAGGTACCAAGAAAGGACGCATGGCGAAAGCCAAGGGATGGGCCTATGCGTTGCACTAGGTGCAACGGATGCTTATGTGGCGCACTAGGTGAGTCTCATGCCATGTTGTACCCCGGGGTACAACTTGGCGTTTCCCGTCGATTCTAGCCATGCCCTTCCCCAGACCACCCAACGGGTCATCCCATGCGTCCGCCTCGCTTAAACGGCAAGGAAACGGGGCTCCTGCGGCATTTTACGGCAAAAGCGTGCCATTATACTCCCGTACAGGTGCCTTGTAAATATATTTTAAGTACATGAATCACGTTTTTATGGCTCGTAAGTCGTTGATAACGCTAGGTCGATTCCCCGTAACACTATGATTCTAAACATACT
Organism: uncultured Acidobacteriaceae bacterium; assembly: GCA_963709025.1. Classification (GTDB taxonomy): domain Bacteria; phylum Acidobacteriota; class Terriglobia; order Terriglobales; family Acidobacteriaceae; genus Sulfotelmatobacter. The sequence continues at coordinate 374,145 of CAVPVE010000018.1, forward strand.
AGACAAAATACATAACGGTGTGGTACACTTAAAAGTGAAGTCAGGGGAGTGCTGTTCTGACATTCCCTATCAACCCACTAGACAATTCAGTCGGCGGCATCGTTGGATGCAGATGCCATCATCATCTCCTGCCGCAGGGGTTCATCAAGTTTTGCAACACACCCGCGCACCCGTCAGGAGAGACACGGCGATGGTGCGCGTGGTTTCCATTTCACAGGAGAACACAATGGACATAGACGCATGGACGAAGAAGAGAGAATGTCTTGGCTCAGCGTGAAATGGAGAAGCGACGTTCTCCGTTAGTGTAGATTCCGCCCCTTCGGGGCGGGGATTTTCAAGGCATGGGGGTCTATCGTCCGATGACGTTTTCATCGCAGTGCAGAGCGCGAGAGGGTTGGCTCCCGCGCTGTTGAGCATCGGCTCGATGAGCCCCACCAGGTTATCCCTCAGCATGGTTGCATCCCTGCAGAGCCTGCTTCCGTTTCACCCGGCGAGGTCATTGTAGCTGCGGTGGAAGAGTGTGCAAACATCAAAGACGTCGTCTGCTGCCGCCGAAGCTGCCGTTGACTACGAGCTTCTTCTAACTTGCGATCGCGAGCCGCGTGGATCTCGGCTTGTCGTCCGGTGAGCCGATCCTGCGGCGTCACATAGCCGATCGCGCTGTGCAATCGCACCGTGTTGTAGTGATCCACGTAGATTTGAATCAGGCGGCGCGCATCGTCCAGGGTCAACGGCGTCAGAGGCCGAATGCACTCCCGTTTGAGCGACTTGTGCCAGCGTTCGATTTTTCCGTTCGACTGCGGGTAAAACGGCGAGGTGCGCACGTGCGTCATCCCCGAGATACGAATGAACTCCTTGAAGTCCCGCGCGATAAACTGCGGTCCGTTGTCGGAGATGATCCGCGGCTTAGCGTCCGGGTACTTCTCCTTGGCTCGTTCCAGAATCCTCTCGATGTCCGCTTCCTTCATCGACTCTCGCAAATCCCAATGCACCAGAAAACGACTGCACCCATCCAGCACACTGCATAGGTAATAGAACGTGCCCGACAGGTTGATATAGGAAACATCGACATGCCAGTGCTGGTGCGGCTCGAGCGGCTGTTCGAAGCCGGTGCCCTTGCGCGACGACTTACCTTTCCAGCGCGCCAGCAGTCCCGCTTGTTTCAGCACGCGCCATACGCTCGCCGGACTCACCGCTACCACGTCGTGATCCAGCATCATGAACGTGAGCCGACGGTAGCCCTCCAACCGATTCTCCAGGTGGAAGCGGATGATGGCTTCTTTCTCCCACGGCTCCAACCAGAAATCTCGGGGTACCCAGCCGTTGTGCTCATTCACTCGCCCATAGCGCTGCCGCCAGTTGTAGAACTTGCTCACGGTAACCCCCAGCCAATGAATGAATCGGCCGACGCCGATCTCGGTCTTCTCCGACCAGCGCCGAACGAAATCCACCACCTGGTCCCGCACATCGTGCGGCACCCAAGTCTCGGTCAGAGTTCCCCAAGGCTTTTTTTTAACGCGATGTGCTCCGCCATCAGCTCGGCCAGGACCTCGTCCTTGGTCTGCACCTTCTTCTCCAAGAACTCGATCCGTTTCTGCTTCTCCTCCGCCTGGCGGCGAGGATGTTCCGTCGTCTGGAAGGCGGCGGCTCCGTTCTCGAAGAACTCTTTTTGCCAGCGGTAGAACACCGTCGGCTGCAGTCCCAGCTCTTCACACAGGTCGGAAACCGGGACCTTGTCTAAAAGATGGCGCCGCAGAATGGCCACCTTCTCCTCAGCAGTGTAGTGCTTGCGCTCTTTTCTCATATGTTCGCTCCGCTATCTTAACGGACGAACGTGTTCTCCATTTCCAGCTGAGGCGGGACAAGAAGCAGCGCACAAGGAAGCACTGGCGCAGTTCAAAGCGTTGGGACCTAAGGTACCACCTAAGAATCTGCCCAAGCCTACAGACCTTTTCAAGACGTACACCGCAGCAATCAAGGACCAAGCACAGGGTTAACTGTGCCAACAAACCAAATTCAAACTAAACAACTGGAGAACACAATGTATTACGAGAAACTAGGAGTATCCACGATTTTAAAACTGTGGGAAGAGAGTGGACTGCGTGAAGCGCTGGGCGACAACCCCAACGTACAGTCGGTTGTCATTTACCGCCTCTACACAGCCGATGATTTGAAGCACGCCTTCAAAGGCGCTGCGATGAAGTTAAAGAACGGCGGCATTAGGCAGCAAAGTGAACTTACCCTGCTTGAGTCCGTATGCAGGTACGCCACGGGGATCGCCAAGAGACGGCACGAGGACACGCTAGCCGTTCAGGCAGAGATGGACGCGGCGGAAGCACAGTACCGGGCAGAGGAGAACGCTAATGACCGCATCTCCATCTAATGAACCTACAGGCATGCTGGCCTACGTGGTCGCTGCCCGAGAAGTACGCTGCTCCTCAGTACACGCCAAGTGTCTGCTACAGTACTACGCATCGAACACTAATAAGCACGGTAAATTCTTTAAGTCCACCCACGACATCTGCGCTGAGACGATGCTGTCAGAGTCCTTCGTGCGAAAGACTAACGCGGTGTGGGAAGCAATGAAACTGCTGACCATCACTGAGCATAAGCGTAGCACTGGCCTAGCCAACGACTACGCCTTCGACCTTAGGCGGTTGAAATTAGCGGCTGACCAAAGCACGCCAGCCAAGGAAGAAGCCAAAGACAGGGCCAAGCGGATGGCTGCGGAACGGCAACGAAGGCATAGAGATAAGCAAAATGTCACGCCTTCCCAGAGCGTGACACACGATTCTGTCACGCCTTCCCACGGCGTTTGTCACGCTTCGGCGTAACGCTGTCACGCCTTCCCACGGCGTTATGTCACGCCTCCCCACGGCGTCCATGAACCTTAGCAGGGACCTTGTACCCATGAACCTTCAGGAACCTTAGGCTGTCGCCTCGTTTATGTGACTTTCTGCATGACGCAGAGAGAGGCTTGGCAAAGCCCAGAACGTGGGGCGGCTGTCACGCCTTCCCACGGCGTGACACAAAACCATCTGGGGGGAACTTCCCCCCACATCACCACGGGCTGTCCCCTAGCGGGATGGCCCTTCACATTTTAGGAGAGAAGTATGGAAAGCGTAATTCGTAAGCAGCAAATACCCACGGACTTCACAGTCCTCAACCATCCCAGCCTACCGACCAACGTTGACGGCTTCACCGAACGCCATGGACGGTTCCTGTTCATTGAAGTCAAGACTGGCGAGGAGAACGCCACGGGTGGTCAAGCATGGGCACTGCGGTCCCTAAGGGTCAGGGTGTACAGCCGACGCTCGTAGAACGTGCGGGGCTTCCACGCGGCAATGCGTTGGATGTCCTCAGGCTTGAAGCACGGGAGAACCCGTGCAGGTTCCTTCATACGTCCCATGTGCAACGCAGAACCGCGCCACTTCAAGTAGGCGTTGATAGCACGGATACGGTTATTGCACGAGGTAGCCTTCAGCCCATGCTCACGCATCCGCACAGCAAGGGACGTAAGGTCCTCTTGGGTTGGGTCCTCAGCGGACAGCCACGCGAATGCCTGACGGTACCACTCGACAGTCCTAGGGGAAACGTTCTGGAGGTACAGCCGCTCTTTGATGAACTGCTCAAAACCTGCCATGTGTAAACCTCAAGGCAGGTATGCAATCGTGGCTACGCATTTGCCACGCTTTCCGCTAAGTCATTGACAGAGCAACTGATGGTCGGCCCTAGCAGACGATTTTCGAACTCTCCTTCTCTGCACGGTTCCAACGTCTCACCTTGAGATGCTTCCGGACGGTCAACGAGTGTAATGGGGATGTTTCAACAACCATCTTAGCCATTGGCTTATGATGGTGCGATGAAACACCACGAGATTCCTCCCACAGTCCGCCCGTATGGACGCTTAAAACTGGTTGGCGCGGGGCTGGCATTGGCGGTAGTGGGAACGACCCTCCTCCTGAGCGGCGTTCAGGTCGTAACTCACTGGACAGGGCAGCCCATGTTTTCGTGGGGGCTGATTGCGGCAGGAGGGTTGTGCATCGTTCTCGCTGTCATCCCTGCATCTTGGATTGCCAAAGCAGCCACCACAGACTCAAGGACGGCACGGCATCGGTAACTCAGAAACAAGGTCAGTGAGCGCTATCGGGATTTTGCAACAACTGACCATTGCGAAGTACCATCTTGAACGAGAGTGGAAATGGCAATTTCGCGTAAGGTCCGTGTCGCTCTGATCCCCAGTTTCTGTGTTCTGCTCGTGCTTGCCATCAAGACCATTATCGCATTTGGTCGCTATGCGAAGGCGGAAAGGTCGTTCGCGTCAGTGCAAATCGGGGACTCTCGCGCATCCGTCATCGGTAGGATGGGAAAGCCCAACTATCACGAGGGGAAATGTGGCGTGATCCATTTCCCGGATAAGAATTGCGCGGTGGAATACGTGTATTCCCATCCGTTCGCTCCGCTCGTTCCTGAGTACCACATCATCTCGTTTTCACCAGATGACCGGGTAATCGAAGCCGACGAGTGGGATTCGCCTTAGCGGGACGATGAGTGAAATGGCGATTTTACGTCAGCCGTCGCGCAATGATGTACAGTAGCCGACACCTTATGGCACATCCCGATCTAAACGAGCTACTGAATGCGCTTCTTCCGATGGCGCAAATGTTGCTGACGAAACAGGGCGAATTCTTACCGATTGGGGCAATTATGTTGGCGGACGGTGAAATCCGGCATGTCGGCGCAAAGATCGACGGCGATGATTATCCGGGGTCGCAGCCGTTGATCGACGTTCTGATCGAGAATTTCCAAAAGGAAGCGGCTAAGGGCAGGTGGAATATGCTACGACGTTTTAACCGTTCCACCGGGCAAGGACCAGAAGCAGGATGCTATCTGTTGCGGTCTTGAGCATTGTCTGGGCGAAGCTGTCGATGTGTTTACTCCTTACGCTAAGGCAGCAGACGGCAATTTCCGGTACGACGAAATCTTTACCGCGAAACGGACACCGCAACTCTTCCGTAAGCTACCCCGCTGTTAATTCATGACTGTTGCTATCGCCATTTCACTCAAAATTCCCGCCACGTTTACACTCAGAACCAACTCAGGAAAGGAAACTGAATGACCTCAGAAGTGCTCACGAAACGGCTCGCCCCAATGTCCGCATCGCAGAGGGTCCGGGCCTTATCCATGATCTACTCACGGTTGACCGTCTCCACCAGAGAACTGTTCCTGCCCGACAGAGCGAAGGGGAAAGAGCAACTCGTCCTCACGATGCTGCATGGTATCAACGAGCTTCACCACACGCTGGCAAACTCGCTCGTCGCATATTCGACCGACGAAACCAAGGCGTTTCCCACCGAGGTCCTAAGCAAAACATTGGAGCAGATCGCAACTGAGTTTCGCGTACAAAACATGCTGACATGGTCGGTTGAATCCGCTCTAGGCAAGGAGTGAAACCGCCAACTGTCGTTAGCAGATGGGATGAGAAGACCGGTCTCCGACGGGATGCTGTACGCTCCCAAGTTATCGACGCGCTTTGAAGCGCAAGAGATAAAGGAGACCGGCAATGAAGAAGGTTAGCACCAGAGCAGCAGCGCAGAGCAGGAATATTTCGCAGCAGAAACTGACCATCGGACTGGATCTGGGAGATCGCAACAGCTGGTATTGCGTGTTGGATGACGCCGGGCAGATCCAGTTGGAGCAGCGAGTGCGGACGACAGCGAAAGCATTGCAAGAAGTCTTCGGCACGATGCCGTGCAGTCGCATCGCACTGGAAATCGGAACGCACTCGCCCTGGATCAGTCGCTTGCTCAGCGACTTGGGGCATGAAGTGATCGTAGCCAATGCGCGCAAGGTACGACTGATTGGAGAGAGCCGCAAAAAAGACGATTCGGCTGGATGCGCAGACGCTGGCACGTCTGGCCCGGATCGATCCCGAGTTGCTGTATCCGGTGAAGCACCGCAGCGTGCAGGCGCAAGCCGATCTCATGACGATTCGGGCACGGGCAGGGCTGGTGCGCGCCCGGACGGGGCTGGTCAACACGGCGCGCGGACTGGCCAAGAGTTACGGAGAACGCTTGCGCAGCTGCAACGTGCGCAACCTGAATCCGGAGAAAGCCGAAGGCTTGAGTCCAGAACTGCAAGCCGCACTGGAACCCCTGTTGAACGCAATCGAGTCGCTGAGCGAGCGCATCGTGGAATACAACGAGCGCATCGAGAATCTGGCACAGCAGAGTTATCCGCAGGTGGCTCTGCTGAAGCAGGTCAAGGGCGTAGGCACGCTGATCGGGCTGACGTTCTTGCTGACGTTGGAAGATCCGCATCGCTTCCGCAAGAGCCGCGACGTGGGTTGCTACCTGGGGCTGCAGCCGGGACGAAGAAACTCTGGTCAGAGCGAGCCGCAGTTGCACATCAGCAAAGAAGGCGATCCGTATCTGCGGACGTTGTTGGTGCAAGGAGCGCAGCACATTCTGGGTCCGTTCGGCATCGACTGTGATCTCAGGCGTTGGGGGCTGAAGTTGGCCGAGCGTGGCGGGAGAAGCGGGAAGAAGCGAGCGATCGTGGCGACCGCAAGAAAGCTGGCGGTGTTACTGCATCACCTGTGGGTGAGCGGAGAAGTGTACGAACCGCTCCACAACAGCAACCGAACGACAGTTGCGGCAGCCGCATAAAACAAAAGGAAAAACCAAGTCAAAATCGTTCCAGGAAGAGAAAAATCAAAAAGCCCAAAGCCGAGTTCCGGTGACTGCGACTATGGCCTGGCCCAGGTTCGACTCTGCAAGAGCAAAACCACAGGGCGCCAAACAGATAGCAGCACCGGCTGAACCGAGAACGCCCAACATGCACCGAGCGAAACGAATCGCTCCTCGAGAGTGCGGATGGAAGCATGGCGACAGTGGCTACTCGGCGGGAGAACAACGATGTTCCACGACGCGAGAACAGAATCGACTTGACTCCGACCGGCCTTCTCATGGAAGGCCATAGCACTCGTTGACCCCTCAATGAGCGGTCTTGAATTGACGAACGATGGAACTGCGGCGTCGATTTACGACTTTGCAGATGTAGCCGACAATGTAGTCGTGACACTCATCTTCGACCATGTCCTGGTTGCTGACCAAATCAGTAATCGCCCGGTCGATGGCTTTCCACAGTGGAGTATTTTCATAAGCTGTGTACGGATGAGTTTGTCCCTTAGGAACTCTTTGCAACGGATAGACGCGCTTCGCAAGCCTTGCCATGCACCAGATAGTCGCACGATTTGGCGGTCTGCGAAAGCGTAACTGTCTAAATCAGATGGCATGAGAAGGTCGATCCCCGATCACGGATGGCGTTAAGCTAGCGGTGATCAACGCACTCAGCGTGCAATCACATGAAGAAGGAGATCGACCTTGAAAAAGCATAGCAAGTCTTCGCAGCGGAGTGAAGCAACCTTGAAGCGGACGAAAGTGCGAGGTCCGGTGCAGCGAGATGCGAAAGAAGTGATGGCGGAGGTGCTGGGAAAGCTGACGGGAAAATTGGATGCGCCGGCGGTGTCGAGGAGCGCAAAAGAAAATCGCAGAGGAAAAACGGTTGGCCCCAATCTGGATCGTCTGACGGTGGGAGTGGATCTGGGAGACCGATGGAGTCAGTATTGCATTTTGGGCTTGAAGGGAGAAACGCTGGCCGAAGGACAGTTGCGGACAACGCAGGAAGATGTCAGGGAGTTCTTCCAGGCATTGACCGTGGCGCGGGTAGTGATCGAAGTAGGAACTCACTCGGCTTGGGTACAGGACGTGATCACCGAGTGGGGACACGAGGTGCTGGTAGCCAACCCGCGGTTGATGGAAGGGTCGAAGCGTCGCAAGCGGAAGAGCGATCGTATCGATGCCAACAAGTTGGCCCGTTTGGGGCGGGTGGATCCGCAGTCGTTGTACCCGATTCGACATCGCAGTCGGGAAGTGCGCCAGGATCTGGTGGTGTTGCGAGCCCGGGACGCCTTGGTGTCGGTGCGGACGGAGTTAATCAACACCGCGCGAGGACTGGTGAAAAGTATGGGCACACGACTGCCGCGGTGTTCGAGCCCGAGCTTCGCAGAAAAGGTAAAGGACGCGATTCCGGTCGAGGTACGAGAAGCGCTGCTGCCTTTGGTGCAGTTGGTAGAGACGGTGAATGATTACATTGCGAGGTATGACCAGAATGTTGAAGAGCTGGGCCAGAAGAAGTATGGACACACGACATTGCTACGACAAGTGAAAGGGGTGGGCCCGATCACCTCTCTGGCCTATGTGTTAACCCTGGAGGATCCGCAACGATTCAGCAGCAGTCGCGAGGTCGGGCCCTATCTGGGGCTGGTGCCGAAGCAGGAAGACTCGGGGGATAGTCAACCCCAGTTAGGAATCAGTAAGACCGGAGATCGGATGTTACGACGGTTGCTGGTGGGGAGTTCGCAATACATGTTGGGAGCCTTCGGACCGGACACCGACTTACGGCGGTACGGACTGCGATTGTGTGAACGCGGAGGAAAGAACGCGAAGAAGCGAGCCGTGGTGGCGGTGGCACGAAAGCTGGCCGTCTTGCTGCATCACCTGTGGGTGACCGGGGATGTCTATGAACCGCTCCATCACTCGGGGGCAGAAACCAGGACGGCACAAGCAACGGCTGCATAAGCCGACCCTAACCATGATCCATAAGAGTTAACTGAGGCAATCGGGAAAAGACAGAACCCAGTGAACAGAAAATACTTTGATCACGCGGAAGCCGATTCGTTATCGGAAAGGTTTGCAGCAACGACATCCACTCGCCTTGTTCGGGTGACTGCGGGAAATGGCCAGATCCCTGGAGATCGCCAATCAGATGGCAGCACCCAACACGCCAGGCCCCGTCACGGTTGTGATGGGGCCTGGTTTGAGATCGAACCCCAACGTGCACCGGGCCCCATGTGGCTCCTTGAGAGTGCGGATAGAAGCCGGGCAAGAGTGGTGGTTGCAGGCAAGACTTTGAGGAACCTATGGGTGCGAAGCACCGATCAACTTACGTTCTGGGAACGAATGGGAATAAACGGGAATGATTGAGGCAGGCAGTTCGGAAGCATTGCGAAAGGCGTGCCCATGCGAACTGAAAACCCGAATCGATTAAGGAACGAAGCCCAACTGAACTGCGTTGCGCTTCGTTCCCAGCTCGATTGTAGCTGAGGTGGGGTTATGCAGATGGAAAGCAATTAATAAGGTAGGCCGCCACGTCGGCCTTGACTTTTATGACCTTCTCATAGAAGGCCATTTCACTCATCATCAGAACGAGTGGAAACCAACGTAGAGACCTAGCGAGAACTCGACGATTATGAGACCCGGTATCGTGAGCCACCACCTGCTTCCTTGTTGAGCCGCCAGCAATGCAAAAAGAACGGACAGCACACCAGAAATGAATGTAATCGGAAACTGCCAGTTGATGAATGGAGTCACCAGCGCGATCAAGAGCAGAACGGCGCTCGTGATGCCCAGTTTCGCAGATCGCGTCATGCGCCGCCTCCCTGCAATATTATGCTCCCGTCGGCTGACGTTATCAGATGGCATGAGAAGGTCGATCCCCGATCACGGATGGCGTTAAGCTAGCGGTGATCAACGCACTCAGCGTGCAATCACATGAAGAAGGAGATCGACCTTGAAAAAGCATAGCAAGTCTTCGCAGCGGAGTGAAGCAACCTTGAAGCGGACGAAAGTGCGAGGTCCGGTGCAGCGAGATGCGAAAGAAGTGATGGCGGAGGTGCTGGGAAAGCTGACGGGAAAATTGGATGCGCCGGCGGTGTCGAGGAGCGCAAAAGAAAATCGCAGAGGAAAAACGGTTGGCCCCAATCTGGATCGTCTGACGGTGGGAGTGGATCTGGGAGACCGATGGAGTCAGTATTGCATTTTGGGCTTGAAGGGAGAAACGCTGGCCGAAGGACAGTTGCGGACAACGCAGGAAGATGTCAGGGAGTTCTTCCAGGCATTGACCGTGGCGCGGGTAGTGATCGAAGTAGGAACTCACTCGGCTTGGGTACAGGACGTGATCACCGAGTGGGGACACGAGGTGCTGGTAGCCAACCCGCGGTTGATGGAAGGGTCGAAGCGTCGCAAGCGGAAGAGCGATCGTATCGATGCCAACAAGTTGGCCCGTTTGGGGCGGGTGGATCCGCAGTCGTTGTACCCGATTCGACATCGCAGTCGGGAAGTGCGCCAGGATCTGGTGGTGTTGCGAGCCCGGGACGCCTTGGTGTCGGTGCGGACGGAGTTAATCAACACCGCGCGAGGACTGGTGAAAAGTATGGGCACACGACTGCCGCGGTGTTCGAGCCCGAGCTTCGCAGAAAAGGTAAAGGACGCGATTCCGGTCGAGGTACGAGAAGCGCTGCTGCCTTTGGTGCAGTTGGTAGAGACGGTGAATGATTACATTGCGAGGTATGACCAGAATGTTGAAGAGCTGGGCCAGAAGAAGTATGGACACACGACATTGCTACGACAAGTGAAAGGGGTGGGCCCGATCACCTCTCTGGCCTATGTGTTAACCCTGGAGGATCCGCAACGATTCAGCAGCAGTCGCGAGGTCGGGCCCTATCTGGGGCTGGTGCCGAAGCAGGAAGACTCGGGGGATAGTCAACCCCAGTTAGGAATCAGTAAGACCGGAGATCGGATGTTACGACGGTTGCTGGTGGGGAGTTCGCAATACATGTTGGGAGCCTTCGGACCGGACACCGACTTACGGCGGTACGGACTGCGATTGTGTGAACGCGGAGGAAAGAACGCGAAGAAGCGAGCCGTGGTGGCGGTGGCACGAAAGCTGGCCGTCTTGCTGCATCACCTGTGGGTGACCGGGGATGTCTATGAACCGCTCCATCACTCGGGGGCAGAAACCAGGACGGCACAAGCAACGGCTGCATAAGCCGACCCTAACCATGATCCATAAGAGTTAACTGAGGCAATCGGGAAAAGACAGAACCCAGTGAACAGAAAATACTTTGATCACGCGGAAGCCGATTCGTTATCGGAAAGGTTTGCAGCAACGACATCCACTCGCCTTGTTCGGGTGACTGCGGGAAATGGCCAGATCCCTGGAGATCGCCAATCAGATGGCAGCACCCAACACGCCAGGCCCCGTCACGGTTGTGATGGGGCCTGGTTTGAGATCGAACCCCAACGTGCACCGGGCCCCATGTGGCTCCTTGAGAGTGCGGATAGAAGCCGGGCAAGAGTGGTGGTTGCAGGCAAGACTTTGAGGAACCTATGGGTGCGAAGCACCGATCAACTTACGTTCTGGGAACGAATGGGAATAAACGGGAATGATTGAGGCAGGCAGTTCGGAAGCATTGCGAAAGGCGTGCCCATGCGAACTGAAAACCCGAATCGATTAAGGAACGAAGCCCAACTGAACTGCGTTGCGCTTCGTTCCCAGCTCGATTGTAGCTGAGGTGGGGTTATGCAGATGGAAAGCAATTAATAAGGTAGGCCGCCACGTCGGCCTTGACTTTTATGACCTTCTCATAGAAGGCCATTTCGCTGGGCGTCGATTGGCGTAACATCCCCATAGCACTCAAAACCCCGGTCGCAGGGTCAATGAGCGCTATGGCCTGATTTCAGTAACTATCCTGCCGTACTATATCTCCGTGCGCGAATGGACAGCCAAAAAGGCCGCGATCCTTGGCATCGTATTCAGTGGAATGTCTGTTGCCTTCCTGTTTGCATGTGCCGTCGCAATGCAGCACGGATCAGGAGGCCCGAAAGATTGGGGAACGGCGCTTGGCCTCGCGTTTGGCGTGGCGTTTAGTGTTCTGTTCTTGGCTGCCCTTCTGAGCTTTTTCGTTAGCCTGTCGCTGATAATCTACAAACGATTTTTCCGATTGCGGCAGGTTTCGCCCGCCACTCTGACAACCGAGGTTACAGTGGATAGAAAAATCGAGAAACTACAAGCCGCGACCACCCTTGTAGCGTTCGAAAATACGCTAAGGAGTGCTTCTAACACCGTTGCATATTACGGTGTATTTTTCTTACTGTTCGGCGTCATTTTCACAGTGCGGTTTGGAATCGCATCAAGCTGGAGTGCCCTTGCGATTGGCGTCGCACTCCTGGGCGAGTCTTTCTACATTCGGCGCACGCGATCTCCACGTGCGCTGTGGGTTTCCGGGATCAGTTTCGCGATATTTGCGGCGTGGTTCTTTGGCAGCCTCGTTGTCGGCCTGGCTAAAAAAGATCCAACTGTAGGCAAAGGAATAATCGCTGGCGTTTTTCTAGCGATTGGGGCTTGGAATATTCTCCGCTCGTACTCCACATACAAGGCGTTGCTGGAGACCTCCGACCCTACCGTGAATCATTATGTCCGCGAGACGCTCGAACGGATGCGCACGGCCTCTACCTCTGAGCATGCTCAGATTATCGAATTCAAGAAGCGCGGCATCGGAGAAAAGGGAACGTGGCGTTTGCAACCTGACGGTGATCTTCTCTTAATTTGCCAATTCGCGGACACGACCTTCGGGTTCGGCGGTAGACCTCAGCAGGCGGTTTACATACTACGGCGGGATGTTCAGATCCACCTTGAGGGTGATCGCTGGCTGGGTAAGAACATAAACGCAACTCTCTCCGTTGGTGGCGCTGAAAACAAAGTTCAGCTAAAACCGGAAATGCTGGCACGTTTAGAATCCCTGCTGACTGGCACTTCCTCCGCTCCCACGGATGCGAATTGGGTGAATGCCACCCCGGCAAAGTAATGAAAAATCTCGATTACACTCATCGACCCTTGGATGAGCCGGGCCATTCTGTGGAATGGGGCAGCTTGTGACGCCCCGAACCGGGAGACTTAAGCTGGCGTGACTTGATCCACTCCTTCGCCGATTCGCCAACGGTCCATCAGGTATGCGATGCCCCGCGGACCTCCATTCGTGAATGTCACTTTGGGAGGCCAATGGACGGTTGGCTTTTTGATGGGCCAAATTTGAATGAGCGACTCGTCCCAGTCTCCCATTTTGCACGAGATCGCGGAAATCTCGACGCCATCTTTCTCGACGTGGACCGTGACGACCTGCGTCACGAAGTGACCCGCTACGATGGTATCTGCGGATCCCATCGCGATGCGGTTCTTGTCAGGGTCGGCAAGGGTGAAGTCGGTGCCGATGTCCGCAAGGTGCATGCCTTCGATCCTGCCCATCCAAATCAACGTCTGCGCCGGAATTTTGCGCGAGAGACGCATGCTGATGCATTCCTCTCGTTTGTAAAACCGGTTCGGGGCAAGTCGGCCCTTCGTCGAGTCGGTCATCATCGCGGTCTTCATCGCCCATGCTCCAACCGTCTGCTGCTGAGCTTCATCGAGGGGCAGCGTAATGTCCTGCAGCATATTGCCGATGATCGGGATGTTCTCGGCTTCAAGGTCGCTCATCCAGCCGTTATTGCAGATGCCACAGACGGTCTTGACGGTAACTTCAGGATGAGGAATGACCACGAAGTTGGATTTGCAGCGCCGCATTTTGAGCGGGCCAAAATCCTTCCGCTCGTGAATCCATTTCGGCCATAGATGTTCTCGGCTTCCCGAGTTGTTATCGCAAAAAATGCAGGGTTCAGGCATACGCAGAGTATATTCGTCCGTCTACCCACATTCGATCCGCAGTTCACTTCCGGGCTGCTTGGCTGGCTGGAAACAGAGCAGTTGCGATAAATCCCACGTTACACTCAATGGCCGGCGGTCAAAACGTGTAATGGCCTAATAGCGTCACTCGTCGAAGTTTCACGAATCGCTTGAATTTCTACCGGTCGAGCTCCGACCCGGAGTGACCGCTGCGATTTGCATCACGGGTTTAGGATTTGGTTTCGGGGTTGCGATCAACCAGCTTTCGCAAACAAAGAGGGCAAACCCTAGACCGTAAGCTGGCGGGTGTTTTTCGCTTCTCATTGATCCGGATCGTCACGAGACCAAGAGAGATCCCCTTGCGTAGCCTCTTAAGGACACCATACGTATAGCTGTACGGAAATTTCGACCGTGGTCGGGTCCAGCCCATTTCGTTCGAGATCTGAGAGACAGTCTTACCTCTCGCCCAGAGCAGCGCAACTGTAGCGTATGGGATCTCTTTTGGCTGAGACAGGTGCATAGGGTACTAAGAGTACGATGAGTAACATTGTAGATCAAGGGAAAATGCTTGATTCAAGAGGTCATGAAACGAACCGTTCAGGTAAACGTCAAAATGACCGAAGAGGATTTTGCCCTTCTCCGCAAGGCTGCTGAGGAACACTGGCCAGATGCCGTTATGACAAACTCCGGAATCGTTCTCGCCCTAGCTCGAATTACTGCACGCGACATCTTGGCTGACAAGAAAGCGAGCCGGAAAAAGCAGAAATAGAGCTGATCGTAGCCATACCGCTAGCTCGGCTTGATTGATGGGGCGATTGATCGAGCAAATCGGGCGCGGTGTTTTTTCAATGCGTCCGGGTCATGTCCTTCGATCCCACATGGACAGAATTGATCAAAGAAGTCAGCAAGTTCTTCCGGAGTTAGCTTCTCTATACCAAAACCCCAAAAGCTTTCGAACATGCTCTGATGTTCTAGGTTCCCTTTGAAGGGACGGATAGGCTTTCCGCAACGGAGTTGCTCCAAATCGGATGCCGTTCGAAGTATTCTGTTGGCGCTGTCCCAATCTTTGTTTTGCCTTCTTTCCAGATCATTTTTCAACGGAATCTTGTGACGGTCGAAGTGGACCCAGTCGGCGAGGCCGTCAGCATCAGACGTATTTCCTTCGTTTCGGAAGATCGCCTGGGCTGCGAATGTATTGGGCGCTGGCGGTTTGGGGCCAGAGTATTTCGCCTGGATTTCCTCCAGGCGTTTGTTGAATTTCTGCTCTAGTTCTGCTACTCGCTTTTTCGGCGCATTCGGCCCCAGCCGCTTGAATTCGGTAATAGATTCCTTCCACAGCGGCGCCAGCTCGAAGAGAGCGGGGTGGCATTTAAGTTGGATCGAGTTCCTTCGTTTCTCAGCTAGGTCTTCGACCCGTTGGACGACGGATTTGGCCTGGCCCTTCTTCATTCCGAGAAGGCTAAAGCGAAGTTCTCTATTGGTCAATCTCACAAAGGCGTAGGAGGGACGCGAAAACAAATTTCGTGTCTCTTACGAGTAGTTGATGTGTAGAAGGACAATCGCGATGTGCAAGCGGATTTTCCAAATGCGGGCAAGCGGGGTGCGGTCCGAAACACGAATTCCGGGGAGCCGGTTGACCACTCCGGTCCGGGCCTGGGAGTAGGGCCAGGAACCCCAGCAACGTCTGGTCGAAGCCCAGAGGCTTGCCCACCAGTCTCTCAAGCGAGAGATGACGTTAACACGGACAATGCGCCAAACGGTGTATACGCGGAGCGCGAAGCGCTGGTCTCCCAGGGTAAAAGTGGTCAGGGGTCCGGGGACAGAGTCCCCGGCGGCGCGAGCGTAGCGAGCGGCGATCTGCGGAGCGAAGCGACGCAGCGGTTTTCTTCTCTTGACGAAATACAGAATAATCGAAACACAGGTATACCCAGTTCTTTTCAGGCCCTAGGACGAAATCCCCATTGCGGCATCTGGAGCGTTGTCGGAATCGGCGACGGTGGTCTGCAAAAGTTTCATCGGTTGAATTGCAAGTGTTGGAGTTGTAAACATTGCGGCCCGAAGAAGGCTAGACGGTACAGGTATCTCATCGCGCAACTGGCCGAGCAAGAGAATCTCACGCGCTTTCTCACGTTGACCCTTGATCCCAAGAAGATCGAAGGCAATTCAGTCTCGTATCTTCGCCGCGTGTTCAATAAGTTCCGTCTGTATCTGGGCCGCAAGTACCACGGTCCGATCAAGTACATCGCCGTTCTCGAATTTCAGCAAAGCGGAATCGCCCATCTCCACGTTCTAGTTGACAGATTCATTCCCCAGAACTGGATTTCGGAAAGCTGGAGCGCCCTTGGCGGGGGCAACATTGTCGATATTCGGTACGTCGATGTTCATCGCATCGCGCGGTATGTCTCGAAATATCTGACCAAAGAACTTCTGCTGTCTGCCCCCAAACGTTCGCGCCGGGTGACGACATCGCGGTCTCTTCATCTTCTGCCAAAAAAGGATTCCAACGGCTCGTGGGAATTGTTCAAGGTCAGCATTTTTCATCTGTTTTCCCGTCTCAGTGATCTTGCGCGGGATGTCCAGGTGGACGAAGACGGAGCCTTGGAAAGTTTTTCGTGTGTGCTCGAAATGATCTAAAAGCAGCGGTACGACGGAGATTACAACGTAACGTTAGGGGGGATTTGGCGCATGGAAAAGGGGATTCCTTGCTTCACATGTAGTCAAAAGTTGGAACAAAGGTCAGACAAGAAGCATTCAAAGCCGTATTTCATTTGCGATGCGTGCGGCGTGCAGATATTTGTCCGCGGCCAGCAAGGAATTAAGAATTTGGCGGAACTGATCTCGACCCTTGGAGAACACGATTTTCCGTTTCACGAACATGCCGCAGTCTTGTTCCAGATTCAGGCCCTGCTGACGGAAATCCGGGGCATTAAGAAAGAGATCGAAAAGATCGATAGCGTGTTCGAGATTTTCTCGAAAGATGAGCACAGAGAACGCACACGCAAATTGCTCAACCAAAGAATCGAGACTCTGCTGGAACGGTTGGAAAGAATCGCAGATGGCGACGACACGGTTCAAACACGGTGATCGGTGCTGTCCCAATCGGCCGGACACGGCACCCGACATGTGCGGTCCGGCGGCATCGTCATCCCTGGCGAAAGAATCGCCCATCACGATTGATGACGCCGGGATATCGGAACTCATCGCATTTTTCAAAATTCTCGCCAAATGGGATCAGGAGGCACGGTGTCATGAAAAAATGCAGTAATTGCGGTCGACCCGCGGTGTTCTCTCTCGTTGCAATCATTTCGACCCTGGGCATCACCAAACGTCTGCAACAATCGTCCCCGGCCGTTGCGTTCTGCGACGCGTGTTTACACGAATTGTGTGATCGTCTGTGTTCAGATGCCCTCTCCGATGGTGTTAACAACGCGTATACATGTCTAAATCTACGTTTGAGAGAACGCATCGCAATGTCCAAACACCCAGAATCCGGTCCGGGCCAGGGCGTAAGCGAATGATTTGAAACGGGGAATACACCTTGCATTCCCACGGAAATCCGTCGAGGATGAAGTGCCATTTTGTGAGGTGAACATGATCGCCGCCATCGCATACGCCCGGGTATCGAGTCGGGAGCAGGAACGAGAGGGATATTCGATTCCAGCACAACGAAGGCTGTTAGCTGAATATGCCCGATCCCACGGGTTCCAGATCGACCACGAATTCATCGACATCGAGTCCGCCAAGAATCCGGGGCGAAAGGAATTCGGCAAGATGTTGCGGCTGCTCGAAACCGATGAATCGATTCGGATCGTGCTGGTTGAGAAGACGGACCGGCTCTACCGAAATCGCGCCGATGCCCTTGCATTCGAGGAACTGATCGAGAAGCGGAGCGTCGAGGTTCATCTCGTCAAGGAATCCCGCGTGATCGGCAAGGACTCGCGCTCCCAGGACAAGTTCATGCACGACATCCACGTAGCTGTGGCAAAGAACTACGTGGAAAATCTGAGGGATGAAGTCAAAAAGGGGATGCGCGAGAAAGCCGAACAGGGAATTTACCCAGGCAGGGCTCCCTTCGGGTATCGCAACAATCGCCTGACCCGTTCGGTTGACGTTGATGAAAGCAGGGCCCCAGTTCTCAGGCGCATGTTTGAGCTTTACGCGAGTGGGGCGCATTCGCTCACTACGCTGCGAAAGGCGATTTTCGAAGAATCGGGCGTGCGAATCAACCGCGCATACCTGGAGACCGTACTCAAGAGCCCGTTCTACATCGGCCAGTTCGTTTGGCGGGGAGTGATCTACGACGGAAAGCATAGCCCGCTGGTGTCCCACGATCTGTTTCAACGCGCGCAAGATGCGTTTGCCGGCCGGAACAAACCCAAGTATCGCAAACACGAATTTGCTTTTGCCGGTCTCTTGCGCTGCTCGCACGATGGTTGCACCGTGACCACTGAGCTTCAGAAGGGCCGGTACATCTACTATCGGTGCTCCCACGGACGCGGCAAGTGTGCGTTGCCCTACATGCGGGAGCAGGATGTTGCGATTCGTTTGGGTGAAGTGCTCAAAGGAATTTGCGTCCCGGAGGGCGTCGCATCTCAGATAGTCGGATCGCTCCGCTTCGACCTTGACCGATCAGAACGAGAACGCCAAAGGAGCGTGTCCGCGTTTCACCAACGCCTGGCAGCCGTGAGGACGCGGATGGATCAAATCTACGAAGACAAGCTCGACGGCAAGATCAGTGAAGAATTCTGGGACCGCAAACACGGGGAGTGTCGCGACCAGGAACGAATTCTGCAGGTCCAGGTATCCCGCTCTTGTGAGCCCATCAAGGGCGAGAACGTTCTCAGCGTGCAAAGAGTTTTTGAACTCGCCAAGAGCGCGTATTCTCTGTACCTTACGCGGAATCCAGCGGAGCAGGGGCAATTGCTGAAATCCGTCCTTTTGAACTGCTCGACGGATGGCGTAAGTCTATGGCCCGTTTACAGAAAGCCATTCGACCTGATCTTCCAACGGGCAAAAAATGAAGATTGGTCGGGGCGCGCGGATTTGAACCGCGGACCCCCTGCGCCCAAGGCAGGTGCGCTACCAGGCTGCGCTACGCCCCGACGACTCAATTATAAATGAGATCACGCTCGACCTTTTCGGTTCCGCCTCCGACCCCAGCGAAAATCGGCCTCACGCGGTCCGCGCTCCCCGAATTCGCCCGAGTTGCCCTGACTAAGGCCGTGATTGGCCCTCGGCAGCGTATAATTTTTCTCCAGTATGCAGAAGCCGCGTTACGCGTTGGTGGCGTACCTCAAGAACCCCGCAGGGGGGTTCGTGGAGAACCTCCGGCGCGAGTTGCATCCCGACCTTCCTCACTTGGCAGCGCATCTCACCATCCTGCCCCCGCGCCCTCTGGACGGTTCCGAGATCTCTGCATTGCAGGTCCTGGAGCGGATCTGCGGCAACGAGGAACCCTTCGAAGTGACGCTGGGCGATGTCGAGACCTTCATTCCAGTGACCCCAACGGTCTACATCCGCGTGGACTCGGGGGCCGGCCGCATGAGCCAATTGCATAGCAAGCTGAGTACCGAAGCGCTGGCGTTTAAGGAAGAGTGGCCCTACATTCCGCACCTTACGATCGCCAAGATGAGCGCCGAAGGGCCTGCCAAGACGGCCTTTCAGATGGCGCGGGAGCGTTGGTCCGAGTATTCGGGAAGCCGCCGTATCCTGCTGGAAAGGTTAACCTTTGTGCGCGAAGACATTCGCGACGGCACTCTCAACTGCTGGGTCGATTTGGCCTCCGTGGTCCTCGGCCGGACCCTGGTTTCGCGATAACCGCTCGTAATCGCCGCCTTTGTTACTGCGTCCAGTTACTCCCGCCGCATCCCCATGGCCCCAGGTACATCTCCCTCCCGTGCGTTGAAAACCCGCGCCCATGGCTGTAGATAAGGAGTAGAGCAAGCCTCCGGTGATCCCGATCAAAGGCCACTTCTGACGCGGGTTTCCGGTTCCGAAACGGGGAGAGCACATGCAGATCGGAGTTTACGGTTCAGGGTACCTGGGAACGGTGATTTCGGCCTGCCTGGCGGATTTTGGCACTCCTGTTTCCTGCTGTCATCCGGACCGCTCGCGCATGGTCGAGATGGCGCAGGGCAACATTCCGTTCTTCGAAAAGAATCTGAAAGAGATCATTCGCCGCAACGTGCGCGCCGGACGCCTGGCCTACTCCACCGACATCGAATCGTTTGCCCGCAAGACCCAAGTGATCTTCCTGGCCGAAGACAAAGCCGAGGGCCTGGCGGATATTGCCATGCGCATCGCGCGGCTGGCTGCGAAGCCTCCGATCCTGACGATCGTGACTCCGGCCCCGGTGGGCACCGCAAGCGCTCTGGAAAAGAGCATCAAAGACGCCGGCCTGCAGGCCACGATCGTATCGCAGCCAATGTTCTTCACCGATGGTTGCGCCGTCGAAGATTTCAACTGGCCCGACCGCCTGATCCTGGGATCGACTTCGAGCGAAGCCGTCCAGATGCTGAAGCAGATTTTTCACCCTCTGGTCATGCGTGGCGTCCCGGTGATTGTGACCAACCAATCGACTGCGGAACTGGTGCGCGAGGCCGCCACCGCGTTCGTGGCGACGAAGATTTCGTTCATCAACGAAGTCGCCGCGCTCTGCGAGCGCGTGAACGCTGACGCTGTGAATCTCGCTTTGGCGCTCGGTCTCGACAAGAAAATTGCTCCCCGCTGCCTGCAGCCCGGAGCGGGCATGGGCGGCGTCTTCGCCGAGTCGGATATGGACTCTCTCGCCGAACTGGCGCAGGCGCATGGTGTCCCGCTCAAAGTGCTCAGCGCTGCACGCGACGTGAACCACTACCTCGCCGATCGCCTGGTCGACAAAATTGCCCTCGCGCTGAATTCTGTCGAGAACAAAGAAGTCGGCATTCTGGGACTAGCTTTCAAGCCGAATACAAATTCCGTAGCGGGATCCTCGTCGGTACGTCTTGCCGAAACGCTGGTTTCCAAGGGCGCGCATGTGCGGGCTTACGATCCCGTCGCGATTCCGGAAGCCAAAACGCGCCTCAACAGCACGGTGCGTTATTGCGACTCCGCTTATGCCGCCGCGGAAGGCTCCGATGCGCTGGTCGTCGGCACCGGATGGCCCGAGTTCCGCGCCCTCGATTTCGACCGCATCAAGCACCTCCTGAAAAAGCCTGTCATCGTCGATACGAAGAACTTGCTCGATTCGACCCGTCTGCGCGCCTTGGGATTCGAGTACGTCGGTGTAGGCCGCGGATAAGCTCCTCCGTCATATGTGGGGACGCCATCAGATGTGGGGATGGCCGCCCCCGCCGTCCAAGCGAGTCGAAGGGGCGAAGCTCAGCGCAACAATCAAGGAGCCCTCCCCCCCACTTTTTTATTTGCAATCCACATCTCCTAAGTCTTCCCTTCGCCCCCTAACATCGCCGAACCACAGTTGCTATAATCAACGGGAGTGGTGGGAATAGCTCAACTGGCAGAGCACCGGACTGTGGCTCCGACGGTTGCGGGTTCGATTCCCGTTTCCCACCCCAATTTTTTGCTTGCAGTGAAGTGCTTTGTGGGGACGGCCGCCCTCGGCTGTCTGGTCGAGCGAAGCTCGACTCCCTCGTCTCCTATCGCGGCCCTGTAGCTCAATTGGATAGAGCATCAGTCTTCGGAACTGAGGGTTGGGGGTTCGAGCCCCTCCGGGGCCGCCATCTGATTCCAGAATAAAAAGCGCTAACCAGGACGGGCACGAAAGTATGACAAAAAGCCCGGCTGTCCGGATTCCCTTCGTGTAACTTCGTGTCCTTGGTGGTGAAGTTCTTTCTGTACCCAGCAGCCGAAATCCGGTAGCGCAAGTCCACCGCGTGGGATAAAATTCAGCCTCAACTTCGCCCCATGACGCGCATCTTCCACTTCCGAGCATCGTCTTCCCAACTGGGTCCGTTGGAAGAACGCCTGCTCGAAGCTCTATGGCAGCGCGGAAATGCGACCGTGCGCGATCTCGTCGACGGACCGTGTCGCGACCTGGCCTACACCACGGTGATGACCACCCTCGACCGTCTCTTCAAAAAGAATCTGCTGTCGCGGGAGGCCGAGGGCCGCGCTTTTCGCTACTCTCCGCGATTCACCCGCGAAGAACTGCATCGTGAAATTGCCGGCGAGGCCTTCCGGCAATTACTGGATGCGAGCCCTGCGTCGTCGTTGCCGCTCTCGTACCTGGTGGAAATCCTGACCGAGCGTGACGCGCTATTGCTCGATGACCTTCGCCGGGTCGTCGAAGCGAAGCGGCGCGCGTTGCGCAAGAGTGAATCGCGCAACGAATCCAATTCCCAGGACAAAGCCTGATGTTCGCCGTCCGCGGCCTCGCCGTCTCCTTGTCCGTGTTCGCGATGGTGTACTGCCTCCTGTCGCTTGCCGTGTGCCTCGCCTGGCGCGCGGTCCAGTCGCGTATCGAGCGCTTTCCGGTTCGCCGACTTGCGGATTTGCTATTCGCGTTGCGAATGTTGCCTCTGATTACCGCGGCAGTGATCACCGTCGCCTTCACTGTGCCGTCTTTTCTTTTGCTGGAACCACGGGCCATCGACGAGCCTCTGGGTGAGATTCCTCTGGTTCTGGGGATCCTCGGTTTCGTGTTGGGGATATTTGGAGTCGTGAATGCCGGCATGGCCATACGCCGAACCTCGCGTGTCCTCTCAACGTGGACGAAGGCCGCGCAGTCTGTCGACTCCCGCGCGCCAATTCCGGTTCTGCGAATTTCCCCAGCCGTTCCGCCGATGACCGCCGCCGGAATCGTTCGCCCCATAGTCTTGCTGTCGGGCGCTGCCGAATCGATGCTGAACCCGAGCGAATTGCAGACGGCGCTGAATCATGAGATCGCGCACATCCGCCGCCGCGACAATTTGAAGAAACTTCTGTTACGCTGTGTCGCATTCCCCGGCATGGCTGCCCTGGAAGCTGCCTGGCTCGAAGCCACCGAAATGGCAGCGGACGATGCCGCAGTCTCAAATGCAGGCGAAGCGCTTGATCTCGCCGCGGCTCTGATTAAACTCTCGCGTATGGGACCCGTGCAAACCCCGACCGATTTGACCACGGCCCTGGTTTACAGCCCTGCTTCCATCATGAACGCCCGCGTCGAGCGCCTGATCGCATGGAGCGACGAGCGACTGGCACCGGGGCAGCGATCCTCCCCGTGGTACGGACTGGGCGCGGCTCTGGCCACCCTCTCTGTGTTCGCCCTCACCTACGTCCAACTGCTGGTGCACGTGCACATCGCTACAGAGTGGCTGGTTCGATAAGCCAGCGACTTCAGAGGTCGGACTAGAAGTTTATCCTCACGCCCAACTGCGCCGCGAACGGAATCCCAACGGTTGTCCCCGGTCCGAAGAAATCTCCCAGACCACCCGCGGGAATCTCGAGTTGCTTGAAACTGGTGATGGGCTGGAGTTGGTTACAGGCCGGAAAATCGAGGCAGATGTTAGTGGCGTTGCCCGAGGCGATGTCACCAGCCGGAACCGGGAGCGCTGCTATGGTCCCCACAAAATTCGCGCCCGGATTGTTGCGGTTGAACAGATTAAAGAATTCGGCGAAGGGAAGAACTTCCACGCGGTCGCCGAACTTGAATGGTCGTGTCACTCGCAGATCCATCTGAATGTACGGTGTGCCACGAAAGGCATCGAGGGCCGTGGGCGTGCCGTTCACAGAGATACGCTGGCTGTTGTCCGCGGTCGTGATGGTGAAGGGCCGCGCGGCCTCGGCTTGAAACAAGGTGCTGAGTTGGAATCCGCCCGGAATATAAAATGTGCCGGCAAGCACGAACCGCTGGCGCACGTCCTCCCCCGACGGCCCGTAGTCACTTGGCCCGAATGGGTTCAGCGGGTTGCAAACTCCATTCACATAATCGAACAGTTCGCCCAGTACGCATCCCCAGGTCTGGGCCTTCGACAGCGTGTAATTCGCGACCAGGTTGAATCGCTTCGACATATTCCCCTGGGCGTGGAGCATCAATGCGTCGAAGCTCGACCGGTTGTCTGACTTGAACAGATTCAGGTTGGGCACGACGCTCTGCTGATCAGAATCGTAGTTCGGATCCGACGCCGGAATCAATGGCGTGAACAGGTTCACGTCGCTGGTGAAATTGTAGCCGCGATAACCATGGTTGCCCTGTTCGTGCGTATAGTCGGCGCTCACCGTCCAGTTGCGCGCGAACGCATGCTGCACGCCTCCAGTAATGTGAATGGCGTAGGGCGTCTTATAGTTTGAGTCGATGAGATTGCCGGCCGCAGTTGCGCCACCTTGCAAGCAGCCCGAGCCTGTAAGTGAATATCCTCCGCTTGCGGCCCCAAAAGCGCACGGTCCGGTAGCAACGTTCGTCGAATTTACTCCCTGGAATGCCGTTGCCCATCCGTTCTGCGCGAGGTCGTTGTAGTACATGCCAAACCCGGTGCGGAAAACCGTGGTGCCTCCCTTGCCCGGAGAATACGCAATTCCCAGGCGCGGTGCGAATTGCTTGTGATCATCGTGAGGCGCGTCTTGAATCAGCGGAATCTGCAGCGCTTGCATCGTTACCAGAGCGGGATTCAGTGTCTGGCTGTTGCCGGAAGCGGTGAACAGACCGAACGTCGTTTGATACCGCAGCCCGTAATCAAGGGTCAGATGCCGCGTGAGCCGCCACGAATCCTGCGCGTACAGGCCGAGACGCTGCACGCTTTGCGAAAAGCTGCCGTCATTGGCCGGAGTGGTCGCCGCTCCGTTTATATAGTCGACAGGGAACTGCGCGAGGTTCGCTGCGTTCAACGTGTAATAGGTCGGGTCGTTGGGAAACGAATACAGCGTCTCCTGATTCCCCGGGAACGCCCCCGCCAGGACGGGCTCGTGAATGAAGTTCACTCCAAGCTTGAACGAATGATCACCGGTCGCGTGCCCGACATCGTAGCGAAATTGATACTTCTGCTGGTTGCGTAGCGAAGGAAACAGCGTGATCGGCGTGGCGAACTGGTTGTCTCCATACGTTTCGAATCCGGAGACCGTCAGCGTCGTAGAACTAAAAGGAAACGCCAGAGCGAAGCCGAGCGTGGACGTTCGAGTCTGCGTCAGGTGTAACAAGCTCGCGTCAAACACGAAAGTGCCCAGCCACGTCGGGTTGAAGCTGTAGGTATTGCTGATCACGTTGTTCCAATAAACATCGTGCGTGGTCAGCCCCGTCGAGGGGAGCGTCGCCTGCGCGACCAGGTTGTTATGGGTCAGATAATTGTCTTCCGACGTGCGCAGGAACCACTGCGACTTCGCCGACTGCGCCCAGTCGAAACGAACCGACCCAATGTAATCACGAAACGGAATAGGGACATTCTGTGGAATCGCAATCGACGGCACTCCCGGAATCAGCCCATCCGTAGCGATTTGCGCCAGCGCGTTGAACTCGGTGACGCTATTGGGGCTGTAGACAATGCTGGCATTCTCGCGCACGTATTCAAACGAAGAGAACAGCCATGCCTTGTCGCGCGCGATGGGCCCGCCAAGCGTGGCAACATAATTCTGCCGCGAGAAGGGCTGCTTGGGATTTGGCTCCGGATTCTCAATCGGAAAGCGCGCATTCAGTGACGCCGCCCGCTCGTAAAACGCTCCGCTTCCGTGCCACTCGTTCGTGCCGCGCCGGGTAGTGATGATCACCGATCCCGCCGTGGTTCCCCCTGTATCAGCGTCTTCGCCCGCGGTCCGCATCGCGAATTCCTGGATCGCGTCTGGCGAAAAGTTCTGCAGAAACCCGCCAATCCAGTCGTCGGAGTTGTCGCCGCCATCCACGGACAAATCGTTGTTCAATCCTGAACTGCCGCCTGTAGAAACCGCCGTGATCCGCGCCTTGGTCGGATCGGAAGGTTCGACAGGCTCAGTGCCCGGTGCTAGATAAGCGATGTTGGCGAAGCTGCGCGCGGCGAGCGGAAGCGTCTCAAGATCCTGACTGCTCGCCACTCCCTGATGCACCACGCTGACCAGGTCAATCGGTTGCGTCGTGATGGACGAACTCTGCCCTTGCACCGAAACTGTTTCTCCCGGGGCGGCCGCCTTCAGGGTAACCGTGACGTCGCGCACCGAACTCACCGCGACGGAAACATCCGCGTTGGCCGTCACAAATCCCGCCGCACTCGCGGTGATGTGATAGGCCCCCGGCAACAAGTCATCCAGCCGAAATTCGCCGCGATCTTCGCTGACAGCCTCGCGCCGCAGCGACGAGCCGGCCGACTCTACCACGATGTGGGCGCCAGGGATGCGGGCCCCCGTGACGTCCTCCACGGTTCCACGCAGAGAGCCTCTGGGGTTTTGAGCATGCACGGCGATCGCGAGCGCAGCGAGCGCCAAAGAGACAAGGATTGATTTCTTGAAGGAAGGCATTCGGACCATGGACTAATGTGGGCTAGACAAGGAGGGTATCTTGAGCGAACGCCCTACTACCAGCAATCGTAGAAACAGCGGTGACGTATTTGGGCGCTCTAAGGTGCGCGACGGAGACGTTCTTAGTCGGACCACCGCTGCGGCGTGCGGTCCCATCGATGCTTCTTCAATTCGGTCAGCAGACTCTGGTCGAGAGGCCCAGCGTCACTCGTCGCAATGTTCTGTCGTACGTGCTCCGGCTTGCGCATGCCTGCAATCGTGGTGCTCACCGCCGGATGCGACAGAATAAAACGCAAGGCCATCTCCGGCAGCGTCATCCCCGCGGGAACAATTTCCTTTAGCTTGTCGACCCGCCTGATGGTCTTCGCCAGGTTCTCGGGACCAAAATATCCGGCGCGCCAGTCGCCTTTCGGAAAGCGCGTTTCCAGCGTCATCTTGCCGCCAAGGCTGCCTTCGTCCAGTGGCACGCGGGCAATCACGCCGATGTTGAGTTCCTGGCACACTGGAAAGAGTTCATCTTCTGGCGCCTGATCGAACACGTTGTAAATCACCTGCACCGCATCCACCAGTCCTGTCCTCAGGGCTTTGATCCCATTTTCCGGCTGCCAGCGATTAATGCTCAGCCCGAAAAATCGAATCCACTGGTCGTGCTTCAGTTTCTCGACCGTCGACCGAAACTCACTCTCATCGGTCCACGAATCGTCCCACACATGGAACTGCAGCAGATCGATCGTATCCACCCGCAGCTGCTTGCGGATCATGTCGGCATACTTGAAAACGTGCTCCGCCGAAAAAACATCTTTATACTTGTATTCGGGCAACGCCGGCCACTGGTCATTGGCCGGAGGAATCTTCGACGCCGCATAGATCCGTTTCCCGGTGTTTCGGGCCATGATCTCGCCCAGCAACCCGTCGCTCTTGCCCTCGCCATACGCCCACGCCGTATCGAAGAAGTTGCAGCCCTGATCGATGCCCAACTGCATCGCGGCTAGCGACTCTCTATCGTCCGAGCCGCTCCACCCGCTCATCCCCCAGAGCCCGTGAGCGATGTCGCTGACTTCGAATCCGGTACGGCCCAGCTTGCGGTATTTCATAATGGCGTCCTCCAGGAAACATCCGTCCGAGATGAGATTCCGGAAGCGGACTGGACCAGCATATATCGAAGCCCCGAATTCCGCCTGAACGGCCCTCGTCCACCGATGATCAGGAATCGCTTTTTCGATACCAGTCATCGAAATTTTGCAGCCTCCCGGTCCATCTCAGGGGTGTTTAATGAACCTAGATCATAAACATGGAGGACTCTCCCCAAATGAAATCTGAATATCCTTTTAATCCGACGCCCGGGAAAGACGAATTGATCGCGCCGCCACCGTCCCGCTTCATCGACGAGAAAATCTCGGACGAAACGGGCGCGGAAACGAAAACCGACAGCGCTCTTGCGCCGGCGGGTCTCAAGAATCCTTTCTGGAATTAATCTCGGCTGGCGCCGGATCGTTGCAGCGCGGAGGTAGGGCGACGACCGGCGCCGATCCTCTCGTCACACATCCTTCCTACCGCAGGATCGGCAGGCATAAACACGGCCGCATCGAGAAATCCAGCCCTGCCATCTCTTCCAGCGCCGGATGCAGCAGAGAATCGCGGCAAGGTTCCAGCGTAATCACAAAGGGAAGGGAACTCTTCTCAAAGCCCGGCTTCTGCAGCAGGGAATCGATGTTCAGCCGGTGCGCCGCGAGGATTTGCGCCAGCCGCGCCACAATCCCTGGCTGATCACGCACGAAAAACCGCAAATACCAGGGCGTCTCAAAATCGCTGCTGATCTCTGGCGTTGACACGTGGCTGGCCGCACTTCGCTTGCCCCCGCCTGCCGACAGGCTCTGCGCCACGAACATTAAGTCGGAGACCACGGCCACCGCCGTTGGATCGCCGCCCGCACCCGCGCCCAAGAAAGCCATGTCTCCGCCGTACTGACCGGAAGTGAGCACCAGGTTCAGGTTTCTCTGCACGCGTCCAAAAGGCGAATCGGTTGGCACCAGGCACGGTCCAACGTCCGCGAACAAAGTACCTGCTTTCAAATCGGCCCTCGAGATCTGGCGAATGGTGCAGCCCAATTCCGCGGCGTAATCGAAGTCCACCGCGTCGACCGGCCGAATACTTCGCGCGCGAATCGATTCTGGCACGACTCGAGAGTGCAATCCCGCCAGCGCCAGAATCGCCAACTTGGCGCGCGCGTCCCCACCATCCAGATCCTCCGACGCATCGGCCTCCGCATACCCGCGAGCCTGTGCTTCTTCCAGCGCCTCACTGAAGGGAATCCTCGCGTTTTCGATCCGGCTCAGGATGTAATTGCACGTGCCGTTCAGAATCCCGGCAATGCCATGCAGCTTGTCCCCGCACAATCCCGTGCGGAGCGAGGGAAGAACCGGAACTCCACCTGCGACCGACGCGCCGAACTCGAGCTGACATCCCTTACTGGCCGCCAATTGCAGAAGATCTGGACCGTGCCGCGCAATCAGCTGTTTGTTCGCGGTGACCACTGACTTCCCCGATCCCAGTGCGCTCCGCACAATCTGTTCGGCGGGATTCAGGCCCCCGATCAGTTCGATCACGATCTGAACATCCGAGTTCAGTACCGACTGCACGTCGTCGGTCCAGATCACATCGCTCGGCACCCATGCCTGTTTCTTTTTTTCCACATTGCGGTTGCAAATGTGTGTGAGCTGTAGAGAGCCGTCTCCGCTCTCGCAAAGAATCTTTGCCACGGCACGGCCCACCGTCCCAAAGCCAATCAGGGCGACACGGCAGGCTGGGCTTCGCTCTTGGAAAGTGGATAAAGCCGCTTTCGCCGCCGGTTTTGAAGTCTGCTTGGGCAAGGATTCTCTCGCGTTGAAAATGGAATTCTCTATCATACGTGGCACGACGCTTCTCGGAAACCGCAAACCACGACCCACGGGCGGCTGTTGAGGCGGAATCCGCATCAAAGTTGATATCATGGTGCCTGCCTGCTGCGAGTGCTATCCCGGCGGGAGCATCGCGGACACGATCTTTCAGAAGCGCCTCTCTTTGACGAGGTATGCGGCCCGACGTATATGGCCCAAGCGCTAGGTCGTCCGCAACCACGCCCGGCAGCGGGAGGAGAATGAATGATTCAAAAGTTCGCGACGGTTCCCTGTCTCAGGGTCGTTCTGACATTGATTTTGGGGACGATTCTGGCGGGAGCCATATCCGTTCACGCCCAACAAACCCCAGCGCAACAGCCACCCGCCCAGCAGACCCCGGCTCAGCCGCAGCCCGAGAACCAGCCAGCCAGCGTTCAGGAATCTTCTTCGGAAGAAATCCCGGGGCGCAAGCCGAAAGTCAAAGACTACAAGAACTGGGTCTTCAATGCAGGCGGCGGTGCAAGTCTGACCAACGGCACGACTGCGAAGTATGTGCGTGGCGGAGGCGCCGTTGTGGAAGCTGGCGTCGCCCGCAACTACGCAAAGTATTTCGGTCTTCGCTTCGATTTCCAGTTTGACAACTTGCCGCTGCGCACCTCCGCGCTGCAGAGTGCGCAAGCGCCCTCGGCGACGAGTCAGGTGTACTCGTTTCACCTCGATCCCATCATCAATATTCCCGTGACCAAGGTCTGGGGCGGCTACATTCTGGGTGGTGGTTCCTACTTTCATCGTTCCGGCAAGCTCGATTCTTCAACCGCCCTTCCGGGATCGGGCTGCAACGGTTTCTTTCTTTGGTGGGGACCGTGCACGAATGCGAACCTGCCCCTGAACGGAGACTTTCTCCATTCCAGCCTGAACGAATTTGGCGCAAACTTCGGCGGCGGCGTCACCCGCAAGATAAGCTCGAATATGGAGATCTACGCCGAGTTTCGTTATCTCCACGGCAAACGCGATGGAATTACCACCGACTTGCGCCCGATCGTCGCCGGCATCCGCTGGTGAGAAATTTCGCCGCCGGACTTCCATCGACGCGTACTTGCGTCAAGGCAATCTGCAGAAAGAACCGTGCAAGAGCGGCCCTTCAGGGGGCCGCGCACGGGCGTTGAAATCAACATGGCTCTGGCCCCCGAAGCCAGAACTCCGAATTCCTTCCTGTAACATAGAATGGTGCCAACCCGGGCCCCAATCAAGTCCAAGCTCACCGTCCTTCGCGCCAAGCATCTGAGCGAATTCTCCTGGCTGGTGCACGGATTCTCCACGCGCGTCGGCGGATCCTCTCGCGCCTACGGCAAAGGGAATCTGAATCTAGGATTCACGAAAGACGACTCCAAGGCCGCTGTCGAGCGCAACCGCTCCGCTTTCCTCCGCGAAATCGGAGCATGTGGGGACAGCCGCCCTCGGCTGCCCGGTCGAGCGAAGCTCCACAGCAAAACACTTTGGCCTCTGATCACCCTGCGCCAAATTCATTCCGACATCATCCGTTGCGTCGACGCAGTCCCCGGTTCGAGTTCTGAAGAACCTCTCAGCGGCGACGGCTTCATCACCGCTACTCCCGGCCTGCTGCTCGCGATCCAGACGGCTGACTGTCTCCCCGTGATTCTGGTGGACACCAAACGCCACGTCGTTGGCGTCTTTCACGCGGGATGGCGCGGCACCGTAAAGCGCATCGTCGAGAAAGGCGTCGGCGAAATGCACCGCTGCTTCGGCACGAATCCGCGCGATCTCAAAGCCGCGATCGGCCCTGGCATTCAAGGCTGCTGCTACGAAGTCGGAGAAGAAGTCCGCATCAAGTTCGAATCGCAGTTCGAATACGGCGCCAGCCTCTTCCGCGAGGTCAAAGATTCCGACCCCGTCCGCGAGAAATATCCACTCCTGTTCCTAACCGCCCGTGCTCCCGGACACAGCGAGTTGCCCAAGAAGATTTTCCTGGATCTAGTCGAAGCGAATCGCCAGCAGTTGCTCGCCGCAGGCGTGCCTAAAAAGAACATCGAGACCTCCGCACTCTGTACCAACTGCCATCCCGAATTGCTGTTCTCCTACCGCGCCGAAAAAGGCAAAACGGGAAGAATGATGGGAGTCGTGGGAATCCGCGAATGATGTTGTATGTGGTGCGGGCACCCCGCCCGCGTGATGTGAGGGTCGTTCATCAGGAGGGATAGCGAAGCGTATGGTCGTTCCGCATAAGGTCTACGTTGTCGTCGAGCGCGATTTCGGAGAAAAGATGACCGAGTTAGCGACCGGTGTGCCAGTGTGGATTGTGGATACACCATTCAACACAGCGACGGCCCAGCGACTCCGGAGGGAACGCAAGCAAGGGAACCACCTAACGGGCATTACCACCTTCAATGATTCGGCATCCTTATCCGCGGAGGATCTCCTCGTGTCTCAACTCGACACAATCGACCTGCATCACGGCACCTACTCTGCCAGTCCTCCCTACACAATTCTCGAGGTGCTCGGCGTCCCTCTTAGCGACAGAATCAAAACCGAACTCTCCGAATTCGGCTTCAACGAATTCAACGTCACCGCGGCAGGTTTTTTTGCTGTTCGACCTTTACCGTCAAACTGACCGATTCTGCCTGCCGCTATGTCCATCTGATATCGTTTCCAAGATCTCGCTGCCTAAGCCGTTCGAGGGCTCAACTTGAAAACCAGACTCGGAATTGCATTTCTATTCGCGCTCTCTTTTTCCGCCGCCATCTCCGCCTCCGCCCAGGTCTCCTCCCCCCAGATCGACGCCATCTTCGCCCCGCTCAACTCCACCACCGCCCCCGGCGCCGCGGTCCTCGTCATCCGCAACGGCAAACCCGTCTTCCGCCGCGGATACGGCGTCACCGACCTGCGCACCCTCCACCCCATCGACGACCAAACAAATTTCCGTCTCGCCTCGTTCACTAAACAGTTCACCGCTGCCTGCATCATGCTGCTGGTCCACGATGGCAAGCTGCACTACGACGACCACCTCACCGACATCTTTCCCGAATTCCCCGCCTACGGAAAATCGATCACCATCCGCAATCTGCTCAACCACACGTCCGGACTCCGGGACTACGGCGACCTGATGATGAAGCAATATCCCAATACGCCGGAGGACAAAGTCCCGCAGATTCTCGACGCCGGCGTCCTGAAAATCCTCGAGCAGCAGACCAGCGGAGAGTTCCCGCCCGGCTCGAAGTGGGAGTACAGCAACTCGGGCTATGCAGTGCTCGCGATGGTCGTCGAGAAAGTTTCCGGCCAACCCTTCGGCCAGTTCCTGCACGACAGAATCTTCGTTCCTCTGAAGATGAATCACACACTGGCCTACGAAAAAGGCAAGAACGAAGTCCCGCACCGCGCCTACGGACACACCAAAGAGAAGGGAATCTGGCACGAAACCGATCAGAGTCCGACGTCCGCTGTCCTTGGCGACGGCGGCATCTATTCCTCGCTCGACGACCTCGCCAAATGGGATCAAGCCCTGCGCAATCACACCCTGTTGAGCGCAGAAGAAATGAAACCAGCCCTGACTCCAGTGCAGCCAACCAGCGGCCCGGCGAAATATCCCGACGGCTCGACCCTGAGCTACGGCTTCGGATGGTT
This sequence comes from uncultured Acidobacteriaceae bacterium, assembly GCA_963709025.1. GTDB lineage: Bacteria > Acidobacteriota > Terriglobia > Terriglobales > Acidobacteriaceae > Sulfotelmatobacter. The sequence goes on from CAVPVE010000018.1 coordinate 406,613, forward strand.
CCTCGATCCCTATAAGAGCCACAAACGCATGTCGCACGATGGCGACACCATCGGTTTCCGTACCACGATCCAGCGCTTCCCCGATGACAACCTGACCATTATCGTCCTTGCCAATCGCGCCGACATCAATCCCGACGTCGCGCTCAAGGTAGCCGACCTATATCTGAAACCGAAGCCGTAACGAATGGAGATTGAATGTGGGGACAGCCTCCCTCGGCTGTCCACCGTGCGCAGCGCGGCATATCGCTAGCGGGATCCCGCCCAAAAATAAAAAGAGACGTCGCAAGCGACGTCTCTACCATGAAAACCAGAAATCGAACTACGCCGTTGGAGGCGTGGAAGCAGCCGGTGCCGCTGGAGTTGCCGCCACCGCCGAATCATTCACCAGGTCTTTCAATTCCTTGCTGGGCTTGAAGAACGGAATCTTCTTCGCCGGCACTTCCACTCGCTCCCCGGTCTTGGGATTGCGCCCCACGCGCGGCTTGCGCTGCCGGGTGCGAAAACTGCCAAAGCCGCGGATCTCGATCTTATCGCCGGCCCGCAGCGAGCGCACTACGCTGTCAAAGATCGTCTCCACAATCACTTCACTGTCTTTCCGCGTAAGTTCTGCCAAACGCGACACTTCGTCAATCAGATCGGCTTTGGTCATAGATCCTTCTTCCCGAATCGTCGGCGGGCATTCCAGTCCTCAAAACCCACCCGGAAACTCCGCATGTGCGGGTACCCCGGGCGGCCCGAACCGCGCCCTCATCCTTCATAACCTTCTCAAATTTCAGGGGTTGTACGCAAGTGGGAATCTGGAGTCACAACAGTATGAAGTACAACAACGCTGCGCCAGCCAGCTTCACCTAGCCTTCGATCACTTCCATAGATAATAGAATCCCACCTGCTGCTCTAGCATCTTCTCGCGCCCCGGCAGAAACTGCGAGACATCCCCAAGCAGCAAATCCATCAATGTCTTACGGTCGCGATCCGGACGCACCAGTGTCGGCTCGCCCTTAATTCCCACTGACTTGGCCGTATCCGCCACTGCCGTTTCAAAATCGCCGACGCCGTCGATCAGCTTCATCGACATGGCCTGCTCGCCGGTCCACACCTTGCCGTTGGCGATCGACTTCACATCTTCAAACTTCATTCCGCGCCCTTCGCTCACCGCCTGCACGAACTGCCCAAACATATTGTCGATGAGCGACTGCATGTAGGCCTGCTCGTTGGGAGTCAGATCGCGCGCCGGATTCCCCGTGTCCTTGAATTCGCCCGTCTTGATCACAACATCTTTCAGCTTGGCCCACTTCAGCAGGTCGCCATAGTTGACCCACTGCGCGATCACTCCGATCGATCCCACAATGCTGCCCTCATCGGCATAAATCTTGTCCGACGCCGACGCCACGTAGTACGCTCCGCTGGCGCCCACCGTTTCAATCGACACCACGACGCGCTTCTTCTTCTCGCTGCGAATGCGCTTGACCTCGCGGTAAATTTCCTCGGAAGCCGCCACGCCACCGCCCGGAGAATTTACGTGGATGATGATGGCCTTGATCGACGAGTCGTCGCCAAACTTCTTGAGCTGTCCCACGACCGGCTGCGGCGAAAGAATCACGCCGTCCAGATCGACCACGCCGATGCGATCGCCGAAACTGGTAATGCCAGCATCGGTGCCACCCGCATGCAGCGTCATGTACACCAATGTAAATACGGCCAGCACGAAGAGGAAAAAGGCTCCTCCCCCAATCAAAATCCAGAGCAGTGTGCGCGAGCGTCCTTCAGGCATGAAGAAAGTTTAGCACCACTGCCATTCGGGCACACCGCGGGAGAGCGCATTGCCGCCTTGGCTCGGCCCGGCGGGCGCAACGGGAAACAGCAGCATTTCAGTACCGTGGAAGATCGGCGCTTCAGCGCTGCGTAAGGCGCGTCGAATCAGATGGGCTTCAAGCCCGCGTGGTCGCCTAGGCCCCAACGACCTTGAGCGCGGCCCTGTGCACGCCCACCTCAACCGGCGTGCGGCAAACATATTCACCATCCGCATAAACGTCGACCGGATGCTCCGTCTCCACTCTCACCCGGCTCTCCTGAAAATACGAGACTTCGCGAATGCCAAGATGACGCCCCGCATACACGGTCGGGAACATGCAGAAAAGCTTGAACGGATCGACCGCCCCGACGACGCAAACATCCAGTAGGCCATCATCCATCTTCGCCCGAGGCGCAACCTTCATCCCGCCTCCATAGACCGGAGTATTGGCAAACGCCGCCAGGATCGCAGGCTGATCGCTGCGAGTGCTCCAGTCTGCCCCATCTTCCGCCGCCGTCGAGACCTTCATGGGCAGCGGCGCAAACGTCAAAATGGTCTGAGGCACGCTCAGCAAATATCCTCCATGCCCCCGCAGCCACCGCGGCAGCCGGTTGGCTCTCTGCGCGATCTCGCCATCGAACCCTACTCCCGCGACACAACAAAAGTATCGATGTGTATGTGGCGCGGGCGTCCCGCCCGCGTTCTCGAGTGGAGCAATTACTCCCAAATCAATCTTGTGCACATTTTCTGCACGAGCACTGCCAGATCCACCGCAGTACTTCCGCCAGGCCGCCAGCGAATCTCGCACTCGCCGCAGCCCCAGCGACCGTGCAAAATCATTTCCACTCCCCACCGGTACGACGAGCACTGGCAACCCCAGCCGCACTAATTGCGCCAAGTGCCGATGCACCGTCCCATCGCCACCAAACACCAGCACCACGTCGGCAAGCTCGCCCGACGCCGGCATCCCCATGAGCCACTCGATGCTCTTCTGCGATTGAAACGGCCGCAGGTCCTTGGGAGAACATCCCAACCCGAGAATGGCCGCCGCGCGCATGTCGCGGGGAGAGAGTAGCAGAATTGCTTATGTAGGGACAGCCGCCTTGGACTGTTCCTACGGGCGAAGCCCGCGACTGCATTTCACCGTCCCAACGCCAACGGATTCGCCGAAGGCCTCCTCTCAAGCCATCTCGCGCCAATCTCGCCACCTTCGGGGGCTTCCCCTAGCCCACCAACTGCTGGCATGATGGCCACATCCACCGGAGGTCCGTCTTGCGATTCGCTCGACCCGAGCTAACAATCTTTTGTTTTGCGCTCACCCTGTTCCTGACGGCGTGTGGAGGAAGCAGTCCGGTGATAACGAGCGCCGCCGCTCCCTCTATCACGACCCAGCCGTCGAACCAGACCGTCACCGTCGGGTCAACCGCAACTTTCTCCGTCGAGGCCACCGGCACCACTCCCTTGAGCTACCAGTGGCAGAAGGGCACAATGCCCATCGCAGGCGCCACTTCGGCGAGCTACACCACTGCGGCAACCAAGTCCTCCGACAACGGATCGCAATTCGCAGTGATCGTCACCAATTCGATCGGCAGCGCGACCAGCAATGCTGCCACCCTCACGGTCAATGCAGTAGTCCCCTCCACCACCGACGTATTGACCTACCACAACGACATTGCCCGCACCGGACAGAATCTGACTGAAACGATCCTGACCACGAGCAACGTCACCTCCGCGAAATTCGGCAAACTCGGCTTTTACGCCGTCGATGGCCATGTCGACGCACAGCCGCTGTACGCGTCCAGCGTTGCTGTTCCCAGCAACGGCACTCACAATCTCCTGATTGCGGCCACGGAACATGGCTCGGTGTACGCGTTCGACGCCGATTCCGGAACCGTCATCTGGCAAACCTCGACCTTGAAGGCAGGCGAGACCACCGGCGACAACGGCTGCGGCCAGATCACGCCGGAGATCGGAGTAACCTCCACTCCCGTCATCGACCGCACCCGGGGACCCAATGGCGTTGTCTACGCAGTGGCGATGTCGAAGGACACCTCGGGCAACTACCATCAGCGCGTGCATGCCCTCGATCTCACTCTCGGCACGGAATTGTTCGGCGGCCCAGTGGACGTTCAGGCGAAGTATCCCGGTACCGGCGACAATTCCGACGGATCCAACGTGATCTTCGATCCCGGACAATATGCCGAGCGGGCGGGACTGTTATTGATGAACAACATCCTTTACCTGGGCTGGACATCGCATTGCGACATCCGGCCATACACCGGATGGATCATGGCTTATGACGCCGCGACGCTGGCACAGACCACCGTTTTGAATGTAACGCCGAACGGCAACGAAGGTTCCATCTGGATGGCCGGTGCCGCTCTGGCGGCGGACAACTCTGGCAACATCTATTTTCTCGACGCCAACGGTATCTTTGACACGACTTTGAACGGTAATGGCTTCCCCATCAGCGGCGACTACGGAAATGCCTTCATGAAACTTTCCACCGCCAGCGGGCTCGCCGTAGCCGACTACTTCGAAATGGACAACCAGGCCTCCGAGAACGGTACTGACACCGACCTCGGCTCCGGTGGATCCCTCGTGTTGCCCGATCAAAGCGATGGCTCCGGCAACGTCCTGCATCTGGCGGTGGGCGCGGGCAAGGATACGAATCTCTATGTCGTCAACCGGGATTCCATGGGCAAATTCACCGCCAACAATAGCGCCATCTACCAGGAGTTGCCCGGACAATTGCCGGGAGGCGTTTTTGCGATGCCTGCGTACTTTAACGGCACGGTGTACTACGGATCGGTCGGCAATCCGATTCAAGCGTTCACCATTACGAACGCAAAGCTATCGACCAGCGCGACCGCTCACACCGCTAACAGCTTCGGCTATCCCGGTGCTACCCCGGGCATCTCGGCGACCGGCGCCAGCAACGGAATCGTCTGGGCCGTCGAAAACAGCAACCCCGCCGTCCTTCATGCCTACGACGCCAGCACTCTCAATGAGCTCTACAACAGCAACCAGGCCGCCAGCGGCCGCGACCAGTTCGGCAGCGGCAACAAATTCATCACACCCACCATCCTGAACGGAAAGGTCTTCGTAGGAACGCCGAACGGAGTGGCCGTTTTCGGCTTGCTGCCGTAGTGCTGTCCGAATTGTGAGAAGCGTAGGGAGAGAGATTTGGGGAGGGGAATGTGGGGACAGCCGCCCTCGGCTGTCCGCTGGGCAAAGCCCAGCAGGTTGTAGCTGGTCACCGAACCAAGGCAAAGGGATTCACGAAAGCCTTTACCCATAACCAAGGGTATTGATTCCACTCCTGAACCAACCCTCTTCGAACTGGGTTGTCGATCAAGTATTGAATCTTCGCATCGAGCCCTTCCGACGAACGCAACACATGATCGAAAGATTCAGCCTGCCACACTCGTCCTCTGCGTCCAAGTGCTCTGTTGATCCTGTGAGCCGATGCGCCCTTAATTGCATCCATGATTTTAGCGAGCGAATAAACCTCTTTGGCCTCGTAATCAACCAGTGGTGTGAAGATCAAGTGAACATGATCCGGCATCACAACCGCAACACGCAGATCGAACTTGGTTAGGTTGTCATGGAGACAGCAGTCCAACACGACGGAGCGCACTCGAGCAGGCAGTATCCACCGGCGATCAGTGCAGAAAGTCACAAAGTGTTGCCGCTCATCGACCTGAAGATGAGGAAGTTGCCGCCGGTAAAAGGCCTGTGGCATAGAGGTTTTGAATTTGACTATGTGGGGACAGCCGCCCTCGGCTGTCCGCGGAGCGCAGCTCCGCGCTTTTGATTCTATGACCACATCTGTTGGTGGGTTGAGAGTTTCGGAGGAGTTGGAGAGAGGGGATCCCAGTTTGGGAATTCTCTCGCTGGCCAGACAGGCGAGCTTCGCTCGCCCGGACAGCCGAGGGCGGCTGTCCCCACATGAGTCAAAACCAAGCCGCAGGAGGCACTTTAGTTTTCGATAATCACAGACTTGATCTTCTTACCTACCCTAACAACTAACTTGGTGGGCATGCCGTAAAAAGTTATCGCAAGGTGCGGAGCCTTGTAAACCTCTCCCCGCATCGTGTTCGGTTGTAGCAACTCCACGGAAGAAGCTTTAAGTTTCCTCCCAGCATCGGTGGTCGAGTCTGCAAGCCCGCTGATAACCAGCAGTCGATCAAGTCGTATCACCAGATCAGCGGCGGAGCCGGGGTCTGGCGCATCCGGCGTTCGAATTTTGTCGTAGCGAACCCGTACTTCGTCGATGTCTATCGGCAGATTTTCTGCCAAGAGTTCCCGATGACGTAGTTTCGCCCAATCCTCGCCCGCCTTCTCTGCGGCCTCCGGCGAATGAAAGTCTGCGACGATCCTCCGCGCCAGATCTTTCTTCGCCGCCATCGGATGCGTCGCCGTCTTCATCTTCTCGATATCCGCCACCTGCACATCCGTCAGCAGCTCGTAGTACCTCCACATCATTCCGTCGGAAATACTCATCACTTTCCCGTACATCTCCAGCGGCGATTCATGAATCCCGATCGCGTTCCCCAGCGACTTCGACATCTTCTGCACGCCGTCGAGTCCCTCGAGAATCGGCGTGGTCAGCACCACCTGCGACTCCTGTCCGTACGCGCGCTGTAGCTCGCGCCCCACCAGCAGATTGAACTTCTGGTCGGTCCCGCCCAACTCCACATCGGCCTCAAGCGCCACTGAGTCATATCCCTGGACCAGCGGATACAGCAACTCGTGCACAGAAATCGGCTTCTCTTCCTGAAACCGCTTGTGAAAGTCTTCGCGCTCCAGCAGCTGCGATACCGTATACTTCGCCATCAGCCGCACAAAATCATCGGACGTGAACGCGCCCATCCAGCGCCGGTTGAAATCAATCACCGTCCTCTTAGGATCGAGAATCTTGAACACCTGCGCCTTATAAGTCTCCGCATTTTGCTCGACCTGCTCGCGGCTCAGCGGTGGACGCGTCGCCGAGCGTCCCGTCGGATCTCCGATCATCCCCGTAAAATCGCCGATCAGAAAAATCGCCGTGTGCCCCAGATCCTGAAAGTGCTTCAACTTGCGCAGCACGACGGTGTGGCCGAGATGCAGGTCGGGCGCAGTCGGGTCCATCCCCAGCTTCACGCGCAGCGGCTTGCCCGTCGCTCGCGATTTCTCGAGCTTGGCCCGCAGTTCGGCCTCGCGAATAATTTCCGCGGAGCCTTTCTTGAGGTAAGTCAGCTGCTCATCGACAGGTGCGAAGGTTGACATGAGAAAGGACATTATAAGGAATGGCCCGAGAAAGGCCGAATCGCGACGCTAGAATGTGGCATAGCTGATCGCGTCAAAACCCAACTGTCATCCTGAGGCCCGCGTTGTTTGCGGGCCGAAGGACCTATGCAACTGGCCGGGAGTGCATAGATCCTTCGCGGCAAAGAGCCGCCGCTCAGGATGACAAATGAAATAGATCACAGTGAGTGTACAGATCAGAAAAGCGATAGCTGCCGATGTTCCCCGCTTGCGGGAAATCATCGAAGCCTCCGCCCGCGGACTGCAGGCCAATGACTACTCGCCCGCTCAAATCGAAGGCGCCCTGCAGTCCGTCTACGGCGTCGACAGCCAACTCATCGCCGACGGCACTTATCTGGTTGCGGAAGAAATATCTGAATCCGATCCCGTAATCGTAGCCTGCGGCGGCTGGAGCAAGCGCAGAACACTGTACGGCGGCGATCAGTACGCCCGCCGCGAAGACTCCCTGCTCGACCCCACGCGCGAGGCCGCCAAAATCCGCGCCTTCTTCGTCCACCCGAAATTTGCTCGACGCGGCATCGGCACTATGATCCTCCGGGCCTGTGAAGACGCGGCCAGAGCCGCGGGTTTCACGCGACTCGAAATGGGAGCCACGCTAAGCGGAGTGGCCTTCTACAAAGCAAAGGGATATGTCGAAGTTGAGAATCAGGCAGTGCCGCTTGGCAATGGCGATAGCCTGCTCATCGTTAAGATGACCAAGGAAATCAGGCACGCTTGACGCGTCGTGCACAGGGTAGAATGGCTCGGTCAGTCCATCGGGACAACCACGCAGAGCCCTCCGGGCATCGCAACGGGGGAGACTGCGGAAACAGGAGGTTTCTTTCATGCGCCGGTCAATCCAATCCTTCACCCTCCTTGTGACCGTTGCTTTTGCCTCCGCACTTAGTACCGCGCAAGGGCCTGCGGCGCAGCCTGTCCCAGTAGAATACAAGGCCGGGCAATCGTGGCGTTACGCCGGCGGCGATGGCCCTACCATAACGGTATTAAAGGTAGAGGATCTGCCGAAGATCGGTCGCGTGATTCACGTGCGGGTCGACAGCATACCGGTCCCAGGCTGTGCCGGTATTCACTTAACAACCTCGATTGATCACATCGCACTGACCGAAAAAATGATGCGTAAGAGCGTCAATGATTTGCTACGTGAGAGCACCAACCTGCCAGATTCGTACTTCGAGGCCTATCGCGAATGGCAGAAGCAAAAGAAACCGCAAATTGTGAAGGACATGACGATCGCGGATGTGGTGAGAAGGAACGGTGACCTGCCGCTCATCTGTAATTTTCTACCCGCGAAGACCACCTAAAGGGCGTCTATGTCATTCTGAGCCGTCGCCCTGATACTTCGAACTTGCCACCCAGGACAATGTTGATCGCTTCCGTGTAAGCAACGTGTTCCTGTTCCAGAATGCGTGCCGCCAAGGTGTGTTCATCATCGCCATCGAGCACGGGCACCGTCTTCTGCACGATGATTGCCCCGTGGTCCAGCTCTTCATCCACGAAATGCACGGTGCACCCGGAGACTTTCACGCCGTAGGCGAACGCCTGCTCCTGCGCCTCCAGTCCGGGAAACGCCGGCAACAGCGAGGGATGAATATTCAGAATCCGATGCGGAAACTGCTGCACAAACCACGGCGACAGTAGCCGCATATATCCTGCAAGGCAAACGAGATCGACGCCAGCTTGCTTTAGCGCAGCGACGACTTCGCGATCGTGCTCGTCGCGCGGCCGGCCCTTGGAAGGAATCACCAGCGCGGTCAAGCCGCGAGCTTTTGCCGTGGCGATCCCCGTCGCATCAGCCTTGTTCGAAATTACGACCGAGATCCGCGCATCCGGAATGCGCCCTGCATCAATGCTGTCTGCAATGGCAACGAAGTTTGACCCGCGCCCGGAGAGAAGTATGCCGAGGGAATGCATTGTTGATTTCTGATTGTTGATTTCTGATTGGTAATCCATTTCAAAAATCATCAATCAAAAATCATCAATCCTCAATGTTTTTCCTAGCTGTACGTAACCTTGCGCTCGCCCTTCACAATCCGCCCGATCGTGTAAGCCTTCTCGCCCACACGCTCCAGCACCGACTGCGCCTTCTTGAATTTCGCCGATGGCACTACCAGCAACATCCCGAGCCCCATATTGAACGTCCGCAACATCTCGTCCTGCGGCACGTTCCCCAGTTGCTGCAGATGTTCGAAAATCGGCAGCACCGGCCACGAGCCCAATTCAATCACCGCGGCCGTTCCTCGCGGCAACACACGCGGCAAGTTCTCGGTAATGCCTCCGCCCGTGATGTGCGCCAACGCCGAGACACACTGCGCATCAATCAGTTTTCGCAGCGCCGGCCAGTAGCTCTTGTGCGTACGCATCAACTCGTTGCCGACTTTATTCTTCACTTCATTGACGTACGTGTCAGCCGAGTAGTGCGCCACCTCGAACAGCAACTTCCGCGCGAGCGAATATCCATTGGTGTGCAGCCCATTCGACGGCAGCCCTAGAATGATGTCCCCAATCTGCACGTCTTTGCCGGTGATGATCTTCTCCCGGTCGACCACGCCCACAATAAATCCCGCCAGATCGTACTCGCCGTCGGGATAGAATCCCGGCATCTCGGCCGTCTCTCCGCCAATCAGCGCACACCCGTTGTGCTTGCAGGCATCGGCAATGCCCTCGACCACTTTCTCCGCGATCGACGGATCCAGCGTCCCCGTCGCCAGATAATCCATGAAAAACAGCGGCGCCGCGCCCTGCACTGCAATGTCATTGACGCAGTGGTTCACCAGGTCGGCTCCCACCGTCGAGTGCAGATCCATCTCAAAGGCAATCTTGAGCTTGGTGCCCACCCCATCGACGCTCGACACCAGCACCGGATCCGTATACTTGGTCTTGTCCACGGCAAACAGCCCGCCAAATCCGCCAATCTCGCTCAAAACGCCGCGCGTGAACGTCTTATGCGCCAGATACTTAATGCGCTGCTTGGTGCGGTTGGCGCGGCTAATGTCCACACCGGCATCGGCGTAGGTGATCGGTGTCGGGCTGGGGGTGGGAGTCTTGGCCACAGATTTCTTCCGCGTGTTTCGTAATCCTTGCGTGGGGTGAGTGCCGGGTGCCGAAGCAATAATCTAAGGCCGCTCATTGTAGCACGTTCGCAACGGCGGCTCGGATGCCGGCTCGCCAGCTTTGAATTCTTGAATCGATACAGAAATGCTGCGAATACACTTACTTCACATTCCGCGAGCGCGCACGCCCGTTCGCCAGCCAGGGCCCGGACTAGTGCGCGACGAAGTCCGAGAAGAAGTAAGCCAGAACTCCGAACAGCGCCAGACCAGAGATGCCGTACGCCGTCAGAACCCACGCTCCACGGCCTTCATGTTTCCGGATGGCAGAGGTGGTCGTAGAGGATTGGTCATTAACCGTAGAAGGAACGACAGGGGCCCGATCTTCCATGCAAAAACCTCCAGCGGAAAGATCGTGGCGCAAGTACGTTATGCGTCACGCCTGCCCCGCGTCATGGCGAGGCAAGACTATCTGGGCCGAATTTTACCCCGGATTCATGCGGTTGGGAGAGAAAACTGTGACTGGAATCACAGTATTAATATGCAAATTTATTTTCACAATAGGAACATGCCGCGCAGATCCGCGTTTCGGCTCGCCCTCGAGTCCAACTCGGCAACCGTTCTCCGTACGGTGAACCAACTCCTCGATCCGCTCTCGATCCTTCCCTGTACTTCCGGCTTGCATGGGATAATGACTAGAGTCCCATTTTCAACCTATGCGTAATCGTTGCCTCGTCCTTCTTCTTTCATGCCTGCTCACTGCCGGCGCCAGCTCCCAGCAATCCAGCTCGTCGCCGGCGCAATCGGCCGATCCCGCGAAGAAATCCCTCCCTGCGGATCCCGCCCAGCTACCCGAGAAAACTCTGGTCGCCGGTGCCGCCGGGAAACTAGCCGCGAAATCGCCGGACTATGCCCAGGAGTCCTTCGTCATCGAGCAGATGCACTCGCACTACCGCTTCGAGGCCGACGGCACGGGGCGCAAAGAGACGACGGCCCGCATCCGCGTCCAGAGCGAAGCCGGCGTACAGCAATGGGGACAAATCCAGGAGGGCTACAACTCCGCCAACGAACGCGTCGAAATTCCCTACGTGCGCGTGCTGAAAGAAGATGGCACCGTGGTCAAGGCCGATGACGCTGCCGTGCAGGATCTCAGCGCCCCCGTCGAGCACGAAGCCCCCGTCTACACCGACTACCGCCAGAAGCACATCACGGTTCCAGGCCTGCGTCCCGGCGAAATCCTTGAATATGACATGGTCACGGTGATTCATACCCCGCTGGCCGCCGGTCAGTTCTGGGCCGACTACGAGTTCGACAAGGGCAACATCACGCTCGACGAGACTCTCGACGTCGATGTCCCCGCCGGTCGTACTTTGAAGCTGAAGTGCAAGCCCGGCATGGATCCCACCATCACCGAAAAAGATGGCCGCCGCATCTATCACTGGGCGGGATCCCACCTCGAACGCGACGACGATTCCGCGAAAGCAAAAGAAAAAGACAAGAAGAAAAAGCGGCGCCGTCCTGATGATGACCGCCCCGACATCCAGCTAACCACGTTTGAATCCTGGGAGCAGGTCGGCCGCTGGTACGCCAGCCTCGAGAAAGACCGCCGCGCTCCCTCGCCCGAAGTTCGCGCCAAGGCGGAGGAACTCACCAAGGGCCTGAACACCGATCTCGAAAAAGTCGAGGCTCTCTACGATTACGTCGCCCTGAACTTCCGCTACGTCAGCCTCTCGCTCGGAGTGGGCCGCTACCAGCCCCACGCCGCCTCCGACGTGCTTCACGACCAGTATGGCGACTGCAAAGACAAGCACACGCTGCTTGCATCCTTGCTGGATGCCGAAGGCATGCACGCGTGGTCGGTGCTCATCAATTCCAGCCACAAGCTCGATCCCGATGTTCCTTCGCCTTCGCAGTTCGACCACGTCATCACCATGCTGCCTCTCGGTAAGGAGCAGGTATGGATGGACACCACTGCGGAAGTCGCTCCCTTCCGCCTGCTCTCCTACACCCTGCGCAAGAAACAGGCGCTGGTAATTCCTCCCGCGGAGCCGCCATCCTCAATTCCGCCTCATCTCCTGGAGACGCCTGCAGACACTCCCATGCCCGACACCGAGGTCTCCGAGATCACCGGAAAGATCAACGACATCGGCAAGCTCGAAGCGCACGTGCACTACGAATTTCGCGGCGACGAGGAACTGATGCTTCGTTCCGTCTTCCGCCGCGTGCCGCAAGCCAACTGGCAGCGCGTTGTGGAAAACGTCAATTCCGGCCTCGGCGGAGACATCACCAATCTCAAGGTCAGCGATCCAGCCGCGACCCGCGAGCCCTTCACCCTCTCCTACGACGTCGCGAAAGTAAACTTCATCGACTGGTCGAAGAAGAAAACTGAAATCGTTCTTCCCCTCGTGCAATTCAACCTGCCCGACGCCGATACCGACGACACCGACGCCGATGCCGAACCCATGAAACTCGGTCCCAAGGCCGACTACTCCTACAACATCAAACTGGAGTTGCCCGCCAAGTACTCGGCCCACGCACCATTGGCGTTTTCTCTCAAGCGCGATTACGCCGAATACCAGGCCACGTACAAGGTTGATGGGGGCATCTTCACCGCTGGCCGCAAGCTCACCATGCGGCAGGACGAACTCCCCGTCACTCGCGCCGCCGATTACGAATCCTTTCGCCGCGCCGTTAGCGCCGACCTCGCCCAAAAGCTCTCCATTGAAAGCGCCGTTGCCGGAGCCCCGGTTCCTCCGCCCGACATGAAGGCCGACGATCTGGTCGACAGCGCCCGTGCCGCCGCCGACAACGGCAACCTGCCCGTGGCGCTGGTGCTGTTGAAGCGCGCCACCGAAGTCGATCCCAAGAACAAAGTCGCCTGGAATAATCTCGGCCTCGTCTACTTCGCGATGCGCGAAAACGATCAGGCCATCGCTGCCTACCAGAAGCAGATCGAAGTCAATCCCTACGATCAGTACGCCTATAACAACCTCGGTCGTGTCTACTGGAACGAGCGCAAGTATGACGATGCCGTCAAGGCCTTCAACAAGCAACTGGAGAACAGCCCGCTCGATGCGTTCGCGCACTACAGCCTGGGCGCCATGTATTCCGAGTGGCACAAATACGATCTGGCTGTTGTGGAACTCGAGAAGGCCGCAGCGTTGATTCCTGACACTGCTCCCGAGGCTGGCTCATTGCAGGTGAGCCTCGGCGATGCCTATCTGAATCTCGGCCAGGATGAAAAGGCCCTGGCCGCATTCGATCACGCCGTCGAACTTTCCGCCACACCGTTGGTCTGGAATAACATTGCTTACCAGCTCTCGCTGAAAGATTCTCATCTCGACCGCGCCCAGCAGTATGCCGAATCCGCCGTATCGGCCACCGCTGCGGCTCTGCGCAACGTTTCCCTCGACCGCCTTTCGAAGAATGACTTGCCGCTGGTTTCCTCGCTCATCGCCTACTGGGACACGCTCGGCTGGGTCCACTTCGGCGAAGGCGACCTGAACAAGGCGGAAAAATATGTTGCCGCCGCTTGGGAACTCGGGCACCACGCCGAAGTCGGCGACCATCTCGGACAGATTTACCAAAAGCGCGGCGAGAAAGATCTGGCCCTGCGCACTTACGCTCTCTCCATGAACGGCCTTCGTCCCGATCCCGAGACCCGTGGCCGTCTCGCTTCTCTAGCAGGAGGCGACGCGAAAGCCGACGCCGCCGTTGCGCATTACAAAGAGGAACTCCAGCACCAGAGCATCATTGATCTCGGCAAGGCCACGCAAACCAGCAACGCCGATTTCTTTATCCTGATCAGCGGCGGCGGAGGCCAGCGCGCAGCCGTCGACTCCGTGAAATTTGTCAGTGGAGACGAAAAACTGAAGTCGTACGCCGCGGCCCTAAAGACCGCCGACTACCGTCTCACCTTCCCGGACGACACTCCAGTGAAAGTTTTCCGCCGCGGAACGCTTTCCTGCGCGGTCGCCACCGGCAAGTGTGAGTTCGTACTCACACTGCCGGATGACGTCACCTCCGTGGACTGAACGACGCGCTCAGCGCGTTGGGCATTCTTGACCTTTGCTCCGGGTGAAATGGACAGCGCATCCGCGTGCACCCTTCCCGTGTGCACTCGGCGCTCACTCCGATCGCGTGCAGTCTTTCATCGTCAGCAAGGTGAAGGCTGCTATAGAAGCCGGCAACGCCGTCTGGGCAGCCTAAGACTCGGGGCATCGCATTTTCCACATAATTCATCATGTTCGCCTCACAGATCGAATGCGTGAGTTTCACCGCTTAGCATCTGATAGACGAAATCTTGATTCGAATGGTTGTAGGTAAGAACCCTTAGCCGTGCGATGGGGAGGACCTCAGGAACATGCTCTGTTTCCCCTGCCTTCCCGCGAGGGTCTCGCCGTACCTCACTCGCTAACAGTCTTCTGCAGAAAGGCATCGCCCCTCTCCGACATCCTCCTAAAATCAAAAGCGGAGAGCCAAAAATGAGAAGTCTTCTGCACCTGCTTCTGGGGATGTGTGTGGTCGCAGCCGCCTGGGGCGCCGAGACCACAACCAAAGCTCAAGCTCGCGTCATATCGGCGGGAACCATCCTGCAGCAAATCCAAGCCGCGCCCGATCACGGCATCCCGGAAAAAGTGCTCGGCTCGGCTGCCTGTGTGGCCATCGTTCCCTCCATGCTCAACGGAGGCTTCGCTGTCGGCATGCGCTACGGCCGCGGCGTCGCAACCTGTCGCACGCCCAAGGGCTGGAGCGCTCCTGCATTCTTCGTCGTCCAAGGCGGCAGTTTCGGCTTGCAGTTCGGCGGACAAGCCGTCGACTTGATCATGCTCGTCATGAATAATGAGGGCATGGTGGATTTGCTCTCCAGTAAATTCAAGCTGGGCGCGGAAGCCAGCGTAGCCGCCGGCCCGGTAGGACGTCACACCGGCGCGGAAACGGATTGGAAGATGCGCGCCCAGGTCTTGACCTACGCCCGCTCTCGCGGCGCCTTCGTCGGTGCCGCCCTCGAGCACGGACAGATCAAACTGGACAAGGACAGTACTCGCGCCTTCTACGGACATCTTGTCCGTCCCAGGACTTCACTCACGGGAGAGATCGATGCTCCCACCACGACCTACCCGTTCCTCGAACCCCTATCGCAGTGGGCGCAAGCCGCGGCAGGGAAGTAGGTCACACATCTCGCATCTCGCGAATACACCGGCGCGCTTAAAAACCGCGGACTACCATCTCCGCTTCCCTGATATGGTGTGACCCTGTCAACATCTTCGAATCGTTGGGGTGGTTTTTGCATGTGTCTTTTCGAGGACAGGATCAGCAGCAGCCGAGGCAGGTAATGGCGACGATTGATCAAGCTGATATTCGCGGGTCGGAACCGCATAATCATGATCCGTCGGGAGCTGCCTCTGACTAAGTGCGCGAATCCGGCTAGGCCTGTCGCATAGGGAAGCCGAGGATTCTCCTTCGTGCTTGCTCCGGCTGCGGCTGACCCTGTCCTCGAATTGGAGAGCGTTGTTCATGGGTTGAATCGTTTTTGCTTTTTCCTTATTTGGAAAGTCTTTGCTTTTGTTCTTTCGGTCCCCCTCATGCCGCCAGTTGTTGTTGTTTGCAGGACGCTTCGGCCTTGATCCCGATGGCCCAGATGAAGCCCAACAGCTCGCGGGCGACTGCCGTCATGGTCTTTCTCTGCTCCTTGCCTCGAGCCATCAGCGTCAGGTAGCGCTTGTGCAGGCGGTTCTGTGCTTTCCATGCAATCTCGGTAATTTCTGCCGGAAGTCCTTCCTGTCGCTTGCGCAACCGGGCTCCGATGGCAGGCCGGTGGCGATAGCTCCAGGCCGATTCGACCACGATGCGTCGGAGGTGCGCGTTACCTGACTTGGTAATGCCGCCTCTTCGAATACGCTCGCCGCTGGAGTCTTCGCTGGGAAAGGCTCCGCTATACCCCATCAGATCCCGCGCACGCTCGAAGCGGGAGGTGATGTTGCCCAGCTCGACAGCAATCGTGACTGCCGAGATATGCGCAATGCCGCGCAATGCCTGTAAACCGCGAACCACATCCTGCATCGGCACCGGAGCCAGCTGAATCACTTCCACAATCGACTGCTCCAACCGTTTGACTCGTTCTTCCATGTGCTGAACTTCGTTCAGACAATCGAGCAACGTGGCCTCCTGCGCCGGATGGGTGTAGCGCACCTGCTGGACCCACTCCACGTAACGTTCCGTCCACGCCTTCACTCCCAACAGAGGACGCTGGCCCGTACGGAGCAGGAACTTGGTCAGCCGATGCTTCGCGCGCAGCTGATCCTGCTTGGCTGCCTCCCGTTGCCGGACAAGATCGCGTAAGGCTTCCGATGCCTCATCCGGCACCCACACTGCGGTCAGATCGCCGGAGCGGTGACTCCGTGCCAGCTTCAAAGCGTCCCGCCGGTCGGTCTTTACCTTGTCCCCGGGCTTTTTCGGAACCAGCGACGGCGCCACCACATCGCACTTGATTCCCAACTGCGTCAGCTGCCAGTAAAGTACGAACCCCGTCGGGCCGGCTTCATAGCAGGCCCGCAGATGCTCGACCGGTCCAAGTTTCCTGATCAACTTGCGGATCGACTCTTCGCGGTTGGCAATCGTTCCCAGGCTGCGAACCTCTCCATCCGCCTCTGCTACTGCCACGGTTATCGTTTCGGCATGGACATCCAAACCCAAAAATCGTAACTTCTCTATCATGACCGGTTCCCTCCGCTTGTGGCTCTGGACTAAAGTTCTTCAAACAAACTCAGCCTAACCCACGACCAGCGCATCGAACCGGTCACACCATAATGACTAATGACATGCCGGTAAAGGGTTTGGCCGCGGAAGGCTTTCGTGTGCCATCGCCACCGGCAGATGCGAGTTCGTCCTGAGGCTGCGGAACGATGTGACATCAGTGGACTGAGGAGTACAGCAAGTCAGATGATGAGTGCTACGGGGATTTTTCACCAACTACGTCGTTTGTTGGCCATCTGAGAGCCGTGTTTGAGATTGTGATGACTTATAGTAAAGCCACCGCAGCAGACCGTAACCGACGACCAGGAGTGAAACGGACTTTGCCAATTCGGGGAGTGCATCATGAAGAGAAAAACCTGCATAGGCGCGGTCAACCACTCCGTGATACTCACGTCTTGTTAGCCAGCCAGCAACTGGCGCGCTAAAGATATAAGCGAAGTGCAGAATGGCTTGCGCAAAGACCCAGCCCAGCGCAATTGCACCGACAAAGCTGCTTACCAAAACACTTCTGAACCGCTCAAACATGTTTCCTCCCAATTAGCTTGCTTCGATATGTCATGAGACTGCGAAGAGGTCCCACGCCATAAATCCACCGGGACAAAACCCATGCTCCTAAAAAGCAAACGATTGCGCCGTACACAAAATATCCGGTTGTGATCAACATGAAACGGTCAGCAACCGTTGGTCTTGGCGAAATGTACGGAATATCCCAAATCGCAATTCCGGTGGCCACGAATGCTCCGAGGGCGTAAACCGGGTCCCACAATGCGCGAAACGTAGCATCAAGCGCCCACATCAGAAGGGCAGCTATGGTGATAGCGGCAACGTGAGAATCGGCAAGGACGTGGCGCAGACGACCCTTCATAAAATTCATCCTGAACGACGTTCGCCGGGAAGGCGAACCTACATGGTGGCTGACGTCGGGTGATGAATCCAAGTGACTTTAGTTTGACAGCTGTCGAAAACATGCATTAGCGTGACCCATCCCGACCAAGAACTCCCAGCTTCGGTCAGGACTCCATGCTCCGCCGCTTGTGCCACGCCGTCGCCTGCTCATAGGCGTGAGCCACTCGCAACACCAGATCTTCCCGCCAATGCGGCCCCGCGATCTGCAAGCCGATCGGCAGGCCGCCCTGCGTAAATCCGCAAGGCACCGAGATTGCCGGCAACCCCCACACACTGAACGGCCGCGTGTTCCGCAACAATCTGAGTTCTGCCGGACGCAGCGCCTCCGGATTCGCTTTCAACTCGGCGATGGCCGGAGCGGGCATCGGCATCGTCGGCGTCACCAGCACATCCACATCCGCGAATACCGCTCGAATGCCCCGTCGCGATTCGTCCTGCTCGCGCCGCCGCTGTATGTACTCCGCCGCAGTCACTTTCTCTCCCGATCGGATCCGCCGAACCGTCTCCGCCTGGTATAACTCTGGACTTTTCGCCACATTCTCCGCGTGAAACGCATACGACTCCGCCGCTTGCAACATGCGATCGGTCGGCACCTCGAGTTGCACGTCTCGTAACTCTGCTCCCATGCTTCGAAATCCCGCCAGCGCGTGTTCCATCGCCGCAGCTACTTCCGCATCGAGGTCGTCATAGAAGTATCCGCGCGGCACGCCCACCCGCATGCCCCTCACGCCCTCGCGCAGGACCGACACATAATCCGCCACCGGAACATCCACCGAACTAATGTCCGCCGCATCGCATCCCGCGATCGCCTGAAGAACGATCGCCGCATCTTCCACAGTCGCCGTCAGCGGGCCAACGTGATCGAGCGACGTCGACAGCGGAATCACTCCCCGGCTCGACACCCGCCCGTACGTCGGCTTAATCCCCACACACCCGCACAGCGCCGCCGGTTCACGAATCGACCCCGCCGTGTCGGTGCCAATCGCCGCATAAGCCAGCCCCGCAACCACAGCCGCCGCCGACCCTCCCGACGAGCCCCCCGCAATGCGCCCCACATCCCACGGATTGTGCACCTCCCCGAAGTAGCTGATCAGCGAACTCCCGCCATAAGCGAACTCATGGAGATTATTCTTCCCGACGATGATCGCGCCGGCCTGCCGCAACCGCCGCACCACCTCCGCGTCCTCAAGCGGAACCCGGTCCTTATATAAGGCGCTGGCTGCAGTCGTACGCACGCCCGCCGTATCGATCAGATCCTTCAGCGCGACCGGAACCCCATGCAGCGCCCCGCGCCACTCCCCGTGCCCAATCTCGCTTTCAGCCCTCCGCGCCTGCTCCATCGCCGACTCGCTCATGACCGTGATAAATGCATTGAGCGACGGGTTCACCCTCTCGATCCGAGCCAGGCAGTCGCGAGTAATCTCAACCGGAGAAATCTCCTTCCGCCGCAACCGCGGTGCGAGTTCAGCAATAGAAGACAAGTCACTCATGAGATGAGCCATTGTAAAGGCACCGTGGAAGAGCGGCGCTTCAGCGCCGCGTAAGGCGTGTCGAACCAGCTGGGCTTCAGCCCTGTGGCTGATTTCCTCCGTGTCCTCTGGTTTGTTGTTTCCCTTAGTGCACCTTAGCGCCCTTTGTGGTTTCCGCCTTTGCTCTTTTCGCAGACCCGAAAAGTCCTATAATTAGAAAAGTCGGTTCGCTGGGGGCCAGAGAAAAATTTATGTCCGAGATGACGATCGCGCCCGTTGCGACGCACGGTTTCTTTGTGGATGGCCGATGGCAGGAAGACGGCGACGTCGTCGAGATCCACGCCCCCTACGACAACAGCCTCATCGCCCGCATAATACAAGGCCGCCGTGAGCATGCCGAGGCCGCCATCGCCGCCTCCGTCAAAGCTTTTGGCACCACGCGCCGCCTCCCCGCCTTCGAGCGCCAGCGCGTCCTCCGCCAGATTGCCGCCTTCATGACGCAGCGCAAGGAGGAATTCGCCCGCACTCTCGCCCAGGAAGCCGGCAAGCCCATCAAGGCCGCCCGCACCGAAGTCGAGCGCGGCATCTTCACCTTCAACATCGCCGCCGAAGAAACTACCCGCATCTACGGCGAATATCTCCCGCTCGACTGGCAGGAATCCACCGCTGGACGCTGGGGCATCGTGCGCCGCTTCCCGCTTGGCCCCATCGCCGGCATCACGCCGTTTAATTTCCCCGTCAACCTGGTCGCACACAAAGTTGCCCCCGCCATCGCCGCCGGATGCTCCATGGTCCTGAAGCCCGCGCCCCAAACCCCGCTCTGCTCGCTGCTTCTCGCCGAATGCGTGCAGCAGGCCGGATGGCCCGACGGCGGACTCAACGTGCTCCCGCTTTCCAACGACGCCGCCAGCCTCCTCGTTACCGACGACCGCATCAAGCTCATCAGCTTCACCGGCAGCGGCCCCGTCGGCTGGGACATCAAGCGGCGCGCCGGAAAAAAGAAAGTCGTCCTCGAACTCGGCGGCAATGCGCCCGTCATCGTCCACAGCGACGCCGACCTCGAATACGCCGCCGAACGCTGCGTCACCGGAGGTTTCGGCTACGCCGGACAAACCTGCATCTCTGTGCAGCGCATCCTCGTCGAACACTCCGTCTACGGAAGATTCACCGACATCTTCGTCGACCTCGTAAAGAAACTGAAAACCGGCGATCCCCTCGACGAATCGACCGACGTCGGGCCACTCATCCGCAACAGCGACGCCGTGCGGACGACGGCATGGGTAGAAGATGCAGTCGCCGCCGGCGCGCGCTTGCTCTGCGGTGGCGGACGCAAAGGACAGGTGGTCGAACCCACCGTCCTCACCGGTACCAAGCCTGACATGAAAGTAAACTGCCAGGAAGTTTTCGGCCCAGTCGTCACCGTCGAGCCCTACAAAGATTTTGACCAAGCGCTGCGCCAGGCCAACAACTCCGCCTACGGCATGCAGGCCGGCGTCTTCACTCGCGACGCGAAGCTCCTCTTCCAGGCCTACGAAGAACTCGAAGTCGGTGGCGTCATCGCCGGAGATGTCCCCTCGTTCCGCATCGATCAAATGCCCTACGGCGGCGTCAAAGATTCCGGCCTGGGCCGCGAAGGCCTGCGCTATGCCATCGAAGAAATGACCGAACCAAAACTGATGGTCATGAATTTGCGTTAACCCGTAACTGTTTCCGATTTCCTTCGTGACCCTTGGTGTCCTTAGTGGTTGAAGATTTTAGGTTCCGCCCGCACAGTTGAAAAACTCAACACTTCTTCAGTAACGTTTCCTTCGAAACATTTTTCTTTTCCAAATCCCAAAAATCCGCGACAAATTCCGATGGAATATTTATAATTTCCAGTTCCACAGGCAAACTCAGGAAACCAGTGGGTGGTTTTCTCTTTCGCTGTACAAACTCAGTATTCAACCGAATCGCGGACGATCGAATCCGCCGGGTCTCTTAAGCAAGACGTCATAAGGGAATGTCGCAGATCTTTCATCGCAGTACGAATACCTTGTCTCGCGTCACCATCTTTGGCGCGGTATTCGTCATTGCTGCCCTCGGCTGGATGGCCATGGAAATCCAGCGCTCCCCCTACGTGACCTACGCCGGAGTGCGCAAGCCGCAGCCCGTCCCGTTCAGCCACCAGCACCATGTTTCGGGACTCGGCATCGACTGCCGCTACTGTCATACCTCGGTCGAGACCTCGAGCTTCGCCGGCATTCCGCCGACCAAAACGTGCATGAACTGCCACTCACAGATATGGACGAATGCCAAGCTCCTCGAGCCCGTCCGCGCCAGCTACAAATCCGGCGAATCGCTGCAATGGACGCGCGTCAACCAGCTCCCCGACTTCGTCTACTTTAATCACAGCATTCATATCAATAAAGGTGTCGGCTGCAGCACCTGCCACGGCCCGGTCGACCAGATGCCGCTGATGTACCAGCAGGAAAGCTTGCAGATGGAGTGGTGCCTCGGCTGCCACCGCGCCCCGCAGAGCAACCTGCGCCCGCGCGATCAGGTATTCAACATGCGCTACCAGCAACCCACAAGTGCGAATCCAGTAGTAGTCGACGGACAAAGTTTCACAGATCAAACCGACTTGGGCACAGCTCTGGTCAAGAAGTACAACGTGCGCAGCGTGAAAGACATCACGACCTGCAGCACCTGTCACCGCTGAGATGGCAGAGCGCCCGAAGCACGTCCCGTAGGGACGGCACAACGATTTACCCGATGACGAACGACGAAAAAAACACGGCCGGTCTGATCCAGATCAAAAAACGCGAAGACGTCTGTCCTTCGAAAAACCTGGACCTGAACCTCGTCCGCGAACGCATCGACGCCGCCACGGCCCACGACGCCGCCGAAAAAACCGGCCCCGAATACTGGCGCTCCCTCGAAGAACTCGCCGGCTCCGAAGAATTCAAAGACGCCCTGCACCGTGAATTTCCCAAAGGCGCCTCCGAATGGGTCGACTCCGTCTCGCGCCGCGGATTCCTGAAGGTCATGGGCGCCTCGCTCGGTCTGGCTGGTATGACCGGATGCGTCCGCCTCCCGCTCGAGCCCATCGTCCCCTACGTGCGCCAGCCGGAAGGCGTCATCCCCGGCCGCCCCATGTACTACGCCACGGCGGTCACGCTCGGCGGATACGCCAGCCCCGTGCTCGTCGAAAGCCATCTCGGCCGCCCGACGAAAATCGAAGGTAACGATCTGCATCCGGCTTCGATGGGCGGCACCGACATCTTCACGCAAGCGTCCATCCTTGGCCTCTACGATCCCGACCGCTCGCAAACCGTCGTGTCGATGGGCGACGTGCGCTCGTGGCAGGCATTTCTCGGCGCGATCCGCGGCCCGCTCAGCGAACAGAAAGCTCTTCAGGGCGCTGGCATCCGCATTCTCACGCCGACCATTTCGTCGCCCACGCTAGCCGACCAGCTGCGCAATTTCCTGAAGATTTATCCCCAGGCCAAGTGGCACGTCTACGAGCCAATCAATCGCGACAACGTCCTCGAAGGCGCCAAGCTGGCCTTCGGCCAGCCCGTCGAAACCCGCTACGATCTCTCGAAAGCCGACGTCATCGTCTCGCTCGACGCCGACTTCCTCTACGCCGGATTCCCCGGCAACACCCGCTACATCCGCGACTTCGCCAAGCGCCGCAATCCGGACGCGCCGATGAATCGCCTGTACGCTATAGAAAGCACGCCGACTTCGACGGGAGCCAAGGCGGATCACCGGGTGCCGCTATCGGCAACGGCCGTCCAGTTGTGCGCCCTCAACCTCCTATCAGGGCCGGACCCGGCCGCGGCGGTTGTGAGCAGCGTCCTCGGAGGGGGCCAGGGGCACTCGGAGGGCGATAAATCGCTCTTCGAGGACGCGGAGATCGAAAGACTTGCCCCGGTCGTCCGAGCGGAACTTGCGAGAAACATCGGTGCAAGCGCGGTCGTCGTGGGTGACCACCAGCCGCCAGCAGTGCATGCTTTGGCTCATGAATTAAATGCCAAGCTCGGCAACGTCGGCAAGACCGTGTTCTACACCGACCCGGTCGACGCCAACCCGCTCAATCAAACTGGGTCGATCAAAGAACTCGTCGCCGATATGAACGGCGGTAAGGTCGATCTACTGATAGTTCTGGGTGGCAATCCGGCTTACGACGCTCCGGCCGACCTGAACTTCGCGGAGGTGCTCAAAAGCAACAAAACTCCGCTGCGAGTTCACTACGGGCTTTATCAGAACGAAACCGCCGAACTCTGCCAGTGGCACGTCAGTGCTACGCATGAACTGGAAGCCTGGAGCGATGCCCGCGCCTACGACGGCACGGTCAGCATCATCCAGCCGCTGATCGCCCCTCTTTACAACGGCAAGAGCGCTCTGGAATTCGTCGCGCTCCTCTCCGGTCAAGCCGATGCAACCGGCTACGACTTAGTCCGCGCCTACTGGCAAAAGCAGCACTCAGGAGGCGACTTCGAGCAATTCTGGCGCAAGTCACTGCACGACGGATGGATTGAAGGCACGACGCTGCCACCGAAATCACTGAATTTGATGACGGGTGCCGTCAATTCCGCAGCAAGAGACCACTCCGGGACATACTCCACTGCTCCCGAACTCAACATCCGCCGCGACTCCACCATCTACGACGGACAATTCTCCAACAACGGCTGGCTGCAGGAACTTCCCAAGCCGATGAACAAGCTCACGTGGGACAACGTCGTCCAAATGGGACCCGCGATGGCGCAGCGCCTGAACATCAAGTCCGAAGACGTCGTCGAACTCGAACTCAACGGCAAAAAAGTCACCGGCCCCGTCTGGATTCAAGCCGGACATCCCGACAGCTCCGTCACCATCACGCTCGGCTACGGACGCAAGCGCGCCGGACGGGTTGGTACCGCGCAAGGCTTCGACGCCTACACCCTGCGCACCAGTGCCGCCCCGTGGATCGCGTCAGGGGTCACCATAAAAAAGACCGGTGCCACCTACAAGCTCGCCTCCACCCAGGGCATGCAGTCGATGGACACGCCCGACGGCGGCCATCGCCCGCTGGTTCGCGAAACCACGCTCGAGGAATATAAGAAAGAGCCCAACTTCGCCCAGGAAGACGAAGTTCCCAAAGATCTCACGCTCTACGAGCCGTATCCCTACGACAAAGAAGACTATGCCTGGGGCATGACGATCGATCTCAACTCTTGCGTAGGCTGCAACAACTGCATGCTCGCCTGCCAGTCGGAGAACAACATCGCCGTCGTTGGCAAAGAGCAGGTCGTCATCGGCCGCCACATGCACTGGATCCGCGTCGACGCCTACTACCAGGGCGACCGCGACAATCCCAAAGCATTCTTCCAGCCCGTTCCCTGTATGCAGTGCGAGAACGCCCCCTGCGAAGTCGTCTGCCCTGTCGGCGCCACCAACCACACCACCGAAGGCCTGAACGACATGGTCTACAACCGCTGTGTGGGCACGCGCTATTGCTCGAATAACTGTCCGTACAAAGTGCGCCGCTTCAACTTCCTGCTCTTCCAGGACTGGGAGACGCCGCAATACAAGATGATGCGCAATCCCGACGTCAGCGTGCGCAGCCGCGGCGTCATGGAAAAATGTACGTACTGCGTCCAGCGCATCAGCGAGCACCGCATCGACGCCGAAAAACAAGATCGCAAAATTAACGACGCCGAACTCCAAACCGCCTGCCAGCAATCCTGTCCCGCAGGCGCCATCGTCTTCGGCAATATCAACGATCCAAACAGCAAAGTGTCCAAGCTGAAAGCGCAATCCAGAAATTACAGCCTGCTCGGCGAGTTGAACACCCGCCCGCGGACGACATATTTGGCCGAGGTTCGCAACCCGAACCCGGAGTTGAAGGGATAGAACGAACCATGTGGGGACAGCCGCCATCGGCTGTCCGCCGCGCGCAGCGCGGCCAAGATGTAGAAGGCAATTTCGTAGAACAAAGGCGGAAGAGCGCCGCTTCAGCGCCGCGTGAGTAGCAAAGGTGGAAGAGCGGCGCTTTAGCGCCGCGTCAACCGAGCAAAATGATTTGGGCTTTAGCCCCTGAGGAACTTCGCAAGCCAGATGCCTGAGCAATACAAATCGGCCACCGAACTCGATCGCGCTCCCGTCATCGAACCCGGACACACCTTCGGCACGGTCACGGAAAAAATCAGCGCCATCGTGCTGACCCGTCCCGCTTCCAACGGATGGTTTCTCGGCTTCGGCATCGCCTTCATGCTCACCATGATGATGCTCTACGCCATCGGATACCTCGTCCTCAAAGGCGTCGGCATCTGGGGCGTCACCATCCCCATCGGATGGGGCTTCGCCATCGTCAACTTCGTCTGGTGGATCGGTATCGGTCACGCCGGCACCCTCATCTCCGCCATCCTCTTATTGCTGCGCCAAAGCTGGCGCAACTCCATCAACCGTTTCGCCGAAGCCATGACGCTGTTCGCCGTGGCGTGCGCCGGAGTTTTTCCCGCCATCCACGTCGGCCGCCCCTGGCTCGCCTACTGGCTCTTCCCCTATCCCAACACCATGGGCGTATGGCCGCAATTCCGCAGCCCGCTCATGTGGGACGTCTTTGCCGTCTCCACCTACGCCACCATTTCCGCGTTGTTCTGGTTCGTCGGCCTCATCCCTGACTTGGCCACGCTGCGCGACCGCTCCGAGAATCCCATCCTGAAGATGGTCTACGGCATGCTCTCCTTCGGATGGCGTGGATCGGCCCGCCACTGGCACCGCTACGAGACCATGTATCTCCTGCTCGCCGGCTTGGCGACGCCTCTGGTCCTGTCGGTTCATACGGTCGTCAGCTTCGACTTCGCCGTCGGCATCGTCCCGGGATGGCACACCACCATCTTCCCGCCCTACTTCGTCGCGGGCGCCATCTACTCCGGCTTCGCCATGGTGCTGATGCTGGCCATCCCCATCCGCAAAATTTACGGCCTCGAAGATTTCATCACCGAGCGCCACCTGCAGAATTCTGCCAAGGTCATGCTTGCCACTGGACTCATCGTTGCCTACGGATACGGCATCGAAGCCTTCATGGGCTGGTACAGCGGCGATCGCTACGATGCTTTCACGCTCTGGAACCGCCTGCACGGACCGTACGCCGTCCCCTACTGGATGCTGCTGATCTGCAACATCTTCATTCCGCAGGTGCTCTGGATTAAGAAACTGCGCACCAGTCCCGTCGCGCTCTTCTTCATCTCCGGCGTCATTCTTGTGGGCATGTGGCTCGAGCGCTTCATCATCGTCGTCGTCAGCCTGCAGCGCGACTTCCTCACTTCGTCGTGGGGCATGTACTACCCCACGCGTTGGGACTGGATGACCTACATCGGCACCATCGGGATGTTCCTGATGCTCATGTTCCTGTTCCTGCGCATCCTGCCCGCCATCTCGATCTTCGAAATGCGCACCCTCCTGCCCGAAGCGGAGGTGAAGGAATAGCGTCATGAAACGCGATCCCATCTACGGCATCATGGCGGAGTTCGACTCGGCGCAAGCCCTGGTCGACGCGGCGCATGCGACCCACCAGGCCGGCTACAAGAAAATCGACGCTTACAGCCCTTTCCCCATCGAAGGCCTGGCAGAAGAGATCGGCTTTCACTTCGACGAAATCCCCTTGACCGTTCTCATCGGCGGCATCGTGGGCGGCCTCAGCGGATACCTGATGCAGTACTGGATGTCGGCCGTCGACTACCCGCTCAACATCGGAGGCAAGCCCTACCACTCCTGGCCCGCCTTCATCATTATTACGTTCGAAATGACAATCCTTTTCGCCGGCATCTCGGCGGTCCTCGGCATGTTGGCCTTCAATGGCCTGCCCATGCCCTACCACCCGGTCTTCAACGTCCCGCGCTTCTCGTCGGCCTCCAAAGATCGTTTCTTCTTAATCGTGTTCTCGTCCGACAAAAAGTACGATCCCACCGCCACGCGCAAATTCCTGGAAGCAATGTCCCCCCGCTCGGTCTCGGAGGTGCCCAGCTAAATGAAGCACCTCTTCAATCTGAGTGGAGTAACGATCGCCGGGACGTTTGCCCCTAAAGTTTTCCTTAGTGCACCTTCGCGTCCTTCGTGGTTCAAGGTTTTGGGGTTGACCCTGGCGATCACCGCAACCACCGCCTGCCGCATCGACATGCACGTGCAGCC
Organism: uncultured Acidobacteriaceae bacterium; assembly: GCA_963709025.1. Lineage (GTDB taxonomy): Bacteria > Acidobacteriota > Terriglobia > Terriglobales > Acidobacteriaceae > Sulfotelmatobacter. Next base: position 434,050 of record CAVPVE010000018.1, read on the forward strand.
GCGCCAGAACCCGCTCTCGCGCAGCGACTTCTACTCTGACCAGCGCTCCGCCCGCCCGCTCGTCGAAGGCACCGTCGCCCGCGGACAGCTCCACGAAGACGCCTATTTCTACACCGGCAAAATCGGCAACAATCCCGGCGACATTATGCCCTTCCCCGTCACTAAAGATGTCCTGGCCCACGGCCGCGAGCGCTTCAACATCTTCTGCGCTCCCTGCCACTCGCGCCTCGGGGACGGCAACGGTTTCGTCCCCTCCCGTGGGTTCGCCCGCAAGCCTCCGTCGTTCCACATCGCGCGCCTGCAAAAAGCGCCCGTCGGATATTTCTTCGACGTCATCACCGAAGGCTTTGGCATCATGCCCGATTACGCCTCGCAGATTCCCCCGCGTGATCGCTGGGACATCGTGGCCTACGTCCGCGCCTTGCAACTGAGTGAGAACGCAACCAAAGCCGACGTCCCCACTGGCCAGCCGGTGCCCTCCGAGCCGCCAAAATTCCGTGACCCCGGATCCGGCGCAACCCTGCCGGTCGTCGTACCCGATAGGAGTTCGAAATCAGACACAGAGGTAGAGAAGAAATGAGCACGGCGCCCGTAAGACAACTCGATCTCACGCCCCCGCCAGTGGTGAAGACCATTGCGCAGCGGTCGCTGATCGTCGGCGTCGTCTTCGGCGTCATTGCGATGATCCTCGCCTTCAAGAACCCCGACGAGTTCTATCGCGCGTACCTGCTCGGCTTCATGGCGTGGCTGGGCGTAGCCCTCGGATCCATGGCCATTCTCATGATCCGCCACCTCACCGGCGGCGGCTGGGGCGTCGTCATCCGCCGCATCCTGGGCGCGGCCATGCGCACGGTCCCACTGCTCGCTGTGCTGTTCGTCCCAATCATCCTTGCCGTGGGACAGCATCGCGTCTATCCCTGGGCCATGCCGCTCCAAGCAATTCAGGACGCTCACATTCGCGAGCATCTGGCAAAACACAAATTCATCACGGCCAGCTACCTGAATTTCTCCGGCTTCTTGATTCGTGCGATCATCTACTTCGCCATCTGGAACCTGCTCTCTTTTCTGCTTTCGCATTGGTCGAAGCAAACCGACCGCGCCGGCGCTCCCGACAACACCGAACGTTTCAAAGCCGTTTCCGGACCCGGCCTCATCCTCTACGGATTCACCATCTCCTTCGCCTCCATCGACTGGGTCATGTCGCTCGATCCCAGCTGGATCTCCACCATCTTCGGCTTGTTCATTCTCATCGGCGAGGTGCTTTCGGCCATGTGTTTCGCCGTGATCGTCGAGCGCATCCTCTTCAAGTACAAACCCATGTCGGAGATGTTGACTCCTGACTTCGTCCATGACCACGGCAAGTGGATGCTTGCCTTCACCATGGTCTGGGCTTACTTCGGCTTCTCGCAGTGGCTCATCATCTGGGCCGGCAACCTGCCCTCGGAAATCACCTATTACGTCCGCCGCATCAACGGCGGCTGGGGATACGTCGGACTCTTCGTCGTGATCTTCCACTTCGCGATCCCGTTCGGCATTCTGTTGTCGCGCCCCTTCAAGCGCAATATCTACAAACTGGTCTGGCTCGCCGCTTGGCTCATGCTGATGCGCTTGGTCGATCTGTTCTGGGTTATCGAACCGAATTTCTCCAGGACATTCAACGTAACTGTCGCTGACTTTGTCGTCCCGATCGCCATCGGCGGATTCTGGCTCGCGTACTTCTTCCGCAACCTGGGCGCGCTGCCACTGCTGCCGGTCTACGATCCCTCAGCCATAGAGGTTTTGCATCCGGAGCATCATCACCCGGAAAACGCGTAACGTCCGAAATATGAGCAATCAACCCCATCCCGCGAGTTCGAACGGCAACGGCGGCTACGAGCGTAAGGACATCGGCGTCGCCGGAGTGCTCTATTTCCTGCTCGGTCTTCTCGTCGCCGGATTGTTCATCTTCTTCCTTGTCGAGGGCATCTACGCGTATCTCGACAAACGCTCCGAGGCCCAGCAGACTCCGGTCAATCCGCTGGTGACAAACGCTCCCGCGGACACCCGGCACATCCCAGCCCAGTACAACGGGGACTACGAGAAATTCTTGAAAGATAACTTCCCGGCCCCGCAGTTGGAAATCGATGAGCGCAATCAACTCGACAAGATCCGCAAGGATGAAGAGCGGACGCTCGCCTCCTACGGCTACATCGATCAGAACGCCGGCATCGTCCGCATTCCGATCGAACGTGCCATGGACCTGATCGCCGAGCGCGGCCTCCCCGTGCGCGCGCAATCCGCCACCGGAGAAGCGCCCGCGCAGCCCAAGCCCGCACCGGAAAACAAGAAAGCGGCAAAGAAGTGAGCAGCAACATTCACAATTCGAAGTTGGCAACGAAAATCGAGGGCGTCATCCTGAGCGGAGCCGCTTTTCAGGCGAAGCGAAGGATCTCCCGTGCGGCATCGCGAGGCGTCATGCTTCTCCTGCTCGCCTCGACCGCCTTTGGACAAGCCATGACCAAAGGCATCTTGTCCCCGCCCGCCAACGTCCGTCCGCTGTATCTGCAGAACGTCGGCATCGAGCAGCATCTCGATGCTCAAGTTCCTCCCGACCTCACCTTCACCGACGACACCGGACGCGCCGTCAAACTCGGCGACTACTTCGGCACCAAGCCGCTGATCCTCAACCTGGTCTACTACAACTGCACCATGCTCTGCGGCGAAGCACTCGCCGGACTCAGCGGCGCCATGAAGATGATCAAGTTCGACGTCGGCAACCAATTCGACGTCATCACGGTCAGCTTCAATCCCCAAGAAACACCGGCCATCGCCGCAGAAAAGAAGCAAGAATACCTCAAGCGCTACGGCCGCGCCGGCGCTGCCTCCGGCTGGCATTTCCTCACCGGACCGCCGGAGTCGATCAACGCCCTCACCAAGGCCGTCGGCTTCCAGTATCAGTACGATCCCAAAAGCAACCAGTACGCACACGCCACCGCCATCATCGTCCTGACGCCCCAGGGCCGCATCTCGCGCTACTTCTACGGCGTGGATTATCCGCCGAAAGATCTCCGCATGGGATTGGTCGAGGCCTCGCAAGGCAAGATCGGCAATGCCGTCGATCAGGTTCTGCTCTACTGCTATCACTACAATCCCGAGACCGGAAAATACGGCGCGGTCATAAACAACATTTTAAAGTTAGGCGCGGGACTCACCATCCTGCTGCTCGCCGGACTAATTTTCGTTCTGTGGCGGATGGACAAATCCGCCGCCCGTAGAAACTGGAGTCACGCCACAAGATTTAGTAGGTGAACGTGGAACAACGGACACGAAAATGACCACCGGCGAACGACTAACGACCAACGACTGAAGGAATATGTTCGATAATTTTCCATTATGGCCCGATCGGGCCTCCACCGCCGCGGGCAACGTTGATGCCCTATTCATCTTCCTGCTCATCGTTTCAGGACTGATGACGGCGCTCATCTTCACCGCGGTCGTCTACTTCGCCGCGCGCTATCGCCGCCGTCGCGGCGTGCTTGCCGAGCAGATCGAAGGTTCCACTCCCCTCGAATTGACCTGGTCGATTATCCCGCTCTTCGTCTTCATGGCGATTTTCGCCTGGGGCGCCGTTGTCTACTTCAAGAGCCGCACACCTCCTCGCGATGCCACCGAAGTTTACGTCGTCGCGAAACAATGGATGTGGAAGCTGGAACACGCCGAGGGTCAGCGCGAGATCAACGAACTGCATGTCCCCGTCGGCCGCGACGTCAAGCTGATCATGACCTCCCAGGACGTCATCCACAGCTTTTTCGTCCCCGCCTTCCGCATGAAGCAGGACGTGCTGCCCGGCCGCTACACGGTCGCGTGGTTCCGCGCCACCAAACCAGGCACCTATCACCTGTTCTGCACCCAGTATTGCGGCACCCAGCACTCCGGCATGATCGGCTCCATCATCGTGCAGGAACCCGCGCAGTACGAAGCCTGGATGAACGGCGGCACCACCGGCCCGCTCTCCGCCACCGGAGAGAAAATATTCTCCGAACTCGGCTGCGTTACCTGCCACCGTACCGACAGCCAGGGGCGCGGTCCCAATTTGCAGGGAGTTTTCGGCAGGCCCGTTGAACTTGCGGACGGACGCACGGTGACGGCGGATGAAAATTACATTCGCGAGTGCATCCTCGATCCCGGCGCCAAACGCGTCAAAGGATTTCAGCCCATCATGCCCACCTTTCAGGGCTTGGTGAGTGAGGAACAAGTGAACGCCCTGGTCGCATACGTGAAATCGTTGGCGCAGCAGGGAAGGGCAGCGGGTGCAACCAAGACGGCTGCCGTCGACGTGCCGCAAGACGCGCCCGAAACGGCCCAGTCCACAGGAAGTCAGGTGCAATGAGTATGGCTACCGCAACTGCTCAACCCCCCGCTCAGCCGATCGAGCGCGAAAATTATCTGAACAAGCACTACGGCTTCGGCTCGTGGCTCTTCACCACTGACCACAAGCGTATCGCGCTGCTCTACCTGCTCTCCATTACCTTCTTTTTCTTTATTGGCGGATTCTTCGCGCTGCTCATTCGCCTCGAACTCCTCACTCCCGCCGGCGACCTCGTCCAGGCCGACACCTACAACAAGCTCTTCACCATGCACGGCCAGGTCATGGTGTTCTTCTTCCTCATCCCCTCGATCCCCGCCGTGCTCGGCAATTTCCTCGTCCCGATGATGATCGGTGCCAAGGACCTCGCCTTCCCGCGCATCAACCTGCTGAGCTGGTACCTCTACATCATTGGCGGCGCCATGATGCTGCACTGCATGCTCACCGGCGGCGTCGATACCGGCTGGACCTTCTACGTACCCTTCAGCACCGCCTTCAGCAACACCAAAGTGATTGAAGCTGGGCTCGCCATTTTTGTCGCCGGATTCTCCTCTATCCTCACCGGACTCAACTTCATCGTCACCATTCACCGCATGCGCGCCCCCGGCATGACCTGGTCGCGCTTGCCTCTGTTCATCTGGGCGCACTACGCCACCAGCATCATCCAGGTTCTCGGGACGCCCGTCATCGCCATCACTCTCGTGCTGGTCGTCGCCGAACGCGCCTTACACCTCGGCATCTTCGATCCCAAACTCGGCGGCGATCCGCTCCTGTTTCAGCACCTCTTCTGGTTCTATTCTCATCCCGCCGTCTACATCATGATTCTGCCCTCCATGGGCGTCGTCACCGAAATCATCGCCTGCTTCTCGCGCAAGCGCATCTTCGGCTACAGCTTCGTCGCGTTCTCGTCGATCGCCATTGCCGTTTTCGGATTCCTCGTCTGGGCGCATCACATGTTCGTCGCCGGAATTTCCGTCTACGCCGCCCTCGTCTTCTCGATCCTCAGCTACGCCGTCGCCGTGCCATCCGCCGTCAAAGTCTTTAACTGGACGGCCACCCTTTACAAAGGCTCGATCCGCTACGACGCGCCCATGCTCTATGCCTTCGGCTTCCTCGGTCTGTTCACCATCGGCGGGTTGACCGGTCTCTTCCTTGCCTGTCTCGGCATCGACATGCACGTCCACGATACCTATTTCGTCATCGCGCACTTCCACTACATCATGGTCGGCGGCGCGCTTATGGGATACCTCGGCGGCATGCACTTCTGGTGGCCGAAAATTTCCGGCAAGCTCTATCCCGAAGGCTGGGCTCGCCTCGCCGCCCTCATCGTATTCATCGGATTCAACCTGACGTTCTTCCCGCAATTCATCCTCGGCTACCTGGGCATGCCGCGCCGCTATTACCAGTACCCGCCGGAATTCCAGGTGCTGAATGTCCTCTCGACCGCCGGAGCTACCGTTCTCGGTGTCGGCTACCTGCTGCCGATGATCTACTTCCTCTGGTCGATGCGTTACGGCAAACCCGCGCCTGACAATCCGTGGAACGCCGCCGGGCTCGAATGGAAGACTCCATCGCCGCCCACCACCTTCAATTTTGAGGAAGAACCGATCGTGACCTGGGAAGCTTACAACTACGAGGAGTTGGACGCGCCTCATAAAGAGGAGGTTCCCGTTGCCCGATAGCTCGACGGTCACCGTTCACGGGAACGTCCACGATGAAGCTCACGGCGGCAATCCCGCCCTCCTGCACCACTTCGCCACCGAGGGCCAGCAGCGCGATTCCGCCAGCTTCGGCATGTGGATCTTCCTCGCCACCGAAGTCATGTTCTTCGGCGGCCTGTTCTGCGCCTACCTCATCTACCGCGGATGGTACTTCGGAGACTTCGCCGCCGCCAGTACGTCCATCAATGCGGCTCTCGGCGGCGCCAACACCGCCGTCCTCATCTGCAGCAGCTTGACGGTCGTGCTCGCCATCTGGGCCGCCCAGACTTCGCGTCGCGGGCTTCTGCTGGCCATGCTCGCGCTCACCATGCTCTTCGGATGCGCCTTCCTTGGCATCAAGGGGATCGAATACAAAGACAAGTTCGAAGAACATCACGTGCCCGGCGCGTCGTTCAGCTTCGATCACGAAAAAATTCCCGGAACCAATCCGGAACAGTATGCCAACCCGCGCCACGCGCAGATTTTCTTTTCTCTGTACTTCATCATGACGGGCCTGCACGCCCTGCATATGGTCATTGGACTCGGCATCTTTACCTGGCTCCTGATCATGGCCTGGCGCGGCCGCTTCACACCCGAGTACTACACACCCCTCGAAATGGGTGGCCTCTATTGGCACTTCGTCGACATTGTCTGGATCTACCTGTTCCCCTTGCTCTACCTGATCGACCGGCACCGGTAATACGGAAGAGAGTAATTTGAAAGCCATGAGCACCAATTCGATCGGATGTCGTCCTGAGCGGAGCCGCTTTTCCGGCGAAGTGAAGGATCTCTATCTCCACTGCGCTGAGGATTTCCATGTCTAACCATTCCACCTCCGGACACTCAACCTCCTCACCCCTCCCAACCTACTTCGCCGTCTGGATCGCACTCCTGGCCGGGACATTCCTCACCTACGAAGTCGCAAAAATCGACCTCGGAGTTTTCAACGCCGCCGTCGCCCTCATCATCGCGACCACCAAGGCCCTCCTCGTCGCTCTCTTCTTCATGCACCTCAAAGGTGCCCACGAAAAGCTGCTTAAGCTGGTAGTAGTCAGCACGATCTTCTTCCTGTTCCTCCTTCTAGCCCTGTCCATGGCCGACTACAGCACCCGTCTCTGGAGCTGAACTCAACTGCGGGGACATGTAGGTAGGCAAATGTTTATGTGGGGACAGCCGCCTCGGCTGTCCAGGTTTTGAAACACATTGCGCTCAGAAGAATTCTTGGGACGAATTCCTTCGTGAACCTTCGTGTCCTTCGTGGTTGAAGCTCTTGATCTTCCGGCATCGGACCAGTCCTGAACGCCGCTTCCGAATCTGCGGTATACTCGCGCGTCAAGCTGAATTATCACCACTCGCGAGGTGATTTATGGCATTCTGCAATTCCTGCGGCGCATCTCTCACTGCCGGCACAAGTTTCTGCAACAAATGCGGCGCTGCCATCGCCGCCGGACCGACCGCTCCAGTCATCACTGCTCCTGTGCCGTCCCCACCTCCGCCAGGCAGCAGCAGCGCTCTCAAGACGGTCCTTATTATCGTCGCCGTGGTCGTCGGCCTCGGCATCCTCGGCATTGCTATGCTTGCCATCATCGGCATTCACTTTGCCAAGCATTCTCACGTCACTCAGGAAGGCGATCACGTAAAAGTGGAGAGCCCCTTCGGCACCGTAGAATCCTCCAAAGATCCCCAACAGGCCGCCAAAGACCTCGGTGTCGACGTCTATCCCGGCGCGCAAGCTCTGAAAAACGGCGCCGCCTCCGTAAGCTTCGGTAACATGCACACCATAGCCGCCAATTTCGAAAGCAGCGACTCGGTTGACAAAGTTTGCGCCTTCTACAAATCCAAGTTCCCCAACGCCACCGTCAACACCTCCGACCAAAGCCACTGTACCATTGTCTCCAGCGACCAGCAGAACATGATCACAATCAATGTCGAAGCCAGCGGCACTACCACAAAATTTCAGATCACGAGTGTGAGCAAGAAACTGACGCAGTCCAACTGATGCACGACCGGATTCCTTCGTGAACCTTCGTGTCCTTTGTGGTTGAAGCTCTTGATTTTCTGGCAGCAGACGGATCAATCCGACAGATGCACAGCAGATCAGATTCCATCCCGACAACCTCCTCGCATCTCGACGCCACAGGACTAGCCGACTCCCTGCGGTCAACTCTGCGCGGAGACGTCCGCTTCGACGATGGCGCCCGCGCCCTCTACTCCACCGACGGCTCCAACTACCGCCAAGTCCCGATCGGCGTGGTCCTCCCCCGCGACACCGACGACGTCCTCGCCGCCATCTCCGCCTGCCGCGAATTCGGCGCCCCGTTACTCTGCCGTGGCGGCGGCACCTCCCTCGCCGGACAATGCTGTAACGTCGCCGTCATTCTCGACTTCTCCAAGTACATGTCCCGCATCCTCGAGATCGATCCAGTCCGCCGCATCGCCCGCGTGCAACCCGGCGTCGTCCTCGACACCCTCCGCAACGCCGCCGAAAAACATCACCTCACCTTCGCCCCCGATCCCGCCAGCCACCGCAACTGCACCATCGGCGGCATGGTCGGCAACAACTCCTGCGGCGTCCACTCCGTCATGGCCGGCAAAACCGACGACAACATCGAACAACTAGAAGTAGTCCTCTATGACGACACCTGGCTGAGCGTTGGCGGAGGTTTTATTCAGGATTCTGTGGGGACGGCTGCCCTCGGCCGTCCAAGCGGCCCGGACTTTTCGGGCCGCAGCAACGACCGCCGCGATCAAATCCACACCACCCTGAAGCAAATTGCCGATCGATACGCAGATCTCATCCGCCAGAAGTTCCCCCCAATCCCCCGCCGCGTCTCCGGCTACAACCTCAACTACCTCCTCCCCGAAAACGGATTCCACATCGCCCGCGCCCTCGTCGGCTCCGAAGGAACCTGCGCCACCGTCCTGGAAGCCACCTGCCGTTTAGTCGAGAGTCCTCCTGCGCGCGTGCTGTTAGTCGTGGCCTATCCTGACATCTATCAATGCGCCGACCACATTCCCGAAATCATGGCGCACCAGCCCATCGGCCTCGAAGGCTTCGACGACCTCCTCGTCTACTACACCCGCACCAAAGGCATCAACTCCGAAGGACTCGCTCTCCTGCCCGAAGGCGGCGGATGGCTCATGGTCGAGTTCGGCGGCCAGACAATTCCAGAAGCCGAGGCGCAAGCGCACAACCTCGTCGAAGCACTCAGCCACAGCTCAACTCCGCCCAATACACGCCTCTACGCGGGCCAGCAGGCCCGGCGCATCTGGGACATTCGCGAAGCCAGCCTCGGCGTCACCTCGCATGTCCCCGGCGAGCCGCTCAACTGGGAAGGATGGGAAGACGCCGCCGTCGCTCCCGAAAAACTCGGCGCGTATCTCCGCGATCTCCGCAAGATGATGGCCGCCTTCAATTACAAAGGCTCGCTCTACGGACACTTCGGCCACGCCTGCGTGCATACGCGCCTCAACTTCGACTTGCAATCCAAAGAGGGCATCGCCAAATTCCGCCGCTTCGTCGAAGAAGCCGCCGACCTCGTCGTCAGCTACGGCGGATCCCTCTCCGGAGAACATGGCGACGGACAAGCCCGCGCCGAACTCCTCCCCAAGATGTTCGGCCCCGAACTGATGCAAGCCTTCCGCGAGTTCAAGTCCGCATGGGATCCCGACTGGAAGATGAATCCCGGCAAGCTCATCGGTTTGCCTGAAAAGACGCCCAACAAGCTCGACGAGAATCTTCGCCTCGGCCCCAACTACGCGTCGTGGGAGCCCGAAACCCGCTTCCAGTTTCCCGCCGACCACGGCAGCCTCGCAGCCGCGACTCTGCGCTGCGTCGGAGTCGGCAAGTGTCGCCGCGAAGAGGGCGGCGTGATGTGTCCCAGCTACCGCGCCACCCACGACGAAGAACACTCCACCCGCGGCCGCGCCCACCTGCTCTGGGAGATGACGCAAGGCGAAGTCATTCGTGACGGCTGGCGCAGCGAAGAAGTGAAAGAGTCGCTCGATCTCTGCCTGGCCTGCAAAGGATGCAAGAGCGACTGCCCCGTCAGCGTCGACGTCGCGACCTACAAAGCTGAATTCCTCTCGCATTACTATGAAGGCCGCCTGCGCCCCCGCAGCGCCTACGCCTTCGGCAACATCGATCTCTGGGCGCGCCTCGCCTCAAACGCCCCCGGCCTGGTAAATCTAACGACGCAACTCCCGTTCCTCCGCGACATCGCGAAGCTGCTAGCGGGAATCCCGCCCCAACGCTCGATCCCCGCTTTCGCCCCCGAAACTTTCAAGCAATGGTTCCACCGCACGCGTAGCGACGGACGCATTCGTCCGCCGAGCGACGCGCAGCGAGCCCCCGCAGGGGCCTTCACGATTGGGAGATTCGTTGCTGACACCGTCACGGAAGCTTCATCGCGGGAGAGCGGCCGTTCCGAAGCGTGGAAGAGCGGCCCTTCAGGGCCGCGTCAAGCGGACCAAAACGACAGGGCTTCAGCCCCCGTGGTCCTCCTCTGGCCTGATACGTTCAACAACTACTTCCAACCCTCGACCGCCCGCGCCGCCGTCGAAGTTCTCGAGGCCGCGGGCTTCCACGTCACAATCCCGCAAGCCAACCTCTGCTGCGGACGCCCACTCTACGACTTCGGTATGCTAGACCGCGCCGAGCGCCTGCTCCTCGACATCCTCGACCAACTCGAACCCGAGATCGAAGCCGGCATTCCCGTCATCGGACTCGAGCCCAGTTGCATCGCCGTCTTCCGCGACGAACTCCTCAACCTCTTCCCCCACGACCAGCGCGCCCAAGCCCTGAGCAAACAGACATTCCTGCTGAGCGAATTCCTCGAACAAAACTCCGGCAACGCCCCGCTCCCGCAACTCCACCGCAAAGCCCTCCTCCACGGACACTGCCATCACAAGTCGATCATGAAGATGACCGCCGAAGAGTCTCTCCTGCACCGCATCGGCATCGACTTCACGGCTCCTGCACCCGGATGCTGCGGCATGGCCGGATCCTTCGGCTTCGAGCGGGATAAAGATAGGTACGACATCTCCCAAGCCATCGGCGAACTCGAACTCCTCCCGGCCGTCCGCAAAGCTCCCGCCGACTGGCTCATCATCGCCGACGGATTCAGCTGCCGCGAGCAGATCGCCCAAGGGACCAACCGTCACGCTCTGCACTTGGCCGAAGTCCTGCAAATGGCGCTCGATCCGTCCGCCGAATCCAACGACCCCTACCCAGAATCCGCCCGAGTCCGCGAACGTGACTCCGAGATCCGCACCAGCATGACCCGCGCCGGACTGGGCCTCGGAGCCCTCGCCGCCGGCGGCTTCTTGCTGTGGGCGGCAGCTCGCAAGCGATAGTCGGCGTCCGCTTTTCGCCTCTCGGCTTCCGGAAACCCAATCCTATCAGCCACTTACCAGCCCCTACCCCAATCCCCCCAGTTCTGGGACAATAGATCAGAGCACGAACCTCCTCGCTCTTCGATTTCGCTACTCAGCAATCTGAGTACTGAGTACCGAGCACTGAGTACTGCCATGGATCGCGAACTCACCACCGACCTTTCCACCGGCCTCTCCAGCCTCGTCAGCGCCGAGAGCCCTCGCTCGGCCTCAGCCCCTGCTCCATCGTCCCAAGGCTCAGCCCTGCTCCGCGGCTCCGTCCTGGTCCTGATCCAGTTCGACGTCTGCGAAGAGATTCATCTCGACGAACTCCGCACCATCTTTGGAGCCCGCACTGCCGGCGCCAGCTTCAAGCAAAAAGCTCCCGGATACGTCCGCTACCAGCGTCCTCCCGTCGAAGAGAGCCTCGATCCTCTGATCCTCGAATCCGGCGAGCGCCTTGAAGGCCAGATCAAGTACTACGACTACGGCGTCGTTAGCCTCGTCTTCGAGCTCCCATTCGCCGGCGACTGGGACACGCTTGTCCAACTCTCCTGCCGCTGGACCTCCGACACCAACTTCGAAACGCTCGCCACGCGCATCGTCAAGCAAAAGCTCGAGCGCGCCGCGCCAGCCCTCGTCAAGCCCTACGACCCGAAGGCGGGCGAGTGGCTGCAGGAGGACTACTTCATCTTCTACGTCCGCGACATCGCGGGCGCTCCCGACGCCAACGCCCTGCTCGCCTCTCACGGAGATCAGATCGCCCAGGTCGTCCGCGGCGAAATGGCCATGCTTTCCGACGGCGAGCGCCAGGAGATTCTCCAGTCCCGCATTTCCTACTATCCCAACGATCTCGCCGTCATCGGATGGAACGCCGCCTTCATCTACGACACTGACGCCGGCGCCGAAACTGCCATCCAGCTCCTGCAGTACGCGAACTCGCAGCTGCTCGAGTTCCGCCACTACGACGAGCTTCTCACCAAAGAGCTGGAAAACGTCTACGACTTCCTCGACGCCGGAGGCCACGGACTCTGGTCCCGCTGGCGCACCGCCCGCGCCGCAGCTAAGCTGCACACCGTTTTACTCGACGTGAACGAACTCACCGAGCGCGCCGACAACGCCATCAAATTCCTCAGCGACATGTTCTCCGCCCGCCTCTATAAACTCTGCGCCCAGAAAGTCGGAGTCCCCGACTACAAAGACCTGGTCAAAGAAAAACTCCAGACCGCCGAAGACCTCTACAAGTTCATGGTCGAGCAATTCAACCAGTCCCGCGCCTTCGTCCTGGAACTGATGGTGGTCGTAATCCTGATCATCGAACTCATCTACTTCTTCAAAGGCAAACCGATCTAAGTTTGCCTTCTACAGCCGTGTCATCCTGAGCGAGGTTTGGTCTTTGCGCGTTTAGCGCAAAGACCAACCGCAGCGAAGGATCTCTGCAATCCAATCCGCCGCCGCGCACCCACCCCCTCACGCCCCCAGAATAACTCGGCCTTAGCCGCTGTGGGTGCTCGCTGCGAGCGAAGAGTCCCGTTGCGTCACCATGGTCTTCGCCGGTTCTAACATCCCCGCCTGAAGGAGGATTTGGGTGTAAACGCTGATAGCGTCAGTTGACTTTACCCAAACGAGAGATGACGCCCCTCTCATCTGAGTCATTACTCCAGCTTCGCGTGCTCGGCCTTTGGATTCTTTCAAGATGGGGATGTCGGGGTCCGCGTCTCCCCAGCGAGGGCGAGGAAATCGTGATAGCCCGTGCGGCCCTTTTCGTGTCACCGCTGGTAGCGTATGCGTGGTATGGCGCTAGCGGCAGATGTCACGACGAAACGTCCCAGATTGAGTAAGGTCATTACTGTATACCCCGACTAAGAGTTCAGTAGCATGATTGGCCAAACAATCTAGTTTAAATAAGGTGTAATGGCGTCACCGCTGTTCTTTCCCCAAAAATCGACTGCAGAGGAGGGTTAGTAAATGAGATCAGGATCGCTCAGTTCTCTTGTTACGATGCTGTTTACGTTCTTAGCTACGTGTGGTGTCAATGCTTCGGCACAGCAATACAATGTTTCCACCGGCATCACCTTCAGTTTCAGCAGCTACTACGGCAACCCGCAACAGACCAAAGCTAGCTTCTACGTTTCAGCGAAAGGATTGCCTTCTAGTTACATGCAAGGTCGCGAGGTAGTGCTGACTTACACGATGAGCATTTCTGGGACCAGAGTTTGGAATGCGTGTTCCGCAGAGGTTACCCAATACGGCGATGGCTCATGTCTGTTTTACGCTCCGCAGCCTGGAGCTGAGTATGTCTTTACAGCCCAATACTTAGGATCGTATGACGGCTCTGCCAAAGAATATTACTTCTTGCCATCGTCGGCGACCAAGTACACCACTTGCTCGCCCGTTTGTTCCAACTAGCCGGGTGCCCCATTCTAATCTCGCCGGTTTTGGGCGAGATTAGAATGGGGATTTTGACTTTCCGCCCCCAAGTTTTCCACAGAACTTTATTTCATTCTTGTGACGCATGACCTTTACTGAGAAATCTCAACGGTCCAAATTGGGAGCATGCCCAACGCACCCACTCCCCCGCGCAACCCGGACACCGACCTCCGGAAGCCGGTAGCCGAAAGCCCGACGCCCAAAACGGGAAATCCCTCCACCGCCGCCCCCATTAAGTCCTTTGTTCGCAGGAATCTACTCGCAAGTCCTGAGTTTCCAAGATTATACGCGGACGTCGTCCTCCACTACGCCCCTAACTCCCATGAAGCCAAGATCTTAGCTCCTCACTACAAAAAAATTGTTGCCTACACCGAAAGGACCAAACAACTGATGTCATACAAATCCTGCACTCATATCAAAGTCACCGGCGTCCGCTGCGGCTCTCCCGCCCTCCGCGGAGAGCAGTTCTGCTACTTCCACCAGCGCATGCTCCGCACCGTCAAAGATCCCGCCTCCCGCATCCATCACCACGCCCTGCTCGAGGACGAGGAATCCATTCAGGCCTCGCTGATGGAAGTGGTCAACGCCCTGCTGCGCGGCACCATCGAACTCAAGCGCGCCGAACTCATTCTCCGCGCCCTCAACACCGCCGTCCGCAACATCCGCCGCGTCAAGTTCGGCGTCAACAAGCCCGAAATGGTCACAGAGATCCCCGACTACCCCACCCCGCCCCTCGAACAAATCGACGAGGAAGCCGCCGCCGAGCGCGCCGCCTACCTCGCCGCCCCACGTGTGGCCCCTGTGAATGCAGCTGCTGTGAATGTAGGGACAGCCGCCCCCGAGGTTTTGTGTGGGGACGGGTCTCAGACCCGTCCAGGCGGCCCAGAAGTACCGGGCCGCAGTGCAGCGCCACCGAAGCCAGCTGAAACCGAAGCCGCAACCCGCAAGCCGCCAGTAGGTGTGAAAGCGATCCCCGCAAGCACAAAGACCGCAGCCGCGGTAGCCAGAGCCGCAGTTCCGAAGGAGCGAAAGAGGACTTCCTGAGGCATCCGTTTACGGTTGAAGAGTGCAGGGATCCTTCGCTGCCTCGCTCAGGATGACAATGGGATGGATCGCGGAATGACAAATTCCATTCCGCCGAATAGAGTCTTATCGAGGGAGACTTCATGCGAGGACTGAAAGACAAGCGCGTCCTGATTACCGGTGGCGCGAGCGGCATTGGCGCGGCCACGGCGGCGCGCTTTCTGGAAGAGGGATCGCGCGTCTGCGTGCTCGATCGTGACGCGCAGGCTTGCGAGCACATCAAGCACGAACTGCGCGGCTTGGGCGAGGCCGGCATTTCTGAGGCCATCATCGCCGACGTCACCGACCTGATGCAGGTCGAAGCGGCCTTCGCCGAGGCGATCCGCCTCATGGATGGCGTCGACGTGCTCATCAACAACGCGGGCATCAGCATACGACACAAGTTTCTCGACATCACCCCCGAAGAGTGGGAGAAGGTGATCGCCGTGAACCTGACTGGCGTGTTCTACGTGGCGCAGACCGCGGCTCGACACATGTGGGAGCGCTTCTCGGTCACGCAAGGCAGTGGAGTGATTCTGCAGACCGCGTCCACCAACGGCGTGATGGGATATCCATATTATGCGGACTACAACGCGAGCAAGGCGGGCGTGATCGAGTTGACGCGCTCGATGGCGCTGGAACTGGCGCCGAAGGTGCGCGTGTGCGCCGTGGCTCCGGGATACGTGCTGACCCCGATGCAGCGCGCCGAGTATTCCGACGCGATGCTGGCGGAGGTGAACCAGAAGATTCCGCTGGGGCGTCATGCGAAGCCGGAAGAAATTGCCGCGCTGTTCGCGTATTTGGCGTCAGACGACGCGGCGTTCGCTACGGGGCATGTGTTCACGATGGACGGAGGAGAAACCGCGGGAGGATTGGCGAGCCGCTAGCGGCGTTGCCGTTGGAAAGCCGACCACAGGGCTGAAGCCCGACAGCTTTGGGAATGCTTTCGCGGCCCTGAAGGGCCGCTCTTCCACGGCTGCTGAAAGGAACGTTGCAGCGCGTTACTGACAGGAGTGTTGCAACGGTTGCCGCGAAGAAATGTTGTAACGGTTGCTAACCGGAGGTCGCCATGGCTGCTGGGAGCAGAGTTACATCGGTGCTTCGGCGCGCAAAATGCTCGCGCCTCAGGATGACAATGTTTTGTTGAGAATCGGGATATGCGCCTAAAAGATAAAGTTGCTCTGATCACGGGCGGGACTTCCGGCATCGGCGAGGCTACAGCTTTGCTGTTCGCGGCGGAAGGCGCCCGAGTCGCCATCACCGGACGCAACGACGCGCGCGGGGCCGGGGTGGTCGACCGCATCCAACAGACGGGCCGCGAGGCGATCTTCATCCGCGCCGACGTGAGCGTGGCCGGCGATTGCCAGCGCGTGGTGGATGAGACTCTGCGCGCCTTCGGCAGGATCGACATTCTGTTCAACAATGCGGGAGTCTTCTACGCGCAAACCGCGCTGGAATGTTCCGAGCGGGAGTGGGACGAGCAGATCGACGTCAACCTGAAAGGCACGTTCCTGATGTCGAAGTTCGCGCTGCCCACGATGATCGAACAGAAGCGTGGGGTCATCATCAACAACAGTTCGGGATGGGGCATTGTAGGTGGAGATCACGCGGTGGCGTATTGCGCGTCGAAGGGTGGCGTCGTGCTGATGACCAAGGCGATGGCGATTGATCACGGGGCGCAGGGGATTCGCGTGAACTGCGTTTGTCCGGGAGACGTGGAGACTCCCATGCTTCCCGCCGACGCGAAGATGCGCGGGCTGAAGTGGAAGGACTACATCGCGGGATGCGCCAGCCGTCCGCTGGGGCGCGTGGGTACGGTGGAGGAAATCGCCAAGGCGGTGCTGTTCCTGGCATCCGATGATTCGTCGTTCATGACCGGCGCGGCGCTGGTGGTCGATGGCGGAGGGACTGCGGACTAGCTTCCGCTCATGCGCATGAAAGCAACAGTCTTTCTGGGCGGTGGGAACATCACGAGCGCGCTGGCCGCGGGGTTGCGGCTCGCGGGATACGACGGGGAGATCGTTGTGTATGACCGCAATCCATCGAAGTTGCTGGCACTGCGGCGCGAATCGCGAGTGGAGATCGCACGCGATTTGAAGTCCGCGGTGAAGCGTGCCGGAATGCTGGTGATTGCGGTGCGTCCGGCGTCGGTCATGGGGATGCTCGGGGAAGTTGCGGCTTGCGGAGTTGCAGGGCCGAAGTTGTGCGTCAGTCTTGCAGCGGGGATTCCTCTGCGGAGGCTGCGCGCGGCGCTGGCGGTGCGCTGGGTGAGGGCGATGCCGAGTCCAGTCTGCCGGGTGGGACGCGGCTTAACGGGTCTGAGCTTCGACCGGGGCATCAGCAAGAGTGAACGCAGTCGCGTGCGTTCGTTCTTCGAGCACGTCGGAGCGGTGCTCGAGATCTCCGAGAAGCAGTTCGATGCGTTTACAGCGGCGTATTCGTCGAGCCACGGATATCATGCGCTGGCAACGTTGGCGAAAGCGGCGCAGGATGCGGGACTGGATCGAACGACCGCGCTGGCCGCTGCGGCCCACGCGTTAGGGGATGGCATCCGCTACTGGCGCGAGAGTGGGCTTCGGCTGGATGACCTGTTGCATGAAGCCGTGACCCCGGGCGGAATTGCAGCGGCGACGATGTCGGCGATGGATGCGGCCGGATATCAGCGCGTCGTGAAGGCGGGAATCCGCGCGGGCGTGAAGCAGGCGCAGAGGAATGCGCGGCGGTGAACCATCAAAACGAGAGGCGTTCAGAGACGGGCATTCAGGACCGTGAGTCGTGTCCGTCCCATCCAGCGGCTAAGCATGAATTGTGAATGCGTGCGCAACCGTGGAAGAGCGGCCCTTTAGGGCCGCGTAAAGCATGTGGAATCAGTCCGGGCTTGTAGCCCCTGTGGTGCCGTTCGAGGTGCGGGTGCGGCGCGACGGTTTTGTCTATGAGTTACTTCCGTTACCTCGGATCGCTTGGCGATTCTGCCACAATAGTTGGTGCAACACTCGCACCTGTGATGGAAGTTCTGACCCAAAACGCCACTCGACGCAGCACCCGCATTCGGGTGGAAATCCCGGTCGGTGTGATCAGTCTCGACCGAACGCGGCCCTATGGCGAGCAGGTCATGGTATTGATCGTCAGCGCGCAGGGATGCGGCTTTCGCAGTTCCGAAGCATTGCAGATCGGAACGCCCATCATGTTGAGTAATTTGCCCGGCGGGGGTAGCGTGACCGCCACGGTCGCGAACTGTTTGCCGCTGGGTACCGACGGACAGTATTTCCTGATCGGTGCGTCCCTCTATACGCACGGCAATGTTTGGGGGATCGCGGATGCTCCGGAAGACTGGAGCCTTGCGGCGAAAAACGATCCGCAACCGAAGGCTGCGACGGCCGCACCGGCAAGCGCTCCGAAGCTGACGGTACAGAAGAAGGCCGCCTGGCCTTACAACTTGTTCTCCGACGGCGCCGAGCTACATCCCGGGCGCAAGTAGGATCCTCCCACTTCTCGACACCGCTCATGCACATGGCGAAAACACGCGGTCTTGTTCTTTCGTAACTTCTTGAACTCCGCGCACGCTGCCATACTCTGGGTAAGCGTATGTCCGAAGAAACCAACTCGACAGCACCGGTTGCGGCCGGCAAAGAGAAAGAAAGCAAGCTAAACGATCGTCCATTTCGTGTGAAGCTGCGCGGCTCCGTGCTGGTGCTGGTGCGGCTGCCGAACAAGCGGTCGATCCGGGCAGCGATCCATCAACTGTCGACGTCCGGTGGAGTCATCCATCTGGAGAAGCCGCTGGACGAGAAGCTGGAAGTTGAACTGATTTTTCACATTCGCGAAGCCACGCTGCGCGGCAAGGCGCAGATGCTGTTTCCCATGTGGGCGACGCAGGGATGGATGCAGCCCTTCCGCTTCGTGGACATGTCGGATGCAGACCGCGAGATTCTGGACGAGAAGTTGAAATCCTTCGTTGGCGAAGCGGCGAAGAGCGTTGCCGCCGGGGCCTGAACCGAACTCATCTTCCTTCACGACCGCAATTTCCTCCAACCTTTTTCCGTCAGCGCAACGCTTCCTTTCGTGGTTACTCTAGTTACATCGGTGACCGGAGTGAAAGGACTATGATCCGGGCATAGGCCCCATATCATGAAGCGACTCAGCTTTCTGGTTTCACTCACCAACGACGATAACGATTATCAGCAGGAGCAGGCAGCGGCAGCGGAGAAAGCCGGGCGGCGGCTCGGTGTGGACGTGAAGATTATTCACGCGAGCAACGATCCTCTGGCGCAAAGCCAGCAGTTGCTGCACTACGTGCAGGACTCTTCGGTGGTGCGTCCGGATGCGATTCTGTTCGAGCCCGCCGGTGGCACTGCGTTTCCGCAAGTGGCGCGAGCGGCGGCGGCGGCGGGAATCGGATGGGTGGTGTTGAATCACGAAGTGGACTACATCCTCGAACTGCGCCGCACTCATAAGATTCCGGTTTTTGCCATCAGTTCCGATCATGTGGAAGTGGGCAAGATTCAGGGGAAGCAATTCGGAGCGCTGTTGCCGAATGGGGGATCCATTCTGTACATCGAAGGTCCGGCGAACAGTTCGGCGGCGAAAGAGCGGACCTCGGGCATGATGGAGACTAAGCCGGCGAACATTCAAGTGAAGACGATGCGGGCGAACTGGACGGAAGAGAGCGCGCATAAGACGGTGAGTTCGTGGCTGCGGCTGCGAACTTCGCAGGAGAGCCACATCGATCTGGTCGGCGCGCAAGACGACAGCATGGCAATGGGCGCGAGGAAGGCGTTCAGCGAGATCCCTGAAAGTGAGCGGGCGCGGTGGATGAAGATTCCGATTACGGGATGCGATGGGATGCCGAAGACCGGGCAGGCGTGGGTGCGCAACGGGACGCTGGCAGCGACGGTCTTTATTCGTCCGAATACCGATTTGGCGATTGAGATGTTGGTCGAAGCATTTAAAGGCGCCTCACTGCCGGAGCGGAGGGTGACCGAACCGGAGTCGGTGCCGTCGTTGGCAGAGTTGACCTCTGCAGGCAAGTTGCGCCGGTCGGCGAGTGTCTAGATTCTGCACCTCATTGCGTTGCTCTCCGCCGGCTGATGTCCGCTAGCGAAGCGAGACAACTGACCCGCCGCCGAAATCGGCCTGCATTAAGGCTCCGCGCTCCAATATCCAGAGACGGAAGACCCTTCAGAAACTTAAGACCCTTTGTCATTTTTCGAGGATTTGCATAAACTGCCTCAGCCGGGGAGGCCAGGGACAACTCCCAATCTTGCTCTCCGCCCGTTTGCGCACCGCTCCGATTTCTGAGTCTGGCCAGAACGGTCAGCTCGCGACATCCGGCTTTGCCACAGGAGTTGATATGAGAACTGTCGCACGCCTTTCATACCTGGGCCTTGCAATCATGATTACTTTGCTGGCAGCCAACATGGCGCAGGCTCAGGCGGACCTATGCAGCACTCGACCATGTGTCACCACCTATCACAACGACCCGATGCGCGACGGGGTCAACTCGCGAGAGACGGCGCTTAAGCCGAATCTCTTTCCCAGTCAGGCTGGCGCGAACTTCGGCAAACTGACTCCAGCGGCAAGCGGGGCGACCGGCGCCGTTGACGGGTTGATTTATGCGCAGCCGCTCTTCCTCTCGGCGGTAAGCATGGCCGCGACGTCAGCCTGTCGTGGTACTCACAACCTTGTCCTGGTGGCCACTGAGAACAACTCGGTCTATGCCTTCGCGTGGACTTACAACTTGACCACCTCCGGATACACTTTCTCGCTGACTCAGTGCTGGATGCTCAACCTGAATCAACCTGGCGAGTTTGCAATTCCATTCACTGCGCTGCCGGTAGTGGCGGATTTGAATGCACCATGCAACACAGTCGTCCCCCAAATCGGCATCACGGGCACTCCCGTGATCGATACTTCCGTAAATCCCCCGGTGATGTATGTGGTGAGCGCGCATCAGACCGCAAGTCTCACCTATACCTACCGGCTGCATGCGATTAACGTGAATTCCGGGAAAGAAGTATTGAATGGAAGCAGCGCTCCTTACGACTTATCGAGTGTTTTCCCCGGCGACATCAGCCCGATCGACGAGATGCAGCGGCCGGGGCTCGCCGTGTTCAGCGCGTCCCCGGGAATTGTGAATTTGTACGTGAGTTTTGGCTCTTTCTGTGATGTGCTGCCTTATAGCGGCTACCTGGCTGGACTAAGTTACAACTACGGTACCAACAGCTTCGCGCCAGTCGCCGCCAACAACTGGGTGTTTGATACGGAAGGCGGGGAGACTGAGCAGGCCGGCGGACTCTGGATGTCGGGAGCGGCTCCGGCCGTGGACACCGGCGGAAACATTTATGTGAACGTCGCGAATGGAGACTGGAATGGCACAACGTTTTTTGGCGAGAGCGTCGTAAAACTTGCGACCACAAGTTCCGGACTGATTCCGGATGACTACTACACTCCCAATGACTTTGCACAACTGAACTTCAATACCGCGGCCGTGACGGTGTGTTCGACGTACGGTCCCAATGCGTGCCCACCCCAAAATCAGCTAACTCTGCCGAAGTTCAGTGAAGACTTTGACCTCGGTTCTGGTGGGGTCACACTGATTTCGCCCGCCGGAATCGCCAACCCGGTGTGCGGTTCGAACTCAGAGCTGGTCGCGGGCGGGAAAGAGGGGGTCATCTATGGAGTTTGCTACAGCCCGCAGAGCGGATCGACGCAGCAAAACATCATGGGTGGATTGGATGGTTGCGGCTACTTGTGCATGGATGCTTCGAATCCTACACTCAGCGGTTGCAGCGAATCAGCGGTTCCAGGAAACGGATTCATCGCTCAATGTTTTCAGGGTGCGAACGCGGGCGAGAATCAAGCCAATGGTTCGCACACAATCTTCAATTCCTCGGGAATCAGAGGGACTGAGACCTTTTGGGCGGGGACGTCGGCAACGCCAGAGAACTATCTTTACGTCGCGGGCGCGAATGCTCCACTGGTTGCGTACCAGGTAGATTCCAACACAGGCTTATTGAATATAGTTGGCAACCCGGCGCAGGTCCCCAAGACTTACCCCATAGGCACCGTCCCGTCGGTGTCATGGGACGGAACGCACCCTAACACCGCCCTTTTATGGGCCATTAATTCTGCCGGTTCGGGCGTGTGGAATCCGAACACTGAGACGTCACACGCGGCGCAGCCTGCGGTTCTGATTGTCTACGATGCCGTTCCGAATGCTACGACGCACGTTCTGAAAGAAGTTTGGGAGAGTTCCATGAGCGCGGGTAACAACGGTCCTGGCTCGGTGAAGTTCAGTGTCCCCACGATCGCTGGTGGACTGGTGTTCGTTCCGGGAGGCGCTCCCGGTTACGCGCCGGGGCCGCCGGGAGGAAAGGGCGTGAACTGCACAGCGACGGCCTTGGTCGCGAGCGGCACTCCGCCGGCCTGCGGGGGATTGTTGTCGGTATACGGAAAGTTGCACCTCTGAGCGGATCCCGATTGGACCGGCGTCGCGCCGCCTTTACGCTTTTAGTCGCGGAACTCCCCGGCTTTTTGGGGAAAAAATATACGAACGACAGCGGCTGACGGAATCGCTCCGGCCAGAAACCACGCAACCAGGAATAGCGGCGCCCACATGCGGTAGTCAGACATGACGAGGGCCCGGTGATCTTCATCCCCATCGGCTTCGAGCCAGGCCACGGACCAGTAGAGACAGTTCGTGAGAGCCAGGGGCACGAGGACGACCCAAACTTTGCGTAAAGATGACGGGCACGCGAAGCACAATAACCAGACGACACCCGCTGAAAGGATTGCTATAAAAACGGCTCCCGAGCTAAAGGACAATGATTCGAGGAACGCCTTCACAGGTCACCTGGCACACGATGAACTTCAAACTAGCACACTGTCCAATGTTGAGAACAGGATGTTGCGCACAATCGGATCCTTTCACCTCTCTTTGACTCGGGTGGCAGTCAGTTCAATCGTGAAGCTGGCGTTGCCGTCGGAATCGTCGACCATGGTGATGACCGTCGGCTTATCGAGTTGAACGGTGACATGGGCTCTGGTTCGGGATACCGGAGGAGAAGCGCTGCCCGGCTCGGGTGGGCCATCGCTGGTAAATTCGGCCTCGACGGAGAGTTCGAGCGTGCGCTCGTTTTCGGCGAGAATGCGGCATTCGACGCTCCGGGCGTTGCTGGAATCGGAGGGATGCCTGGTTTCAGATGCAGATTCGTTCTGCACCGGTGGTGGCGTTGGTCGCCCTATGCTCACTCTAGCGGTCTGGCGGACGTCAGTCACCAAAGAATAGAGACGGGAATGCAATTTCTTGTCGGCGCCTGACTCCTGGAATTTGAGGTCGATGCGATACCCCAGACCACCGAATCTTCTTTTGGCCTTATCGATCTCAGCGGCCAGTTTTTCGGCCACTGCGACTTGCTCGGCCGTGCCTTCGATGATGATGATTTGCGCTCCGGCAATGGGTTGCGCCCTTTGAATCTCGGCCATCACACGCACTGCATTCACGACATCCTGCAGATCGACAGGTTGGGAAATATTTGAAAAGTACAGGACCTTCTGAACGCATGAGGGGAAGTCACAGTGCGTTTTGGACAGTCGGGTGTTGCTTTCTGTAGTCGTCTGCTCAGGCGGAGCGCTCTCGACCGGTTTCTTCACCGTGGATTCCTGCGGAAAGAGCCACCGAGAGGGAAGAATCGTGAAGATGAGCAGCAAGGCTGCACATCGAGTTCGAGTTGCCATAGTTTTGACCTCCCAATTAGGTTGGGCGAGCCTGCTCTGAGACGGGAGAGACCTTTCTCCGTCTGACAGTCGAACGCGACAGTCGAACTGTCTTGCGAATAATAACTGTTGATGACGGCGATTTCAGTCTTTGACCCCCGTAGGCTGGGTTGGGCCGAGGGTGGCACTTGCGGGTGCAAACGCCAGCGGCTGGCGGGGACGGATTTACTCCCAAAATTCATGAAACGAGAGTAAGCTGTCCCCGGTCAGTGCTCGCCCCATCCGAGAAGCATTCCAAAAACTGTGGCACGTGTGACGCAAGCCACGAGGAGAAGCCTATGGCAAACGCCGCAAAAGATTCAGAAGTGGTGCAACCGCAGCAGTATCAGGCATCGCAGTCGACCTGGGATAAGATTGCCGAGAGCCGGGAATTTCAAGATCTGATGGCGACGAAGAAGACCTTCATCGTGCCGGCATTCGTATTCTTCGTGGTTTATTACTTTGCCCTGCCGGTGCTGGTGGGATATGCGCCGGGATTCATGTCCACAAAAGTGATCGGGAATGTGAATCTGGCCTACCTGTTCGCGCTATCGCAATTCTTTGTGGCGTGGATTATTGCGGCGCTCTATGTGAAAGCTGCGAACAACTTTGACCGGCTCGCCAAGGACATTCTCGACAGAGCCGAGGATGCCAGGGGAGGGAAATAAGCCATGTTGAATATTCCACTGATAATGTTTCTGGTGTTCATCGCGATCACGCTAGGGATTACTTACTGGGCGTCGAGGAGATCGGCGGGCGCGAGCGCATACTTTGCAGCCAGCCGGCAGATTAAGGGTTGGCAGAACGGCATCGCGGTAGCTGGCGACTATATGAGCGCAGCGTCGTTTCTGGGGATCGCGGGCATCATCGCGTTTCAGGGATATGACGGCTTTATGTTCTCGGTGGGCTGGCTGGTCGCGTACCTGACAGTGTTGCTGGTGATTGCGGAACCGCTGCGCAATGCGGGCAAGTACACGATGGCGGATGTGCTGGCGTACCGATTGAAGCCGCGTCCGGTGCGGGCGATGGCGTCCTTGAGCACGCTGACGGTCAGCACGTTTTACATGATCGCGCAGATGGTGGGCGCGGGCGCACTGGTCAAACTGCTGCTGGGCGGATCGGTGAGTTACAACAAAGCGGTGATCGGGGTCGGAATTCTGATGATTGTGTATGTGGTGTTCGGGGGAATGCTGGCGACGACGTGGGTGCAGATCATCAAGGCGATCCTGCTGATGGCGGGAACGTTCCTGCTGAGCATTCTGGTGATGGCGCACTTCCATTTCAGCTTCGGAGAATTTTTTGGGGCGATTTCGCATGTGACCTATCACGATGCGAAGGGAGCGGAGGTGGTCAAGGATTTCCTGCAGCCCGGCCTGCGTTATAAGCCGCCGTACGGGCCACTGGATTTGATCTCGCTGGGACTGGCGTTGATTTTCGGGACGGCGGGATTGCCGCATATCCTGGTGCGGTTCTATACGGTGCCGGACGCGAAAACGGCGCGGCACAGCGTGGTCTGGGCGATGGTGCTGATCGGCAGCTTTTATATCATGACGACGTTTCTGGGATTCGGAGCGGCGACGATCATGGGGCCGGACTTCATCAAGACGCACGGGGGCACGAACATGAGCGCGCCGCTGCTGGCGAACGCTCTGGCGGGGTCCATTTTCTTCGCGTTCATTTCGGCGATCGCATTTGCCACGATTCTGGCGGTGGTAGCGGGATTGACGATCAGCGCGACGACGTCGTTCTCGCACGACTTGTGGACGAATGTGATTCACAATGGAGTGGAGCGGAAGCCGGGCGAAGAAGTGCTGGTGGCGCGGATCTCGGCGTTCGTGGTGGGTGCGGTGGCGATCGGAATCGCGATCGTGCTGGGTCCGACTGCGAACGTGGCTTTCCTTGTGGCGCTGGCGTTCGCGGTGGCGGCATCGGCGAATCTGCCGGTGATCGTGATGTCGATTTTCTGGCGGCGATTTAATACGCTGGGGGCGGTTTCGGGACTTGCCGTGGGATTGCTGGCGTCGATCGGGCTGATACTGGTGAGTCCGAGCCTGATGGCAGTCGATCCACCGACGGTGGTGGGCACGGCGCGGCACTTGATTCAGGCCAAGGCGTGGTTTCCGCTGGAGAATCCGGGGATTCTGAGTATTCCGTTGGGATTCATCGGGGCGATCGTCGGGACGCTCATCAGTCACGAACCGACATCGCAGACCAAGTACAACGAACTGCTGGTTCGCTCGAATACGGGCCTGGGCGCGGAGAAGGCGACGGCGCACTAAGAATCAGGCGTTCGGCGTTCGGCTTTCGGCTTCCGGACCTTGGACTTCGGACCTTGGACTTCGGACTTCGGAGGGCTTGCCTGGTTTGGATTTGGGGTCTGGAATCTGGGGTCTGGGGCCTGAACGGCTTTCCGTTGATATGCTAGATTGGGGTTCACGGGCCTATAGCTCAACGGTTAGAGCAGCAGACTCATAATCTGTTGGTTCCAGGTTCAAATCCTGGTGGGCCCACCAACTTGACATCAGTGCCAGAGCATTCGTTGATGCACGAATCGGCACGTCCTTGTCAACTGCTGGGAGCGCGACGCCAATCATTCGCAGGGTGGCGAATTTCTGATGACGAGCTGATCGACGGTCAGTTCGCCGATGCTTAATTTTTCGATGTGACCAGTGCGGATCGACGCTTTCCGAATGGCGAGTACGCCGATCGTGAGGGCACCGATGGCAATGGCGCCGACCGCCATGGCGCCCGCAGCGGCGGCTCCGAGGGCCAGGCCGCTATGGGCGGCTGCGGGTCTCTCTGATGCAGGCCGCGGCACGCTGTCTTCTTCGAACATTTTCTTTCCGGACATATTCTTTTGAAGCGTGCGCTTTCTGAACATGCTTTTTCCAAACATAGTTTTTCCGAACATGGGACCTCCAGGTAGCGGATGAGGGTTAGAAAATCGCTGAGGTAATTCTGCACCCGCGGAGCTTCGCTGTACCAGCCAACAACGGGAAGCGACCGGCTGGCGCTTACTTCTGGTAAACGGTCGAGCCGCCAGTCACCGTGCGGACAATCTCGATATCTTTAATGTTTTCTTGGCTCACGGTGTGCGGATCATCTGCTAACACGACGAAGTCCGCGAGCTTGCCCGGAGTGATGGATCCTTTGATCGCTTCCTCATGGGAGTTGTACGCACCGTTGATGGTATTCACTTGCACCGCTTCCTCTACGGTGATTCGCTGGTTGGCTCCCCAGACCTGCCCATTCCATCCGGTGCGCGTCACCATGCCCTGAATGCCCATGAGAGCGGCGAAGGGCCCGGGGCTGAAATCGGATCCAGCCGCGGCGCGAATTCCGCCGTCGAAGAAGGAACGGTACGCCATGCAGCGCTTCATCCGTTCTTCGCCATAGAAATGAAACTTGTCGGAATTGTAGTAGGCGTAGGTGGTGAAGGGGGCAGGAACCGCGCCGAGCGCCTTCATGCGCCGCAGGAGATCATCATTGATCAGGGTGCAGTGCGTGATCTTGGGGCGGACATCGGGACGAGGCGCAGCCTGCTGTGCCCGCTCGTAGGCAGTCAGCACCATATCGATAGCCACATCCCCGTTGGCATGGCAGTTGGGCTGAATGCCCGCACGCTGCACGCGCTCGGCCCAGGCGTCGAGATCCGGTTGCGTCTGCATGATGTTGCCGCGATAAGGCGGATTTGTGCCAGCGTAGGGCTCGCTCATCGCCATCGTGCGCTCGGAGAAGGATCCATCGGCGGTGTGCTCCGAGGTGGCGCCAAAGCGAATCCACTCGTCTCCGAAGCCGCTGCTGATGCCGTTCTTGATCATGGCTTCCAAAAGATCGCCGCTGGTCTCAAAGCTCACGCGGTGCAACAGCTCGCCACGCGCCCGCACTTGCTGGAGCGTGAACAAATCGCCGTCTTCGTGGTGAACGCTGGTGAGCCCATAGCGGACGAATTGTTTGGAGATGAAGGCCAGGCCGTCGCGATCGCGCTGCTCGTTCTGCTCCGGGGTGAAGGTTTCTCGCTTGCCAACGTTGTCGAATACGTGACGGGCGCGATCAGTGACCCGGCCGTTCAGTTCTCCGTTTTCGTCGTGGTCATAAGTTCCACCCATGCGGTTCGGAGTGCTCTTGTCGATCCCCGCCAGGTCGAATGCTTTGCGGTTGTAGAAGGAGGTGTGACCGCCGCGATGATGAACCGCTACCGGATGTTCCGTTGAGACCTGGTCGAGATCGTGCACCGTGAGTTGGCGGTTGTCTTTCACCTTCGTGTCGTCGAAGAAGTATCCTTCAACCCAAAAGCCCGGGGGAGTCTTCTGGGCTCGTGCGCGAAGTTTTTCGATGATGCTGGCGATGGTGACAAACTCGACCTCATAAGGATTGCCGACGAGAACCTCGTAGAGCAAGAGGTTGCCGTCCGCGTGATTGTGGCAATCGATAAATCCGGGCAGGACGGTCATCTGCTGTGCATCGAAGTTCTGCGTGCTTTTGCCGACAAAGGCCTTGGCTTCGGCAGTGCTCCCCACGTAGACGAAGCGCCCACCCTTGACGGCGAAGGCCTCCGCCCGTGGCAAGCGGGAGTCGACGGTGTAGACCTTGGCATTGAACACCACGAGGTCGGCGTGGCGCGGATCGGCGTCAGAGCACTGCGTCTGCCCGAATGCGGTTGAGCGCAAAAGACTGCCGGAGACCAGGCCCATCCCGGTCAAACCCAGGAATTCCCTGCGATTGTGGCGGCGTTTGCTCAAGATTTCTCCTTCATAACTGGATCAGGCACCATCATTTCGGACCGAAATTCGTATTCATCGCGAGGGCATGAGTCCAGTGGTTTCGCCCACCACCCAGATCGAGCCGTGGCTGGGCGCCAATACGGAAGCAGTATAAGCGAGGAGCTTGGCCGCGTCGGGTGGTTATACCAGCGGACCTTTAGGTAAGTGACCTTCGTTCATCCTTTTGATCCCCCGTCGTTGACACTTTTCTAACGTGGGAATTAGAGTTTGCCTACGTTCTCACACTGAAAAACAAAACCAAAATTGGCAGGAGGAAGGCATGCGGTCGAAGCTAGTCTGGGCGGGGGTATTGGTGTGTCTGGCAACATCGGTCGCTCTTGCACAAGATCCCACCAAGGTGGAACCGAAGCACTACAAGTTGGATTTCGAAAATGAGCGGGTGCAGGTGGTGTCGGTTCACTACGGGCCCCACGAGAAGTCGGCACTGCACGATCATCCCGGCGGTGTGGTGGTTATCCTGACCGAGGCACATTTGCGCTTTACGGACGAGAGCGGGAAAGTGCGGGAAGTATTCTCCAAGCCCGGCGAGGCTCGCTGGTACCCGCCGTTCAAGCACAAGGTGGAGAACCTGGGCGACACCCCGTACGACGCGGTTTATATTGGAGTGAAGGGCAAACTCGCGACGGCATCCAACGGCTCCGCCGATCCCACGACCGCAATGGATGAAGAAACACGGAAAATTGTCGCGGCTCTTGTGGCATCCAGCAAGCCTTGAGTACGTTTCTGCATGGGGAGCCGAGTCCATGCGGGCACGGCTCCGCAGGCTGAGGGCAGATTGTTGTAAGCTCAGATGGTCCGGGCCGAGAAAATCCAGGCCCTGAACACTCGATGAGCTCCCTGCCAGAACGTTCTTCCTTCCACCGCAAGACTGCAATCCTGCTGGGGCTCGTCGCATTTCTCTCATTCAGTTATTTCTATGAAGGCGGCGGGTGGAATCAGAACTCGCGCTTCGATTTGCTGCGCGCGATTGTCGAGCGGCATACGCTGCAAATCGATGCCTACCACGAGAACACGCAGGACTACGCGCACCTCAACGGACATTACTACTCCGACAAAGCTCCGGGGCTGGTGTTTCTGGCGGTGCCATTTGCGCTGGCGGCGAGGCCAATGCTGCGCAAGGTTGGAATTGATCCGGAGTCGCCGCGCGGTGAGTTTGCGCTGTCGTATGTGGCGAGTGTCGGCGCGGTGGCGTTGCCGACGGCGCTGGCGGCAGTATGTCTGTTTTTCCTCGGCTTGCGATTCGCAGGTGGTTCCGGCGGGGCTGCGTTTGCCGCGCTGGTGATGTCTCTGGGGACTCCGCTGTGGGCGTATGCGGGATTGTTCTGGGCGCATGCGCTGGTGGGGGCTTGCCTGGTTTTCGCGTTTTCGGCGGCGTTCCAGTTGCGCGAGAGTTTGAGTCCGCGAGCGGATTTCCTTTGCGCGCTCGTGGTGGGATTGGCGGCAGGATGGGCAACGGTGACGGAGTATCCCGCGGCGCCGGCTTCGGCCATGCTGGCGTTTCTGGCGCTGTCGCAGGCGTGGTCGCGCGGTTCGAGGGCGCGCTGGAGAGTGCTTGGGGGCGTGGGATTGGGGGCCGCGATTTGCCTGGGTGTGCTGATGGCGTATCTGCATGCGGCGTTTGGGGCGTTTCGCCCGAGCTATTCGTACTACGATCCGAATTCGTTTTCGTTTATGCAGCAGCAGGGATACTTGGGGTTGACCTATCCGCATCCCGATCGACTGCTGAAGATTCTGTTTGGATGTTCGCGCGGGCTGTTGTTCGCGTCGCCGGTGCTGGTGGCGGCTCCGTGGGGACTGTGGTTGCTGTGGAAGGGCAAGACGCACCGAGCGGCGGCCTTGGTAGCGGCTGGGGTTGCGGGTTATTACGCTTTGTTTAACGCATCTTTCTATTGGTGGAAGGCGGGGCTGGCGTTTGGTCCGCGGTACGCGGGTGCGTGCATTCCGTTCGTGTGCGTCGGACTTGCGGTGGTATGGGGACGCGCTTCGGCGGGTTGGCGACGAGTGCTGCTGGGGTTGGGTGCGTGCAGTATTTTTCTGGCGCTGATGGTGGTTTCGACGACATCGCAATTAGCGATGCAGGACAGCTGTCCGATCGTGCACTCGACGGTGCCGGCATTCTGGTCGGGTCAGATGGCGATGAATCGCGAATCGATGTTGACGGCGGCCGAATCCAATGGGAGTTATGGCGCATTCAACCTCGGTCAGGTGGTCGGGTTGCGTGGGCTTGCGAGCTTGTTTCCGTTGCTCTTGATTTGGGCACTGGCTGCGGTGCTCTGGTTCCGGCTGCAGGGAAGCAACCATGCCGACTCCGTGTAAGATAATTGTTCAGGCGTTTTATGGCGGAAGTCCAAGGAGTTTCGGCCGAGATCGAGATGCTGCAGAGGATGTACGCGGCGTTTAACCGGCGGGATATCGAGACGGTGCTGGCCGCGATGCAGGACGATGTCGATTGGGCCAACGGGATGGAAGGCGGGCGCGTGCAGGGCAAATCGGCCGTACGCGATTACTGGAGGCGGCAGTTCGAACTCCTGGAGCCGAAGGTTGAGCCCAAGCGCTTTACGAGAGAAGCGGACGGGCGGATCGCGATTGACGTGCATCAGGTTGTGCACGACCAGAGTGGAAAACTCGTCGTGGACCAGATGGTCCAGCATGTTTACGAATTTCGGGGTGGACTCATTCACCGCATGGAGATTCGGGGCGGGGGTGGGGTCTGAAAGACCCTTACCACTAAGGACACTAAGGTTCACGAAGGAAAACAGCCGCGATCGAGCTTTAGGATGCTTTGCTACTTCTTTAGTCGTTGGAATCGGAGTTAATTCATTTGCTGAGGGAATTTATGGCGCACACTGTTTTTTGCGTGAAGTTTCAGAAAGAGATGCCGGGGCTGGATGAGCCTCCATTCGACAACGACCTGGGGAAGAAGGTGTACGACAACGTGTCCCAGGAAGCGTGGCGAATGTGGACGGAGCACTGCAAGATGCTGCTGAATGAGTACCGGTTGAACCCCGCGCGGCGCGAGGATCAGGAAGTCATCGTCAAGCAGTTGGAGCAGTTTTTCTTCGGCGAGGGATCGGCGAAACCGAAGGAGTACGTGCCGCCGGCGAAGTAGTGGAGAACCGGGCTTCCGGCTCTCGGCTTCCGGGTTATGCTTCACTGCGCGCGAGGCTGTGGGGCTCACGCAGGAATGGCAAAGTTCCTATCAGCAGGGCTAGCGCTGGGAGCAGGACCCAGTTGAAGATCGTGAGTCCGAAGTAGGTGAATGGGAAATCTGACAGCCGGGCGTGGTCAACGACCAGGCCGACCGGCAGAACCAGGGCAAAAGCTCCTAGTACGGCGAGAGCCGGAGACAACCCTGCAATTAAGCGATTCATGATGCGAGCCTGGGCGCGCTTCGCCAGGAAAGCCCCGAATGCGCCGAAAATTGGCAGCGTGACGAGCCACGGCAGATAGAGGACCATCGCCATGTCTCCGATCCAGAGGACGCGAGGTTGTACGGCGAGTTTCTGAAGGATCATGAGCAGGCCGGGGGCTACGATCAGGTTGGCCATCGCGGGAAGCCAGAGACTGCGGGTGCGGGGATTCATGGGGTTCTCCTCTGATTTTGCATCGCGAATACTTGCCGTTAGAACGTGCCAGTCTTGGACTTCTTGCAGAGCGAGTTCGACCGCTGCTTCTTCAGTCTGTCCTTGCGAGAGCGCAGCCTCGTACGTTTCTTCGAGATGAGCGGCGAGCTCCCGAATTACTTCGTCGCAGTTCGCCCGAGAAAGGCCGGAACCCTCGAGCTTTTCACGAACCATTGTTGGCCAGTTGTACATAGCGGTCTCTAAGTCGTGCTCCGCTGTCTCGCAAGCGTACGAGGTTCGCGCAGGAAAGGCGCGGCGCCGATCAGCACTGCGAAAGCGGGAAGAATTACCCAGTTGGCGAGGCCGAGACCGAAGCCCACGAGGGTAAGGAAATGAAGATCGAGGGCGAGCCCCCAAGGCAAAATGAATGCCATCATGATGAGGGCGGGAGACAAGCCGGCCGCGAGGCGTGCTCGGAGCGGGCCATGGGCTCGCTGGGAAAGATACGCTCCCAGGGCTCCGCAAAACGGCAGAGCGGCAAGCCACGGCCAGTAGAGGGTGATTCCCATACCGTGGACCCGGACCGGGCGGGGCTCAAGGCCGAGGAGTTGCGTCGCCATCAGAGAAACACTGGCGCCCAACAAAGATATGAGGGCGGGCAGCCACAAGGACTTCGTGCGTTGGTTCACGGGATCCTCCTGAGATTCGGCGCGGTGGATGTCCGCCGCTAGAACGTACCAGTCGGTCACCTCTTGCAGAGCCACCTCGAGCGCAGCGCTGGCGTCCAAGCCGCGAGACCGGCCCTGTTCGTAGACTTCTTCGAGATGCGCCGCCAGTTCGGCGATGACCGCTTCCTTCGGACCGCATGGCGAACTTGGCGACGACATGTGCTCGCGAACGATTCTGTTCCAATCAGGCATGGCTGACTCCGGCCAAGCTGTCGAGAGCCTGGAAGAAGGTGCGCCACTCGGCGCGCAATGGGGCGAGTTGGCGGCGGCCGCCGGGGGTGAGGCGATAGTAGCGGCGGTCGCGGCCCGCGCTGTTGGCTTGCCAGCGGCCTTCGACCCAGCCGCGCTTTTCCATCTCGTAGAGCAGCGGATAGAGCGATGCCAGCGTAAATTTCAACGCGCCGCCAGTGCGTTCGCCGATCTGCTTGGCAATTTCGAAGCCGTAGAGGGGCTGCTCAGACAGCAGGGAAAGGATGGCCAGTTCGCCGCTTCCCCGTGCGATTTTGGAACGGATGCGTTGGGTCATGTTGTATCGGAATCGCAGTATAGGATTCCTATGTTTGGAGTATAGGAATCCTATATAGGGCGGTCAACGTTACGGTGGTACTAAGCTGGGCGGGGGGTTGGAGTAACTGAGCGGTCCGAGGCAGCCGAGCTCTGCTCGGCCTATCCGGGTCAGAGACCCGGCTCCACACACTTTTCCGGATCCACACACTCTTCCATCCGCACCCTTTTCCTGCAAGGCATGGTTCGACCGCCGTTCTCTGTTTTGTTGCTGTGGTCTTCCAGCACAGAGGAGGGCGTGAGATGAAACATCAACGGGGATTTACATTGATTGAAATGCTGGTGGTGGTCGCGATCATTCTGATCATTGCGGCGATCACGATTCCGAGCATGACGACCGCCAAGGTGCATGCGGACGAGGCTTCGGCGGTGGCCTCGATCCGGGCGATCAACCAGGCGGAAGTGTCTTACATGGCCACGTATGGCGGCTACGCGGAGTCGCTGGCGAATCTGGGCGGGGCTGAACCTTGCACCAGGTCGGTGGCCACGGCGTGCATCCTAGATGAGAGCATGGCGAGTGGAGAGAAGTCGGGATATCACTTTGTGGCGGTGGGAAGTAATCCGGCGGATGGCATGAGCCAAAGCTACTTTGTGGCAGCGGCGCCGGTGGTGTTCGACCGCACTGGGAAACGGTTATTTTGCTCGTCCGACAAGGGCGTGATTCGCGTGGATCCGAATGCAACGGGCAGCACAATTCCACCGGACGGGGAGCAGTGCGCGGAGTTCAAGGCGTTGCAGTAGGCATTTCTCGGCTTGACTTGGCCACTGGGCGCTTTCCAAGGCATGGGGTGCGCCCTCTTTGCCTTCTCATCGTCCCATCTGCGAAACTGACCAGTAGCTGTTTTCTCAGCGCGCATGGGCCGCATCCACGTACTTTCCGAAACCGTCGCCAACCAGATCGCCGCGGGCGAAGTGGTCGAGCGCCCCGCGTCCGTTGTAAAGGAGATGCTGGAAAACTCGCTCGACGCGGGCGCGACGCGCATCAAGATCAGCGTCGAGGCCGGCGGCAAGAAACTGATCCAGATTACTGACAACGGATGCGGGATGGTGCGCGATGACGCCATGCTGGCCTTCGAGCGCCACGCCACGTCGAAAATCAAGAATGCCGAAGACCTGCTGAGTGTGGCCACGCTGGGCTTCCGCGGCGAGGCCTTGCCCTCGATCGCGTCGGTGTCACGGCTGCGCCTGGAGACGCGGGCTGCGGAAGAAGCCGCAGGCACCGTCGTCGAGATCAACGGCGGAAGAATCGCGCGTGTCGAAGAGGCCGGCCTGCCCTTGGGCACTTCCATCACCGTGCGCGATCTTTTCTTCAACGTCCCGGCGCGCAAGAAATTTCTGAAGGCGGAGTCGACCGAGTTATCGCACATTGCGTCGCTGGTTACGCACTATGCTCTGGCGCATCCTGAGAAGCATTTCGAACTGCACTCGGCGACGAACGCCATGCTGGTCGCGCCTCCGGTAGCGGGGTACAGCGAACGCGTCTACCAGGTGTTCGGCAAGGAAACTCTCGATCAGTTGATCGCGGTGGCCGCGCGTCAACCGCTGGAGCGCGTGGGATTACCCCAACCGCCGCCGTGGCGGCGCAAAGAAAAGGAAGAAGAGGATGGCGAAGATGCCGCGCCCAAGGAGCTGGGTGAGATGCACCTGCACGGGTTCGTCTCGAAGCCTGAAATTCAGAAGCTGAACCGCAATTCTATTTTTGTCTTCGTCAACGGACGCCTCATTCGCGACCGCCTGGTGCAGCACGCGCTGACCGAGGCGTATCGGAATATCATTCCGCCGAGCGTCTATCCGGTCGTTCTGCTGTTCCTGGAAATGCCGGCGGCGGAGGTCGATGTAAATGTTCATCCGTCAAAGA
This sequence comes from uncultured Acidobacteriaceae bacterium, assembly GCA_963709025.1. Taxonomy (GTDB): domain Bacteria; phylum Acidobacteriota; class Terriglobia; order Terriglobales; family Acidobacteriaceae; genus Sulfotelmatobacter. The sequence continues at coordinate 469,211 of CAVPVE010000018.1, forward strand.
CCGAAGTGCGATTCCGCCAGCAGAGCGTGATGCACGACTTCGTGCGCGACTCGGTCCGGGCCGCGCTGATGAAAGCCCGGCCCGTGCCGCAATTTGTAACCGAGATGCGAGCGCACGCGACGGCCAGCCAGTCGCTGACACCGGGGGCGATGACGCCGGGCGCACGCGAGTGGGAGCCGGCGTCCGTGGTGGCTTCCGCCGCTGAAGTTCCGGCCAGTTGGCCAGCGACGTATGATCCCGCGGCCAGTGACGGCTTCGCGCTGCAGGCTCCGGTGCCCCCGCCAATCTCGCAGCGCTTTCAGTTCGAAGGCGGAATTGCGGTTGAGGCCAATGCGGCGATCCCGGTCGCCCGAGGTCTGGAGGCGATCCCGGACAACGGCTGCGCCCCGGCGCTCGACCTCGGCGAAGAAGAGCCGACGCTGTCTTCTCTCAGCACGTTGAAGCCGCTGGGGCAGATTCGGAATTCGTTCATCCTCGCCGTAAACGAAGACGGATTGTGGATTATCGACCAGCATGTGGCGCACGAGCGCGTGTTGTTTGAACGCGTGCTCAAGCAGCGCGCCGCGCAGAGAGTCGAAAGCCAGCGCTTGCTCATGCCGATCATGCTGGAGTTGTCCCCAGCGCAGCAGGCGGTGTTCACCGAAATTTCCGAAGAACTGCAGCACAATGGATTCGAAGCTGAACCCTTCGGCGCGCGCAGCGTTGCGGTGAAAGTGGCTCCCGCCGGAGTGGAAGCCGCGGCGGTCGAGCACATGCTGCACGAGTTGCTCGATCAATTCGCTCGCGAAGAGCAGTCGCTGAATCTGGAAAAGATCCGTGCCCGCATCGCCGCGTCCATCGCGTGCCACGCGGCCATCAAAGTGAACATGCCCTTGGAGCAAAATAAAATGGAATGGCTTCTCGCAGAACTGGCCAAAACCGACCACCCGATGTCTTGCCCTCACGGCAGGCCGGTGGTTCTAAGGTATTCTGTGAAGGACATTCAAAAGGCGTTTAAGAGAATCTAGCTGCGAGTCACGAGTATCGAGGTTCAGGTGCTTACTCGTGGCACATAGCTCGTAGCTCACGACTCAACAATGACTGACCTGGAGCTTCAACAACTGCGGCGCGAGAAGTGGCGGCTGGATGGGAAACCCATTCGGACGATCGAACAGGCGCGTGCGTTTCTCGAAGAGGTTGGGTTCTGCCTGATGTATCCCAAACGGCCTGCGCTGCTGGTGCCGACGTTCATCGGCGCGTTCGTCGGTTCGGCGGATCGGCTGCCCGGATGGCAGCATGCATTCAAAGATCCGCGGGCTGCCGAGGCGACGGAACTGATGATCCGGTTGCTGCGCGAGCGCACAGCGTTCGAAGCGAATCTGTTCGACGAGAACAATGGGTTCCTGGTGCCGGCGTCCGTCTTTCCTTTTTTTTATGCGCTGATCGGCGAGCGCAATCCCAAGCAGGCGCCGAAGGCGGGTTCGCGGTCTCCTTATTCTGCGTTGGCCTGCGATGCCTTTGAGTTGATCCGCCGCGATGGGCCCATCTCGAAACAGAAGATGCAGGAAGTGCTGGGCGGAAGCGTGTCGCTCGCTGCGCTCGACGGTGCGCTCGGCGAGTTGTGGTCCAAGCTACGAATCACGCGCGTCGATTACAAAGCCAGCGAGGGCTCGGTGTGGGACGTGCTCTACCGGTGGGCTCCGGACGCGGTGAAGGAAGGGATCGGGCTGTCGGTGCAAGAGGCGCTCACAGCGCTGCTGTCGAAGTATATCGACTGCGTCATCGCCATCGAACAGGCCGACCTCGAAATCTTCTTCGGAAACTTCATCGCACGGTCAAAGGTGAAGGACGCCGTCAATGCACTCCTGGCCGCCCGGGAGTTGAGTTTCGTGCACGTCAGCGGACAATCGATGCTGCAGATCACACCGGAAAAAGTTGTCGCGGTTCCCGCCCTTGAGCCGCGTCACGCGACTCGGACTAGAAAGTGAAATGGGATAAGGTTATCGGCGAAGCAGGGTTTGCGATTCTGCCTGCACTCTTCTCGCACGAGTATCTGGATCAGCTTCTGCACGAGATCGATGAAGCAGCGCCACGTCGAAGCCGCGCCGGCATTCGGCATGCGCTGAGTCTGTCTCCAGTTGCGGCCGTAGCCCTGCAGCCGCAAATGATCGGGTTGGCTCGCGAAGTCCTGGGTCCCGCTGCGTTTCCCTTTCGTGCCACGCTCTTCGACAAGTCGCCTACTGCAAACTGGCTGGTGGTGTGGCACCAGGACACCGCCTTGCCGCTGCGCGAGCGAATCGACCACCCCGGCTGGGGCCCGTGGTCGGTGAAAGAAGGGATCGATTGCGCGCTTGCGCCTGCAAGCGCGCTGAGCGAGGTGCTTGCGTTGCGTCTAAGCTGCGACGATTCGACCGCTCTCAATGGTCCTCTGCGAGTCCTGCCCGGTACGCATACGCTGGGAGTGCTGACGGACGACAGCATCCGTGAGCTTGCGGCGCAAATTACACCTGTGGATTGCGTGGCGTCGAAAGGCGGAGTCGTCGCAATGAGGCCGTTGGTAGTCCATGCGTCGTCAAAGTTGCAAACTGAAATGCCAAGACGAGTCTTGCATATCGAGTATGCTGCGTCAGAATCCATTGTGCAGCCGCTGAGGTTGGCTGTCGCATAGAACGCCGTGACTGCACACGCATCGACGGATCTCCAGACTTATCGCGGACGCCTCGCGCCGTCCCCGACCGGCCTGCTGCACCTCGGCCATGCGCGCACCTTCTGGACGGCGGCGCTGCGTGCTGCCGAGCATCACGGACAGTTGATTTTCCGCAACGAGGACTTGGATTCGCAGCGCTGTCGACCTGAGTTCGTGCAGGCCATGTTCGAAGACTTGCGCTGGCTTGGGATCAACTGGGTCGAAGGGCCTGATTGCGGAGGGCCGGCAGGTCCGTACGCACAGAGCGAACGGCGGGCACACTACGTCGAAGCGTGGAGGAAGCTGCGCGATCTGGGGATGATTTATCCGTGTACTTGTTCGCGAAAAGACGTGGCGCAATCTGCGGGCGCGCCGAATGATTCGGATGATGAGCCTATCTATCCGGGGAAATGCCGGCCGCGGGGAGGGCGGAGCTTCGCTCCGCCTGACCGGGTCGAAGACCCGGTCCCACACAATCAACTCGAACCTGCCGGTGTGAACTGGCGCTTTCGGGTTCCCGATGGCGAGGAGATCTTGTTCACCGATCTTCACCTCGGCCCGCAGCGGATGGTCGCCGGACGCGATTTCGGAGACTTCATTGTCTGGCGCCGCGACGATGTCCCGGCGTATCAACTGGCGGTCGTGGTCGATGACTCCGCCATGCGGATCAGCGAAGTTGTGCGGGGCGCGGATCTGCTGAAGTCGACGGCTCGCCAGATTCTCCTGTTCCGCGCGCTGGGGCTGCCTGCGCCCGATTACTATCATTGCGAACTGATTCGAGATGAGGCGGGCGTGCGGCTGGCGAAGCGCCACGATTCGTTGAGCATTCGCAGGCTACGAGAGTTGGGATGGACGCCAGAACAGGTAAAGAATGATGGTGTTCACCGAGACGTTTAGGGATGTGTTTTCCGGCCGGCTTCAGAAATTACGGGAATCGGCCGGCTATCAAGGAACCATCGACCCACAGGGGCTGAAGCCATTGTTTACTTTGGGGGACAACTTGACGCGGCCCTGAAAGGGACCGCTCTTCCACGGTGGCGCACGTATCTGCAGTTTCTCAGCGACCTTATCTGCTATGCCACAACAATCCGCCAAGCGCACGAGGCTTCATCCACTTCATCCGCTGAGGCGGGCCCTCCTGAAACCATCCGCCCACCGTGTACAATCGTTAGCTTCGCATGAATGAGAGAACGCGAGCAGAGAGCACTCCCCGCAAGCTGACAATCGCCATTGATGGCCCCGCCGGCGCGGGCAAGAGCACCATCGCCTCGCGCCTGGCGCGGAAGCTGGGATACGTGAACCTGGAGAGCGGCGCCATGTACCGCGCGCTGGCCCTGAAGGCCATCGACCGGGATGCTTCCTTCGATGACGAAGACGCTCTCGTCAAGCTCGCAGAAAATTCGCGCATTCAACTCGAGCCCACCCTTGGCGGGAACCGGACGCTGCTCGATGGCAAGGATGTTTCTTCCCGCATTCGCGAGCGCGATGTGAGCGAGGCGGCGTCGCGCATATCGGTTCATCCCAAGGTTCGGGAGTGGATGGTCGCACGCCAGCGGGAAATGGGCGCGGGCGGTGGTGTGGTCATGGAAGGCCGCGACATCGGCACACAGGTGTTTCCGCACGCGGATTTGAAAATCTTTCTCGACGCCGATCCGGTCGTGCGCGAGCAGCGCCGCATGGAGCAGCAGAAGATCAAAGGCGACGTGGCTGCGAGCGTGGCAGCGGAACTGCGCGAGCGCGATCGCCGCGACCGTACACGCGCAGCCTCTCCGTTAGTCGCGGCCAAGGATGCGGTGGTGATTAACTCGACTGCGTTGAAGGAAGACGAAGTGTTGGCGAAGGTGGAAGAACTGGTGAGACAGAAGAGCTGAGAAAAGGTTTCAAGGTTTCAAGGCCAAAACGAATGATGTGCGCAATCACCTCGAAACTGAAACCTGGAAACCTGGAAACCTGGAAACCTGGAAACCTGCCTTACTTCAGTTCTCTGTCGGCTCTACTTTCACCTTCGGAGCAGGGAGCGCCTTGCCGGATTTTGCTGGATTCGGCGGCTCCGGAGGTTTCGGCGGCTGCGCACTGGCCTTTCGAATCTCGATGCCGTCGTGCTCGTTGTTGAGCACGATGTGCGACGAACCATTGCCCACGCTGCCGCTGGCTTTCGCCTCGTGCTCGCCGTTGTCAACTTTCAACTCTCCGAAGTCCGACTGGATCTCGCCGTCGCGCGTGCGAGCATCGAGGCGGAATCCCGCTTTGTCGGGCAGGCTCAACTGAATGCCGCCATTCTTGCTGTCGATCTGCACGTTGCCCAGCGTGCGCATACCGACTTCAATGGAGCCGTTGTCGTTTTGCAGGCGAACGTCGCCCGAAACGTCTTCGAGCCGGATATTCTTCGAACGCGTGGTCAAATGCAAGGGACCCGTAATCTGCTCCGCGTGGAGTTCGTCGGAATCGAGATCAAGTGAGCCCTCGATCCGTGAGAACTCCATGTCGGTGCGCGAAGACTTGAAGGTCACGTTCTTGGTGATGCGAGCCAGCTTGACGCTTTCCTGGAATTCGCCGTCGAGTTGGACTGCGCCTTTGACGTCGGCGACCGATACTTCGTTGACGCGGCCTTCCACGTGGACGTCGCCATTCACCTGTTCGATTTTTACCGTGCCTTTTTCCTGGCTGACTTTGACGTTGCCGTTTACATCTTCGACGCTGGTGTCGGAATGCTGGGCGGAGATATCGATGGTGCCGTCGCGGCCGACCAGATTCACATCGCCGCGGCGCGAGGTAATTGAGACTGCCACTTTGCGCGGCAGGGAAATATCGATATCCGTTTCGACAGGATGATCGCCCGCTCCTTCGGCCTTGGCGTCGAGGGTAACGAGCCCGCCGATAGCGGTAATCTTGGGCTTAGTCTCATTGTCGTATTTGTCGGCGTCGCCCTGATTCTCGGCGTTTACGCGCTTGCGAATCACCACCGTGATTTTATTGTCGTCAGAGGCGTGGACGCTGACCGCGCCTCGCGTGTCGATGACTTTCAGGCTGGCTCCCGCCGGAAAATCCTGTTCGAGATGATCGTTGAAGTTGAAGCTCTGGCCGAAGATGTTGTTGAAGTCGCTGTCGTCGATATTGATATTGTCGCGTAATCCGGACCAGTTCACGCGTTCCAGTTGGGTGGCGATCAATCCGAAGACGACGATCATGACGACCAGGAAAACTCCGCCGGCTCCTATGCCGGAGGAACGGGTGCCTTCCCGCTGGGCGCGTTGGTGTTCGAGCAACTTAATCACGCCCCAGAAGATCAGCAGCACGGGCCAGTAGCTCGCGAACAGATGCGCCAAGCGCCCGATCGACAAGATGTGCATCGTGCCCATCAGGAACACGACGCCGAGCACGATCAGGACGAACGCGCCTGCCATCGACCGGTGACGGCGCGGCGGCAAAGGTGGAAGCGGTGAAAATGCTGGAGGTGGTGCGACGGGACTAGACATTTTTCACCTCGCCAGAAGAAGCGGACTGCTCCGGACTCTGCGGTGCTGGTGGCGGCGGAACATTCATCGAGCCCGGCATCGAGCTACCCGGCGGAACGCTCGGCGGCATGCCCGGAGGCAACGGGCCAACGTGTCCCGCAGAGGACGCATTGCTTTGCATCAGCTTGACGACTCCGATGACCAGCAGAATGGCTGGCCAGGTTCTGTGAAATTCCAGACGCCCAACGCTGTCGAGCAGAAACAGGACGCCGATAGTGACGAGCATCGCCGGGCCCATCAGCTTGCGGGTGCGGCAATGTTCGCAAACGCAGTACGGGCGGTAGCCACCCAGCAATCCCCAATTCTTGGCAAAGAGCCACACTCCAATCACGATCAGGAGGATCGGCCAGAAGCGGTGCAAACTGAAGTCAAAGATCGTATTGATCAGAAACAGTACGCCCAAGCCAATCAGGATGGCGGCCGCCGCGGGAACTTTGGTTGTGTCGAACTTTTCTCCCGTGCCGAAGGTAGACGCCAATCCAAACGGATCAGGAATGGGTTCATTGGCCTGAATCGCCCTGGCTGTTCGAACTGCGTCGAGAATCTGGTACACCCAGAAGAAACCGAGGAAGATTCCCAGCACCGTATCCGCCTGCCATGACAAGTCGGAGGACAAGGCGACGATAGCTCCAACAAAAATGCCGAGATGCGCCAGGCCCTTGGCGTACTGGCCGCAGTAGACCGCGCCCAGACCGAGGGGAATCGCGCCCAGAATTCCGGCAACCGTCGGATTCGGGCCCGCATTGATGGGAGGCCGGTACGCGGTGGACGGCGTGCCCAATGGCGGATACACCGTTTCTGCCGACGGCACAAATCCCGCGGCTGGCACGGCTCCTTCCATGCGTGCGGCCAGGCACGCCTCGCAGTAGATCACGCCGCGGACGTCGCGGGTGCATTGGTTACAAAGTGGCTTGCCGCACGTGCGGCAGAAAGCCACTGCAGCAGTATCGCTGTGAGTGGCGCAGTTCATACGAACCTCCTGTCAGTGGTCACCGACACTACAGGCAGATCGCGAAGAGATGGACCCAGAGGAGCACAGGCCAGGATGAGATGGTTATCCGTCTGGCTGTAGTTGCGCTCCTGCTTCTGCTCGGGCTGTTGTGTTGTGTCGTTCTTGTCGTCTTTCTTGGCCGGCCGGGATTCTTTGCGGCCGGGTTCGGCGGGAGCCACCGTGCGCTTGATTTCGCGCACGCGCGACTCGACTTCGTAAACGATCCGCACGTTTTCGTAGTAGCGCACCACGCGCGCTTGCGTGTGGTAGTACGCGAGCCGGATCGCAGAGGGCCGCAAGCTGACCTGGCGTAAGTCGGAGGGCTTCACTCCCGCGACCGCAAGGGTCACCGACAGCGCAAAGAATGCCATACCAAACGACATGGCAAAGCGCGGCTGGCGGACCGTTGCCCAGATCGGCTCGAGCACAGAGGCCTGCATGCGCTCCCACCACGAGATCTGCGGCTGGGGAGAACGTACAGCGACTCGGAGGCGTTGGGTGTCAACGCCCGTCGTGGATGCCAGAATGTTGTTGACCAGGCTGGCTGGAGGCTCCACCTCCGTGAGACCCTTCAGCCAGTTGCGGCCCGCCTCAGCTTCGGCGAGCAGCGGACCACACACCCCACATACGTGGGCATGGGCCTGGAAGCGGTCGAGTCCCGCCCCTGTCAGAACGCCATCAATGGCGTCCGCGAGCAGGGTTTCGAACTCGTGACACTGCATTCCGTTTCTGGTCTGGTCTGGCATCACATCACCTGCCTATAGGTACGTTGTAGGAGCCTGGCAAGTTCCGCCCGCCCTCTATTTATTCGTGATTTCACGGTACCCTCCGGAACCTTCAAAACGCTGGCAATTTCGCGGTAGTCCATATCCTGTAAGTCCCTTAGAATCACTGCTTCCCGAAGCTCGGGGGAGAGCTTGCCCAAGGCCGCATGAACCGTCTCTCCGACCTCCCGGCTGCGTACGTGTGCGTCGGGGGGAGCGGATTGGTCAGGAATTTGCTCACTGAGCGGCTGGGCGTCCTCGTGGTCCGACGCCGCAGTGTCCATGGAGTCGGTCATCCGGTCCTGCTTGGTCTTGCGGAAATGGTCGACGAGCAGGTTGCGGGTGATGGTTGTCACCCACGTGACGAAGGCGCCCTTGGTGTGGTCATAGCTTGAAAGGGTGCGGTACATCTTGATGAAGACCTCCTGGGTGAGGTCCTGGGCGTCGTCAGACGATCCGGCGAAGCGGTAACAGATGTTGTAAATGCGTCGATTGTAGGTTTGCACGATTTCCTCCCAGGCGGCGGCATCCCCGGCGATACACCGCCGGACCAGCATCGCGACGACCTGGACGTCTTCCACTTGCGCTCCCCGGAAATCTGCTGCAACCTGAGACTCTGCCTTGGCCTTACTTTGGGTAACCCGACTGCTGAGACACGCTCCAAGGCCTACCCACTAGACAGTACGTGATTGAGGGCGTTGAAGTTCGCCGTTCGCGCCGTTACCGAAGTGAACACGGCATTGTAGCAGCGAGAGGAGAGCGGGAACGGGGGTTTCTGGCTTCGGCAGGAGGGTGTCGGAGAACGTAGTACCGCTTCGGACAGATCAGTCCGATGGATCAGGAATTGAGAAGTCAAAACCTGGACGGATGTGCCCGTCGCACACGAGTCTGGCAGAAAAGAAAAGGCGCTCCGGGATTGGCGGAGCGCCTGAGATTCATGTTGGCGTGCGGTGTTATTGCACGACCATGGTGAACGTTGTGGGCGTGCCGGTTACGCTGCCCGAAGTGGCGTTCACCGTGATTGTGTAGGACCCCGTGGGCGTTCCCGGATTCCCCGTGCTACCGCTGTTGCCGCTGCCGCCGCAAGATGCCAGCCATAGAGTTGAGAATCCCAGAACCATGATCAGGCCCAGGAATCGCATGGCGCGCAGCGAGCGCCGTCGGGATCCTGCGGTAAACAGGATGCCAAGCATTCCTGGCAGAAACATTGCGTAGAAGATCCGGGTGCCGCGATCGGAAGGCCGGACGGTCGCAGCGGTGGGCGCAGTGGTTGTGATCTGGAAGCTGACTTTCCCGGATGCGTTGGTTTGCGGGGGCGGAGTGCAGATCGAGGCCGGCGCTGGATCGGTGCAGGTGAAGGTCAGCGTTCCGGTAAACCCTCCATTCAGCGTCACAGTGACGTTGGGGTTGATGGTCGCACCTTGCGTCGCCGGGAAACTGGTCGCAGTAGGCGTGAGGGTAAACGCCTGCGAGACAGTCAACGCAATGGCGGCTGCAGAATGACTGACCTTGCTCGAAACACCAGTGGTTGCGGTAATCGTGACATTTGCCGTTGTTGCCGAACCGCCAGTCTGAATGGTTACCGTCGTTGTTGCGGGAGCCCCGCTGGGAGCTAAAGTCGTGGGGTTGAACGAGCAGGTATCGCCAGAGGGAAGGCCGGTGCAGGCAAAGCTCACCGTCCCGGTGAAATTGTTGATCGGCGTGACTGTAATCGTTGCGGTGCCGCTCTGCCCGGCGAATACCGTCAGGCTGGTCGTCGATGAACTCGCCGAAAAATCAGGAGGAGCGGCGAGAGCGACGGCGAAGTTATTGACATCCATCGAGCCCAAGCCGGTGGCCAAGTCGTATCCGGCGCCGGCGGAGTAGCCGAGGACCCCGGCTGAAGGACACCATAGAGCCTGGGGTTGAGGAGCACCGGGACTGTTCGCCTGACACGCCACCTTGTTGTCGGAAACGGTGACGTCGTTGAACGCTTTGGGAGCGGTCGCAGCCAACTGGTAAAGAGATGGATTAATATTGCCCTGGGCAGCTCCGGTGTACTGGTTCAAGACGGCGACGATGCCGGCGAAGATTGGGGCGGATACCGATGTCCCGCCAATGAGAGAAAAATTGTTGTCAACAGCATTGGCGATCCCGCTCGCGCAGCTACTGGTTGAACCCGTGCCTCCGAGTTCCGACAACGGCGTACAAAAAATGTAGCCGGGAAAGTTCGGAGTTGCCAGAAAAGAAACATCCGGGGAGAGGCGGGTGGTCTGCCCTGAAACCGTAGCCGTTTGCCACGAAGGCTTCGGGAAACCAGAGACGCAAGCCGAGAAGTCCGAAGTTTGAACCGAGCAGTTACTGGCGCCGCCGCCAGTCGATGAGATGCCGATGTTCTGCTGTGCCGTGGCTGCGGAGGTAATCGGGACCCAACCCGACTGGCCGTTTCCTGTGCTACAGAAGGTCCCCGGATTTTGCTGGCAATACTGAAAGAATTCGTCGTCATCGTTCCAAGCTTGTTCGGGAACGTACTTGATGGCCGTGCCGCCATCTGTGCCGTTGCTCTGCCCCCAATAGGTAGGCGATGGGGGTACGATATCGGCCAACTGCACTGCCGTTCCTCCAACTCCCGTCACTTCCGGGCTGCTCGCGGGGTAGCTCACCGCAATACCTTGAGTGGCGAGTTGCGTGCTAGTGACTGTGGCGGAGTAGTCGCACTCGGCCGCGCCTGTATCGCCGCTGGAATTCACAAACGTGATCCCTTGCAGGTTCGCCTGCTGGAGTGCGGGCTCATGTATGGTTTGAAGGTCGTTGTCATCGAACTCGCATTGGCCGTAGCTCAAGCTGATCACCGGGGCGATATTCGCGCTGATCGCATACAGGAAAGACGTAAACGTGTCACTCGAATTCACATAGATGATTTGGGCTCCGCGAGCGACGGCGCCGGACCATTCCAAATCCAAATCAGCTTCGCTGATATCTCCGTTCGTCGACAACCCCGGATCGGCGCCGTCCAGCACATAGCTGAAGTGCGGGTCGCTGCACGCCGTGATCACATTGCTGGTGTTGGTGGTGCAGCTGATTGCCGACATCCCGAAACCCGTACGGAAGTCGTTCAAGTCAGCGAGATAAATGTCGGTCCGCCCCATGACGGCCAGCTTCTGTCCGGTGCCGTCGAATCCGGCGGTGTAGAGCGCATTGATGTCGTAAATCGTTGCGATATCACCCGGCGCTATGAATTGCGATTGAAGATTCGAACTGTAGTAATTCGGCTGGGGTCGGTGGCTCATCCGCCTGGGCAAGAAGTCGTGCAGTCCTGTCAAACCCGAAACTACACCGCTCAGAGTTGCCGGAATCTTCGGGGCCGTAGCGTTCGCATAGTGCATCTCGCCTTTAACTGAGTAATGGTGGATTTCAGTGCCGAATGCGCTCTGAACCTGGGCGGCGGTGCCGGTGAAGGAAATCCAGTTGCGGCCGCGAGCCTGCTGGATCCTGGTAAAGCCCTTCGTCTTGAGCCATGAGGCCATCTGCTGCATGTCGTTCTGACTTAGACCGAAGCGGTCGGCGTATTGCTCGGGAGTGAGCCACTTGTGATAGTTGGACGATTTACGGTCCTGCTGCTGGGCCAGGAGCTGCGTGATCGCCTTCTGCTGCGCCGCCGTGGGTGCCGTCATCAAGGTAATGGTTCCCAGTTGCATGGCCGGATCTACGGGTCCCTGATCGAATTGGGGCAACGCACTATGGTGAACGCTTCCTCTCAGCGCGACGGTCTGGCCGCTCGTCAATGCGCCTGAGATGCGGTCGGGCGTGGCGGCGTAACTCAAAGTGGAGAAAAGGCTGGCGAGCACGAGGGCGGGCAACAACGACGACTTCACGATTCGCATGGGGGCTCCGGGGCCGGTCGGCAGAACTGGGTCCTTGTGATTCTTCCTAAGCTTATAACGGGTAATCCCTATTCGATCAAGACTGTTAGGTGGAAGGTTGTATGGGACACACAATGTTAACAAATATCGGATGTTCAGAATTCAGCGCTTCGGCGTTTAGAGGTCAATTCGCGGCCAAAACCGGGCAACGCACGGGTGAAACGAGCATCCCAGCCTGAAAAACACTGGACATTCGGCCTCTACCACTCCGCTACCGTATACTGCCCGTGCGAATCCCCAAACTGCACATGCCCCTGCCCGAAACCACTAAGACCCGGCTTGGCTACATCGATTGGATGCGCGGACTGGCGTGCGTGCTGATGTTCCAGACGCACTGCTACGATTCATGGCTCTCTCCCCAAGCAAGGCAGGGCTCGTTTTTCATGTATTCGCAATTGGGAGGGACATTTCCGGCGCCGCTATTTCTGTTTCTGGCAGGGATGTCGTTTGCGCTGGTCACGGAAAAGCTTTGGCAGAAAGGTGTTCCGACAGCAGAGATCGCCCGGACGACGATCCTGCGTGGGGGCGAGATTTTCGTCTACGGATTGCTGTTTCGGGTGCAGGAATACGTGATTGCCTGGGGATGGGCGCCCAAGAGCGACTTGCTCCGCGTGGATGTGCTCAACACGATTGGGCTCTCGATGATGCTGATGGGCGTGATGTGTTGGATCGTGCTGGCGGGGATTTCGCTCGCCGGACTGCGTCCGGCGGGACAGCCGAGGGCGGCTGTCCCCACATACCCCTTGGGCACAACACACTCCTTGGGCACAACACGCTCCTCGGGCACCACACACTCCTTGGGCACCACATCTTCCGCGCACGGGCGGCTGGCTTTGGTTCTGGCCGCTTGCGGAACTGCGGTACTGATTTCGCTGCTGAGCCCGCCGTTGTGGACGACGTGGCGGCCGACATGGCTTCCGTGGCCGCTGGAGTCGTATGTCGATGGCGTGCACAATCTCGGAGTTCCGCAGGCCGGGCTCTTCCCCGTTTTTCCGTGGACGGGGTTCGCCTTTGCCGGGCTGGCAGTGGGATTCATCCTGCAAAGCCCGTGGGCACGTGCTCGGGAGTGGAAGGGATTCGTGTCGATGGGACTGGCGGGTGCGGCGCTGATTGAATTTGCGCGCTGGCTCGACGGGCAACCGCGGCAGTTCTACGCGGTGCAGGATTACTGGCATACCAGCCCGAGCTTCTTTCTGATCCGGGTGGGGATGTTGCTGGTGATTCTGGCGGCGAGCTATGCGTGGTGCCGGTGGGGCGCGGGGCAATGGGGATTCAGCCCGCTGATCCAGTTGGGGCAGGCGTCGCTGCTCGTCTACTGGGTGCACATTGAATTCGTCTACGGGCGCATCTCGATTTTGCCGAAACACAAGATGGGGATTGGCGGGGCATCGGCGGGGCTGCTTCTGATTACGGTGGCGATGGTGGTGCTGGCTTACATTCGCATCAAAATGAAAGGGCGCGGAATCGAGCTGATGCCGTGGCTGCACCGGGCACCGGCGCGGGCCTGAAAGCCGTGATCGCTGCGCGCTCTGTCGAAAATTCCCACTTCTCGCGCCAAGAACGCGCGAGAAATGGGGCACCCACTTTTCATCTCTTTTGGCGGGCTTAGGCCCATGCACGGCGCATGGCATCTCTAGATCAGCGCTTACTTCGGAGTCTCCTGAGTCTTGATGCGGAAAACCTCTGACGTGCCTGGTTCCACTCTTCGGTGGAGAAGAGGCGCGGGCCCACTTCGATGAGGCGCGGCGTCATGTTGAAGACTGCGACCCGGGTCCACGGTCGGCCATCCCGCATGCGAAGTCCTTTCTCGTTGAGGTCGCTGACAATGCTGGAATAGGGAAAGTCCTGGACCAGCAGCTCCATCATCAGCATGAGAGTTCGATTCTCTGCGGGATCGATCTCGAGACGCTGGCCGTCTTCGGAGATGCGCAGGCCGTAGGGGATATCGTCGCTGAATGCGCCTTCGGTGGGGCTTTCCGACTCGGGCAATTCGCGCCGCCATTCGATCGACACCATTTGCCATCCGGCGGCGGTGCGTTGCTGGATGACATCGGGACTGAAGGGCCCGGAAATTACGTCGCGAATCCGTTCAAAGTGTGCCATACAAACCTCCGTGAGACGTTCCTTGGGCTAGAACAAACATGCAATTCGTCTGCCCAATCGAGTGGTGCGTGGGGATCCGGTCAAGTCGCTCGCCGGCATTGAAATAACTACGGGCGCTGGATTGAGGCGCAGAGTGGAGGCTGTCCGTTTGCGTGAATCGGTGTTCGCTTTTGGACGCGCTTCGAGGCGAGGAATGTTTTGTTTCGCCCGCCTGATTTCGCTTATTGGCCCGCGACAAAGTCGACGACTTCACGTTCGGCCCAGCGGCCGTCGTCGGCAACGTCGCCGTCACGTCCGCCGTTGAGTTCGCCGAGAAAGGCGCAGTGGCCGCCGTCCGTCGTCTCGATGTAAGTGATATTTGGATTCGCAGCAATGCGCCGCAAGGTTTCTGGCCGCACGCGGATGAAGGGATCGTTGGCGGCGTGGATAATGAGGGCCGGGAAGGCAATACGATCGACCACGTTGGAGGCGGCCGCGCGCGCGTAGTAGTCATCGGCGCCGGTGAATCCGCAGTAGTAGGCTGTGATGCGGTCATCAAACAGACGCAGGCTGGTGATGCCGCGCAAGCGCGAGACGTCAAACTTTCCGGGAAAGAGCCGGGCCTTGCGGCGCAGGCGACGGAACAACTGCATGAGGAAGTAATACTCGTAGAGGCGGTTAGCAGGCTCATGCAGGGCGTCGGCGGAGGCGGCGAGGTCCATCGCCGGACAGACGGCGGCTACGGCGCGAAACTGCCGGGGAGGGTCGGCTCCCCACTCTCCGGCAAGTTTTAGGACGAGATTGCCACCCATGGAAAATCCGATCAGAGCGAAGCGCGAGACCCCGTCATTCTCGAGGACGCTGCGCACTACCGCGGCCACGTCTCCGGACAGGCTCGAGTTGTACAGCGTGGGAGCGTAGTGATCCATGCCGCCGCAGTTGCGCTGGTTCATGAGGACGACGTTCATTCCGGCCGCCAGGCCGTTGCGAGCTACGCCCAGCATGTACTGTGAATCGGAAGAACCTTCGAGGCCGTGGACGACGATCAACGTGAGCGGCTGGGCCCGATCTTCTCTCGTTGTCCCCTGCCAGTAGCACCAGCAGCGAATCTTGATGCCCGGCGCAACCTCGACCAGGCGTTCTTCCGCGGGAGGCAAGTGAATCTTGCGGGGGAGCAGGAAGCTGGCAATGGTTTGCACATGGCCGCCAGCGAGCCAGCGCCGTGCGTGGAATGGCGTGCGGGCCGTCCACGCGACACGGCCGGGAGATTTTGGAATTTGCGAACTCGCCACAAATTGATTCTAATAGAGACTGATCTGGAGACAGCCAATGCCGATCTTCGAGTACATCTGCAAGGAATGCCACCACCAGTTCGAAGCCCTCATTTACGGCAAGGAAAAAGCCGAGTGCCCGAAGTGCCACACGAAGAAACTGGAGGCTCAGCTCTCGGTTTTCGCGGTGTCGGCGAAAGGATCGGCGCCAGCGGCCTCTCCGACTCGCGGCGCCTGCGGATCGTGCGGCGATCCCCGAGGTCCGGGCGCCTGCTCGCTCGGCGACATGAACTAGGCCGACCGTTCGCTTTCACACCTGGGAATTACAGAGAGAACGGCGGGGAGGGCGGGGGAAGGCTGAGGCCCGCACCAGATGGGCAGTTCGAGTATGTCGTGAAAGGATCGTCAGCGCAACAAAAAACGCCAGTGGCTCGCGAGAGTAACTGGCCGGGCATCGGATTTTCACTTTTCGTGCAGGTGAGTCGCCCAAAGCTTGCAAGTTTTGTCACCCTCTAGCTGAGCCGTTCAAGGGCGCGAATGGAAGATTGCTGTCTCGGCAACTTCCCTGGTCCTGGCTCACGACGCGGCTGCTACACTCCCTAAATCGTGCTTGTAAAGATCCTAGGCTCGGCCGCCGGGGGAGGATTTCCGCAATGGAATTGCGCGTGCCCCAACTGCCGCTTGCTGCGTGCAGGAAGCTTCCGGGGCAAGGCGCGCACGCAGGCGCAAGTCGCGGTGAGCGCGGATTCTCGCTCGTGGTTCCTGCTGGGAACTTCTCCCGATCTGCGCGCGCAGATCGAGGCGACTCCCGAACTTCATCCCCGCGAAGGGGTGCGCCAGTCGCCGATCGCGGGAGCGATACTGGCCAACGCCGACATCGACCACGCGCTCGGCCTGCTGCTGCTGCGTGAACTGCAGCCCCTCCGCGTGTACGCGACCGATTCCATCCGGCGGATTCTGACGGAAGACAATTCCATGTTCGCCATGCTGCAGCGCGTTTCGGCTCAGGCCACGTGGACAAGCTTTGAGGTGCGGAAAACGTTCCGGCTGGAGACTCCGGCTGGAGAAGATTCCGGATTGCGATGCCGCGCCCTCTCGCTGGGTGCGCACTATCCTGCATATGTTTCGCAGCAACGCCAGTCCGCGCTCACGCCTGGTGAAGCGTCGTTAGGTCTGATTATCGAGTCGCAGTCAGGGAAGCGCTTCGCCTACATGTCTGCCGTCCCGCAGATCGACGATGCACTGATGAAAGAACTCGAGTCCACCGACGTGCTGCTGTTCGACGGAACATTCTGGAGTGACGATGAGTTGATTCGGATTCAGGGCAGCGGGCAAACCGCCCGGCAGATGGGACACGTTCCCGTCTCGTCTGCCGAGGGTAGCCTCAGCAAGTTGGCGGGACTACGCCATCCACGTAAAATCTATGTGCACATCAATAACACGAATCCCATGCTGAACGAGGCCGGCCCGGAATACCGGCAAGTGCGCGAAGCGGGCTGGGAGATCGCGGAGGATGGATGTCAGTTCGACCTTTAGATGCAAGTGCGGCCGATGCGGGCCTGCTCACGTTCGATGGGCTGCGGGGGCAACTGCGGGGAGTGGGTGAGGAGCGGTATCACCATCAGCACCCATTTCACCTGATGATGCACGAGGGCCGGCTCAGTCGGGGCCAGCTTCAGGCCTGGGCACTGAACCGCTACTACTACCAGAGCATCATTCCGATCAAGGATTCGATCATTTTGTCGCGCGGCCCAGATCCGGTGTTTCGGCGCGCGTGGCGGAAACGCGTGGTCGATCACGACGGAGATGCTCACAGCGATGGAGGAATCAAGCGCTGGCTGAAGCTCGCGGAAGCCACCGGGCTCGACCCCGAGCAGGTGCGCGCTGGAACTGGGATTCTTCCGGCGACGCGATTCGCGGTGAATGAGTATCTCAACATCGTGCGCAGCCGCAGCCTGCTGGAAGCGGTGGCGTCGTCGCTGACCGAGTTATTCTCGCGTGACCTGATTTCGCTGCGGATGGAGAAAATGCGGCAGCATTATCCCTGGCTCTCGGGTGGGCTGGATTACTTCGAAGCACGTCTGACGCAGGCCCCGGAAGATGCGAAGTTCGCTATCAATTACGTGTACGAGAATGCGAAGACTCGTGCGGAGCAGGAGTTGGCGATCCAGGCGTTGCGCGACAAGTGCGACATTCTTTGGGCGCAGCTGGATGCGCTTTATTTTGCCTACGTGCAGCCCGGTTGGCCTCCGCCAGGCGCGTTTCTGATCGAGGAAGCGTAACTATGGCGACGCCGGCCGATACAAGCCAGCCGCGTCTCGCCGTCGGATGCCGGTGGAGCGGAAGCGGAGAGAGCCGGGTGATCCTGTTCCCTGAGGGGAAGATTAATCTTCAAGGCACAGGACTGCAGGTGCTGGAGCGTTGCGACGGCGTGCGAACATTCGGCGAGATCATCGCGGAACTGCAGAAACAGTTCGGTGCCGCGGATCCGGAAAAGATTCGGAGTGACATCAGCGTATTTCTGGAGCAACTGCAGCGCAAACGGATCGTGGATTACTAAATGGTTTCGAATCCTCTCGCTCTCATCGCCGAAGTCACCCATCGCTGTCCGCTGCACTGCGTGTATTGCTCGAACCCCCTGGAGTTGGCCAACACGAAAACGGAACTCTCGACCGAAGAGTGGACGAGCGTCTTCCAGCAGTGTGGCAAGCTTGGGATGCTGCACGCGCACTTTACAGGTGGCGAACCGCTGGCACGTGGGGACCTCAAGGAATTGATCGCGGCCGCGAGGGCGGCGGGGCTCTACACCAATCTGATCACGTCGGGGCTTGGGCTCAACGAACAGAGGTTGCAGTCGCTCGTCGATGCCGGACTCGACCACATCCAGATCAGTTTTCAGGATTCGCGAGAAGAGGCGGCGAACTGGATTGCCGGAGCGAAAGCGCATGCGCACAAGATTGAACTGTCGCGCGCGATTCGCCGGCTGGTTGGCGAGAAAAATGTCGCTTTCACCGTGAATCTGGTCGTGCACCGACAGAACCTCGACCATCTGGAAGAGATGATCGCGTTCATCGAGCAACTGAGTCCGGAGCGGGTGGAGATCGCCCACGCGCAGTACTACGGATGGGCGCTGGCCAACCGAGCCGCCCTGATGCCAACCCACGCACAACTGGAAAAGGCGGTAGCGATCGTCGCGGAGGCCGAGAAGCGGCTTGCAGGACGGATTCGCATCGATTCCGTTGTGCCCGACTATTACGCGAAGTATCCCAAGGCTTGCATGGGAGGGTGGGGACGAAGATTGATCCTGATCAATCCTGCGGGCAAAGTGCTGCCTTGTCATGCAGCGGAAGTGCTGCCGGGCTTGACGTTTGAGAATGTGCGCGACAAGCCGCTGGAGTGGATCTGGCAAGAATCGTCATCGTTTCAGCAGTTTCGTGGCGAAGAATGGATGCCAGAGCCGTGCCGCAGCTGCGATCGTCGCGTCGAAGATTTTGGAGGCTGCCGCTGCCAGGCGTTTCTGCTGGCCGGTGACGCCACGGTAACCGATCCGGCATGTTCGCTGGCGCCGTCGCACGGCATTGTGGAAGCAGCCGTAAGCGCGGCGAATTCTGGGGCGGAGGTCGCTCGCCCTGCGTCCGCATCATCGTTTGTACACCTACAGAAGCAAACGACGGATCTATGGAGTTATCGCACGAACCCAGAGTGAGCCGGTCCCTCGTTCCGATCTAGTATTTCCAACTCTTGAGGTCTGCGCCAGCGGGTGCGGTTTGCTCCATGTGCTTCACCATCTCGGGCCAGTAGTGCTGGTTCAATCCCACGGCCGGATCGAAGTCTCCGGCATAGCAGTGCGGCTTGCGCACGCCGAAATCGAAGGTGCCGTGGTAGTAGGGATCGGTGGTGGACTCCAGATAATCTTTCAGCAGGTGCACGGCGCGGTCGAGGTAGAAGGTGTCGGCCTCGCCGACGTAGAGATGCAGCTTGCCGGCGAGTTTGGGGCCGAGAGTCTTCCAGTCACGCTGCATGATCGCGCTCAGATCGTAGTGCTCCTTCCAGTACTTCGCGACTTCGTGATCGATTTCTCCGGTGCGCTTGTTGAAGATGGGCTTGGGATATCCGTCATCACCGACCGTGCTGAAGACCGCCTGCCAGGTATCGAGTTGCTCGCCGGAGCGGCTGTGCGTTCCCTGCACGAGTTCGTAGCGGTTCATCTGCTCCATGGTCGAGAGGATGAGGCCGTCGGGTTGGCGAACGGAAGGCCGAGGCACGCGCGCGTAGGGACTCTCGATCCAGAAGGCGTTGCTATCGTCGTAGAGATTCATCGTCATGTAAGCTCGGAAGTCGACGACGTCAGGACAGAAGACCCACGCTCCGTTATAGAAGTCGGGATAGAAGACTTGTGAGGCGAGGCTCTCCCAGCCGCCGGTGGAACCGCCGTAGACGGCGCGCGCCCATCCCTGGCCGATGCCGCGAAATTGTTTCTCGACGTAGGGGATGAGTTCCTGCGTGATGGCGTCGCCGTAGGGGCCAACGTTTGCGGAGTTCACGGCGTAGGAGTCGTCGAAGTAAGGCGTCGCGTGCTGGATGGAGAGCACGATGACGCGTGGCAGGCGGCCCGCAGTCCAATCCTGATAGAGCTTGTAGCCGTTCTTCGCCGCGCGCAGCTCGCCGCCTTGCAAGTTCTCGGCGGGCGGATGGGTGCGGAAGGCGGTCACACCGGGAAGATCGCGATGAAAGTGGTCCTGCTCGACAATGAGCGGGTAGTGCGCGTCGGGATGCTCGACCCATCCGTCGGGGAGAAGGACGGCGGCGCCGAGATAGGTGGGACGTCCCCAGAACTTGGTCAGGAGGTCGCTCTGAATGCGGATGTGCTTGACCCACTTGTTGTCGACGATGGCGTGATCTTCGTTGGCGCCGGACCATCCTACAACCGAGTCGACGACTTTCGGATTGTCGGCGACGGAGGGCATTTTTTCGGTGAGGGAGATGCGGACGGTTAGTCCGGACTTGGGATCGAGATGCATCTTGACGGGCTTGCTGAAGAGATTACCGGGCTTGACGGCCCAGTGCTGGCCTTCGCCTTTATCCGGGGGAAGCTTCAACGTGCGGCCGTTGCCGAGGTGGAAGGTTTCGTAGATGTTGAGGACGGCCTGAACCCAATAGTCGCCAGCGGGGATGTCGTTGAGGCTTTCGGCGGGATAGCCGAGGGTTGTTGCGTCGATAACCGCAGGCGTGCCGGGAGCTAGCGCGTCGACGTCGACGCCGAAGACTTGTTGGGACTCTGCCGTCATGAAGCTGATCTGGAAGCGGGGCTCTTTGGTGTCGTTGTTGGAGATCAAGAGCAGGACGTGGCCGTCGAGCGGGGCGGCGCTCATTTCCTGCGGAAAGGAGACTTCGAAGCGCTGGCCGGCGGGCTTGGTGCTTGCGGCCTGCGAAAGGAGCGCGGCGAGCATTAGCATCGCGGAGGCGAGGATCTTCTTGATCATAGGAGTCCTTTGGGCGAAGGCGACATTAGCAGTGCGCGGCGCGTGGGGTCAAGACAGGAACCACGAAGGACACGAAGGTTCACGAAGGAAGAGCAAGGTCGCGGGTGATTGCGGTTTGCCCGGGTACCGTTCGCTCCGCTATAGTTTTAGGCATGTTTGCGAACTTTACTGCCACCGATCGGTGGACGAAGAAGCCGGTTCATTGCGTGTATCAGGCCATGATCGTTGCGATTGCTACGCGTCACGCGGATGCGGTCGACATCAAGTTTCTGGTGGATGGGCGCAAGGTGTGGGTGGCGCTGCCGCATCCGGCGTGGGTGGAATACAAGAAGCGGACCGGCAAGACGATTACGGATTCGCTGGCCCAGGAGATTGCGGGGCATTACTTGAAGACCGCGCTGGAAGCGGGCGAAGGGCTTGGGCGCGACATGTATTCGTTGACGGTGGACGAGACGCTGGCGCATCTGGACGCGGTTGTGGCGGAGATGCAGGCGCAGCCGGCGTAGCACACGTCAAAAGCATCAACCACTAAGGACACGAAGGTTCACGAAGGAAAACCAACCCGGGCCTTAGGGCTTCGCAATTCCCGCTAGATCACAACTGCCTCTTTGTACTCGCCGAAGACGCGGCGCATGGCGTCGGAAATTTCTCCTACAGTGGCTGAGGCCTCGACTGCGGCAAGGATGCGGGGCATGACATTGGCTCCCGAGCGCGCTGCATCTTCCACGCCTGTCAGGGCGGCTTTCCAGGGGCCTGCATCGCGCTTGGCGCGCAGGGCGCGCAGGCGTTCTACCTGCTTCGGTTCCAGCGCCGGATCGATACGCTGAATCGGGATTGGCTTTTCTTCTTCCACTTCGAAGCGGTTTACGCCAACCACGATGGCGCGCTCTTCATCGACAGACTGCTGATATTCGTAGGCAGCATTTTGAATCTCGTGCTGCACGAATCCACGCTCGATGGCCTTCAGCATTCCGCCGAGCACTTCGATCTTTCCCAAGTATTCGGCCGCGCGCTTTTCAATTTCGTTGGTCAGGGACTCGACGTAATACGATCCGGCCAGCGGATCAATGGTTTGCGGAGCGCCAGACTCGTAGGCGATCACCTGCTGGGTGCGGAGAGCGATGCGGGCTGCCTGCTCGGTGGGCAGGGCGAGCGCTTCGTCATACGAGTTGGTGTGCAGCGACTGCGTGCCTCCTAGAACGGCTGCCATCGCCTGAATCGCGGTGCGGACGATGTTGTTTTCCGGTTGCTGGGCCGTGAGTGTCGATCCGGCAGTCTGGGTGTGAAAGCGGAGCATCCACGACTTGGGATTTCTCGCCTTGAAATGCTCGCGCATGATGCGGGCCCACATGCGGCGCGCGGCGCGGAACTTGGCGACTTCTTCGAGGAAGTTGCTGTGCGCGTTGAAGAAGAATGACAGGCGGGGAGCGAACTGATCTACGTCGAGTCCGGCTTTGATCGCCGCTTCCACATACGACATACCGTTGCCTAACGTGAATGCGACTTCCTGCACGGCGGTGGATCCGGCCTCTCGCATGTGGTAGCCGGAAATCGATATCGTGTTCCAGTCGGGGACGTTGTCGTTGGCCCAGGCAAACATGTCGGTGATGACGCGCATGGCCTGCTGCGGCGGGTAGATGTAGGTGCCGCGGGCGATGTATTCCTTGAGCACGTCGTTCTGGACCGTCCCCGACAACTTTCGCGGGTCGCCACCTTGACGGCGCGCGACGGCTACGTACAGGGCGAGAAGGATCGATGCCGTGGCATTGATTGTCATCGATGTAGAAATCTTGGTGAGTTCGATACCTTCGAAGAGGCGCTGCATGTCTTCAATGGAGTCGATGGCGACGCCGACTTTTCCGACTTCGCCAGCTGCCAGGGGATGATCGGAGTCGAGGCCGATTTGCGTCGGGAGGTCGAACGCCACCGAGAGTCCGGTGGTGCCGTTCGCCAGCAGATATTTATAGCGCTTATTCGATTCCTCGGCGTCGCCCATACCGGCGTACTGGCGCATGGTCCAGAGGCGGCCGCGGTACATGGTGGCTTGCACGCCGCGGGTGAAGGGATATTCGCCGGGATATCCGACTTCGCTTTCGTAGTCGGAACCTTTGAGGTCGGCGGGAGTATAGAGAGGATTGACTGGGATGCGGGAGGAAGTTTCAATCTCGGTCGCAGTGCCGGGACCCGATTCTGCCTTTTTCTGCATCAATTTTCACCAAGCCTAAAACTGGCGGGATAGACAACTCGCCAGACAAGAACTCGTATGTCGCTTAAGGACGCTGGCCTCTCCTCCGTGCTCGCCAGAACGAACTCAGTGCGAACCAGGCGAAGGTGAGCGTGAAGCAAATAGCAATCGCTAAACGGCCGGACCCTGCGCCCCCGGCGCTGCATTTCCTGTATTCCTTAACGATTCCTGTGGCAAAGCCGAGGGTCATGATAAGGAAGAAGAATCCCGTGACCTCGAGCCACAACTGGTGAGCGGCGCGCCCGACCGAGCGGCCCGCGGTGCGAACCCCGCTCATGACGGCCTTGAGCGTGCGGTTGCGTCCGGCCTGCCGACCGGCGACCTGTGCTACGGCACCTATCTTTCGTAAGGTAGAAACTTTGCTCACAGCCTCGATTTTAACAGCCTCCGGCGCTACAATGACGCCAACGCGGGCAGCGATGAGTGGCGAACCGATCCCGCGGCGGCTGCATCTAACGATCGTAAGCGTAGCGATTTCGTTCGAGGGGGACGCGGTGGATCCACAACTGAAACAACTCATGAAAGAACTCGGCGACGCGATCAATGAATCTCTTTCCGACTCCGAGCAGATTTCTGAGGTTGTGTCGCGCATCAAGGACGGCGGCTACGACATCTTCCTGGTGCTGGAAGCTACGATCGGCGTCAGCAAGCAAGGGGAGAAATCGCCAGATAAGACTTCGCTGGTGACCACCTTGTCGACGAATCCTGAATTCAAGATCAACGATCAGGATTTAAAGTTTCTGAAGTCGCTGCGCATCAAGATTGATGAAGAAAAGCTGGAGAAGGATAAGCCGGATAAGGATAAGTAGAGCGTTTGCACCTGATCCGACTGAGATCCTTCGCTTCGCCTGAGGATCGGCTCCGCTCAGGATGACAGCGCAATGTTCTTTGATTACCCCACCAACACCTGATCCAGTAACTGCCCAACGGCACGATCCGCCTCAATAATCGAAGACCTGTGATCGGCGACTCCTGAGAGATCTGTGTTTGCGAAGGCGATTCTGCCGAAGGGGGCTGCGCGCAGCACGTCGCCGGGAGCGGGTTTGCCGTCTTTGCCGAAGAAGAATCCTGGGGCAGGACTGAGATAGGCGTGGCCCCAGCGGTTCAGGATGATTCCAGCGATGTCGCGGGAGGCGTTGAATCCGGAGCGGGCGAACATGGCATCGAATTGCTGGCGAATCTGGCGTTCGTATTCGCGAAACGGAGTGGAGATGAGTTCCGCGCGTCCCATGTGTCCCTGCTGCTCGGTGGGCTGGCCGGGATAGGTGTACAGAACTTTCACGCTGAGAACGATGGGCGAGTCGGGTCCGATCGTGGGCGAGTCGGCGCCGCAAGTTGCCAGCTTGCGGACCTGCATGTAATTTCCCAGTCCCTCGAACCACTGGCAGCCGGAGATTCCCATCTTGTACAGGAAACGCCAGTTGCGTACTGCGACGTTGGCCATCATGCAGGGCGTGCGATAGAACTGGCTGTAAGCCTGCCCTCGATCTGGGGAAAGATCGCGGACGATGTGGCGCGTGGTCCAGCTTCCTCCGGCCATGACGACGGAGCGCGCTTTGATGCGGAAGGTCTTGCTGGCGCGCGTATAGGCTACGGTGACGAACTCGGACTTTGCGGGATCGCCGTCGTGCTTCACCCACACCGCGGTCGAATCCAAACGGATACGCGCCGGGCTGCCTACGTGGTCTAACGCCGCGAAGTTCACGGCATTCCGACAGACATCTTGGAGGGAGTGATCGCCTGCAATCGATTCGGGAATCAGGGTTTTTGTGATCAGCCGCGCAATGCCGCCGTTGCCGTCGGGAAACATTTGCGTGCCGGTTTCATCGCTGATGTCGAGGGGATGCAGCATGTCGGCGGCGTAGGCGGTGAAGCCGGAGAGGGCGTCGGGGCCGAGGCCGTATCCGCCGCCTTCGCCGGGAGAGAGGAAGGTGCGGATGGTTTCGCGGCTGATGGCGTGGTGCTCGATCATGTGATCTTCGAGCGTGATGGTATCGAGGCGGCGCGAAATGGCGTCTCCGGCATATTGCGGAGCAGGGTCAGCGGAGTCGCTGGCCGACTGAAACTTCGCCAACTCCATTTTCACTTTTGACGGAACAGGAGCCTTCTCCAGGTCCTTGCCCCAGGGGTCGGTCAGCCACAACTCTTGCTGCTGGCCGAACTTAGCGCCGAAGTAGGTGCTGTTCGGGGCCGAGCCTAAATATGGCGTACGGCTCAGTTGCATTTCGGGCTCGGAACTGCCCCACTTCTGGTATTCGAGGCGAGGTGTCTTCAAGCCGATCGATTCGTAGAAGCGCGCGATAAAGCTGTGAGGGTATGGAACGGGGAAGAATGCGGATCCCTGGTGCGCGATTAACCGGAGGCCGTCGACGAGGAATTCGTTGCGCTTGGCTTCGCCGCCGAAGATGGGATGGTTGTCGAGCACGAGACAAGTCTTACCGGAGCCGGCGTGCCGTTGAAAAATTAGTGCGGCAGCCAAGCCACTAATGCCGCCGCCGACCACCACACAGTCATAGATTTCCCCAGTGTCGATGACAGTCGCGGGAAGGGTTTCAAACCGGCCATCGCGGATTTCGTGTCCGGCGTTCAGTACCGCAAGCGTGTTGCCGTTGGAATTTGCATAGTCGCCAATGCCGCCATAGCCAGTGAAGTCGTCTTCATTCGGACGTCCCGCTGCGCGTGCCGCCAGCAGCTGGGCCGGTGACCGCGGATTGAGCAGCATACTTCCCGAGGCCAGCAGCGTGGCATTCAGAAAATCACGGCGGGTGATGTGCTGGTGCATCCCCAGTGCCTGCTCGGCGCGCGAATTCTCCCCATCTACGGAAGGCCTCGGTTCTTTCAGCCGCAACGTCGTTTTTCTGGGCAAATCCGTCTCCGAGTGGTTAGCGCCGATAGTATCGTGGAGCATTATACGTACCTGCGAGCCGAGAAGAGGGGGAGCAACCTTACGCACCTGTGCTAACATCTACTGTTTTCTTTTCGCATCTGCCGTGCGGGAAGCAAGATTCCGCTGGGGCGAGCTGTACAGCGACGGAATCTGAGGGGTAGTAATGAAAGATACTCTCGGGGTTCTATTGGCAGGCGGCGCCGGCGAGCGACTCTATCCTTTGACTCGCGACCGGGCCAAGCCAGCGGTCACATTTGGCGGCATCTATCGCATCATCGATATCACGCTTTCCAATTGCCTGAATTCCGACCTGCGCCGGGTCTATATCCTCACGCAATACAAGGCGCTCTCGCTGAACCGGCACATCCGCGAAGGGTGGAACATTCTGGGCCGCGAGGTGGGCGAGTTTGTGGAAGTGCTGCCCCCGATGAAGCGGGTGAGCGATCAGTGGTATCAGGGCACGGCCGACGCGGTGTACCAGAATATTTATTCGATTGGTTCAGAGCAACCCAAGCATGTTCTGATTCTTTCCGGCGATCACATCTACAAGATGGATTACGGGAAGATGATGAAGCAGCATCTGGACTCGGCCGCGGATATTACGCTGGCGACGATTCAGAGCGATCCCTCGCAGACCTACCAGCTCGGCGTGGTCGACGTGGACAAAGATGGGCGCGTCAACGGGTTTCAGGAAAAGCCGAAGACGACAACTTTGCGTTCGCCGTTGAATCCGGAGAAGGTGGCGGCATCGATGGGCGTGTATTTGTTCAATGCCGACGTGCTGATTCCGGTGCTATTGAAGGACGCTGAGAATCCGCAGTCGAGCCACGATTTCGGCAAAGATATTCTGCCCAAGATGGTCGACGACTACCGCGTCTTCGCCTACGACTTCGTCGATGAGAATAAGAAGGAAGCGCTCTACTGGCGCGATGTGGGCACGCTCGAGGCCTACTACGAAGCCAACATGGATATTGTGTCGGTGTCGCCCATCTTCAACCTATACGACGAAGAGTGGCCGATCCGCACGCACCAGCGGCAGTATCCGCCGGCGAAATTTGTATTCGCCGAGGCGGGACGAACCGGCACCGCGCTCGATTCCATCGTCTCCAACGGATGCATCGTTTCCGGTGGTCAGGTGAAGAACTCTGTGCTTTCGCCGGACGTGCGCGTCAATTCCTATTCCGAAGTCGACGACTGCATTCTGTTCTCGCATGTGAGCGTCGGCCGGCGTTGCCGGATTCGCAAGGCGATCCTCGATCGCGACGTGCATATCCCCGAAGGCACCACCATTGGCTACGACGCCGAAGCAGACCGGCAGAGGTATTTCGTGACGGAGAGCGGCATCACGGTGGTCACGCGCGACTACTCGTTGTTCGAGAATCCGGTCACCGTGGATTACTTCACCAGCGAGTAGTGGGGCATCCTCGTCCTTTGTGGTCAGATTCAGGACTAACCACAGAGGACACCGAGGACACAGAGCCCCCGGGTTCGACTTGCAAGATTGGTCGGATGCTTAGTTCCGACTCCGTGCCCTGCTAACGTCCGATTGTCCCGGGGGATCCCATGATTCGACTCTCTGACTGGATCGAAAACACAGGGCGCGATCTTCGATTCGTGTTGCGCTCACTGGCGAAGACTCCAGGCTTCACCGCCACCGCCATCATTGTGCTGGCGGTCGGAATTGGCGCGAATACAGCGATCTTTTCGGTGGTGAACACGATCCTGCTGAAGCCGCTCAGCTATCCCGAACCGGAATCGCTGGTGCAGTTGATGGATGTGTCGCCGGAGGGAAAGTTCGACGACGCGAATGTGCCTAAGTTCAACGTCTGGCACCAGCAGACTGAGATCTTCCAGTTCGTCGCGGCTTACGACCGGGGGGTCGCGCTACTCAATTTGACGGGTGGCGACAATCCCGAGCAGGTACCGGGCGTACACGTCACCGCCGACTATTTTTCACTCTTCGGTGCGAGGGTTGTGGCAGGGCGGACGTTCACCGCGGCCGAGGATAGTCCAAACGGCGGCCACGTCGTAGTGCTCAGCTATGGCCTGTGGAAGCGGCGGTTCGGCGGCAATCCCAATGTTGTGGGGACAAACATCCAACTGGAGGGGCACCCTATCTGGTTGTTGGGGTCATCGGACAGGAGTTCGTTACGAAGGCCGGAGGCGATCTCTGGCTACCGTATCAGTTCGACCTCAACTCCCAGGACTTGGCCAACTATTTTGTCGTTGCCGCACGACTCAAACCTGGAATGACGCTGCAAATGGCCAACGCTCAGATGAAGCTCGCGATGGACGAGTATCGGCGGACCTACCCCAAGTTCCTCAGTCCGGAGAGCAGCTTCGGCGTGATCCCTCTGCAGGAATCGATTGTCGGCGACACGCGCTCGTCTCTTCTGGTGCTGCTCGGGGCGGTCGGATTCGTTCTGCTGATTGCGTGCGCCAATGTCGGCAACCTGCTGCTGATCCGCGCCTCCGGAAGGAAGCGCGAACTTGCCACCCGTGCCGCACTCGGAGCGGGTCGTGTTCAAATCATCCGGCAATTGCTTACAGAGAGCCTGGTGCTGTCGCTTACCGGCGGCATTCTTGGCCTCTTTCTTGGCATTGTCGGTGTTCGAATGCTCCTTGCCATCAGTCCGGGGGATATCCCGCGTATCGGAGAGAACGGCTCTGCGGTCACGCTCGATCTGAATGTCTTGTTCTTCACCTTCGCGATCTCTGCGATCACTGGCGTCGTGTTCGGCCTTGTACCTGCCATCAGCGCATCTCGGCCGACCCTTGCGGCGACACTGAATGAAAGCAGTAACCGGTCGGGCGTGGGCTTCCGCAGCGGCAGGATACGGTCTGTGCTGGTTGTGAGTGAAATGGCGCTGGCGCTGATCCTGGTGGTCGGAGCGGCGCTGCTCATCCGCACTTTCCGGAATCTTCAGGCCGTCGATCCCGGCTTCGACACGCATAACGTGCTTACGATGGCCATGTCGATCAACGCGGATCGTTTTCAGAAGACCGCCGGCGTTGCCCAGATCGTCCGTGACGGCACCGAGCGTCTCACCGGGCTGCCCGGCGTCACCAGTGCTGCCGCCGCCTGCTGCCTTCCGCTGCAGGGCGGCTTTGGCCTGCCTTTTGACATCGTTGGCCGTCCAAAGGGGAACGACCCTTCCACAGGCGGGGCCGGTATCTTCACGGTCTCATGGAGCTACTTCGACACATTCAAAGTTCCGGTCCTGCACGGACGAAATTTTACCGAGCATGACGACGGCTCGTCTCCCGGAGTTGTCATCATCAACGAGGCGATGGCAAAGGAATACTGGCCCCAGGGCGATCCGCTGTCGGACCGCCTGCTCATCGGCGTCGGCATGGGTGCTGTTTTTGCCGAACTACCGCGCCAGATCATTGGAGTCACCGGCAACATGCGCAATGGCGGCCTCGATCAGGATGCTGAACCAACTATGTACATCCCAATCGCGCAGATGCCTGACAAAGTTACCGCGCTCAACTCCCGCATTGCGCCGTTGTGGTGGATTGTCCGCAGCCGCGTGGAACCCAGCACGCTCATCAAGCCCACGGCTGTTGCATTGCGCGAAGCTACCGGAGGCCTGCCGGTGGGTCACGTTCGGACGATGAATGAAATTGCTATTGCAACCATCGCGCGGCAGCGCTTCAGTATGCTGCTGCTGACCATCTTCGGGTCATCGGCGCTGCTGATGGCGGCCATCGGCATCTACGGCTTCATGGCCTACTCGGTGCAACAGCGGACGCAGGAACTCGGCATCCGCATGGCCCTGGGCGCTCAGGGTGCGAATATCCGCAACATGGTCGTGCGTCAGGGAATGGTTCTGGCAGGCATCGGTGTGGTGATTGGAATCGGGGGAGCTTTGGGGCTTACGCGGTTGCTCGCCGGTTTTCTCTTCGGAGTGAAAGCGTGGGATCCCGCGGCCTTTGTGGCGACACCTCTGTTGCTGAGCGCGGTTGCGCTTCTCGCCGTATGGATCCCGGCCTATCGCGCTACCCGCGTCGATCCCGTGACGGCGCTGCGGTTCGAATGAAGGGGCCGAAACGGGCTGGCTTGCGAATTCGAGCCAGATCGGGGTAGCATTTCTCGTCCGCTGGAGAGTGGCTTATGTCCAACCGGGCCGCGCGCTTAGCGCTATTCATCCTGCTTTTTGTCGTCTCCACCTTCTCGCAGTCAGCGCCTAAGGTTGCAGCTCTGCCGTACGATCCGCTGGAACTGGCAACGGGGCCGACCGTGGTTCCGGATACGCCGGAAAAGCGAGCTGTTCTCCTGAACCTGCTCGAACGCGCGCGTCAGAACAGCGCGATGCACACGCCGGGCATGGCTCCATTCTCGATCAAGGTTTCGTTTAACTCGACGGGAGGAGATTCGCACAGTCAGGGTTACGGCGAGCTCGAGGAGACTTGGCTCAATGGCCAGACATGGCGCTGGTCGGCGCGCCTGGGGGATTATTCTCAGCTCAGGATTTTCTACCAGGGCGAGGCTTACGATGACAAACCGCGTGGGCACATGCCGCTGCGCTTGCAGATGGTTCGCAACTCCGTGTTCTGGCCCGTCGTCGGGAACTTCGCTCCTGCGTTGATTCGCATGGCGACTGCGAAGTGGGAAGGGACAGACATCGCATGCATTCTGATGTCACGGGCCGGTAACGACGCGACGGAGACGCCGGGACGCCGCTGGGAAGAAAACGAATCCTGCATCGATCCCAAGACCGGCCTGCTGCGAATCCATTCCGAAGCCCCTGGCATTTATTCCGTCTACGACTACAACGGCGGCATTGAGTTCCACGGACGCGTCCTGCCGCGGCAGACCACGATCGTGGAAGGCGGCACCAGCGTGCTGCAGATTCACCTCGAAGATATTCAAGACGCAAACAACGATCCGAACCAGTTCGTGCCGACGAAGAAAATGATCTCCCACGGACCAGGAGCGATCATGGTCGGACCCTTTCGTTTTCCTGAGTCGGTTCGAGCCCCCGCGGGATTTAACGGTGTGGTTCAACCCGTGATCGTCCACGCGATTCTCGATCAGAAAGGCAAGGTTCTGGATGCCGAGGTGGTGCAGACATCCGATCCGGCGCTGGCGGCCGCGGCACTCGAGGTGGTTTGGCACGCTTCGTATTTGCCGGCCGAGCGGAAGGATCGTCCATTGCAGCGCGAGGCCTTCATTAACGTAAGATTCACTCCTAGCTCGTAGGTTCGCTTCATCCCTGAATCTTCAATGAGGTTTGCGGTTACTTCCGTAGTTACCTATGCACCAAAATTGATGCACATTTCATCAACCCTTAACAATCCACTGCTAGAACAGGGATATGGATCTGCACGTGTACAACACGCTGATCCTTTCCGACCTGCACCTGGGTGCAGAGACGAGTCATGCGCGGGAAGCGACGCGGGTGCTCAAGGAAAACCGATTCCAGCGGCTGATTCTGCTGGGCGACATTTTCGCCGACCTCAATTTTGCCCGTCTCACCAAGGAGCACTGGAAGTTTCTCGGGTACATCCGCAAGCTCTCGAATCCCAAACGAAAGATTGAAGTGGTGTGGGTGGAGGGTAATCACGATCACGGGCTGACGAACATCATGTCGCACCTGGTCGGAGTGCGCGTCTACCAGGATTACGCGTGGGATTACCGTGGGCTGCGGCATGTGGCGATTCACGGTCATCAGTTCGATGGATTCCAGGTAAACCGGGTGCGGCTGAGCCAGTGGGGCACTTCGCTGTATCTGCAACTGCAGAAATTGGATTTTAAGAGCAAGCCGATCGTGCGGCTGATCGACCGGCTGAATACGCGGTGGCTGCGCATGTCGCCGAAGGTGGCGTCTGGCGCACTGAACTACGCGCGACAACATGGGGCGAAACGAATCTTTTGCGGACACACGCACGAAGCGGTTCACGTGGAGCAGGATGGCGTGCATTACTACAACTCAGGCGGCTGGGTCGATTCGCGGCTAACTTATTTGACGATCGATGAACAGGGGGTAGAAATCCATGAATACGACAAGCATGAATACGGCGAACGAGCTGACGATCGTGATTCCGGCGAAGAACGAGGCGAAACTGATTCCGCGCTTGCTGACTTCGCTGACGAGGCAGGACTACTCGAAGATGTCGAGTACGAGAGTGTTGGTCGCTGACGCGAACTCAACCGACGGAACGCCGGAAATCGTGATGAGTTTCCGCAACCGGCTGAACGTGAGCGTGATTCGTGGCGGAATGCCATCGGTCGGACGCAACCTGGGCGCAGCGCAGGCCGATACTCCTTACATTCTTTTTCTCGATGCGGATATTGAACTGGCCGACTGTTCGCTGGTGCGGCGCTGCGTGGAGAAGGCGCAGGCCAAGCAGTTGCACTGCGTGACTACGAATATTTTGTGCAACGAGGGCAGCTGGCTCGACAAGGCGTTTTATGCGGGCAATGATTTCTTTCAGTACCTGTCGTACCTGCACCGTCCGTTTGCCACGGGGATGTTCATGTTCTTTGACCGGAAGAAATTCTGGGAGCTGGGCGGATTCCACGAGCAGATCCTGTTCGCGGAAGATTACCGGCTGAGCCAGCAGGTCGAAGGCAAGCGTTTCGCGATCGTACGCGGCGCGGTCTACACCACGAACCGTCGATTCAAGAAGATGGGACACCTGCGGGTGGGCTGGCTGTTCCTGTGGACGGCCATGAATTACTGGAACGAAAAGTATTTTCTGCGCGACCACAAATATTGGGCGACAGAACCGGATAGCCTGCCCCGCGCCTAGTTCTCCCGGCGCTCATTGTTCTGCGAGTTTTGTCGTGGCCACAAAACAGGATTCAGCCAACCAGCTGAATCCTGATTTTTCCTTGCCAAGTTTTGGCTAAACGCTCAGAAGCGGACGACAACACCCACGCCCAGGCGGAAGTTGTTTTGATCGGCGCTGTAGAACGATGTTCGCAAATAGTCGCCTTCGACGCGCAAAGCGATCGGGCGAATGATCTTATAGTCGAGCCCACCGCCGAGTGCGTATGCGAACGATGTATTCGTGGGAGTCGGGAGAGTGCCACCAGTGTGGATGTGCGCTGCGCCGACAAAGGCCTCGGCAAAGGGCGTGAACCTTCCCACTGGGACGGAGAGGCGCGGTCCGAAGAGGTATTCCTGCTCATGGCCTGTGACGTTCGTGGTGACCAAGCCGTTTGGTGTGGCTTCGGTGAAGTTCTGCGAACCGTAATGCCCAGCGAAGTCGCCCACGATTCCGATCCAGGGCAGAACCTTGCCTTCGAAGGAGGCTTCCCATCCATTCAGGTTGTGCCGGGTCACGGTCGAGGTGATCACATTCGGACCGAATGCCGAAGTGTCTGTGGACTCATAAGAATAGCCGAAGAAAACATTTCCGGACGGTACCTGGGCATTTGCGAGCCCCGCGAAGAGGAACAATAAGGCAGTAATGCACGCAGCTTTGAGCATGAGGCGACTCTCCCTTCCTGGCATCCATCAAACCCGTGTAAGGCGACAAAGTTTTGGATGTGTGGAGAAGAGATTCGGGTTTCCGCAATTTGGTTGATGAATAAATTAAGCAGGCGGATCAGAAGCGCCAGACGATTCCAGTGGAGGCGCGGTAATCGTTCTGAGTAGCGCTCAAGTAATGGGTGTGCATGTAATCGCCCTGAAAGCGCCAGGAAAAATTCTTGAACGGAAGCTTGTAGTCGACGCCGCCGCCGACATCGATCTCGAGCGGGTTGTAGATAAAACCGCTGGAATTGAGGTGACGGATGCCGACCATGCCGTGCAAGAAAGGGCGCCACCGGTCGTAGTTCATCGACACACGCGGGCCGCCCACGAAGTTGTATTGGGTAACGCCCGATCGATAAAAACCACTGGCATCGGCCACCAGCCCGAGATACGGGTAACGTGTAAAGGGAAGCGCTTCGAAGGAGCCATTCCAGCCGCGATAACTCTGTTGGTTGGTGACGTTGGTGAGCTGCGCGTAGGAAACGCCGCCGTAGACGTTGCCATTGGGGAGAAGTCCGTTAAATTGTGCCGACATCGGAATCGAGAACAGCAGGAAGCCAAAAAATGCCAGCGCCGCGGCAGCAGACTTGGACACGAATTATTCCTCCCCGGCGGTTGCGCCGGCAAAAAATGCAATTTAATCAACGAAATCTGTTAGATGCAGTGTACTGGATGCCCAAGATGTCCCAGTTTACACAAATTTGTCCAAGCCGGGGCCGGGATACGGGCTCGCAGGATGGATGAAAATTTACCAGATATTCATGGTGCCAAAACCAACGCACCTGCGTCTATCTACTAGCATGCAACCAATGGACATGAATTGGCAAATAGGCGAGCAGCCGGGAATTCTGGCTGCCTTTGACGTACCCAAGGAGTTGAAGTTGAAACTCAGTCTGGAAACACGCAATCGCGGTGATGTCGTCATCGTGCACTGCCAGGGCCGCCTGGTGTATCGCGATGAGGCCGCCGCCCTGTCTGGGGTGGTGGGCGCAGTTCTGCAACAGTCGAGGAAACTGGTCATCGATCTGAGTGGGGTGAGTTCGATGGACAGCGCCGGTATCGGAGAGTTGGTGCTGCTGCAGAATTGGGCGCAGGGTAAAAACGTAAGCCTGAAGTGTGCCGGACCAAATTCGCTGGTCAGCACGCTGCTGGAGTTAACCAATCTGGATTCGGTGCTGGAGGTTCATCCCTCGGTGGATACGGCGGTTGCGTCGTTCCGCGAAGAGCGGGTGTGCGCGGACTGCTAGCGCGGTCTGTTCCTAAATACTAAGGAGCAGAGTTCATCTCTGCTCCTTCTTTATTTTTGCCGGAAAATGCGGGCACACGCCAAAATGTGTTCAACGCAGGTTCAGTTTTCGCGCTGGAATCGGTAGCGACCTTTGCGGTCGAGGGCCACGGCTTCGGCGACTTTTAGAAACGCGCGTGCCGCGTGCGACAGATTCGCGTCTTTGCGGTAGATGAGGCGCAGCTTGCGTTTCAGTTGCAGTTCGCGCACCGGGATTCCCACCAACTCTCCTCTGGACAGCTCGGTTTCAACGCTGATTTCGGGCACCAGCGCGACACCGTGTCCCATGGCTACGAACTGTTTGATGGCTTGTAGAGTGGGCAGTTCCAGGTCCATGTGCAGGGGTGTTTTGTGGGTCTTGAAGAGCTGGATGACTTTCTCTCGGTAGGGCGACGAGACGATGTGTGCCACGAACGATTCCGCGCCCAACTGCCGGATGCTGACCTGCGGAGCGGAGGCGAGAGGATGTTTTGGGGGAACGATCAGGACGAGTTCGTCGAGATAGACGACCACCGCGTGCAGGCTTGGCTCCTGAGGTTCGTAGGACAGCACGCCGAACTCGGCGTTGTAGCGCAGGACGTCGTCAGGGATGCGGCTGCCAAGAGCGCGTTCGACCGTGACCTTGATCATGGGGTGCAGGCGGCGGAACTCGGCCAACAGCGGAAGGAGGTAGAGAACCGTGAACTCGTTGGCCGCGATGACCAGTTTGCCTTTCTGCAGCTCTCGCAGTTCGGTTAGAGATTCAGATGCCTCAGTGCGCAGGTTGATGAGTTTTTCGGCGTATTCGAAGAGAACTTTCCCCGCGTCGGTAAGGACGCCTTCGCGCGAAGAGCGGTCGAAAAGCGCCTCGCCGAGTTCGTCCTCGAGCTTGCGGATGGTCTGGCTGACGGCGGACTGGGTGCGGTAGAGTTTCTCGGCAGCGCGAGAGAAGCGATGCTCGCGGGCTACGGCCAGAAAGACTTCGAGCTGGGAAAGCTCCATGCGGCCCCCTTAATCAATTCTATGGAATACATTAGCAAAACTTATTATACAAGCGTGGCTAATGATTGCTGAAGAATTATAAGTTTTGCTTCTAGGAGAATCGCCCTTACCATAAGGGATCAGTTTTGTTTTGAGGGAGATCCATGACCGCAGAGCGAGCCCGCATCACCATCTTCGATACTACTCTTCGCGACGGCGAGCAGTCCCCGGGCTGCAGCATGAACCAGCAGGAAAAGCTGCGTTTGGCTCAGCAACTCGACCGCCTGGGTGTGGACGTGATCGAAGCAGGGTTCCCGATTGCTTCCGACGGCGATTTCGAGTCGGTGAGAGCGATTGCGTCGGCGGTGCGGCGTCCCATTATTGCCGGACTGGCTCGCGCCTGCCGTCCTGATATTGAGCGCGCTTGGGAGGCTTTGCAGCACGCAGCGCGGCCGCGGATCCATGTTTTTCTGGCGACTTCCGATATTCATTTGCAGTATAAGCTGCGAATCACGAGAGATCAGTGCGTGGAGCAGGCGCGGGAATCGATTCGCTTCGCCAAGTCGCTTTGTGACGATGTAGAGTTCTCGCCCGAAGATGCGACTCGTACCGAGCCTGAGTTTTTGTGTCGCGTGCTAGAGGCCGTTGTCGAAGCTGGGGCAACCACGCTGAACATTCCGGACACAGTCGGATATACGGTGCCCTCTGAATTTGAAGCGTTGATCACGACCATCCGGCAGCGCGTGAAAGGAATCGAGAACGTAGTAATTTCCGCGCACTGCCACAATGATCTGGGAATGGCGGTCGCCAACGCACTGGCAGCGGTATCTGCGGGAGCGCGGCAGGTGGAGTGCACGATCAATGGCATCGGGGAGCGGGCAGGGAACGCGTCGCTGGAAGAAATAGTGATGGCGATGCGGGTTCGACCCGACCGGTATCCGTACGAGACGGGTGTGGTGGGCGATCATATTTTTGCATCCAGCCAGATGCTGAGCGAGATCACCGGCGTGCCGGTGCAGCCGAACAAGGCGATCACCGGGCGCAACGCGTTTGCGCACGAGGCGGGCATTCATCAGGACGGCGTGTTGAAGAATCCTCTGACCTACGAAATTATGACGCCGCAGTCGGTGGGCGTACCCGATTCGAAGCTGGTGCTGGGCAAGCACTCGGGGCGGCACGCTCTCAGCATGCGTTGCGAACAACTGGGCTACTCGTTCGACCGCAGGGCGCTGGACGACATTTACCGCCGCTTTGTGCGCCTGGCCGACAAGATCAAGCATGTGGAAGATCATCACTTGCTGGAACTGATTCGCGACACGCACAAGCCTTCGGGATCGGCGACGCCGCTGATTGAGAAGATTGTTCCGCCGCAGGCGGCGGTGGTGAATGCACCCGCGGCCGAACCCGCGGCCGAGCCGGTAAAGCCGTTTCCGGTCGCGCCCCACACGAACCCTTTCGGTGCGCCGCTGCCGGTCCACGGCGATGCCCACCACGAGCAGACGCAGCAGGAAGACTATCTGTGGGGCGTGTAGGGGATTGCGAACTGCGATGAAGAAACACCTCTGCGTAGTGCTGTTATTGGTGCTACCAGCCTTCGCCGTACCCCAAAACTGCAAGGACAGTCCCAAAGTTATCGGTGCTTGTTACGCAGTCCATGCTAGGGCGACTTTTGGCTCCGGCACCCCGGGTTTACGGTTGTGGCCTGTTGGGACAAAACGCATGTTGGGCATCACAGCTGGACCGAAAGCCGACGACGCGGATGAGCCGATCTGTCCCAAGGAGATGCTGACCTTCACTCCCGGCGTTGAGTCTGTCTGGGGTGATTTTGAGGTTTGCCCTTTCACTCCCGAACGGAAAGGAGAGATGCAGATGGTCTGTGTCGAATCTGCCTCCCACCTTGTCAAGAAGAGCTATTCAACCCCAAAATAGTCGGTAGTTTCTCAGGACACGATTCCAACGCAATTAGCAGATTTTCCAATTACGCAATCACCTCCATGCTTCTAAAACTAACGATTCTCCCTGGCGACGGCATTGGCCCGGAAGTGACCGAGCAGGCCGTTCTCGTCTTGCAGGCGGTGGCCGGCGGCTTCGGCCATCAACTTCAGTTACAGACCAAGCTCATCGGCGGAGCGGCCCTGGCTGCGACAAACGATCCGTTGCCTGCGGATACTGTGAAGGCTTGCCTGGATTCATCGGCGGTGCTGCTGGGCGCGGTGGGAAGTCCGGCGTTCGATCACAATCCCGGTCACCTACGTCCGGAAGCGGGACTGCTGCGCATTCGGCGTGAGTTAGGGACGTATGCCAATCTGCGTCCAGCGGTCTTTTTCCCGGCACTCGAGGATTGCTCTCCGCTGCGCGCCGAGCTGGTGCGTGGGACCGACATCATGATCGTGCGCGAGTTGCTGGGCGGAGCTTATTTTGGTTCGCCGCGGTCGATCGAGGGCGCGCCAGGATCGCGCGTCGCGGTTAACACTATGCGCTATGGCGAATCGGAGATTGAGCGCATCGCGCGCGTCGCGTTTGAGCTGGCGATGAAGCGGCGGCGCAAGGTTTTGTCGGTGGACAAGGCTAACGTGCTCGAGTGTTCGCGGCTCTGGCGGGACGTGGTGACGCGCATTGCCAAGGATTATCCCGAGGTGAAGCTGGGCCACCAGTATGTCGATTCGGCCGCGATGTTGCTGGTGCAGCGGCCTACGGACTTCGATGTCCTGCTCACCGAGAATATGTTTGGAGATATTTTGTCGGATCAGGCCGGTGGCGTGGTGGGGTCGCTGGGCTTGCTGGCTTCGGCGAGTATAGGCGGCCCGGTTGGATTGTATGAGCCGGTGCACGGATCGGCGCCGGACATCGCGGGCAAGGGTATTGCGAATCCGCTGGGAGCGATCTTGTCGGTGGCGCTACTGCTGCGACATTCGTTTCAGTTGGAAGCGGAGGCTGCGTGCGTGGAGAAAGCAGTTTCAGCGGTGCTTTCGCAGAGGGCACGGACGGCGGATTTAGCGGGGAAGGCGCATGCGGCAGTTTCGACGGCGGAGATGGGGAGCAAAGTCGTTGATGCCGTGAAGGCGGCGTCGCATTAATTCGCGTTGTCATTGGGAGCCGCGCGAAGGATCTGTGGACCCGCCGGCAGCGTCTGCGATGGCGGCAATTGCATAGATCCTTCGCTCCGCTCAGGATGAGAGATCATTTTTCTATCGCGTGATTCCGCGAGACAACGTTAGGCTTGTGGGCCGCGATGGGTCGGAAGCGGCGTGGGAGTCGCTGTAGGATTGGCTTCGTATTTTCCTGTCAGATCGAACCAGCGGATTCGGAACATTTCCATCACCATGCGGGAGCCGTCTACGAGAGGATTGATGCGGGTGCCGCCGCTGTGTCCCCAGGCGACGGGGATTTCCTGCGTTTTGAACTTCAGCTTGTTCGCCAGGAACAGAATTTCAGGATCGAATCCCCAGCGTTCGATTTTCTGCAGGGGGAAGATTGCTTGAACGGCGGTCTGCTTGAAGGCCTTGAATCCGCACTGCGTGTCTTTGAATTGCAGACCGAGGGTGAGGCGAAGGACCAGGTTGAAGATGCGGCCGAAGAGCTGGCGGTGCAGAGGCTGGCGCTGGGTCTGGGTTTCAGCGCGCAGCCAGCGCGAGCCGATGGCGATATCGGCGCCCTCGTCCAGCGCATGGAATAGTTTTGGCGCTTCTTCGATCGGCGAAGATAAGTCGGCATCGCTGAACAGTACGATGCGGCCGCGAGTGTTGAGCATGCCGTTGCGCACGCTGTATCCCTTACCGTGGTTGCCCGGATTTTCCACCAGCCGCACCATAGGATCTTTCGCCGCGAAGGTGCGAATAATGTCTGCCGTGTTGTCGCGGGATCCGTCGTTGACGACGATGACTTCCGCGTCCCAGCCCTGAGCGTGCACATAGGCGAGCACCTGTTCGAGCGTCGCGCCCAAGCGCGCACTCTCGTTATAGGCGGGAATCACGATGCTGTAAGTGGGATCCAAGAGCGGTTCTCAGTTGCCAGTTCTCAATTCTCGGTTGCCAGTTGTCGGTCAGAGCGAGAGCGAATTGGCCAGCTGCGTTGCCATTGTACGTTGGGCTTTTGGAATTTTGGAAATCAGAAATCGGCCGACGTCCTTCAGGGGGCTAAAGCCAATCTCATTTTTGGTGCCCGGACGCGGCCCTGAAGGGCCGCTTTTACACCGAACAATCAACCTCGGGGGCTAAAGCCTCAACAACAAGAAGACATTGATGGCGGCACTGAAAGCGCTGCGCCACCCAAAAGCAACCGAGCAAACAGCCAGCCCAAAGCCAGCTTTGATCGTTGAGACCAAGAGACTAAGACCTGGCAATCTGAGAGCCTAGTACTGAGTCTACGATTGAGAACTGCCTTACGCTACTTGCCGCTGCTGCTCGAGCATGTAGAAATACTCTCCGACCAGTTCGGCATCCCAGAGGCCGCGGGCGGCCTCCTCGCGCATGGTCTGGGCGGCTAGTTCGTGAGTCAAGGGGGCTTTGTAGGAGCGGGCGGTGCGCAGCGCGTCGTACACATCGACGACTTGGAGCACCCGGGGGAGAACCGGAATCTCGGATCCGATCAGGCCGTCGGGATAGCCGGAGCCGTCGGAGTGCTCGTGATGGTGGCGGATGATCGGCAGAACCAGCCGCAAAGAATGCAGAGGCTTGCAGATGTTCTCGCCGGTGATGGGATGAAGTTTCATGATCGCCCATTCCGCGGGAGTCAGATCGCTGCCTTTTTTCAGAATCTCATCGGGCACGGCGATCTTGCCCAGATCGTGCAGGTATCCTCCGCGCTTGAGAGCGATGATGGAATCCTCGTCCATGCCGAGGTGGCGGCCCAGATCGGCGGCGCGAACGGAAAGGCGTTCACAGTGGCCTTCGGTATAGGGATCGCGGCCTTCGACGATCAGGCCCAGGGTGCAGAGAACCGAATCCGCGGTTTCGAGCTCGTCGGTGAATTCCTTCAGGCGGAGCAACGATTTCACGCGGGCAATGAGTTCCTCGGCGAGAACGGGCTTGTTGAGGAAGTCGTCGGCTCCAGCCTCGATGCCATGAACTTTGTCGCTGCTGTCGCTGAGCCCGGTGATGAGCACGAAAGGAATCAGGCGCGTAGCAGGGTTTTCCTTCAGAGTCCGGCAGAAATCGTAACCCGACTTGCCCGGCATCATAACGTCGGAAAGGATCAGGTCTGGTAACTGGCGGCGCACTTCCGCTTCGGCCTGCTCGGCATTGGACGCGGTGGTGACGTCGTAGCCACGCATGGAGAGCAACTGGCTCATCAAGCCCGCGATGCTGGGCTGGTCGTCGACGACCAGAATTCGCGGGGCGCGACGTCGTGGTAGAAGGTCACCCATCTCTTTATAAGAAGCGGCTTCGGTTTGGGAAGTTGTCCGTGCCTCCGACCGCGATAGGGAGCGAGAGGGAGGCAAGACATTCATGACTGAAAATCGTTATTCTGGCCTTTTTTGATTCTACAGCCATTCTCCCTCTTTCTGAAGAGTGGCAGCAAGCATTCTGAACACTACCACCGATTGCCGAACTGCGCCATTCCCATTTTGGGCCCCGTGCACTGCGCATGTGATTGAAACGCTTGCTCTGTCCTTGTCGGGTGCCTAGTCTCAGTTCATGCGGACTGTGCGGGCCACGATGTTGCAAACCAGATTGTTTCCCCTGCTGATTGTTATGGCGCTGTCGATTACGGTAAGTGCAGCCGCGAAAGTCCACGTCATCGCGTTTGGAAAGTGGACATCGGTGCAGTGGTTTCCAAGTGGCGTGGACGATAAGCCACTGACCCTCAAGATTCGCGCGCTGGTGGTCTACGGGCGCGTCAAAGAATTTGTATTGGGTGCCCCGCACGAAGTGACGGACCGGCTGTTTGTGGTGCGGCGTATGTTTCGGGTGAATGACAGTCTTCCCGAGGATCTCTCTCTTCGCTGGCAGTGGCAGCGAGGAGGCTGGCTGCTGGTCGACCGCCTGACTGGCCGCGTGGCCCCGATCAACCTTCCCGAATTCGATGCGTGTTATTCGGCCGCGAGTTGGTACCGCGACTATGTCGCCTATTGTGGTGTGGCGGACGATGGAAAGAAGACGTACGCGATGGTGGCGCAGCTGAGCCGGCGCAAACCGGTATTGAAGAAGGAACTATCCAATGCCGGAGTGGCTGAGGATTCGGCGCCCGACTCGGCCTGTCCCGTGCCTGCATGGCAGCGAAGCCCGGTGCGGGTGAGTTTTGAGCCTGGCGGTAGCGCCAAGCAAACATTTGCGATCCGTGGGCACGTGGTGGATTTGGTGAATGATGCGGAGGAGGAAGAGGAAGGGTCAAAGTAGATTCAGATTGGGGATTGTAGATTGCAGATTGAAGCTATGAGCGACTATTGAGACCTACCATTAAACTGAAATCCTTCGCTCTGAAATCTACAATCTCCAATCTGAAATCGCTCTTAGTCGCCTGCTGCCTCGACAGCGGGCAGTTCTTCGGCGACCGTCTTCTCTTTCACCTTTGCGCTGGTAACCAGGATGACCGACAACACCACAATCGCGCTTCCCGCCAGGATGAACCGGTCGACGCGTTCGTGGAGGATCAGCCAGCCCAGGAACACGGCCACCACCGGGTTCACGTACGCGTAAGTCGATACCTTGGATGTGGGAACGTGTTCCAGCAGCCAGATGTAGGCGGTATAGCCGATCCAGGAGCCGCACACCACCAGGTACATGGTGGCGCTGAGGCTGCGGGCGGTCCAGCGGACGTGTGAGAGATCGCCGGCGAACAGCGCAAAGATGAAATTGCCCACGCCCGCTGCGGTGACTTGCCAGCCGGTGGCGCTGAAGACGTCCATACCAGACTGCCAGCGTTTCGACAGCACCGATCCAAGAGCCCACGAGAATGATCCGGCGATCAGGCTGATCGAGGCCCAGAATTCGCGATGGCCCATGGTGCCGGATCGCAGCTGCGGCCATACCAGAACGAACAATCCCAGGATTCCTAAAATAAGTCCGGCTTTGCCGCGTCCGGAGATGTGGTGGTCGCCAAGCAGCAGCGAATCGAGCACCAGAAACCACAGCGGGGTGATGGCGATGATGAGCGCGGCCAGGCCCGAGGATACGGTGAGCTCCGCGTACGACAGCGTGAGGTTGCCGCCCATCAGCAGCAGCAGGCCTACGATTGCGGCCAGCGCGATTTGCTTGGGCGAGTAGAAAATCTTGCGCCCGGTCGCAGCGCAGACGGCCAGCATGATCGTGCCAGCGATCGAAAAACGCACCGCGCACATCAGAGCCGGCGGAATGGTCTCGACGGCGATGTCGATGCCGAGATAGGTCGAGCCCCAGAACAGGTACACGAGTCCGAAGGCAAGAATCACCATCCACCGGCTTGGGCGCTGAGCGGAATCCATTGTCGTGAGAAGCAGGGGAAGTTAAAAGATATCAGACGCGTGTGGCGGGGAGTTGGATTCTAAAGTTGCGGAGGTGTCAGGGAACAAAAAATGGTTTCTTAAATTTCTTGGTTGGGCAGTCGAGGTGCGCCGAAGGGACGTGAGAAGCGAATGTCCCAAATTTCAAGTAGATTACTTCCTTTGCCCCATTACTCCCATCGAAAACGGAAATGGCAAGTTGCTCTGGTTCGACTCTCCATATATCCATGGCACGAAGTTGTGCGTTTGGATAGAGCGCGTTGACGGCCGCCCGGAGTTCCTCGGTCGACACTGATTTGTCGTAAACAGCGGTAAGTCCGACCACTTCGCCATTTACAAAGTCTGTCAGGACCTGTGCTGGATAAACCGTGCCCCCATCGGTTGAATCCTGTTTCCATAACTGCGAGCATTCCGCTGAGCGGCAATGAATCAATTGGGGATTCGGCAGGACGATCCTGCGTGTGCTGTTTCCCACTTGTGCGCCCGCACAAAGTGAGATCAGTAAGCACGCCACTGGAGCCATCCTCCGATATGCAGTGTCCATCGCGTTGTCCGCCGCAGAATGCGCTTCACACAGAAGCGATTATGTGAGCGCACGGACCGGCACGCAAGATTACTCAAGTGAATAGGTCATCGACTCGATCATGGATCGCATTACGGGGCAGGATGATTGAGAGGTGCAAGCGAGGGAGAGGTCAGTCGGTGTCTACTGCAGCTTCTCGTATTCCGCTTTGGCAGTCTTGAGCAGAGGAACGTCGGGATCGGCATCTTTCCAGAGAGCGAAGAAATCCTGATAGGCCGCTTTGGCTTTTGGCGTGTCGCCTGCGAGCGCGGAGGCACGGCCCAGACCGAGCTTCGCCAGAGAAAGGAACTGGCTTGTGGGCTGAATTCCCCGGTGGTCGAGAATCTTTTGGAACTCGGCGGCTGCATTGACGCCGTCACGAGAGCGAAGATAGGCCTCGCCGCGGACGTACGTCGACATGTAGGTGCCGATGGAACGGCGGTCTGCTCCCAAGTCGTAGGGCTTCGCTGGTTCGAGCGCCGCGACCGCCTGGGCTGGCTGGTTGCGTTGCAGATCGAGGATAGCGCGTGCCGTTGGGAGCTTCACCAGGTTTAGAAGGGTGTCAAAGGGCTGTTCCTTCGCAAGGTCGGCAATGAATTTCTCAGCTCGGGCTGTGTCACCAGTGCGGGCAAAAAGGCGCGCGGCATCGGCTTCTGTCTCGGGCGTATCGGCGGCGGCTAATGCTGCGTTCATCGCCTGGCGGGCCTCTGGGATGAAGCCCGTCTCCGCGTTGCAGTACGCCTCGCCGGCTAGGCTCAGGGCAACCCATTCCTTGATCCCATGAGCTTGTGCGGCCGCGGCGGCACGAGCGAAGCCTTCCCGCGCCTTCTTGATCTTTCCCTGCGCGCACTGACCCTGGGCATGGAGCAAAACGATAATGGTCTCCTGAACCTTGCCGCCGGACTGCGCGAGTTCCTGTTGCATGGCGGCGTCGTCGCCGCGAACGAAGGCCGTCCAGTACAGCGTCATGTGGAGGGACCATGGGTCAATTTTTTGCGCGATCGCCTGATCCGCCACGGCTTTGGCTTCGTCGTAACGACCGAGGTAAACGTAGGAGGCCGCCAGGTTCTGGTAAGCGTAGTGGTCCTTGGGATTTTGTTTCATCGCGTCGCTGGCATAGGCGAGAGCTTTGTCGGGCTGTCCTGCGTCCTGCTCGGCGAGAGAC
The DNA here is from genome assembly GCA_963709025.1 of uncultured Acidobacteriaceae bacterium. Taxonomy (GTDB): domain Bacteria; phylum Acidobacteriota; class Terriglobia; order Terriglobales; family Acidobacteriaceae; genus Sulfotelmatobacter. Next base: position 513,895 of record CAVPVE010000018.1, read on the forward strand.
AGGTTATCCAGCGGGACGCCGTCACGAGGATAGGCTTGGCTCCACTGCTCCAGAGTCTCGATGTGCTTGTCGAGTTGTCCGCGGAAGGTTCCGTAGTAGTGGCTTGAGATGTAGAACTTTTCGCGCTCGCTGGCGCGGTCTTTTACGTCGAAGGCTTTCTGCAAGCACTCAGAGGCCTGTTTGCTGTTGCCAGTGTTGTTGTAGGTGATGCCAAGCACCGCCCATGCCATAGCGAACGTCGGATCGAGTTCGACGGCGCGTTTCAAGTGCGGAATCGCAGCATCATCGTCGAGCTTGGAATGCGCGTCCTGGCCGATGCTGAACTCTTTCAAGGCTTCGAGAGAGGAAGTCGTCGCGGCCTCGAGCGGCGTGGTGAACTTCTGCACCGAGCCGATCGATTCGCCCAACTTTTCACGCAGGCTCGATGCTGCTTTGTCGAGCGACTTGAGGACTTGTTCTTTGCTCTCAGCCTCGACCTGCTCACGGTCGAGAGAGTCTCCGGTCTGCGCGTTCACGGCTTCGAGGGTGATGACATAGTGGCTGCCCAGGCTGGAGATAGAACCGATCAGCATCGCCTTGACGCCTTCGCGCAGGCAGATCTCGTGAGCGACGTCTTTGGTAACGCGCTCACCTGAGGGGCGGCCCATGAACTTCAAGGCCTCCTGGATTCTAGACTCGGGGAAAATATTCAGATAAGGCGACTGCTCGAGTTGCACTGCGAGCGCCTGTTTCAGCGTGCCGTCAAACACCGCGTCGCCGGTAGTGTTTACGAAGTCGGCTAGGAGGACGCTGTCTTTCTCAGTGAGCTTGGCAGACTGGCGGGAACGGAAGTAGAGAGCGCCGGCGATGAGTAGTACGAGTAAGGCTGCAATCGCGGGCACGAGCAATTTCCACGGGTTCTTGGGTGGCACGATCGCGCTGACCGCGGCAGAAGACGCCGATACCGCTCGGGAACTGGCCGATGGGGCTGGTACCGGGACTGCCACTGCTGACCGGCCCGAATCGGAGGCGACGGGCACAGACTCGGAACTATGGGCGACGGCGTGTCCGCTGCCAGTGTCGCGCTTCAGACGCTGCAGGTCGGCACGAATGTCGGCGGCGCTCTGGTAGCGCAGGTTGCGGTCTTTCTCCAGTGCCTTGTTGATGATGTCTTCCAACTTCGGCGGCAGATCGGGATTCAGATGCGCGGGAGAAACTGGAGCGCGGTCAAGAATGGCCTGGAAGATGAGCGCCGAAGTTTCTCCGCGGAACGGTAGGGTCCCGGTGGCCATCTCGTAAAGGACCACGCCGAAGGAAAACAGATCGGTGCGGGGATCGAGTTCTTTTCCTTTGGCTTGCTCAGGAGACATGTAAGCAACGGTGCCAAGGGTGGAACCCGGGCTAGTGAGATGTTCTTCGACTACGACGGCAGTGGGAGCGGTGACATCAGCGATTTGCGCGTTCGACGATGGACTCGCTTTCACCTTCGCGAGGCCAAAGTCCAGAATCTTGGCATGCTCGCGCTTGGTGACGAAAATGTTGGCCGGCTTGATGTCGCGGTGGACGATGCCTCCGGCGTGAGCCGCATCGAGGGCGTCGGCGATTTCGATGCCTAGGGAGAGAATCGTTTCCAACTCCATCGATCGCCCGGCGATCAGGTGCTTGAGCGTGGAGCCGTCGAGAAACTCCATGACGAGGAAGGTTCTTCCATCTTCTTCGCCGATGTCGTAAATGGTGCAGATGTTGGGATGATTCAGGGCTGAGGCGGCCTTGGCTTCGCGCCGGAAACGTTCGAGAGCCTGGCGGTCTTGCGCGAGGTCGTCGGGAAGAAACTTGAGGGCAACGAAGCGGCCGAGGCGAGTATCCTCGGCCTTGTATACCACGCCCATGCCGCCGCCACCGAGTTTCTCGACGATGCGGTAATGGGAAATAGTCTGATCGAGCAAAGGAAGTGGCCCCGCGCTTGGGTCAAGCCATGCTAAGGCCCTAGAGGGCGGAAGTCAAAACAACTTCAATTCTGGACCTTTAACCACGAAGGACACGAAGGTCCACGAAGGAACACACCCAGACGAGCGATCCCGCAATCTGAGAGCTGGTGCGGATCGTTCTACGGGTTCACGACCTGCCAGATCACGCCGCAGAACAGATCGCATCCGGTTACGCCGCCGTTAATTGCGGTGCCGTAGATATCGCCGGTCTTGGTGTCGAGGGTGACAGCGCCGGTCGGGTAGCCGCCATTCACGCGGTAGGTGAACTGGTACAGAGTCGTTTGCGTCCAGGTTCCGCCCTTGACCGCTGGAGGGGATAGCTTAAATACAGTTCCGTCGCCTGCGGGGTGCATGTTCTTGCTGCTGGTGGTTCCGTAGAGCTGATTCGTTTTGTGGTTCCAGGTGAGTCCGCCCACGGGATTGGTGCCGAAGTTTGTGCTGAATGCGTAAATGATGCTCTCGGTCCAACTGGTCTTGGTCGGAGCGAGCATGTAGACCACTCCGTCGCCATCCGCGTCGCCTCCGCCATTGGTCACGCCGTAGATATCTCCGCCAGCGTCGAACAGCAGACTACCGTTGGGATAACTTCCGGTTGTGGTGGAGGCACCGAAAGAATAGAGAATCGACTCAGAGCCCAAGGTGGTGCTGGTCGGCGGCACGAACTTGTACAACGTTCCCTGATTGAAGGCGCCGCCCGTAGAGGTAACTCCGTACAGATTTCCAGTGGAGTCGAGCATGACGGGGCCGCTGGGCGTGCTTCCGTCCGCCAGATCGCCGAAGCTATACAGAACGCTTTCGGAATAGGAGATGCCGTTCTTGGTCGTAAGCTGGAAGAGCGTACCACTGTCCCAAGTCCCGCCCCGCGATGTCACACCGTAGAGGGTTCCTTTGGTGGTGATGGCCAACGCTACTGTCGCGGGGAGGCGTCCATCCGAGCCTCCCTTGAATGCGTAGAGCGGCTTCTCGGTCCAAGTGCCTCCTTGAACCGTGGGCGGAATCAGCTTGTAGACTCCTCCGCAATTACAGACGGGATCGCCGCCGGCATACGTCGTGCCGTAGAAGGCTCCGGCCTGGTCCTTGACGAGATCGGAAACCGGAACGTATCCGCCGTTTCCGTAAGGGACGAAGCTATAGAGAGTGGTGAGCGTCCAAGCGCCGCCCAAGACCGCTGGCGGCGACAATTCCATAACTGTTCCCACGCCGTAGGCTCCGCCGGCGCGGGTGGTGCCGTACAAGTTTCCCGAGCCATCTTCGAGCAGAGCGCCTTGGGGCCAGAAGCTGGTCGTCTCAGAGAACGTATAAATCGTGTTCATCGTCTGCGCGTTGGCCACTACGCCGAGCATAACAATGGCGAGGATGAGGAGAGCTTTTCTGAGAGTGAAGATGCGAGCACACATATCTTCTCCTTGGGCGGTGCGGGGGAGATTCGTCGCAGAGCGGCTGACAAACAGCGCGATCCGCCTCGATGAACCGGGCGCTAAATGGTATTCAGCGGAAAACATCTTGGCAAGATGAAGAAAAATGCAACATGGGCATGAGGGATTCCCAAGCCATGTGGGGTGTAGGGCTAGGCAAACCAGCTTGACGGACAGCTTTGTCGACTGCGCTCAAGGCAGCGATGGCGGCTGTCCCTAGATTCTTGTTACTAAAGGGGGTTCCGCCGATCCGAGCTTCCAGATATAATGACTTAGTGATGTCGACGGTTTGCGATGCTGCGCATGAATCCCAATTCGCGTCTTGCCCAATCGCACAGATCCGAGTGCTGGCTGAACTGTCTCGTATGTCCACGACGTTTTCGGGCCAATCTGCCCTCGCGTTTGCGTCCCAGCCTCTTCGGTAGCGACTAACTTTTCATCCTCCATCTGATTCGCTTTGGACTGCGTGCGTCCGAACCAGGACTCTTGCGCTTCGAGGCTGCTTTTCCCCACAACGGGCAACCGACTACTGACGGTTGCTAACGGAGGATTTCATGACTACGAAGACCATGACCGCGACTGCCGTTTCTTCGACAATCGGTCCTAAGATCAAGACCGCCCTGCCCGGGCCCAACGCCAAGCGCGTGCTCGAGGGTGACGAAAGGTATATTTCGCCGTCCTATACCCGTTCGTACCCGATGGTAGCCAAGAGCGGGCGCGGCATCGTAGTGACGGATGTCGACGGTAACGAGTTTTTTGATTTCTCTGCGGGCATCGCCGTGACCTCGACCGGCCATTGCCATCCCCATGTGGTTGCCGCCATTCAGAAGCAGGCCGGCGAACTCATCCACATGTCGGGCACCGATTTCTATTACGAGAACATGGTGGAGCTAGCGGCGCGGCTTTCGAAGATTGCGCCCATGCCCGGGCCACACCGCATTTACTACGGCAATTCTGGGGCGGAAGCGATTGAGTGCGCGCTGAAACTGGCGCGCTACCACACCAAGCGGCAGAACGTGATCGCATTCTTCGGTGCGTTTCACGGACGGACGATGGGTGCGCTGTCGCTGACGGCGTCGAAGCCGCAGCAGCGGCGCCGGTTTGCTCCGCTGGTGCCGGGTGTGACGCATGTGCGCTATCCGGATGTTTACCGCGGCTGCGTAGGCGGTACTCAGGATGCCGATAACTTCGCGCTGGGCTGCGCACGGTTCATTGAAGAGAAGTTGTTCAAGACCACGCTGGCGCCGGAAGAAGTGGCGGCGATCTTCGTCGAGCCAGTGCAGGGCGAAGGCGGATACGTTGTGGCGCCGACGATCTTCATGCAGGAACTGCGGCGCATCTGCGACCGTCACGGCATCATGCTCGTGGTCGATGAAGTGCAGAGCGGCATTGGCCGCACAGGCAAGTGGTTCGCCATCGAGCACACTGGCGTGGAGCCGGACATGGTTTGCATGGCGAAGGGGATTGCGTCGGGCATGCCGCTCGGCGTCACGATGACCCGCGCGGAAATCATGGACTGGATTCCCGGCTCGCATGCTTCGACCTTCGGAGGCAATCCCGTGGCGATCGCGGCGGCTCTCGCCACGCTCGACGTCATCGAGAAAGAACACCTGCTCGAAAATTCCGCCAGCGTGGGCAATCACATGATGAAGCGCATGGCCGACTGGCCGAAGAAGTTGAAGCTGGTGGGCGATGTACGCGGCCGCGGATTAATGATCGGCGTCGACATTGTCAAAGACAAGGTCACCAAGGAATACGGCAACACCGAGCGCGACCGGATTGTTGAAATGGCGTTCGAGCGCGGGCTGCTGTTCCTGGGTTGCGGCCCGAGCACGGTGCGAATCTGCCCGCCGCTGGTGGTGAAGAAAGATGAGGCCGATGTAGCGATGGATGTGCTCGAAGAGTGCATTGCCACAGTAGGCAAGGGCGCGTAGAGCAGGAAGTGACCGGCAAGACCTCCACCACGGAGGCGCTGAGCCACGGAGAGAAAAAGGTCAATTTCTCCGTGACTCTGTGTCTCCGTGGTGACTAGTTTTTGGGGAATGCCAGCTTCGCAACCAGATCTCGGTAGGCGGGTTCGTATTGCAGGTTGGTAAAGGCGGGGTCGAATTCCAGGTGCACCATGGAATCCTCGTGCCTGTCGTAAGCAACCTTCAGGTATTGCAAAGCTTCCTGTTTATTTCCCAACAGTGCGGTGGTCCGTGCGAGGGAATAAGGCGATTGCAGCCCGCCGTCGTAGAGTGTCTTTTGCAACGCCAAGATATTCCGCAGCATGCCCTGGGCGCCTGCAGCCGCGAATCCCTTCGCCGCTGCATCGACCATGCTAAGGCTCGTGTTGTCCTTCATCAGAACCGCCTCGTGCTTCCACTCCTGGAGGTATTGGACATACTCTCCGTTTTCGAAGTAGATGCCCTTCAAGTAGCGATGCGGAGAAACGAAGTCGGGCTCCGTGGTCTCCAGTTGTTTCAAGAGCGCGATGCCCTCCTGTTTGCGGCCGGCCAAACAGAGCAAGCTTCCCTTGTCGGCGAGAACTGATTTCGAAGCCGGAGCGAGCGACTGCGCCCGCTCAATTTCCGCCAAGGCGTCCGAATGTCTGCCCCTCGTCGATAAATAAGTGGCATACCAATGGTGAGCGATCGGGTTGTTGGGATTCAGTTCCAATGCGCGGTGGAATTCGCGTTCGGCGGCGGCTGCGTCCCAGTTGCCGTAGAACAGGGAGAAGGCCAAGGAAGCGTGGGCCTCCGAAGACTGGTCATCGAGTTCAACTGCTTTCTGTGCTGCGGCGAGGGCGCGGGGATAGGCTTCGCTGGCCGGCATCGCCGTGTACTCTGGTAACAAGTTGTAGGAATCGGCAAGACCGACGTAGGCGAGAGAGTAATTGGGATCGTGGACGATGGCTTGGGTGAAGTAGTCCAGAGCTTTGTTCAATCCATCGGGCGTGCGCTTTTCCCAATAGAAGCGGCCTTTTAAATAGAACTGCTCAGCCGCGGCATCGGTGGAATGATGGAGGCCGTTCGAACTCTGCTGGGCCGCCCGCGGGGTGGCCGTTGCTTCGGCCTTAGCCGATCGGCGAGCTGGCCAGAAAATCCAAAGTGCCAGCAGCAAGGCGGCGGCTGGCAAGAGGAGTAACCATCTCCACCGGTTCGCCGCTGGCGTCGTCTTCTTCACTAGAGGTTCGGGAGCGGCAGCCTTGACCAACACGGGGCCCGGCGGAAGGGGCAACGGTGCTGGGGCGTGGGTAGGCGCGATCCAACGGTAGCCGCGGCGCTCAACGGTTTCGATGAAAACAGGACTTTCGGCGGAGTCGCCTAATGCATCCCGGAGGCGGTTAATGGCGCTGCTGATGCCGTGATCAAAGTCGACAAATACCCCTTCGGGCCAGAGTGCCTGCCGGAACTGGTCGCGGCTGAGAACTTCGTTCGGGCGGCTCAGCAGGAGCCGGAGAGCGCGAAAGGGAAGGTCCTGAATCTTGACCTTGACTCCGTTCTTGCGGAGCTCGCACGAGAACACGTCTGCCTCGAACACTCCAAAACGAATTAACGCGCTCGATCGTCGGGCTGGCTGCATGGGCCTCTGGGCTCAGGGGAGTCTAGCATCCGACGGCCCCTCTTAGAAACTACCTCTTCGTGCCATACCCCGCCACGTTTGTCCGAGTGACAGGGCCGGGCAGTGCCCTGAAGAAAATGGACTTAGCGCGTGAACTAAGATTGCAGGAGGCGTGAATTGACGGCATTCGGAGTGTCGGCGAGAGTGGCTCTGCGGCCGGATGGATTCAGGCCACGCGACGGATGCTGTTCTCGCGGCCTCACGGAACCGCCGAGCCAGTATCTGGCAAGCATGCGAAAGCCACCACGAACCGCAGATTTTCACGGCCGAGACGTGCCGTGGGTACTCGCGGAGCGAGCGAGAGGGTGCTCCGCAAGTATTGACGATTAGTTTTGTTGCTGCCTTCTTTGGGGGGAGGATAGCGACCGGGCTCGCGGCTTTTGTCCGCGGGCTTGTTTTTTTGGCGCAAACCCATTTCCCCACCTTGGGAAAGCCCGGTTTCAATTTTCTGGATATGTGAGGGCGATCACATCTCGGGAGATGTTCCTATCGCTACATTGAACTTGACCTTCCATGTTCCCTGCCGTTGTCACGCAATCGATCATTCATAGCCTGGATTGGGTGGCTCAGCGGATGTTGCCCGCCGATCAGCGGCCAAGGCACTTGCGCATCGGGACGCACGGCGAGGAAGAGGCGTTCTTCCACTTGCGGAAGCTGAGATACGTGGTGGTGGCGCGCAATTTTCGCTCGCCACGTTGCCGAGGGGAAATCGACCTGATCGGCTGGGACGAGGATGTTCTTTGTTTTATTGAAGTTAAAACGCGGACGTCGCACGATGTGAAAACTCCTGAGGCGGCCGTAGACCGTCATAAAAGGCGCGAGGTGGCGCAAGTGGCACGAGAATATTTGAGACGGCAGCCACCAACGTGCCAGTGGAGATTCGATATTGTAAGCGTATACTATGCGCATCTTAGTCCCCGTCCGCAGATCGAAGTGTTTCGCAATGCTTCCTTGTCGGCGTAAGATATGAAGTTTGCGCAAGCCCATGGAAAGGATTCAGTAATTGCCTGAGCTAAGAAAAGATCCAATCGTTGGCCGCTGGGTAATTATTTCGACGGACCGGGCTAAGCGCCCAACCGATTTTGTCCGCGAAAATATGAAGATCAAGGGGGGATTCTGCCCCTTCTGCTATGGGAACGAGAGCAAGACGCCTCCTGAGATCCAGGCGTATCGTCCCAACCCGAATGGCGGCCCGGCGCCGCAACGGGATAGTTCGGGATGGACCGTCCGCGTGGTGCCCAACAAGTTTCCGGCACTGGGAATCGAAGGGACGCTGAATCGCCAGGCGGAGGGCATGTTCGACCGCATGAACGGAATCGGGGCGCACGAAGTCATTATTGAAACGCCCGATCACTCGGCGAGCCTCGCGACGCTGCCTCCCAAAAGAATCGAAGACGTGCTATGGACCTTTCGCGACCGCATTCTCGATTTGAAAAAAGATCGCCGGTTTAAGTACATCCTGATTTTCAAGAATCATGGCGAGGCAGCGGGAGCCTCGCTGGAGCACGCACACTCTCAACTGATCGCGCTGCCGATTCTTCCCATCAACGTGGTTCAGGAACTCGAGGGAGCCAAGCAATATTTTCTGTATAAAGAACGCTGTGTGTTCTGCGACATCATCCGGCAGGAGATGGACAGTGGCACGCGGGTCGTGGCAGAGAACGAAAACTTCCTTACGCTGGCGCCATACGCTCCACGCTTTCCGTTCGAGACATGGATCCTGCCCAAGCAGCACGAGTCGGCGTTCGAGAACTCGTCGTCGCACATGTTCGAGAATCTGGCTCGAGCGATGAAGGATCTGCTCAGCCGGGCTGACCGGGTGCTCGACAATCCGCCCTACAATCTCGTGATCCATACTTCACCGGCGCAGGATCCGACAAACGACCACTATCACTGGCACATCGAATTCATGCCCAAGCTGACCAAGACGGCGGGATTCGAGTGGGGAACGGGTTTCTACATCAATCCGACTCCCCCGGAAGAAGCGGCGAAGTTCCTACGCGAGGCGAACGTGGAAGAGCCTGCTCCGGTCTCTGTGGGGTAGGCGGAATTCGTCGAGTTTCAGAAACAGATTCAAGCACAGATGCGAGAAGAAAAATGAAGGGCACGGCTGGATGCCGTGCCCTTCGCAATTGGGCCTTAGAGAGAGTGAAGGGCTGTGAAGTGTCACGGGGCCCTTCATGAAGCAGGATAGGCGGATCGGTGCGATCGTTTGTCACGAAGTTGTAAAAGTTTCCGGAATGAAAAGTCTGTGGTTTGGGTGTCGGTTCATGTGAGCCAGTTCATTGACTCTCGTCCTTTCGAGCACTAGTATGCCCCTTTTCGAGGTTCCCCATGAAACGCTGCTGGCTGGTGCTGCTGCTTGCGGGATGGGCCTATGCCTCTCCTGCTCCCTCCACTCTGATTGCCAACGTCCCCGGGCGGACGACGATCAATCTCGACGGCGCCTGGCGCACCATCGTCGACCCGTTCGACAACGGCAAGTCGAGTTTCTTTCGCAATGAAAGGCCGCGCAGCAAGGGCGAGCGCGTCGAATACAGCTTCGACGCGTCTCCCGTCATGAATGTTCCGGGAGACTGGAATACGCAGCGCGAAGACTTGATGTTCTATGAAGGACCGGTATGGTACCGGCGCGAGTTTATTTACCACAAGCGAGCCAACACGCGCGTCTTCGTCTACTTCGGCGCCGTCGATTACCAGTCCACCGTTTATCTGAATGGAGAGAAACTGGGGGAACATGAAGGGGGATTCACGGCATTCAATTTCGAGGCGACGTCAGTTCTGCGCGAGGGCGACAATTTTCTGATTGTCGAAGTCAGCAACGCTCGGCGCCCCGATGCCGTACCCGCCTTGAAATTCGACTGGTGGAGTTATGGCGGAATCACGCGCGATGTGATGCTCGTCGAAGTGCCGGAAGCGTTCATTCAGGATTATTCCGTGCAACTGGCGCGGGGCTCGCAAAATGAGATCGCTGGATGGGTGCAATTGAACGGCGTGCAGGCTCCGCAGAAGATCGCGCTCGAAATCCCGGAGGCTGGCATTCAGGAAGCGAGCACCACCGATAGAACGGGTCGGGCGAATTTTCACTTTCCGGCGAAGTTGGATCTATGGTCTCCAGCCCATCCCAAGCTGTATGACGTTGTCGTCAAGAGCGGTGATGACAGCATTCACGATCAGATTGGGTTTCGCACCATCGAAGTGCAGGGAGCGAACATCCTGCTGAATGGCAAGCCCATCTTTCTACGTGGCATCTCGATGCACGAGGAGGCGCCGTTTCGCGAGGGGCGCGCCTTCAGCCCCGAAGATGCGCAGACTCTGCTCGGCTGGGTGAAAGATCTGGGATGCAATTTCGTGCGCTTCGCCCACTACCCGCATAACGAGAACGAAGTTCGTCTGGCCGATCGGATGGGGTTGCTGGTGTGGTCGGAGATTCCAGTTTATTGGGATATCGACTGGTCGAATCCTGCGACGCTAGCGAACGCCGAGGCGCAATTGCGCGATGAAATTGCCCGCGATCATAACCGCGCCGCGGCGATTCTGTGGTCACTCTCCAACGAGACCCCCGTGAAGCCGGAGCGGCTGACATTCTTGAAGGCGCTTGCGCAGGAGGCGCGAGAACTCGATTCCACGCGGCTGATTACTTCGGCGATGAACCACGTTGACGATACGAGCGCGGACGTGCGCACCATCAGCGATCCGTTGGGCGAAGTGCTGGATGTACTCAGCATCAACGAATACCTGGGGTGGTACTGGGGGAAAGTAGAAGACGCCGACAAGATGCAGTGGAAATCGGCATGGAACAAGCCGCTGATCGTCAGCGAATTTGGCGGCGGTGCGGTGTTCGGCCGCCACGGCGGCGCGGATGAAATCTGGACCGAGGAATATCAGGACAACTTATACAAGCACCAGTTGGCGATGATCGAGCGCATGCCGAACCTGGCGGGGCTGACTCCGTGGGTGCTGATGGACTTCCGCTCCCCGGCGCGCATGCTTCCCGGCGTGCAGGACTATCACAATCGCAAGGGGCTCATTTCGAATCGCGGACAGCGCAAGCTGGCATTCTTCACGCTGCAGAAGTTCTACAAGAAACTCGCGGATGCGGGGAAATAGATCGTGGCTTCCGAGTGCGGGGCCAAGACGGCCCTTCGACTTTTGCGCAGGGCAGGCGAGAGTCGGCGAGACGGCGGCGCTATCAAAACGCGAATTCAGCCTTGGGTACGATCCAGAACTTCCTCGTGCCATGCCATCTGGATCGCTTCCAGCTTGCCTTCGTTCGATGCCTTCGGGTCGCCGACAAAGTTCGGCAACTCAATCACGAAGCGGTGCAGGTCAGTAAAGCGAACCGCGAGCGGATCCAGTTCAGGATGAGTTTGCGAGAGCTCGATGCCGAGGTCTGCGGCATCATCCCAGGTCAGTTGTTTTGGCATTTCTCAGTGCTCCTCGAGTTCTTAGGTTTCAGAGTTTCAAGGTTGCAAAGTTTCCAAGTTAAAACGAATAGGGTTGGCAGCGTGCTTTGAAACTCTGAGACCTTGAAACCTTGCTTCTAGTGCTCTTCCGATACGTAATTGCGATTCCAAGCGGGAATCTCGACGACCACTTTTCCGGGCTTGGTGATCTGCGCCTGGCAGCCGAGACGCGAGTTTAACTGGAGATCGGCGGCCATGTCCAACCGATCGGCTTCATCGTCGTCCATAGGCGACAGATTCTCGGCGCCTTCCTTCACCCAAATATGACAAGTGGTGCAGGCGCAGTTGCCGCCGCAGGCGTGGTCGAGCGTGACGCCGAAGTTCAGAGCCACGTCGAGCAGCGATTGCTCTTTGCCGTGGTCTTCGTAGGGCAACTTGCCGTTTTCGAACTGGACCGTCTTGCCTTCTGGCAGAAACGTTACCTGCACCGTGTTTTCGCCGGGCGCTTCTTCGGTCAACGTGCCAGCTCCTTGCGTCTTTTCTTCAGCCATACTTGCTCCTGATCCTCTCCGTGGTCCTCTGTGTCCTCTGGGGTTTCAAAATCCTTAACCACAGAGGACACAAAGGACACAGAGCCTACTCAAATTCTGCTTTCGCCATGGGATGCGGGGCGGTTGGGCCTTCGCCTAAATCCGTCTCGTCCATGTTCTTGCCTTTCAGCGCCGATGATACGGCGGTGTCCATCATCAATTCGGCTAACCGCATGGTTCCCTGGTTCAGCGTGTCGATGGCCTTTCGGATCGCCTGATAGTCTTCTTCGGCATTCACCGCGACTAGCGCTTTTTCCATTTTCGCGATCTGCTTCTTTTCGTCGGTGGTGAGCTGTCCCCAGGCCGCACTCTTCTTGCCTTTTTCGAGAGCCGCGAGGATCGTCGACGTTTCGGCCCGCGCTTCAATCAGCTGGCGCTGCCGGAAATCTTCCTCGGCGTTGTCGAACGAGTCGAGGATCATTCCCTCGACCTGCTCGTCGGTCAGTCCATAGCTCGGTTGGACTTGGATCTCGGCCTCTTTGCCACTGCGCTGCTCGCGCGCGGAAACGTGCAGGATGCCGTTAGCGTCGATCAGAAATTTAACTTCGACCCGGGGAATACCCGCAGCCATCGCGGGAATACCTTTTAGATCGAAGCGCGCCAGAGATCGACAATCCTTCGCCAGCTCACGCTCGCCTTGCAATACGTGGATCGCGACATTGGTTTGGCCGTCGATCTGCGTGGTGTAGAACTGCGTGGCCGACGCGGGGATGGTCGAGTTGCGCAGAATGATCTTGTCGGTAACTCCGCCAGCGACTTCGATGCCAAGCGATAGCGGCGTCACATCGAGCAGCAGCATGTTCTCAGTGGCTTCGGACCCGCCGCCGAGGATGTTGGCCTGCACAGCCGCTCCCAGTGCGACGACTTCATCCGGATTCAGGTCGATATGCGGCTCGCGGCGGAATAGCTCTTTCACCAGTGCGCGAACTTTGGGAATGCGCGTCGAGCCGCCGACGAGGACGACCTCGTCAATCTGCTCAGGCTTGAGGCCTGCATCTTTCATCGCCTGCTTGCACGGACCCACGGTGCGGTCGATGACCGGCTGAATCAGTTGCTCGTACTGCTCGCGAGTAATTTCCCGCTGGTAACGATGGCCGCCGGGTAATTCGATGTCGAGCTTGATCGAAGGCTGCGAAGACAGTGCGATTTTCGCGTCGATGACGGCTTTGCGGATCGCCTGCACGGCTTCGGCGTTGCGACGAAGATCGAGTCCGAGGTCGCCGCGAATATCATCGAGTGCAATGGTGATCAGCAGGTTGTCGATGTCGTCGCCGCCGAGGTGCGTGTCGCCGTTGGTGGCGATGACTTCGAAGATTCCGTCGTGCAGCTTGAGAATCGAGATGTCGAACGTGCCGCCGCCGAGATCGTAGACCGCGACGATGCCGTTCTGTTTCTTGTCGAGACCATAGGCGAGCGACGCGGCGGTCGGCTCGTTGACCAGGCGCAGGACTTCCAAGCCCGCGATGCGTCCGGCGTCTTTCGTGGCTTGGCGCTGCGCGTCATTGAAGTACGCGGGGACCGTGATGACCGCCTTCGTGACGGGGCCTCCGAAAAAGCGCTCGGCGCTGCGCTTGAGCTGGCGAAGAATCAGCGCAGAGATTTCGGGCGGAGTAAAAGTCTTGTCGCCGAGTGTAATGCGCAGCACTTCTCCTGCCTGCATATCGTCGGCGAGGCGGAAGGGGAACAGCTTCAGCTCTTCCTGAATGTCTTCCACGCCGCGTCCCATCAGGCGTTTGATGGAGTAGACGGCGCGTTCCGGAGTCTCGATCAGGGAATTGCGGGCGGCATTGCCGACGACGGGCTGGTTGTTCGCGTCGAGTGCGACCACCGATGGAAGTAGATTCAAGCCATCGTCACCCGGGATCACGACAGGGGTCTCCCCTTGCATGAACGCCACCAGCGAATTGGTGGTGCCCAGGTCGATGCCGACGATGCGATCCGATGCCATCTATTGTTCGCTACTCCTCTAGCGCCGCATTTACATCTCTGACTAAATTTCGGATGTAGTTGCGACGGTTCAGCACATCCACCATTTTTCCCGTAACTTGCGCCCGCTCTTCGAAGGCTACGGGCCCACGGTCCAACACGTTGTCCCAAGCCTTCCAGCAGGTCTGCAGTTCCTGCAAGAGTGCCGCGTGCTTAGCTTCAAGTGACTGTTGCTGCTTTCCAATTTCTTTGATAAGAGCCGGATCGTCGTCGCCCGTCTTCTGGTTCATGCGCAGTTCTTCCAACTGCATGTTCAACTCGAAGACTTCTTCGAGCAAGTCCGCCGGAACGATCTGCTTCTTCGTTATTCCCGTGGCGCGAGCCTGCTCCGTCGCGCTCTTGGACTGCTCTTCCAATTCCACGCCTTCAAGGTGTAACAGATACTCCGTGCGCTTGATCGGATCGCGCAGCGTGCGGTACGCGTCGTTGAGAAGGGAACTCTGCTCCAGACTCCATTCCTGTTCCTGGCTTCCGGCGCGCGCGTTTAAGTCTGGATGAAGTCTGCGGCTCAATTCGTAAAAGCTTTTCTCGAGGGCCGGAACATCCACGTTGAGCTTCGGCGGAAGACCGAAGAATGTGAAATAGTCCACCGGAACCGGAGGCTGCACCTTACCGCAGGATTCACAGAAGTGCGCGGCGCGCATGGATCCGCAGGACCAGCAGGAGTGGGTATCTTCCGGCAGGGGCTTGGCGCCGATCACGGTAAGTACGGACTTGGTCATTCTTTTCCTCAAAACAGCATACGGAAACAGCTCAGAGACAATGGCGCTGGATCAGGCAGACAGTCCCGCGTGCGCAGGTTCCGCGGGCACCGATGCCCGCGCCACGCGGGCATCAGGCGGAGAACGAAGTCCCACAGCCGCACGACTTCGATGCCTGGGGATTCACGAATACGAAGCCCTGTTGCATCAGCGTTTCCTGATAGTCCAGGGTCATGCCGTTCAGGTAGATGAACGACTTCGGGTCGACGAAGACCCGAATGTCGCTGAACTGGAAAATGCGATCCCGCTCGCGCGGCTGCGTGTCGAACCGAACGTTGTAACTCAAGCCCGAACATCCACCGCCCTGCACGCCGAGCCGCAGGCCGCCCTGCTCGGCAGAGATGCCTTCCTTGGCCATGGCGCTCCGCACTTTGGCCAGAGCCTTCTCAGTGACGAGAATGCCTTTGGCAGGTGCGGTGGGCTTGGTCCGTTCTTCCGTCGCAGTCGTCATAGGTCAGCCATGAGCTACGAGCTGCGAGCAAAACAGTCGCAGCTCTTTGCTCGAAGCTTGGAACTATTTCGCTTCGGCAGCAACCGGGCTGGTCTGTTCCTGCTTCTTCTTCCAGTCGCCGATGGCGGCGCGGATCGCGTCCTCAGCCAGCACCGAACAATGGATCTTGACCGGAGGAAGCGAAAGCTCCTTCACGATGTCCATGTTCTTGATGGCGAGGGCTTCGTCAACCGTCTTGCCCTTCACCCACTCGGTCGCTAGCGAGGACGAGGCAATCGCCGAGCCGCAGCCAAACGTCTTGAACTTGGCATCTTCAATGACGTTGGTCTCGCGGTTGACCTTGATCTGCAGCTTCATGACGTCGCCGCACTCCGGCGCGCCGACCAAGCCGGTGCCCACGTCGGTGCTCTGCTTGTCCATGGAACCGACGTTGCGGGGGTTGTTGTAATGATCGATCACTTTGTCGCTATATGACATTTCTCAACCTCAAGTTTCAGAGTTTCAACGTTTCAAGGCCTTTGGAGTGCTTCAAGGGAAAAAAAACTACGAAACCTTGAAACTCTGCAACCTTGAAACCTTGTATCTAGTGCGCTTCTCCTGCCCACTTCACGTCTTTCAGATTGATGCCTTCTTTAGCCATTTCGTAGAGCGGAGAAAGTTCGCGAAGACGCTCGACGGTTTCGATGACGCGGTCGGCAACATAATCCACTTCAGCTTCGGTGTTGAAGCGGCCGATTCCAAAGCGAATCGAGCTGTGAGCCAGGTCGTCGCCGGTGCCGAGAGCCTTCAACACATAGGATGGTTCCAGCGTCGCCGAGGTGCAGGCCGAACCGCTCGAAACCGCGATATCGTTAATGCCCATCAGCAGCGACTCGCCCTCTACGTAGGCGAAACTGATATTCAAGTTGCCCGGCAGGCGATGTTCCATCGAACCGTTGATGTAGGCCTCATCCAGACGGTTCATGATGCGATCACGCAGCCGATTGCGCAGGCCCGCCAGGCGGCAAGACTCTTGCGCCATCTCTTCCTGCGCAATAGCACAGGCCTTGCCCAAGCCAACGATTCCGGGCACGTTCAATGTGCCGGACCGCATTCCCCGCTCGTGCCCGCCGCCATCAATGCTGGCGGAAATCTGCACCCGGGGATTCTTGCGCCGCACGTACAGTGCGCCGACGCCCTTCGGCCCATACATTTTGTGGCCGGAAATCGACATCACGTCGATGTTCTGCTTGATCACATCCACCGGAACTTTGCCTATGGCCTGAGTCGCGTCAGTATGGAAAATCACGCCGCGCTCATGACAGAGCTTGCCGATCTCGGCAACGGGTTGTAGCACGCCGATTTCGTTATTGGCATACATGATCGACACGAGGATCGTCTTGTCATCCATGGCGCGCTTCAAGTCGTCGAGATCGATCAGGCCGTCCTTCTGCACCGGCAGATAGGTCACGCGATAGCCATACTTCTCCAGACGCTTGCAGGTATCGAGCACTGCCTTGTGTTCAGTCACCGCAGTGATGATGTGGTTGCCTTTTTCGCGGTACATCTCGGCGACGCCCTTGATGGCAAGGTTGTCGCTCTCGGTAGCGCCCGAAGTGAAGATAATTTCCTTTGTGGTCGCGCCAACCAGTTTGGCGATGCGCTCGCGCGCTGTCTCCACACCCTCTTCGGCCGCCCAGCCGAACGAGTGATTACGGCTGGCGGAGTTGCCGAATTTGTCCATGAAATAGGGCAACATTTCTTCCAGCACCCGCGGATCCATCTGGGTGGTGGCGTGGTTATCCATGTAGATGGGCAACTTCACGCCCTTTGCGTCAGGGTGCTGCGTTTCCGTGAGTGCCTGGGGGATCTTGACTTCCGTGCTCATTGATTGCTCTCCTGCTTCGCTAATCTTTGGATGAATCTTTTGCTTCTTACGCTTCAGCCGATCGTCACTAACTCGGCGGTTTTCGGCGCAGGGCTCACGCCTTCTTCCGGTTCTTCCCGCATGTGCGAAATTTTGATGCGTTTCAACACCGCCTCAATACTCTCGTTCACCTTGCGCAGCGGTTCGCGAATGTTGCACCGGTCGCTCTGATCGCATTCGCCGCGTACCGTAATGCACGACGTGATAAACAATGGGCCGTCAATCGCCTGAATCACCTCGAAGGCCGAAATCGTATGCGCCGCCCGTCCCAGCGTGTAACCGCCATTGGTGCCGTGCTGCGATTGCAAAAGACCGGCCTTGGCCAGGCGCTGCAGAATCTTCGCCAGAGCCTCAGGCGGGATGCCGTAAGCATCCGCGACATCTTTCGCGCTGCGCGAGCCCTCGTCGGAGTGCTCGGCCAGATGTTTCATCGCCATCAGCGCGTAGTCGGCCTTTTTGGTGAGCTTGAGCACTCTTGATCCTGCAATCCGATCCTGTGTAAAACCCGACCAATAGGGTCGGGGTTAATTCCGACCTTTTCTGTCGCAATTCATTCTACGGCACGGCCTTCCATTCGGGCAAGTCCGCTCAGGCAGTTGTCGAAAAATGGCTCCTAATGGTAAGTACAGAGAACTGAATGGCTTATGGTTGTGCGATGTTTTTGGTCGGACTTAAGCGATAGGAGGAGAATCCGATATTCTTCCGCGCTGCGCACCACCTGTTACGAATTCACGACAGCATAACGACTGGGGACTTGACAACCCGCCACACCGGTCTAAAATACCGGAAATTCCAGCGAAAACCGCCCTCCGCTCTTGTTTCGCTGGGCACGCTTCGGATTTATGACCTCAAAGCCGACCCCTCCTCCTCAAAGCCGTGACATTAAGCCGCCTTGCAAGCACCCACGCGTGCAGATCGTCAGCCGCGACGAAGACTCGGAATTCGTCGAGTGCAAAGAATGCGGCGAGATCTTCGAGTCCAGCGAATTCAAGGACATGAATATCGAAGAGCGCACCCAGGAAACCGAACTCTGACATCCTTTGTGCTCCGGCGGGTGTGACCGCGGTAATCGCTGTTGGCGGTTTCCGCTTGTTCTGTCCAAAATGGCCCTGCTACTGTCGGACCCGGGGGCGTGTAGATTCCCGCCTCCGCTTCTTATGCCCACCGTGGCTCTAGTCGTCGACGACTCCATGTTGATCCGCTACACCGTCTGCCGATTTTTGGAGCAGCGTGGTTTTGCGGTTGAGTCGGCGACCAATGGCGCCGAAGCTCTCGACGTTCTCTCTCGCGTGCATGCGGACCTGATTGTGACCGATATGCAGATGCCGAAGATGTCGGGTGGCGAACTGATCTCGGCGTTGAAGAACAAGCCGGAGACTGCGGGAATTCCGATCATCATTGTCGCGGGCCGCGCCAGTGGCTTCGACACGTCCGAGAAGCGCGCGAACTTTGCCATCTACAAAGACATCGACATCGAAGTGCAACTCGCCAAGGCGCTGGATGAGGTGTTGGGCAAGGCAAGCCGAGCCACTGCCGCTGGGAAGTAGAGTCCGCGGAGGGATCCGCTACTTTAAGACCAGGCTAGCCTCCGCAGAAAAATCCATCGCAGCAAAATCTTTCAACAGAAATTTAGGATACGCCGCCGCGGCGATCATGGCCGCGTTGTCGGTCGACAGCGGACGCGAAGGGAAGTACACGGGCAGGCCCTGCTTTGCTCCCTCGCGCTCAAACGTCTGCCGCAACTCCTGGTTAGCGGCAACGCCTCCGGTGACGAAGAGTGTGGCCACATCGTAGGCTCGAGCTGCCGTAAGAGTTTTTCCGACCAGATCTTCGACGATTGCTCGCTGGAAGGATGCGACGAGGTCGAGAGTGAGCTTGTCGCTGTTGGAGAGGTAATCTTCCAGCTTCGGCTTCGCGATGTTCAACAGAGCTTTGCGCCGCGCTTCGACGGAGGGACGCATGTCGTGCGCTTCAACGTAGCGCAGAATCGCCGTCTTGATGCCGCTGTAAGAAAAATCGAAGCGTGGGCGATCATCGTCGGCCTCAACGACTCTGCCGTCGTTTCTCCCACGGCGGTCGCGATGCTTGATCTGCGCCGGGGGAAATTTCACGGCCTTGGGATCGCCGTGCGGAGCCAGACGATCGACTGCCGGACCTCCGGGATATCCCAGACCTAAGAGCTTGGCAACTTTGTCGAACGCTTCGCCCGCGGCATCGTCACGCGTGTGTCCGATATTTTCGTAAGTCCAGGAATTGCCCATCTGGGCGGTCAGGTACAGATGCGTGTGCCCTCCTGAGACGACCAACGCGAGCACCGGAAATTGCAATTCGTGGTTGCCCTTCTGCCTCTCCTCGAGCAGCACCGCATGAATGTGGCCTTCAAGATGGTTGACGGCAATCAACGGCTTATCGAGGGCGAAAGCCAGCGCCTTAGCGTAGCTGATGCCCACGAGCAACGCTCCAGCAAGGCCTGGGCCCTGAGTCACCGCGATAGCATCAACGGATTCGTAGGTGTGCTTCGCCTCTGCGAGTGCCTGGCGCACGACGGGAACGATGGCCCGCAGATGTTCCCGCGATGCCAGTTCTGGCACGACGCCGCCATACGGCTGATGGGTCGCAATCTGCGACGCGACCACGTTGGAGATGAGTTGCTCGCCCGAGCGCACCACCGCCGCCGCGGTCTCGTCACACGAACTCTCGATTCCGAGGATGTAGGCGTCGGGCATATTCCTATATTATTCGAAGTCTCATGGCGGATTTGCTCCAACACGTGAGGGAATCGGGATTCGCATTCCCCAACCGGCTGATTCATCTATCTGTAGGTGGCTCCGAATTGCATGGCGCCTGATTTCAAAAGCGTGGGACGCCGTTTAGAACTGGGTAGGCATCCCACGCTTTCGGTTTGCGGTTCCTATTCCAGCGCGATCTCGTCGACCTGAAAGTCAAACTTGCCGGCCGCCGGGCCTCCCACAAATAGGATCGCGGAAATGTCGTGCCCGTCGGTTCCGTTGAACGCAGAGAAAGGAATGCTCGTCTTCTTCCAGGCAGGGCCGGCAGTAAATGTTTGCTGTGCTGGGATGCGGCCGCCACTGGTTGTAAAGACCAGTACTCGGTACGTCTGTCCGTCGCCTTTGGCAAAGAACGAGATACTTTTCTTCGCCGACAAATCCACTGGAACGAATGGTTGAGCGCCTGGCGCCCACATGACCCCGGCCCACGCATAGGGGAGGCCTCCATCGATGAGGCCGGAAATATCCAAAGAGTGCTTGTCGCCGTTGGCGCCGCCGTCGACCACTTTCATGTCTCCGGTGGATTTGCCGCCGGCGATGCTGTCGGTCGAAAGCATCCATTCCGTGCCGAACTTCGTGTTGGGCTTGCCTTCGTCGAAGTCGCTAATCAATCCCATGGCTGGGTTCGCGGGTCGCGCGGGCTTGGGCGCCGTTGCCGCATCCAGTCTTGTTTTCTCGAGCGCCGCGCGGTAGTTTGCCCGATCATCTTCTACGCCCAGCTTCCACACGGAGACGATGTCGCGAGTGGCCGTGATCTCTTGCGTGGGATCGCCCTTCACGAGCAGCAGATCAGCACGCTTTCCCGCAGCAATCAAGCCGCGGTCGTCGAGATGAAACGTTGCGGCCGGAACCGAGGTGGCGGCCGCCAGCGCTTCGGAAGGTGTGAGCCCGGACCGAACCAGCAACTCCAGTTCGCGATGAATGCTGGCGCCATGCGAAGTGCCGGGATTGGGTGCGTCTGTTCCCGCCAGTACCGGAACTTGTGCCGCCTTGAGCTGAGCGACCGCCTGCTCTGCATATTTTTCACTGAGCGATGTCGTGAACTTCGGAAACGATCGCTTCAGATTGCCGATGTCTTCAGCGGTAAGGTACGGCGCGACGCGTGGATCGGTAGCGAGCGATTCGCCGCTGGCCGTGCCGCTCACGCTTTCGAGCACATCCAGTGTCGGAACCACGAAGGCGTGATGCGCTGCGACGAACTTGGCGAAGTCCGGTTCCGGAGCGCTGTCCGCGAACAGATGCGCCAGTCCATCGGCCCCGGCTTCGATCGCAATGCGGGCATCCCGCTGCGTGCCTATGTGGACGACTGCAAGTTTGCCGCGCTTGTGAGCTGCGTCGATCACAGCCTTCACCGTCTCCTGATTGAGGGTCGGGCGATGGCCTCCGTACGCGCTAGCATCGTCAATCACGATCTTGATGTAGTCCGACCCCTCGGCAATGCGGGCGTCGACCCAGGCTTGCGCTTCAGCAGGCGACGAGAGCGTCGAAATCTGAATCCCGTACTCGGTGCCATGCCCGCCGGGCGCCGTCGCCAGCGTGCCGGCGGAGCGCAGGTCCGCCAAGTCCAGATCCTCGCCCTCGGCTTGGTCCTTCTTGGCTTGTTGCATGTATTTCACGTCGGTGAACATGTCGAGTTCAGTCGTGACACCGAAGATTTCGGCCTCCTTGAGAGCGGTGCCCCACGCATGAGTGTGCGAATCGATCAGGCCGGGAAGGAGCGTGTCGCCTGTGGCGTCGACCGTTTTCACGTCCGACGGGACTTTCAGGTTCTTGCCCACAGCCTTGATCTTGCCACCTTCGACCCAGACGTCGGTTTGCTCAAACACCTTGTGGCCATCGAACACACGCGCGCCGCGGATTACAAAGCCGCCCCTGTGGTCTTGATCCGCAAGGATGATAGCCGGCGCGGACAGCAGCAGGTAGAAAGCCATCCAGCCAAAGACTCTGAGGGTTGAGGAAAATCGTTTGGATTTCATCGTCATCTCCATAGCTGCGAACTTGAGTTCAGTTATGTGCTGATTTGGCAGATCCCACGTCTGGTAGCTTGCCCATCATCCCGGGTCGCGTTTGCCACTGCCAGTACAAACCGTCACGTGGCCATCGTGACAAGTGTCACATGTAAAGCATGCTTGACATCTGAAATGTAAAGCACGCTTTACATCGCTGTCAAGGGAATTCTGGGCGGCAGATGTACGGTATGGACGAGCGGTATGATGGAAGACCTCTACTATGTTGAAGGGCTTCGCCACCTCCATTGTGCAAACCCTGCGCCAGCAAGGCTTTCAGGCCTATCTGGTGGGCGGTTGCGTGCGGGATCTAATTCTCCGGCGCGAACCGAAGGATTACGACGTGGCCACGAATGCGACGCCCCAGCAAGTGATGAGCATCTTTCCCGAGACCTATGCGGTGGGCGCTCAGTTCGGGGTCGTGCTCGTGCCGGCGCCGGACAGCGACGTAGCAAATGCTGGAGCCGAGATCACTTCAAAATCTCACGCGGTGGAAGTGGCCACGTTCCGCAGTGATATCGGATATTCCGATGGCCGCCATCCCGACGAAGTGCGCTTCAGCCGCGATCCTCAGGCGGATGTCGCGCGCCGCGACTTCACAATCAACGGGATGCTGCTCGATCCTGTCAGCGGCGAGGTCCTCGACTTTGTCGGTGGCCGCGCAGACCTTCAGGCGGGAATCATCCGCACCATCGGTGATCCCGAGCAGCGTTTCAGCGAAGACAAGCTGCGCATGCTCCGTGCCGTGCGCTTCGCCGCACGCTTCGAATACATGATCGACCCCGCGACGTTCGCCGCCATGCAGAAACTGGCTGCGCAGATCGAAGTCGTATCGCGCGAGCGCGTCCGCGACGAACTGACCCGCATGCTGACGGAAGGGCACGCTCGCCGCGCGTTTCTGCTGTTGGATGCGAGCGGTTTGCTTAAGCATGTATTGCCGGACATTTCTGCGATGAAGGGCGTGCAGCAACCGCTGGAATTTCATCCCGAGGGCGACGTGTTCGTGCACACGCTCTTGCTTCTCGACAATCTGCCGAATCCTTGTCCCCTGACATTGGCGTGGGGATCGTTGCTGCACGACGTGGGCAAGCCGGCGACGTTCCGCGTGGCCCCCGATCGCATCCGTTTCGATGGGCACGTTGAGGTGGGCGTCAAGATGGCGGAGAAAATCTGCCAGGACTTGCGCTTCTCTAACGACGAAACGGAGCAGATTCTGGCGCTCGTCGACAACCACATGCGCTTCGGCCACGCCACGCGTATGAAGGAATCGACTCTGAAGCGATTCCTGCGCATGCCCGCGTTCGATGAGCATCTCGCATTGCATCGTGCTGACTGCCTGGCCAGCCACCGCAATCTGGCAACGTATGAGTTCATTCAGCAGAGGCGCGCCGAGATTCCCGCCGAGAAGATGCGTCCCGTACCGCTCGTCACGGGCGATGACTTGATCCTTGCGGGGCATCGGCCCGGGCCGAAGTTTCGCGAGATTCTTACGGCGGTAGAGGATGCGCAACTCGAAGGCCGCCTGCCTTCGCGGGAAGCGGCCCTCGAATTTGTGCACCGCGAATTCCCTGTGTAATCGCGACGTGCTCGGCGCGACGGCAATGCTAAAATCGTTATCTCTCGAACGGGTCGACGCACTTGGTCAGAAGGGGACTGCACTTGGAACAAGCCGGATCCGGACTGGAAAAAATCGTCGCGCAGTCTTTACGCCTGGCGCCGCGGGCTGAGGCGCCTCTGATGGCGTGGCCCGTGGTCTGCGGATCAGCTGTCGCCGAGCGCACGCGGGCGTTGAGCTTCGTAGACGGAGTGCTGCGCGTCGAAGTCGCCGGCCATGGATGGAAAGCTGAACTACAGGCTCTTGCGCCGCGCTATCTGGCGATGATCAACCGGTACACAACCGAGGCGGTTCGCCGAATTGAGTTTGTTGTTGCAACCGCGGAGCGCGCCGACAAGCACCAGCGCTGACCCCGGTCTTAGTCCCATGAAAGTTACCGACAAAGACGTTGCCTACGTCGCCGACCTAGCGAATCTGGAGCTCACCGCGGAAGAACGTGCCGGGATGCTGCGCGATCTGAACTCCATCCTCGAATACGTTGACCGTCTCAACGAGCTCGATACTTCCGACGTGCCGCCAATGGCGCAGGTTTCCGATCGCTATGGCGTGGACCAAGCGAAGCAGGGAAGCGCCCGTTTCGCTTATGGCAGTCGCGAAGATGTGCTCGAAGGGCTGCGGAAGTCGTTGCCGCATGACGAGGCACTCGCGAATGCGCCCGATGCCGACGATGAGTTCTTCCGCGTCCCGAAAGTAATAGAACGGTAGCTCAGTCAGTTTTTTCGACAACCAACCCAATGGAGTTAAGGTCTTTGACGATCGACGCCGCCCGCAGCGCGGTACAAGAGCGCACGACCACAGCGCTCGCGCTGACCGAGGCGCACTATGCCCGCATCAAGCAGGAAGACGGCCAGATCGGCGCGTTTCTGACGCTCTCGAAAGAGCGAGCTCTCGAGCAGGCGGATCGCATCGACCGCTTGGCAGCGGAAGGAAAGAATCTGCCGCCTCTGGGCGGAGTGCCGGTCGGCATTAAAGACGTTATGAGCATGCGCGGCGTGCGCACCACTGCTGGGTCGAAGATTCTCGAGAAATATGTTCCTCCATATGACTGCACGGCCGTGGCCCGCATGGAAGCGGCAGGCGCAATCGTCCTGGGAAAGATGAACTGCGATGAGTTCGCCATGGGCTCGTCGAATGAGAACTCGGCGTTCCATCCAGTCCGCAACCCGCGCGATCTGAGTCGCGTGCCCGGAGGTTCTTCGGGAGGATCGGCCGCGGCGGTGGCAGCTGACATGGCGGTTGTGACTCTCGGTTCCGACACAGGCGGTTCGATCCGGCAGCCCGCATCGTTTTGCGGGGTAGTCGGATTGATGCCGACCTACGGACGCGTTTCGCGGTACGGACTGATCGCGTTCGCCTCGTCGCTCGACCACATCGGACCGTTAGCGAAAACTGTAAAAGACGCGGCGACCGTGCTGCGCACGATTGCCGGGCGCGATCCCATGGATTCCACCTCGGCGGATGTTCCGGTGCCCAACTACGTTGCCGAACTCGACAAACCCGTGCGTGGAATGAAGCTCGGTGTCGCGAAAGAATATTTCGGCGAGGGCCTCGACGACGAAGTGCGGAACGCCGTGGAATCAGCGATCAATAAACTGAAAAGCTTGGGTTGCGAAATTGTGCCGGTTTCACTCCCCCACACGCCTTACGCGATTCCAACGTATTACCTGATTGCGACGGCAGAAGCCTCGTCAAATCTGGCGCGTTACGACGGCGTGCGCTACAGCCATCGTGCACGTGGGGTGAAGACGCTCTCAGAGATGTACCGTCGCAGCCGCGACGAGGGCTTCGGAGCGGAAGTGAAACGGCGCATTATGCTTGGCACCTATGCACTCAGTGCCGGCTACTACGATGCGTATTACCTGAAGGCGCAAAAAGTGCGCACCCTGCTGACGCGCGATTTTGATGAAGCCTTCCGCAAAGTAGATGCGATCGTGACCCCAACCAGTCCGACGGCGGCATTCCGGCTGGGCGAGAAGTCGAATGATCCGCTGTCGATGTACCTGGCCGACATCTACACGGTGACTGCCGATCTGGCGGGGATCCCGGGGATTTCAGTGCCCTGTGGTGAAACGAAAGAGAAGTTGCCGATCGGACTGCAGATTCTGGGAAAGCATTTTGACGAAGCGACGATCCTGCGTGTGGCGCACGCGTACGAACAATCATCCCGGTAGCGGCTCGTAGTAACACTCTCCGGCGCAGCTCCGGCACAGAACTTTCCCGTCCTGTCGAACTTCCCTGCGGAAGTTAATGCCTTCCCCGCAAGCGTCGCAGGTTACGCGCTCACCTTTGTATCCCGGAAATTCTTCGGGCGGCAATACGACTTTGACCCACTGTGTCGTGAAGAGATTGTCGTCGGAGATTTCTCGGTAGGCCAGCATCTGCTGCTGGTTCTTGTCTGCAATCTCCGGATGCATCGCGCGAGCCAGAGCCTTTGAGGAATCCTTTGCAGCCACGCGGATTGCCTTGCCGTTGCTAACGTCCACAAAAGTGGCCGCAACTTTGCCCCAGTCGCGGAACTTCAACGCGCGCTTTCCCAGTCGGCAGCCGGTGACCACGCCGACCGCGTCCGTGGCGCAGCGGTCGATTTCCACAAACGTGACCAGGCGCTTTCTGTCTTTTCCGTGCGGATCGTCAATGCCGAGCTTCTGCAATCCGAGCATCCCGAGACGCACGCCGAGGACTTGCCCGGCGCAAATATGCCCGTGTGCCTGTTCAGCGTCGCGAAGATATTCGTCGAGGGATTTCACAAGAGCGGCCGTCGGCCATCAGTTCTAAGCCTTCAGCTTACCATCGCCGCTGTTATTTTCGGCGCCAGCGTATGCCGTCTTTGGTGATTTCCACGAGGATGCCGGCATCGGCGAGTTCGCCTCGGATGGTGTCGGAAGTCTTGAAGTCGCGGGCCGCGCGGGCGGCCTTCATCTCTGCAGTCTTTTTTTCGATGTCGGCATCCGAGAGCTGCCCCGACTGCATTGCCTCGCGCAACTCGTCGCTGATGTCTTTTTCGCGGCCTTCCGCCCGGGCCCACTCAACAACCCGATTCATCTTTTGTCCGTCGTCATCGTCGAGCACCGCGAAGATTTCGTCGAACTTCGACAACGCAGCTAGCAGCGGCCCGACGTCATCCTTCTTGATTCCGCCCGTATCGAACGCGGCGTTGGCCTGCCGGACCATCTCAAAGATCGCAGCCTGCGCCTGAGCTGTGTTGAGGTCATCGTCCAGCGCGGCAGTCATACGCTCGACAGCCTGCGCCGCGAGAGTTTTCATCTCCGAACTCGATCCATCGGCAAACGTGCCCGAAGTCAAGCGCAGCCGAAAATTCCGCAACCGCTCTACCGAAACTGCGGCTTGCTTGAGTCCGTCGAAGGTGAAATTCAACTGGTTGCGGTAAGGAACCGAGGCGAGGAGATAGCGGATTGACGATGGTTTGTGCCCCTTCAGCACCAGGTCGCGAAGCGTGAAGAAATTGCCCAGGCTCTTCGACATCTTCTCGCCTTCGACCAGCAGAAAGCGCGCGTGGAACCAAAATCTCGCGAAAGGCTTGCCGGTAAAGGATTCCGACTGTGCGATTTCATTTTCATGATGCGGGAAGATCAGGTCTTCCCCGCCCGCATGCAGGTCGAAGCTCTCTCCCAGTTCCCGCATCGACATGACCGAACACTCCAGATGCCAGCCCGGACGCCCCGTTCCAATCGATGTATCCCACGAAGCCTCTCCTGGCTTCGGCGCCTTCCACAGCGCAAAGTCGCGGGCGCTATCTTTGTCGTACTCGTCGACATCGACCCGCGCGCCGTCCTGCATGCCACCAAAGTCTCTCTTCGAAAGCTTGCCGTATTCCGGGAACTTGGCAATGCGAAAGTAATACGACCCGTCGTCCGTGCGGTAGGCGATATCTCGTTCCACCAGTTTCGCAACGAATGCCGCCATCTCCGGAATATGTTCCGTCGCGCGCACCAGGGTCGGCTCCTCAATCCCGATCATCGCCGCGTCTTCGAGAAATGCCTTCTCATATTTTGCCGTGTATTGCTGCACGCTCACGCCATCGCGCGCCGCGTTGCGGATAATTTTGTCGTCGACGTCAGTGATGTTCATGACGTGGCGCACGGTATACCCGCTCTGCCGCAGGAACCGGCGTAGAAGATCGACCGCCACGAACGTGCGGAAGTTGCCAATATGCCCGTAGTCGTAAACGGTTGGGCCACACGCGTACATGCGGACTTCGCGGTCGCGCAGAGGCCGGAACTCCTCGATCTGCGATGACATGGTATTGAAAAGACGAAGAGCCATAGGAAGTTCGAGCACAGAGCAATGAGCCAAGCTGGAACGAACTAAGCTTAGACAAACTAAGCTTGGACGAACTAAAGATTCTAGGGTCGGCGCGAGAGTCGGTCAAATCGCCGTCAGGTGGCCGGGTTCCGAGCCGGAGGCAGAGCGTGGGTATGTTCGCGCAACCGTTTCTGCACCAGGATGACGTAATGCAGGGCGGAGATGATCGTGAAGAAAAACGTGGCTCGCAGAAACTCCGTACGCGCAATCCATATCCCGCGCAACGGGCGAATCTCGTAGAGCAAAACGAAAAATACGGCCGCGATCTGCGAGAACGTGTTGGCCTTGCCAAAGATGCTGGGACGAAAATTCCGAAGGCCGGCAATTGCGAACAAGACAGCGCTGGCGGCGAGAATCGAAATATCGCGGCTAAACACGATTACCGTAAATTTCCACGGAATTTTATGCAGGATGGAAAGCACGAGGAACATAGTGCTCAATAGGAGCTTGTCGGCAATGGGATCCAGATACTGCCCGAGCAACGTTTGCTGATGCAGCGTCCGCGCCAATAAACCGTCCAGTCCATCGCTGAACCCGGCGATCACGAATACCATCAGTGCCCAGAGATATCGTCCCTCGACCAGATGAATCACGATGAAGGGAACGAAAATCATCCGCAAAAGAGTCAGCTGGTTGGGGGCCGTGAAGATCTGCGAGAGCTTCACGCACGCTCCTTCGAAGCATGCGATCCGGAATTGCTGGAAATATTCTCTTGATTTCCTGGGGCGAGCGCCGCCGACGGTTCCAGACCGGTCTTGGCGAAGAAGCGTTGCGAGAGAGAAGGTAGGCTGCCATCGGGCAGGTCCAGTTCGACGCGCTCAATGCGGTGCATGGGGAAGAAGACAACCGCCGGCGTGAAAGGCTCGCCATCCCTCACCATCACCGCGAGGTCCTCGAACGACGCGAGTTCCGCGCCGCTCAGGCTGAGGCCTTCGGCGGCCAAGGCGAGAATCATCCCCCAGAACTTTTCCCGCGGATTGCACAGAGTCGCAATCACCAGCGTGCCGGGTACAAACGGTTCGCACATTTTCGCCGATGCGGTCGGAGCGCCGATAATCGATTCGTTTTGCACCTTAAGATTGTCGCCGGGAGAGGCAACCATTGCAAATGCTGGAGCCCCGAGCCAAAATCCCCTTCCACTTTTGGTGACAGACTCCGGTATGCTTGGCGGACATGGAACGAGCGCTCTCCAGTTTGGCCATCGAATTTCGTGATGTCGCGTACCGCGTGGCGGGCACGCAGGTGCTCGCTGGATTCAGTCTGCAGGTTCAGAGTGGCGAAACCCTCGTGCTCCTCGGCCGCAGCGGGTCAGGCAAGACAACATCCCTGAAACTCGTCAATCGTCTGTTGTCTCCCACTTCCGGGGACGTTCGCGTGAAGGGAGTTTCCAATCGCGAGGCCGACGTCATCCGCTTGCGTCGCAGCATTGGCTACGTGATCCAGGATGTTGGATTGTTTCCCCATTTCACGGTCGAGCGGAATATCGGCTTAGTTCCAAAAATTGAACGATGGACTGAGGATCGAATTCGCGCACGCGTTCAAGAGTTGCTGCAGACGGTGGGACTCGATGCAGGAATCGCGTCGCGTTATCCGCATCAGCTATCCGGCGGGCAGCGGCAGCGCGTCGGAGTAGCTCGTGCGTTGGCCGCCGATCCTGAAATACTGCTCATGGATGAGCCTTTCGGCGCGCTTGATCCTCTGACGCGAGACGAACTGCAACGGGAATTTCTTTTGCTGCAGCAGAGACTTCACAAGACTGTGGTATTTGTCACTCATGATCTGCGCGAGGCTCTGCGGCTGGGAACCCGCATCGCCCTGATGGAGGCAGGCCGGCTGGTCACGGTTCTCTCGCCGGCGGAGTTTTTGCGATCCACCGATTCCCTGGCCGCCGCATACGTACGCGCTTTTGGAGAAGGTCTCGAGTCAGCTGCCAACAGAGGCACGTCATGAACGTCTTTCGATTCATATTGCAGAATCGCGGACAGGTGTTGGAACTAACGCTCGAGCATCTGCGCCTGGTGGGTTTTTCCACGCTTTTCGCGATGCTGATCGGCATCCCGTTGGGAATTACGATTGCCCGTCGGCCTCGATTCAACAAACCCGTCTTGGCGAGCGCCAATATCATTCAGACGATTCCCAGCCTCGCCCTCTTTGGATTCCTGCTGCCCGTGCCCTGGCTGGGCGAGCGGTCAGATCGGTTGGCAATCCTGGCACTAACGTTGTATGCCCTGCTGCCGATCATCAGGAACACCTATACAGGGATCCGCGGAGTCGATCCCGCAGTTGTCGAGGCGGGACGAGGCATGGGCCTCACAGAGTCCCAACTTCTGTTTCAGGTAGAACTGCCGCTGGCGGTGAGTGTGATCCTCTCCGGCGTGCGCGTGGCCGTTGTCATTTCAGTTGGGCTGGCAACGATTGCCGCAGCGATTGGCGCCGGCGGCCTGGGCGAATTCATTTTCCGCGGACTGGCAATGGTCGACGATCGAGTCATCCTTGCCGGCGCGATTCCAGCGGCAATCCTGGCGCTGATCGCCGACTTTAGCGTGGGATGGCTGGAGAGGCGACTGCAGCCGCGATGACAGTTCTTCGATCGACTTCCGTCGGTGTGCTCCTGGCAGTGCTGGTGTTGCTGCTGCCGTCTTGCTCTCCGTCTCATGCAAATCGTATCGTGGTCGGCTCCAAGAATTTCACCGAATCATTCATCCTGGGCGAACTCATCGCTCAACAGATCGAGGCCCATAGCGCTCTCAAAGTAGAACGGCGCTTCTATCTTGCCGGAACCTATATTTGTCAGCAGGCGATCCTGTCTGGGCGAATCGATATCTACCCCGAATATACGGGTACGGCTCTCACCGCAATCCTCAAGCAAAATGCTAATGGCGATCAGCAAGATGTGTATCAACGAGTTAAAGATCAATATGAGCGTCGCTTCGGGCTGACGCTCGGACCGCCCTTCGGTTTCAACGATACGTTTGCGATGGAGATCCGCGGTGAAGATGCCCGCCGCTTGAATATCAAGACTTTGTCGCAGGCGGCGGCGTTTGCTCCGCAATGGCGGGCCGGCTTCGGTTATGAGTTCATGGAGCGGCCGGACGGTTATCCAGGATTGGCGGCAACCTACGGCCTGCACTTTGCGGAAAAGCCGCGCATCATGGATCTCGGCCTGCTCGCTCGGGCGCTGAAAGATCGCCAGATCGACCTGGCCGCAGGCAACACCACCGACGGGCTGATTCCGGCTCTGGACCTGTTTGTGTTGCAAGACGACCGCCACTATTTCCCTCCGTACGAGGCGGTGCCCGTCATTCGGGCGCAGACGGTGCTGCAGCATCCCGAGGTCGCGCAGGCTCTCGCGGCGCTGGCCGGGAAGATTTCCGATGAAGAAATGCAGCGTATGAACTATGCAGTGGACGGCCAGCACCGTGATACGTCAGAAGTCGTGCGCGAATACTTAAGAAATAGAGGGCTCGTGCACTGAGCCTCAAGGGGTTGCGATTGTTCAGATCACCAACGTCCCTTGCATCGTGAGTATCGCATTTCCCTTGAGGATTACTCGATCGCCGACCATCTCGCACCAGAGTTCCCCGCCGCGCTCAGATAATTGTCGAGCGTGCAACTGCGACTTTCGCAGCCGTTGCGCCCAGTATGGAGTCAACGCGCAGTGGGCCGAGCCCGTCACAGGATCCTCTGGCATGCCGTAGCTTGGCTTGAAATAACGGGACACGAAATCGACGTTTGTCCCGGGGGCGGTGATGGCCACAACCGCAGGATGCAGCAGCGCCAGGCGCCCGAAATCGGGGCACAGGTTTTGGACTGACGCTTCGTCCTCGTAGATCACAACGTAGATATCGTTCACTTCCAATATCTCGGATGGACGAGGCCCCGGGCCGAGCGCCTCGACCAATCCCTCCGGCGCACCTACGCAATGCTTAGGGAACAGCGCCGGGAAGTCCATGGCAAAGAGATATCCTTCCCTACGGACCGTCAAGGTGCCGCTATAACGCGTCTCAAATCGCACCGCGTCGGTCCCCGGTTCGAGCAAGTTCAGCACTACATATGCCGAAGCCAAGGTGGCATGCCCGCAAAGCCTGACCTCACTCCGAGGCGTAAACCACCGCAGTTCATAATGGCCGGAGTTCGGCACCAAAAATGCTGTCTCAGAAAGATTATTTTCTGCAGCGACTTTCCGCAGCGCCTCGTCATCTAACCACCCCTGAAGAGGACAGACCGCAGCGGGATTGCCCGTGAACGGTTCGGTGGCGAATGCGTCAACGTGAAACAGCGAAATTCGCATCGCCATGATTGTACTGGTCCCTCGAGGCGGGTCTCGCTGTCTGCGACCCGGGTTGCGAGCAGTTCCGTGACGGTGATAGTCTCTCAGACCTCGTCTTCTGAGATGGATTCTGAGCGCCGAAGGGCTTGTTCGGTGCGGTATTCGGACGGACCGCCACAAAGGCTCACGATGGGTGCGCCACGCACCCTCGACGTCGTTGGAATTGAGTTCTGGGGTTTCACCCAAGCCGTACGCAGGAGGGCCAATGCTTGCCACCCAAAGCGATGTCGGAACGCGGCAACAACTACTGGAGCGGATCTCTGATGCACGGCTTCGTAGTGATGCTCTCTTTAACATTGTCCGCCGCGATTCAATGTACGATCGCCCCATACCGGAGCGTCATCGCATCATTTTCTATGTGGGACACCTCGAGGCCTTCGACTGGAACCTGCTTCACGAAAACGTTCTGGGTCTGAAAAGTTTCCACCCTGAATTCGACCGGCTGTTTGCGTTCGGCATCGATCCGGTGGGCGGAGGGTTGCCATCCGACCAACCGTCCGACTGGCCCTCCCTCGAAATGGTGCGGGACTATGTAACCAGGATTCGATCCGTGCTGGACGAGAAATTGGCCGATGGCCGCCTCGAATCTTCCAGCCTGACCCGCGATGGCTTTCCCCTCGATACATTGCTCAACGTGGCCATTGAGCATCGCTTGATGCATGTCGAGACGCTGGCCTACATGCTGCACCAGTTGCCGCTGGATCGGAAAGTCCCGCAGGAAGATCGTTCCAATCTCGTTACTCCATCCGTCGATCATCAAATGATTTCCATTCCCGCCGGGTCTGCAACCTTGGGACTTCCCCGCGAGGGTGAGACGTTCGGTTGGGACAACGAATACCAGACGCACAGCGCGCACGTGCCCGCGTTCGAAATTGATAAGTACGAGGTGACGAACCGCCAATATCTCGAGTTCATGGCAGCAGGCGGCTATGAGACGCGCACGTTCTGGACCGACGATGACTGGAACTGGAAGACCGCACAGGCGATTTCTCATCCCGTGTTTTGGAGCAAGTCGGGCAACGGATGGCAATACCGCACCATGTTTGAAGAACTGCCCCTGCCTCTCGACTGGCCTGTGTACGTGAGTCATGCCGAGGCAATGGCTTACGGGCGGTGGGCCGGCAAATCGCTACCGACAGAGCAGCAGTGGCATCGTGCCGCGTACGCCACCGACGATGGCAGCGAGAGAAATTATCCCTGGGGCCAGCAAGCTCCCGCTTCCAGCCTCGGCAATTTCGATTTCCATCACTGGAGCCCGACTCCGGTCAATGCATTTCCTGACAGCGACAGCGCCTTCGGTGTTGGTGACTTGTTAGGCAATGGATGGGAGTGGACGTCCACTGTCTTCGCGCCCTTCCCCGGTTTCGAGCCGTTTCCGTTCTACCGTGGCTACTCGGCTGACTTTTTTGATGGCAAACACTTCGTCATGAAGGGCGGGTCGCCGCGCACGGCTGCGTGCATGCTGCGGTCCACGTTTCGCAACTGGTTTCAGGCGCACTACCAGTACGTGTATGCCGGATTCCGCTGCGTGAATCACCGACCGATCTCAATTTGATCGAAGGAGTTGGCAAAATGCTCGTTCATGCGATCCCCGGCAATGTTTCATACGAATTTGCGGCGGATGTTCGTCTCGGACTAACCCGTACCGGACAAAAAGAGCTTCCCTCGAAATATCTCTACGACAATGTTGGCTCCGCTCTGTTCGAGGTAATCAGTCACCTCCCTGAGTACGGCCTGACGAGGGCTGACGAACGCTTGTTAAGGCGGCATGCCGATGAGATCGTCGATCGCGTAGCCAGGCCTGTCGCTGTGGCCGAACTGGGCAGCGGTAGCGGCAAAAAGACTCGCTGGCTGCTCGAGGCTCTCTGCCAGCGGCAACGCACCTCGTACTATCCCGTGGAAATCTCGCATTCGGCACTGGTGATGTGCGAACGAGAACTCAGCGACATTGATTCCATCAGCATCGTCGGGTTTGAGCGCGAGTATCTGGATGGCCTGCTGGAGGTAGCCGCGTACCGCAAGAGCGGCCAGCGGTTGTTCGTCTTGTTTCTCGGCAGCACCATCGGGAACTTCGATCGCCCCGCAGGAATGAAGTTCCTTTCCGATGTCCGCCGCATTCTTGAGCCGGGCGACTCTCTGCTGCTGGGAACAGACTTGGAAAAGCCCAGCGCGCAATTGATTGCAGCTTACGACGATGAGTTAGGAGTAACGGCGGCATTCAACCTTAACCTGCTGAGCCGTGTGAATCGCGAACTCGGCGCCGATTTCGATTTGCGCCAGTTTGTCCACGTGGCCAGGATCAACCCTGACGCCCGCAGCGTCGAGATGCACCTTGAATCCAAGCGCCGGCAGATTGTGAGCATTCCCGCCGCGGAAGTCGTGGTCGAATTTCTGGCTGGAGAAACCATATGGACCGAGAGCAGTCACAAGTATTCATCTGACGAAGTGATCGAAACGGCGCGCGCAGCCGGATTCCGTTGCGAGGCGCAGTGGATCGATGAGCAGTGGCCGTTTGCCGAGAACCTGCTAATTGCAGAGTGAGCGCGGATTTCCGAGGCCGTCTCTAAAATACTCCGGTCTTGCGCCATGCGCGTAGGTTGATGCCGCTCATCACCATGCAGAATATGTTCGCAGGGATGAATCCCATTTGAGCCGTTCGGAATCCGATGATGCACACAACGATGCTATTAATGCCGGCCAATGCCCAGCCTTCCCAGTACCGCCGCCCCACCAGAACGGTGGATGCGACGGTCAGTATGCAAGATACATAATCGAGCCGCAACACAGATGAAGACCTCCAAAAATATTCTGCGCTATAGACACGGCTCTTGACTGTGATTGTGCCCTTTCGTTACATGACTGTAGTTACTTGACCCGAGATCGCAATTTCCGGAGGAAGCGATGGCCGCAAAATGCACCCACCTGAATCAGATCAAGATCACATCAACGAATAAGCACGTCTGCGAAGAGTGCGTCAAAATGGGCGACACCTGGGTGCATTTGCGCCTGTGTCTCATCTGTGGAAATGTGGGCTGCTGCGACTCATCGAAGAACAAACATGCCACCAAGCACTTCCATAAGACGAAGCACCCTCTCATCCGATCCATTGAGCCCGGCGAATCGTGGATATGGTGCTACGTTGACGAAATTGAGGCCGGGGAAATCGGCGCCTGAGGCTGTGCCTCGAGCTCTGGCGATAATCGCGCAACCGAATGCGGGTTCTGGTATCTAATGGGATTATCGGGGTCCGTGGGGTTC
The DNA here is from genome assembly GCA_963709025.1 of uncultured Acidobacteriaceae bacterium. GTDB lineage: Bacteria > Acidobacteriota > Terriglobia > Terriglobales > Acidobacteriaceae > Sulfotelmatobacter. The sequence continues at coordinate 549,304 of CAVPVE010000018.1, forward strand.
GGGTTTACCTGCCACATCCTTGCTGCTGGGAACGATTGCTGGGAACGACGATGCCGAAACCGATCTTGCTCACTGTCGACGACGATCCCGATGTCTTGCGGGCGATCGAGCGCGATCTGCGATCCCAGTACGGTGCCGACTATCGCGTCGTCAGCAGCGATTCGCCAGAAGGTGCGCTGGATCTGCTCAAGGCGCTTAAGGTTCGCAACGACGGCGTAGCCCTTCTTCTGGCCGATCAGCGCATGCCTCATATGGATGGGGTCGTGTTTCTGCAGCATGCGCGGCAAATATTTCCCGAGGCCAAGCGTGCGTTGCTCACCGCTTATGCCGACACCAGCGCCGCGATCAGCGCGATTAACCAGGCCAATCTCGATTATTTTTTTATGAAGCCGTGGGATCCTCCCGCCGAGAACTTGTATCCGCAGTTGGACGATCTTCTCGACGATTGGCACGCCTCGTATCGTCCCGCCTATCAGGGGATTCGGGTGCTAGGAACGCGGTGGTCCCCGCGCTGCTACGAACTGCGTGATTTTCTGGCCCGCAGCCACGTTCCCTTCCAATGGATTGACGTTGAAGGGGCGGCCAACGATCCCGAGACCAAGCGCCTGCTGGACGCCCTTGGACCGGACGCCTCGGAACTTCCCGTTGTCCTCTTTGCCGACGGGTCGAGATCTCTCAATAGCGTCCCAAGCGAAGTGGCGCAGAAAGTGGGATTGCGGACACGCGCCGAAACCAGTTTTTATGAACTGGCAATCGTCGGTGGAGGCCCAGCGGGCCTGGCGGCCGCAGTCTATGGCGCTTCCGAAGGATTGCACACCGTCATGGTCGAGAAGGAAGCTCCCGGCGGCCAGGCGGGAATGAGTTCACGAATTGAGAATTATCTGGGATTCCCCGTGGGGCTTAGCGGCGCCGATCTCGCGCGCCGTGCGGTAGCGCAGGCGCGGCGTTTCGGAGTCGAAATCCTTGCCCCTCAGGAAGCCGTCGGTATCCGCGTGGAGGGTCCATACCGCATTATTAAATTGGCCGACGGCACCGAGATTTCCTGTCATGCCTTGATGATCGCCAGTGGGGTGCAGTGGAAGCGGCTGGACGCTCCTGGGGTCGACCGGCTCCAGGGAGCAGGAGTTTATTACGGCGGCGGATCCACGGAGGCACTTTCCTGCAAAGGTGAGATCGTCTACGTCGTGGGTGGCGCGAATTCCGCCGGACAGGCCGCCATGAATTTTGCAAAGTATGCCGAGCGCGTCGTGATCCTAGTCCGCGGCGATTCACTTTCCAGCACTATGTCGCAATATCTGATTGACCAGATCAAAGAAACGCCCAAGATTCAATTGTGGACCCATGCCTCCGTCGCCGAGGTTCACGGAGACACGCATCTGGAGGAAATTTCTGTTCTCTGCACCGACACCAACAAGACGGAGCGCGTTCCGGCCAGCGCGATGTTTATTTTTATCGGTGCGCTGCCGCGAACCGACTGGCTCGCGGGTACCGTCGAGCGCGACGATCGCGGATTCATTCTGACCGGTCCCGACGTCATGCATGGTGGCGAACATCCCAAGGGTTGGAGGCTCGATCGCGATCCCTTTCTCTTGGAGACGAATGTGCCGGGCATATTCGCGGTCGGTGATGTGCGCCACGGTTCCGTCAAACGCGTCGCGTCTGGAGTTGGAGAAGGGTCTGTAGCGGTTCAGTTCATCCATCAGTACTTGAGCAAGGTATAAATGGCCGACACACTGGAACTCCTGCGCCGTGTCCCTACGTTTGAAGGATTGCCCGACGACCAGATCACCTGGTTTCTCACACAATCGGAAGAATTGCATCTCAAGCCCGGTGATTTCTACACGCGCCAGGGTGACGTCGCCGACAGAATGACCATCGTGCTCGAGGGTCAACTCGAAGCGCGTGGAGAGTTGGGCGGCGAATCGATTGCCTTCCCAATGAAGGCGGGCGATGTCACCGGCAAGCTCCCGTTTTCGAGAATGAAGCAGTTCCCCCTGAGCGGGCGCGCCATTACCGACAGCTTCGTCGTGCGATTTCCGGCAGCCAAGTTTCCCGAGCTTGTTCAGAAGATGCCGGAACTCACCCAGAGACTCGTGGGACTGATGTCGGACCGCATCCGCGAAACCACGCGCTTCGAGCAGCAGCGCGATCGTCTGGCCGCACTGGGCAAGCTTTCGGCGGGCCTTGCGCACGAGCTCAACAATCCGGCTTCGGCGGCGAAGCGCGCCACCAGCCAGCTTCGCGCCATTCTGAAACGGGTCCGCGATGCCAGTCTCGAACTCGGCCGGCGCGATCTAACTCCCACCCAAAAAGCCGAAATAGAAAAGTTGGAGGCTTCGCTCGTCCAAACGGATGGGCCTCCACTCGACGCTCTCGCCGCCAGCGATCTGGAAGATCAACTCGACTCCTTGCTGCGCAGCCACGGGCAAAACGATTTGTGGCAACTCGCCGCCGATCTCGCAAAGAAGAATTTCAAGCCCGAGTCGCTGGAGCAAATCTTCGCCGCGCTCGACGCCGACACTGCCCGAGCTGCCCTGGTCCGAATTTCCTCGTCCGTCGAGATCGCAGACTTGCTTAACCAGATTGAGAGCAGCACGTCGCGCATCTCGGATCTGGTCGGCGCGATCAAGGAATACACCTTCATGGATCAGGCCCCGATCCAGAATGTGGACATCGTCAAAACTCTGGAAACCACGCTCACCATCCTGAATCACAAACTCAAGCATGGCGTGACGGTGCACCGCGATTATCAGCAAATTCCGCTGCTGGTGAATTCCTTCGGCAGCGAATTGAATCAGGTTTGGACCAACCTCATCGACAACGCGATTGACGCGATGGGCGGGAAAGGCGACCTGCGCGTTCGCACGTATCGCGAGGACAATTGCGTTGTCGTAGAGATCGCCGACAACGGCCCGGGGATTTCAGCCGAAGTCGAGCCCCACATTTTTGAGCCCTTCTTCACAACCAAAGCTGTGGGAGAGGGAACTGGCCTCGGCCTGGATACGGTGCAACGAATCGTGAAGAAACACCGCGGCAGCATTCAAGTGCAGTCCGAACCTGGAGACACGCGTTTTCAGGTATGGCTGCCACTGGCGGAAAACGCTGCCTGACTCCTTAACGCCGTAGTGATGGAGACCTTGCATGAGTTCCGGACTCGTCGTGCTGTTAGCACCCGGCATCGGAATTGTGGCCGGGCTGCGATGCATGACTGCACCCGCGGTCGTGGCATGGGCGGCTCACATCGGCTGGCTCAATCTTCACGGTTCCCCTTTCGCCTTCATGGGAACGGCCTGGGCCGTCGGCATCTTCACCCTGTTCGCTCTGCTTGAATTTGTCGCTGATCAGATTCCCTCGACTCCTCCTCGCACTGCCCCGGTAGGACTTTCTGCGCGAATCGTTACGGGCGCGCTCACCGGCGCGTGCCTCGCGGCCGCTGGTGGTGCGACGGCTTGGGTAGGAGCGCTCGCCGGCGTGATTGGTGGAATTGCCGGGGCATTCGCTGGATATCACACACGCGTCGGCTTGGTGCGGGCCTTGCGCCTTCCGGATTTCACCATCGCGATCCCTGAGGATCTAGTCGCGATCGGACTCGGACTGCTTCTGGTTTCTCGCTTTTGAATCGTGCCCTATGACCTCTCCTCAGCAATTCGACGCCCTCATCATCGGCTCAGGACAGGGCGGAAACCCTCTCGCCATGGCCCTTGCCGCGGCGGGAATGCAGACGGCTCTCATCGAGCGCAAGCATGTCGGTGGTACCTGCATCAACGAAGGCTGCACTCCGACCAAAACCATGGTCGCGAGCGGCCGCGTGGCCTATCTTGCGCGCCGTGCTGCCGATTACGGTGTTCATACCGGGCCAATCAGCGTCGATATGGCAAAAGTTCGCCAACGCAAGCGCGACATCGTTGACAGTTTTCGAAACGGGATCCAGTCCCGCATTGAGAAGACTGCGAACCTGGAATTAGTTTTCGGAGACGCAACTTTCAATGGGCCGAAGACAGTCGCAGTTCGCGCTCAAGATGGCGGTCAGTGGGCGCTTTCGGCGAAATACATATTCATCAACGCCGGCACCCGCGCGTCGCGGCCCAACTTGGCCGGGCTGGAAACGGTGCCGTTTCTCGACAACATTTCAATCATGGAACTCGATGCGGTCCCCGATCACCTGTTAATTCTCGGAGGCGGCTACATCGGCCTCGAGTTTGGACAGCTATTCCGCCGGCTCGGCAGCCCAGTGACGATCGTCCAATCTGCGGGCCAACTACTCACAAGGGAAGATCCCGACGTCGCCGAAGAGATTACCAACATCCTGCGGCAGGATGGCGTCGAAGTCCTACTGAACGTGAAAGCAACTCGCGTCAGCAAATCGGATGGTACGATCCGTTTGGAAATCGCCTCCCAGGAAGGACGGGCCACACTGATGGGTTCGCATCTGCTCGTAGCCACTGGCCGCGTGCCCAACTCAGATACCCTCAACCCCAAGGCGGCCGGAATTCAGACCGACAAGCGCGGCTTCATTCAGGTGAACGACCGCCTCGAAACATCCGCGGAAGGCGTTTACGCGCTCGGCGACATCAAAGGCGGTCCAGCCTTCACGCACATCTCCTACGACGACTTCCGCATCATTCGCTCCAACTTAATCGACAAGAAACCTGCTTCCACGAAAAACCGCCAAGTCCCATATACGTTGTTTACGGATCCGCAGTTGGGCCGAATTGGCCTGACCGAGACCGATGCGCGCACTCCCGGCCGCAACATCCGCGTAGCGAAACTGCCCATGACGCATGTAGCCCGCGCTATGGAAGTCGACGAAACCCGTGGCTTCATGAAGGCCATTGTCGACGCCGACACCAACCAGATTCTCGGCGCCGCCATTCTCGGCATCGAAGGCGGAGAAATTATGTCCGCGATCGAAATTGCCATGATGGGTAAATTGCCCTACACGGCCCTGCGCGATGGCACCTTTGCCCATCCCACGTTGGCGGAGTCCCTGAACAATCTGTTCATGGCCATGGACAGCGGCAAGTAGTCCAAGCACAATGTAGGCTCAGTCCCGACAGCGATTCGAGGCGCACCCCATGGATGTGTACTTAGTAGACGGCACCTATGAACTGTTCCGGCATTTTTTCGCCGTCCCGTCGACCAAAGATGCTCACGGTCAGGAAATCGGCGCCGTGCGCGGCGTTCTGACCTCTATGTTGTCGATGCTCGAAAAGGGCACAACCCACCTCGGGGTTGCGACCGACCATGTGGTCGAATCCTTCCGCAACGACTTGTATCCCGGATACAAAACCAGCGAAGGGGTAGCTCCCGAGTTGCTTTCGCAATTTCCGATCCTCGAAGAAGCGCTGGCGGACATGGGAGTGTTGGTGTGGCCCATGGTCGAGTTCGAGGCCGACGACGCCCTTGCCTCCGCTGCCGTGAAAGCCGCGCAGGATGTCCACGTCAGACAAGTCTTCATCTGCACGCCCGACAAGGATCTAAGTCAATGCGTTGTGGGCACACGTATTGTTCAAATGGATCGGCGGACGGATCTAATTCGTGATGAACCCGGAGTCGTCGCCAAATTCGGCGTGAGCCCACCTTCGATCCCCGACTATCTCGCAGTTGTGGGTGACAGTGCGGACGGCTTCCCCGGCGTAGCCGGATGGGGCCCCAAAGCCGCGGCCCTTGTGTTGTCGCAGTACCCGCACCTCGAGGACATTCCGAAAGATGTTCAGCAGTGGCATCCATCCATCAAGCGCGCTCGCACGCTTTCTGAATCGCTGTTCGGCGCATGGAACGATGCCCTGCTATTCCGCACACTGGCAACCTTGCGCCTTGATGTACCCGTGTTCAACACCGTCGAAGATCTTCGCTGGAGCGGACCCGGTCCAAGGTTCGAAGAGCAGTGCCGCCGGCTGAAGGCTCCCGACCTCCTTCGCCGCACCCAAGCCGCGGCCTCGAAGCGACCGGAGTGAGGTGCATCATAGAATTATAATCTACTAAGCCATTTGTTTTTAATGGTATGGATAAATCAAGATTTAGCTTGATTTATCAATCTTACGAGGTAAGATAGAAGTTGAACAGGGAGGTAGGCCATGCCAGACAAGATGACCAAGAAGTTTACTCCTGAGATCGATGCGAAGCTCTACGATGAGTTCGTTGCTGTTGCCGAGCAAAATGGGCAGACGAAGCGATACGTTCTCGAGCAGGCGCTTGAGTTCTATCTACGCAACGTGGTTCCGTCTCAGCATCTTGTCCGCCCTGAGGTGATGAACGCCTTCGAGCGATCTGTGGCCCGAAACCGAGACCTGCTTGAGCGTCTCGCCAAGTGACGACAAAGTACCTGACGGTAGCTGAAGTCTACCTGATGCAGCACCAGTTGATTGAAAGATTTGGCGGCCGACATGGCATCCTCAACAAGGGCGCCGTTGATGCCGCCATCTTTCGCCCCCAAACCGGCTACTACAATTCCATCGAAGAAGAGGCAGCCGCGCTGATGGAGTCGCTCGGCAACAATCACGGCTTCGTCGATGGCAACAAAAGAATCGCCTTCACCGCTACCGATGTTTTCCTTCAGGCGAACGGCTTCGAACTGGAAATAGAAGGCAAAGCTGGACACGAATTCATTGACGGCTCGATGGCCAGGCACCAATTTCGCTTTGCCCAAATCCTCGACTGGATTCGTCAGCACATCAAACCCCTAAGTTGATTCGGCCCGGTCAGCATCGTGCGCGCGGCTTTCTCATCCGCCCATGCTGACCACAAATCAGCAGCTAGAAACCCCACCGCGCAGGAGCGCAGCATCCTCGCCGCCCTGGCCTCCGGCGCCAGCCGCCAGGACGCCGCCATGCTCACAGGCCTCACGCCGCGAGCCGTGGCCGCGATCCTCGAACGCCTCCGCGATCGCTACGCCCCCACCCTGCCGGCACTGATCGCGTTAGCGGTAAAGCTGGAGTGGATCCCCGTCCCCATCTGGACCATGCCCACCGACCACCCCACCCCCCTCCGCCACCCAACTCGCCAACCAGCCCCCGGAGCTCAATGAGTTCTACAAAAAAGGGATGTCAAGAAAAAAGTTCCCCCTCGACCGGAGGGCGAGAGGATTTTGTCTCGAGATCCAGCCCACTTCACTGTAAGAGTACCCCTCGATTAGCGCGAGAGGTTTTGCTTCTGAGTTGTCTTCCATTCCTGGCTTTCATCGTCCGGTCGTGACCACGCCAATCGAGTCTTGAGACCTGGCAAGCGGGACGGTACTTTAAGTGGTAACCATAGTTCTATCGGAGGCTCGTGGCCTATCGCTATTTCTGGTTATCCGAGGAGGCATAGCGTGAAATGGGTGACTCGGTGCCGCAGCACACAGGGCCGATCTCATTGACTGATACTCACCTCGAACCGAGCGTCTCGAAAACCCGACCGACCACCACCAGAGAGAATCGTCGGAGATGGAAAGGCCTCATTCCGCAAGACACTCAAGCTGCTTGCCGATTCAATTGTTTGGCGTCGAACACCACTCCCTTCTTCCAAATGGTTAACGTAATGGCGGCCAGCTTTCGTGCCAGGGTGAGACGCGCCATCGTCGGCCGCATCCCTTTCTCTACCAGAGCAACATAGAAATCGCAGAGTGGTCCAGGCCGAGTACTGGCAGATAGGGCAGCGCCTTTGAACAGATTCTTCAGATCGTGATTATGGTTGTGATTCAGACCGCGCACTGTGATGCGCTCCCGGTTGCGTACCAGCTTCCCTCTCGCGAAGCGGTACTCGCCGCTGTCGTGAGTCTCGACTGCGAAACCGCTGTACGCCCACAGCTGTCGCTTGGTACGGAAACGGTGTGGCGTTTGCAGTAACGCCACCAGCAAGGCGGAACGAATCGGACCGATCGCAGGAATCTGGCGCAGTAATTCCACGGCATGGTGTTTGTGGCTCTCTACTATCAGGTCGCGTCGCGCTCCCTGGCGCACCGGCTGCAGCAGATCCAGTTGCTGATACAACCGTTCCGCCCGCAGACGAACCCCAGGGTGTGGAATCTTGGCCAGCCATTCGGCGCGATGCCGCGGGGCATAGACCGTGGCACCGCTACAGGGTATGGCCCAGCCGCGATACAGCGCTTTGATCCGACTCATGACGCGCGCGAGATCTTTCGTGATGGTCAGATAGCTGCGACCCAACTCCTTTAAGGTACGCACCCCATGCTCTCCGTGGTACACGGCATGGAGCTTGTTGGCGTGTAACAACTCGGCCAGTTTCCGTGCATCGATCCGATCACTCTTGCTGCCATCCTTCAACAGGGCGTTTCTCCGTGGATCGCAGACTACAAGATGGCTGACATGAGGCTTCAGCAGGTCATGCAACCAGGCGGCAGGAGTTCCTTCTTCGAAGGTTACCGATAAAGTTCCGCGTAGCCCAGCGATGAACTCTAGAATCGTAGCCGCTTTCGTCTCAAGGATGCATTCCATGATCAGCTTGCCCGAGCTGTCCATGACAGCAACGGAGATCGTTGCCTGGTGAACGTCCATGCCAATATACTTTTCCTGGTTCATAACGGCGCTCCTTTTCGGTAAGTGGTGGTCCGAACAATCACAACCTACCGCAAAAGTGGGCGCCTTTTATATTGCGTGTAATGGCCTTCCATGAGAAGGCCGGTCGGAGTCAAGTGGGTTCTTTTGTTTTATCGTTGGACAAAGGTTTTTCTCCCGCCGAGTGGCCACTGTCGCCATGCTTCCATCCGCACTCTCGAGGAGCGAATCGTTTCGCTCGGTGCATGTTGGGCGTTTTCGTTTCAGCCGGTGCTGCCATCTGTTTGGCGCCCTGTGGTTCTGCTCTTCAGAGTGGAACCTGGGCCAGGCCATTAACGCAGTCACCGGAACTCGGCTTTAGGCTTTTGTCTTTTCCTTCCTGGAACGGTTTTGACCGTTGTTTTGCTTTTGAGTTTTACGCGGCTGCGGCTACTGTCGATCGGCTGCTGTTGTGCAACGGTTCGTACACTTCTCCGCTCACCCACAGATGATGCAACAACACCGCCAGCTTTCTGGCGGTCGCGACGATGGCTCGCTTCTTCCCGTTCTTCCACCACGCTCCGCCAGCTTCAGCCCCCAGCGCCTGAGATCGCAATCGATGCCGAACGGTCCCAGAATGTGCTGCGCTCCTTGCACCAGCAACGTGCGCAGATACGGATCACCCTCTTTGCTGATATGCAGTTGCGGCTCGCTCTGTCCCGGCTGCAGTCCCAGATAGCAGCCCACGTCGCGGCTCTTGCGGAAGCGATGCGGATCTTCCAGCGTCAGCACAAACGTCAGCGCGATCAGCGTGCCCACACCCTTGATCTGCTTCAGCAGCGCCACCTGCGGATAACTCTCCTGCGCCAGGTTCTCGATGCGCTCGTTGTATTCCACGATGCGCTCGCTCAGCGACTCGATTGCGTTCAACAGCGGTTCCAGTGCGGCTTGCAGCTCTGGACTCAAGCCTTCCGCTTTCTCTGGATTCATGTTCCGCACGTTGCATCCCCGCAGCCGCTCGCCGTAGCTCTTCGCCAGTCCGCGCGCCGTGTTGACCAGCCCCGTGCGGGCCCGCACCAGCCCGGCGCGCGCTCGAATCATCATGAGATCCGCTTGCGCCTGCGCGCTGCGATGCTTCACCGGATACAGCAACTCCGGATCGATCCGGGCCAACCGCGCCAGCGTCTGCGCATCCAGCCGATCATCTTTCTTGCGGCTCTCCCCGATCAGCCGCACCTTGCGCGCATTGGCCACGATCACTTCATGCCCCAACTCGCTTAACAAGCGACTGATCCAGGGCGAATGCGTCCCGATTTCCAGTGCAATCCGACTGCGCGGCATGGCGCCGAAGACTTCGCGCAATGCTTTCCCACTCGTATGGACTCGCTGTTCCCGTTGTATCTGCCCAGGTTCATCCACCACGCAGTACCAGCTGTTGCGATCTCCCAGATCCAATCCGATGGTCAGTTGCTGTCGAGAAATATTCCTGCTCTGCTTCGTCGCTACGGTGCTAACCTTTTTCATTGCCGGTCTCCTTTTTATCTGTGCTTCGAGCACGTTGATAACTTGGGAGCGTATCGCATCCCGCCGGAGACCGGCCTTCTCCCTCGGAAACGACTGGTGGAGGTGGTGGGGTTAAGCAGCTTCCATCGGATTTAGAGTTACCTTGTGGCCGAGTTGTTCGAGCCGCTTCACCAAGTACCGCTTTAGACCGTCGGAGTGAATGCGGTCGAAGTAGTTTCCGCCCAGATCGTCATAGTTGCTCTGGTTCTTCTGCAAGTGATAGGCGATGACAATGAGGGTGTGCGCCACCGCGATGATGGCCCTCTTCTTGCCGCGTCTTGCCGTTCCTCCCGGCCAAATTGTGCGGGCTTGCAGGGAACTCCGGCGAAGCAAAGTCGCCAATTACTAGGGACATGGCAGCGTGCGTGACTCGCGGATTGACATTTCCCGACCGAAAACCGAATCCAGTCGGCCCTCGCTCGGTCCTCATGTTGAATGCGGAAGACGACCTCAATGACACGATAATGCCGAGTCTTGACGCGATGGGCGCAGATGACAAGAAGTTCTATTACATCAGGGGGACTAGGGTTCAGAAGAGCAGCGATGCATTTGAGCGACAGTTCGCTTTCGATACAGATATGAGAGCGCTCTTAGAACAGGCGAGACAGATTCCCGATTTAGGACTGATTGTCATCGACCCGATTCAAAACTACATCGGCGACGTTAACCACAACGCTGATGCTGAGATGAGAACCATTTTGACACCGTTATCCGATCTTGCGAACGAACTCGGCATCTGCATAATCACGGTTCACCACCTGAATTCTCGCGAAAAAGGAACCTTGCCGCTCCATCGAATCATGGGGGCGAAGGCGTTGCACTCAGTGGCCCGATTCGTCTACATCGTCGGACAGGACGATACCGGGGACATTCGGGATAAGCACCGTCACATCCTTACGCAAGCGCGAGGAGCAACCGGGAGTGTCCCGTCAATGAGATATCGCACGGTGTCAGACGAGAGAAAAGACGGCAGTAAACTTCTCCGGGCCATCCAAATTGAATGGAACGGTCAGGTTGATGCCACTGCTGAGGATGCCGTCAATCCAGTCTCTGCCAATGACCAAGTAAAGACGGTCGAGTTTGGCGCGATAATCCGCGATTTCTTGCAGCACGGTCCTAACCCTTCGCATGAGTGCCGGGTCAAATTGCAAGAAGCGGGTTGGCAGGGGAATGACGTCACCAGCGAGACGGCGATCAAGAAGAGAGCAAAAGCGATGAGCGCAAAGATAGAGGGTCAGTTCTGCTGGACTCTCATCCCTGAAGTAACTGTTGGAAAGATTCAATGACATTCATCGATAGATTTGAAAGCGCAAAGAGACTCTGGGCGATGATGCTTCCCGGCATCGAACTCCCACCGGACAAGACGCTCTGTTCATGGCTGAACGTCTACGGCGACAAGGACTTTGAAACTGCGGTCATTCACATCCCGCGTCGAGTCAGGAACTGGGAAGCACGATACGGAAGGATCGACCCTGTCCATGTGTACAGACTGATGAGCACGTATCTCAAAATTGCGAAGACGTGTCCGGAGCAGGAACTTGGATCAAGTGGCCCACACGGTGACAGAAAGATCGAGAGGGTTGTTGTTAGCCCTCAATCCAAACGGAAGGAGGAACAGTGGAATGCTTGAAACCAGAACCCTTATTGAATGACGCGCAGGCGGCTCAATTTCTTGGCGGCTTACATCCGAAGACCGTCCAGCGCATGGCCCGACGTGGGGAGATACCATCCTACCGAGTTGCGAAGTACTGGCGTTATCGTGCCAGTGAACTCTCAGAGTGGCTTGTGCTACATTCATCAGGCCAGATCAACCCGCCTGCTCACACTCGAAAAGAGGATAAATGAGCAGACGATATCAAGTTGGTTGTCTGTACCGTGAATCACGAAAGGCTGGGCCTGATGTTTGGGCGTTTCGTTATCGTGATGGGCAGAGCAACCGGAAGGAAATCATCGGTACCGTGGAACAATTCCCAACCCGCAAGGCTGCGATGAAGGGTTGCGAACTACTCCGCGCAAACATTAACAGGGATGCCAGATCACCGCGCAGCGTGGCCGAACTGGTAGCCCATTACATCGACAAGGAGCTGGCAGCAGATGGCAACAAGGCGCACAGCACGCGGGAAGTCTACGGAAGCTACATCAAGACGTGGATTCTTCCGAAGTGGGGGCAGCACTCCCTGTCCGATGTTCGCACGGTTGCCGTAGAAGCATGGCTCGGCACGTTGCCACTAGCGAACGGTAGCCGAGCGAAGATTCGGAACGTCATGTCGGCGATTTTCAGTCACGCGATACGGTACGAATGGCTTAGTCGAAACCCGATCACTCTGGTACGCCAGAGCGCAAAGCGGGAGCGATTGCCGGACGTGCTCACCGCTGAAGAAGTCGGCGCATTACTCGGGGAATTGACTGGGGCGTGCCGTACAGCCGTACTGCTAGCAGCAACGACAGGACTTCGCGTGTCGGAACTGCTGGCCTTGAAGTGGTCGGACGTTGACTTCGACAAGGGAGAAATCCGCCCGTGTCGAGCCATCGTTGACCAAGTCGTTGGCAGTCTGAAAACAGAAGCCAGCGGGAAAGCCGTCCCGATGGATTCGGTTCTTGCAAGTGCGTTGCTCGACTGGCGCGGGCGCTGTCCGTACAACCAAGACGCGGACTACCTTTTTGGCAGCCCCGACATGGATGGACAGCAACCCTACTGGCCGGACAGTCTCTTGCGGAAAGTGATCCGTCCCGCTGCTGTGCGTGCTGGGGTCTCAAGCACATCGGCTGGCATTCGTTCCGTAGGACGCTGGCGACGCTGCTTCAGGCGAACGGAGTATCGGTCAAAGCGACTCAGGAGATGCTCCGGCACGCGAGTAGCAGACTGACGATGGACCTGTATGCACAGAGCATCCCGGAAGATCGGCGGGCAGCACAGTCAGAAGTCATCGGAGCCGTTTTGGCCGCTTCCGTTCCCAAACGTTCCCATGATAATCTGTAAGTTGTTGTAGGCGCGTAGCTCAGTTGGTTAGAGCGCTACCTTGACACGGTAGAGGTCAGGAGTTCGAGTCTCCTCGTGCCTACCATATCCTTTCATCCTTCCATTTCTCGCGGTATTTCTGTGTCACTCCATCCCACCATCTGTTTCTAAGGTTCGTCGAGTGCGTGCCAACCGAAATGCTCTTCGTGCCTTTGCTCTGAGAAGGCATGACGGGTGATCTGCCCCGTCATTGCGTATGCCCAGGGTGGTTGCTCCTCGCCATCAGCGGGGACGAGGAACATTGGGAATGGCCTGCATACACACGCGCTCCGAGCGTTCTCGGGACGTTTGAAACGGTTCGGCGCACTTCCGCACTATTTGACTGTGTTGGTTATTGCTGGAACGCCAAGGCCCACCCCCGCCGACTCAATCCGAAGCAATCACAACTAAATCCAATCGACGGAGTAGATCTCATGAGAAGTGCAATGAAAGCTGTAGTAGCAGTGTCTGTAGCATTATCAACCTTGGGAGCGCTGGGTCAGGAGGCCGGCGGAACTAAAGGAACCGCGCCCGATGTCACCGGCGAGGCGACGCCTCAGGCCGGATATGTATTTGTTCCTGACAGCAGCAAAGAGCAGCCCGGGCGCGTTCATACGACCTACGTTCAGCGCAGTTTAGACGGCAAGAAGCCAGCCGGATTGACGGCTCCAATGTCTCTCACCGCCGTCGCGCCATCGGGCACGATCGAGGAAGCAGAAACGCCGGGGTCACTGGGCTGCCTGTATGTGAACAGTCCCAGCACTGCAGGATGCGTACCGAACTACAATGCCGGCTCGGGCGGTCCGAGTGCGGCGGGATATGGCGCCATCGCTCTGGTGGACGCGTATGACAACCCTGATGCAGCCACCGATCTGCAGGCCTTTGACAGCTACTGGAGTCTGCCTGCCGCGACCTTCGTGAAGGTTTATGCCAACGGCAACGGCGATTGTACGACACCACGAGCCGATGCAGGCTGGTCCGTCGAGTCGTCCATGGATATCGAATACGCGCATGCCTTCGCGCCCAGTGCCGCGATCGTTCTGGTTGAGGCTTGCTCGAATTCCTGGACCGATCTCCTCTATGCGGAACAGGTAGCATTCAATTACATCGTGGCCCACTATCCCACTGGTGGACAAGTCTCGAATAGCTGGCAGGGTGGCGAATTTTCGGGACAGATTGCGGATGACTCGTTCTTCGCAGACTTCAACTACAACGCGTCGACGAATTACGCCACTCCGATCCTGGCTTTCGCCTCGTCTGGCGATGGCGGATACGGCGTAGGATATCCGAGCACCAGCCCGTGGGTGATTTCTGCGGGGGGCACATCCATTCTGCGGAACTCGTCCACGCTCAAATACTCGTCCGAGTCCTGCTGGGGAGGTTCGGGCGGCGGAGCGAGCACGGTTGAAACTTACAAGACAACCTGGTCGGGAGGTAATGTCGGCCCATGGGCTGATTTCCAGTATCCGATTTTTGGCCAGGGCGGTACCCGTAACACTCCAGACGTCTCTTTCGACGCAGATCCAGCATCGGGCGCGTGGGTCTATAGCGCGTATGGCTTGACTGGGTGGGGGGTGATCGGTGGCACGAGCCTCGCATCGCCTTCGCTGGCGGGCATCGTGAACCGTGCTGGCAACAAGCTGGGATCGGTTTTCCTAACCAGTGCCACCGGCGGCTCTGACTGGTTCAGCACCTGGGAAAACAATCTGATCTACGCGCAACTGGCAACGGCAAAAGCTTACAAGTCTAACTTCTTTGACGTGAAGACCGGCTCAAACGGAGTCTCGGCGACTGCGTCATGGGATTACTGCACGGGCGTTGGAAGCCCGCGCGGACTGCTGGGCAAGTAAGTTCCGCTTCCGCAGTGTCAGCGGGAGTTAAGAGGAGGCCGTGTCGAGCGGCCTCCTCATTCTTCCAATAAACGGTTTCTGCAGCTAAAGAATGGAAACATTCGCGAATAGGAGAATCATGCGTACGAAAAGTTTTGTGGCAGCACTTGTACTGGGATGGCTTACGCAATTTGGTGGTTTGGCTCATGCGCAGGAAGGTTGGAGCTTTCCCAACTTCTCCGCGACTCAGGTTTTTGCGGCACGAAGGGCGGAGCTGACCATGAAGGTTTACCGCTCTGGCTCCAGTGTGAGAGTCGAACGGAGTGGCGCCATTGCCACTCTGTACGTGCCCGCGAGCAGCAAGGTCTACAACCTTACGGTTTATCCCGACAATAGCCGGCAGTGCGTGGCGATGAACTCCAAACAAGCGAAGATGTTGCCGAGTCCATTGGAATTGATCCTGGGCCGGCTCGTGAAGCGAACGCTGGTGGGCTCAGAGGTAGTGGACGGACTCGACAGCAAGATCGAGGATGTCACGGTGGTTGAGCCCGATGGCAAGACCGTAGAGTCCAGGGTCTGGGAAGCAAAGGATCTGAAGGGCATCCCGGTGAAGATAGAGTCCCATCTCGACGGAGCCACGCTGCGGGCGACGTATCGGGATATTGTGATTGGCGCTCCCGACGAGGCTCTGTTCCGTGTTCCCGACCGATGCATTCCGTTCGACAAAATGGGAGAGGTTGCCGAAGTCCGAACCGGTCGGTAGCGATCGATCGGATACGGGAAGACTATTGGAAGGAGCGGATTCAGACCAAGCCACTCCAACCCGTCGCGCCTGACATCATCCCGAGAGTTGGTAGGTAAAAAAACGCCAGGGTCGCGGAGGCTAGAATCAGTCCCAAGTACAACTCGACCAAAAATTTGGGCGCCCCAATAACCTCCGGAGCTCTCGCTATCAGTGCGCTATGATTTGTCGACCGATCACGAGTCCCGGGAGGCTCGATGTCGCCCTTCGATAAGTCCAGCCGGCGAGAGTTCTTAGCAATTACTTCCTCCGCGGCATTGGGTGCGGCGGTTCCATTGACTGGCACGGGGGATGCGCCAGCCTCGAACGCTCTTTCGATTCCGCTATCTGAAGAGGCTCCCTACTCGGCGGAAGAATTGTTTAACAACGGCCCGCAGCGCACTTTCAGCGGAGATCGCGCTACCCAAGTCGCGATGCCCTTGGGAGGGATCGGTGCTGGTTGCATCTGTCTGAACGGCTACGGTGGGTTGCAGGATTTTTCGATCTGGAATCATCCTTCGACGACCGCGTTACCCCAAGGCTTCGCTCCTTCGCAGGGCGGGTTCGCCATTCTCCATATCAAGGGGGAGACGCCGGTGACCAGACTTGTGGAGGGACCCTTCCCGGCGCTGAAAATCTATGATCAAGGACTGCAGGGAGAGGGATACCGCCGCGGTGGGTTCGAAGGTTTCCCACGTTTTCAAAAGTGCGTCTTCAAAGGAGAGTACCCATTCGGAGAAGCCGAGATCAGTGACTCAGCAATACCGTTGCAGGTCACGCTCAACGGCTGGAATCCTTTTATCCCTCTCGATGACAAGAACTCTGGAATACCTTGCGCAATTTTGGAGTACAAACTGCATAACAGCTCATCCCGAACTGTCGACTATGAATTCTCCTATCATCTTTCTCACATGGCGCCGGGATGCGGCGAAGACCAATCGGCGAGCCGCAATGCCGTAATCCCTGAGACGGGAGTGTTCCTGTACAACGTCGAAAAGCCAAATGCAGAAGGTTATGGAAGCGCCTGCCTGAGCGTTATCGGCCACAAGCCGCGCCTTAAGGGTATGTGGCTTCGTAGCCCGGGATGGGAATTCGACTCTTTGTCGGCGCTGTGGCGCGAACTTGCAACGGGAACATTCACAGATAACGATGGATCCAACGAGGTCGATATTCGGGGAAGGAACGGCGCTTCGATTCTACTTGCGGGGACGCTCGCCCCGGGCGAGTCGCAAACTTACCCGATCGTTATCGCATGGCATTTCCCAAACTGTTATCTGCAGGTTGGGGGCGCCGCGAGTTCTGAAGCACAAGGCGCCCCGGGGTGTCGTTCGTTTCCGGATGGTGCGTCGCCGAGTTGGCGACCGTACTATGCATCAATTTGGACCGACGCCCGCGAAGTCGCGCTCTACGTCGGAGAGCAGTATCTTTCACTTCGGGCGCGCACTCTTGCATTTAAGGAAGCTTTGTTTTCATCGACTCTTCCGCCATATGTGCTGGACGCTGTCTCCGCGAACTTAGCGATCCTCAAGTCTCCTACCGTGCTGCGTGTGGAGAATGGCGATCTTTGGGGGTGGGAAGGATGCTTTCCCGACTCCGGTTGCTGCCATGGCTCCTGCACCCACGTATGGAATTATGCCCAGGCTTTTCCTCACCTTTACCCGAAGCTGGAGCGCACTTTACGCGAACTGGAATTGGGCCGCTCAATGGATGAGAACGGCCACGTCACCTTCCGCGCTGCACTGCCCGAGGGTCCGGTGAAACACGACTTCCACGCGGCTTCAGACGGGCAGTTGGGCGGCATCATGAAAGTATTTCGGGACTGGCAGATTTCCGGAGACGTGGATTGGCTCAGCAAGATGTACCCCTTAGCGAAACGTAGTATGGACTATTGCATTCGGACTTGGGATCCCGAACATCAGGGAGGTCTGTTCGAACCTCATCACAATACGTACGACATCGAGTTCTGGGGACCCGACGGCATGTGCACCAGCATTTACCTGGGCGCGCTCTCGGCCCTCGCACAAATGGCCAAAGCTCTGGGTCAAACTCAAGATGCCACGTTTTACAGTGATCTCGCCCATCGCTGTGCGCGCTTCATGGAAGAGCAACTCTTCAACGGAGAGTATTTTCAGCAGAAGGTGCAGTATCAGGGGCTGCGCAACACTTCGTTTGCCACTATGGTGGCCCAGGTCGACGAACACAGCGGCGAAATGCAGAGGCTGCTAAAGCGTGAAGGCCCAAAGTATCAGTACGGAAACGGATGCCTGTCGGACGGCGTCATTGGTGGGTGGATGGCGCAAATGTATGGAATCGATACCCCGCTTGCTCGCGAGAGCGTTCGAAAGACGTTGCACGCCATTTTCAAACACAACTTCAAGATGGATCTGAGCCAGCATGCCAATGCCCAGCGTCCTGGCTACGCCATGGGTCACGAGCCCGGATTGCTGTTATGTTCGTGGCCACTCGGGGGGAAACCCACCCTGCCGTTTGTATACTCCGACGAGGTGTGGACCGGAATAGAATATCAGGTAGCCTCGCACCTCATTGCCGAGGGTTTCGTCGAAGAAGGGTTGACCATCGTGAAGGCTTTGCGCAGCCGCTACGACGGAAAGATTCGCAATCCCTGGAACGAATACGAGTGCGGCAACTACTACGCTCGCGCCATGGCCAGCTACGCCTTGCTTGGTGCCGTGGCCGGGTTTTGTTATTCCGCCGTCCAGAAGACACTCTGGTTTGGGCCCAAGCTTACGATTCGTCCGTTCCGAACCTTTTTTTCGACCGCATCGGGTTTCGGCACCATTGAACTCGGCGAGAGGTCGCTGCAGATTCAACTGCTGGAAGGAGAGCTTGCGCTAGAGAAGCTGGTGCTTACTCAAGGAGCGCACACGGAGACCATTGAATGGAAGGCCACGCTTCAGGCCGGCGTCCCCGCGATCAAGAACATCTGAATCAGGGCGTGTTCGTGACGGTCGGCCAGCAAGAAGAAATCGGGAATTTATTCTAAGGGCTCAAAGTGCGGCGACTTAACGCCGAGCGCCGCGAAAGCTTCGTCCATGTTCTTCGCGATTTTCAGCAGAGGCCGCTTTTGGGCTCCAGTGATCTGAAAAATGCGGGCCAGGCCTTGTCCATGGAGAGTCGGGGCCACAAGGATGCTAGGGTGTCTGGAGGCGTCGGGCATCGCCGGTTCTTGATTTCCCAGGTTACGGGCATGTTCGGTTGAGATGGCGAATTCGGTCACCTGAGACAGGTCGAAGATCCCTGCGCGGGCATCCGTCGCTCTCGAGTAGGTTCGGACGGCGGAGTAATATTCGGCGAGCGAATGATCGGTAAGCCGACCCGAGAATCGGCCTAGCAGAATTTTGTTCGTCGGGTCGAACTCAAACCAGAAGCCCATGACGACACCATCTCCTCGATCGTGGTGCAACTGATTGCACCACGAAGGCCGGAAAATCATCCAGTTACCTCGGTTACTGGTGATGAGGGAGGCAAGGACGGCTCGCTGAAGGAAGTGTGCGGACTGCAGTGTTCGCAGGAACATCCAGTAAGTCAGTTTCCAGTTGGAGCTTGCCCGCTGCAGCATTATGATCATCGAGCACCTGTGAACATCTCACGAGTCGTCAATATCGAAGATCTGCGCCGCATGGCGCAGCACCGGCTTCCCAAGTCGGTGTTCGATTATTTGGATGGCGGTGCAGAAGCGGAACTCACGCTGGCGGAGAATTGCCGGGTATTTCGAGATGTGTTGTTCCGTCCGCGCGGGGCCGTGGCCACGGGCGATTGTGACTTGAAGGCTCGTGTTCTCGGCCACGAACTCTCTTTCCCTGCGATGCTGGCTCCGGTGGGATACAGCCGATTGATGCACCCCGAGGGCGAGGTTGCGGCGGCTCACGCCGCCGGGGAAGCGGGTACTGGCTATATTCTCTCGACCATCTCCGGTCATAAGCTGGAGGATGTGAAAGCGGGCTCGAAGGGGCCGTGCTGGTATCAGCTTTATTTGCTCGGAGGACGCGAAGCCGCAGAAGGGTCGATCGACAGAGCTCGCCGCGCGGGATTCTCGGCATTGGTCATCACCGTGGATACCCCCGTTGCGGGATTAAGAGAGCGCGATCCGCGCAATGGCATGAAGGAACTTTTGGGGACTTCATGGTTCGCGAGAATTCCGTACTTGCCCAACATCCTCGCGCATCCCGGTTGGCTGGCGTCGTTCCTGCTGGACGGAGGCGTGCCCAAACTTGAGAATGTCGTGGTTCCAGGCAAAGGCCCGATGGCACTCCTGGATGTTGGAGCGGCACTCGCGAGTGCCACTGTGACGTGGGGGGACTTACGCTGGATCCGCGAAGTCTGGTCGGGCCCGATCGTGGTGAAGGGCCTGCTGACGGGCGACGATGCCAGGCGTGCCATCGATGAGGGCGCACGCGCCGTCGTGGTGTCGAACCACGGAGGCCGTCAGCTCGACTCGGTTTCTTCGACGCTCCGAGCGCTTCCCGAAGTGGTTGCCGCCGCGAAGGGACAGATCGAAGTGCTCATGGATGGCGGGGTTCGTCGCGGAAGCGATATTGTGAAGGCGCTCTGCCTGGGCGCACGCGCCGTCCTCGTCGGGCGTGCGTATGCCTACGGCCTTGGTGCTGCGGGCCCAGCCGGGGTCGCCAAGGCAATAGCGATCTTACGGGCCGATGTGGAACGCACCGTTCGGCTGCTGGGCTGCCCATCCATTGCCGCCTTGGATCGGTCGTATGTGGAAGTACCGCAGAGTTGGCCAGTCCACTGAAAACGGCCCGCGCCCTATACCTGAAGAACGTCGCCTTCGCGCGCGACCATCTCGTACAACACAGGATTGACGAAGAAGCCAATAAATAATCGCGAAATCAAGCCGGCAACAATGACGATGGCGAAAGGCTTCTGCGTATCGGAGCCGATTCCGGTCGATAGCGCTGCCGGGAGCAGTCCGAGGCATGCAACCAACGCTGTCATCATGATCGGACGAAGCCGGAGAAGCGAAGCTTCCCGCGTGGCCGTGCGGATGTCGAGTCCTTCCTGACGCAGCTTATTGATGTACGACACGAGAATTACCGCGGTCTCGACCGAAACCCCGAGCAACGCCAAAAGCCCCAGGACCGAAGAAACGCTGAAAGGAGTATGTGTCAGCTTGAGAGCAACGAGTGCGCCAACAGGTTCGGTCATGATCACGCCGAGCGCAATCGTGACCGGAAACTTAAAGTTTCCATAAAGCGCAAACAGGATCATGAAGATCAGCACCACGGCCAGCGGTCCGATGAAATACATCTGCGACTTCGCTTCGAGGAACTGGCTGTATTCGCCGCCCCACAACATGCGGTAGCCCTGCGGCAATTGCACAGCCTTATTTACGGCGGCCTGACCATCACGGACGGCGCGCTCCAAATCGCGGCCCTCGATGCTGTACTGCACGCCGATGTAACGCGAATTATTTTCACGATAGATAAAAGATGCTCCATTGCCCTGCGTGATGTTGGCGAGTTGACTGAGTGGAATCTGCTGCCCATCGGGCGTACCCACTAGCAGATTTCCAATCTCATGTGCGCTGCTGCGGAATTGCGGCTGCATGCGCACTACCAGGTCGAACAACTTTTCCCCTTGAATGACCTGTGTCACCGCTTGCCCGCCAACGGCCGCCGAAATTACAGCCTCGACATCGGCCACATTGATGCCATATCGCGCGATCTTGTCGCGATCGACGTCCACGAGCAGGCTGGGCTGCCCTAATTCGCGCACCACGGTGAGTTCCGTAAAGCCGGGTATTTTGGCCAGGGTATTCTTGATCTGGATCGCCTTATCCTGAAGGACATTCAGATCGTCGCCGTAAATTTTGACGGCGAGCGAACTCTTGAGGCCGGTGAGAGCTTCGTCGACCGCATCTTCCGCCGGTTGTGTGTAGTTGAAGATAATTCCCGGGAAGGCGATCAGCTTCTGGTTGATGGATTCGATCAGCTGTTTCTTGTCGCTGGCATCCCCGGCCCACGACTTATCCTTGTACGATTTCAAGCCAACATAGAACTCGCAGTTGAAAAAGCCGGTCGGGTCCGTGCCGTCATCGGGGCGGCCCAGTTCTGATGCGACAACGGTGACTTGTGGATAGGACATCAGAATGGCACGGATCTGAGGCGCAATCTTGCTGGCCTCCTCGAACGAAATCGTATAGG
Organism: uncultured Acidobacteriaceae bacterium; assembly: GCA_963709025.1. GTDB lineage: Bacteria > Acidobacteriota > Terriglobia > Terriglobales > Acidobacteriaceae > Sulfotelmatobacter. The sequence continues at coordinate 571,128 of CAVPVE010000018.1, forward strand.
GCATCGTAGCCCGCACCCAGAGCGCGCCTTCGTCCAGGTGAGGCATAAATTCCCCACCAATAAAAGGCACGAGCAGTAGGCACCCGCCAAAAATAAGGGACGCGATGGCAAGGGTTGTCTTCGGGCGATCGAGGGCCCAATCCAGTTGCACGGCATACTTCCGCTTCATCCATTCATACGCACGGTTCGGTTTTTCCTGCACGCCACCCTTGAACCAATACGAAGCCAGCACGGGGATGAGAGTGAGCGTCAGGATTAGAGCGCCGACCAGCGCAAACGACATGGTCTCGGCCATGGGATGAAACAGTTTCCCGGCCGGCCCGGTCAGAGCGTAGATCGGCAGGTAACCGGCGAGAATGACGGCGACCGAATAGAAGATGGGACGGTCGACATCTTTTGCGGCCGCGAGAATGACTTCGTCGAGTTTGTATTCCTTGCCCTCGCGCAACGCGAGTTCGCGGTAGATGTTCTCGATCATCACCACGGTGCCGTCGATTACGATTCCGAAATCGATGGCGCCAATGGAAAGCAGGTTCGCTGCTACGTCGTGCGCATGCAGCACGATAAACGCGAACAGCAGGGACAACGGAATCGTGATGGCGACGATGATGGCGGCCCGAAAGCTGACGAGAAAGAAAATCAGCACGATGAGCACGAGCACCATGCCGCGCAGTAAATTGGCCTCGACCGTGTCGGTGGTCAGATCGACAAGCTGACTGCGGTCGTAATAGGGATGAATCTTCACATCCGGCGGCAGGATCTGTTTGTTCAGTTCGTCGGTTTTGGCATCGACTGCCTTCAGGACGTTTTGCGTCTGTTCCCCGCGCAGCATAAGGATGACGCCTTCGACCGCATCATCATTCTTCTGATAACCAAATTCGCCCAGACGTGGCGCGTGTCCGATGGTGACTTCGCCGACGTCGCGCACCCGTATGGGAACTCCCTTGTTCGCACCCACGACAATGTTTCCAATGTCGTCGGTGTTGCGCACGAGCCCAATACCGCGCACGTAGTAGAACTGCCCGCCTTGCGAATAGAAACCGCCACCTGCATTTGCGTTGTTAGCGGCCAGCGCGGCCGTTACCTGGGGGACAGTGAGGTGATAGCCATAGATTCGCGCCGGGTCGAGCAGTACCTGATACTGCATCGTGGTGCCGCCGAAACCAGAATCGTCGGCGACGCCGTGAACGGAGCGGTACGCGCGCTCCACAACCCAGTCCTCAATAGTCTTCAACTCTTGCGGGCTGCGGTCAGGGCTCTCGAGTACATAGCGATATACCAGACCGCTCGGGCTGAACAAGGGCGCAAGCGTTGGCGTCACGCCGGTTGGAATGGTCGCCTGGGCAAGACGTTCAAAAACGATTTGCCGCGCAAAGTAATCGTCGGTGCTGTCCTCAAAGGTCAAAATGATATCGGACAAGCCATAGAGCGAGATCGAACGCATCACCACCATATGGGGGACGCCGTTCATCTCAAGTTCGAGAGGAAGCGAGACGAGCCTTTCGACCTCTTCCGCGGCATGGTCCGGCCATTGCGTGATGATTTCGACTTGCGGCGGCGAGAGATCGGGATACGCATCCACGGGCATCCGCTGAAAAGAAAGGATCCCGCCGACAGTGATGAAAGCGGTCAGCATCAGCACCAGGAACCTCTGCCGCAGCGCCGCTTGGACGATTCGATGAATCATTCAGGTGTGGTGGACACTATCCTCGCTTCAGTCTCAAAAACGCGTTGTATCTTGTCGTGCGACGATCAGCGTTGCAGCGAATTCGCGAACTGCACGAACAAACTGCCATTCCCGATCACTTGGTCCCCGGTCTTTAGCCCGCTCGTGATCTCGGTTTGTCCGTTCAGGCTTTCGCCCAGAGTCACCGTGCGCCGGCCAAACTGGTTCGCAGAGGTCTCTGCGTACACAAAAGGCTGATTTTCGCTGTCGCGCAGGATTGCCGCGTCCGGCAATGCAATGGAATTGGCCAGCTTGCCTGCGTTTACCGTCGCCGTCACGTACATGTCCTTCTTCAATTTCTCGCCAGGATTGCTGGTCTCAATGCGGGCTTGCAGGGTACGCGTGTTCGGATCCAGAGACGCCGCAAGGTACGCAATACGCCCGTGGAACTCCTGAGAATAGCTGTCGGTCTGAATCGTGACCGGATCTCCGACGTGAATGTACGGGAGGTCTTTTTGATAAGCATTCACCAGAACCCAGACTGTGCTGGTATCAGAAATCATGAAGCACTGCGTGGCCCCGGACTGAATTAATTGTCCCGCGGCCACATCTTGTTCGACGACCTCACCGCCAATCGTTGCCTTGACCGGAACTTCAAACGAAGGCGGGCCTTGCACCAGTTCGTCGGGATCCTTAACGCCCAGCACTTTCAGTGCCGCCAGCGCCGCGACCAGATCACCGTTCGCCTGGACCTCGGTTGATTGAGCCTGCTCGAGCGTTTGTTCGGCAATCGCTTTGTGGTCGTACAAGTCCTTGGCGCGCGCATAGGCCTTTTGCGCCAGAACGTATGCATCTTTCGCCTTCAAATAATTGGTGCGGAGTTGTGAGTAATCGGGGCTGGCGACATACAGCATGGGATCGCCTTGATGTACGTGCTCGCCTGGAACCACCACGAGTCGGTTGACCGGCCCGCTCACTTGCGTAATCACGGGAATGGTGTGAAAGCCGTTGTAGGCCACGGCTCCGGTAAGCCGCAGCATACGGGTCAAAGTCGTGGGCTGAACGTTCAGGACTTGTATATGCGACATCTGCTCGGGCGGAATCGTGAAGAGTTCGGGATTGCTTAAGTTCTTCGGGTTCGCGCCCTGAGGCCCAGATCCTTCGCAACCGGCAAGCATCAGCATGATCGCTGACGCTACGGCCAGCACAATCCACATGTGCCAGTGTTTCGTTTGGTGACAGCGGTTCATGGCAGGGCCCTCGTTCCCAGCGCTTGCTTTAACTGTTCCAATGCGGTCATGTACGAGGCCAAGGCCTGGCGATAGGCCAGTTGCGTGGACCGGTAACTGCGCTGTGCGTCCAGAAAGTCAAGCAAGCTGGCGGCTCCGCGTTTATAAGCATACTCGCTGATATCGCGCGAATCCTGAGCCTGCTTCAGATAACCGGATGTGTAAAGCTGCACAACCTCGTCATTGCTCTTGACCGCCTCGTATGCGTTTGCCACGTCCGACAGTACAGTATCGCTCGCCGCGAGCTCCTGCTCTTTCGCCTGGGTGAGAGCGTAATTGGTGCGGGCGATCTCTCCTTGATTGCGATTGAAGATCGGTAAATCGAAGCTTGCGAAGATCGAGCCCGTGTTCTCCCCTGCGACATGGTTGAAGTCATAGGTGCCGGTTACATCCACCTTGGCGTTCGCTTTGGCCAGAAGATATTGGCTTTGAGCGGCGGTGATCCCCAGTTCAGCAGCGCGAAAGTCAGGGCGTTCGCGCAGTGCTCGCATCTGCAAATCTTCCAACCTGGCTTGGAGAGGCTGGTACGCGAGGTCGCCAATGACGTCAAAATCGGCAGGCACTGCGTCGTAACCCAGGAACTGCCGCAGTCCCACCAGCGCCTGCACCTTCGCGAGGCGGGCCGATGACACGTCGGTCTGAAACTGCAGAAGCTGGAGCTTGATTTTGAGGAAGTCGCCTTCGCCGATGTACCCGGCCTTGAACTGCGCCTGGCTGATGTCGACGGTTTCCTGAAATCCTTTCAGATCTTCAAGCGCGAATTCCAGGGTCGATTCCGCCAGCAATACGCTGACAAACTGCTGACCTACGTTGAACGCCAGAGTCCGCTCGGCATCGGTGGTTTGGGCGCGGGTGACCGCTGTCTGGTCGCGGGCGGCCTGGAGTCGCCGCTGGCGCTTCTGTCCACGTTCGAAGAGGTAGCTGAGCCCAATGTCGAATTGCTGCGTCTGATTCAGATTCGTGCCCGAAAAATCTTGCGGACTGAAGAACGGGATGAACTGAGTGTCGACCCCTAATGTGGGGTTGGGGCGCAGGTTGGCGGTAATCTCCTGTGCCTGATTTTGAAGAATCAGAGTGCGGGTGGACTTTAGCGAATGGTTATGCGCGAGGGCCAGATCGATGGCCTGGTCAAGAGTGATGAGGGTCTTATTCTGCGCGACTGCAATCTCTCCCAGCAGCAGAAATAATACTGCCGCCGAGGCCAATAGCCCGAAGAACCGTGAGCGCATAAGAGTCAAATCAAGAGGTGCTGAAACCTGATGCAACAGGCCAATGGAAGCCCTGACCGTTTCGCGGCCACCAGCCAAGTTCCCGCGCCTTTACCGCCCTCCTCGCTGTCGTAAGCACGACTCGCCCCGGGAGGCCATTGTAAACGGGAAGCCCGACCTAAGGGGCGATAAAGATTTAGATGCGGCGTTAGGCCAACAAGTCCGGGGGATCGTTGCTTTCCTCTCAGCTTGCGTTGGCTCAATCTCGTAAGGTTGACGGGTTGAGTAACATAGAATGCCTGCGAACGTCTGCGAACGATGGAGACAGGCATGAGTAATCGACGTCATTTCCTGAAGATGCTTTCAGCGGCCGCGCTGGCGCCGTGGGTCGCGACTCAAACGAAGACGGGTGAGACAAAAGCAAAGATTCCGCTCGCATTCTCAACCCTGGGCTGTCCGTCGTGGGAATGGAAGAAGATCCTGGATTTCGCCGAGGATCATGGTTTCTCCGCCATCGAATTGCGCGGTATCGGAGGAAAGCTTGATTTGCCCGCGCTTTCGCTCTTTGCGGCCGATCGCATCGAGCAGACCAAACAAGAGATCCGCGCCAGCAAATTGCGGATTGCGTGTGTGAGCAGCTCGGCGCAAATGTACATAGAAGATCCGACCAAGCGGGCTAAAGAGTTGGCGGACGCACGCCGCTTCATCAACCTGGCGTCGGCTCTCGGAGCGCCGTACGTGCGCGTCTTTGGCGGCAAGGCGGAGTCTGACAAGAGTCCGGTGCCCAGCGATGAGACCAAGGCGCGAGTCGCCGACGGGCTTCGCGAACTCGGCAAATACGCCGGCCCGCTGAAGGTGACGGTCATCATCGAATCGCATGACCATTTCACCGCTTCAGCGACTTTGAAGAGCGTGCTACAGTCGGCCGATTCCGAACACGTCGGCCTGCTATGGGATGCGCATCATACGTTTGCCACTTCGAACGAAGACCCAGAGTTTACGGTCCACCAACTAGTACTACTGTGTTATAAAGTGGATACCTTAGACTGAGAAACCACCCCAGACTGCATCCTTTGATGTTAAGTTGCTGGTCATGAGCGCCCATTCTGTTGCGCCAGGCGCCCAGCAAAAACGCTTCGCGGCCTATCTGAATCGCCTGGCGCAAGCCGCGGGGCACCTGGATCGCGTGGTCCCTCTGAAGTCCTATTGCACCGGTTTGCTGCTTCCCGGGGAACGCAAAAGCGTGGAACCGATGGCGGCTCGTCTCTGCCCCGACAACGTGCGCCAAACCCATCAGTCGTTGCACCATGTCGTGGCTCATGCGCCCTGGAGGGATGAAGACATTCTGGAAGCGGTGCGTCGGTATACGCTGCCCGCCATGCAGAAGCCAGGACCGATCGAAGCCTGGATCGTCGATGACACGGGATTGGTGAAGAAGGGGAGGCATTCGGTAGGAGTCACGCGCCAGTACTGTGGACAAGTGGGCAAGCAAGAGAACTGCCGGGTGGCGGTGAGTTTGTCGATCAGCACTGCGGAGGTGAGTTTGCCGATCGCCTGGCGTCTCTACTTACCGGAAGTATGGACCCAAGATAAGAGGCGGAGAAAGGCCACGGGCATACCGCCGGAAATCAGTTTTCAAACCAAGCCGGAAATTGCTTTGCAACAGATTCGCACCGCCCTGGACCGAGAGATCCCCACCGCTCCGGTACTGGCTGACGCGGCCTATGGCAACGACACCGGGTTTCGCGACGGCATCACCGAATTAGGTTTGCGGTACGTAGTGGGTATCCAGTCGTCGGTGAGTGTGTGGAAACCAGGCCAGGCACCGCTACCCAAACGGAAGTGGAAAGGAATCGGACGTCCCACCAAGCTGTTACGCCGTGATGACAAGCATGCTCCGGTTGCAGTGCGCGAATTGGCGATGAGCTTGCCTTCCTCCGCCTGGAAGACGGTGCGCTGGCGGGAAGGAACTCGTAAACCCCTCTGTTCCCGTTTTACGGCTGTGCGCGTGCGTGCGGCCCATCGCGATTACTGGAGCAGCGAGCCTCGCCCCGAGGAGTGGCTGCTGCTCGAGTGGCCGAAGCAAGAAGCCGAACCGACCAAGTACTGGTTATCTACGTTGCCCGCCTCCACGAACCTTTCCGATCTGGCGCGTGTGGCTAAGCAGCGCTGGATCATCGAGCGTGACTACCAAGAACTGAAGCAAGAACTTGGACTGGGCCACTATGAAGGACGAGGCTGGCGCGGCTTTCATCATCACGCGACTCTCTGTATTGCGGCCTATGGGTTCCTGGTGGCCGAGCGGAGCCGTTTTTCCCCCTCCGCTCGCGCCGGTCAAGTGGACTTACCCGTCCCCGAAATGCCGCTCAAGTTCCGCCCTCGGGGTTCGCCCGGTACGCGTGGAGCGGCATAACCCCTGGTCCATTGCGACGCTTCGACAAACCATCGCACGGGTTCTGCTCCGACAACTCTCGGATTGTCCTTTTTGTGGATCGCCCTCTTTTATAACACAGTAGTACTAGGCTCTTGGATCCGCCACACCCATCTCAAGGATTCCATCGGCAGTGGAGAAGATCGCAAGTATGTGTTGACCGGGCGAGGGAATGTCCCCATCCCGCGTCAGATCGAGGAACTGCGTTCGATTGGATATAAAGGCTTCTATTGTTTCGAATGGGAAAAGATGTGGCATCCCGACATCGACGACCCTGAGATCGCGATCGCCGACTACGCGCATGTGGTCGGACAATGCCTGGGAAACGCCAGGGCATGCGCACCGTAGTTGCCTAGGCCGGCATGCTGTCGGTGATTGTTTCGGTCGCCGCATCCCAGTAAACTTTCTTTCCCGTCCAGTACGATTCAGCGGCCATCATGCAGGCGACGGAGTGGGCGAATCCATCCTGCACCGTGGCGTGGGGCTGCTGGCGGGAGCGTATGCATTCGAACCAATTCGCCATGTGCTCCGTGCTCAGGTCGTCGATGCCGAGCGGCGGTAGCTTGGTGTCGCCTGGCAGCATCACGTAATGAGATTTCCGTTTCTCATCGATGTCGGCATCGTCTTCGTGCGTCCCTTTTTCTTCGATGAACTGATAGCGCGGGCTGCCTTCCCCGCCGTGATTGATCAGGCTCGCTTTCTTCCCCATGTAGCGCGTGAAGCTGGGCGCATCATTGCCGAAGCTGGTCGAGTAGCTGACCAGAAAGCCCTTCGGATATTCCAGCAATGTCTGAAACGTGTCCGCATTTTCCCGGCCGTCGTGCCAGGCGAACACTCCCCCGTGAGACACGACCGACTTCGGGAAGTGATCGTCCATGAACCAGTGCACGATGTCGATCGCGTGGCTCATCCACTGATCGGGAATTCCGCTGGAGAATTCCTTGTAAAGGCGGAACTCGAAATACATTTGCGGATCGAAGGGACGGGCGGGTTTGGTGAGCAGCCACGCCTTCCAGTCGGTGTCTTGCTCGCGAATTTGCTTTACTTCCGAACGTCCGCGCCAGCGCGGCCCGTGATAGTTCCACACGACTTCGACCTTGCTTACGTCTCCCAGCGCTCCGCTGCGTGCGATGGTTTGGGCTGCCTGCTGATACGGTTCACTGCGGTGCTGCGTGCCGACTTGAACGATGGACTTCGATTGCACCACCGCGTCACGCGCGGCTTTGGTTTCGCTCAGCACGTTGCCCATCGGCTTTTCGACGTACACGTCTTTGCCGGCCTCGACCGCCATCTTCAGAAGCGGTGAGTGCGCGTGCTCTGGAGTGGAGATCAATACGCCGTCGACATCCTTCATGGCTAGCAGTTCCTCGGCATGCTGCACCGCTCGCGGAGCCCTGCCGTAATAGCCCGCATTCGTGACGGCGGCCTTCTCGCGGTTCACTTTCCACAAGTCGCAGACCGCAATCATTTCCACGTGATGGCTGTCTTTCAATTTGGACGAGATCAAGTCGAGATCTCCGCCGCGGCTTCCATTACCGAGATGCCCGAGGGAAATGCGATCGTTGGCGCCCACGATGTTTTCGTAGGACAGGGCAGTGCGTGGCAGAACGACTCCGCTGGCGATGACTGCTGCGGACTTGCCCAGGAATGCCCGACGATTAATCTGCGAGGAATCACTCATAATTAGCTCCGGTGCTCGAATCGATTCGCCATGCTAAGTGGGACCGCTGTTCCCGTCATGGACAGCCACGTCAGAGTGCAGTTTCACGTTCAACTTGTCTTAAGGCCGTCTGGCACCAACGGCAGGGAGCGTAGTCGCACGCCGACCGCGTCGTAGATTGCATTGGCGATTGCAGGGGCGAGTCCGATCATTGGGCACTCGCCCGCACCCACCGATGGAATGTCCTTGCGATTGAGCAAAACAGTTTCCAGCGCCGGCACATCGCTGAACCGGGGCACACGATATCGCGACAGTCTTCCGTTCAGAATCTTTCCGTTGTCGAATTCGATGGCTTCGAAAAGTGCGCCGCCTAAGCCTTGAATGTTTGATCCTTCGATCTGATTGCGAAGACCGTCGGGATTCACGATCGCGCCACATTCGAAGGCAGAAACGACGCGCACGACTCTGACGTCGCCCGACTTGCGATCGACGCTGACCTCGGCGAAGGTCGCGATATTGCCGAGTTTCTCGTATCCGCCGCCCATGCCAAATCCCTGGCCTGCAGGCTTGCTCTTGCCCCAGCCAAATTGCTTGGCTGCGGCCTCGAATACCGCACGCAAGCGCTCATCCTTCAGGTTTTTCAGGCGAAATTCCAGCGGATCCATCTTCACGGTGTGTGCGGCTTCGTCCATGTGAGACTCGCGCGCGAAATGGTTGGCGGTGGCGGCCAGCGCCCGGTACGATCCCTGCCGCAACGGCGAATTGACCGCATGAAAAACGATGCGCTGGTTGGGGACCTCGTAATACGTTCGAATCCCTGCCGAACCGGAGTTGTAGTTGTGGCACTCCCACGCGGTGATCGCGCCGTCGTTACGGACGCCGCTGGTCACATCGATCACGCCCGAGGGACGAAAATACGCCCACGTGAATTCCTCTTCGCGCGTCCACACGACTTTCACGGGACGCTTCGCCGCGCGCGCCAGTCGCGCCGCTTCAATTGCCGTTTCGCCGGTGTGTTTGCCGCCGTAGCCGGATCCTGTGTCGGGCATTAACACACGCACCTGGTCTTCGGGAATGTGAAACGCCTCGGCAAGTTGCCCACGAACGCCGAAGGGGCGCTGCGTTCCGGTCCACACGGTGAGTTTGTCCCCGTCCCATTTCGCGAGGGCAGCGCGAGGTTCAAGTGGAGTGTGGGCAATGTATGCCACGGTGTAAGTCTGTTGCAGACGATGGTCTGCCGATCCCAGCGCCTGATCCACGTTGCCAACGTCATAGCGGTCGCCATCGCCGGTAGGATCCTTGCCTTCGACCGTGTTCTTCCGCAGATAGTCGAACAGCTCTTTATTCGAAGGCTGCGGCTCGGATTTCCATTCGGCG
>CAVPVE010000019.1:0-92647 GCA_963709025.1 uncultured Acidobacteriaceae bacterium
CTGTACGACATTTCGAAAGATGGTCTCGTGCTTCTGTCTCATGAAAGCTGGCGGCGGCAACTTATAGGTCTGTTCCCAGGCGAGAAGTCTGATCATCCCTACTCGTGGAACGACGACACGCAACCGACCGCGATCACTACAGACGGTCGGTTGATCTCCTTCTATGAATCTGGAGAGCTTTATGCAATCGCGCGTGACTACCAGTCTTATACCGCCCCACCGATGGTTGCCCGCGGTTCGATTAGGGGTCGGAGCACCGGCAATTTCGCCGGACGGCAAGTGGGTAGTTCTAGGCTCGAATCAAAGTAATTCGAAGCGGCCGCTCCAGCTTCAGCCGCTCGGCCCGGGTGAGCCCCGGGATCTTTCGACCCTCGGACTCATCGCCTTCAACAGAGTTCGCTGGTCGGATGATAACCGGCAGATTGTTTACGAAGCCCAGACCGATCAGGGAGGCTGGAACGCTTACCGGCAGATGATCGCGAATGGGCCGCCCATCTTATTAATGTCCAATATTCGGGACTCATATCCTGCGCTTTCACCCGATGGAAAGATGGCTGCGTTGCGCAAGGAACACGATGGAATCTACCTGTGCTCGACCGATGGAGGCCAGGCGGTCAAGCTAAAAGCAGCGTCCGACGAGGAGTTTCCGATCCGTTTCGCTGAGGGCGGAAAGTCCTTGCTGGTCGCGGATCCAACCGGCCGTGAGCTAGTACTCACTCTCATTGACTTGGCCAGCCGCCGCCGGCAACTGTGGAAACGCCTCGACAGCGAATCCCGCGCCGATCAGCTTTTTGTAGCAACTCCTGATCTGAAATATTATGCGTATCCGTTTCCGAGGTACTCATCGGTTCTTTACACCGTGGAGAACTTGCGCTGAAAGGCTGGCTTCGGCGTAACCAAGCCGAAGGGTCCCGCCAGTCCTTCCGGCCGACTGGCCAATCGGAAGTTATTCTTGAATGCGGACTCCGACGATATTGTCCCGAAGTCGGCTTCTAGGAGATCGCCATTGAACTCCTCTAAGCCAGTTTGTGGACCACGACGGGCGCTGAAACGGGCAAGCCATTCATCTTCTATCAAGGTTTAGGCTTTCGGAACTGCGCTGAAGATTTCGACTAACCGATCTGCGATTAACTTGTCCTCGCCCTCTTTGAGTTGCCAAACCGCAAAGCCGAAGGTATTCGGGTCTCTGGGAGGACCATGACGACCGCCATGGTCGTCAACCGCAGGCGCGTCTGGATTGCGTCCGCGCATGCCGCTCGCCCCGGCGCCCATGCTACCGATACCGATTGGCCGGGTGTCGGCCAACTTCTGCATTACATCCGGTCCGGTTGTGTTGAGTTTTGACGGATCGATATGCCAAGAGTAATGGGGAGTGACATTACCGAGAGCCTGAGGATTGAACTCCCGAGGTAGCGGCGTCACGCCGAATTTCTTCACCGCATCGGTAATCACATGTGCGCGCGCGTCGTACACCCGCAACTCGGCATCGAAGTCCTGATTCACGAAGATCTCAAGAGCTTTGAGCAGGCCCAAAATAGTCTCTTTGCCGACCTTGCAGCAACGACCGATGCGGTCTTCCTGCGGGCTCATGTTCAGCAGGGAGTAACGGATTAACTCCTCTTTGCCGATCAGTATGCCGGATGCCTGCGGTCCGCGGATGTCCTTGCCCCCGCTAAATGTGACCATATCGAAGCCGATTGCCGGATACTCCCAAAGCCGCTCTTTCGGCGGCACGTCTGCAGCGGCGTCGTTGAAGGTGTAGATGTTATGGTCTTTGGCGATGGCGACGGTCTCAGGGCCGCTGACCTTACCCTTGTCCGAGAGGATATTGGTGAAGTGTATCGCCACCGTCTTCGGGTTGATGGCGGCAATCATCTCCTCGCGCGTCTCGACTTCGACCAGCTTCGCGCCGGTCTGGCGGATCTGGTGGTCAAACGGATATCGATGGCTCTTCTGGATGATGACTTCGTTCCTGGCAAAACTGCTTACGTCGGGAATGTCTCGCATGCGGGGCTCAAGATCTTCGGTCATCATGCCGGCATAGCCTACGACCATGGCCGCGGCTGCGCCACCCGTCACGAGGCCGGTGTAGCCGACGGGGGATTTGCACAGTTTCGCAATGAACTTACCGGCTGCGATCTCAAGTTCGTCGATCGAAACACAGTGCTCGTTGCCTCTCCGGATGAGCTCCATGACCTCAGGCTTCATCACTGACCCACCAATGACAGTGAGGGTGCCATTGATGTTGACGAGAGGTGTGATTCCCAGCTCGGCGTAGATGTCGCCAGTGGAGCCAAGGCCGGTAGTGATGGCTACGACAGGGCTGCCGTCCACTGGCGGCGTGGAAGACTTGTGCTTCTTGTCAAAGATGTCCGCGGTGTTCGACTCGGCCGGAGCGAACAACCCTCCCCATATGGTCCCAACCGCGGCCAGAAACGATCGACGATTCCAAGCAAACTTCAGGTTCATGCGCAGCGCCCTTTCAGCTTCCTTCGCGAATTATCGATCCGCAGATGGTGTGGGCGGATTGACGACCATCGCGCTGCCGACGATTTCAATTAGCGAATCGCCGGGAATCCATTCGACAGCCATGCATGCACGGGAGGGAGCTTTGCCCGAAGAGAAATAGGTTCCGTAGATTTTATTCAACGCATCGTACTGCGCCTTATGTGCGTCGAAGCGCGCCCTGCCGGTCGGCGCAGGGGTGTCTGCAAGAGGCAAACAGAGAAAGACTTGGAGATGGATGATGCTATCCATAGTGCAGCCGGCACGCTCGACCGACTTCTTGAGCGCGTCCATGGTGCGAGTGACGTGTTTTTCGAAGGGGTCAGTCACCAGAATGTGATCCTCCTTGGAATAACCGTCATTAGAACCCGTCCCAGAGAAATAGTAGATCCCGTTGAGTGTGTGGTGATCGCCGCTGAGGCGACGAGGAGTATCTTTGCCGGGCGCGCCTGCGGGTGTGCTGCCACCTTTAGGTGCGGCAGCGGGGGCTTGTTGGGCGAAGAGTTTCGGTGCGCCGGTTACAAAAGCCACGATCGCCGCCATCTTGCCAAAGAAATTTCGTCGAGTGTTGATTCCCATAGAATCTCTCCTTCGAATCGTCGGTTGATGAATGGCAGGCCTCACGGGAGAAGTTTAGTCCTTCAGAGCGCCTACCTTGCCCCGCAGCACCGTAACCGAAGCTTTTGGCAGAGTGAAAATGGTTCCCGACTCTCCTTTTATGGTGATGCCCACCGGGGGATTGTCGGGGTCAGCATGACTGTTGGGACCGTCGTTGATCCACACATATTGTTCGGAGCCGAAGGTCACAAAGGTGACCGGCCCTGAGAAAGACGCTTCCCGCTTGTTCTCGGCGTCCTCGAACACAACCCGCACTGCGTGTGAGTTGGTCTCGTCTCGATTGACCAGCATCAATGACCAGTTGCCATCGGGGCGGTGCACCGCATAGGAGGTCACCAGGAGATTGTCGTCGCCGTCTTTGATGTCGACCGAAGAGGGAAACATGGAATGCATACCGGCTCTGTGCTGCACCCATTCCAGATTGATCATGTGCGCGGCGAAGTACGGCGAGGTATATCCCTTGATTTCGAGAGTCTCCTCATCCGATACAAAGTTCGACCAGGAGGACCAACCTAAACAAGTGTTCTGGATGCCCTGGGGCTGGATGGGAGAGTGAGTGAAGAGAGCGCCTCCCCCTTCGAAGAACGAGCCCACATTGTCGGCCAGCCATAAAGCCGCGAAGATCGTTGTCATCGGCCCGGTGAGGCCGGCCGCGAGGTGATCTTCGGTGATCATGAGAGGCACTTCTTTGGGAACGCCATCATCGCGCCAGACCTGGAGAATGTGCTTCACCAGCGCGGGCTCCTGGTAGAGACTCTTCCATGTGATGTCGCATGGTTCGAACGGATAGTGCTCGAACGAGACAAAGGCCAGGTCGGCGAGCCGGCCGTGCGACTTCAGGTAGTCCACGAACCGGCCCATCCACGATGTTCGCCCCTGCGCGTCGGGCCACACTCGGATATCTTCGTTGACGCCCTCGAAAACAGGCCCTCCCAGCTTGAGTTTGGGATCAACTTTGTGAATGGCAGAGGCCCACTGAACATACAGCGCTGCGTAATCCTCCGGCATAGCATGTTTGCCGTCCGGTTCTTCCCCCATCTCTATATAAGAGATGGGATAGCCGCGCTTCTCGATGTAAGCAATCTGGGCGGCCGCATCGTCCGGTGTACCGTAGAGCATGGTCACCGGAATCATCGCGGGCAAGTTGTTCGTGAGCCCGCTCGTGAAGAAAAGATCGAACCCGGTGTGCTGATAACTTCCTGTGGCGTTGACGTCGGCATCGGCCGCGGAATGCCAGGGATCGATGGAGGACGACGTATAGGTAGTGGGCCGTTCGCTGAGGCTCTTTTGGACCTCAACAAAGGCGCCGCTACTATCAGCGCCCCCGACGCGAATCTCTCGAATCGCGTATCCCACACAGTTCCGAATGTCGTCTGAACCATGCTCATCGCAGCTATTGGACGACTCCGTCATCAAGACGCGCACGTACTGCGTTGAGACCGGTGTATCAGCGAGCTTAAGCGACACAGTGCCGCCTTGCGAGCCTTTTACCGCGCCTGAGGGAAAAGCTTTCCATTCGCCTTGCGGACCCGCGTCAAAATCGAGCGCGCGCTTTCCCACCCAGTACTCGACTTGATAGGTCGTAGCGTACGGACTGGCCCACCCTATTCGAATCGCACTCACCGGCTTTTCGGCCTTGAGATCGACAATGACCCATTGCGGATGCAGGGAGTCGTTTTCCTTTGTGAACTTGCTGGTCAGATAGGGATTGCTCTTCCAGTAGCTGAGCTTTGGACCCATGATGGGTCTGTCGCCACTGGTCGAAAATCCGCGGTGCGGGAGCGCATACGAGAGAATGTAACGCACCGGTTCCTTGAGTTCCGTGCTGCCGGTGAAGTATCCGCTCTTGTGGGCCGGGTCGCTCCAGGTTCCATTTTCAGTCCAATGCCAGGCGGCCATGCGAAGTTCGCTGTTATTGCGATAGGAGATTGGTCCCCATCCCGCGGACAAAGACTCCTGGATAATGTGCGGAGTGTAAACCTTGTCGATGCCGTCGCGGGATAGAACATCGATCGAGCTGCCCAACGCCCTATCCGGATCGAACGAATTGATGACATGGCCCGGTGTCGCGTCGACACGAACGACTGACGACTGCCCTTCAGGGCTGTCTGTAACGGATTGCGCAGCGGCCGTTCCGCTCTGCGTCACTGAAGGTAAGATAATGGTAACGATCGCGGTCCAGTTCAGTAACTTTCTAGCGCCGATCCTGCGCCGACTGACTCTCCGATGTGCACCCCTCACCGCATCTACCATCAACGCCTCCGTGCATTGCAACCTCATCGCGCGTTCAATCTAACCAATGTAAAGAGTTCAACGCAACCAGCGTTTTCAGGACGCAAAAACGTGATCATTCAGGCGCGATTACTACCGAGTGACGCTATAACGGGCTACCCGGAGGAAACGTCCCAGGACAGACTCTCAACGACGCTGGCCAGAAGTCGGCTTCGAGGAAATCGCAATTGATCTCCTCCAAGCCCGTTTCAGGCCAGCGGTTGACCGACTGTCCAGAACACCACGATTCGTCGAGACGAGGGCTAATTGGGCCAATCTGGAGGCATGACATCGAGATTTTGGGGTTTGCTTCCCGATAATAGACGGTATGGGCGGCCGCACCAGCCACTGAATTGACTCAGAGGGAATTCGCTCTTACCATCACCATGCCACTTCCATCCTACGAGCAGGATGATGGAAACAACCATCTCGCACTACCGCATTATCGAGAAGCTGGGCGGCGGCGGAATGGGCGTGGTGTACAAGGCCGAAGACACACGGCTGCACCGCTTTGTCGCGCTCAAGTTTCTGCCCGATGACGTGGCCCAGGACCCTCAAGCCCTAGCCCGTTTTGAGCGGGAGGCCCAAGCCGCCTCGGCGCTGAACCACCCCAACATCTGCACGATTTACGACATCGGCGAACAGGACGGACGCGCTTTTATCGCCATGGAGTTTCTGGAGGGGCGGACCTTAAAGCACTGCATCGCCGGCCGGCCGCTGGAACCAGAACGTCTGCTTCCCATTGCGATCGATATTGCGGATGCGCTTGACGCAGCGCACGCGAAAGGCATCATTCATCGCGATATCAAACCAGCGAACATCTTCGTAACCGAGCGAGGCCACGGCAAGATTCTCGATTTCGGATTAGCCAAGGTCACGTTCGATGGCACCGCCGGCAGCTCCGAATCCGAAACCGTGACATCAGACTTTGACACCCCGCGCCTGAGCAGTCCGGGTGCGATGCTGGGCACGGTGGCCTATATGTCACCGGAACAGGTGCGCGCGAAGGAACTGGATGCGCGTACCGACCTGTTCTCATTTGGAGCAGTGCTGTACGAAATGGCGACGGGCAACTTGCCATTCGACGGGGGCAGTTCGGGAGAGATTTGCGGCGCCATTCTGCATAAGGAGCCGCAGCCGCCTTCACTCGTCAACGCTCAGATTTCCGTGGGACTGGAATCTGTCATCGGTAAAGCGCTGGAGAA
The DNA here is from genome assembly GCA_963709025.1 of uncultured Acidobacteriaceae bacterium. Taxonomy (GTDB): domain Bacteria; phylum Acidobacteriota; class Terriglobia; order Terriglobales; family Acidobacteriaceae; genus Sulfotelmatobacter. The sequence goes on from CAVPVE010000019.1 coordinate 6,600, forward strand.
AGACCGCGACTTACGCTACCAGCACGCCTCAGAGCTTCGGGCCGACCTTCAACGGCTGAAACGCGACAGTGACTCGTCTCATCACTCGGCTGCTGTTGTCCCAGGAAACGAGGCAGATGCGGCGCCGGCCGGAGTCGCAAGGAGGGCTTCCAGCTCTAAACAGCGATTTGCGCCGTCAAACGTGACTAGTACCGAGGCTGTGGCACAGGAACGTCGCGGCTTTCGCTGGAAGATCGTTACGACCATAATGTTGGTGCTCGGGGCCATCGTCGCCGGCGGATTGTACTGGCGCACGCACCGGACCCCGATGCTGACCGAGCAGGATACAGTGGTTCTGGCAGACTTCAACAACACAACCGGCGATGCAGTCTTCGACGACACCCTGAAGCAGGCGATCGCGGCGCAACTGGGACAGTCTCCATTCCTGAACATCCTGTCGGACGCGAGAACTCACGCCACGCTTCGACTGATGGCCAAGCCGGCGAATACCAAGCTGACGCCGGAAGTGGCGCGCGAGCTTTGCGAGCGCACTGACGGCAAGGCATACATCGCAGGTTCAATTGCAAGCCTGGGCAGCCAGTATGTGATTGGCCTGGATGCCGTCAATTGCAAGACGGGCGACTTTCTGGCGCAGGAACAGGTAACCGCGGAAAACAAAGAACACGTTCTCCGTGCCATGGGCGAAGCAGCGACGAAGCTGCGCAAAAAACTTGGCGAGTCGCTCAGCAGTGTAGATAAGTTTGACGCCCCTCTCGATCAAGTCACTACGCCCTCTCTGGAAGCCTTGAAGGCGTTATCGGTGGGAAGAAAGATTTTGCAGGAGAAGGGCCCGGCGGCGGCAATTCCATCGTTCAAGCGGGCGGTCGAGCTTGACCCGAATTTCGCCGCCGCGTATTCGGCGCTAGGAATCTCGTATACCAACCTGCGGGAGCCGGGATTGGCCAGTGAGAATTTGCAGAAGGCTTATGACCTGCGCGACAAGACGAGCGAGCGGGAGAGGTTCCGCATCTCGGCGAATTACTATCTGCTGGTCACGGGCGAACTGGAGAAAGCGATCCAGACCTATGAGACCTGGGCGCAGACCTATCCGCGAAACAATGAACCTTTCGGCAACCTGGGCGTCGATTATTACTACCTGGGCCAATACGAGTCCGCGGTGAACGCCAGCCTGGAAGACCTGCGTCTATTTCCCGGAAGCGCGGCTGCCTTTACCAACCTGGTCGGTCTCTATACCGCACTGAACCGGCCGGAGGACGCGAAGGCCAAGTATCTGGAGGCCGTCGCGCACAAAGTTAACAACCCGTTCCTGCATGGAAATCGATACGGCGTCGCGTTTTACGAAGACGACGTGGCGGAGATGGAGCGGCAAGTCAACGGGCAGAAGGGCAAACCGGGAGAGGACGTGCTTCTCTCCTTCGCATCCGATACCGATGCCTTTTACGGGCGTCTCGCCAGCGCCCGCGAAAAATCGCAGCACGCCATCGAATCGGCCCGTCAAGCCGACGCGAAAGAAACGGCCGCTGAATGGCAGATGAACTCTGCCCTACGCGAAGCCGAGTTTGGGAATAACGACCGCGCACGCCAGGAGACTGCCTCCGCGCTGGCGACCGCCGCGACCCAGGATGTGCAGACTCTTGCAGCCCTGGCATTGGCTCGAACAGGCGATGCCATCCAAGCACGAAAACTTGCCGACGATTTGGCCCATCGCTTTCCGCTCCACACCATGATCAATCGATATTGGCTGCCGGCGATCGACGCCTCGATCGAAATCGGCCGCAATAATCCGGCGAAAGCCTTGGAACAATTACGATCCGCGACACAGTACGAGTTGGGAACACCCTCTCCCCAGTTCGAGGTTGGCGGCTCGCTTTATCCGGCATATATCCGCGGGCTGGCGTATATGTCGCTGCATCAGGGCGCGGAGGCGGCTGCAGAGTTCCAGAAATTCCTGGACCACCGTGGTATCGCAGTGAATTCCCCTCTGGGTGCTTTGGCCGAGCTGCAACTTGGCCGCGCCTACGTGCTGGCAGGAGATAAGACTAAGGCACGCCTCGCCTACTTGGAATTTCTTGAGCTCTGGAAAAACGCGGACCCTGACATCCCCGTTCTTAAGGAAGCCAAGCTGGAATATGCGAAGCTGCAGTAAGGCCGACTGATGCCGCCTAGCCCGAACTGGATGTTACCGGCCGATGTTTGTCCCAAAGTCGGCTTCGAGGAAATCGCAATTGATCTCCTCCAAGCCCGTTTCTGGGTAATTTCCGGTTAGCCCACAATTCGGGATTTGGCCGTTCGCGCAAGGTCACAGTTGGTATGCGGGCGCTTGGCGAGGGGCGGGCGGGCTGCTCTTCCGTCATTCTTGTAATGGAAGAGTTGCCGACCACCAAGCAAGATGCGCTGCCGCATTATTCGGCAGCTCTTATCCGAAACCACCCGGATCAATACAAGGAGACCCCTTTAGGGAAGTCAGCTACCACCGTTGTAGACTGTCCTACTGGGAGAAAACAGATGAGGTTGTTCCACGACCTTCGGTTCGCGGTGCGCCAACTGTGGAGAGCGCCGGGGCGGCAACAGATAGCCTTGAATCTTTTGAAATCCGCTGCGCCTTTCCATCGCGCGCGGCGGCTAAGCACGAGCCATTCGTACTGCCCGTTCTCCCCTGTGCACTCCTTGCAGATCGGGAATTTTGTTAGCGTTCGTCTAAGAGCGAAGCTTTCGGCACCGCCGGCAAGGGCTCGCCCGCGAGTCGTTTTTTCACCAGCCCGGCGAGGAAGTCCGCGAAGGGCACGATATCTTCGCCGACACTCGCTTTTTCGAGAGCGTTCACGTAGGCGTTGCGGTCGGTTACCGGAATGACCGTCCACGGGTATCCACCCGACGCCATCATCGTGTTCATCAGGAAGCGTCCGACGCGACCGTTGCCATCCATATAAGGATGGATGTAGACGAAGATAAAGTGCCCGAGCACCACGCGGACGGCCGGATGTGGCTCTTCGCGCAGGAGGTCGAAGAACGCCGGCATGGTGTCCCTCACCGCGTCCCGGTTCAGCGGCACGTGCATCGACTTGCGGATATAGACCTGGCCGTTGCGATAGCCCGCCAGATCGCCGGGCTTCAGCAGGCCGATGGTGACGCTCGGCGCAAACAGCTCTCGATACCACGTGCCGTGGTCCGCGTCCGCGACCTCTCCCGGATTTTCCCGCTTCAGAATTTTGCCAAGGCTTTTCTGCACGGACTGAAAGGCCTGCCAGTAGCCCCGCGCCGCCATGGCGTTTCGCTGTTCGCGGTCGCCCTCGTCAGCTTCCGGATTCCATGTGCCGCTGCGGACGCGCTCGATGAGAGCGGGCGTTACCCGGTAGCCCTCGATCGACAGCGAATGATAGGCGTCCGTGACGTAGGCGTCGTTGACGCGCTTGAGGTATGCGTCAATATTGCGCGGCGGGCCCGGCGCTTTCGGGAAGCGTTCAATGACCGGCTCACGCATTTTCTGCCAGAGCAACCGCAGCCTGTTTACGTAAGGAGAGGTTTCGCGGGCCCGGATGACCAGGGACGGCTTGTCCGTGAAGGGATCGTTCTCTCGCACGGCATAACCGGCCGCCGTCATCGTTTTCACGATATCGTCCGCGATGCGGTCGCGTCCGGTGTTGCGGAAGGCCCCGGCCAAACGTCCGGCGATCACCGTGTGACCGCCCTCAAGGAGTCGGGCGAGAAGACCGGACGCGTCCCGTATCATCGACAACACCGTGCGGACATCCGTCGTGTTGTTCGAAAAATAATTGGGCGAGCATGCGATCAATGCCGATTCCACCGAGAACAGCCGCAGGCCGGCCTCTTCCTCCCGGTCCGCGACACCCGGCAGCGCGATGCGAAGCTCCAGCAGGGACGTGCCATGCGGGAGTTTGGTGACCTTGTTGCCCGCGCGCGGCGACCGCGCAGCGAGCTGGCCGGGCACGGTCCAGTTGCCGGCATGAAGCGAAAGCGATTGTTCCGGTGAAAGGCACCACCGAACGCCGAAACGCGCTTCCAGATACGCGCCGCAGAAACGCCAGAACGATGCGTACCAGGCCGTGCTCTCGCCTTTCACTTCGTCCGGGCGGCTCGGGATATACCAGCCCTTGATGACTTCCTGCAGGAAGCCATTGCGCAGGAGGCGCTCCCGGTGCGTGCGCGACAGGTCGCGCGCCCGGATCGCCCCAGCCCCTTCCGCGGTCTGGAGGTTCCGCAGGATTTCGAGGGACTGCGCGAGTTTCTCAGGGGCTCTGGCCATGGCCGGATTCCTTCAGGCTTCGTTATTTCGATTATCCGATTGCGTTGTGCCGTATTTATATTATTACGCTGTACAGTTATTATCCTATTACGTTGTACCATGTTTATCTTATTGTGTCGAGAGAGGACTGGTCCCGCCCGCTTGGAAGTGCGGCCCCGCACCCCGTTGCAGATAAGCCAATCTCGCTGTTTTTTCGGCAGGTGGATTTAGCGTCGGCGACGGAGCCTCTTTGCCGAGGCCTCGGATCCAGGTGGTTCACGGAAGGGTTCCACAGAAATGCGCTCGTAACACACTTCCAGCACGGTCAGGTATTCTGTACCGCCCGGCAATTGAAGGACTACGCTGTCACCCGCCGCCGACTTCATCAAGGCGCGCCCCAGAGGTGATACCCAACTGATGTGGTTGCGGTTGAGATCGATTTCGTCTGTGCCCACGATGCTCACCACTCGCGATACTCCCGCGGCATTGGCATAGCGCACGGTCGCTCCGAAGAATGCCCTCGTCGCCGCCTGCCCCGCTCTCGGAGTTTCCGGGTCCACCACCTCCGCGGCTTCGATTCGCTTCGTGAGAAAGCGAATCCGCCCATCGATCTGCCGTAACCGCCGCTTGCCATACTGATAGTCGGCGTTTTCACTGCGATCGCCGTTGCTGGCTGCCCACGCCACCACCTCCGTCACGGCCGGGCGTTCCCTGGTGAGCAGAAACCAGTGCTCATCTTTGAGGCGCTCCAGCCCGCTCCGCGTTATGTAGTTCTTGCCTGGCGTCGCGGGCTCGTCCCTTTGTGGTTTTCTCATAAACCCTTTTCGCATCTCGTAGTCTTTCCAGGGCGAATCCAGGGGGTGCACCAATGAACGCGGATGAACGCCGATAAAAAACACCAAGAGCGCAGCTCTTGCACACTCAGTAGGTATAGCTGATCGCGGCTAACCAGTTCTACGAAATCGGGATCCGGTAAATATTTCTGCGAATGTTCGTTATCGTGTACGAGTATTTCTCCGGCCCAAGTACCGAGTCCACTCCTCTTGGCAGTACCACAACTCGATTCGCTTTCCTTGAATCTTCAGGACCGCTCAGTCCTTGGGGCGGCAACTCCGGCAGCCCGCTATCGCCGCTCACAGGCAACAAGTAAGTCTCCAAGGAAAAAGGCAACGGGTGGAATTGCAAGGCCAGGTATTTCCCATCCACGCTCCAACCCCTATAGCACAATGCGCACACTATTACCGGTTTCCCCCCTTTTTTCGGATAGGCCAGCGTTCGATAGGGGTGATCCTTGTCCGCGTCGTCCTTCAGGAGCACCACGATCCATCGCCCGTCCGGCGACACCGCGGTCAGATCCAGAATCGCTTCCTCAAGCAACTTCTTCCTGCCCGATCCGTCCCGATGCCGGGTGTAAATGTAATTGCTTGCACCCTCGCTCGCTCGGTAGACCAGGTCACCATTCGGCAGAAACATCGGTGAGTCCTCGTTCTCCACGGACGGTAGTTGCTGAGGCGAAGTCCGGTGATCGGTTGATGCGATCCAGATATGGGAAATTCCCTTTTCGTCCCTCTTCAAAAAGGCAACCCAATTTCCGTCCTCTGTAACATCGTAGCTCGCGTAGTAGTCCACGAAAGTTGCGTCTATCCCATATCCAGGTACGACCCGATCGCTCTTCCCGGTCGTTAGCTCTGTGCTCCATAATTCCGCTGCGTCGTTCGGCCCAGCCCTCTTCAAGTAAAACAACTTCGTTCCGTCCCTTGAGAATGTCGTCGAGAACGCATCTCCCTCGGACGACATCTGGTGCTCCCCCTTGGCATCGTGAATCCAGATCGTCCAATATTGTGACCCCACCGACGTGAGAAACGATTTGCCATCCCGCGCCATCGCGATCCCTTCCTCTTCCGTTGGCCCGGATGTCACCTGCTCCGGCTCTCCTCCAGGGAAACGTTGTCTCCAGATGTGATACCGCCCACCCTGGTTCGTGCTCAAGTAAATCCAGTTCCCATCCGGCGACCAGGCTCCTGTCGTACACGTCGCGCCTGCAGGCCCAACCAACTGCTCCGCGCCCCTGCCATCAAATGGCACAACGCGGCACTGCACGCGGCCCGCCGTTTCGTCCATCTGACTCGCTACCAGCACCCACTTCCCGTCCGGCGACAAATAAGAGTGGTGTGCCATGCTTCGGTCCCCGACAGGCAGATACACATCCCGGCTCTGTCCTCGCCCCTGATCCGTCGTCACGACTCCCATATGCAACCCGCCCTTGGTCTCCGAAAACAGAAGCCGCTTTCCGCCCTCAATCCAAGTAAGTGACGAAGCGTTGCGCAGAATCAGGCGCGGTTCTCCTCCCAGTACTGGTACTTCCCACGTATCCCACGGGTCCGCCGTCCCATACACGATCCGGGCCCCATCTGGTGAAAATATGGGACTCAATTTGATCAACTTGTCGTGCGTCAGCCGGACGGGCTCACCTGACGGCAGCATCTTCACGTACACGTCACCCGGCGTCAGAAACGTGCCGTTCCCCCTGATGAACGTCAGCATTCGTCCGTCCGGCGACAATTCTGGGTACACCGCCGCATCCGTAAAGAACGTCAGTTGCTCCCATTTGCTGCTATCACTCTTCGCCGCGGTTCGCGTGGCTCGCACGTACAAATAAGTTGCGAGAGCCACGGTGGACAGGAAAACTCCCAAGAATGCGAGCGCGAGTATTCTTTTGTCTTTCCTTGCTTCGCCCAAAAGGATCGCCGCACTTGATGACGGGGCGGATGGCGAAGGCTTCGCTGAGGCGGAAGTGCCGTCGGAACCCGCGGCACGGGAACGGCCGGAATCTGTGTCCCGCTTCAAGCGCTTCAGCTCTGAACGCAGTTCGGCAGCGCTCTGATAGCGGAGGTCGCGGTCTTTTTCCAACGCACGATTGATAATGTCGTCGAGTTTCGTAGGAATCTCGTGATTGATATGCGCTGGTGGTAGCGGAGTCATGTTAAGAATTGCATTGAAGATAGCTCCCGATGTCCGTCCCTGAAACGGGAGAGTTCCCGTCGCCATCTCGTAAAGAACAACGCCAAAAGAAAACAGGTCAGTGCGAAGATCCAAGTCTTTGCCGAGCGATTGCTCCGGCGACATGTAGGCAACCGTTCCCACCGCCGCGCCGGGACTGGTCAGGTGTTCTTCCAGCGTCACAGTCGATTGCGCGCCCGCTTTTCCGAGGTCGGTGGGGGTGGGTGTGACTTTGGCCAGTCCAAAATCGAGGATCTTGGCGTGCCCTCGTTTAGTGAGAAAGATATTGGCTGGTTTTATGTCGCGGTGCACGATGCCTGCGGCATGAGCGGCATCCATCGCATCGGCAATCTCGATGGCCAGAGAAAGAATCAGCTCAGTTTCCAATGGACGACCCGCGATCTTGTGTTTCAGCGTCATGCCATCCAGAAACTCCATGACGATAAACGAATTGCCTTCGTGCTTGCCTATCTCGTGAATCGTGCAGATATTGGGATGGTTCAAAGCAGAAGCGGCACGCGCCTCGCGGCGAAGGCGTTCTAACGCTTGCGGATCTTGCGTGAGGGCTTCGGGCAGGAATTTCAGGGCAACGAAGCGGCGAAGTTCTGTGTCTTCCGCCTTGTAGACGACACCCATCCCGCCGCCGCCGAGCTTTTCAACAATGCGGTAATGGGAGACGGTCTGGCCGATGACGGAACTGAAACTGCCGTGTGTCTCCTGGTCCTGTTTCAGGGCCAGGGCTCGCGCGGCTACCTCGATAGCCGGACTCTCTAGAAAAGGTCCAGCTTCTTGGTGCGCAACCAACAAGGAACGAACTTCTTGCTCCAGTTTCGCATCACCGCCGCAGGCGCGCCGCAAAAAAGCCTCGCGCCGCCCCGGCGGATGCTCCAGCACGGCTTGCAGAAGGCTATCGACTTGTTTCCATCGATCGGAGTCCATCGTTCTTCCCGCCGGTGAGTTCCCGATAGAGCCAGGCCTTGGCAGTATTCCAATCGCGCATTACGGTAACCGCCGATATTTTGAGCACGGCTGCTGTTTCTTCCACGCTGAGGCCGCCAAAGAATCGCATTTCGACAACCTGGACCTTGCGTGGGTCGAACCGCGCCAGCGCGTTCATCGCTTCATCGAGCGGCACAAGCTCCGCTGCCGGATCAGCGCTGACCAGGGCAGTTTCCTCCAGAGAAACGTGCGGCACGCGGCCTCCGCGTTTCAGGTTGTGGCGCCGCGCGTGTTCCACCAGAATGCGCCTCATCAACTGGGCCGAAACCGCGAAAAAATGAGCGCGGTTCTGCCATTGCATGCCCTTGTAATCCACCAGGCGCATATAGGCCTCGTTCACGAGAGCCGTAGTTTGGAGGCTGTGGCCAGGGCGCTCGCGTTTCATGTAGCGCTGAGCGAGGCGATGAAGTTCGTCATAGACGATGGGCGTGAGCCTGTCGAGCGCGTCCCGGTCTCCGCCACTCCAAGCTCGAAGCAACCCGCTCACCTGCCCGCAAGGGGGTGCTTTGGCGTCATTGTCGTGCGGTTGCGTTGACTTCCCCATTTGCTCCCACGCTTCGGGAATCTTAGCCCTTAAAGGCAGTCTCTTCAAGAAAAGCACCTTCCGCGTGATAGTTCTGGCCCGCCGTCTGCGCCTATCTAGATGAGGGCGACGGAAGCCGCCCCACAAGACATGAGGACCCAGGTGAGCTGGGTGGGAACCGGCCACCTGACAACAAAGGAGGAAATATGAAGTTCAGATCGCTCGTTATTTCGCTGGGTATGCTCGGTCTGCTTGCGCTGCCAGCAGGATTGGCCGCTCAGGAGAATTCACAGCCGCGCTACAGGGTTATCGAGCTCGGCACGTTGGGCGGGACGTACAGCCAGCCGTTCTATGTGAGCAGCAACAGTGTGGCCAGCGGGGAAGCGAGCCTAGCTGACGGAAACTGGCACGCGATTCTCTGGGAAGGCCCGTTCAAGAGGGATCTCGGCACGCTCGGGGGGTTGAACAGCTCAGCTTTTGGCTCACCCAATGCAACCGGCCAAGTCGTAGGTGTGGCCGAAACCTCTCACTCAGACCCGAACGGTGAAGACTTCTGTGGATTCTATGGATCAGGAGCTCCGTGGTCGGGTACAACCTGTCTGGGCTTTTTGTGGAAAGACGGTTCGATGACTCCGCTCTCAACGCTCGGAGGCTACAACAGCGCGGCCAGTGCGATTAGCAATCAAGGCGAAGTGGCCGGCAACGCGGAGACAGCGACAACGGATTCCACCTGCCCACCCTATGATCCCGCCCAGGGCCAATATCAGGTGTTGCAGGACAAGCCGGTGGTTTGGGAAAACGGCCACATCAATGAGCTCCCCACATACGGCGGCGATCCGGACGGATTCGCCATAGCGATCAACGACTACGGCCAGGTAGCTGGCGCGTCGGGAGATTGCTCGACCTTCAACGTTATCAACGGACTCTATCTTTCACCGGTCCACGCCCTGCTCTGGGACCACGGCAAGGTAACCAATCTCGGAAGCCTGGGCGGCGCCTTCGGAAACCAGGCCCATGCGATGAATAACCGGGGCCAGGTGGTGGGCAGCTCAGACTTGGCGGGCGATGCCGTTTTTCACGGCTTTGTCTGGAGCAAAAGCACCGGAATGCAGGACATCCCCCCGCTTGCTGGGGACACCTACAGCGTCGCCCTGGCCATCAACGACCGGGGCGTGGTGACTGGCCTCTCATTGGACGCGACCTTTACGATCCTGCACGCTTTCGTGGTCGTGGACGGAGTGCCGACCGACCTCAACACTCTGATTTCGGCCGACTCTCCCCTGCAGCTGCAGACCGCATGCGGTATCAATTCCCGCGGGGAAATTACGGGCTTGGCCGTTGAGAAGAGCACAGGCCAGTACCGCGGCTATCTAGCGATCCCGGTTGGCCGGCACGAGTCTCGGCAGTAAAGTCTCGATTGAGGAGCCAGGATTAGACTGTTTTGTGCCGCTCTGCTGCTTCGAAGCAGAGCGGCACTCCGCCGTCGTGACTGGGTGCTCGTACGTTGTATGCAATCCTGAAGTAATCCCAATGTAAGGTTGGCCGACAAACCTCCCATGACCGTCGCTAATGCTCCCTACTGCCACCCCTGGATAGCTTCCCGTTGGCGATTCGCATCTTTCTAAGCGAGAAAAATTCCCAATTCTTCTTGACATCAAGTGCTAACCGTTCGATTCTGGCATAGTCTAACTATGGCAGCAGGCTTTTGGACAGGGGGATGCTTTGCATCGAGACGAGATTCCGCCCGGAACTCTTTATCTTTTGATTTTGAAGACGCTTGCACGTGTCGGTGAGATGCACGGCTATGAGATCGCAGACTCTATCCAGAGGATCTCCGATGACGTTCTTCAAGTGGAAGAAGGGTCGTTATATCCGGCTCTCCAGCGGATGCTGATCAAAGGCTGGGTGAAGGCCAAGTGGGGAACTACGGCTGGGAATCGCCGAGCGCGGTATTACCAGCTTACAGCAGCGGGCCGTAAACAACTAGAAACGGAACTGTCCCAGTTTGAGCGGGTGATCGGGGCCATTACCCGAGTGATTCAGACGGCGTGAAAGGACGATCTCCATGGATTGGTTGAACGAACTCTTGAGGCGCCTTTGAATGCTAACGCGTCGCCAGCAATTTGACGCGGACCTGGAAGAAGAGATGCGTCTGCACCTGGAACTCAGAGAGCAGGACCAGATCCAGGCAGGGCTATCGCCAAGGGAGGTGAGGACCGATGATGAGAAGATGGCGCTCGACGAGTCAAGGAGAGCGCGTCCCCATGCGATTGTCTGCCACGGACAGGTGCAGTAGCCAACATCGGAAGACGCCTCAGCCTTCCCCGCCTTGATTCCTGGCGCGCACCAGTCGGATCCGCCACAGCCCGCCCTCGGTCTTGCAGTGGACTAGGCAGGGACAGACACTACCTAGGTAGCTTCGTAGGCCGATTACCCACGTATGCGCCGGCCCTTGGAAGTAGTGCACAAGTGCGCGCAAATGTGCACAAATAAACTGCCCGCGCTCCTGTGAACCACCCCCATTCGGCTAATAGGGAAAACGGAGATTGCCCAAGATCGCAGTCCGAGCTACAGTAAAGCGGTGTGGGGGCTGCTTCGTGTGTGAGAAAAGAATCACTGCAGGCTGGGCGCTACGAGGCGCTTGACTCCGTCTCGTAAGCCATTGGTATCTCTGGAGCGCAAGAAGCTCTGTCGGACTCTGACTAAGCGCCTGATCCGAGAGCAAACGATACAACACTGGACATCCGATTGACGGACCGGGGCAAAACGGAGGATACGTTCTTGGCGCCGACAGCGGGTAGCGCCATATTTGAAGCCTTTTGCAGAGCGTTCTTCGTCTTCTATTGTCGTCTTACGGTTGTGGGGCGGAATCAACTTCCGGCTTCCCCGTTCATCATCTGTAGCAATCATACGAGCCATGTCGATAGCGCAGTGCTGATGACAGCTTCCGGGCTTCCGTTTTCTGCATTTGCACTGCTCGGTGCCAGTGATTATTTTTTTCATTCTTGGAGGGTGAGGTTCTTAGTCTCTCGATTCATGAATGTCATACCGATCGATCGCCAAGCAAAACACAAGTCGCTCCGGCGCAGTTTGGGGATGTGCGAGGAGTTTCTACAGCGGACGCGCGGCAATCTGATTCTCTATCCGGAAGGTACGCGGTCGCTGAATGGCGAGATCCGGACATTCAAAAGTGGTGCTGCGCTGTTTGCAGTCGACCTTGGAGTACCCGTGGTGCCCGTGCATATCGATGGTGCCCATAACATTCTGGCAAAAGGAAAATTCATGCCGCGGCCGTGGCCCGTCACCGTGCGCTTCGGAGAGCCGATTATGTTCGGATCGAATCAATTTGACTCTCGGTCGGGACGTGGGCCTCGGAGGGCTGCTGTCGAATTGCTCGAACAGCGCATTCGCGGGCTGAAACGGCGACCGTCCGTCGGAGACCTGGCCAGACCGTCTGGAGAAGAACAGCAGGCGACAGGTTCCGTCTCTGTTGTGGCGCAAGGATGCCGCAACACAAAGAGTCACCGTAGCAACAGCGCGTCGGAATAGACAAGTTGAAAGCAGTACATTTGTGCGGCATCTGAATGTGGTGGCGCGCGTCGCCGGTTCACGCAGTCCAAACTTGCAGATTCTAGAGCGGCTATGTATACAGCCAAGCATATGAAATGGTGGGGATGGGGAGACGAAGGGGTCAGCTTCGACTCTAGCGCCCATCCTGGTTTGTGGCCCTATGCCAAAGCGGCGCTCGGTGCAGAAGAAGAGAATTTAGACAGGTCGCCGGTACCGATCGAGGCCACCCAGTTGCGCAAAGCAATTTGTCATGACGGTTTTTTGGCTGAGCTGCGCTTTTCGATGCGCGTCGATCAGATCTGCGACAGTCGTCACGAGCGTTTGGTCCACGCATACGGCAAGGGCTTCCGCGACCTGTTTCGTATGCGGCGGGGAATGGCTGAGGGTGCTCCTGACTTAGTGCTTTATCCCGAAGATGAGCATGATGTGCTCATGACAATACGGGCAGCGGCGCATCACGATGTCGCGGTCATCCCGTTTGGGGGCGGTTCGAATATCGCCGGATGCCTGGAGCGAAGCGAAACCCGTCGTATGGTGGTGTCGCTTGATATGCGACGCATGCGACGCGTGCTGGCGGTGGATGCCGAGTCATTTACGGCGCGCATCGAGGCCGGTGCGTTTGGTCCCGATCTTGAAGCGCAACTGCAGGGCTACGGACTAACCCTCGGCCACTTTCCAGACTCCTTCTTGCACTCTACGCTCGGCGGGTGGATCGCCACACGGTCTGCCGGAATGCAGAGCGACAAGTACGGCAAGATCGAAGATATGGTCATTGCGCTACGAATGGTCACCCCCGTAGGCGTATTGGCGACGCGAGTTGTGCCCAAGTCCTCGAACGGTGTCGATGTCAATCATTTGTGCATCGGCAGTGAGGGAACTCTGGGAGTCATTACAGAAGCCATAATGCGAGTTCATCCCCGGTCGGAGTTGCGCCGCACTCACGGCTACCTGTTTCTCGATTTCGAAAGCGGTATCCAGGCCATGCATGAGTGTGTGCGAAAAGAGTGTGTGCCCTCAATGTTCCGCCTCAACGACCCCGGCAAGACCGCATTGTCGCTAGCATTCAAACCGCCGTCATCGCGGCTGTCGCAGGCGGTAGCCGGAGCGATGAAGAGCTGCCTCCGGGTGAAGGGTTTCGATTTCACGCGGGCGTGCCTTATGCTCACCACTTTTGAGGGGAGCAAAGCTAGCGTTGGCCGCCAGCACGATCAGGTTAGCGCTATCTATCGTCGCTTCGGCGCGGTGGATTTAGGCACCAGTTCGGGGAAGTCTTTCGAATCCACGAAGTACGACTTTCCACACATACGTGATTTCCTCATGGATCGCGGCATCACCACTGACGTGAGCGAGACCTCAACGGTCTGGAGCAACATCGTCCCTCTGTATCGGGCGACGAGCGCAGCCCTAAGCACGGCAATCCTGGAGAGCGGGGTAAAACCGTGGGTCGGATGTCATATCAGCCACACGTATCACTGCGGAGCAAGCCTCTATTTGACATTCGGTTGCCGGCAGCAGCGGGGAAACGAAATGCAACAGTATCTTCGCGTGAAACGAGCGATACAGCAGTCGTTCATTGATCACGGGGCGACTCTGTCACATCACCACGCGGTCGGCACCGAACACCTGCCGTGGCTCACCGATGACATTTCGACCGTCGGCGTGCTGGCCGTAGCTGCAATCAAAGCTGGGCTCGACCCAGGCAATGTCATGAACCCGGGACGGTTGCTGCCGTCCGGAGCGCCTTTTGAGGAATGGTCGAGAGTCGGTAGCGACACTGCGGCGCCCTATACCGGCTGACGCTCGATAAAAATACAACCGTAACAAATCCTCGTCCTGCCTGATCAATATCGATGGCTCGGAAAGAAACAGGCACGGTGCAAGGACACTACGGCACCACGCGGATATAACTCCCGGTTTGTCGCTAGCTTGATCGGAAACGCCTCGAGGCAAACTTTTGGGGCGGAGCGGGATGCCGAACCGAGGCGTTTTCGATAAGACATCATGCGCCTCTGGCGCATCACCAAGCATGAAAATAGGGTTCAGCGGGCTAGCCACGTAGAAACGGGTCAGTCTATGATACAAATCCGTGGTTGGCGATTGCTTGAAGGTCGGTAGCCTATGTGATGACACAGATCCCGCCGATAAGACTGACCCGCGCCGGCAAAGGTATCACCTTTTGTTGCACCCGCAAACGGGAAGGACGCATGACAGTGTCTGCACCAGACCTGCGGCGCAGCAATCGCCTCCGATGGAGGCGTTATGCAAACTCTGATCGAACGCGGTTGTGGATTGGACGTACATCAGGCCCATTGCAGAGGATGCTGACGATTCTCGGCGGATTGTCGGCCAACCGCTATCCAGAAACGCTAGTGCTGTATCGGACGCGCGCCGCCGGACTCCCGAATCAACGTGCAACTCACTGGGCGGGTCCGATACGTCTGTTTGAAGGAAGCCGCAGACGAGGGAGCCTTTATGCAAATTCAATGGTGTTGCCGTGATGAGGAAGAGTTGGGGAATGACTGATGGAGCGAATCGGAGCGCGGACCAGACTGCTTCGATTGTAGTTTGCGTGCGAGCGTTCCCAGCCAGGAGCTTGGTGTGGGGCAACCCGGGCGCACCGCACCTGCAGGTGGCGGAAGGCACCCACTAAGGGAGATCGTAATGGGGAATTCATTGCAGTGGCTCCGATGCGAGAAGGCGGAAAACGAAGTTGGGAGCTGGGCGGCAGTGAGTCTCTCGATGACCACCATGGGGCCGCCACATTGGGGACAGCGCCAAAGTGGGCGCGGTTCCTTGACAGCCGATGTTTGTTGTTCTACCTGCGGCTGCGGTACCGCGCCGAGTAGTTGAAAGCAGAGTGGCAGCAGAGCGGCGCGGCGTGCGCTTGATCGGGGAGAGCCGCAAGAAAGACGATCGGCTGGATGCGCGGACGCTGGCGCGGTTGGCGCGAATCGATCCCCAGTTGCTGTGTCCGGTGAAGCATCGCAGCGCGAAGGCGCAGGCCGATCTGACGGTGATCCGGGCGCGAGCGGGACTGGTGCGTTCGCGGACCACGCTGATCAATACGGCGCGAGGATTGACAAGTCGTACGGGGAGCGGTTGCGGGGCTGTCCGCGCAACGTGAATCCCGAAAAAGCCCAGGGCTCAGTCCGGAACTGCAAGCGGTGCTGCAGCCGCTGTTGGCCGCGATCGAGGCGCTCAGCGAGCGCATTCACGAATACAACCAGCAGATCGCGAAGGTCGCCATGGAAAGCTATCCGCAAGCGGCGCGATTGGAGCAGGTGAAGGAAGTGGGGACGCTGATCGCGTTGGCGTTCCTGCTAACGCTGGAAGATTCGCACCGCTTTCGCAAGAGCCGCGACGTGGGCTGCTACGTGGGATTGCAACCGGGACGGCGAAACTCGGGACAGAGTGAGCCGCAGATCTACATCAGCAAGGAGGGCGACCCGTATCTGCGCACGCTGCTGGTGCGGGGTGCGCATCACATCCTGGGTTCGTTTGGAATGGACAGCGATCTGCGACGCTGGGGGCTGAAGCTGGCCGAGCTTGACTCCGACCGGCCTTCTCATGGAAGGCCATTATGCTCATTGAGAAATTGATGGACCGGGATCGAACCGGCGACATTCCAGCTTTGGGATCATGGCGCTGGGTCGTTGCGTGGTTCCTTCCGCTCACGGGTCCGCCGCGGAAAGTCAGCGCATGCGTGCTCATCAAATTCTTGTTTTGCTTGGCTGGGACTCGGGTTCGCTAGGATCCAGTTGCACGCGGAACATCCCCAAGCCGCAAAGCTGCTGTCCTCCAGCCAGACCAGCCGTCTAGGCATGGCCGGACATTCTCCCACAGGTTGGGACGGAGTGCTAGGACAGTTTGGAGCGGGTCTGCCGGGGCAGAATGTGGTACTGTTGGCGCGTATTGGAACACACTATTTGACACGACTTTTCCTGATTTGCCTTGGAGGGTTCGCGGATATATTCCGGACGGTGGAAGGTGCGTAAATGGCAGACAATTTAATTGATGTTCGAGCACCCAGATGCGCGGGAAACGAGTTCGATGGGCGTTGCAAGTGCCCGAAATGCGGAACGCCGATTCAGCTCACGTTCCAGAACCATACCAGCGCAGGCTTCGATGCCGTCTGTTCTTGCGGGCAAAAAGTGAGGGGGCAACTGTTGCGTAGAAGCGCGTAGCTCAGTTGGAAGAGCAATGCTGCCCCTTTTAAACGCCGGCTCTGCGGTCCGGTTCGCCCACGAGAGAAAGGCATCGCTGGCCATCGGCGTGATAATAACGGGGCCCGATAAGTGTTGAAATCGCCATTTCACTCACTGACCATTTTCGCCTGGGTGGCCCTTCCCCGGCCTTGACCTGGGTGAGAAAATGGCGTGATGGATGTATGGTTACAAACCGAGAAAACCGCCAAGAGTGACTCTTTCCGCTTTCGTCTTACCCACACTCCCCGGCAAGCGACAGCGATGAGCCAGGACAATGCCCGTAAGGCAATGCAGGGCGCGAAGCGAGACTACCCTGAGTACGCATGGGAAATGGAATCCGGGTTCAGCAGCGGCGAGTTCATGTTGCACGGACACGACAAAGACGGAAGCTCCAGGAATATAGTGCCCGTCGGGCCGCAAAAAGAGACATCGGATTCGTTACGCAGCCAGATCGATGAATTGCGGGTCGAGGCCGCCCGCTTGTTGTCGGAATCCGAGAAGTCCAAACGCGCTGCCGAGAAACTAGCCGAGCGAATCAAACGCCTCGAAAGAACGGCACACTGATTCCACATCGCGGTACTCCTGTCTTCGTTTGGGCAACTCCGTAGCTGGCGTAATCACGCCATAGAAGCGCTCAGAATTCCTCAGCCAGAACGAAGCGCCACGAAGTTGCAACGTCCAGCCGGCGTCTGTCGTCCCAAATGCTGTGGCAATGGGGGCGGTCGCTATGGGCAAACTGAGAATCAAGTCGAATTACCGTCGCCGAGTAGAGCTAGGCCTAACTGAGGGTTGTAACAGGACTGGCGCGGGCGGTTGACTTTCAGGAGGGCACTCCCTTCGCCAACAAGGGCGTAGTTGGTCTAGTTCGGAACGCCGGAGGGTAGCTAGAAAGCGAGTGGCGCAGTTGACTCTGTGGGGTTCTAGAGAGCTGCGCCACTCAAGGAGAGGAAGTTCCAACGAGTAGGTTCGCCTTGGCTTTTCCGGAGTACAATTTTCGATGGGCTGACCAAAGCATGACGCCTCCCCTGTTCACACCTACCACAGTTCGGAGGACGTGGCGGCAGGGGGCGACGGCGGTCCAGAGCGGACGGGTCGCCCCTTGTACTTTCCTTTTGAATGGGGGTTGGGCGATGGCGGGTGACTCTCAGAGTCCGCATCCCAGAGAATGGAGAGTCCTATTTCGGACGGCCATTTTCGAAACCAACGACCACGAAATGGTGAAGAAAATTTCTGACGCGGAAGAAGCTATCGCCAACCGCATGCATGAACTCTTTGGGAAGACCGGACCCGACGTTGAGGAAGAGAGAGAAGCGTTGGATGACGCGACGTACGCTCTGAGAGCGTGGAAAATAGCGGCTAGACAACAGACCTCACGCGGCCTGAGAGCCATCAGCTAGGCTTACCTTGGACGGTGCGGTTCCTTCCCGTAGCTCCTGCAACTCGGTTTCTGGAGTGGTAAACCGCGAAAAGCCGCAATCCAAGCAGACTACAGTCTTCATGAACACGAAGACGTGGGGCTTGTCCAAATTCGTGAGGCCAGGAAAATGAAATGCTACCTCAGCAGGAAATTCCAACTGATTGGCCGACGTGCAATGTGGACAACACATAACGCGGCTCCGATTCGTAAACCGCGCACATGGTATCGCGAGGAGTGATTTTGCGCTATGGTCTGGATCACAGGCGGGCGTGACCTCTGCCACAAGCGCGGGGGAGGCGGCGCGTGTTGGTCGGAAATCCATCTCAATTCACCTCAGCACCTCACTGGGGTAATTGTGAGGTGAATCGTTTCACGCGCTAAGTTGTTGATTATAAATATATATACATCTCCCAAATATTCATTAGAGTGTGAATGCACCTCACACCTCACAATCGTGTGAGATATGTCCTTCGCGGTCAGCAAAGTTCTCAAAATGAGAAAGTTCTTGTTTGTGTAGAGTTACCACACACACGGGCTTGGTAAGGAGATGCCTCTCAAGATTTGACCCGCCCAGTCCCTATTTCCAAGCCGATTCTTTCTCTCGCTTGCCCTCAGCGGGGCAGTCGTGCAGATCGAACTTGGTACGCAGGTACTGCTCGGCACCGTGAGGGTCGTTGTAGTAGCCATTGGGCGTAAAGAACTTCCGCTGGCACTTCGCACAGGAGGCCAGAGACGGAGTCTTGTTCACGGACTTGAGGACGACGAAATCGGTGCGATCCGCCATGGTTTGACCATCGGAAATGACGCGCACCGTCAAGCGGCGGTCCGGCCTTGCACGCTTTGAAGTACTGTCGCTGGCAGCTGGACCACCCGGATTCCATCGCTCTTCTTGGTCCTAACGCTGACTGCGATGCCGCCTGCCTCGGGGAAGGGATCGGAAATCACTTCAAATTCCACTCCGTAAAGGCGAATACTCTGGCTGACCCCGTACCCCAGACGCTTTACGCTGGCACAAATTTCCGCAAGCGAAGGAGATACATCAGAATGGCTGGTCATATGTTTCCATTTTACTCCGCTCAGGACTGACAAGGAAGCGAGCACTCAAAGTAAGGCGAATCCCCGAGTGACATGGAACCGCCCGAGATTTATATTGTTCGCGCCTCTGGTCGGTTGTTGACACTGCCTGTTTCGCAAGAAGGAACAGCGAGACGGAACATCCGACCAGGGCATCACTTCCGACTCTGTCAACGATTTTCAGGGTTGCGTGTCTTTCTTGCCGTTCGCAGTGTCCTGTGGGGAAACCAGCATCTTTTTGAGGCGACTATTGATCTTGCTCAGTTCCCAAAAGATCAAAATAAGAACAATCACGATTACGAACAGCAGGAATGGGACGTACATTTGTTTGTCTCTAGCTCCGAGGGATTAGCAGGTCTGCGCCGTTCATTGAATTGAACTGGCTACGTTCGAAAACACGGTGTTCGCATTGCTTCCGACCAGGCGAATTGTGCCCACTACTAAAACCAGAATAACCGCCAGCATCACCGCATACTCAGCGATGTCCTGGCCATCGTCGTCCCCCCACAGCTTGCGTAGAAGATGATTCATGTTTGCGCTCCCCGACTGCTGGGCGAATCTTACACCCCTTTTGTCAACCAAGTGTGACGGTCGAGAACGGAGCAGCGTTCTAACAGGCGTTGAAAGCGTACCGCGTCCACGCGAAGGCGGACGCTCAAGGGCAAGGCAATTTGTGCATCTGCACTTAGGGGGCGGGCTCATTGGCCTGGCAAGATGACCACATAGGTCGCACTTGAACCACAGCCCTTCTTTCTCGGTCATCACCTTGAAGTGATTGCCCTCCACGCAAAATGGGCATCGGATGGGATCTGGATCAGGCATACTTTGGCCGTCGCTACAATAGCCCCAATGCTCAATGACGGCAAGAGCCTTTTGCTCCAGGCGTCCATTTAGCTCAACCATTCGGCCCGGATCAGCGCGAAGACAGCAGACTAATCCGCTCATGGACCGCCTGCAAGTCCTCCGTCATCAGGTTCGCGTATCGCCGCGTCATCTCCACCGTGGAATGCCCTAAGCACTTCTGCAAATGGAATACGCTGCCGCCGCGTCTGAGATAGTTAACGGCAAAGGTGTGCCGGAAAGCCTGCAACGTGCGTGTCGGTGGCGTGAAGCCGAGATGGTTGTATCGCAATTTCACGTCCCGCAGGACGTTCCTGCACCCTAAATGCGTTTGATCTCGATTGGCAAATAGCAGTGAGTCCGCCGTCCGGCTGTATGCCAAGACACGCACCTTGTTCCAGCGCCACGCCTTCGGGAAGTTGAGCCACCTGCTGTAAAGGAACCACGGTGTACTCGGCGGCGGTTCCGAAAGGACGGTAACTTTGAGCGCAGTAACATCAGACGCGACGACCGATCCGCTGCCGCGATACGCCGTCACCGACTGCGTCAACAGTGCCGGAAACATCGCTGTGCGGAATGGCACGCGGGTACGGCATCCCGACACCAAACGCATCCTCGCGTTTCTTGACGTCGCCGGGATTTACACCTGAGAAGGCGACTCGAATGCGAATCTCACCTGTATGCGGATGCGGATCGTCCATTTCTCTGACGACTAACACATCCCGCGCAGCACCCTGCTTCTCGTACCAAGCGGCTTGCATTTTCGTGCGAAGGTCTAGCTCTCCAATTCCCCTAGTCTGAGCACTGGGGATTCGTGTCGGCAACAGACGCCATAGCGCTGCCACAGCCGAAACCACAAGCTGTGCGCGAGGATCTCGTCGTGCCTTCGACTCACAGCCCAGAGGTCGCTCGCGTTCAGCGGTCTGTTGTCCGCCGCGAAGATGCGCTCTAGCCGCTCGATGTCGGCAATGGTCTGTTCAGCGTCCATGCACCCCATCATCTAGCACGGAGCCGGAACGGGTCAAAGGGGCATGGTTATAATCATTCGAGGCTCCTTGGTCGCTCTGGAACGCAGACCGCTTGGGTTTACCGCCATTGGGGTCTTCCTGTTCTTCGGAGCGGTCATGGCGGGTCTAGCGGGGACAACCTTGTTGTGGCGTGGCACAGTTCTTGACCGTGCTTGGACGCTCAACCCAACGGCTTATCAGCAACTCTCTCCTCTAGGCAGCAAGATTGGGATTCTATTTCTGCTCTTCAGTTCAGCACTGCTCGTGTCGGGGATAGGGTGGTTTCGTTGTCGGTTGTGGGGATGGAGACTCGCCGTGGCGATCATCGCGACCCAAGTCCTCGGCGACATCATCAACCTCGTCAGAGGCGACTGGCTGCGTGGTGGGGCTGGCGTCGTCATTGCTGGTGCGTTGCTTCTTTACCTCTGGACGCCACGACTCAGAGCCGAATTCTCAATCGATCCACCTGCTCATCACTTCGAAAAAACCCACTGAAACCCACATCCCTGTCAGAATGAAAATCATCGCCTGACAGGAGACAATCAAGTGCAATATCCAAAGATGCTTCGACTGCTCAGCAAGCCCGCTGCGTGGGCAAGCGGATGGACAAGTGCAATCCTTTGCTTCAGTGCAGCCAGCGGATATTGGTTGGCTGGGGAGCATCGTAGGGCCGTGCTGGGCTGTCCTTGGGGCGGTTGAAGTAGCCGCTATTGTTCTATAGACGGCATGACGGATGAGTTGTTTGTTTGAAATCGTGGTAGACAGGTCACTCAGATGGTCTCCATGCCACAAGCCATCGCTCAAGACCATCTCCGGCGAATTCGCAGGGTGCAAGCTCTCACCATCGCATGGATGAGCGCCGAGGCTGCAATTTCTCTTTTCGCTGCATGGCGAGCGAACCCGCGCCGACATTTCGGCAGGCTTGAGCTTGGTTTCGTGGGCACGCATGTGCTGGTGGTAGACTGCGCGTATGGCCGCCGAAAAGAAAACCAAGAAAAAGCACACAAAGCTGAAGAAAACTACTGCGAAGAAGGGAATGCCACTCAAGAAGACGGTCAGAAAGAAACTGGCCAAGAAGAAGGCAGCCCCGAAGAAGAAGTTGGCGAAGAAGAAGCCTGCTTTGAAAAAGGCGGCGGTGAAAGCGAAGGCCCTCGGCAGGAAGACAAGCGGTGCGAAGACGCCGGACGCACTTCGGACACGGGTTCGGAGAAAAGGCCAGAGCGTGGATACGGAGGCGTTTGCACCCGAAGCACTGAGAGCGAGGGGCGGGCAATCGGGAGATTTACAGGGATTGTCCAACATCGAAGGTGCGGATTCGGAGAGTGTGTCCGAGTTGATCGAGGAAGGAAACGCGTTCGAAGCCGACGCAGTGACGGGCGTAGAACTCGCTGGTGACACTGACGAGAAGGAGGTTCGCACGCATGAGGTGCCGCAGGATGATGTTCCCGGCGAGTATCTGGACAAAAAGTAAATGAGCGAGCGGCTCTTCGTAGTCGGGGAACTTCCGGCCCGGGTTCACTCTGAGGCATGCTTATCTGCAAGCCTGCCAGCTCTGGGACACTTCAATGTCCAACAGATGAACATGATTGACTGCTTGTTGGGTTGGCAGCTTGTCCTCCCGCCCCCGCCCCAGTTGTCCCTACGCCGTCGCCTCGACCAGCGCGAGGCTGCCGACCCTCGCGGCAATTTGACAACGGTTGCGCAGAAGCCTAGCCTTGAAGTTGAGCAAGCCACGTCCCCTTACTCTTTCAGGTCCTCTGAACTAAGTCAGCCCATCTGAAGTTTTTCCCCTTAGATCACCTCCAAGGAGGAACTAAGTTATGACCCTATTAACCCGTTGGGAGCCTTTCCGTGAGTTCTCGACCATGCAAGACCGCATGAATCGTATGAACCGTCTTTTCCGTGAGTCGTATACTCCCGAAGGCCCGGACGAGGCGTTAACAACCACCAGCTTCGCACCGCCCGTGGACATCTACGAAGACGAGCACAACATTACTCTGAAGCTTGAAGTTCCGGGCATCGACGAAAAAGACATTGATGTCCATGTCGAGAACAGCACCCTCACAGTCCATGGCGAGCGCAAGATCGAGAAAGAAGAGAAAGAGGAGAACTTCCGTCGCGTCGAGCGGCAGTACGGAAGCTTCACCCGCTCGTTCACTCTGCCTAGTTCCGTCGATTCCGGGCAAGTGAGCGCCCACTATGACAAGGGTTTGTTGAAGATCAAACTCGCCAAGAAGGCGGAAGCCAAGCCCAAGCAGATCAAGGTGAATGTTGGCAGCGAGAAGACGGTCGAAGCCAAGGTTCAGGGCAAGGCCGCGTAAGAACAGTCACGAAAGAAATGGGAGGCGCTTATGTGCCTCCCGTTTGTTTCTCCCGGGTCTAAGCCTAGTATTCGCGCTGAGCAAAGAAGGGTCACTTTTATGAACGCAACCAGTATTTCCTTCGGTCTGCTTATCGTCCTCTTCACGATCCTGCTGCTCCACCGGATGCGCAAGCTGAAACCACAGGTCGCCGGGTTTCAATCACAAAGGATGTGCCCATCTTGCGGATTGATAACGTCTCGATTAAAGGCAAGTTGCTTGGAGTGTGGCAAGCCCTTTACAGCGGTCGTGTACTCGACTTCAAAGAAATAACCGCCGCTTGGCTCAGGCTTCCGATAACCTTTCGTTCAAGGACATACGATATGGGAACAAGCCTTCCCCGAAAGAGCGCCTTGCACCAGTTACTTTCTGATCTTCCGATCGCACTGTGCGAATGGCTCCGAAAGCCTATGGTGCGGGGCTTCGCCCATCGATTCGGAGCGGCGTGGATTGCATCCATCAACCGAGGATGTCTCTCAGAAAATAATATTCGTCAAGCACTTCGAGAGAGACACAAGGCGGCTCTGTCTTCGAGTCCAGCGTCCGAGCGTTCGCGGGAGACAATGCCGGGTTGTCGTCGAGAAGTTGCTGTATGCGTTCTTCAATCTGTCTCCGATCCTCATCGGTCAGCGTGTTCCTGAACTGAGCCCGCTCCGCATTCGCTGGCCGCTGTTTTCCTCTGGCCCACTCCCGCGTTGCCCGATCATCGTGTTTGCGATCCGCGTTGATTCCAGCCTGCTGACTGTTCATCCGTTCCCGTGCTTCATCGAGTTTCGCTTTTAGAGCCTCATCCATATTGTGCCTTTTCAGGGCCATCGGATTTGGGAGAATTTTCCAATTCGAAAGCGCGATCCCGGCTAGATTGTGATGGTGTCATCAGTCACACCAGTGCGGCTTTCGTGCTGAATGCCTATTCTAGTCGTGCTACAAGAAGAGACGATTCTGATCTGGGCAAGTTCCACAGTTGCGGAGCATTCCTTGTCGTCGTGAGCAACCTCCTATGCGAGACCTTCGAGCACTTCTATCTCCGGGTGGTCCGAAACTCGAGTTGGTCGGTAGTCTCTGAATCAAGTGATTGACGGTCGTGCTGCGTTCTTAGCGAGGCGTCGGCCAACCGGAATGAACACAAAATGGTTTCGAGGAACTTGCTCCGACGGTTTCCGCTTGCATCTGCCCCGTTTCCAGCGCTCCTGTTTTGAGGGCCTCAGAACTACTCGTTGGCGGCTGGCTTCAGGCGGGCCGGCTCATCGAGGATATCCAGGAGGGCTGTCGCGCAATAGACTCGGTCGCGCTTCGCATCGCCTACCCGCTTTACGATACGCGCACGTTCCAGTCGTTCGATGGCGCGCTGCGCGGTCGTAAACGCGATCGCCAACTTGTCCGCCACGCCTTTTGTAGTGATGAACGGATTTGCCCCCAAGAGTTCGACTACACGCAACGGGTTGTTGCTTGATTCTCCGGAGACTTTCTTCTGCCACGCGGCCATTAGTCCGTTGATGCGAACGGCTCGACTCAAAGCATCCTCAGACATGCGGGCGACTCCCAGCAGGAAATACTCCAACCAATCGTTCCATGCCCCGCGTTCGCTGATTCCGCGCAAACCGTCGTAGTAGTCTCGCCTTGATGCTTCAAAGAACGCCGACAAGCAGAGCAGCGGTGTCGGGAGGATTTGGCGCTCGATCAGGAACAAGGTTATGAGCAGGCGCCCGACTCGGCCGTTGCCATCAAGAAACGGGTGAACGGCTTCGAACTGATAGTGAGCCAGCGCAATGGTCACCAGAGGCGGCAGGGTCGATTCATGCAGGAACTTTTCCCAAGCCGCCAGGCATGGCTCGACCTCTCCTGGAGGGGGTGGGATGTAAGAAGCAGTTGCGATCGTGCTGTCAGGCTTGCCGATCCAATTCTGAATCTTGCGAAAACGTCCCGGTGCTGCTTGGTGCCCCTGAACGCCCGTCAGGAGTTTTTCGTGCAACTCGCGGGTAAGCCTGACGCAAAGGGGAAGTTTCTTGAGGCGCGAGATTCCGTGCTCAAGAGCCACTACGTAATTGCCAACTTCCCGAAGATCCTCGGGACTGCGATCCACGATCGCGCCCGCTTCGGCGGCAAGCAGCTCACCTAGCGTGGCCTGTGTGCCTTCAATCTTGCTTGATAGAACGGCTTCACGCTGTACGAAGGGCCGGATCAAAATATGAGGGTTGGGAAAGCGACCACCCTCGCCCGCTAGTCTCCCGACTAGCCGGTCTGCATCCGAAAGTGCCCCAATCAGCCGCGGTGTCCAGTTCAGTTCTGGAGGCAGAGGCGCTGGCACAAATGCTGAATAGCTGCCCTGCGATACTTTTTGGCCGGGACTGTTGGTAGCGTGGGGCACATCCGCCTTCTTGGACTCCGAAAATAGCGTCCCCCGCTATTTTCAGAATCTATGATAATCGAAAATAGCGAGATTAGCTATTTGCACGTGTGAATGCATCCCCAGTGGTTTCGTAATGCTTAGCTCGTTGCGCCGTAGGTCTCGTCGCCGCTTGCGGCAAGAAACGTTCTTTAGAATGCCTAACAAAACCTACGCTCTCGACCGGCAAGAAGGGCCGTCCCAAGAAAATCAATGAAAGCTTGTGCACGTCACTGGGGTTAGTGCCCAAGAAGCGCCGCCCGAGACCGAGCGGCTCTTCTGCGCTCTTAGCCTGCTTATATTTTTATACTTCGGCGGCACGAGGCCGCTTTGCAGCGACGACGCGCAATCGGTCTCAGCGTTGCGTTTCGACCGCCGGCGCGTGGCAGCCGACTGCTTGCTCCGGCCCAGCTCCGAACAGCTTTGGATGCAGATCGTGGCCCTGGTCCTGCGGCGGCTTGTCTTCTTCTCCCTAGACGCGGTGGGCGTTGGCTTAGGCGTCCTGGCGAATGCCCGTCACTTGCCAGGAAACTTTCATGTTGGGTTTGTCGGTGCGAATGGTGAACTGGTTATTGACCTCGGAAGCGACGATGGCCTGCGCGAACTGTCCGATCGCGGTCAAGCAAATCAGTGTTGCTGCCGAGCTGTTACCCTGCTCCCAGTTCGCGGTGAGTCGGGCCGTCCTACTGCATCACGTATTCCACAGTTGCATTGATGTTGTTGCCCGATTGGCAGCCAGGGTCGCCCGATGCTGAATTCCCGTACATATATATGGGGGTTCCAGCGTTAACGGGTATGTTGAGGGCGCCTGAATCGTAGAAAAAACCGCCAACCGGAGCGATAACCTTGGCGGCATTGGCGTTGCCGTTAATCGTAAGGCTCATAGATTCGTTTGAGTGGCAAAGTAAAGGAGTTTGCCCATAGCCAACGGCCACAGTGAGTCGCGTAATCACGATCGCCTGGTCCGGAATGAAAAAGCCCGCCGCTTGAGGACTGGTGGCGAAGCTCGCTACAGAACCCGAGAAAGTCATTCGTGGGCTGTGGCTCATGGGTGTGTCGCCGCCAATTGCAAGATTTCCGCCGACGGTGGTGTTGCCGGTCATGGTGGTGTTCCCGCTGACCGCGGCATTTCCAGTGATAGCAACATCACCCTGGAAGAATCCGGCGTACCCGCCCCCGCTATTCTCAATGCCGACCACTCCCGATCCGGTAGAACTCGTTGAGGTTCCCGTTACTCCTGAACCAGCACCCGCGCCATTCACCCCCGTGAAGCCCAGGCCGGAGACGCCGTTCCCACCGGCGGATGAATTCAAACCGGTTACTCCGGTGCCACCTGGACTATTCGATTGGCCCAGAACACCGCTTCCGGTTCCAGTCGTGGCAGTGGCCAGGCCAAATACGCCGGTCCCCGGGGCAGAACCGGTGACGCCAATGTTGCCTCCGGTTCCATATACGCCGGTGCCCGAACCGGTGGCAGAACCCGTGACGCCGGTGGCGATCCCACTCCCATACACCCCAGTCCCGGTGGAGCTGAGGCTTTGTCCCCACACTCCGTATGCGCTGCCGTTGGGCGAGTTGTTGATTCCTCCTACGCCCGGATCAGCCGTGTTATAGCTGAGTCCCTGCACCCCGTAGCCGCCTCCCAGGCTTGCCGAACTGTTGGTTCCGACTACGCCCGAGCCACTCCCGCTGACCGAGAATCCGGCGACGCCAGCTCCCGTTCCCAGTGCGGAATTGTTGCTCCCGGAGATTCCTGCATTGGAATTCCCCGATGTCGAAGCCACGATCCCGTTCCCCGTCGGAACGTTGAACATCTGCGTCCCAGTGAAAGTGTTCATCGCCGCCGTGTTCAAATTCAGGGTGACATTGCCACTCGTTCCACCGCCAGTCAATCCGGTCCCCGCGGTGACTCCCGTGATCGTTCCGCCGCCACCACCGCCCCCTCCGCAACCAGTGCAAGTTCCGTTGATGTTCAGGTTGCCAGTGATGGTGGTAGTGCCGTTCACGGTGAAAGCTGCCGGATTGGACGTGCTTCCGAAATTCACGCTGGGTGCCGGTGTCCCGCTGGGGGCCTGGACGTCCAAGGTCGCCCCAGGTGTGGCTGTTCCGATGCCGACGCTCGTGCTCATGCAAGGCGAGGTGCAGCCATTCATATTGATAATGCTGCCCAGGACAAGCGCGTTGCTCTGCCCGACCACTGCGTTGGCGCCGATGGCGGTCGCGTTGCTGAGTGCGGATTGCGTCCCTGGACTGCTGCTGGCGCCCAGAAAAGTATTGTTCGATCCAGTGGTGTCCTCGTAGACCGTGGGCGAACCCGCGTTGTATCCCATCGCCGTGTTGTTGCTGCCGGTCGTGTTGTTGTAGAGCGCATCGAACCCACTGGCGGTATTGGAGGCTCCCGTGGTGTTCGACAAGAGCGCGCTCGACCCCGTGGCCGTATTGTTGCTCGCAGCGTTGGGGCCACAGCAGCCGCCGTTATTGTTCAACGCCCCGAATCCGACCGCTGTGTTGAAGTCGCCGGGAGAAGATTTGTTGGTGAACTCCCCGGAAAAACCGAGGAACGCATTATCGCCGCCACCCGAACCGGAGGTATACGCGAAGGGGTTGGAGGAGTTTCCGTTGAGATAGAGCGCTGTGCCGTAAATGTTCCCGCCCGAGATCGCGCCGCTAGTAGTAAGGTTGGTCGCTAAAATGGAGGCGGCGGTTGTGGTCCCGGTGAAGTTGTTGGTGCCCGTGAAGGTGTTGGCGCCCCCCAGTTGTGGCACCACCGATGTATTAATGGACAAAGTGCCGCTGCTGGTAATGGGACCGCCGCTGAGGCCGAGTCCGGTCGCCACACTGGTCACGGTGCCGCTACCGCCCCCACCGCCGCAGCCCGAAGCACAAGTGATCGTGCCCGACACGTTCAGGTTACCCGCGATGGTGGTAGGGCCGTTCACGGTGGTAGTGCCGTTCACGGTGAAGGCGGCAGGAATTGACGCGCTGCCGAAGTTCACCGTGGGCGGCGGCGACAGGCTGGGGGCTTCCACATCCAGAGTGGCCTGCGGTGCTGTCGTGCCGATGCCGACGTTGACGCTGGCGCAGTTGTTTTGCGTGGTGCAAGTGCCAGAGCCCAAGATGCCGCCCAGAACCAGGGCGTTATTCTTGGTGACATATGCGTTAGAACCGACGGCCGTGGCATTGGCGATCGAATCCAATCCGAACGCAGTGCCCGTCCCCACTGCAGTGTTGTTGTTCCCTGTCAGGGGTTGGCCATCGGCCGTTACACCGGCAAGAGCGCCTATCGCGGTATTGTTGCTGCCTGTCGTGTTTTGCAGAAGGGCCTGATTGCCGATGGCCGTGTTGTCGTTGCCCGTGGTGCCGACGCTGAGCGCTAAGACGCCGGCGGCGGTATTTTGGCCGCCCGATATTAAGGAGACGACATTTCCGGCAGCGCCAAATAATGCGTTTCCAAGGCTAGCGTCGGTATATGCGACGAGGCTACCACCGGTAAGGAACTCTGTTGAGCTTACACCCTCGTTCACGGACAGACTTCCGGCGATCGTCTGATTGCCGGTGAAGCTGTTCGCCCCAAGAGTGGCGAATGTGCTAGGAGAGAATCCCCCGAGCGCCGCCGCATTGACGTTGGTAAGCCCGGCGCCGTTGCCATCGAACGAAGGAGCCGTGATCGCCCCCCCAAAAGTATTGCTGGTCGCGAGCAGTGGCACAACCGATGTATCGATCGTCAGCGTGCCGCTGCTGGTGATCGGGTTCGGGCTGGCGGCCAAGCCTCCGCCGGCTGTCACTGCCACGCTGGTTACGGTGCCGCTGCCACCGCCGGATGCTTTGGTGATTTGTACCGTGCCATCCGGAAACATGAAACCGCCGGTCGACGAGCGGATGACGCCATTCACGTCAAGCGGATATGTCGGCGCGGTGGTGCCGATGCCGACGTTAACGCTGCCGCATGGAGCGCTGCAGCCGTTGGTGCCAAGTATGCTGCCTAGCACCAGGGCGTTATTGGCTGTGACTTGTGCATAGGCGCCGATGGCGGTGGCGTTGTTGAGACTAGTTTGCGTTCCGGAATTGGCGGTGGAACCGACGAAAGTGTTGTTCGATCCCGTCGTGTTTACCGAGTTTGTGGGGTTACCGGCCTCGTAGCCAAGGGCCGTATTGCCGCTGCCCGCGGTGTTGAAGTCGAGCGCCTCGAAGCCGCTGGCGGTGTTGGCGACGCCAATCGTGTTGAAGAGCAGCGCTTGGTCGCCGTTAGCGGTGTTGTAGGAGCCGATGGTGTTGTTGGCGAGCGCCGCGCCGCCGCTGGCGGTGTTCTGTGAACCCGAGGTGTTGTTGGTGAGCGCCAGGTCGCCGTTGCCGGTGTTCCCGTTGCCGATGGTGTTGGCGAGGAGCGCCTGGTAGCCGCTGGCGGTGTTGTACAAGCCCGTCATCGTGGAGTTCCCGGCGAAGCCGAGGAATGCGTTCTGCGTCCCGAAGGCGCCAAAAGCAAAGGGAATGCTGCCAATCTGGAAGGTGCTGCCGGGCGCAGCCAGGTTCAGGTTCCCGTTTACCGTCTGATTGCCGGTGAACGTGTTCGCGCCGAGAGTGGCGAATGCGCCTTCTGCCGTTAGGGGCACGAAGGTGCTGTTGGCGTAGTTCTCGGCTGCGGTTTGGGCCGTATTCGCAGCAGTAGTGGCGAACGTTTCCGCGGTGTTGATGCCATTCGTGAGGTCGCTTTGGAACGCCACTACGCTCTGGTTGACGTTCAGGGTGACGGTGGGCGTGCTGCCACCGCCACTCAGACCCGTTCCTGCCGCGACGGTCGTGATCACGCCGCCGCCCCCACCGCCCGGAAAGGTTTGGTTGGGAGCAAAGCTGATGATTCCGTTCGGCGCAACGGAAAGCCCGGTTGGTTGCGGCGTGGCGCCTCCGGACCCGAAGAGCAAGTTCAGGTCGGCAGAGGGCGTGGTGCCGTCGACATTCAACGTCTGCCAGCGGAAGGTCTGATAGCTGGAGGATGTGCCGTTCGAGGCCGAGGCCGTCAGATCGAGTGGGCTCGACGGCGATCCCGAAGTCTGAGAGTTTCCAGTGGCTGGCAAGATCGCGCCGCCGCCCGCCGTAACTCCCGCGCTCGAGAACAGGTAGGTCGCGGAAAGACTCCCGCTCACGCTCTGGCTGGCCGTGAAGTTGTTTTCCAGGCCGAGCTCGGCCACGACATTCGGATCGATTCCAATCGTGACGGTGCCCGCGAGCCCGCCGCCGGTCAGACCTCGGTTTGTGGTGACACCGGTAATTGGGGAGAAGCACATCCACCCCCCGCTGTCAGACCCGTTCCACAGGAGAATTTGTCCGACGCTGCAGGTATTGATCAGGCTCAGATTCAGCTTGCCCGTCGTGCCTCCCCCGACTAGCCCGCTATTGTTCGCGGTGGTTACGCCCGAGATCGTGTTGGGAAAAGCCTGGCTGGATTCGAATGTAACCGGCCCGGTGAAGTTTGCGTTGCCGTGAACGTCCAGCGAGAACGAGGGGGCCGTCGTGCCGATGCCAACGTTGGTGTTGGTGCAGGCCGGGGAGATGCACCCGTTCGTGCCCGCAATGCTGCCCAGTACCATGGAATTGCTCGTCGTTACGTCTGCATAGGCGCCAATCGCAGTGGCGTAGGTCAGGCTGGGAGTGGTTTGATCCGTCCCTGCGTTGGAGCCCAACGCCGAGTTGAAGCTACCGTTGTTGCTGGCAAGGGCAGCAAAGCCGAAACCAGAGTTACTGTTTCCCGAGCGGTTCAAATGCAGTGCGTCATCGCCGGCCGCGGTGTTGTGGTTGCCATTGTTGGTCGAGAGCGCATTCCAGCCAGTACCGGTATTTCCTTGTCCACTCACTTCGGTGAGCAGCGCATTAACACCCACCGCAGTGTTGTCGCTCCCGCCTGTCGGGTTCCCCGAGAATCCGAGAAATGCGTTCCCCTTGTTGTAAACGCCAAACGCGAACTGACGGTTGCCGACGTAGAAGCCATTCGCAGCATTGACGGTTCCATTCACATCCAGCGTGTCCGCCGGCGCAGTGGTGCTGATCCCCATCTT
Organism: uncultured Acidobacteriaceae bacterium; assembly: GCA_963709025.1. GTDB lineage: Bacteria > Acidobacteriota > Terriglobia > Terriglobales > Acidobacteriaceae > Sulfotelmatobacter. Next base: position 38,274 of record CAVPVE010000019.1, read on the forward strand.
GGCCGACGAGCCGCTGCCGGTTTGAAACAACATAGAATTCACGATGTCGCTGCTCGCGTCCCAAAGCGGAACGTAGCCGGTAGTGCCTGCGCCAGTAACGTCGGGATTCGTAGGAGCGGTTATTGATGATGCATTTGCGCGTGTCGAGACAGATCCAGCGGTGTTTTGCACCCCAGGCGCACCCTGCCCCGGGTTCGCCAGCACAAACGCCGAAGGCGGTAACCCCCCAATGGTTTCCGCGTCGCCCGCCTTGAAGGCATAGGGAGCACTCACCAGCAGCACCCGCGCCTGCTCGGCTTGCCCCGAGACCTGCACGCCCACCCAGCGCGCCTCCACGGATGTGAACAATTCGGGCGGCAGTCCGTCGGGCTTGCTCGCGCCCAGCAGCGCCGTGAAGTGGCCGTGGCTGTCGGCGGTCACGTTCTGCGTCTCCAGCCAGAGTGCTGCGCCGCCGGTTTGCTCTCCGTAGAGCGCGAACGTGACGCCGACCACGCCGGTCAGCGGATTGCCGTTGAGGTCTTTGACCACGCCTCCGAAGCGCAGCAGCCGAGGCAAAGCGGACGGAGTTGCAGTTGAGGTCTGCGCCATAGCGGATGTGGCCAGCGACAAACAGAGGGACAGACAAAGGGCAAGCGACAGAGCTGCGAAGCGGCGGTTCATAACGTTCCTCCCCGAGAAACAGAAAAGTTAGTTTTCGCTTCAAGTCGGCAACGAGTGCACTCTTCCGCGTTGCCGCTACGGAATCACCCGGAACGACACATTGCTAGTCAGCGTGCGGTGCGGCGTCGTCACCTTGACCTTGCCGGTCGTGGCGCCGGTGGGTACTGTGGTGGTGATTTCAGAGCTCGAGACCACTGTGAAAGTTGCCGCCGTGCCATTAAACGTGACGCTGGTCGAGCCCGTCAGATTGGTTCCCAGAATCTTGACTGCCCTACCCACCTTGGCGGAGGTCGGCCGGGTTTCCACAAACGGGCCCAGACCAACAGACAGGCTGAAGACTGAGCCAAATGCGTTAGCCCCGCCTAATTCAGTTGTCCCGTAAAAGACCCCATTGGTGTCTTGCACCAGCGACGCGACAGGGTTTTGTCCGTCACTACAGCTGGGATATTGGGTGCAAAAGTTGTAGAGCGTCGTCAGCGTGCCGGCTGGGGTGATTTTGAAGGCAGTGCCACCGTTGTTGCTCCCCCCTCGGGAAGTGGTTCCGTAAAAGTTCCCATCGCTGCCCTGGACCAGCCCTCCTTCAGAGGCCTCGCCGTCTATGGCGTCGAAGCTATGCAGCGTCGTCAACGTGCCGGCGGGAGTGATTTTGAAGATTGTCCCATAGAAGAAGTTGGCTCCGCCGCCATAGGTTTCTCCGTAGAGGTTCCCATCGGTGGCCTGTACCAGCCCCCCGATGGGGTTGCCGCCGTCCGCGCAATTGCTTTGGGCACAAAAATTGTAAAGCGTGGTCAGCGCGCCAATCGACGTGATTTTAAAGACCATACCGCTGCCGTTGGCCCCGCCAATCGAAGTTGTGCCGTAGAAGCTCCCATTAGTGGCCTGAATCAGGGTCCCATAGGGTTGCTCGCCGTCCGTACGGTTGAAGCTGTGCAGCGTCGTCAGACTGCCGCTTGGGGTGATTTTGAAGACCGTGCCGACGGGCGGGGTCCCGCTCCCGCCGCCGACCGTCGTCCCGTAAAAGTTGCCGTCAGTGCCCTGGACCAACGCAGAACTGGGGGCTTGCCCGTCCGTGCAATTGGTTTGGGCGCAAAAGCTGTAAAGCGTCGTCAGCGCACCGCCCGGAGTGACTTCGAAGACAGTGCCCTCGAGGAAGACCCCGCCAGACAATGTTGTCCCGTAGAAGTTCCCGTTGGTGGCCTGGACCAGCCCAGCGACGGGTGAGTAGCCGTCCGTGCAACTCTGCCCACAATTGGTAAAGCTGTATACAGTTGTCAGCGTGCCGCTCGGGGTGATTTTGAATACTGTGCCCCCGCCGTTGACCCCGTTACCGCTGGTTGTCCCGTACAAGTTTCCATCGGTGGCCTGGATCAGTCCCGCGAAGGGGGGCGCGCCGGCCGCGGCGTCGAAGCTGAACAGCGTGGTGAAAGTCTGCGCCGATATTGAGACAACCAGAGACAAGAATCCGCTGAACACGCAACCAATGCGAAGAGTCTTCATATTGATTTACCCCGTTTCTAGATTGAATAAAGTGTCTCGATCACACCGCCAGCGTCATCGAGCTTTCCTTAACGGACTTCAAGTTTCCGGGAAGGAACGCCAGGCAGAAGCCTGTGAATGCAACAGTTAAGCCCTGTCATCTTCTTAAAGCGAAATTCGGAGGAGAACTGGCCCATGAAAAACGAAAGTTTCTTGATCTCTGTGCCGGATAGTGAGAAACTTCTGCGCGTGAACGACAAAGTCTTGTTTTTTCAATAAGTTGACAGATACTGACTGCGGCCCGGTTGCTGCCCAAGAGATGGGGCAGAGTTCGGAGGCTAGTTGTCGGAACAGCCGAAAAATGTCAGCACGTTACTGGCGAACTGGTACGCGGGCGACGATGAGGCCTTGCGAGCCGCGGTTCCGCTCGTCTATGACGAGTTGCGGCGGGCCGCGCATCATTACTTAAGGAACGAACGTCCCGGCCACACCCTGCAAAGCACCGCCCTGGTGCACGAGGCGTATATGCGCCTGGAGAGGCAAGGCGCAGCTCCTTTCCAGAATCGCACCCATTTTCTGGCCATCTGTTCTCAGCTGATGCGGCAGATTCTGGTGGAGTACGCGCGCAACCGCAACGCGGCCAAGCGCGACGGCGGATATCGCCTGACACTCGATGAGAGTCTTGCGTTCAAGATGCCGAGCGTGGACATGGTCGCCCTCGATGACTCTCTGAACGAACTGGCGAAGCTTGATCCGCAACAGTGCCGCATTGTCGAGATGAAATTCTTCGGCGGTCTTTCGATTGAAGAAACCGCGGAGGCACTGAATCTCTCACCGACCACTGTGAAGAGGCACTGGGCTACAGCCCGGCTCTGGCTTCATCACCAGATGAGCAAGGAACACGGGGCATGACACCGGAACGCTGGCAACAGATTCGCGATGTGCTGGCGAAGGCGCTGGAGCTGGCGCCGGGGGATCGCTCCGTTTTTCTGAAGCGCGCTTGTTCATCCGATCAATCTTTGCGTGAGGAGGTCGAAACTCTCCTTGCCTCCAGCGATGACGTGCGCTCCAGCTTCATGCAATCCTCCGCGCCGCGGGTCACGCTCGCAGCGGGCACCAGGCTCGGTGAGTATGAGGTGAAATCTCTCGTCGGCGCGGGAGGCATGGGAGAGGTGTATCGCGCCCGCGATTTGCGGCTGGGGCGCGATGTCGCCATCAAAGTATTGCCGGCTTCGCTGTCTGCGGATTCCGAGCGGTTGCGGCGCTTCGAGCAGGAAGCGCGAGCGGCGGCAGCGCTGAACCATCCCAACATTCTTGCGGTGTACCAGATGGGCACCTACGAAGGTGCGCCGTACCTGGTTTCGGAGCTGTTGCAGGGAGAAACGCTGCGCGAGCAAATCAAACGCGGCCGCATGGCCGTACGCAAGGCGATTGATTACGCGGTGCAGATTGCGCGCGGGCTGGCCGCGGCGCATGAAAAGGGAATTGTTCACCGCGATCTGAAGCCAGAGAACCTGTTCGTCACTAAAGACGGTCGGGTGAAGATCCTGGACTTCGGGCTGGCAAAGCTGACGCAACCTATCAGTTCGGTGCAGGACGGACCGACGCTGACCGAGGGAACCGAAGCGGGCGTGGTGATGGGCACGGTGGGCTACATGGCGCCGGAGCAGGTGCGGGGACAATCGACCGGCCATCGGGCCGACATTTTCGCCTTCGGTGCGATTCTCTACGAAATGCTGGCTGGCAAGCGGGCTTTTCAGAGGCCGACATCACCGGAGACCATGACAGCGATTTTGAACGAAGACCCACCAGCCATTTCGCAGGTCACTGCGACCATTCCGCCGGCCCTGCAGCGGGTGGTGCATCGTTGTCTGGAGAAGAACCCTGAGCAGCGTTTTCAATCTGCATCCGATCTGGCGTTCGCGCTGGACGCGCTCTCGGAGACTTCGAGCGCCGCTGGGGCATCTCCTGAAAAAGGCGCGCGCCGGATATCCAAGCTCTGGCCAGTTGCGGCCGTAGTGTCAGCGGCGCTTGTCGGCGGGTTCCTGCTTCGCGTTCGTTCGTCGCCGCGTGCCGAACCGAAGCATGAACTGGTGGAGAGGCAACTGACCGCCAACCCACCGGAGAACTCCGTAAACTCCGCCGCTATTTCCCGTGACGGCAAGTACCTCGCTTATACCGACTTCTCGAGGAAACTGAATCTGCTTGCGATCGACGGCGGGGAGCTTCGCCAGCTACCGTTGCCCTCCCAGTACAGTGTGGTCAGCTGGTACCCGGACGGCAACCATTTACTGCTCAACGGCGGCGATCTATGGAAAATTTCAACGTGGGACTTCAGTCTGCGAAAGCTCTGGAGCGGCCTTGCAGAGGATACAGCGTTATCGCCCGACGGTTCGCACATCGCGGTTGCGGCGGAGGGCCGCGAACTGTGGCTGATGGGAGGTGACGGCGAGGAGCCGCGCAAGATTCTTGTGGTCGGAGCTCAAGAATTTCTATACGGCATTGCCTGGTCGCCGACCGGGCAGCGTCTCGCCTATGTACGCATCCACGAAAATGAGTCAAGGACGGGCGAGGCCGTTATCGAAACCTGCGACCTGACCGGTGGCTCGCGTACCATTGTGTTATCCGATCCAAGCCTGTTGAATGAAGACGGGGAAGCGGGCATTGCGTGGCTGCCCGATGGGCGGGTAATCTACTCGAAAAATTTCACTACCGCGGAGTCCGATCTATGGGCAATCCGGGCCGAGCCAGCCACTGGGCAACGAACCGGTGCCCCGACTCGCGTTGCCGGTTGGAAAAATTTCTCAGCATTGGATCCTCAGGCCAGTGCCGACGGCAAGCGCCTCATTGCTGCCAGGGAACGCACCGAAGCCGGAGTTTACATCGGCGAGCTCACCCTCGGAAACAAGGCCTTTAATCCGCGACGTCTCACCCTCGACGATTGGTACGACTACGTGACAGCATGGACCAAGGATAGCAAGGCAGTCATTTTCTCTTCGAAACGCAACGGGCGGTGGGCTATCTTTGTGCAAAAACTTGACGCGCCCTCACCTGAGAGCTTGATTGCGGGGACGGAGAGCTACACGTACGCCATATTGAGTAGCCAAGGAACACTTCTATATACGGTGAAAGCGGCGTCATCGCCGCCTGTCTTTCGTCTCATGAGCTCGCCGGAACAGGGCGGCGCGCGCTCGACTCTCATGACGGGCGAGTACACCTATGCTTGCGGCTCCTCGCCCTCGTCCTCTTGTGTCGTGGCAGAAATCAAAGACCAACAGTTAATCTTCTCCCATCTTGATCCGCTGAGAGGCAAGGCGGAGGAGATAGGCCGGCTTGCCGGATATCAGTCACCCAGCCCGCGCTGGGACCTGTCGCCCGATGGTAGCAGGATCACGATCGTCGATCCTGCAGAAGGAAAGGGCGAAGTCAAGATTTTGAGGTTGGCAGACCGACAGGTTACGGTGCTGCCCGTTCGGGGCTGGAAATGGCAGTTCTTATCGACAATCAGCTGGGCAGCAGACGGGAAAGGAATGTTTGCACAGGCTCAAGATTTCATTTCTATTGCGCTGCTTTCCATCGACGAAAATGGCAACCCGAGAGTCTTGCAGCAACTACCTGCGGGATCGGCTTGGATCCCTGATATTGTACCGTCCCCGGATGGCCGATCTCTCGCTCTAACCAAGAGAACTTACCTAGAGGACGTGATGCTGGTGGAAAATTTCTGAGCTGTCGGGCCGTGGGTTCGCAGGATTTTTAATGACGCCGGAGCGCTGGCAACAGATTCGCGAGGTGCTGGAGAAAGCGCTGGAGCTGGCGCCGGGGGATCGCTCCGTTTTTCTGAAGCGCGCTTGTGCATCCGATCAATCGCTGCGTGACGAAGTAGAAACGCTGCTCGCCTCGAGCGATGACGTGCGCTCCAGCTTCATGCAATCCTCCGCGCCGCGGGTCACGCTCGCAGCGGGCACCAGGCTCGGTGAGTATGAGGTGAAGTCATTGCTCGGTTCGGGCGGGATGGGCGAGGTGTATCGCGCCCGCGATTCGCGGCTGGGGCGGGATGTGGCCATCAAGGTTCTGCCGTCTTCTCTCTCCGCCGATGGCGACAGGTTGCGGCGCTTCGAGCAGGAGGCGCGAGCGGCGGCGGCTTTGAACCATCCCAACATTCTTGCGGTCCACCAGATGGGCACGCACGAAGGTGCGCCGTATCTGGTTTCGGAGCTGCTGGAAGGAGAAACGCTGCGCGAGCAAATCAAGCGCGGCCGCATCGGCGTGCGCAAGGCAATTGGCTACGGAGTGCAGATTGCGCGTGGGCTGGCCGCGGCGCATGAGAAGGGAATTGTCCATCGCGACCTGAAGCCCGAGAACCTGTTCGCCACCAAAGATGGGCGGGTGAAGATTTTGGATTTCGGTCTGGCCAAGCTTACACACCCGGCTGGCTCCGAGGACGGCGCACCGACTCAGACCGAAGGGACGGAGGCGGGAGTCGTGATGGGAACGGTGGGCTACATGGCGCCGGAGCAGGTGCGGGGGCAAGCGACCGACCATCGGGCCGACATTTTTGCCTTCGGTGCGATTTTGTACGAAATGTTGGCAGGCAAGCGTGCCTTTCATAAACCGACTTCACCGGAGACGATGACCGCGATCCTGAACGAGGATCCACCCGGCATTTCTCAGATCACGGCTAACGTCCCGCCGGCGTTGCAGCGAGTTGTGCATCGCTGTCTAGAGAAGAGCCCAGAACAACGCTTTCAATCCGCATCGGACTTGGCCTTCGCCCTCGACGCGCTGTCGGATTCCGGAGCGTCGTCCTCTACAAACGCTACGAACGTCTTGACCGGCGCCGCGCAACGCTGGAAGACAATTGTTCGTGCTGCCGTATTTGTGGCCGCGATTTCGCTCGGCGCTTACTTCTATTTCCACCGTACGCACAGGCTGACTGACAAGGACACAATAGTTCTCGCCGATTTTACCAACAGCACGGGCGATCCAATCTTCGACGACACCCTCAAAACGGCGCTCAACGTTTCCCTGCGGCAATCGCCATTCCTGAGCGTACTCCCTGACAGTACGGTCTCGAAGACGTTGCAACTGATGACCCGACCATCCAGCACGAAACTGACGCCAGAACTGACCCGTGAGCTTTGCCAGCGGGCGGGCAGCAAGGCGTACATCGCCGGATCGATCGGCAGCCTGGGCAGCGAGTATGTTCTGGGATTGAAGGTAATCAATTGCGAGAGCGGTGACTCGCTGGCGCAGGAGCAGGTCACCATCGCCTCGAAGGAGAAGGTGCTGGAGGCGCTCGGCGAGGCCGCAGCCAAGCTGCGCGCCGAACTGGGCGAATCACTGGCTACAGTGCAGAAATTTGATGCTCCGCTGTCAGAGGCGACCACGTCCTCGCTCGAAGCTCTGAAGGCGTACAGCCTGGGCCGGAAAGCCCGGAACGAGAACGGTGAAGCCGCGGCCCTCCCTTACTATCAACGAGCCATCGAGCTCGATCCGAATTTTGCCATGGCTTACGTCGCGGTAGGAAACATCTTCTTCAGTCTCGCCGAGATAGAGCGGGCCAGTGGCTACTACACAAAAGCTTTCCAGTTGAGAGAACATGCCAGCGAACGGGAAAAGTTGATGATCATTGGCGACTACTACTATAGCGTGAGCGGAGAACTGGATAAGGCGGCCCAGATGTATCGGGAGGAAATTGAGCTCTACCCGCGGGAAGGCGTAGCGTACCTTCACTTGAGCGCAGCGTTTGCCGCACAGGGGCAGTATGAGCGTGCTATGGAGATCTTGAGGCAAGGCATGCAAGGCTTGCGCATTGCGCCGGATGCAGTAGCGGAGTATGCACTCCTCCCCGGCTTATGTCTTGCACTGCAGCGTTTTGAGGAAGCGCGGGAGGTTATCCACGAGACGCAGGCGCGAAAACTGGATAATTACCAGTTCCGCACCGCTCTCTATGGGCTTGCATTTCTCGGGGCGGGCTCCGCGGCGATGGCGGAACAGCAGCAGTGGTTTGCTGGAAATCCCGATTACGAGAACTTTGGTCTTGTGCTCGCGTCCGATACCGAGGTGTATGGCGGACATGTGGGCAAGGCACGGGAACTGACCAAGCGGGCCGTGGACTCCGCCGTCCGGGCGGACAGCAAGGAAAATGGGGCAATCTGGCAGGCGATTGCTGCTCAATGGGAGGCTGCTTACGGCAATGCTGCGGAAGCCCGGCTAGCGGCGGCAAAGGCTTTGAAGCTTGCTCCCACAAGTCAGGCCGCAGAGATCGAAGCCGCGATTGCGTCTGCGTTGGCGAGTGATACGGCGCAAACCGAATCCCTGGCGCATGACCTAGGGAAGCGCTTCCCACTGGACACCCAGATGCAGTTGCTTTGGCTGCCCGCTATTGAGGCGCAATTGGCGCTAGACAGAAAGAACCCGACGCTGGCGCTAAATGCATTACAGGCAAGTTCGGCTATCGAGTTAGGGCAAACTCAATTCGCCAACAATCTTTCCTGTCTTTATCCGACGTATATTCACGGACAGGCATACTTGGCGGCTGGGAACGGTGGTGCTGCGGCCGCCGAGTTTCAGAAGATTATCGATCACAATGGCATCGTCTGGAACTGCTGGACGGGAGCGTTGGCGCATCTGGGCGTCGCTCGCGCGAACACTTTGCAGGCGAGAACCTCACAGGGCACGGATGCCGATGCCGCCCGCACTCGGTCGCTCGCCGCCTACAAAGATTTCCTCACCCTCTGGAAAGACGCCGACTCCGACATTCCCATCCTGAAGCAAGCCAAGGCGGAGTACGCGAAGCTGCAGTAGCTGGAGAGAGTCCTTTCAAGCGTGCTCTTGTCCGTCCAGAAACCGCCAGCAGATCAGAATGCACCCCAGAGCTAAGAACGCCTCATGAATGTCCGCCCGCTTATCGTAGCGAACGTGCAACCGCCTGAACTAAGGCCAACCACACCCACGTTGTGCGAGGCAGCGACCGTAGTCTCTGCCCAAAGTCACCGTTTCGAGTTCTGTTCCTGCGGCCTCTTCCTTCGCAATGGCTCGCGGGAACAGGATGTTGTTTTCTAGGTGAATGTGTTCATGCAGATATGCCTCGAGCTCACAACACCCGGTAGAGCGTTTGGCAGCTGACGCACGCAACAAGCCTTGTATTGGGGATTTAGAGGGCGATGCGTCGAATAGCGGTAGTATTCGACGCAGGCTGAGCGCTGAATATTTGCTATTCGCCTGGAAGGGTCGCTATAATCTACGCAATAGGTGCGTAGAATGTCTGCTTATATTCATACACTAGAAGACTGGCCCCACCTTCGGTGGAACCGCGAAAGCTTGTCAGGGCGACTGGCAAGCGTCCGTCACGAGCAAGGCCGATTGCTAGGGCGCATGGAAGCCCTGGGTTTCAAGCTACGTCAGGAAGCTGTGCTACGCACCCTCACGGAGGACGTGCTGAAAAGCAGCGAAATCGAGGGGGAAAAGCTGGACGCAGAGCAGGTCCGTTCCTCGATCGCGCGCCGTCTCGGTATGGACATCGGGGGCCTTAAGGCCGCGGATCGGAACGTGGAGGGAGTTGTTGAAATGACGCTGGACGCCACGCATCACTATGATCAGCCGCTTACTCCGGAACGATTGTTCGCGTGGCATTCATCCTTGTTCCCGACCGGACACAGTGGCATGAGGCGGATTAGGGCCGGTGCCTGGAGAGATGACAACGGAGATCCAATGCAAGTGGTCTCCGGGCAGATGGGCAAAGAACGTGTTCACTTCGAAGCTCCAGCCGCGAAAAGACTGGGCCGCGAGATGGAGGCTTTCCTCGATTGGTTCAATGGAAACACCGAGGGCGATTGGGTAGTGAAGGCAGGACTCGCGCATCTATGGTTCGTCACTATCCATCCCTTCGAAGACGGCAACGGTCGTATCGCGCGAGCAATCGCCGATCTGGCGCTCGCGCGATCGGAACAAAGTTCTCAACGGTTCTACAGCATGTCGGCCCAGATCCGGCAAGAGCGTGCGGACTATTACGACATTCTGGAGCAGACGCAGAAAGCGACGATGGACATCACGCCGTGGATGGATTGGTTCTTGCAGTGTCTGGGCCGTGCCATCGACGGAGCACAAGCTACCCTCGGAACGGTGCTTTCCAGAGCGCACTCTTGGGGGATATTTGGGGCTGCTCTTCTGAATGAACGGCAGCGTCTTGTCGTTAGCCGTTTGCTCGATGGCTTCGAGGGAAAGCTCACTACCATGAAATACGGAAAGCTCGCGAAATGTTCGCATGACACGGCATTGCGTGACATCGCCGCTCTCGTTGAACGCGGCATCCTGGTGCGAAATCCCGAAGGTGGGCGCAGCACAAGCTACTCGCTTGCCAAGGTTACGTGAAAGTCTCGGCCCCTTGTTAACGACCCGTCGGATCGGAGGAACTCCGTCCTTCTTCGCCACGGCGCGCAAGCCAGATCAGCAGAGCAATGAGCGCGAGCGCAATCAGAAGGTAGATGATCCCGCGCGGTGAAGTCTCCCAGTTAGATCTGAGTGCCGAGCTGGGAAAACTGGGATCTGCGGAAACCGCGGTAGCTGCACCGCATGCTGTCGAGTGAGCGCCGATCATAGTCACAGTTCCGAGAGCTTTTTGGAGCTGCCAAATCGCAAGTGAAATGTCCCCTCGGACCGAAATTTTCCGTTTGTCTATTCCGCAGCTTTGAAAAGAGAAATCCTGGTTTAGTGCGTGGTTGTGGCAGCCGAGGCCAGGCAATTGTTGACCTGCTCCTCGGCATGGCGATCAAGTATGCAGGTCTCCGTGGCAAGGAAGTTCGTGTGATAGGGAAGAACCGTGGCAGCCTCGGCGAGGAAGAGAGAATTCAGTGAGTCAAAAGCATGAGTCCAGCGACTGATGCTCCCACCATTGCTCCGGACCGCGAGCTTGAGGAAGACAAGAAGCCCTGTGCTTCAGAACCTCCGCGAATCCGTTGTCCGCTCTGCGGCTGGTCGCCCCGCAAGGAAGACCGCTGGTTAGTCTCCTCAAGGGATAGAACACCATATAGAGCTGGACGTTGCTATCAAGCGCCATCTTGAAGGTGAACTTGTCGGTGAACTGGGGAGTGGAAGATTGTGCAGCACTTTTCGCTGAGTGCCGGAGAGACCCCAGCCGTGAATGCCGTGCCATCGGCAACACCGACGCTGGCAGACCAACTGTCTGTGGAGAAGTGGTTCGTCGGGGAGTGGACATGCGAGGGAGAGCAGCACGCTTCCCGTCAGCATGCCCGCAAGTTGTTGAGCAGCGAATGACAGGATTAACCGTGTGGGGTGGTCAGCCAGGTAAAGGTTTTGAGTCACTGGCGCGGCTATCGTCCACAACGGAGTAGGAGGGATTCTCGGTCCAGACGGCTACGACCTGTGGCCTTGATCCGGGAATGCAGAATGTGGCTGCGGTGTCTCAACTACTGAAGCCATTCGATGCCCGGCTGATGCGGTGCTACCCCGTGAGCACTCGGATCAATCACGTGACGAACGACGATGAGGTACAACGATCCACGCTCGCGTTCCGGTCAGTTCGGGAACAAGGAATCTTGAAGGAACGCAGTTCGGGACCTAATTTTCCACAGTAGCCCGTCCGAGCCATTCTCCTCGAATATTAGAACGTTTAAGCTGGCTTGAGCATTTTCTTGGTGAATGGTAGTTGACTGAACGCTCCAAGGCGTGATGAGTTGGGAAAATCGCCTTACGGTTTCTGCTGAGCGGCTTGCCGCGTAAGCCGAGCGAGAAGTCTGGGTCATTTTCCTTCTCTTTTCTCGATACTGCGCCCGCTCAATGCTTCGGAGCAAACGCGACAATGCCCCTGCGCAACGAACACACTGTTCCGTTATGCGATCCTGTTGTGTTTGGGATTTAGCAATCTTTCGGTGGCTTCGGCGTTCAGATTAGAAAGGGCCTAACTTGGTTACATCATCAGTCCGGGTTCTCGTGGTAGAGGATTACGAACCGTTTCGCCGATTCATCCGTTCGACGCTGAGAAAAGGACCCGAGTTGCAGATCGTCGGGGAGACCTCAGACGGCCTAGAAGCAGTTAACAAAGCAGAAGAACTGCAACCGGACTTGATTGTGCTCGACATCGGGCTTCCTTCGCTGAATGGCATCGAAGCCGCTCGACGAATCCGCAAGGTCTCTCCCGAATCCAAGATAGTTTTTATGAGCCAAGAATCCTCTGCCGATGTGGTGCAGGAAGCTCTCGCCTTGGGGGCACTGGGCTACGTGGTTAAGGCGCACGCTGGTAGCGAACTGTTAGCGGCTGTGGAAGCGGTTCTTGAGGGCAGGCAGTTTGTCAGCAGCGGATTATCCGGTCACTATTTCACCGACGCTACGGACCAGAAAGCCCCGCGATTTCTTACACAAGCAGCCTTTTCTATCGCTGGCACCGAGAAAAGGGAGACGGCTCGCAACCACGAGGTTGAGTTCTATTCTGATGATGCGTCATTTCTTGTTGGCCTGACTCGCTTTGTCGAGGCCGCTCTAGAAGCCGGGAGTACAGTTATCGTGGTCGCAACTGAGTTACACCGGAAGAACCTTCTTCAAGGATTGCAGGCACGTGGCGTGGATACTGCGGCTGCCGATGAACAGGAGCGGTTTTTCCTTTTGGATGCCGTCGAGGTCCTCTCAACATTTATGGAAAGCGCGGGGCCTAACCGCGAGCGATTCCTGTCCACCATTGCGCCACTGATTCGCTGCGCTGAGATTAAGCACCAGAGAGTTGTATTGTTCGGGGAAATGGTTGCGCTTCTTTGTGCTGAAGGAAGAATGAAGGCCGCCATTGAACTTGAACGGTTGGGGAATGAACTGGTTCAAACACATCCCGTTGACATACGCTGCGCGTACCCAATGACCGAAGAACTCAAAGGGGAGCCATATGCAGCGATATGCGCAGAGCACTCCGCTGTCTTATCCGCCGAAGCATGATTCCCCCTATAGAGAAAGGGTCGATCTTTACCCGGTGGCACGCATGGAATCGCTCCCCACATTGAAAGGAACGCGAGCGTGGACGGTAGTGCCGCGCTTTGGTTGCGAATTGATTGAAAGCTCTCCACCCGCTAACCGCAGACGCTCCTGCATGCTCGTGAGGCCAAGCCCAGTGCTCTTCATTGCGGCTTCTGCGTCAAAACCTACACCGAGATCGCTGACAGTGAGATTGATTTCTCCCGCACTTCCCCATAGTTTCACTTCGAAGGACTTTACCCCACTATGCTTTGTGGCGTTGCGTAGGGCTTCTTGTAAAACTCGGAACAAAGAAAGAGAAAGGTCGGTTGGCAAGGCAGCAGGTAGATCATGGCTTTGGAAATCAATCTCCAATCTCTGGTGCTCACCGAACTCTGTGCAGAAGCTCTTTATCGCTCCAACGATGCCCAAATATCCCAGTTTCGAAGAGTGCAATTCGTGCGACAACGATTGAACATCATTCGTTATTTCGTTAGTTTGCTTTCGTAGATCGCCTATTCGCCTGCCGAGTTCAGTTGCCGAGTCAGGGACATCTTCTTGGACTCCTTCGAGTTCTATCGCCAGAAGCGCGAGTCGTTGGACGATGTCGTCATGCAGGTCTCTCCCAATCCGGGTACGTTCATGCTCGTGTGCTTCGATCAGCTTTCGGCTCATGCCTGAAAGCGCCTCTTCAGCCCGCTTGCGCTCGGTGATGTCGGTGCAACTGCCGCGGTAGCCCCGCAGGGTTCCATCGGCGTTCAGAAGGGGAATGCCGTTGAGGGAGCCCCACACGATGCGGCCATCCTTCGTCTCCACCGCGTGGACTACGTCCCGGAACGGTTGCTTCCGCTCGGCGAACGCGAAGACAGCCGCCTTGAACTCCTCGCGTCCTTCTTCCGGATGAATGCCGTAGAAGTGCATCCGGCCCACAACTTCGTCCGGACGGTAACCCCAAGAGGTTTGGGACGCATGGCTGACATAGGTGAACAGACCCTGAGGGTCCACTTCCCAGTGGGTTGTGCGGCTTTGCTCTGCCAACTGTTCGTACCGAACCTCGCTCTCGCGCAGTGCCTCTTCCTTATCCTGCAATTCTGTAATGTCGGTGTTGGTGCCGAACCAGCGAACAACTCGTCCTTGTGAGTCTTGGACTGGCATTACGCGCGTTAGGAAAGGATGAAACACGCCGTTGGCAGCCTTTATTGGAAACACCATGTCGAACGGTTCGCCTCTCCCGATTGATGTTTTCCACCGCTCCAGAACAAGCGGCAATGCTTGCGGATCATGCACCGACTGCCAGCCCCAGCCCTCCATCTGTTCCGGTGTGGTGCCCGTGTATGTGTACCAGCGCTGGTTGTACCAGAAGATGTGTCCGTCGCCGTGTGCCATCCAGCACAACTGCGGAATTGCTTCTGCCAAAGTTCGAAACTGCTCTTCACTATCGTGGAGCCTCTCTCCCGCTACTTTGCGCTCGGTGATGTCGGTGATGATCCCGATAAGCCCGATGACCTCGCCGTCATGATTCTTGATCGAATCTGCTCGTTCATGGGCGGGAAAGACATGTCCACTTTTTGTCACCATCTCCAGTTCACCCTCCCACGATTTGCCGCTCATGATTTTTTCAAACAGCTCCCTCGCAACCTCCGGGTCTTTGACAACGGCCGGTCCTCCTCCAGCGGCTTCCAATTCTTCGGCAGTTGCGTATCCAAACAAGTCGGACAACGCCTTATTCTGATAAAAATGGTGCCCCTGAGCATCAGAAATGCCAATCGCATCACCCGAGGATTCAACTGCCTTCTTTATGAAGAACGATTGCTCCTCGTTCTCCCGTAGTTTGTCAGCGGCACTCTGCCGCCGACGTTCGTAAAGGAGAACCACAAGCCCGGCAGCAATGCCAGCCACAACGTTATCCAAGAACGCTAAGAATCCATGAACCTTGTGAACGGTCAGCCAGACTGCCAACTCGCGTCCCAGATAAAAGACACAAAGACCCACCCCAAGGCTCTGGAGTGTTCCACTCCAGACGTGCTTCGATCTTCTAGAATCTGCTGTCATGTGGAAATCAAGCAAACTTATTGCCGATGCAATGATGCACTGCTATTAGCTGTTTGGGCTGTTGCCCGCGCCACTAAGCGATAGGAGCCGTTGCAGGTAGTATTCGTATGGCGAAGTGGTCGGCACTGTCTTCACCAATCAGCGTTCTGGTAAATGGCTGTGACATAAAGGAATGGCAGCCAACTCAACCGAGCATTATAGACACAACATACGTCTAATGTGCAGTGATCATGCGAGCAAACGCTCGAATTGTGAGGAGTAGCAGTCCCAGTAGGCTACCACCGAAAGTTAGTCTTTATGGGTGCTTTGGTGCCGTCATCTTACGGCTGCGCCCGGTCTTGATCCGCGCCTCACGCGTCCTGCCGTCAACACCGCCCTTGTTCCACAAGGTTGAGCGGCACTTCTTCGACGGGCAGTTCGGCGGGTTCTATTCATTTTGTTTTTTCAAGCGCCACACGATAGTGAGGGGGTCGCGACCTTTGCCGGGGCTGATGTGTCAGTCAAAGGGAAGCTGGTTCCCATCTCCAAGCATTGCCGCTGCTCGTGACTCGCCCAAGACCGGGGAACGGGAAGTGATAAGCGAGGACGTTCACATCGTCGGCGGCTGCACGGTCGAGCAACGGTTGCCGAGTCATTACGGCACCGTCCTCACTCAGATCGAACACATTCCGCCAAGCAGGATTTTCGAGATGCATCGGATGAAGCACAGCATCAGCTATATGCAGCAATTGTTCCTTGGCTGATGAGATGACCAACGCAATATGTCCCGGAGTGTGCCCCGGCGCGGGTATGGCGTGGATTCCGGGCGCGATCTCTTTCTCAGCTTCAAGCAACTCCATCTGCGGCTTCAGGGGCGGAAGATTCTTCAATGCACAATTGACCAGCAGTTCTTTCACGTGGTCGTCCATCCCCGTGCCGCGTAGATTGGGACGTGCAGTCCAGAAATCCCACTCCGTTCTTCACATGACGTAGCGAGCATTGGGGAACGCTGGTTTGCCGTCCGCGTCAAGCACGCCTCCGATATGGTCAGGATGGGCATGTGTCAAGACCACGGTGGTGATCTCCTCGGGAGTAATGCCTTCAGCCTTGAGGTTCTTCAGCAGGTCGCCTGTGGTAGGGGCAAGACCGTCCGCCCCCGTGTCGATCAGTATCCTCTCTTTCCCGGCGTTAACTAGAAGGCAGGTGTACGGGCTGACAACTTGATTCAAGGGAAAATCGTGATCGCGGAGGCTCTCTTCCAGTTGTCCTTGCGAGACATTTGAGAAAAACCACCCAGTGGGGTACGAGAATGTTCCATCATTGATCGCAACACACTGAATTTCACCTACACTGAACGGCTCCCGGTTCGATTCCATAGAGTTCCTCTAGCTCGCCGACCCTTTCGCTGGAACAGACAACGATGCTAAACCATTTCAAGTAAAGGCTGCTATGCCGCGTTGTTGCGCCGGATTACAATCGCAGGTGACCTGACCGAACACGACGACAACCGCAGGAGGCAACCATGCCAGTGCCGCAAGGAAGTGTTGAACTGTTGCAGCATCCCGCTTCCAAGGAGCTTTTGCAATCGACCATCCCGGCACGTCTGGCTTATGTCTGGGCGGATGGCACGCCGAGAGTCATTCCGATTTGGTTCCATTGGAACAGTCGAGAGTTCGTGCTGGGCACACCGCCGAAGGCACCGAAGCTCAAGGCTCTGGCGAAGAATTCAAAGGTGGCACTCACGATTGATGACAACGCTTTTCCGCATAAGGTGCTGCTGGTGCGCGGTACTGCGCGGCTGGAACCCGTGAGCGGGATTTTCCCTGAGTATGCGCTCGCTGCGGAACGCTATTTCGGAGAGCAGCAAGGAAAAGCTTGGGTGGCGCAGCTTGCTTCCATGATTCAAGACATGGTGCGAATCACGATCACACCGGAATGGGTTGGCTTGCTCGATTTTCAGACCCGTTTCCCGAGTGCTTTGCCACTATAAGAGGTACCCACTGGTTTCTTCGGCACGAAGCATGCGATTGACCTCTCACTCCAGCCCCACCTAACATGTGTAACCAGTGTCCACGCCCACCCAACCCGTGGGGCATACGGTTTCTCATTACCGCATCGTCCGCAGAATTGGCGGTGGCGGAATGGGTGTGGTGTATGAAGCCGAAGACCTGAAGCTCGGTCGCCACGTCGCGCTGAAGTTCCTTCCCGACGAACTCGCCAACGATCCGCAAGCCCTCAGTCGTTTCCAACGGGAGGCGAAGGCTGCATCCTCTTTAAATCACCCGAACATCTGCACGATTTACGAAATTGACGAGTCCGAGGGGCGAACTTTCATCGCGATGGAACTGCTCGAAGGTCAGACGCTCCGGCACATGATCGCGGGCAAGCCAATGGAGGTCGAAACCATACTCGATCTCGGCATCCAGATCGCGGACGCGCTCGACGCAGCCCACTCCAAGGGAATCATTCACCGGGACATCAAGCCCGCTAACATCTTTGTCACGAACAGGGGTCAGGCGAAGATACTCGATTTCGGATTAGCCAAGGTCACCGCCAAGCCTGAGAGCGCTGCCCTAAGCGCCCCGACAGTAGAGTTGGAGGAACACCTGACCAGTCCCGGCAGTGCGATGGGAACAGTCGCTTACATGTCGCCGGAGCAGATCAGCGGGAAGGAACTCGATGCTCGGACAGACCTGTTCTCTTTCGGAGCAGTGCTCTACGAGATGTGTACAGGAACGCTGCCATTTAGGGGCGATACGGCTGCACTTATCTTCCACGCCATTCTGGAACGTGCCCCTGTGCCCTCACTTCGACTCAACCCCGATGTTCCTTCGCAGTTGCAAGACACCATCAACAAGGCGTTGGAGAAAGATCGCGAACTTCGCTGCCAGTCTGCCCTAGAGCTTAAAACCGACTTGAAGCGTATCAAGCGGATGATCGAGTCAGGTCGTGCAGACGCATATAGAGTGGCGTCTTTGGGAGGTCTGGACAAAGACACGTCGATCTCGGTGGCGGTTCTCCCGTTCGAAAACGTTGGGGCACAAGCGGAACTCGAATATCTAAGCGACGGAATTACGGAAGTATTGATCTCCAGCCTGTCTCGCAAACCGGGTCTTAAGGTCATGGCACGGAGCACCGTGTTCCATTTTAAAGGGCGAACTGGAGATGCTGTCGCCATTGGCAAACAATTAGGAGTGAGTTCGGTCGTTACTGGTAGGGTGCTTCAGCGTGGGAACACGATTCGGATTGGAGTGGAACTAGTTGATGTCGGAGACGGCTGGCAGCTATGGGGCGAACAGTATAGGCGCAATGTGGATGAGCTACTGTTCGTAGAAGACGAGATTCCAAAAGAAATTGTTGGTCACCTCCAGCAGAGATTGTGCAGCGACGGTCTGGAATCAAAACCTAAGGCACAGACGACAAGTCCGGAAGCATTCCATCTGTACCTGAAAGGGCGTCACTATTGGAACAAGAGAACCGGGGAGGCTCTACGCAAGGCGATTTCCTATTTCAACCAAGCCATTGAGACCGACCCACTATACGCGCTTGCACATGCGGGACTGGCTGATTGCTATGTGCCGTTGGGTTACTGGACATTTCTCGCTCCGCAGGATGCGTTCCCAAGAGCGAAAGCCGCTGCCGAAAAAGCACTGCAACTAGACCCGACGATTGCTGACGCACATGCGGTTCTAGGGGGCGTGAACATGTGCTCCGAGTGGCGATGGCAGCAAGGGGAAGCCGATCTGAAACGTGCCATTGAACTGGACTCCAACTATCCAAGGGCACATCAGATTTATGCCGAACTCCTGACAGTCATGGGTGAGTTTGATAGAGCCTCCAGCGAAGCTCAGCTTGCCATCGAACTCGATCCCCTTGCGCCCGCTGCATATTTTGGCGCGGGTCTGGTAATGTACTGCGCTCGCCAGTATGCGCAGGCTCTCAATCAGTGCGAAAAAGCCCTCGACATTGACCCCGATTTCTTTCCTGCACACTTACTTACCGGATTGGTGCTAGAACGCGAAGGACGATTTGCCAAAGCCATCGAGAGCTTGGAAAAAGCGTTTAGAACATCGGGCGGAAGTGTTTTCGTTCGAGCCGTGCTCAGCGGAACGCTCGCCTTTGCAGGACGACAGGATGATGCACGCGCAGTGCTACGTGAACTCGAACAATACTCAGCAGAAAAGTATGTGTCACCTGTACCTCTCGCCGTCACCCTCGCTGCACTGGGCGAATACGAGGCTGCGTTTGCCCGTTTGGACGACGGGCTGCGATTCCGTTGCCCACGAGCAATCTGGGTCAAGGTCGATCCGCGTTTTGACATCTTGCGTTCCGACCCCCGCTACGTCGACCTGCTGCACCGGATCGGGCTGCCGCAGTGAGCTACTGAATACCACGCTTGGAGGCACAAAGTGAAACAGATGCCCCTGTCGCGATCTTTGCTTTGGCGGTCGTTGCTGTAAATGGAGTTCTGTTTGCAAGATCAACCTGCACGTCGGACGCAGGCCTATCGCTGCGTTCGGTAACTCTGGCGATTTGCAGATGCTGCAGTGGACCGCCGCTGGCACCGGGTCGCGCTTTGGATTGCTCGTACGCCACACCGATTCCGTCCGCGAGTATGCCTATGATGTGTCGCCGCTCGGCACCCTGGACAAGGCTCTGGCCGATATCGTCCGAGCAGCAGGAAACAGATTCTGGGAGCATCACGGATCACATCTTGCATGGTATCTACGCCATCGGCGAAGGGGCCCGGGGCGAAGTCAAACTCCGCCGGGCCTGTCGTGTCAGACCTAGTTCACCGTGAAGCTAGTGGATGTCTCTGTCGTGCCACCCTTGGTCGTGATCGCGATCCTTCCCGTAGTTGCTCCGGTCGGTACCGTCGCGGTGATCTCAGTGTCCGAGACCACCGTGAAGCTCGCCGACTTCCCGTTGAACGCCACCTTCGTTGTCTGCATCAGCCCGGTTCCCGTGATGGTCACCGGTGTGCCCACCGCCCCGCTCGGCGGGGTGAACGACGGCGCCGTCGGCAGCACTTTGAACGTCTGCAAACTGGTCAGCGTGGTTGAGCCTGTGGCGACCGTGACCGCGCCCGTGAGCGCCCCTGCAGGCACCGTCGCGATGAGAAACGTAGCTCCAGAGCGGGTGACGGTGGTCGCCTGCGTCCCGCCGAACTTCACCACCGATGCGCTCTTGAACCCTTGGCCCTGGATCTCAATCTTCGCCCCCTCCTTGCCCGAGGTTGACATCAAACGAACGAACGGCTGCGCGCCGATGTTCAGGCTGTAGAACGTCCCGTCGTACTGCGTCCCGGTACCGCCCTGGAGGGTAAAGCCGTAGAGGATACCGTTGGTGTGCTGAATTAACGGAGTCGTCGGAGCCGAGCCGTCTGTACAGTTCGTTTCCTGGCAAAACTCGTGGAGAATGGTGAACGTTCCGGTGGTCGAAACGCTGTAAATCCACCCCGGCTGGGAAGAGTTTCCTTGTCCCAGCACACCATAGAGGTTCCCATCCGACGCCTGCACCAGACTGCTGGCGGGTTCGGAGTAGGTGTTGGTGATGTTATAGAGAACGGTGTAGACGCCGCTGTTGGTGAGCTTGAAAATAACGCCGCCATTCTCCGCTCCGCCGATCCGAGTCACGCCATAAAGGTTTCCGTCGCGGCCCAGACACAATCCATTGTAAATGTTCGTGCCGTCGGTTCCTGCCAGATTGTGGAGTACGGTGTAAGTGCCGTTCGGGGTGATTCGGAAAAGAACTCCATCATTGTTCGTACCTCCGTAGTACGTGCCGCCGTAGAGATTTCCGTCGCTGCCCACAACCAGCGGGGCGTAAGGAGTGCTGCCGTCCGTTCCGGCGAACGTATGCAGGAGAGCCAACGTTCCACTCTCAGTCACCGAGTAGATGGTTCCGTCGCCGTTACTGCCGCCTGCGGACGTGGTTCCATAGAAGATTCCATTCGGTGCCTGGATCGGTGCCGAGTATGGGAAAGCTCCGTCGTTTCCACAAATGCTGGCGAGCAGGGTAAACACCCCAAGTGGCGTCACTTTATCCACTTCCCCGCAGGCGACGCGGTCGTAAACGAGATTGGTATAAAGGTTGCCGTCTGAGCCCAAGGTCACGCCGCTCGGCCCTCCGACTTGGTAGACCCCGGCGAACGCACCCAAGGTCGTTGTGCTAAACAGCCACCCATTGTCTGGAGTCACTGCGTACACGTCACCATTCCTGCCTTGAACAATCTGTCCGCTGGGGTTGGAATAGGCGTGGTCCGTAATGCTAGCCACCACGCTGAAGGTTTGGCCATGGGCCGGAACCGCCACCACCAGAGTGACTGCCATAGCGAAGCAGCAAATTGTTGAAGGAACGCGACTCGAGAGGCGGCTTGTGAACATGGGCGTTTTCTCCTAAATTGCTGATTTCAGACACTTCGACGGCCCAGGGATGTGGCCTATTTCCTATCCAGACGGCCCTTTCGGGCGAGTTCGGATGGCCATCAGACGCGCTCTACTATGGGCGCCTTGCCCCTCTCAGGGAAAGAGACACGTCGTGCCAGCACGTGCCGTGAAGGGCCATTGCGCTCATTCCCGGTCAACGCAATCCATCCTTGAGAAAGCGACTCGACTCGTGGAAGGGAATTGCCGACTTTCACGGTGATACGCCGCTCGCACCGTCAAGCGCTTGGAAGACGAGCGTGGGGTGCCCAGCTACCAGGGCGCTGTAGCACTTCATCACCGACTCGCCGTGGGAAGCCGAACCGGTGTGGGCGCGGTTGCGGTCGCTGGTCCCGGTGCGGACCGGCATCCTCGCCGTCGACGATACGAGCTCTCCCAAACAAGGCAAACGCTCGGTCGGCGTCAAACGCCAGTACTGCGGGAGCAGGGGATTCAAGCGCCATCCCCTGCTCCAGACCTCATCCCCGCTGAACATCAACCGAGAACTTACATTGGGATTGGAACAACAAACGGGGGCGCGTCGATTTCAATCACCGCGAGAATCGGCTTCAGTTCCGGTGAAGCTGACTCTGGCCCATTGTTAACGACTTGTTGGCGAGGAGACGCTCCGTCTTTCTTCACCACGGCGCGCAACCCAGATCAGCAGACAGATGACGGCCAAAGCAATCAGAAAGTAGATGATCCCGCCCTGGTAGTGAAGTCTTCCCGTCATGAAACTTCGGTCAACGTGCATTGCGAGCATGCCAAGCACAAAGATTCGCAGCCCATTCTTAGCGACTGAAAGCGGGATCGCTAACGCCATCACCACGGCTTTTCTCCAGGTGGTGCGCAAAAGCGTCTCCGCTATGCTGAATACGCGAGAGACGACTCCTTCGGCGATTTTGGATTTTCGAGATGATGAACAGCTGCACTCGCAGGTTTCTCGGAATCGGCAGCAGTCCCCTCCTCAAGCGAGATTTCTGCAGACATACCGTAACCTCGAGTCGCTCCGCGTTGCGTGTCACACCCAGGTGTGATTACCGTCACAGCGAGGCGGATAGCAGGGAAGGACAGTTGTTTTAGTCTCCGCAAAGGTCCGGAGTATTTTCCCTTGAGTGCTGGATAACCCGCCAGCTGCACGCAGATGGTCATTTCCTACTGGAGGTATTGCAGGCGATGCCGTGTAACGCCCCGAACTCCAGCGATGCTCGCTTGGTCAGCGAGATCATCCACGAAGAAGATATTGCTTCCGAGCTTCGCGCGGAACGAGACCGATTGGAGCAATCGGTCGGCTTGGCACCACCGCAGGTACGCCACTTCCGCCGCCCGGTGGAACGGCCCTTTACGGGGGAGGAGCGCCAGACGGTCACCATCCTCTTCGGAGGGCTCACCTGGAAGCACGAGAAACTTATCCAATCTGTCTTTCACGGCAGCGGCTACCACTGCGAACCCCTGCCCAATCCGAATCTTTCCGCGTATCACCTTGGACGGGAGTTTGGTAACCCGGCACAATGCAATCCCACATATTTCACGGTAGGCAATCTGCTCCAGTACCTGCGGGGGCTCGAAGCGCAAGGGCTATCTAAGCAGCAGATCTTGGATAACTATGTCTTCTTCACTTCCGGGTCGTGCGGGCCCTGCCGCTTCGGGATGTACGAATCCGAGTACCGCATGGCACTGGATAACGCTGGGTTTGGAGGGTTTCGCGTTCTTCTCTTTTCTCAGAACGACGGGATCAAGGCCAAATCCGACGAGCCCGGCCTGAAATTCACCGTCGATTTCGGCATGGGCATGTTAAACGCGCTCAATCTGGGCGACGTTACCAATGAGATGCTTCACCATATCCGTCCCTACGAGATAGTTGCTGGTGAAACCGACCGCGCGTTCAGCGAAATACTGAACACTCTCGGCGCCTTTCTCCGTGAGCGACCACGCTTTGAGATTCTGGAATGGGCTCCGGCCTGGCTGAGTTCACGCCTCGCGCAGAAGAAGAAAGTGAAAGACACACTTAACACATTGGGTAAGGTGCACGAACACCTGTACGGCAGTGCCTACCGTGATGTGCTACGCCATTGTCGGGAGCACATCGGTCAGGTCGAAGTGGATCGGCTTCGAGTAAAGCCCATCGTGAAGATCACCGGCGAGTTCTGGGCGCAACTCGCAGAAGGGGACGGTAACTTCAACATGTTTGCCTTCCTCGAACGCGAAGGCGCTCACGTGATGGCGGATTCGGTGGGCAACTGGATCATGTACCTCATGCATCAGGCCAAGGCCAATGCGATTAATCGCAAGGGTCTCGATGCTCCCTCACGGCCGGGCTTGTGGGAATTGAAAAAGCGACTGCAGAATGATTGGCCGTTCCGTAAGAAATGGCTGCTACTCAGCCTCGCCGAGCGCATTTGGGCCCGGCAATATGTGCGAGTCGTGGAGGGATTGGGGGATGTCGCGCAACCGCTTCCCCCGCAACAGGAGCTGGCGCAACTGGCTCACCCCTTCTACCACTCGCTGGCACGCGGGGGCGAAGGCCATTTGGAGGTGGGGAAGAATGTCTACTACACCGTCCACCACCTGTGCCACATGGTGCTGGCCCTGAAGCCGTTCGGCTGCATGCCGTCGTCGCAGTCGGATGGAGTGCAATCGACAGTAATCAGCCGTTTTCCGGAGATGATCTTCCTGCCTATCGAGACCGCCGGCGAAGGCGAAATCAACGCTCACAGCCGGGTGCAGATGGCGTTGGGTGAAGCGAAGGCCAAAGCCAAGGCCGAGTTCGACCGGTGTCTGGCACATACAAGACAGCGCCTGGAAGATGTTCGGGATTACGTCGCGCAGCACGCGGAGTTGCGCAGCCCTCTATACCAAGTTCCGCGCAGCCCCGAGGTAGCAGGCGTAGCCGCGAATTTCGTATTGCACGTATCTGACCTCATGAACGGGAAGGGCCATCGGGATGGTGCCAGGGAGGGCGAACCGGCATGAGCGAGCACCGTACCACCTACTTGGCAGGTCTGGATGTCGGCTCCACCACGGTGAAAGCCGTGGTGGTGGACGTCGGCGCGGACCAGATCGTGTGGCGCGATTACCAGCGTCACGAGACGCGCCAACCAGAAAAATTGCTTGCTTTCCTCCGTAGCATGGAATGTGAAATCGGGATAACCCCCGATAACTGTCGCGTATTCATCACCGGGTCGGGTGGCAACTCGCTGGCCGCTCTGATCGGTGCCAAGTTTGTGCAAGAGGTCAATGCCGTCTCTCTGGCCGTCGAGAAGCTACATCCGGAGGTAAATTCGGTGGTCGAGTTGGGTGGACAAGACGCGAAGATCATCATCTTTAAGGAGGATGCGAAGAACGGGCGCAAGAGAAAGATTCCGACCATGAACGACAAGTGTGCGGGTGGGACCGGCGCAGTCATCGACAAGATCGTGGCCAAGCTGCAGATCCCTTACGAGCAGCTCGGTGGACAAGGATACAAAGGCATTAGGCTGCACCCTGTAGCTGGGAAATGCGGGGTCTTTGCTGAAACGGATATCAACAGCTTGCAGAAACAAGGCGTCCCGGCGGATCAACTCATGGCTTCGTTGTTCGACGCCATTGTTTTACAGAATCTGACCGTCCTGACCCGGGGACACACGCTGCAGCCGGATGTTCTGCTGTTGGGTGGGCCGAATACCTTTATTAGCGGCATGCGCGAGGCTTGGCAACACAACATTCCGCAAATCTGGAAGGAACGCGGAGTCGAGCTTGCCGAAGCTGCCGACCCCGAAGATCACATCAAGACACCAGCAGATGCGCTGTACTTTGCTGCCATTGGTGCCGTGGAATTTGGCAGGCAAGAAGATGAAGGCATCGGTCGCTATCTGGGAACGGAGTGCCTCGAACGCTATCTTCGTGAGGGGAGGCAAAGAGAAAAAGCGGAAGCGGGCAGCCGCGGACTGTGGGTCTCCGCTGAGGAGTTACAGGAGTTCCGGACGAAGCACGCTCGTCCTCCCTTCACGTCAACAACTTTCCAGTCGGGCGAAAGGGTTAGCGCGTTCATCGGTCTGGATGGCGGTTCCACCTCAACCAAAGCCGTCCTGCTGTCGGAAAAAGGCGACCTGCTCTGCAAGGCTTACCAGCTTTCTCAGGGGAACCCCATTGAAGACACGAAACAGCTATTCGAATCTCTGCGCAACCAAGTGGAGTCGCAGGGAGCGCATCTCGAGGTGCTGGGTGTAGGTACCACCGGCTACGCCAAAGACATCCTGCATGACGTGCTGCACGCTGATGTGGCGCTCGTCGAGACTGTTGCCCATACCCAATCGGCACTGCGCTTTTATCGCGATCCCCACTGCATCGTGGACGTGGGCGGACAGGACATCAAGATCATCGTCTTACATGACGGACGGATCAAGGATTTCCGCCTGAACACCCAATGTTCGGCGGGTAACGGCTACTTCCTTCAGGCCACTGCCGAGGGATTCGGCGTCCAGATCGAAGAGTACGCGAACAAGGCCTTCTCGGCTGAGGCGATGCCGGTCTTCGGTTACGGGTGCGCCGTGTTCCTGCAATCGGACATCGTTAATTTCCAGCGGCAGGGCTGGCGCGCGGAAGAAATCTTGGCTGGTCTCGCCGCTGTACTCCCGAAGAACATTTTTCAATACGTCGCCAATGTGCCCAACGTAGCCAAGCTGGGTACGCGCTTTATCCTGCAAGGGGGTACGCAGAATAACCTAGCGGTCGTGAAGGCCGAGACTGACTTCATCAACGCCAGCTTCCGGGACTTAGAGCGAAAGCCCGACATCGTCGTCCACCAGCATTGTGCCGAAGCCGGCGCCATCGGAGCCGCCGTAGAAGCCATGCGCCTGTGGCAGAACGGTCAGCGTACAACTTTTATTGGACTGGATGCGGTCGCTAGAATCACCTATCACACCGCGCGCAACGAAGACACGCGTTGCCACTTCTGCAAGAACGCCTGCTTGCGCACTTTTGTTGACGTCCAGACCGGAGGCCCCGCGGAAGAAGCTCCGTCGCCGTTTCAGTCCAAGGTGCCGCTACGGGCTGGCGAGCAACGCATGATTATTGCCAGTTGTGAGAAGGGTGCTGTGGAGGACCTGGACAGCATGCGCGAAATCAAGGCGGGCCTGGATGCGATCAAGGCCGCGCATCCGAACTTGGTCGACATCGCAGCGCGAGAGGTTTGGAAGGCTCGGGGTTCAGGTTCGGTTGCTGATCCGATTCCGTCCGCCTCTTGGCGAAAGTCCGTTCGCAAGCGCATCAAACTGATCAATGGTCGTGCGAGCCTGCGCATCGGAATCCCGCGCGTACTCAATATGTACGCGTACGCACCGTTGTTCAGCGCGTACTTGGAGAGCCTGGGCGTAGCGTCAGAAAACATCGTTTACTCCGATTTCACCACCAACGAGATGTACCGCGCAGGGTCCAGTCGCGGGTCGATTGATCCCTGCTTCCCCTCGAAAATCACCATCGCGCACTTCCACAACTTGATTTACACCAAGCACGTTCGCCAGCCGCTCGATTGTATTTTTCTGCCCATGTTTGACGTGTTGTGCTCACCCTTGGTGAGAACTCGCGCCTGCAACGCCTGCCCGACCGCCGCAATAACCCCCGAAACGGTGGAGGCGGCCTACACGAAAGAAACCGACGTCTTCGCCCAGCACAACATCCGGTACTTGCACCCGATGGTAAATCTCTCTGACCGGAAGCTGTTTGCCCGGCAAATGCTGCAGTGCTGGCAGCCCCTGCTGGGCCTCTCGGACGAAGAAAACGGGCGCGCCGTCGAAGAAGGGTATAGAGCCTGGCACGAGTATGAGAACTCTATCCGCAAGCGCGCCCGTGACGTGCTCGACAAGTTAGAACGGGAGAATCAGTTGGGCATTGTAATGCTGGGGCGGCCCTATCATCACGATCCCGGATTGAACCACGGCATCCTGGAAGAATTCCAGAAGCGCGGGTATCCGGTGTTTTCCCAAAACACCCTCCCGCTGGACGAAGATCTGCTGGAGCGACTCTTTGGCGATGAGGTGCGCGCCGGCATCATCAGCCACCCGCTCGACATTTCCGATGTGTGGAAGACGGCTACCGCGGCCAGCAGCAATATGAAAGTGTGGGCTGCCAAATTCACGGCGCGCCATCCAAATCTGGTGGCTCTGGAGATTTCCAGTTTCAAATGCGGCCATGACGCGCCGGTTTATACCGTCGTCGAGCGCATTGTGGAGCAGTCCGGCACACCGTACTTCTGTTTCAAGGATCTGGACGAAAACAAGCCGGCCGCCTCCATCAAGATTAGGGTTGAAACTATTGACTATTTCTTGAAGCGCTACCGCGACGATCTGGTCCGCAGAAAGCGGATCGAATCGGAGATTGAAACGCGACTGGGTCAATACGAGCGCCGGCTAAGGGAAGCGCACGGCTTATCCGATGCAAGCTGCCCTTGTTGTGTGCGCAAAGGAATTCCTGCTTCGGCCTGATCGGCGCTGTCTGGATGATGCACAACGGGAAGCAATCGGGAAGGAAGGAATGATGTTCTCGAGTGACGGGTTGCCCTGAAGGAATCGCGAGGACATGATCGTTAGCGGGCCTGAAGTGAGAGCTGTTGACCCTTGACCCATTCCTGTAGGATGCGCTCCCCCACTTCCTTGAAGTCGGGATGTTCCTTGATGTAGGACCGAAGATCGATTTCGGTTTGCGAAAGAGCGTCCGAGACGTGCTCAAGGATCGCGCGAATTTTTGCAGGTGTGCCGGTCATCCGCGTTTCGCCGAGCCGTCGGAGAATTTTGCAGTCGGGCCACTGGGTCGTTCCGTTGAGCGTAAGCGCCAGACTGTCCTTCGGTAGATAGATGGAAGTGGTCACGAGATCGTAGACGGGTGCGAGGCGAGCTTCACCGAGCACGTCGTCATAGACGATACCGAAATTCTTGAGGTGAGCATCGCCGTTGCGCAGGGCGCAATTCAGCACGATCAGCGTGAATAGTTTTTCAACATCTGCAAGCACGGCGGATGAGTTTGCGAACTGCTGAAATCGCTTCATGACGGACGTTTCATAGCTGCCGCGATACTTCTCATCCGTTCGTCTTGCATTCAGGACACAGAAGTCCTCAAAGCCTCGATATGTGCCATCCGAGCGGAGATCAAAGCGATCGACGACCAGCGCCATTCCATCCTCCGCAAGCCGATACCGGGGCACGTCCAGCCCGCAGCGTTCCGCGGCTTTGAGGCAGAAATATTCGTTCGCAGCCAGCTGCGGAAATTCGTTCGGCTCCCAGAACTTCACGATGTGAGTTGCACCCTTGCAACTCGGGGAGATTCGGGGTTGCGCGTTTGTCAGGGTGAGGGACGCATTCTCGTCGCGCACGAGGATTTTGGGCTGGACTCCGCTGATACCGGAAAAGGCTGCAAACTTCTCAATGAGGTAGCGAAACAAATCTCCGTCGCCACGACTCGCCAAGATTTCGTCGACTGACTGAAAAGGAACATCCTCGTCGAGTTGCTCCTTGTCGCCGGTGTAGCGGATGCGGCCTACTTGCGAGCGGCCAACAATGGCGAGCAGATCAAAATCATCGAATGTTCCAGTCGCCTTCGCAAAGGCGAGACGCAGTCGTTCCCGCAGCGCGCCTTCCGGGAGGTTCATCTCGAAGATCGGAGGAAGACCAAATGGAACGTCCCAGGAGGGAAGCCGTACGGGCATGGTAACGGAGACGGCACGCTGGGGGGCGGTCTCTGGCAAGTACGCAAAAGCACTTCCGCGATCCCGCTGCCTGTCCAGCAGGCCTGCCTCAGCCGCGTCTGCCCAGACCTTTATCATTACGATCCTCTTCTAAGAGTTCGTCCAGCGTGGGCCGTTGCAGGTTTGCCTCTTGTAGCTTCAACTCCAGGCCGAGCGCCCATAGAATGTTGGCAACCTTGGAAAAGCCGAGTTCACCTGAGCGACCATTCTCCAGCGCATCGAGCGTTGCTCGACTCACACCGGCCTTGTCAGCCAACGCGGATTGGGTCAACCCGAGAGCCTTCCGTCTAGACGCGATCTGAGCGCCAATAGAATGCAACTTCAGCATAAATGAGAATAATATACTAGTCATATTGTTAATCTGTCAATAATATGCCTAATATAATAGTCGTGTCTGCCTGGGGAGAGCAGCTGTCGGCTTCGAGAAAGTTGAGGCTGGCGTTGCGTTCTTCACTTTAGTGAGCATGGATGATTACTGTTGGCGTACGCGAATGGGGCAAAGCGTCTGTATGATTAATACTGGATCTGCTTGGCCACCTAACTAGGCAGCCCGACTCGGCGCAGCAGATTCTGGAAGCGCGAGTCTGCTCGCAAAGGATCCATCCTATAGTCGACCTTCAGGAAAGGCATCTGACTCTCGCGCTCCGTGCAAGACTCCTCCAACCATCGAAACGCGCTCTCGGCGTCACCCAGACCGGCAAAAAGCACCGCCATGTCCCAAGCGGGCACATAGTGTTGCTTGGAGGTCAGCTTCAATTGCTCAACGATCTTCCGCGATTCATCTTGTCTGCCAGAAAGGGCATAGGCACGACCGAGGTGGGCAAGAGGAGTTGAATTCTCTTTTGAAAGCTCGACCGCCTTCTGCCACTCATTGATGGCTGACCGGAAGTCTCCTTGCTGTTCGTAGACTGAGGCCAAGAGCTCATGTGCAGGACCGAAATTGGGGTCCATTTCCAACGTCCGGCGGACCACTTCAATGGCCTCGTCATATTGCCGCAGGTCACGGTATCGCGCAGCTAACGTCGTATTAATGGACAGCGAAAATGGGTCTAACTGCTGCGCCTGCTGGGCCTGTTGCAGCGCTTCCGGAAGACGGCCCATCGCTCTCAAGTAATGGCTATACCATTGATGCGTTGTCGCGTAACTCGGATTAAGTTCGATGGCGCGATGAAAATCCAGCTCGGCCTGCTTCCAGTTCCAGTCATAATAGAACTCAATCAAGCCCCGTTCCGCATGGCCCTCAGCGCTAGTCGGATCTAGCTCCAAAGCCTTGCCGGCAGCAGCCCGGGCCTTCGCCCTTGCAACCTGCGGAGGCAGTACCTTGGATCCGAGGAGGCTGTAACTTCCCGCCAGCCCGGCATAGGCGGCCGCAAAGGAAGGATCCTCCCCAATGGCGTCCTGAAAGAACTCGATGCTCTTGTTGAGCCCCGCTTCCGTCCGCTGGTTCCAGTAATAGCGGCCCTTGAGATAGGCTTCATAGGCATCGGGTTGAACGGTGCGTTCACCGGCCGGATGCGAGTAAACCAGCGGTTGCGCCACTCGTCCCTGGATCTCCACAGCAATATCGTGCGCCGCCGTGCTCTGCAGGAGTAACACGTCTTTGAGCTCGTAGTCATAGTTGTGGGCCCAAAGATGGCGATCACTGGCGGCGTCAATCAGCTGCACTCGAATTCTGACCCGGTCTCCTCCACGTTCCACCGTCCCCTCGACGAGAGCATCCACCCCAAGCTCCCGGCCAATCTGTGGAACTGTCTTGTTCCCACTCTTGTAGTGCATGACAGACGTGCGGGATATGACACGCAGACTGTCCAACTGCGCGAGATCGCTGATGAGTTCATCCGTCATGCCATCGGCAAAGTACTCCTGGGCTGGATCATTAGAAAGATTTTCCAAGGGCAAGACAGCAATGGAACCGAATCGTTTCGCGGGCGGGGATGCATTCGCTGAGGAGTTCAATAAACGGAAGGGCCAATGCATCCGCTCCGGTGAATTCCCAAACATCTCCACAAAAAATACGCAGAGAAGGGTGAGCCGGAGAATGGTTTGATCTGACTACACGATAGGCGAGCAGTCAATGCCTTCTTGGTCCTTGCAGAAGTCCAGGAAGACTCCACACAGCAGCACTTCCGGTGCAAGAATCGCTAAAGGTTCACGTTCCGGGACCGACGATAAGGGACTGTTTTTCTCTTGTCAGACCGTATTGCAGGATTCTCCGGACGTTACCCTGGACATCTCGGGGAACTCGAAGGAGTCCTAAGGTGCGTTAGGTTATGAGCCCACAAACACTGGAAATTTTCAATAGCTTACAACACGCGGGTGGCCCTCGAAAAACCTTGTAAGTAGGGTTAAGGAACCGTTACTGGACGGTTAAAGCACAGTCGCGTTTCAGCTCCGGTTGCTCAGCAGTTTTGGCGGTCAGGACTAGAGTCCCTGCGACGAATCAAACTCCTCTGCGTGCCCTGATGCCAAGGAGTTGTTTGAACAGGGACAACATCTCTACGACCTGCTCATGCCCGGGAATGCTACTGACGACCGTCGCCCCAAGTTCCAAATAGTCCGCACCCGCTTCCACTGCTTTGGTCTGCTTGTCATCCGTACGAGGATCCGAGTTCCAGTACAGCAGGAAACGATCGCGAAGTCGCGCCAAGAAAGATCGCTTCAGCTTCCCGGCGGCCCCTGTTAGCTCGCTTGTGACCAGAGTGGGGTAAGGAATTGCCGTTGCATTACTCGCAGTGAGTTCTTGCACGAGGCTTCTCATAGTCGGTTCCGATTGGTTCCAAGCATTGACCACCTCATCGATGGACTCGCCGGGAAGTAGGTACGATGCGCTCTCAACTATGAGAGAGGCAACATAGTGGAGATCAGCAACAGCTTCAGCGAGCAGTCGCATTTCTTCAGAAGCCTGGGGCTCCGGTACGAGTATTCGGAGTGGCATTTCACTCTCCATTCAAGGCAATCTTGCCGGACATACTAAAGTACTAAATGACCTTGAGGCTCCTTGCCTCCGATGTAATTTTCGAGAACCACAGTCACCTCCAAGAATGTCGTTCATTCCAATCTGTCCGCAAGTGTCAGCAGTTCTTGAATCTCATCATATTTCTTTGTCAGTTTCAATGCTTCGTCCAGAGACAGCCACTTGTGCTTGCGCCACCGATCTTCCTGCCTAGATTCTTCAATCGCTTTCATCAGATAGAACTGAACACTGACCGGCTTATCCGCCACGTCGTATTTTGAAATCTCGAGTTCTCGCTCGATTTGCGCCCATACTCCGGTCTCTTCTCTGACTTCACGGATAGCGCAACGCAAGGAATCCTCGCCTGGTTCGATATGCCCTTTGGGCAATACCCAATCCTCAGCGTCTCTTGTGGCTTGCACCAACAAATACTGCCTATGGTTTAGCCGCTGGCGGACAACTACTCCTCCGGCATGGGTCGGAAGAAGAGCATTTTTTCGATGCGGACTCCGTTGTTCGATGCTCGATGGAGGAGGTTTCTTGGCGGCCTCCAAGGTGATAATGTGCCAATAGGCTTGCTGAGTTGATTTGAAACGTTGCTCTATGTATCGGACAAATGCGAGGCAAATGGCAATCACTGAAGCGGCTGCGAACCACCACTGCCGATAGTGCAGTGCCATTCCCAAAGCAACTAACAAAACCGGGACGAAGCTGCGGAAGAACTTAGAGTCCGCCTCAAATCGATTGACCGTAGCAAGAGCTTCTCGATGTCCGGCCGTGAGAGTTGCTTTGCACCATTGGAACGCATTGACTGCTCGGGCTGCATCAATCTGATTCAGGTACTTTTTCTTGATGAGTACCACCCGATCCAGCGCCGCATCCGCGTCCTTGTTGAAGCACAGCCAGACTATGCGCCTGAGAATTCTTGGCGAGAGTCCCCTTTTCGCAAGAAGACGCGTGATCTGTTCCTTATCAGTTATTTTGCGAAGTGGATCGTATGCAATGTCGTCGAGCCAAGATCCCACGAAAAAAAGAAAATGCCCGAGCACGTAACTACTGAACAAGAAGAGTGCCCAACCCTCAGTATTTTGCAGGTGACCATATTCCGGGCCCAACAGCTGCGGACCAACTGCATTCTTGAACATGTACGTAAGGACTGCCCCCGGCAGGAGGATTGAGAAAAAGTCGATGATGCCGACAAAAAATTTCTCGGGTTCAAAGCTCATCTTCGGTCCCTCGCTCGATTCGTTATTTCTCAGCGTGGCTCAGCTAACGGTGTAAGTAATTACCAACAAAATGTCCTCAATCTTTGACGAATCGAGCAGGGTCTGTCCATTTTCTGTCTTGGCCAAGCCGGGTGGGATGCTGTCCGACTGCACCACTAGGGTAAAGGTCTGCGGAGCAGCGAAGGACGTCTTAAATTCAACGGCATGGCTTAACGCGTTGACGGAACTATTGGCATTCGTCCTCCACTGCATGGGAGCCAGACTAAGAGAGACGGGATTGCCGAGAGGGACGGGATCGCTGGCAGGTGTTGTGGGGTTTTGTGAGAGATGGAGGGGATCGTCGGTATCCTGCTGTTGAGGCGCGTCGAGGGAGAGAGGTTTATTTGGTGCGCTAAACTGCGCCGGCATCTCATTGTCGGCTGCTGGTACTGAAAGTGCTAGGTAAAAGGCGATTCCCTGGATTTCGGCCGCACCATTGGCCAGATTGGAGCAAGGAAATACAGCCTTGGTCAGAGGGAGTGTCAGGGTAAGCTCGGTGACACCGGCAGGCGGATTGAAAAACTCGGTATAGTAACCCGGCAACGAGTGTCGCACGCTGGCCAGAATCGAACGTGGCGTTGGGGGCATTGGTTTCTGGAAGGCTTTAAGTTGATCACGGTTTTGAGCAAGGCTCGAAGTCAGGTTGGCCTCCTTGGCGAGTTCCGTACCTAAAGGTTCCGGCGCGCTGCCCGTGACTTTGGTTCCTCCCGCGTGGTCCGGGACGAACGCATCTCCGTGAGCAGCCAAAGTGTTGTAGGAGGAGTATCATATGCCTCGATCTCACGTCCATTCCTGCGCCGATCACTGCGATAGCGGGGATACTCCGCAGTACCAATTCTTGGAGCCAGGAGCATCGGCCACTATGAAAAATGATTCCACACAGCAGCTGCAGCCCCCTGTCATGTCTCCTAGGTCTACGACCGTATGGAGATGTATATCTATAGATACTCGTGGAAGGAGCAAAAGAGCGGCATAGTGCAGGCATGCGAGCCTATCATCGGGTGCATGTCCAGCTGACCAAGAAGGATCGTAAACAGATCGCCGCCATGTTGAACAAGGGGTGGGAATCGGCGCGGGTGCTGCGGCGGGCTGTGATCCTGCGGGAACTCGGCCAGGGGCAGACGGCCGGGCAGGTAGCCCGCAATGTGGGTGTAGCCTCCAAGACGGTGCGGGCCATTGCCCGGCGCTACGAGGAGGAAGGGCTGGAGTCGGCATGGTACGAGAAGCCGCGTCCGGGCCAGCGGCGGGTGCTGGACGCGGGCCAGAGTCAGCGCATCATCGCCCTGGTGTGCGGCCCGCCGCCGGAAGGCAGGGCGCGGTGGAGTGTGCGGCTCCTCGCCCAGGAAGCGGTGAAGCGGAAGTTGGCACGGCGGGTGGGCCGGGAAACGATCCGCATCTTGCTCCAGAGTCATGACCTGAAGCCGTGGCGGGAAAAAAATGTGGTGTGTGGCGGAACTGGACCGGGACTATCTCGGACGCATGGAAGACGTGCTGGCCTTGTATGAGAAGCCGCTCTCAGAGGCGGAACCGGTGGTTTGTATCGATGAGAAGCCGGTGGTCCTGCATGCCGATCTCCGCCCCTCCCGGCCGCTGCATCCGGGACAAGTTCTGCGGCGCGACTGCGAGTACGAACGCCGCGGCACGGCCAACGCATTTTGCGGAGTGGAGCCCAAGGCGGGACGGCATTATCTTCGCGTGACTCCGGACCGTTCCTCGCCCGAGTTTGCCGATTATCTGCTGGAGATCGCGGAACATTATCCGGCCGCCGACGCCATTCATCTGGTCATGGACAATCTGAGTTCGCACACCCGCAAGGCAGTGGTGGAGCGGTACGGCGAGAAGGCGGGAGGCTGGCTGTGGGACCGGTTCAGGGTACACTACACACCGAAGCACGGAAGCTGGCTGAACCAGGCGGAAATCGAAATCAGCCTGTTCTCCCGACAGTGCCTGGGACGGCGAAGAATCCCATCGCTGGGCGATCTGAGGCGGGAAGCCAGGGCCTGGGGTCGGAGAATGAATCGTAATCGGGTCACCATCGACTGGCGCTTCACCCGCAAAAAGGCACGCTTGAAGTTCGGTTACAGAAGAAACAGATTATGCGGTCAGAGACCTAGTGACGAGTTATGGGGAACCTTCGCGGTCGATGACCACTTGCGCAGCCGTGCGTTCGTCGCCGAGATTGTCCTATTCGACCGGCTCGTCATCCCAGAGCCGCCTGAGAACGACAAGAATCAGTACGAACGATGGAGCAAAGCAGGTTGGCAGCCTCATCAACTTAAGGAGACAGTTGACCGGCTCGGAGATTTAGCGATCACTATACCTTGGGACCAGCAACTACGGGATAAGTGGCAGGCTGAGTATCAAGTCCTCACCGCCTCCGAGCGTGCTGCCTTGCGTGTGAGCATGGCTGCGGATGCACTCGCCGACTTTCATGACATAAAGCGAGCCGATCCGTCACAACCTTCTATGTGGGTAACACGCCGAGTCATTGCTAAGAAACTGGAAGGTGGGTTCGGTGCACTCGACCCCGTAGCGGACGAGGTCCTCTATCGCAAGATCAAGGCCATTGACGTTGATCCCACCGCTAATATCGAAACCGTTGTTGGGTATGGTTCTTATGCAACATTTAGCAAGGAGATCCCGATCGACGTGACACACCCTGCGATCTCGACGGAGGAAAATACGGCGCTGCTCTTCGGCTGGGATTTCCTTGTGCCGGAGGACAGTGATTTGGACGATGTCACTCTTCTTGATCGCGCAATCAAACTCAGCCGTCAGAGCGAGTTTCGCGACAGCCGACGCCGATTTCATGATTGGAGAAGGAGACTCCTTGTAAAACGCGTCAGCGTTGAGACCGCCCGTTCGGAAATGAACCGGTGTCTTTCAACCTACAATCAAATTGTCGCTAAAAACTATGCGCGAGCGCGCACACTGACGGCCCTTCAAGTCCTCGCGCTCGCCACTCCTATGGCCGACCTGGCACTTCCGGGGGTTGGCATGGTGGGGGGCGTAGTTTTTGGCCTGGGCGCGTTTCTTGCGGAAAGGCTGACATCGCAGCGAGAAATCGGTGCTCGCGAGAAGGTGGCAGCGCTGGTACACGACAGCCGCGAAGCATTCGGATGGCCTGGTCGTACGCCTGTATAGCAACTCCGCTGCTCCCAGGTGAACAGGGTCTATCACCGGCACGAGTTGCACTGAGATCGCATGGCCAATGTAAGCGTGAATCCCGCATCAAGTGCCTTTCCCCGAGGGAAGGCCGCCATCCAGTCTCTACGCGTTCCCTCAGTTTTTAGCGGCTTGGTTCGCTATTGCCTATTGCCCGCGCGATGTAGGTTCCGCTGACTTGGACGGATGACCTTCCCGTGCACTGCTGTGCCGGACGGCCAATTTGCAAAGCTCCGCGGCGATTTTCATTCCAACCCCTTGGTGTTCAGTTCTGTCACAACCGCAAGGCAGCAAATAATGTCATCACTAAATCCTTAAATGCGCATAGATTATGTGAATGCAGTGCTCGACGTACCGCACGACGTGATTACCCCGTGATTGCAATCTCAACCTTGCGGACTCGCCCGGGCCTTTGGGTTATCATCCCATTCCGATCTGGAAATCCTTATTGGACAGCCATTGGCCGCCGAAAGCGGCCTGCAGAAAATTCGGCTTCGTGCTTTGAATTTCGGTCCGCGAGAGGGGCAGGAGGTTCACGATTTCCATGCGGCCAGCCAGACTCTCTGAGACCCGAGGCAGTGTCAGAGTGTTGGCCGAACCCGTCAAAAGAAACCGGCCAGCACGTCGATCATCATCGACTGATTTCTTGATGGCCCTGAGGAGATCGGGCACTCGCTGTACTTCGTCAATAGTGGCTTGATCGAGAGAGCGCACCAATCCGACTGGATCGGTGCGGGCGGCAGCCAGCACGGTGTCGTCGTCCATGGTGATGAATTCGCGTCTGCCCGCAACTAGATCGCGCACCAGAGTGGTCTTGCCGCACTGCCGAGGGCCGGTAACCATGACCACCGGTGTGTCCTTGAGTGCGGTAGTTACCTGTTCGACGGCGAAGCGGGGGAAAAGTCCACGATGTGCGGTGTCCATCTCGGATATGGTCTCCGTCTAATTCGGATTCAGAACTCGTCTGTTTCGGATTATAGACCGACTTCAGGGGCGATACGTTCAGGGCTGTCTATACGGTGCGGTCCCCAAAGGCGGTTTACGTTTTGCACCCCGCTTACATCATCTCCGCAACCTTGCCGCTTGGAGGACGGGAAGGTCAGAATCCATCGTTCAACAGCATGAAGAACCCTTGTAGGCGGCGAGCGAACGAGCACGGGCTGCATCGGCATCCTTGAGCTACTGGGTGAAACCCACTCGTCGCAGAAGATCTTGGAAACGAGGGTCGCCGAAAGCGGGCGGGATCGGCTTGTGCTCTCCCAGGGCGGTCTGAATCTCACCGGATATTTCCCTCGCGATTTCGCTCTGCACCACCAGCAAATCCTTGGTATCACGTTCATACTCGCGCGCCCAAAGGTGGGTCTGGTCTTTCATTGGAATGAGCTGGGCGGTGATTCGCACCCTGTCGGCATCCCGTCTTACGCTCCCCTCCAACACATATTCCACTCAGAGCTCACAGGCAATCTGCGGCAGCTTTTCCTCGCCGTTTGTAGTGCATCACTGACGAGCGGGCAATGACGCCATACTCCGGATCGAGACTCCCCAGCTGCGTGATCATTTCCTCTGTAATGCCGTCGCTGAAATGATCATTGCTCGGCTCCTTCTCCCGGGCCTGTTGGTTGGATTCAGCACCACCAACTTCAACTCGGGCCTGGGAGCCGATCTTGTCATGGAAGCAATTTTTACTCTTTGGCCAATTTCACTCTGTGGCCATGTTCGGTCAATTCTTGACAGGCCTATATTGCCAGCTCACTATCTGTATTAGGTCTGGGCAATGGCGCAAATTACACCCCCAGTACAGTTGAAGCAGCAGACACTGAATAGTTTCAGTTCTTACGTGCGAGATGCCGAAGCAGTCATGGAACAGTCTCTGGGCAACGACCGTCAATTCCTGTGGTCCGATATTAATCCGGAGAGGGTGCAGCGAGTCAGAGGAGGCGAGGTCTTAGCGCAATTTTGGTCAGGTCATGGACCGGTCAAAGTGCCGGATGGTTTGATCCATGACTGGATCGGCGCCTCATGTATGCTTTGTTGCCGTGCATGTAGATCGCAGCCTACAATTTTCATCTCGGCCCCCTTCGTCCCGAGCCTTTTGGTTGGTTTTCCGCAAAGTCTACTCGGTCCGTTGTGAGGCCGACGTCGTTATGACATCAGCTATGTCCTTAACCCACGCCCCCGCAACAAAAAGAGCCCGGGACGCGAGTCCCGGGCCCACCATCCCGACAAACTATTTCTGCACGAAATTGGTATTGATCGTACCTGCGTCGGTCTGGATCTGCATGATCGACTGCCCGGCGTTTACGATCACAAAATTGGTGTGGGCAACGTTACTGGTCCCGCCGTTGAACGTCGCCGTCCCAGTACAGTTCGAACTCACGCTGTAAGTTCCGGTCAGCGAAAAGCTCTCAATCGTCCCGCCAAAGCTGGCCGATTCGCTTCCCGTGACGCCTCCCAAACCATCGAGCTTGACCTGACCGGCCCACGCATTGGGCACCTGCGGCGCGGTGAACCCGCCACCGCGGAATCCAAACGTGTTCTTGATTCCGGCGTTGGTGCAAGTGGCTTTGCCCTGCGCCAGGGCGTAGCCGTATTGCGAAGATCCCGCTTTGGTCTCCGTCAGTTCGAACTGCCCGCCGCTGCTCACTACCACCAGGCTGAAGGTCGTGGCGGTACCGCCGCTCGGGGTGATCGTGGCCGTCCCGGTGCAGTTCGTCTTAACCGAATACGTTCCGGTCAGGGCTACGTTCGAGCTGATCACTCCCGCGGTGCTGTTGGTGAAGATGCCGGTAATCTTGCCCTTGCCATCCGCAGTCAGTTGCCCGACAGACGCCGAGAGCGAGCCACTGTTATCCACACCCGTAATGGTAAAACCGTAATTTCCTACCAGCGTGGCATTGGTACAACTGGCCGACGCATAAACCGTCAGACCCGACGCAAGCAACAGCGCGAAGCCAAGCTTACTGACTCTCATTTCGTCCTCTTTCTTTTTTTGATTAGGAGTAACTGGACTGATCTTCAACCCTGGGGAAGCGTCGGTCATTATAAGCCATGGGCGCGGCTTTTGGAGGAAAAACAGATCGGGAAATTACGCTCTCCCATCTCGAATGGGACCCCGAGTTTCGTGGTAGCTGTCGGGTGGACCGGATAACGCCGTTCCTTTGTCAGTTTACGAAATCAGATGGGATGAGTTCTATATGCCTTGTTTGGGCACAACGGTCCATGAAACCGGATTAGGATATCGGAGCCGTCGAGGTATGCGGTCGTTCGTCTTAGTGGAGCTGAGAGCCCGCGAGAGAGGTTTTCTCGCCATCGAAGTGAGCCAGTGTAAACTTGTCGGCTTTCATTGACGTGCCGGTTTTCTTTCGAGAAGGATATACGGTGGTGATCACCGTCACTGACAAACCGCTCCCGGTGAAACACAATTCCGTTGTCTTAGGCCTTTCATGCCAGAGGGGCACATAAACCCTGCGCGCGTTCCTTCAGCTCGGTCTTTTGTCACCGCACGAGTAGGATCACAAACCATTCACCACTGGCTGATTCGTCGCAGCTCAGTCGGGCCATTCGTAGAGTTATCCGTTGGAGGGCGCCATGCAATCGCTTCGCTCCGCTTGCCTATTCGTAATTTGTTTCAGCACAATCGGGCTGACACAATCCAACCCTGTTCCAGTCACTCAGAGCAGGAGGGTTACGTCTCCGATCAGTGCGTCTCAGCTTTCCAGCAAGAGCTTTCGTGGGGCTGGACGCCAGACAACTCCAGGATTAAACTTTGCGTCCGTTGTAGCGTACGGCTCGGGTGGAAATGGAGACTACGGGGTGGCGGTGGGGGATGTGAATGGGGACGGCAAGCCCGACCTCGTGGTGGCGAACCAATGTCCCACTAGCGGCGATTGTCAGAATGGCACGGTGGGCGTTCTGTTGGGCAACGGCGATGGAACATTTCAGCCCGTAGTGACCTACAGCTCGGACGGGTATTACGCGCACGCGGTAGCAGTTGCGGATGTGAACGGAGATGGGAAGCCTGACTTGGTAGTGGCGAACGAGTGTGCCGACAGCAGTTGTGTAGATGGCAGCGTGGCGGTCTTGCTGGGCAACGGCGACGGCACCTTCCAGACGGCGGTGACCTACAACTCGGGTGGATATGAACCAAATTCGGTTGTAGTCGCCGATGTGAACAGAGATGATAAGCCCGACATAATCTGTGCGAATGATGCCATGGTCGGCACGGTGGATGTTCTTTTGGGCAACGGCGACGGCACTTTCCAGTCGGCGGTGCCCTACGACTCAGGTGGATATGACGCAAATTCAGTTGTATCAGCCGATGTGAACGGAGATGGTAAGCCCGATCTGCTGGCGGTGAACGAATGTAACCCCGGCGGATTCAACTGCGGCGGTTTGGTGGGCGTGCTATTGGGCAACGGTGACGGGACATTCCAAGCCGCCATGACCTACGGCTCGGGCGGGCTCGGGGCGATGGCAGCGACCGTGGGAGACGTGAATGGGGATGCCAAGCCCGATGTGGTGATGGTGAACTGCGATACCAGCAACGGTTGCGATGGCTCGGACGGAGTGGTAGGCGTGCTGCTCGGCAACGGGGATGGGACCCTCCAGCCGGCGGTGCCCTACGACTCAGGTGGATATGACGCAAATTCAGTTGTATTAGCCGATGTGAACGGAGATGGTAAGCTCGATATAATCTGTCTGAACGTCGGCAGGGTCAGTAATCTAGCTGTTCTTTTGGGTAACGGGGACGGCACTTTCCAGACGGCGGTGACCTACAACTCAGGTATTCCCCAGGGGGGGGTGTGGAGTGGTGCTGGTGCCGCCCTGTCGCTGGCAGTCGCAGACATAAACGGGGATGGCAAGCCCGATCTGCTCGTGGCCCAGGAAGGCGCAACCGTGGGCGTGCTCATCAATACGAGCATATATCCCACAACAACTGCACTGGCTTCTTCGGCTAATCCGTCCGCTTTCGGCGAGTCCGTTACATTCACAGCGACGGTGACCCAGCAGTTTGGAAAAGGGGTAACGCCTACGGGCTCCGTTACCTTCTTTGACGGCGTGAACAATCTCGGTAGCGCTACTCTCAGCAGCAATGGAGTGGCGGCCTTGACGACTTCCACGCTGGCAGTAGGTACGCACGGTATCACTGGGACTTACAGCGGAGATTCAAATTTCGCCGCGAGCACTTCTGCGGTGCTGAGCCAGGTCGTGCAGGGAGCCATCGCTCAAATCTCGCCGGGCGAGCTTAATTTCGGCAACCAGGCCGTTGGAACCGCCAGCGCCCCCCAGACCGTCACTCTCGCCAATATCGGCAATGCCACTCTAAGCATCACGAAGGTTTCAGCAACCGGCCTCTTTTGGCAAACGAACACTTGCGGGAGCAGCGTTGCAGCGGGAGCAAGTTGTATGTTCACGGTGAGATTCAGACCCGCGACGAGCGGCACGATGATGGGCTCGGTCTCCATCACCGACAATGCCGCGGGCAGTCCGCAGAAGATCAGGCTCAGGGGTACTGGAACGGATGTCCAGCTCAGTCCCACAAGCCTCAACTTCAGCAAACAACGTGTAGGAACCAAGAGTGCGGCCAAAAGGATCACCCTGGTCAATAAGGGCAGCGTCACCGTGAGCATCACAAGCATTTCAATCACAGGAACGGACAAGGGAGATTTTTCCGAGACCAATACCTGTGGCACGAGTGTTGCGGCAGGGGCGCGCTGTGCGATTGCGGTGACGTTTACGCCCTCTGCCGATGGGAATCGAACAGCAGATATTTCGGTCAGCGACAACGGCGGCGGGAGCCCGCAAACAGCCGGCCTCAGTGGAACTGGGACAGGGAGCTAGTCGCGGCAGGACCTACAAACAAGCGCACTTTTGCCCCCGAAGCGGCCAATGGAATCGGTGGGCACAACCTACAAACAGGGAGCGGGCTGCCTTCTTTTGCATCACGTGGAATGTGGAAGCGGGGATAACTGTCGAAATCGCATTATAAGAGGGCGCCCCTTTTATAATGCGGTTGCGACAGCTTCCCGTGGTGAACTCACATTTCGCCGACATTGTAACGCATGCAGTTGACGAAACCAGGCGTGGCTGTTAATTGGAAGACGGGTTTCCGTCTTGCGAAAGCTGAGCCGATGGTGCGAAATATGCGATTCTATCGTATATTATGCATATGTGGATTCCGCGCGCGGTTGAACCCCGCCTGCAACGCTCCGCGAAGACGCGGCCCGTGGTCGTGTTGACCGGCGCCAGGCAGACTGGCAAAACCTCTACTTTTTTGCGCCTGTTTCCGAAACATGCGTTTGTCTCCCTCGACCTCCCCGCGGAAGCGGAGCAAGCGGAAAAGGAACCAGGTACCTTTCTCCAACGTCATCCGCCGCCCGTCCTTATTGATGAGGTCCAATATGCGCCGGGCTTATTC
This sequence comes from uncultured Acidobacteriaceae bacterium, assembly GCA_963709025.1. Taxonomy (GTDB): domain Bacteria; phylum Acidobacteriota; class Terriglobia; order Terriglobales; family Acidobacteriaceae; genus Sulfotelmatobacter. The sequence goes on from CAVPVE010000019.1 coordinate 81,340, forward strand.
CGGCACCTCAAGGTGGCCGTGGATGCTCACCGTACGCGCAACGGGCAGTTTCTGCTTACTGGTTCGCAGAAGTTCGCCCTGATGAAGAACGTTTCCGAATCGTTGGCAGGCAGGGCTGACATCGTGGAACTGGAAACCCTTTCCCTTGCTGAGATTCAGTCGGCATTGCCCGAAACCCGGATCGAGACAGCCATCGTGCGCGGTGGCTTCCCAGAGCTTTACGCCAACCCAGACATTGATTCTGCTGCTTTTTACAATTCATATCTCGCCACCTATCTCGAACGCGATGTGCGCTCCTTAACCAATGTCGGCAGCTTGCGCGACTTCGAGAGATTCTTGCGCGCCTGCGCGCTCCGTTCTGCAAACCTGTTGAACAAAGCCGATCTGGCGCGCGACGTCGGTATTGCACCCTCAACGGCAAATCATTGGCTGTCCATGCTGGAAGCTTCCGGTCAGGCCGTGTTGCTTGAGCCGTGGTTCTCGAATCGAACCAAGTCCATCGTCAAGAGCCCCAAGCTTTACCTCGCCGACAGTGGCTTGCTTTGCGCGCTGCTGAATATTCGGTCCGAAGAAGATCTTCGGCAGTCGCCGGCGGTAGGCGCAGTCTGGGAGACGTTTGTCTTCGCTCAGCTTCGCGACCGCGAACGTCGCGCCGGGCGCACGGGCAGCCTTTTCTTCTGGCGTGACCGAACCCGCGAAGTGGACTTTGTGCTGGATACGGGCGGACGCCTGGAACTGTTCGAGGCGAAGTGGACGGAACTCCCAGATGTCGGCGATACGGTGAATCTCGACTTCGTGCGCAACGTGGTGGGCAAATCACGAGTAGCCGCTGGGGCGGTCGTGTGCCGCGCACCGAACGGCTTTCCTCTAGCGAATGGATTTCGGGCGCTACCGGTGACTGAACTCAGCTGAGTCTGCCTTGATGGTGCCCTAAGTCACAGCATTGTACGCGCTTCCGGGGATCGATCACTAAGTTCGATGTTCCGGATGCGGCTCAAGGCACTTACCCCTACACCAACAGCTCTATCCTGTTCAGATGGTCGCGGAAGACAAACGCCAATTTGCTTGCTGGAGTGAAGCAATTGCTCGACCGAACTCTCTTACCTTCCGTGAAGCTAGCGGTCAGCCCTTGAGGGCAGCTTGCACTAGGCAGCCAGTCCCTCGAAATTGGGTTTCTAGGATTCCGGTGGTGGAACGAGTCGTTTCCTAAGAACCATGGTTCGTCTTCCTTCGATCGAATCTCATGCGTACAATGTCGATCAGTTGGCGCCTGGCTAGGCCGCCGATTCTCCGGAAACCATCGCGAGATTGTATGTGGTTGATTAAATGGACGATGACCTCTGTTTCAAGAATGATAAAGTATGTTGTATAGGAAAGTTTTCCTTTACAAGTAGTTTCCCATCTGTGAAAATAACCAAAGCATGGAGATCCGAGAGGCCCAACTCGCGCAAACCGTTCTTGATGCGCTGCGCAAGCAGGTACCGGTCAAGGACCTTCCCGCAGTGCGCATTGCCCAAGTCCGGCAGGAGCCGGAACGGCCGTTCGATCTCAGTTTCGAACTCACCTCCGGCACAAACCGGATTCTCGTGTTTGGTGAGATCAGACAGGCTCCTTCCCCCAAGGTTTTGGCAGAGATTGGTCCGTGGATCCAGCGCATGAAAGCCTTGAAACCAGATGCAGCGTTCGCGGTCGTCGCCCCTGGGCTCTCTTCGCAGGCGCAAGCGTACTGCGTCGCGAACGCCATTGATTTTCTGGATCTCGCGGGAAACATCTCTATCCAGGTTCCCGGCAAGTTCACGCTGCAGCGCCTGGGCCGGCGCAGCCCGGAACGAAACCAGCCGAGCGACTCTTCCCGCAGCATGAATGTGTTCTCGGGACGTTCTTCCCGCGTGCTGCGAGTCTTGCTGGAAAAGCCGAGAGTGTGGTCGCTCACCGATATCGCGAAAGAACTGGCGGCGGAAGGGAAGCGAGTCCAGCAAATTTTTCGCCAGCCCATCGAATTTGCCATCAGCCAGGGATCGATCTCGAAAGCTCTTTCCAGCTTGGAAGAGCAGCTATGGGTCCGGCGGCAAGGATCGGCGGTCCTGGTGCCGGAGCCTCGGCGGCTGCTGGTGGAGTGGGCTGAGAAATATAAGGAACGCTATCGCTGGCGTTTACGAAGTTCCTTCGAACTCCCCAATCCTTTCGGAAGCGGCGTGAGCCGAATCAACCAGGGACTTCAGGAGGAGTTCGCTGGCGTGTACGCCTTCACCGCCGCCGCCGCCGCTTCTCTGATCGCGCCCTTCGTTGAACTGGACCGCGTGGACATCTTTCTCGGCAGCGAGGAGAGGGGCGCGCGATTGCGCGAGCTGACCGAGCGCGAATCGACCGGGCCCAAGTTGCGATTGATCTATCCATACGACAATGGTGTGTTCCTGTATTCCATGCGGGAAGACGGCGTGCCGATCGTGTCCAACCTGCAAACCTATCTTGATCTCTATGCGCGGGGCGGGCGGGACCTCAAACAGGCCGATTATTTATTGAGCAACGCGATTGAGGCGCGCTGGAGATCTGCGTGATTCCCGAGCCGCAGCGGACCTATGTGCTCGAATTGCTGGCGGCGCTCGGGCCTGCCGCGGGAGAGTTCGTCATTGCCGGTGCACAAGCCATCAAGTTCGCGGTCAAGGATGCGCGCGGAACCAAGGATGTCGATTTTATTCTGGACGTGACTGCCCTAGGAGACGATCGATACGGTATGCGATGGCACCGATGATGACAAGGTCCGCTCCGAGCGCAACGCAATGGTCGCGAAGCGCGCGCAGATCTGCGATTTGGCCCGCAGTGAGTTCGGGCATCACTCTGACAGGTACTCGCGTTTGATTTCTTCCGCAGCTTCATGCGCTCGGGGATCGGAAGAATACATTAACTCGGAATAGATGAGCCAGGGATGCGCAACGGGAAATGATCCAGACTCCCGCCAAAAGGCAATGCTGCCGAAGGAACGCAGGAAGATGAGCGGGCCGGATTTGTCAGGAATGATCCGCAAGCGCCGACGAAGTTGATCGCTAAAGGACTCGACGAAGATCGGCAACTCGAGTCCGCGATAGAACTTCTGCAGCAGGTAGGCAGCGGGACCGCCGGTTATCGACCATCGGATTGAGTCTTTGGCGAGCGAATCCCGGACGGCGAGCAGCATTTCATCGATTTCGCTGGCGGGTGAGCGAAAACGGCCAAGCAACAGCTTCGGGCGCAGCGCGAGTTCGTATCCCCGCAACAGTTCTTCCGGCAATTTCGATCGATCTCGCAGGCGCAAGCCTTCCTCTGACTGTACGAGGACTCCTTGGGCAACTAGCTGTTGCTCGACCTTCGCGACATTGCTCTTGCCGAGCCCGGCAAATTCGGCCAGTTTGCGTACGGACCAGCTTCCGGCATCTTTCGCAGTGGCGAAAGCGAATAGCAGGTGCGAGATGGCCGGACTGATGCGCGGATCTTTGGTCCCGGATGCCGTTTGTTTCGTCCCGACGACCGTGCGTTCATAGTTGCGGCCGAGAACCAGATGCATGTTGCCCGCCTGATCAACAAAATTGATCCCCGATTGCATGAGCCGTTCGGCGGAGGGGCCAGGAATGTAACGCGCGAATAAAAGAAGAGGGGCACGATGTTCGGTCGCGTAGAGCTTTGCCTGAGCGACCAGTGCGTTGAGCATTCCGCGGTCGAGATAAGACCTTTTCTGTTCGACGAGGAAGCGGTATGTGCCTTTGGGGGCACGGATTTTGAGGATGCCGTCAACCTCCCGATCGTTACGGCGACCTTCCGCGGAGAAGTCGAGATCCGTGACGAAAGGCAGAGCCCGCAACTGCTCGAGAAACGGCTGAATGGTCGGCTTGAGCTGCATTGTGTCCACTATTATTACACGTCCATTACTAATGGACAATGCATAAGTCAGGACTGTCCTCGAACTCCGGCCGAAAGGCCGGGACTTTGGTCGCGCCCAGATCAACCCATTTTCCACTGATCTGCGCCAGTATCGACATCAAATACCTGCCGATCCCCAGGCTTCGCACTTGATCAGCCTACAACGAATCAGACGTTGTCTTCCGCTCCGACATCAGGCCACTCGATCTGGCCAGTTCTTCGACCTTCGCTAGATCGCTCTTCGGAAGGAGCATAAGATTTCGGTATAGAGACGGCGCCGTTGTTTCATCAGAACCATTATCGCGCATATCGTAAAATAGTCCGGACCGTTTTACGATGGGCAAGAAACTTCTCTCGCTCGTTTGGATTCAGGCATCAGCAATGCAGGCGAGGTTCAACCTCGCGTTGAATGCAAAATATACGATAGAATCGCATAGATTGCACCACGTCCGAGCCGACCGGAGACAGACCTGCCGCCGGAGCGCAAGATCCCAGCGCGAAGGAAGCCGCAGTTGGGGCCGGTGATCGAGTTCATCGACGAGATACTGTGGGCCGATCAGAGCGCTCCCCGAAAGCAGCACCACACCGCGCACCGCATGTGGCTGCGAATTCGCGAGCAGCGCCCGGAAGTCACGGTGGCGGAGGCGACCGTGCGTCGATACGTGCAGTTTCGGAAGGAAGATCTGTTATCGCCAAGACTCTGGGGCTCTATTCGCCACGGCGCGCAACCCAGATCAGCGGGCAGATGACGGCCAGAGCAATCAGAAAGTAGATGATCCCGCCCTGGTGGTGAAGTCTTCCCGTCATGAAACTTCGGTCAACGTGCGTTGCCAGCATGCCAAGCACAAAAATTCGCAGCCCATTCTTGGCGACCGAAAGTGGGATCGCCTCAGGGCGACCGATCATGGCAATCAAGACATCGTCAGTCCTATTGAAAAGTGCACACTCGCCGCTCTTTATCGCGAACGTGCGGGTCCCTTGGCCGGTGCCTTTGGTCGGTGGGAGGCAAACGCTTTGGATATGAAAACATCAGCGGGGAGTTTGAAGCGAGCACTCAATTTCCGCACTTGTTCCAAGGTGAGATTGCGCTGTCCTGTCATGAACATCGAAACCGCACTCTCCGAACCAAATTGAGGAATGAGGTCACGCTGTGTGAGATTCCGTTGTTCAATGCTGACTGGCGATTACCGCGTTTTGACCGCTGGTCAAATGAGTGTGATTGATTCCACGAGAATATCGGCTTATAGTTGACTCGAATGCTGCGGTGCAGCATATTCGGAGGTGTCATATGTCAGCCACCACAAAGACGAAGACCTCCCGGACGCATTCCAGGGAGCCATCCTTTGTTTCTAGTCTAACGGGTTGGGCGCAACAGGGGGTTCAGAACTTCCTGGCCACGCCACGGAGCCTCCTGGACCTCGCAATGCGGCAGAATACAAACGTGATGCATTTTCTGCGGGAGCGATTGTCCGACCCTCATCATTCTCCTCGCGCCGTCCTCAGCGAGATGGCCGAGGAGAGCATGACGAACTTCATTGAAGCGCAGAAAGTGCTTCTTGATCTGAGCAAGCAACAGAATGAGATTCTCATGATCGCTGTGAAAGAGCGAATCGGGGATGGGCCCGCGGCGCATGCCACGGCCGACCTCCTGCGGCGCAGCGTGGATACCTTCATCCACATGCAGGAGGAGTACCTGAAGATCGCCGGCAAGCAGACTCACATTTGGGTGGAAGCCGCCAGGACGGGCAAGCCGTTACCAGGCCGAGTTCCCTTGATAGGCCTGGCTCGCGAGGGTATGGAGAACTTTGCCAAAGCGCAGAAGCAATTCTTGGATGTCATCGCCGAGGAGACAGCCAAGGTCACCGGCGGCAAGCGCACCGCCATTAAGAAAATCAAGAAGACCGAGTTGTCCAAGCTGGCGCGGCAGGCAGCCGAGTTGTTCATCAATACCCAAGAGAAGATGGTGGAGGTAGCCGGAAAGCAGATGAACGCTAACGTGAAAACTGCGGGGAAGACTCTGGAACTCCTGCAGCCACTCCCGAAGACATTGATGGATGCAATGGTAAAGCCGACTGGTGAGCACAAGCGCGCGGCCAAGCCAGTTCCTCGCAGGATGATGCCGGCAGCGCGTGGGAAGAAGAGGGAAGCGGCGGCCGCGGCCGCCGCCTGACAGCGGAGCGACGTAGAGCTGTCAGCCTGAACGAAGGGTGGTTTGTGCGAAACGCGGACCACTCGGAGTCGAAGGACCTTTTGTACGGCCGAGCACTCAGACCGCCTGAGGTCATTGTCTGGGAACCTGCTTCGGGCGTTGTGACACAGCACGGGGAAGGTTCCGAGGCTGGTGCTGGGTACGCGAACACAAGGTCCTCTGACTCCGTAACCACTGCGCTTAGCGAAGTGGTCACCCCGCTCTGGATGACAAGTTGGTTTCTATTGACCATCTGAGGAACCCCGGCTCGATGGTTCGAGGGCGGCGTCGACGAATCTCGGCGGCCGCAGGATCCTGCGTTTGAACGTCTGGATCATAGCGGGTGAGCACCAAGGGCAAACAATGGAAAATGCGCTCGGTCTTGTGATGACAGGCGGGGGTGCTCGGGGTGCTTATCAAGTCGGCATTCTTAAACGCATTGGCGAGATAAAACGGGTTCAAACCCACGGCAATCCTTTTCCCATCATCGGAGGCGCTTCCGCTGGCGCGATTAATGGTTCTGCCCTCGCCGTGGGTAGTGACGATTTTGCCTTGGCGACCAAGGTTCTCGCTCACGTTTGGTCGGGTCTCAGACCTTCCGACATCTTTCGCTGTGATGTCTTCTCACAGGCTCGTAATTCCCTAACATGGATGCTAGATCTTTCCTTTGGAGGAATTCTTGGAGGAGGCAAGGCGCGATCTTTATTAGATGCGACTCCTTTGCGGCACCTTCTCACCGCACACCTCAATTGCGATCGAATCGGCAACAACGTCAAGAAAGGGTACCTCTACGCACTCGCCATTTCCGCAACTAACTTTAACTCAGGGGAAAGTTATCTCTTCATTCAAGGGAGAAAAGGTCACCCGATGTGGAACCGGGTCCGGCTAGTGACAGTCGCGACCAGGATCACTGTTGATCACATTTGCGCGTCGGCTGCGATTCCTTTGGTCTTCCAGCCAGTGCGACTAAAAATCGCGCGACGATCAGCGTTTTTCGGTGATGGCTGTGTGCGCCTTCAACAACCTCTCAGCCCGGTCATCCGTCTAGGGGCGAAGAAGGTCTTCGCGATCGGTGTCCGCTGCGAGAATCTCGAACATCACAAAGAGCCCACGGATGAGAGCGATCCTTCGCTGGCGCAAGTCATGGGAGTTCTCTTTAACGTAATGTTTCTGGACCATCTTGCTACCGACATCGAGCACCTTGAACGGTTGAATCAGCGGCTCAGCGATGGGCACATCATTCAACCTGGAATTGAAGGATTTGAGGAGATGCGCCCTTTGACATCATTGCTCATGACACCTTCGGTCGATTTGTCACAACTAGCAGAGGAACACCAGAGAGACATACCGTACCTTATCCAGTACTTTGTAAATAGTTTGGGACGAGATGCGGCTTCGTGTGCGGATCTGATGAGTTATTTACTCTTCACCTCCAAGTACACCCGTGCGCTCATTGAGATTGGTTACGATGACGCCAGCCAGCGAATCGATGAGATCGAGAGTTTTCTCTATTCTGATGATGGGGCCACCAATAACCCTACGGCCAGCGCAGTTGGAACAAGCAAGTCGCTTCAGGCTGGCTCGTTGGCGAAACGGGCCTCGAGCTCGGTCAGGTTCCCGGGCTAAGTCTGCGCTCCATCCCTGGCACGACGTACCCGATATATGAGGACTTCTCCACTCTCCCGATGCCGCCGGCCAGTCCGTTCCGACAGTCCTGGAGGTATCGCACCGAGTTCAAGCTCCCAGCCGAATACAGCGGAAGAACGGTGTGGCTTGGTTTCGACGGTATCAAGTACGTGACGAGAACGGGCGGGAAATTGTCAGATACACCATCATGCTTGCGCTGATTCTCGTTTGTATGTTGAGCACGATCTGGCTCATCCGGTGGAATGGCAAGTAACATCTCTTCTGCCGTTCGAGTTGCGCCTTGTGAACTGCTCGGTTGCCCAGTCGATTAAGTCGATTCGAGGGTGACATTCACCGAGACTGAGGTAGACATTGTGGCGGGTCGAGACGCCCCTCGAGCTGGTGCCTGGTGTCTCTTCTAGCTGTGGAGTTGTTCTTTCTGGCAGGGTCACGAAGGCTTGCCTACAATCCGCGACAATCGACTTCAGTTCGAGTGAAGTTGACTCCGGCCCATTGCTAACGGCATGTTGGCGCGGAGAGGCTCCGTCCTTCTTCGCCACGGCGCGCAACCCAGATCCGCAGAAAGATGACCGCCAGCGCGATCAGAAAGTAGATGATTCCGCCCTGGTGGTGGAGTCTTCCGGTAAGGAAACTCCTGTCAACACGCGTTGCCAGCATGGCAAGCACAAAGATTCGCAACCCATTCTTAGCGACTGAGAGCGGGATCGCCAATGCGATCCCCCGCGCGGATCCGCACGAGCGCTCATTAGCGCATGCGGCTCTTATCGCAGATGAATAACGGCCAAGCGTGCTGCTTGTCCGCACACCCGCCCATCCGTGGGACACGCATTGTCCCGCTCTAGGTCGGGTACGTGTCGGTCTTGGCATGCCTCGCCGGCAAGCTGTAGCTCATCGTCGTCGGTTGCGCTGCGGCCACCTACCAGTAAAGCTTCAGCGCCATCTGCACCTCGCGTGGACTATTGCACTGGTAAAAAATCTGGCCGAAGGTGGGACTGCCAAACGTAGTGTCGGGTCCACAGAACTGGGGGTGATTAAACGTGTTGAATGTTTCAAAACGGTATTCAAGGCGCATCCCTTCACGAACCTTGCCCAGGCCGAATTGCTTAAAGATGGACAGGTCGGCGTTATCGGCGCCCGGAATGCGCACGGCACCCAGGGCGCGAGGCGCGGTGCCCAGCGCGTACTGCGCCGGCTGTGCGAAGAAATCGCTCCCATCTACGCTGGTGAAGTACTGGTTGATCCAGTCCGAGTCTTTCCCCTTATTGCGCTTTGGTGTCCCGATCAGGTTCGGGCGCTGCGGTCCATAGGTTGGCAGGCTCTGAGATATATAGAGCATAGGGTTGATGGGCCTGCCGCTGTTGAAGCGCCAGATGCCGTTCGTCTGCCATCCCCCTACGATGGCATTGAGCACGGGGTTGAGATTGCCTCCGATGAATTTGCCTCGACCGATGGGAAGTTCGTAGGTGTAACTGAACTGCAAGACTTGAGGAATGTCGAAGGAAGAGAGACTGCGTTCGCCGGGCTGGGTTATTGGGATCCTGCAAACTGGCAAAGCTTCCCAAATAGCCGCTGTTGGTGCTGGTCAGCGAAGCATCGTCGATCGACTTGGAGAGAGTGTAGGTCACGAGAAACTGCAACCCGTGCGAAAAACGCTTCTCCGCCCGAACCTGCAAGGCTTGATAAATCGAGTTGGCGATGGGAGGCTCGTCCCCGGAGAATCCAAAGAACTGCGGGTAGGGCATCAGGAGCTGCATTTTCTGGATCTGCGAATAGAGCAGCGGGTTGTTGGGATCAGTGATGATCTGCGATGCGTTGGACTGGTTGGGATCCGCAAACGGGTTATCAACGAAAGATGCCAGATCCGCCAACTGGGCATTGGTGTAGTGCTCGACCTCGGAGCTCAGGTGATTGATGCTGCCGGCATTTGCGAAATACAGGTGCGTTCCTTTCTTGCCGATGTAGGAAGCGTCGAACACAAGGTTCCACCGGGTCTCGTGCTGAACCCCCAAGCTCCAGCTCTGCTCGTAAGGCACCTTGTTGCTGATATAGCGAATCGGCCCATATCCGCCATAGCCGACGTCATTTAGCAGACCGAGACTATTGCCCGGAGGCTGAATCGGTCCGTTGGGATAAGGGTTGCTCATTCGGGCGGCGGGCGTGGCCCCGTCTCCCCAGAACGAGCTCACCAAGTAGGACAACTGGTCGAAGCCTTGCTGCCCGACACCGGAGGTCCCGGCAACCGCGCCTCGCCAGGCGGAGAAGTAGATGCCGTATCCGCCGCGAACGACAGTATTGCGGAGCGCTCGGTAGGCGAAGCCGAAGCGAGGCTGGATATTCTTGTAGTCGGGTGCATAAGAATGCCGATCACTGGAACTGGCGAATCTCTCGCCACCCATCAGGTTCTTACCATTGAGAGTGATGGGAGAAACGGCATTCGGATCGAGCCAGTTCAGCTCATTGTTCCGCTCGGTGCGAGGTAAAACCAATTCGTAACGAAGGCCAAGATTCAGTGTCAGCTTTTCGTTCATCTTCCAGTTATCCTGTACAAATCCGCCAAACTCGAAATTCTGACTGGCTACCGAGTTTGGAATCTCGTACATGCCCCACGAATTTGGCTGCACGCCGATCAGGAAACTCGCCATCCCGTCGCCACCAAGTGGGTCACAGTTCACGTCGGGCGGATTCGGGATACAGGCGGGATCGTAGTTCGAAGTGCCAGTCTGATCGAAGCTGAAGTATCCACCTGGAGCGTAGTTCGGCTGAGTGAAGTTAAGGCGATGCAGCCGTCCTTCTGCGCCGAACTTGACCTCGTGTGTGCCCTTTACCCAATTCAGAGTTCCGATCAGGTGATGCGTCTCTTGGCCCTGCTTGGCGTAGCTATAGAGTTCGGTGCCAATGCTGTTGTAGGGCCCGGCGGAGCCATAACCGCCGCCGATACCGACTGCTGGGAACCAGTCGTAACCTGAAGATCTCATGTACGGTTGTTCTCCGAGCAGGTCCACCGGGGAGGTTCCTTTGGGGAAGGTACCGGTAATACTGGGATAGAAATACGTGCCCCGAGACAGGCCATAGGAGATGTTCAGCAGTAGGGTATGGCTGAACATATGGTTGTCGTTCAGCGCAAACATGTGGGCGCTGCCGGTGATGGGTCCACTCGAGCATGGGTCGGCAAAGTTACTGAAGCAGTTGAAAGGCGTCGAATTGCTTCCCTCTTGCGAGTATTTTGCGCTGAGCAGGTTCTTTGAACTGAATTGGTAGTCGATCTTAAGGTCCCACTGATTGTTGCTGCTCTTTGTCGATCCTGAATCCACTCGATTGAGGTAAGGGCTGTAGCTCGCGCCGCCTACATTCAAGTTCGGTTCGGGGAAATACTGCATGAGTTTGGAGGCCACGGGGTCGATCAGGTTTCCTGGCCCCGAAGGGAGCCGATAAGGAGTACCGTCCGGATTGGTAGCCAGGACCTCATTGCCGGGATGGTTCGCGTCCACCGTGCTGGTGTAGGTTGAGAGATTGTTGTGCGGGATCGGTGCTAAGCGTCTCGCCCCTCCCACCGCCGGATCGTAGGTCCCAGAATAGGGG
>CAVPVE010000020.1:0-5846 GCA_963709025.1 uncultured Acidobacteriaceae bacterium
CATCACGACCGCAGTCAGCAATCCGCCCACTACCTCAACTACGGGTGGAACATTCTCCGTCACAGACACGGCGCAGAACATCGGTAATGCGACGGCCGCAGCTTCTACGACGCGCTACTACCTTTCCAACACGACCTCGAAGAGCGGCGGTCATCTGCTGACTGGCAGCCGGGCCGTGCCCTCGTTGGCCGCCAGCGCCACCTCCAGCGGCACTGTGACCGTGACGGTAAGTGCGGGGACGGCAGCGGGAACCTATTACTTGCTGGCCTGCGCCGACGACACTCTCCTGGTTCCAGAGTCAAACGAGAACAACAATTGCACCGCTTCGGCCGCGCAAGTCACAGTGAGCGGTCCGGATCTCGTCGAAACCGCGGTGAGCAATCCGCCCACCACCTCAACTACGGGTGAGACATTCTCCGTCACCGACACGGTGCAGAACATCGGTAGTGCGACGGCCGGCGCTTCTACGACGCGCTACTACCTGTCCACCACGACCTCGAAGAGCGGCAGCACCCTTCTGACGGGCAGTCGCTCAGTACCATCGCTCGCACCCGCAGCAACGTCCAGCGGCAGTGTCACCGTCACTGTCCCGTCCACACTGCCGAGCGGGACGTTTTTCTTGCTGGCATGCTCGGATGACACGAAAGTCGTTTCAGAAACGAACGAAAACAACAATTGCCTGGCCTCGACTGCCACAACCACGCACTAAACCAGGATTTCTCTTTTCAAAGCTGCGGAATAGACAAACGGAAAATTCCGGACCGACGGGACATTTCGCTTGCGATTTGGCAGCCTCCAAAAATTCTCGGAACTGTGACTATGATCGGCGCTCGCCCGACAGCATGCGGTGCCACTACCTCAGTTGCCGCAGATCCGAGTTTTCCCAGCTCGGCACTCAGGTCTGCGGACAAGTCGTGTGGACCGAAGTCTTCTAACGGGGAGACTTCACCACGCGGGATCATCTACTTTCTGATTGCGCTCGCGGTCATTGCTCCGCTGATCTGGCTTTCGCGCCGTGGCGAAGAAAGACGGAGCGTCTCAAGCTAGTGAGTTTTTCCGGCGCAAGAGTTTCAATCGCCTTCCACCGACCCTTGAATTCATCAATGTCCGCGATGAGCTTTATGATTTCCGCGGTGGTTGTGATGTTCTTGACGTCGTGCATTCTTGGCTGAGGCAGGCAGATATCCATTTACACCCGTTTCTAACCGTCTTCCCCAAATCCGGCATCTCCGGGAGCACAGTGCCGGCGCTAACTAGGAGCGCGACGCCAGGTCTCAAGCACACGATCAATGTCGTCGCTCACTGAGTCTCGGGCATCCATGCGTCCAAGTCCCTTCATTAGAAGGCGATCGTATTTCGTATGCCTGTGGCGGATGGATGCCACCACCGCCGCTCGTAACGCTTCTTCCTCTAGTGCTCGCCCGGAGGCGGTCCGACCCACTCGACCACTGCCCCGAACCGACGTATGCGCTGCGATGGCCCGCGCCTCCTCAGGCGGGCAGCCTGGAAACATCTGCCGAATCGTTTCGGCCATTCGCATCGCGAGAACCTGATCCTTTTTATCGCGATAGATTTCGGCCCGCTCGCGCCGGACACTGCGCTGCTCAGCGTCGACGGAGCACTCTGCCCCGGCCTGCTCCAGCGCCGATTCCTCGACCAGCACTCCCTGGCGTTCGTAACGCTTGCGAGCCCTGCTAAAGCGAACCACCACGGCGGAAAGTGCGCTGTGCTTCCGAGCACGGCGGGTCAGAGCGGTGACGCCTCTGGGCAGGTAAACCAAATGGTCGAAATCGGCACATGTGAGGCAAAGCGGTCGTTCGCCCTCCATAAATAGGAAATCGCCCCTCAATAGCTCTTTTCCGCAATCGGCGCACTTCGAATCCCGGAGGATGTCGAACACAACAAGGTCCTTCGCTTCTGACGATTGATGATCAGCTGAACCTGCTTTCATGTCACGCTCTCTTGCACTTTGCTCCGATCAATCCGCCGTTTACCGGAGAGATTTGGGTGAGGTGATTGTGCGACAGCAGGGATGCCGCTAAGTAGAAAACCGAGACCCTGGGGATCGCATTGTGCCTCCACCTGCTCGTAGACAGCGACATTCACCTGCGGGCCTTCCCTTCTGCTGACCTGCAGAGGCGGACAACTATCGCAACATTCTTCCTCGCTCTAGAAGCGGAAAGGCACCGGCGGCCTCAATCCGCGTGGACGGCCCATTCCTCCTTTACTTCTGCATCGTCCCGGAGACGATCGCGTTGTTGTCGGTTTCGATTAGCAGCATTTCCTTGACAGAGTTGACGACAACCAGACTGTAATTCGAGGTCGGAAATCCCTTCAGAGTGATTTGCGCGGTGCCCGTGCAATTGGAGTTCGCGGTATAGCTTCCGCTCAACGGGGCCGCGGTAATCGTCCCGTTCTCGCTGAAGGTGGCGCTTCCCGAGACACTTCCTGCTCCGTTGAACGTCACCTGCCCTACCACGGCGACCGGGCCGACGCCGATTCCGCTGCTTGTCGAGTTCAGAGCGAACGTCTGCTTCTTTCCCGTCAGTCCGCATGTGACCGTCCCCTGCGCCAGCGCAAAGCCGGCTTTGACCAAGCCGCTATCGGTACGGATCAATTGCGCGCCCTTGTTCGCGTCGTCAATCACAAATTTGGCGTGCGCGCTGGTACCGTTCGAGAAGGTAACCGTGTACTTGCCAGTACAATTCGTCGAAACCGAGTAGGTGCCCGTGAAGGTACCGCTCGTGATGACTCCGTTCGCACTGTTCGTGACCGTTCCGCTGAGGTTGCCCTTGCCATCGGCCGTGAACTAAGCCACGGTGGTCTCGGGCAGTCCTCTCGTCAACATGCTAAATATTGCAGGCGCCCTTCGTCACCTTTGATTGGCGAAGTATGTATAGGGAGTTTGTTCCAGTCAGGCCGGCCAACTCTGGGACCCCTATTCTGGGACCTACGATCCGGCGGTGGGAGGGGCGAGACGCTTAGCACCGATCCCGCACAACAATCTCTCAACCTACACCAGCACGGTGGACGCGAACCATCCCGGCAATGAGGTCCTGGCTACCAATCCGGACGGTACTCCTTATCGGCTCCCTTCGGGGCCAGGAAACCTGATCGACCCCGTGGCCTCCAAACTCATGCAGTATTTCCCCGAACCGAACTTGAATGTAGGCGGCGCGAGCTACAGCCCTTACCTCAATCGAGTGGATTCAGGATCGACAAAGAGCAGCAACAATCAGTGGGACCTTAAGATCGACTACCAATTCAGTTCAAAGAACCTGCTCAGCGCAAAATACTCGCAAGAGGGAAGCAATTCGACGCCTTTCAACTGCTTCAGTAACTTTGCCGACCCATGCTCGAGTGGACCCATCACCGGCAGCGCCCACATGTTTGCGCTGAACGACAACCATATGTTCAGCCATACCCTACTGCTGAACATCTCCTATGGCCTGTCTCGGGGCACGTATTTCTATCCCAGTATTACCGGTACCTTCCCCAAAGGAACCTCCCCGGTGGACCTGCTCGGAGAACAACCGTACATGAGATCTTCAGGTTACGACTGGTTCCCAGCAGTCGGTATCGGCGGCGGTTATGGCTCCGCCGGGCCCTACAACAGCATTGGCACCGAACTCTATAGCTACGCCAAGCAGGGCCAAGAGACGCATCACCTGATCGGAACTCTGAATTGGGTAAAGGGCACACACGAGGTCAAGTTCGGCGCAGAAGGACGGCTGCATCGCCTTAACTTCACTCAGCCGAACTACGCTCCAGGTGGATACTTCAGCTTCGATCAGACTGGCACTTCGAACTACGATCCCGCCTGTATCCCGAATCCGCCCGACGTGAACTGTGACCCACTTGGTGGCGACGGGATGGCGAGTTTCCTGATCGGCGTGCAGCCAAATTCGTGGGGCATGTACGAGATTCCAAACTCGGTAGCCAGTCAGAATTTCGAGTTTGGCGGATTTGTACAGGATAACTGGAAGATGAACGAAAAGCTGACACTGAATCTTGGCCTTCGTTACGAATTGGTTTTACCTCGCACCGAGCGGAACAATGAGCTGAACTGGCTCGATCCGAATGCCGTTTCTCCCATCACTCTCAATGGTAAGAACCTGATGGGTGGCGAGAGATTCGCCAGTTCCAGTGATCGGCATTCTTATGCACCCGACTACAAGAATATCCAGCCTCGCTTCGGCTTCGCCTACCGAGCGCTCCGCAATACTGTCGTTCGCGGCGGATACGGCATCTACTTCTCCGCCTGGCGAGGCGCGGTTGCCGGGACCTCCGGTGTCGGGCAGCAAGGCTTCGACCAGTTGTCCTACTTGGTGAGCTCGTTCTGGGGAGACGGGGCCACGCCCGCCGCCCGAATGAGCAACCCTTATCCCAACGGACCGATTCAGCCTCCGGGCAATAGTCTCGGTCTGCTAAATGACGTCGGCTATGGCGGATATGGGCCGATTCGCTATATCAGCAACAAGGTGCCTTACGAGCAGAGCTGGAGCTTGGGGGTTCAGCACGAGACCCGGTGGAACCTTGTGTTCGACGCTTCCTACATCGGCAAGAAAGGAACGCACCTGTATTTCGCAAATGCCGGCAGCATCAATCACCTGAGCTCCGAGGTCGAGCACTACACCAATGCCCAGTTGGCGGATCTGGCATCTTTCGTTGATAACCCGTTTGCGGATCCCAACCAGTCCAACGCATCGCAGATCATCACTGATCCCAACAACCCGCTGCTCTATTCGCAGATCCAGAAAATGCAGCTCCTGATGCCCTACCCGCAGTTCTTTGGATTCTCCGGGGACGAGCCTCCCATCGCCAACTCGATTTATCAAGCCTTGCAGGTTCGGGCGGAGAAGCGTTTTTCGCACGGGTTGCAGTTTCTCGTGACCTACACTCTCTCCAAGTCGATCGACGATGCTTCGCTGACCAGCACCAACAGCGGCTATTTGGGAAGCTTTGCCAGTTTGCAGGATCCCAATAACCCAGCCCGGCGAACGCAGTCTCTCTTCCTTCGACATTCCTCAAGTCTTGCAGTTCAGTTACACCTACGAACTTCCCATCGGTCGAGGCAAATTCATCGGAGGCAATCTCAACCCCGTGCTCAATGCCATCGTAGGGGGATGGCAGACGAACGGCATCTGGCGCTTCAACAGCGGCAGGCCCATCAACCCTATGCTCTATATATCTCAGAGCCTGCCAACCTATGGACCGCAGCGCCCGAACCTGATCGGGACACCAAAGCGCAATAAGGGGAAAGACTCGGACTGGATCAACCAGTACTTCACCAGCGTAGATGGGAGCGATTTCTTCGCACAGCCGGCGCAGTACGCGCTGGGCACCGCGCCTCGCGCCCTGGGTGCCGTGCGCATTCCGGGCGCCGATAACGCCGACCTGTCCATCTTTAAGCAATTCGGCCTGGGCAAGGTTCGTGAAGGGATGCGCCTTGAATACCGTTTTGAAACATTCAACACGTTTAATCACCCCCAGTTCTGTGGACCCGACACTACGTTTGGCAGTCCCACCTTCGGCCAGATTTTTTACCAGTGCAATAGTCCACGCGAGGTGCAGATGGCGCTGAAGCTTTACTGGTAGGTGGCCGCAGCGCAACCGACGACGATGAGCTACAGCTTGCCGGCGAGGCATGCCAAGACCGACACGTACCCGACCTAGAGCGGGACAATGCGTGTCCCACGGATGGGCGGGTGTGCGGACAAGCAGCACGCTTGGCCGTTATTCATCTGCGATAAGAGCCGCATGCGCTAATGAGCGCTCGTGCGGATCCGCGCGGGGGATCGCATTGGCGATCCCGCTCTCAGTCGCTAAGAATGGGTTGCGAATCT
>CAVPVE010000021.1:0-45981 GCA_963709025.1 uncultured Acidobacteriaceae bacterium
GACCAACTTCCTTCGCTTGCGCCTCAGCACGACTTGGATCCCCAGAAGTTTGAATAGCTTTCTCAATCTAAACACCCGATTCGTGCTGCTGGTTCTTGCCGCCTTGTTCATGAAGTTAAGCACGGGCGTCACCTTGGCGGCGGACAGGGGGATGGGTCTACCTCAACGAGGTCATCCGAGCCCGGACAAGTCGTCACGACTCCGGAGACGCAGGAACACGGTCTATCGCAAAAGGCGGAAGAGGTCGCCCGTTTCGTTAATTTCTCGATCACAAATTCTATCGTCGTCACCTGGATCGTCGCCCTGGGCCTTATCGGGGTGTCTTACATTGCGACCCGAAACATGAAGCCCGTTCCAGGAGGATTCCAGAACTTCTTTGAGTGGCTCGTCGAGAGTTTGTACAGCTTTCTGGAAGGAATCATTGGGCCGCATCTAGTCAAACGAACCTTCTGGTTCTTTGCGACGATTTTCATCTTCATTCTAGCCACGAATTGGATGGGCCTTATTCCTGGGGTAGGGAGTATCGGTTGGGGGCATCGAACCTCTCATGGATTCACGATCGACCATCCTTTATTTCGCGGCGTTAATGCTGATGTCAATATGACCCTCGCGATGGCCTTGGTGTTCTTCGCGTTCTGGATCATCTGGGCTCTCCAGGAGGTCGGTCCGGTCGGATTTCTCAAAGAACTATTCGCTCCAAAGGGTGAAACTACAGGTTTGTTAAAGGTGCTGATGATCTTCGTGTTCTTCGTGGCAGGCTGCCTGGAAATAATCTCAATCTTGTTCCGGCCTGTCTCCTTGAGTTTTCGTCTCTACGGCAACATCTTCGCCGGGGAGAATTTGTTGGAAGCCATGGCCAAGATGGTCCCTGGGTTCGGCTGGTTGCTGCCGATTCCGTTTTACTTACTCGAACTATTAGTGGGCTTGGTTCAGGCGCTTGTCTTCATGTTATTAACCGCCGTCTTCACGATGCTGATTTGCCAGCATGAGGCAAAGGAACCGGCGGTCGCGCACGAGTGAAGTGACGAATTTCGCCGGCTGGACCGAGTGCGATCACGCGATCAAGCCGGCGGGAAAGAAAAGGAAAGAACTTATGAACGGAAGCCTGCATGTTGGCTTGGCGGCACTAGGCGCCGCTCTTAGCGTGGGTTTAATCGGCATGAAAGCCTCGGAAGCCGTGGGACGCAATCCTGACGCTTCCACAAAGATTCTGGTCCAGTCCATCCTCGCGATTGCCTTCGCTGAAGCGATCGTATTTTATGCGCTGTTCCTCGTGAAGTAAGACAAGGACCTTGAACGAACGACTGCGGAGGACAGGTGGTCCCGTCGGTCGAGAGGACAAACATGAACGCTCTGGTTTTACTGGCGACGGTCGAGAGCGGAGGTAAGGTCGAAGAAATAGCCAGGACCTTCGGTGTGGACTGGTCTCATCTGATCGCGCAGATCATCAGCTTCACGATTGTCTGTGCTCTTCTTCATCGTTTTGCATACAAACCGGTCCTCAACATGCTGGAAGAGCGGCGGCAGCAAATCGCGCAAGGACAAATCAACACGGAGAAAATCACCGCCGAGTTAGCTCGGACTGAGGTTCGGCACCAGGAAATGATGATACAGGCCAACATCCAAGCGACCAAACTGATCGAAGAAGCCCGCGCCACAGCCGCTCGCGTGCAAGAGGTCGAGACCCAAAAAGCCATCACCGCTGCCGAAATGATCATAGTCAAGGCGCGGGAGGCGGCCGCGCAGGATCATGCACGAATGCTCGGCGAACTCAAGCGTGAGGTGGGACGTTTAGTTGTGCAGACTACCGCCAATGTCACTGGCAAGATTTTGACGCCGGAGGACCAACGACGTCTAGCCGAGGAAACAGCGAAACAAATAGCGGCATAGGAAAAACAAATGAAGACGACAACACAGATCCGGCGTCAGGCCAAGCAGCTTTATCGCTTGTGTCTTGTCAATGGAATGATGGATCAGGACCGTGTTCGCCAGGTCGTGCGAGCAATAATGCAATCCAGGCGCCGCGGTTACCTTTCTCTGCTGACGAGGTTCCAGCGGTTGGTAAAGCTTGACTTCGCCCGGCATACGGCCAACGTCGAGAGCGCCATTCCTTTGCCCGCTGATATTCGTGCCGATATCGAGGCTGGTCTAAAGAAAGGGTACGGATCCGGCATGAGCGCGGTCTTCGGACTCAACCCGGCTTTGATCGGTGGTATCCGGATACAAGTGGCCAGCGACGTCTTTGACGGCAGCGTGCGAGCTGGGTTGGCTTCATTGGAGAGACGATTTTGAGTCAACGCTGAAAACGAAGCGCATCTCCGGATGACCAAGTCGTGAACTGATTCGGGTGAACAAGCATATGGCAGACCTACTGCAGGAAATTGAAGCTCAGATCGCGGGAGCTAAGGCGGGGCCGGAAGCGCAGAATGTTGGCGTCATCCGTGAGATCGCCGATGGCGTCGCCAAAGTTGAAGGACTCACCGATGCCATGCTCAACGAAATGCTGGATCTCGGTCACGGCATCACTGGAATTGCCTTGGATCTGGATGAAACCGAAGTTGGAGTGATCATCCTGGGCGACTACACACGACTTGAAGAAGGTGACGAGGTTCGCACCACCGGAAAGCTGTTGCAGGTTCCTGTCGGCAAGGGCCTGCTGGGCCGCGTGGTGAACACGCTCGGAGAGCCACTGGACGGTAAAGGTCCTATAAAAAGTACGGTCGCTTATCCGGTCGAAAAAACGGCTCCCGGCATTCTCCGGCGCCGCCCTGTCAGCCAGCCAGTGCAAACCGGCATCATGCCGATCGATGCCATGATCCCGATCGGCCGCGGCCAGCGCGAGCTGATTATTGGGGACCGCTCGACGGGTAAGACAGCGATTTGTATTGACACCATCATCAGCCAGGCCAGGCTCAATCGTGCTGCCGAGGAGGCCGGCGACAAAGACTATCGCCCGCTCTATAGCATCTATGTCGCCATCGGGCAGAAGCAATCAAGTGTCGCCCGGCTCATCACTGTTCTGGAAGATGCTGGGGCGATGCCTTACACCATCATCGTCGCGTCGCCCGCATCCGATTCGGCCACCAACCAGTACTTCGCGCCATTTGCCGGCGCGGCGATGGGTGAGTGGTTCATGGACAATGGTATGGACGCATTGATCGTCTATGACGATTTGTCTAAGCATGCGGTGGCTTATCGCCAGGTTTCCCTCGTGCTGAAGCGGCCATCCGGTCGTGAAGCATATCCCGGTGACGTTTTCTATCTCCACAGCCGATTGCTCGAGCGTGCAGCACGAGTTGGGGAGAAATATGGGAACGGCTCGCTCACGGCGCTGCCCATTATTGAAACGCAAGCGGGCGACGTGTCTGCCTACATTCCGACCAACGTCATCTCCATCACCGACGGACAGATTTATCTGGAAACGGACCTGTTCTATCAAGGAGTGCGCCCTGCTATTTCGGTCGGCCTCTCGGTTTCCAGGGTTGGTTCGGCTGCACAGCTGAAAGCCATGAAACAGGTGGCTGGAAAGCTCAAGGGAGATCTTGCGCAATTTCGGGAACTGGCGGCCTTCGCACAGTTCGGCTCGGAACTGGATGCAAAGACGCTGGCGCAGATCGGCCGGGGCAAACGCATCGTCGAGATTTTCAAACAGTCACAATACAGTCCGATCCCGGTTGAGGTTCAAGTGGCCGTCCTCTGGATCGTGCAGAACGGGTATATGGACGATGTTTCGGTTGAGCGGATCAGCGAGTACCAGACCGGACTGACGGACTTCCTCACTACCCGCAGGGCCGAACTCCTCAAGCAGATTCTCAAACAAGGAGTGCTGAGTGACTCACTGACTGCCGAGTTGAAGGCTGCCGCGGATCAGTATAAGGAGGGCTGGAAATGAACAGCCCGCGCGATTTGCGACGGCGGATCAAGTCAGTCGGTGGCACAGCTCAGATCACCAGAGCGATGCAAATGGTCGCAGCGTCAAAAATGCGCAGAGCGCAAAACTCCGCACTTGCAGGGCGCCCCTTCGTGCACCTGTTATATCGGATCCAGCGACAAGCAACGACGCGTATGGTCGATTTCAGTCACCCGCTGCTTGCGGTGCGTCCCGTGCGCAAACGCGCGGTCATCTTGATCGCCGCGGACAAGGGACTGTGCGGGGCGCTGAACGGCAATCTGTTCCGTTTGGCCAGCGAGTTCGATTCGCAGTCAACCCTTTTCATCACTGCGGGGCGCAAGGCGGCACAATTCATCGCTCGCACCCGGCGACAGCTCGTCGCCGAATTTTCTTACAATGACACACCGCAGTTTTCCGAAGCGAGGGCTATTGCCGCTTTTGCCCGGGACCTCTTCCTCAAACAGGAGGTTGATCAGGTCCAGATTATTGCGACGCGCTTCATCAATACCCTTACCCAGGAACCGCTCTGCGTTGAGTTTCTGCCAGTTGGAGAAATCAAGGCGCTGAAGATTCCGGGAGCGGAACCTGAGGAGAGACTCGCGGTCGACTCAACCGAGTCCCTCTTTGAGCCGAACCCCGAAGCCGTCTTGGGCTATCTGCTTTCGCACTATCTGGACATTTACATTTATCAGGTCTTGATGAATGCCAAAGCCAGCGAGCAGAGTGCCCGGATGGTGTCGATGAAAAATGCAACCGACAATGCCGATAGCCTGATCAAGGATTTGAGTCTGGAGTACAACAAGCTGCGCCAAGGCAATATCACCAAGGAATTGCTGGAAATCGCTGGCGGGCAGTCCGGGTAAACGGGATTACCTTGGTGACGTCATACCCAAAGCAGGTACGAAGATGAACACAGGAAGAGTCGTTCGAGTTTCCGGCCCGGTTGTCGACGTCGAGTTTCAAGACGCCTTGCCTCCGATCTATAACGCATTAACCGTCGAGTGCAAAGTTCAGAACCAGCCCACCAAGATGACGCTGGAAGTGCAACAACATCTTGGGGACAAGTGGGTCCGAACCATTTCCATGTCGGGGACTGAGGGGATTAAGCGTGGGTTCGAGGCCACCGACAGTGGTGGACCGATATCTGTCCCCGTTGGTGAAGGTGTTATGGGCAGAGTGCTCGATGTAACCGGAAACCCGGTGGATGAACGCGGACCTGTTAAAGCGGAAAAGTACTATCCGATCCATCGCCAGCCACCGCCTCTGGTCGACCAGTCCACATCTCCGCAAGTACTGGCCACAGGCATCAAGGTCATCGATTTGATCTGTCCTTTCTCTAAGGGCGGCAAGGTCGGGGCTTTCGGTGGCGCCGGTGTAGGCAAAACGGTCGTCATTATGGAACTGATCAACAACATCGCCAAGCTGCATGGCGGTGTGTCTGTCTTCGCGGGCGTAGGAGAACGGACCCGAGAAGGAAATGATCTCTATCACGAAATGTCGACGGCGGGAGTCATCAAGCAGGAGAAACTGAGCGACTCGAAGATTGCCTTGGTCTACGGGCAAATGAATGAGCCTCCGGGTGCCCGGCTGCGCGTTGCGCTGGCCGGTCTTGCCATTACCGAGTATTTCCGTGACGAAAAGAATCAGGACGTGTTGCTCTTTATCGACAACATCTTCCGTTTCTCGCAGGCAGGCTCAGAAGTGTCCGCCCTGCTCGGGCGTACAGCTAGCGCTGTCGGATACCAACCGACTCTGGCCGCTGAGATGGGAGCTCTCCAGGAGCGCATCACGTCGACTAAGAAGGGATCGATCACTTCGTTTCAGGCGGTATACGTCCCGGCGGACGACCTGACTGATCCAGCGCCTGCTACGACATTCGCTCACTTGGACGCCACCATCGTGCTAGAACGTTCGATTGCCGAACTCGGCATCTACCCGGCAGTGGATCCCCTGGCCTCAACTTCCCGCGCCCTTGCACCAGAAATCGTAGGCAAGGAGCACTACGAAGTGGCGCGGGGAGTCCAGAAGGTTCTTCAGCGCTACAAAGATCTGCAGGACATCATCGCAATTCTCGGCATGGACGAGCTTTCACCCGACGATAAGCTGACCGTTTTCCGCGCCCGCAAGATTCAGCGCTTTCTGAGCCAGCCGTTTAGCGTGGCGCAAGTCTTTACCGGCCGAGAGGGCAAGCAGGTTCCCGTTGCAGACACAGTTCGAGGCTTCAAAGAGATCTTGGAAGGCAAGCACGACGATGTGCCTGAAGGCAACTTCTACATGAAAGGTGCAATCGAGGAAGTCACGCAGGCTGAGGACTAACACTACGGCCTAAGGCTCGACTTGCAGGTGCGACATGGCTGACACTCTCAAACTGGAAATTGCGACTCCGACGGGGACGGTGTTCTCCAAAGACGTGGATATGGTCGTTCTGCCAGGCGTGGAGGGGCGGATGGGAATTCTTCCCCACCACGTCCACCTAATGACCCAGCTAGTGCCGGGTGAACTGATCGCCCGCACAAACGATCAAGAGGAAGTTCTTGCAGTGGGTGAGGGGCTCGTGGAAATCACGGGCAAGAGCGTAGCCATCGTGACGAATATGGCTGTAACCGCTCAGGACATTGACGAAGCAGCGACTGAAGAAGCACGCCAGCGCGCGGCTGCCCGATTGCGGGAGAAACTCTCTTCCGAAGAAGTCGCCTCCGTCAATGCGTCTTTGGTTCGCTCACTGGCGCAACTGCGCGTCAAAAGGCGCCATCACAACTGAGCTGGTTCTTGGACGCCTGGCAAGCTTACGCGGTTGAGACCTCCGCGCTGGGCGTCGCCGCACTATCAACGATGCAGGTTCTGAAAAGTGAGAGTGACTCGCAATGGCTGACAGGCAAAAGAAAGACGAGAAGAAATCGCTGGGGCGCAAACAGTACGAAGAGGAACTCCGCCGGCTCCAGAGCGAATTGTGCAAGCTGCAGGAGTGGGTGAAATACCGGGGCCTACGCGTGATTATTATCTTTGAAGGGCGTGATGCCGCCGGCAAGGGAGGCACGATTCGCGCTCTTACCGAACGCGTGAGTCCGCGCGTCTTCCGCGTCGTGGCTTTACCCGCTCCTTCCGACCGGGAAAAACACCAAATGTACATGCAGCGCTACATTCAGAATCTTCCCTCGGCCGGCGAGATCGTGATCTTCGACCGCAGTTGGTACAACCGAGCGGGAGTCGAATATGTAATGGGATTCTGTACCAAGGAACAGCATCGCCGTTTTCTAGATCTTTGTCCCATGATCGAGAAGTACATCGTGGATGGTGGAGCAATCCTGATCAAGTACTGGCTGGAGGTCGGGCAGAAAGAGCAGGAACGCCGATTCGAGTCGCGGATCAAAGATCCTCTTCGCCAGTGGAAACTGAGCCCCATGGACTTGGAATCTTACCGCCGCTGGTACGAATACTCCCACGCCCGGGACCTGATGATGAAGGCGACGGACACCAAGCATGCTCCCTGGTATATCGTGCGCTCTGACGACAAGAAGACCGCTAGGCTTAACTGCATTTCGCACTTTTTGAGCCTGATTCAATACGGAAAAGTACCACGGGAGAAAGTGATATTACCCCTGCGAAAGAAGCAGGGAGAATATGACGATCAGGCGCCTCTGAAATCAAGGCACTTCATTCCCGAAAAATACTGATCTTCTCCGCCTCTCCCCATTTGATGGAGCAGTCTTGAACCGGGAAATGGCAAACCGCCTGGTGTTCGAAAGTTGCTCGCAACCGCCCAGAACTGGAACAGCTTCGTTATGTTGCTTCAGCCATGAACATTGCCGTGTTTCAACGAAGCCTTGTGCGACTAGGGATTTCCCCAGTTGTGATGCGTGGTAGCCCTTCGTAGCATCAAGCGGTTCGAGTGAATTCTGAACTTGAAGATTGAGATTGCAGGCAAACGAGTGCCCCTTGCTGCTCTGACCAGAGATTATTTTTCCTGTGGCTACTCGGGCGATGAGTACTGTGAGCGCCCGTAAGTAGAGGAAGCACTCAGCCATTTCGCCTGAGTCCGAACAAGTTCGCGTGCGTCGAGGAGGCAGTTCGTGTGGCGAGAACTAGGAATTTACTCCCGGCTCTGGAGTTCGTTATTGCCAGCCGTGGTTCTATGTGGTTGTTCTTCCGGTAAACCGAAGCCAGCGCCACCTCCACCCGGAGTCACAGTAATCACCGTTCTGCAGAAGGATGTGCCCGTCTATCAAGAATGGGTGGGGACCATGGCCGGCAACATTGACGCTGACATTCGCCCAAAGGTCGAAGGCTTCCTCCTGAGCAAACTGTACAGCGAAGGATCTTTCGTAAGAAAGGGACAGGCGATGTTCCATCTGGATGATCGCCAGTCTGAAGCTGCGGTCCAACAGGCGCAAGGGCAACTGGAGGAAGCCAACACAGCCTTGGCACAAGCGCAGATCGATGTGAATCGCTATACGCCGCTCGTCCAGCAGAAAGCCGTCAGCCAGGCCGAACTGGACAAAGCCACTAGCAGACAGCGGGCCGCTACCGCACAGGTCGCTGCAGCTCAAGCTGTACTGGACAACGCCAAGCTCAACCTTACTTGGGCAACCGTCGTGTCTCCAATCTCAGGCATCGCTGGAATTGCGAAAGTTGGGATTGGCGACCTCATGACGCCGACCACGATTATGGCGACGGTGTCAGCTGTGGATCCGGTCTATGTCGATTTCAGCATCGCGGAGCAGGACTACCTGCGCTTCGCTCGCGACAAAACCGGACGCGGAGCTGACCTGGAGCTAATTCTTGGGGACGGCACTGTTTACCCACGGCGAGGTCACTCCCTTCTTGTGAATCGCGAAATAGACTCGCGAACCGGCACGATTCAAGTCCGCGCTGAGTTTCCGAATCCTACAAATGTTCTGCGCCCCGGCCAGTATGGCCGCATACGCTCGAAGACCGAAGTAAGGAAGAACGCGTTGTTGATTCCGCAGCGAGCCATTGCGGAGTTGCAGGGGATTTACCAGGTCGGAGTGGTTGATTCCGAGAACAAGGTCACGATTCGTGCTGTGAAAACTGGCCCTCAGTTCGGCGATATGTGGGTGATCGAAACCGGGTTGCAATTGGGCGACAGAGTTGTTGTGGACGGCTTGCAGCGCCTGCGCGATGGCATGACTGTAGCGCCCAGCGAATTTAAAGACACCCAGGCCAACGCAGTCCACGGTGGAGAGTAGACATGGCCAAGTTTTTCATCAACCGCCCCATCGTCGCCATCGTGATCGCCATTCTCACCGTCATCGCAGGGCTCGTTGCAATGACGAAGTTGCCAACAGCGATGTTGCCCGACATTGTCCCCCCTCAGGTCAACGTAACTTCCACCTACACCGGCGCCGATGCACTCACGATCGAACAGTCGGTCGCGACGCCGCTGGAGCAGCAGATGAACGGCGTGGACAACATGATCTATATGATGTCCACCAATGCCAACGATGGAACCATGACATTGAAGGTGACCTACGATGTCGGCACCAATGTCGACATCGATCAGGTGAACACGCAGAACCGGGTTTCGCAAGCTAGCCCGAACCTTCCCACTTCGGTCAACCAGTATGGGGTGACGGTAAAGAAGTCGATGGGACTTCCCTTGCTGGTCCTGTCGGTCTATTCGCCCAATGGCACTTTCGACAGTCAGTTCCTGGGGAACTACGCCACCATCAATATCAACGACGCGCTGCTTCGCGTGCCTGGCGTTGGCCAGGTGACGAACTTCGGCACTGCAGACTACGCGATGCGCATTTGGGTGAAACCCGATCAACTGACGAAGTTGGGTCTCACCGTCTCGGACTTGAACAATGCCGTGCAGCAGCAGAGCGCCGTAAATCCAGCGGGTCAAATCGGAGGCGAGCCCGCACCAAAAGGGCAGCAGTTCACGTACTCCGTGCGCGCTCCGGGCCGCCTGATCAATGCGGAAGAGTTTGGCAACGTGATTGTTCGCCAGAATACGGACGGCTCCGTCGTGCGATTGAAAGACGTCGCACGCATCGAACTGGGCTCCCTGGTCTACCAGCAGATTGGACGCTTCAACGGCAAGCCGGCCGTCATTATCGCCGTGTATCAGGCTCCGGGTTCCAACGCCTTGGCTGTGGCCAATCAAGTCAAGATCCAGATGGACGAACTCAAGTCGCGATTCCCGCAGGGTCTGGAATACAAAGTTTCCATGGACACGACCTTGCCCATCACTGAGGGCATGAAAGAAATCGTGACGACATTGGGTGAAGCGATTGTTCTCGTCATTATCGTGGTGTTTCTCTTTCTGCAAGGTTGGCGCGCGACGCTCATTCCTCTCATCGCCGTCCCAGTCTCTCTCATTGGAACCTTCGCTGTTTTTCCGATGCTGGGGTTCTCCATCAATACGCTCTCTCTGTTCGGGCTGATCCTTGCGATCGGCCTGGTCGTGGATGATGCAATCGTCGTCGTCGAGGCCGTCGAACACAACATCGAGCATGGCATGCCGCCTAAAGAAGCAACAGTCAAGGCGATGGAGGAAGTTACCAGCCCGGTGATCGGAATCGCTTTGATTCTTTCCTCCGTGTTTGTGCCCATGGCCTTCATGGGCGGAATTTCCGGATTACTCAACCAGCAATTCGCGGTTACCATCGCGATCTCTGTTCTGATCTCTGCCTTCAACGCGTTGACGCTTTCTCCAGCTTTGTCGGCCATGTTGCTTCGACCGCGCAAGAAAGCCAAAGGGCCACTGGGGAAATTCTTCGACTGGTTTAACCGCAGCTTCGAGAAGGTCACCGGCGGCTACGTCTCGTGGAGCCACGTCCTGATTCGCCGGACTGGGATGGCAATGCTCCTCCTCCTCGGTGTTTCGATCGCGGCTGGACTGATGGGTAAGAGCTTGCCCAAAAGCTTCATCCCCGAAGAGGATCAAGGCTACGCCTTCATTCAACTGCAACTGCCGGATGCCGCTTCCCTGCAACGCACGGACGCGGTCATGAGAAAGATGGATGACATTCTCGCGCACACCCACGGGATTCAAGGCTATGACGCGATCGCCGGCTTCAGTCTGCTCTCGAATACGTCCGCTTCCTACACCGGCTTCTACTTCCTGCAGTTGGATCCCTGGGAGGAGCGGCACAGCGATGAACTATCTGCGGCTGGGCTCATGCGGGCTTTGAACCAGAAGATGGCAAAAGAGATTCCAGAGGCCGTTGGGTTTGCCTTCGGTCCGCCCGCGATTCCAGGACTGGGCACAGCCGGCGGATTCACCTTCATGTTGCAGGATCGTGCCGGCGGCACCGTTGAACAACTCTTTGACAATCTGGAGAAACTGACGCAGGCTGCCCGCAAGCGTCCGGAACTCGCCTCGCTGGTCAGCACCTTCCGCCCTTCGGTTCCGCAGCTCTATATGGACGTCGATCAGGACCGCGTCCTGAAACAGGGGCTGCAATTCGCCGAGGTTTACCAGACGCTGCAGGCCTTTCTGGGTGGAGCTTATGTCAATCAGTTCAATCGCTTTGGGCGGCAGTGGAAGGTTTATCTACAGGCAGAACCTCAATACCGGAACAGCTCTGACCAAATCAACAACTTCTACGTGCGCAATTCGAAGGGGGAGATGACGCCCCTGAGCTCGTTAGTTACGATTCGGCGAGTCTCCGGTCCGGAATATACCAACCGCTTCAACTTGTTCCGTAGCATCCAGATCAACGGTTCCCCCGCCAGCGGATACAGCTCCGGACAGGCGACGGCCGCCATGGAAGAAGTGGCCGCCCAAGTGTTGCCCAGCAATATGGGTTACGCGTGGAGCGATATGTCGTATCAGGAAAAGAAGGCTTCCGGAGGTCAGGCGGCGGTCTTTGGCATGTCGTTGGTGTTCGTCTTTCTCATCCTGGCCGCGCTCTATGAGAGTTGGTCTCTGCCGTTCAGCGTGCTGCTCTCCACGCCAGTGGCGGTGTTTGGCGCATTTGGCGGACTGATGCTGCGCAAGTTCGATAACAACATCTTCGCTCAGATCGGACTGGTCATGCTGATTGGTCTCACCGCCAAGAACGCCATCCTGATCGTTGAGTTCGCCGTCTTGGAGCACAAGAAAGGGAAAGATTTTGTGGAGGCCGCCCTCGAGGGAGCCCGCCTCCGATTGCGGCCGATTCTAATGACCTCGTTCGCCTTCATTCTCGGTTGCGTCCCACTCTGGACGGCAAAAGGCGCGGGCGCCATCGGTCGCAAGGTTCTGGGAACTTCCGTCATCGTCGGCATGTCGGCGGCAACCGTGATGGGCGTCTTCCTTGTGCCGGTCTTGTACGTGTTGGTAGAGCGAATCGCCAGTCGGAAGAAAAAAACCGATTCAGAAGTGTCTCACGCCGCACCCGCGGAAGGAGGGGCACACTGATGCGCAAGATCGTTTGTGTGGCAATCCTGCTCCTGGGTCTTGGGGGATGCGTGGTGGGACCGAAGTACAAGCGTCCCGTGATTCAACCTCCCGACAAGTTCTACACGGAAGCCAATCCCCAGGCGGGTTCGCTCGCGGACGCGCCCTGGTGGGAACTCTTCAAGGATCCTGTTCTGCAGGATCTGATCCGCGAGGCTTTGAAGAACAACTACGACGTAGCGATTGCTGCATCCCGTGTCGAAGAGGCGCGGGCCCAGGCGGGTGTGGCAAAGTCGGAGTACTATCCTCAAATCGGATACGGGGCCAGCATTGCAGGAGCAAAATCGAACCTCATACCGAATCATGTTTACTACGGATATAACTTCAACCTTTCCTGGGAAATCGACTTGTGGGGCCGCATCCGCAAGTTGAATGAGCAACAGAAAGCCCTATTTTTCGCCTCCGAGGAAGTACAGCGCGGAGTATGGCTGAGCCTGGTCGCGGACGTGGCGCAGGCCTATTTTGAATTGCGGGCACTCGACGAGCAACTTGTGATCACGAGGGAGACGGGCCAGAGCTTCCAGGAAAGCTACGACCTCTTTAGTAAAAAAGAGCAGGGCGGAGAGGCATCGGGTCTGGAAACGTCGCGCGCCGAAGCAGCATTGGCCAACGTTGTAGCGCAAATCCCGGACCTCGAACGGCAGATCACGGCGAAAGAGAATCAGATTAGCTTGTTGCTTGGTAAGAATCCCGGGCCGATCCAACGCGGCAAGTCGCTTGCCGACCAGAATGACTTGGACATCATCCCGTCGGGGCTGCCCTCGACACTGCTGGAGCGGCGACCAGACCTGCGACAAGCAGAGCAAGAGCTCATTGCCGCCAACGCCTCCGTCGGTGTTGCCAAGGCCAACTTCTTTCCTGTGCTCAATCTGACGGGGTTGCTGGGCGGCGTGAGCCCCCAACTTTCGGGCCTGGTCAGTTCCGGAACGCAGTGGACTGCAGGTGCCGGTTTGGCCGGACCGCTGTTCCAGGGAGGGCGTCTCAAAAGCCAGTATCGAGTGGCTCTAGCTCAGCGTGACCAGGCGCAATTTTCTTACGTGAAGTCGGTTACACAAGCCTTTGGCGAGGTCTCGACCGCGCTCGCCGCACACCAGAAGCTCGCCCAGTCTCTGAAAGAACAGAGTCGTTCTGTAGCTTCCTATCAGGATTCCGTGCGGCTCTCGGATTTGCGGTACGATAGCGGACTCGCAAGCTATTTTGAAGTGCTTGATGCCAAGCTGAACCTGTTCCCGGCGCAAACAGCCCTTGTGATCTATGACCTGGATCGCAAGACTGCGCTGGTTGACCTTTACAAGGCGCTCGGCGGGGGCTGGAACCTGAGCGACGCGCAATGGCTGAGCCACAACGCCGCCTCAAACCCACCGTCGCATCCGTAGGACGTGCGGCCGAAACGACATGCGGCCTCGAAAAGATTCGAAACGGATGACGAGCACTGAATCTTTTCGAAAAGTGACTGCTCCGAGCCTCAGCCAATCGCCTAATGTGCAATAAGGCCAACCGCTCGAAACTGATTGCAGACTCGTGCGACAACTTCTACCGTCGGCGGCTGAACGTCGTCAAGCGTGTAGTTGAGTTTGAGTTCCTTCCATTTGAATCGTCCCATCTGATGGAAGGGCAGGACATCGACTCGTTGCACGTTTCCCAAATCCGCCGCAAACTTCGCAATCTTAGCTACGTTCTCAGGGTCGTCCGACAGTCCGGGTACGAGCACGAAGCGCAGCCAAATCGTTTTCTTTTGATCAGCCAACCGCCGCGCAAAATCCAGGACTGGTCCAACCTCCTGACCCGTAATCCTGCGGTGCAGTTCTGGGTCCCAGCTCTTCAGATCGAGGAGTACCAAATCAATGTGCTCCAGATCAGAGTCCGAAAGGCGCTCCCCAAGAGACCCATTGGTATCGAGCGCGGTGTGAATCTTCATCTTCTTCGTCGCGGTCAGCAGTTTTACAGCAAACCGGTCTTGCATCAAAGGCTCACCGCCGCTCAAAGTGAAACCACCTGACATCACCCTCAACCCGTGGCGATATTTCCGCAGTTCTTCAGTTGCGTGGGCCAAGGACACCGGGATGCCGTTGCTCATGTTCCAAGTATCGGGATTATGGCAATAGAGACATCGCCAATGGCAACCCGAGGTCCAACCGACCACGCGCACACCTGGGCCGTCGACAGTCGAACCAGTCGTGAACGAATGAAGGAAGCCCATCTCCCCCGTGGCCAGAGCAGTCCGTACGTCCGACTCCGGCATACTCGCTCCGAGATTTACACGCAGGTCAAACGGGCTTTTCGCCTCTAATGAGAGTCCTTGATGCGTTCCATTCATAGCGTCGCCTGTTGCCCATGGAATGTGCGGTTGATCACATCCATTTGTTGCTCGCGAGTCAGTCGGACGAAGTTCACGGCATACCCGGAGACCCGAATCGTCAGATGAGGATATTTCTCTGGATGGTCCATTGCATCCAGGAGCATTTCACGGTCCAACACATTTACGTTCATGTGAAAGCCCGTGACACTAAAGAACGCGTCAAGCACACTCGTCAAGTTTGTGATCCGATCTTCGGCAACTCTCCCGAGGCCTTCGGGCACAAGCGAAGCCGTCAGTGAAATACCGTCGGCCGCATCGCGATACGGAATTTTGGCGACCGAAGCAGCCGAAGCATGGATGCCATGCGTGTCGCGCCCGTGCATCGGGTTGGCGCCGGGAGCAAATGGTTCGCCGCGGCGTCTTCCATCGGGCGTATTGCCTGTACTCTTGCCGTAGACCACGTTCGATGTGATGGTCAAAATCGATTGTGTGTGAACAGCGTTGCGATAGGTGGGATATTTTTTCAGCTTGCTCATGAATGTGCTGACGACCCAGGCGGCAAGTTGGTCTACCCGATTATCATTGTTGCCAAACTGCGGAAACTCGCCTTCAATCTGATAGTCCACCGCGAGGCCGGTCGCGTCGCGTATGACTCGAACCTTTGCGAAACGTATTGCCGAAAGACTGTCCGCAACCACAGACATGCCCGCCATGCCAAACGCCATTGTCCGTAAAGGAGCGTAGTCGTGCAGCGCCATCTCAAGGCGTTCGTAAGCGTACTTGTCGTGCATGTAGTGAATGATATTCATCGCGCTGACATACACTCCTGCAAGCCACTCCATCATTTTCTCGAACTTATCGATTACTTCGTTGAAATCCAGGTATTCTCCAGTGACGCCGCCTGTTGGGCCCACCTGCTCCCCGCTGATTTCGTCCCGACCGCCGTTGATTGCATAGAGGAGGCACTTGGCGAGGTTGGCTCGCGCCCCGAAGAACTGCATCTGTTTGCCCAGGAGCATGGGTGATACGCAGCAAGCGATCGCTCCGTCGTCTCCCAATGCACGGCGCATCATCTCGTCACTTTCAAATTGGATGGAACTTGTATCGATCGCTACCTTCGCCGCAAAATTGCGGAATCCGTCGGGCAGCCGCGGCGAATACCAGATCGTTAGATTCGGTTCCGGAGCGGGGCCAAGATTGTAAAGAGTCTGCAGGAACCGGAAGCTCGTCTTGGTCACGAGAGGATCGACCGTCATCTCCGACACCGCGCAATGGATTCGGTAATCCAGGTCGGATCGCCGGCAAAGAGCTCATCGTATTCCGGCGTCCTCAAGAATCGAACGATCCTCAGCTTGATGACAAAATCATCGATGATCTCCTGCGCCTGCTGCTCGGTCATCGTTCCAGCCGCGAGGTCTCGCTCGAAGTAGATGTCAAGGAAAGTCGATGTCCTGCCGAGCGACATGGCCGCACCGTTTTGTTCCTTAACGGCCCCGAGGTAGGCGAGGTAGAGCCACTGCACCGCCTCGACTGCATTACGAGCCGGGCCTGAGATGTCGAACCCATAGGTGGAAGCCATCACTTGCAACTCGTTGAGCGCGCGCAATCTGTTCACTCAGTTCTTCGCGGTCGCGAATGACGTCTTCCGTTGACAATGCCGAATCCAGGCTGAGCTTTTCCACCTTCTTTTGCTCGATGAGGCGCGACACACCGTACAACGCGACCCGCCGGTAGTCCCCGATAATCCGGCCGCGACCGTACGAGTCCGGGAGGCCGGTCAGGATGTGAGAGCTACGACACCGCCTTACGTCCGCAGTGTACGCATCGAACACCGCTTCGTTGTGCGTCTTCCGGTACTTCGAGAAAGTTTCGACAACCGTAGGATCGGGATCATATCCGTACGCCTTGAGAGCGTTCACGACCATCCGTAAGCCACCGTTCGGCATGATGGCCCGCTTGAGTGGCGCCTCAGTCTGAAGACCAACAATGATCTCATTCGCGCGATCGATGTACCCGGGAGCATGCGACGTAATGGAACTGGGAACTTGAGAGACGTCGAGCACACCTTTCTTGCGCTCTTCTACAAAAAGATCGTTCAATCCGGCCCATAATTTCTTGGTGCGTTCCGTTGCGGGCGCAAGGAAAGAGCCGTCCCCTTCGTATGGTGCATAGTTTTGCTGGATGAAGTCGCGGACATTGATTGTCTTTCTCCCAAAGACCCGGCCTGAACCCCGTCCAAGCAGAAATCGTGTTCGTGCGGACCAAATCTTCCGATGCGATCGTAGCCATAGTGATACTCCTTAATGTTCAACAATGCCGATTTATCTCAGGCCAAGCAGGGATCCGGTATGCCGTGCGATCATGATTTCCTCATTCGTAGGTATGACCCAGGCCGAAACTTTGCTTTGCCGAGTGGAGATGCGCGGACCTCTGCTCGAATTAGCTTCTGCGTCAAGCTCTAACCCGAGCCACGCCGCAGATTCACAGATTCTTCGTCGAATCTCTGGCGAATTTTCGCCGATGCCGGCGGTGAAGACCAATCCATCAATGCCCCCCAAGACCGCGACAAGCGCACCGATCTCTTTGGCCGCGCGGTAAACAAAATAATCCACCGCTATTTTTGCGTCAGGCTCATTCGCGGCAAGCAGGTCGCGCATGTCATTGCTGATACCGGAAATCCC
Source organism: uncultured Acidobacteriaceae bacterium (assembly GCA_963709025.1). Taxonomy (GTDB): domain Bacteria; phylum Acidobacteriota; class Terriglobia; order Terriglobales; family Acidobacteriaceae; genus Sulfotelmatobacter. The sequence goes on from CAVPVE010000021.1 coordinate 17,280, forward strand.
GAGCAAACCAGATTTCTTGTAGAGCAGAGCCTCGACCTCTTTCACGGAGAGACCCAAGCCCTGAAACAGATACAGAACGACACCCGGATCAAGAGCTCCCGGCCGTGTTCCCATACACAGTCCATCCAGCGCTGTGAAGCCCAAACTGCTGTCGAAGCTCTTCCCTTCTCTCAGTGCACAGAGACTGGCACCACTCCCGAGATGGGCGACGATCACGCGCCCCTGTGCAATCTCCGGCGCGACTTCCGGCAAGACGGAAGCGATGTATTCGTATGACAAACCGTGAAATCCATATCGCCGCAGTCCCGATTTGCAGAGATCTCTGGGCAGAGGTACGAGTGCTGCGACTGTCGAATGCCCACAATGAAAGCTCGTATCGAAGCATGCAACTTGCGGGACGCCTGGCAATCGTTCAAAGACCTCCTCAATGGCGGCCAGATTGTAAGGTTGATGTAACGGCGCAAGCGGAATCAGTTGGTATAGTTGCGCCAGGACCTGCCGATCTACGATCGTCGGTCCAGCAAAGTGTGCGCCACCATGAACGACGCGGTGGCCGACCGCCAAAACTTTGCCGCCCCGATACTTGGACTGCAACCAGGCGGCGAGGGCATCCACTGCTTTGCGACCATCGCTGACCTCCGCTCCCAAACTCTCGTCTGCGATCCGCTCGCCACTTCCATCTTTTGCCGATAATCGAGGAGCCGTCCCGACGCCTTCGATCTGCCCCTTTGCATCGAGCTCCCACTGCAACCCTTTTGGCCGCCGGAACACACAAAACTTCAAGCTGGATGACCCAGCGTTGAGCACGAGAGCAAAGTCGGCTGTCACGATGTATCCTCAGTGCCCCATTCGCCGGGCGTGAGCCACCAACATGGCAACCGCGCAACTGGCGATCCGGGATCGCACGCTGTCCGCCCGACTGGTTAGAACGACCGGCACTCTCGCCCCGAGAACCATGCCTGCACTGTCGGCCTTGGCAAGAAAACTGAGTTGCTTCGCCAGGATGTTGCCGGCCTCGAGATCAGGCACGAGAAGTATGTCCGGATCGCCAGCCACCGTGGAGCGAATGCCTTTTGTAGTAGCAGCCTGTTCGCTGATGGCGTTATCGAAGGCAAGGGGCCCGTCGAGAACGGCGCCCGTGATCTGCCCGCGTTCTGCCATCTTGCAAAGGGCCGCGGCATCAATGGTCGCCGGCATTTTCGAGGTTACCGTTTCGACTGCCGCGAGAATCGCCACCTTGGGCCTTTCAAGGCCGAGCGCGACCGCAAGGTCAATGGCGTTCTGACAGATATCGACCTTGTCTTCCAGCACTGGGGCAATATTGATCGCACCATCCGTAACGATCAGTACCTTGTGGTACGTCGGCACGTCCATGATGAACGCGTGACTGATGCGACGACCGGTCCGCAAACCTCCGTCGCGCGCCACAATCGCCGACATCAACTCGTCGGTATGCAAGCTGCCCTTCATCAAGATCTCCGCGGAACCCTCGCGGATCAACTCCACTGCTCTAGCTGCGGAGGAATGACTGTGTGGAGCGTCGACGATTCGAAACCTACCTAAGTCGATTCCCAACGTCTTCGCGGTTTCAGTGATCTTAGCTAACGGGCCAACCAGAATCGGCACGATCAATCCAAGTTCTGCCGCCTCCACCGCTCCAGAGAGAGATGAAGCATCACAAGGGTGTGCCACCGCCGTTGGGACCGGCTCCAGATTTGTGCATCTCTCGAGTAATTGCTCGTACTTGCCCGTTCCTGTTTCTAAAATCATCGCTCACCTCATGACTGCCGACGATCGTGCTGCACTATCGGTCCGGTTTCCTTTAGGAGGAAGGAGAGAACTATGGCGGCCCCAACGCCGAACAGAAGGGGCAGAAAAGTTGTTCGATAATGCGCCAGTTCACGCTGCTCGGCGCCGCCAGTTGCGTGTTGAAGAAGCCATCCAAAGCATGGCCCCAATAGAGCACTGAAAGTGAAGTTCAGAAAATTGATCACGCCCGTGGCGGTGCCGCCATATTGCGGCTGGTTAGCTTCTTTGATCACGGTATAGGGCAGCATAGCCGCGCCAGATGCCACTCCAGCGAGCAGACCAAGCAGATATGGAGGAAACACATTGGTCGGTCCGAAGAGGATCCAAGCCAGGCTGGCGAGAAGCACAACCGCGCCGCCAATGATCACTGGCTTCCGTCTTCCGATGCGGTCTGAAATGAATCCCAGCAACGGGCACCCAATGATCCACCCGAGTGGAACTGTGGCCGATCGCATTACTGCCGCGGCATAACTGAATCCATGCGCTTCCTGCAGATAGCGCACACCCCAAATCATGTCGAAGATGGTTGTCGGGATGAAAAGAAATCCTGCGATCAAGCCGCACAAAATCGATTGCGGATTCTTGAATACAACGACGAAAGCCTCGATGGTGGCCTTCAGGCCACTGGCAGGAGCTTTCGCTACCGGTTCGTTGGGTAACAGGAAGAAAAGGAGCGCACCGATCGCTAGACCGACCAAGCCCATTCCAATCCAAAAAGCCTTCCACGACATGCCCCGACCAATCAGCGGACCGACTGCAAATTGCCCAGCCGACCCTCCGGCCATGCCAAACATCTGTGTCGCACCAATCAAAGTAGCCGCGCGAGACGCCGGGAAGTTCTTCGTGGCGATGTAAACCGCCCCGACTAGGGCGAAGACTCCCCCTGCCCCCTGCAAAAGTCTTCCGAGGCTTGCCGCTTCTCTGTTGCCTGAACCGAATAGCAGGGCCCCAATGCCTACGACAGCGGCTGCGGCGGGCAGAACCTTCCTCGGCCCCAGTCGATCCATGGCAGCCCCCGCGGCCAGGCTGAAAGGGGAGTATCCGTAGTAGAAAAGCCCAATCAGGGAAGCCATGCCGAGCGCGCTGAGGCCGAAGGTTTCCGTCAACTGCGGCACCATCACCGATGGCGCCGAGCGCAGTGCGTACTGGTAGAAGTAATAAATTGCCACCAGCAGCCACGACACGGTCGCCAATCTGAGATTCGTGCGTGCTCCCGTGTCGCTACTGGGAGGTGAAGATACGGATACGATCGACATGTTCACCACGATGACTTAGCGCGCACTGCTCCTGCGTAACCGCGAACTAGCAAAGAACCAGGGAGACGGCCAGACCGCCTTCCGACGTTTCTTTGTATTTCGTGTTCATTTCCCTCGCCGTTAGATCCATTGCTGCGATCGTCGTATCGAGATCGACCCGGCGTTCTTCTGCGATCTCCTCACTCGCAATGCAGTAGGCTGTCCAGGCTTTCACTGCGCCATAGGCGCAGCGCTCTATGCATGGGACTTGAACGTAACCGGCAACCGGATCGCAGGTCATCCCGAGATGGGCCTCGAGAGCGGACTCGGCCGCATTGGAGACAACCTTCGGACCAGCTGCCATAGCTTGAGAAATCATCGCCGCACCCATCGAAGAGCCGACCCCAACCTCCGCCTGGCAACCGCCCTCGGCTCCCGAGAGGGTGGCATTGTGTTTGCAGAGGTAGCCGATGGCCGCCGCCGCAAGGAAACCATCCCGGATCTTTTGCGTTGGCGCGTTCACATCGCGCAGAGACTTCACCACGGCAGGAATGATCCCCGCTGAACCTGCGGTCGGCGCAGTCACAATGATGTGTCCGCGCGCGTTCTCCTCGCCCATCGCAAAGCCGTATGACGCCACCTGAGTGATCACGTGGGCAGCTTGTCCCTTTGTCGATGTCTTCAAACTCCGCTGCATGTCGGCCGCCTTGCTGTGCAGCTTGATCGGACCGGGCAAGACGCTGTCTACCGACAGCCCCGTGTCAACGCCTCGCACCATCACTTCCGTGACTTGGTCGAGAAACTCCCATATCTCCTTTTCACTCCTCCCAGAGATGGCCATCTCATTCGTAAGCAGCAACGTCGGAAGCGAAATCTTGTCGTCGATAAGGTACTTCTTCAGTTCCTTCGCCTGAGCAAACGGGTATTTCGGTTGTCCTTTGTCGGGAGGCTTGTAACCCTTCCATTCAATAAATCCGCCGCCGACCGAGTAGTACTCGAGTTCATACAAGGTTTGGTCGCCGGCCAACAGCTTCCCCGTCATCGTGTTGGGGTGACGAAAATCTCCCTTCGTGGCGTCGAAGACAATGTCCTTCAGCGTCAGGTTGAGAGTCGTGGGTCCGATCGTCACTTTGTGCACTTCATCGGGATTGGTGGCTAGTCCATCAAGAAACGCCGGTGGGCATGTTGCTGGAGCTTTCCCGAGAAGGCCGGCCAAGCACGCCCTGTCCGTGCCATGACCTTTGCCCGTGGCGCTGAGGCTCCCATACAAGTGCACTTTGAGAGCTGTCGCTCGCTTCAGTTGGTCGTCTGGTAACTTCGAGACTCGCTGGAAGAAATCGTAGGTGATCCTCATGGGACCCATGGTGTGGGAACTGGAGGGTCCCGGGCCGATCTTGTAGAACTCCTCCAATGTGGTCATGATCGGACCCTTCGACTGCACAACGACGGAGAGCTCGGGCGATATAAAGGGTAAAGGCATTGCGCTAGCCGCTGGCTTGGCTTGCTCTGTGGTTGGCTGTCGCGAACATCCAACCAGCAAAGCCGCAGCGGATGCACCCAAAATCGTGCGGCCCATGTCTCTTCGGGTGAGCATTGTTGGAGCTGGAGTGTGACTTAGACTCGGAGCCGGACCGCATGATCCGCATCCTCCAGAATTACACGTTCCGCACGAACTCTGAACATTGTCCAGAATGCTTAAGGAGCCTTTCATCCTGCTTTCCTCCGCTAACAATCCATACCTCGGCTCCAACAGACAATCAGCTCAGTCGCGTCACAAATAGCCTCGGATCTGTACATCCGACTACTGATCCAAGGCTCCGTTCCGGAGTACAAACACTGTTCTGAAGTCTCGAACAGCATTGGTCTCGTTGTGCCGCAGCGACGGTCTGCCTCATCCACAATTGGTGAACGGCATCGTGCTTCCCTTATAGGCCGCTGGTACCCCGACGACAACTAGGGAAACCCCTAACGCGCTCGCACGAGACGAAGGCCTACTTATCAAGTGCTCTAGAGGAGATGGAGGCAAGAGTGATCGAGGATTCGCTGCCTCTTTCTTAGGGACCAATTTCACTGAGACCCGTCACATGGATCGTGGTTATCAGCCGTAATCACTCGCCGCTTTAGTTGCAAGAGCCGTCGTCCACAAATTGTCCGTTGGCAGCCATGGACGCCAGAGAGCGTGCGCAGTTCAGGATTTTCTGATCCAAGGCATCGCCCTTCAGTGCATCGGTAGGAACGTAGTTCATGTTCTTTCGGGCAGCAAGAATCTTGTTGCTCAAGGTTTGAATGCTGTCGAACTCATTGCTGAGTAAGTTATAAGCACTTCGATCGGCATCGGTCGAAATGGCAACGAACGCCAGCCGAAGGTTGGTGCTGGCCTGGCTTTGATAAGCAGCCACGAATGCGTCTGTCACCGCATACCCATTTTGTACGGCATTCACGAGCGCGCTGCGCCATTCCCTGATCACGCTCATCTCTTCGATACCCGCTTTCATGAATTCTTTCGAGAATGCGGAATTTCCAGGTCGACTTGCGCTGTCAGTCGCAGCCGACGCGCACCGAGAGGATGAAGGAAGCGTTAGTGTAATCTCGTTCCCGCTGAATCCGACAGAACCGCTGATGAATCGCGCCAAGTCCTCGACGGCTACGTAGGACCTGCCGTCAACCTGGAGAACTGCCATCTGCCCGGGCAAGCCACGTACAAAGAGCTTCACATTTCTCCCTGCTGCCTGTGCAACAACCGGGCTCGTCAAAGTAAGTAGAGCGAAAACTACCCTCGGATTTAAGACTTTCATGGAACTGCCAGGACCTCGCGTTAACCTCACTAATGAGCGTGGGAAACTAACACTTCTCGAGTTTGGATTTTCAGATGCCTACCCGCCCGCGAACAACTAGGGAATTCCCTAGTTATTCTCCACTTCGCAAGCGTGTACGATCCTTTTCGAATGGACCTGATCGCGCTATTCTCTGCCAGACAGGCCGTCCGAGAGGAGAAACACTAGATGCGCGCTAATTCGAAGATTCCACACTTCGCGACTGTGATCACACTTCTGATTGGTTTGTTTATCGCGGTCATTCCCGCCTTTGGTCAACGGAAGAGTTCGGAAACGATCGACGCCACAGCCTTTGGCTCAAGCACGCAGCTCGGAAGAAACTTCGGGGTGAAAATCATCATTTACGAGTTCTCGAGTCCCGAGGATCGGGACGTTCTGGTGCAAGCCTTTCAGAAGGGTCAAAACGACGGCATGGTAAACGCCCTCGAGAAAATGAAGAGCGTCGGCCGGATAACGATTCCTGGCACACTTGGATTCGATCTTAGCTTCATCCGGGAAATCATAACGCCGACGGGCCGTACCATTCGTTTTGTTACAAATCGCAAGATTGCCTTTGGCGAAAGCTATTGGGATAGCCAGACGAAGAGTTTCAATCTGACCGCCGGCGAGATCAACATAAACGATAAAGAGAAAGACAAGAGCGGCGGTGTTCTTTTCCCTGCCGCGCAGCTCATCATTAACAAGGATGGCGAGTTGCAGTGGGAGCTCAACCAGAATGAGTGGAAGCTGGTCAACATCATCGAGTGGGATTGAATCTCGTCCTTGACTCGCGGGTGTTGAACGCGCGCGGCACAAATTGAGCCGCGGAGTCAACCTCTCCCAAAATCGCAACGGCCGAACGTTAGCAGAGGCATGCGGATCTGACTATGAAACCTCGACAGCAATTTCACATCTGGAATACGTTGTTGTTATTGTCTTGCATCCTTCTAGTGAACTGCACAATCGCGCAGGCGCAAAAGAAAAGCAAATACACCTGTGATGAGGCCCAGCCCGAGAGCATGTGTAATGCGGCGAACACCTGCGGTTCGAGCTCGGAGCAGTGCAAGATTGACATCACGCGGGGATCTTACTCCGCCAACGTAAAACCCGGGATTCCCGACGCGAAAAACAACCAACTATTCTGCGTAAAGGCCGGCACGACCGTAGTGTGGATGAGTTCGAACAAGAACAACGGATTCATGGTCTCGTTCGGCAGCGATTCGCCATTTGACCCGGATGGCCCCATCATGGGGGGTGGCAAGAAGCAGGTGACGACGAAAGCCAGCACTCCCGGCTGCTACAAATACGACGCGGGTGCGTTCACTTCTGGAACCGTTTATGGAATGAGTGGCGGCAGCAAGCAGGAATTAGTCATTCTCCCTTGACGCACGAATCAGCGCCACGGCAATGCCCAGCCAGTATTGAGGTCGCGGCAGAAAGCAGCCCCGCCTCGCTAGGCGTCCTTTGGGCTTTCTCGGCTGGAACATCAAAAGATGCGTCGACTCCAGCATCCAAGCGGAAAGCTTCTTTTTGACTATAGTCGCATGTTAAATTTCTCTTGCGATTTCTCAAGGAGTCCGGGGCGGCTGCGGTCGTTTATCCAGAAGGTAAGCTGAAGCCTGGCGGAGCAAAGAATATGAATCCCCCACTTCCCGTCCTCGACTGGATCAGGCGCTATGATCGACGCTGGCTACGAGGTGACGTTGTCGCCGGCATCACACTCGGTGCCTACCTGCTGCCCGCTGGACTAGGCGACGCCTCGCTGGCCAACCTGCCTCCTCAAGCTGGACTCTACTCGTGTTTGTTTGGCGGGCTGGTCTTCTGGCTGTTCTGCAGTTCCCGGCAGACGGCCATCACAGTCACGTCCGCTATATCTTTGCTCGTGGGCGCTTCGCTGGGCGAAATCGCGGGAGGCGACATAACTCGGTTCAGCTCGCTGGCGTCAGGTACGGCCCTGCTCGTGGCACTTATCGCCTTCGCCGCATGGCTGGTTAAGGCTGGCTCCATCATCAACTTCATCTCTGAGAGCGTCATGGTCGGGTTCAAATGCGGCGTCGCGCTCTTTCTCGCCAGCACGCAGTTACCTAAGTTGTTTGGCATCCATGGGACACATGGCAATTTCTGGCAGAACACCGGTTATTTCCTTCGGCATCTGCCCGAGACCAACATCACTTCCCTCACGATTGGAGGGGCTGCGCTGGCGCTGCTCGTGCTCGGAAAGATATTTCTCAAGAACAAACCCGTGGCGCTGTTCGTCGTAGTGGGCGGGATCGTGGCTTCCGGCTGGCTCCGCCTCGACGCCCGTGGGGTGAAATTGCTCGGCGAAGTACCGCATGGATTGCCCGCAATCGGCCTCCCAGCGATTCACTGGAACGACGCGAACGATCTGTTGCCCCTGGCGTTCGCCTGTTTTCTTCTCGGGGCGGTGGAGACGGCCGCGATCGGACGCACCTTCGCCGCGAAGTATGGCGGGAGACTGGACGCCAACCAGGAGTTTCTTGCGCTCGCTGCTTCCAACCTCGCAGCAGGATTGGGCCGCGGTTTCCCGGTAAGCGGCGGGATGTCGCAGTCGCTCGTCAACGAAGGCGGCGGCGCGCACACGCCACTGTCAGGCGCCTTCGCGGCGGGAATCATTTTAGTCGTGGTGCTCTTCTTCTCGGACCTGCTTCGTGCTCTGCCCCAACCCGTTTTGGCAGCGGTGGTATTGGTGGCGGTGGCCGGCCTCTTCAAGCTTTCAATCCTCAAGCAGCTCTGGCGTGGCGACCGTCCTGAGTTCGTGGTGGCGATGGCAGCCCTCGTCGGCGTCTTGGGGCAGGGCCTGCTGCGCGGCGTGATGATTGGCGCCATCATCTCGCTCGTTTTATTGATCCGCCGCGCGTCACGACCGCATGTCGCACTTCTCGGGCGCATTCCCGGCACCCGGCGCTTTTCCGATTACGAGCGCAATCCCGACAACGAACTGATTCGCGGCGTGATGATATTCCGGCCTGAGTCGGGTCTCGTTTATTTCAACATGGACCACGTGCGCGATACGATCCTGGATCGAGTGCGCGCCGAAGCCGTGCCACCTAAGCTCGTCGTACTGGACCTTTCCGCCGCACCGTACGTGGACATGCACGGCGCGCACATGCTCGCGAGCTTGGCCGAAGAGTTTACGAACTCGGGCCAACGTTTTCATGCTGTCGAAGCGCGGTCATCGGTGCGCGAGCGGTTGCGTAGCGAGGGAGTAGATGCGCGGCTCGGCGGAGTTGACCGCTTCACCTCCGTGGCGGACGCAATGGAGGATTTTCAAGCAATAGCCACAACCTAAGGCTTCCATCAATTCCATGCCAGCCGATCCGCCATCAGGCCGACGATAGACCTTCATTTTAAGTGAAAGTGATCGCGTTGGTGAACCTGTACCTGCACCGCAGACGGCTGGCGGTGGCAAGGGCGTAGTGTCTCTGAACCTCACGTAAATAGCGGGGTTCCAGTAAGGTTGCAAGCAATACAGGAAATTCCTGGCCTGTGCAGGTCTGGAATTCCCGCCGCCTTCAAAGTTGATGGTTGCTCAGAGGTCCCTAGAACGTAATCGTGCCGGAGATCTGGAGTGTGTATCCTTGAAAGGTAGACCGGCACTCGAACTCATGAAAATACTTAACGCCAACGCTCACCTTCTGCTCAGGTAATATTGCATTTGCCGCGAAGCCCAGTGCATTCACTTTATAGCGCGCGGCTGCCTGTTCCGCTGTAATGTTCGGGCCGGATTTATCCGTAGTCTGCCACTGGCCGTAGCCCACCAATCCAAGTTGAAGGCGCAAGTTCGGTTGCACGTGAAGGGTGTGGGTTAGCGAATAATCGAGGTTCAACGTCTGGCCAGGGTGAACCATTGTGCCCTCTTGGGTACCGTGAAATTCATACATCTGAAAAGCGGAAAGGGCAGTGGCTTTGTTTCGATCCAGATAGACCGTCTGTCCACTGGCAACAGCTGAGGTCCAGTAACCTGAACCGACGTTCGTGTTGGCACCCACGCTAAATCTCCCAGTGGGCGCCAGAAACCCATAGATCGCACGAATGGCAAAGCGCTGCTTGCGCCAGCCAAGAATGAACGGTTGATAATAGGAATCCGCAAACCCGCCACCACCGCTGAGGGCGCCGTTGACATCTGACGTGAGCGAGTTGTTGGCAATCGGAAGCGTAGCGGAGGCCGAGAATACTGCCCCGCCCAGGAGAGGGATTGTCTTTTTGCTCACCCACACAAAACTGTTCAAATCCATAATGACCGAGTTTTGGCCGGTGGCCAATATTTCGCCATGAGCGCCTTTCGCTTCATCCCGCGAGAAGAAAATAAAAAGGTTTGAATAGCTGATTCCTGCTTCGGGTGTTACCCCAGAGTTCGTTGCGCTCATGCCTACGGGATAGACGCCTCTGACTTGCGCTTGCACGGGAGTCAAGACACAGTGAGCGACCGCGACGACGGCAACCACCGTAAAGAGGCGTAATACCAAGCGTGCTCTCATCAACGTGCACAGTTTGTTCCAATCTGGGGCCTCTGCGGTCCCGAACCCAGGTTGTTCTAAACCGGTGTCTCCGTGCTCCAAGTTCCTAAGACGCGCGCAAGTGGCATTAGAATAAGCAGCCCAACAACGGCAACCACGACAATCATGACGAGCACCTTGGGGTCGTCGAAGTCCTTGCCGCCGACCACGAGTGCGGCGGCAATATTCCGCTGAGCAGTACCCAGTGCCAGCACACCCTTCGTTCCAAGGCCCGGACCGCCCAGGAGCCACCCGATTCCAGCACCGAGGAAAAGAAAAAGGATGCTCGCAAAGATGCCCCGGGTTCCGAACAAGGCCACTACATTTTGAATGTTCGTCACTAAGAGCAACACGATCAGGAGTGCCAGGCTGAGACTTGAGAGCCGGTTAAGCGGCGCGCGCATTCTTTCAGCGATGCTTCCGAACCGGGCATTCAACGCTAGCCCTAGACCGAGTGGAAGCAACATGAGAAGAAGCAGCGAGCGTGCTATTTTCATCGGATCGACCGAAACGCCTTGAAGAACCAGCGGCAGCACGAGCGGCATGTAGGCCACGGTCAACACCATGAGTAGGACCATCAATCCAACAGCGAAAGCGAGGTCACCCTTGGCAATGCCTGCCAGCTTCGGAAGGAATGGTGCGCCGGCGGCTACGCCTAGCAAGAGCAGGGCTATGCCGAGTGGCTGGTCAAGCTTGAGAAGTTTGGCAATGGCCCACGCCCCCGCTGGCATCAGCACAAAATTTGCCAGCACCGCGAAGAAAACAAGTTTGCGGTTGCGCAGAGGAGCCACAATCTGTCCCACCGTAAGACTCGAACCCACCGCCAGCATACTTACGACCACAAAGACGAGCATCGTGATTGGGACTGCCTTACTCAGGAACTCCATTCGACCTTCCCCGTGCCGTGCGTGCATAGTCCGCGTTTCGGATCAGGCGACAGCCTGAGTCTTCTTCCCCGGCATCCCGCTTGCCAGTGGCATCGTTGCAAGGTTCTTCCAAAAGGTCGCAAGCGACTCTATGCCACCAAACAAGGTAGTAAAGATCGTGAGGTCCGCCAGCAGGATGTTTCCCGCGCGTTGTGCATTCGGTGGCATCCAGATACACGAGTTGAACTCGGTATTGCCCGCCTGAGTGAAAGGATGCGGTCGGTCCAGATCAACCGGTTGCCGAGTAAGCACGTGGACGGATTTTGTATCGTCGGTGGTCAGCGAATAGTGTGGCAGGTGCAGATGAAAATTGAACGTAGTAACCCCGTTAAGCAGGCCAAGCTTATCCAGGTCTTTGTTGATTGTGAGCGGCGTAATTTGTTTCGTGCCTTTCACGAGGGCGGGGCGAAGTCCGAATTGATTCACCACTGGAACGCCGAGCGCTTTCATGAGCGAACGCGTGTATTGTCCGAAGCGCTGCTGGCGAGGGACGAGCGGATCTCCGTGGTGTGTATATTCCAATTGCCGTTGCGTCAGATCTTCTGTAAATCCCACGTCGTGATGGGGCGCAAGCAGAAGGCAAGTTCCTTCTCGTTTCAGCCACTCGCGCACGGCCTCGATTTCTCCTGAGGTTGCCTCCTGCTCTGACAGCAGGTGATCGAGCCCGAACACCATGAGCGTGTCGGTGTCCGCAAGGATTCGTTCGTCGATCGGAAGCTTGTACCCGGCCTGGTCGATTCGTTGAAATACGGCAACCGAATGTCCCGTGACCTCACCTAGGACGCTCTGAAACGCGAGCGTCGAACGGTGGAACAGTTCCAGCGTCCCAGCAATTCCTTGCAGAAAATTCATCTGATCCCATTCCGTCCCCTCATACGCGGGCCAAGCGACTCGCCGGACCTCGGTCATGGTCGAGAATCGATTGTCCAATTCCGTGGTGTCGCGATTGGCTTCCCAGGGATAACTCCACGTCCAGTAGATGGAAACTCTTCGTTTGCCGGGAGTGTACTTGCGTGGTGCATGATTCTGGTTGTAAGTACGCGGAGGTTGAGGAACAGAGCTCATAATTGCCTGCCTTTCCGGATTTTCCAATGACCTTTGTTTCAAAGGGCATCACTCAGCGACGCCAGGTAGCGGAGCGCTTTTATGCCCGGCAAAAAGAAGTAAGCGCCGCCTCGAATCGTGGTGAAAGCTGGCAGGCCCTTGATCTTTTTCCGAATCGGCCGTTTGGGGATGGTCATGTCAAAGGTGCCATCCTGTGTGCCGAAAATCGGATCGCGCTCGTTTCCCAACTCGTGAAAGTTTGGGTCGTTGGCCCACACATTCATCGCAAATTCAAATTGGCGGACGAGGCTCGCACAGCCGACGAACGCGGCAATGCCCCGCTCTACACCGTCGTCGGGCATGCCCTCCGGCAGGGGCGGACCGTATGTTCCTCCGCGCCGGATCATCTTCCGCCGGTTCATGTTCACCGCCGTATCGCGCGGGTTCATGCGCCGGATGTGCGCCCCGAGCGGGCAGCCATAACCGTGAGGGTCCATCTTCGCGTAATTGAAATTGTTGCTTCGCTGAGCGTCAGCACCAAGTTCTGGATCGTCTTTATCCGGCGCCAGGACAAGCGGAGCGCCGCTCCGCCAGCGTCCCATCAGCTTGGCGGCCATCAACTCCTGTTGTTCTGGTGTTTCGCCATGGGCTCGGAGAAAATCGCGAAATGCGCCTACATGCTCTTCCATTCTCAAATAGGCGACATAGCTGCCGTTGCGAGAAAGGATTTCCGGCTGCGGCATTCCGGCAGCGGGACCTTCCTCGTCAGGATAGCCAAGAAAAAATTCGCCTGGTTTGATCGGTGGGCCAGAGCCCGGTGTAGGCTCCACTCCCGTTCCCTCAATGACCGGCTGCGAGAGCCGATCGCGGTAGCCGAAGTGTTCGTGAGCGTAGTCGAATGGGGGAATAGCTTCCAGATCTAGGGCTGATAGAAGTTCGACTCCGTCGCATTGCTTCGAGATACGTTCGCATGCTCCTGCTGGCACCGCTCGCGTTCAGCGACATCGCGGGCAAATAGTATGGCAATGGCATGCAGGTTAGGACTTGAAAGTCCTCCAACCCAATGATCTGGGTGGTTCGCGCCTGTGAGTCCAAGAACGTCCGCTCGGGCAGACATCCCCTGACGAAACTCCTCCGGGAAGGTGGCTAATGTTGCTTCAGCTACGCCAAGCGCGTTAAGGCCGTTCCACGTCAACCCGATGGTCACCCATCTGGAGTCAAGTATGCTAGACCCGACTGCCTTCGCGGTTCCAACCTTATCGATCAGGCCGGCCAGCCACGCGCGTCCCGCCTGTCGCATGCTTGAACGTTAGAAACTCGTAGCGCGCTGCCAGCGCAGGTGGCCTCGCCATCAGGAAATGTTGAATATCGTCCAGCTCAAGCGAACTTTTTTCTTCGTTCGGTCAGATCCCCTAAAATGCCATGCGATTGCTGCAATATGCCCACGGCTCTCTCCGTCACGCCTGAAAATAAATTCGCTACTGCATTAGATCGAGCATGCCGCTAAAGGCCGCTTTGAGCTTGAGGGCCTTCTTGATTTCGTCGGCGCTTACGTAGGGATATTCGCCGTATTCCAAGAAGCTCGGGCACTGGTGATCGCGAAAGAAGTTGTTGACCGCTGTCATGTTCGTCTTCCAGTCCTCCGGCCATCCTTCGAGGTTTACGAAGACCGTGGTAATGCCGGTCTTGGCGAAGATCGCCACAGCGTCCTCGAGATATTTATCAAAATCAGTGTCGAAGATGCCCTGATACATGAAGTGCAATCCCGAGCCCACGTCGAACAAGATCCAGCGCAGATAGTGCAGTTTCAAGGTGGCGAGCACGGAGGGATCCGCCTTCACCGCCTCCTCAATACTCTTCCCGTAGTCGCGGATCGCATTCTCTCTGCCAGGCTTGACCTTTGCGACGACTGAAAACCCGTAGCAGGCGGGAGTCTTGGGAAAGATTGGTCCGTAGCGACCTTTCTCAAGTTGGAAGTATCCCTCCTTCGGAATTGCCATCGCCTGTGGTTTCGTCCAATCGCGCTCTTTGGCCGTTGAGGGTATCTCGGTCGCTACTGTAGCCATGTCACTCTCCTTGGAACCGGTGAGATTCACACCCAGAGTCAGGCTCTTGTTCTTCGTGCGGCGACTGTTGTAAGCGCGCTTCCTGAACTCTGAGGCATGCTGTCAAGCTCTATTGATAGGGTGTTCGCGCATTTCATTGCCACTAGGGAAATCCCTAGCGGACGAATCCCCGCGATTGTCCAGAACCCTTCTTCCGAGAAGCGGCGACTGCTTCCGCGGATTTCTATAGTTGTGAGACTTTGAGTCGAGCCCCTTAATACTCCGATTCCGTCGCCCCCGGACTCTCTCACTTGCAAGAAGGAATAAATGTGGCTGATCCCGCCTTAGGGTTTCCCCTAGTTGTGGAGACATCGACTGACGCCTTAGCTTTGGCCCACGTCCCTGTCTATTCGGAGGATCGGTGATCGCGAATGTTGTCTGGTCGCTAAGACAGAATCCTGAGCTTGCAATCTTCCTGACTCTCGCGCTCGGATTTCTGTTGGGGCGTTTGAGATTTGGTACGTTCAGGCTCGGAAATGTCATCGGCACGCTGCTCGCGGGCGTGCTCGTTGGCCAACTAGCCATCAAAGTCCATCCGCTCGTCAGCACTGTGTTCTTCGATCTGTTCCTCTTCGCGACCGGCTACAAGGTTGGCCCTCAATTCTTCCGGGGACTCAAGAAGAACGCAGTGCCGCAAGTGTCACTCACAATAGTCCTATGTGTGACGAGCTTAGTCACGACGGTCGGGGCAGCAAAAGTTCTCGGATATGACTGCGGCACCGCTGCTGGCCTCTTGGCTGGCGCCTTCACAGAGAGTACGGTCATTGGCACGGCGGGTGACACGATCGCCCGGCTTAATCTGCCGGACACGGAGAAGCGACGACTGCTGAACAATATCCCTGTCGCGTACGCCGTCAGCTATCTTGTCGGGACCGGCTTCGTCGTCTGGTTCTTATCGAGTCTTGCGCCTAAGCTGCTGGGGGTTGATCTGAAAGCGGAGAGCCAGAAGCTTGAGGCGAAAATGTTCGCGAGGCCCAATTGACGGGTCCGACAACCGTACGGGCTATCGGGAGTGGGATACCCGGGCCTATCGCCTTGCCGATGCTTTTGCCAATCGCCGGATCACAGACCTGGAGACATCCTTCGCGCCGGAACGGGTATTTATTGAGCGAATACGCCGCGACTCCAACTTTGTTAATGCAGAGCCCGATACCGAATTGCACGCAGGCGATGTCGTTGGCGTAGTGGCCCGCCGCCGCGTGCTGCTCAGCGAACCTTTCGCGATCGGTGTCGAAATCGAGGACCGCGAATTGTTGAACTATCCTGTGATCACTGCCGATGTTGTCGTCACAAATCGTGCTGTTGTGGACCAAATGCTACCGGCATTGGCCGAGCAGTACGGGCGCGGCATCGCCCTTGAAAAGCTCATCCGAGGCGCGGAAGAAATCCCATTCACGTTGGAGACGACCGTGCAGCGTGGTGACCTCCTCCGCATCGTTGGCGCCAAACAGCACGTGGAGCGTATAGGCAAGATCCTGGGCTATATCGAGCGGCCTTCGAGTGAGACGGATGTCGTGTTCGTCGGCCTCGGTATCCTCGTGGGAGGATTGATCGGCTTGCTGTCCGTCAGGGTCGGTGGTTTGCCGCTTAGCCTTACCGCCAGTGGTGGCGCGCTGATTATGGGGCTCGTGTTCGGGTGGCTTCGATCTGTGCGCCCAACGTTCGGTCGCATCCCCGAGCCAGCACTTTGGGTCTTCGACACCGTCGGGCTTGCGGTTTTTATCGCCGTCATTGGCTTGAACACCGGGCCGGGCTTCGTCGCGGCTCTGCGCGCCACGGGTCCAAGCCTGCTCCTGATCGGCTTCCTGGTCGCCTTGACACCGCACGCAACGGCGCTCCTCTTCGGACGCTACGTGTTGAATATGAACCCCGTGATTCTGCTGGGCGCCTGCGCGGGTGCAGGAACCTCAACAGCGGCGCTGCGCTCGATTCAAGATGAGGCTGGAAGCAAGCTGCCAGCTCTCGGGTACACGGTGCCGTACGCGGTGGGCAACATTCTGCTGACCGCGTGGGGCCCGGTGATCGTGATGTTTACAAGCCAATCCCGTTCGTGACGTGACTTATGTTGTAAGTGCGTGGTGCCGCTTGCCCGCGAGCAAGCGCGCAACGCGGGGGGGGTGAATGCAGCCCGTGCTTAGGGAAACGCTGCGAAATCTCGCTATTCCGCTTCTGGCTGGATTGAGCCCATCCGAGATAGCGGACATCGTGGCCCGGGGTCGAGCCTTAAAGGTCGTGCCAAAAACCCGCCTTTGTGCCGGCGGGGATAAGGCGGAACACCTCTTCGTTCTGCTAAGAGGAAGAATCAAATACAGTCGATTAACCGCCGAAGGAGACGAAATAACCCTTCGCCTCTTCACGCCGGGCGAAGCCTTCGGACTCGCCACTCTTCTTCCAGACCCATTGAACTATTTGGGCACAGCCGAGGCAGTGCTTGCGGGAGAGTTGCTCGTCTGGAATCACGACGAGATTTTTCGACTGTCTGATCGCTATCCCCACCTTAAGACGAACGGGTTGCTCATTGCCCTTCACTTCCTTGGCACCGTGTCCGACAGACACGCCGACCTATTCGAAGGCAGCGCGAGTCATCGCCTGGCACGGGCTTTGATCGACGTTGGCCGCCGAAGCGGCGAGATCCGTCCCCAGGGTATCGATGTTCACATCACGAATGAACAACTGGGATCCTTGGCGGATGTAAGCCGGTTCACTGCGAGCCGCGTACTGAGCAATTGGAATCGAGCGGGTGTAATCACCAAGGAGCGCAATATGGTTCACATTCATTCGCCCGAAGGCCTTCTCTCCTGCTGACCCGCATGTTCCCCTAATCCGCCTCAGTGCGCTATCGCAACGACGTTCGTGAGCACAACGACTATCCTGACTCAGGTCATCGGTATTAGGAAAGATCGTGGATAACTCTTGCGGAAGCACCGTATGTCATTGACGCTTGCCGAGAGCACAGTTGGAGGGCAGCAGATTCTCACTCTCAGCCAAGCGCCTGATCGCAAGCCGGATGATGTGAATCATGCCTAGCCCGAGTTTTTGTTTTAGGCAGTCAATGAGGCGCAGGTCCTCGTCAGAGAAGCGAACAGTCGTAGACTTGAGTTTCTCGTTCTTCATGACTGTTAGTTCTTGCATCATAACGATTGGCCCGTCGTTGCCCAAGAGCACCGAGGACGCCGGGAGATAGCTAAGCGATATCTCTCAGGTATCGCGCTGCGAAGAATTTCAGTGAACATCGCGCGGCAAATCAAGAAGGTGATGTATAACGTATCCGATTATCCGTAAGCGAACATACCTCCCCCGGCAGTAGCAATAGCCCAACCCCTGGACGAGACAGGGGCGGCCAAATCTCGATTCATGGCCTCCCTGCCTCCACTCCAGTCCGAAATGAATCGCTTGTCCGAGCTTTTCCAAAGGGCATTAAAGAGATCAACTTATTGCGAATCGCTCCGGGAGAAACTCGAAGCTTGCAACACTCAGGAGCAGCGCTTCATCGAGCACCCGTTCGGGAATCAAAACTGTTCGTTGCTTGCGAGGCGACAAACTAAGAAATATGTCGCTTCTTGCTTGCAAGTAGATTCCGAAAGCTGACAGCAGATTCAGGCATCGGAAAGATCAAAAGGAGACTACATGCCTGCCCGTTCAATCCGGGTTCTCGTGGCGGAGGATTACCCACCCTTCCGGCGTTTCCTCGCTTCGACGATACAAAACAGACCGGAATTGCAAATCATCTGTGAAGTGGAGGACGGTCTGGAAGCGGTTCAGAAGGCAGAGGCACTCCAACCAGAGCTGGTTCTGCTGGACATTGGACTTCCCGAGCTGAACGGAATCGAAGCCGCGAGACAAATTCGAAAACTTTCTCCTAACTCCAAGATCCTGTTCGTCAGCCAAGAATCATCCGCTGATATCGTTCAAGCAGCTCTCGACACTGGGGCAGGGGGCTACATCGTCAAGGCTGATGCTGGACGTGAACTACTCGGGGCTCTCGACGCTGTGCTTCGAGGCCAAACCTTTGTGAGTAAGAGTCTCTCGGGTCATGGTTTGACGAAAGCCCAAGATAGACAAGCCCTCCATCCACTTGAAATGCTCGATGGTTTGGACACTCGCCGACAGCAAGGATTACACAGCACCCGCCGCCACGAAGTTGGCTTCTATTTGGACGATCGATCTCTATTGGACGGCTTCACGCACTTTGTTGGGGCGGCGCTCAAGAGCGGGAATTCGGCAATCCTGATAGCGACGCAGGCGCATCGAGAGAAACTTCCCAGCAGATTGCACGCGTATGGCCTGGATGTGCGTGTCGCGATCGAACAGGGCCGATACATAGCGTTGGACAACGCGGAAACGCTGTTCGACATTCATGGTCAACGATTTGCCTGATCCCGCCCAATTCTCTAAGGTCACAGGCGATCTGATCGCGAGAGCAGCAAAAAGTGTGGGAGGAGAGTATACCCGCGTTTCCGCTTGCGGAGAATGTGCTCCTCTACTTTGGGAGACCGGCAATATGGAGGGAGCAGTTCGACTGGAACGGTTGTGGGACGAGATCGCCAGATCATGCGGAGTGCAGGTTTTATGTGGCTATCCGCAGAGTAGCCTTCAAGTTTCGAGCCGGGAGCTATGCGTTCGAGAGAATCAGCGCGGAACATTCAGCCGTTCTTTACCGCTGACGGATTTTTTCTTTCGCGAGAAATCTCCGCGATTGCGCGCTCTTGGTTCGCAGACACGTAAGTCCTTCCACCAAAGCGTGCAACTCATTCTTCGGGACCACGAGCTCAGCAAAGCCGCAATCCAAACAAAGCACAATCTTTGGAAACACCCAGACCGTAGGTTTATCTCGACCTTCGCGGCCCGGGAAATGAATGTTCATCTCCGTACTGAACGTGCTTTGATGGTCCGAAGTGCATTGCTTACAGTCCATGATCTTTCCTCAACCTGTCAGAGCGGGGGAGCATGTCTTGTTTTTGTCTCGCGCTCTTCATAACAATCTTGCTGAGACTTGCTCTTTGACTGCTGCTTCGCGCGACTCCGAAGCTTTTGCGAGACTGGGCGATCTGGGATCACACTTGGCCTCGTGCCAACATCTGGTCCACAGAGCAAACACCTGTTCTTTTCGAGTGACAATGTGGCGCAGCCCGTAAGAGCAGGAAGGTCTGTGCCACCCAAAAGGAGTTGCTCCAACTGCTTTTCTCGTATTGATAGGACAATGAACAGCTCTTCGCCACTAGGAAAATCCCTAGGGCGAGTTTCCATAGACCGCCATTTCAAGGCTCTTGGACGGCATGAGATGACGGGAACTAGACGTCGCACCGAACTGCATCAGCCTAGTAGGCATAACATTCCTGTTCGACTAGTGAATGAAGGGGGGATGCCTCCTGTTTTAGCTGCTATCGTCGCAATCGGCTCGGCGGTGCTTCCATCAAGCATGAGGGTTTTCCCTAGTTGTGTGCAGATCAAGTCAGGCCTAGCGTTCTTCTAAGACGGGCTTGCCTACAACGTAGCCAGCGGCTAAACCAAGCCGGGCCTGTCTTACTTTCAGATTCGCAAGATCCGGGTTTGAAACGGTTTCTCGCCAACCGCCCTTGACACGCGGAAGCCGAGCTAATCGGTCTCGAACCATGATTCAGCAGTCAAGCCAGCGGATACTGCGGCAACCGGTCAAGGAGAGAGAAAATGCAGAACAAAGGAGTAGTAGTCATTCTTCTTGTGGCCAGCACGTTTGGCTGAGTGTACCGATATTTGCCCAAGCCGCTCAGAGCGCCAAGTCTGGCCCGGCCGCTGCCACCGACACAGACATTAAGCTGCTGCGCGAAGACATCCGCTCGGAAAGGAAGCGGCTCGTCGCTGCTAACCTGCCACTGACCGCCACGGAAGCCACAAAGTTCTGGCCCATCTACGATCAATACTCAGCCGAATTCTCGAAGATCGGCGATGCTAACGTGGCGCTGCTCAAGGAATATGCGCAGAGCTATGACACGATGACCGGTGACCAGGCGAATGATTTCATGAAGCGCTCGGCGGCCATCGACCAGCAGTTCTCGGCCCTGCTGATGAAGTATGTGCCGATCTTCGAGAAGGTGATCTCGCCCATCAAGACTGCCCAGTGGTATCAGATCGATCGCCGCCTAAATTTGCTGGTCAACTTGCAGTTGGCCACAAGCTTTCCGATGGTGGATGCAAGCAAGTAAGGCCTGAAGCAGACGTTGTTGGAAAGGCGGCGCATCGGCCGATGCGCCGCCTTTTTTGCATTCGAATCGCTAGTAGAGCGGAATTAAACAGTGTGTATAAGGGGCGACGACCATTTCCGCATCACTCCGAACGGTGACCTCTTCCGGATAGTCCCGTACGCAGTTGCTAGCGAGCGCCTGCTCTACTTCTTGTCCGGAGCTTGAACTTTCCCAACGGTACGAATGCCCGTCGTGGATCAGATCAAACTTTGCATCCTCCGAAAGCGCGGTCACGTCGCAACTCAGCTCAAGAGCGAAAACCGCAGCTGAGAGATGGCATTACTGCGATCTGTGAGGAGGAATCACACAACCCCGCGAGAACTGGTGTAGTATAAGGCTGTTTGTTTCCGTATCAGCCCCCCCGCCAAACCTTTGCTAATCTGTGCATGCGTGTGCTCGAAACACCTGAACTGCTGAACATTCGATTATGAACACAACGAGCAACTAAACTCTCGCGGTCGGGTTTGAACGTTCTTTAAAGGGGGGAAATTGGAAATATCGTCAGGCCGAGTTCTTGTGGTCGAGGATTCGGAACCTTTTCGGAACTTCATTCGTTCCGTGCTTGGAAAAAGACCGGAATTGCAGATCGTCGGAGAGGTCGCAGACGGACTACAGGCGGTTCAGGAGGCAGAAGAACTCAAGCCCGACTTGATTCTATTGGATTTCGGGCTGCCGACTTTGAATGGAATCGAAGTCGCTCGACGAGTCCGCACGCTCTCCCCTGAGTCCAAAATACTCTTTGTGAGTCAAGAACTCTCTGCTGCTGTGGTCCAGGGAGCCCTTGCCGAGGGAGCAAAAGGTTACGTTCTTAAGACTGATGCGCGACGCGAGCTACTGACTGCTGTGGACGCCGTTCTTCGGGGCGAGCAGTTTGTCAGTAGGAGCTTTTCTGGTCATGATTTCGTTGGACCTTCAGATGCAAAAGTCTCCGAGCGCGATCCAAGCAACCAATTCCCCCCAGTTCCAGCAAAAGGCCATTAATTCCTGCTTCTGTGTCTCGATCAGGCTGCGACTGAACGATTGAGGCTTCCCACAGTATTCCCTTAGACCTACTTGTAATCCCCCGATTTAACTCGCGAGGCGGCTAGCGGCCTTGAACGGCAACCATGCATCAATCCTAGTTCCTCCCATTGGCCGCGAGTGAACTTCAAGATGCCCTCCCAGGAATCGCAATCGTTCCTTCATGCTCCGAAGACCGATGCCACTTTGCGGCGAGCGCTTATTCACATCAAAACCCCTTCCTGGATCAGCAACTGACAGATGGAGTTTCCCTTCTAGGCCCTCCAGTCGAACCTCCGCTCTGTCTGCCCCGCTGTGTCTTTTGATGTTCCGAAGTCCCTCCTGAGCAATGCGAAAAATACAGAGCGCCGCATCTTCGGGAATACCATGCGGCACGTTCTCGTGCGCGAAGTCGACCTGTATTCCCTGTTGCTCGGCGAACTCCTTGCAAAAAGCGCTCACGCCCGCAACCAGCCCCAGACTCTCCAGTGTGGAGGAATGCAAGCGGTGTGACAAGGAGTGCAGATCAGCCCCGAGCTCACTGACACGCTCATAGAAGTTCTGGAGTTGCTGAGCTCCGTCGCCAGAAGAATCCCCGATCTTTTCAGCTAAGTTTTCTAAATCGAGCGCCAGCATCGCCAATCGCTGATTGTAGTCGTCATGCAGTTCGCGGGCGATTCGCTTACGTTCCTCCTCCTGCGCCTCGATCAATTGACTGCTCAAACGGGCGAGTGCTTCCTCTGCACTCTTGCGCTCCGTAACATCGTTGCACGAGCCTATGTATCCGGCAAATGAGCCGTTAGGGTCAAATCTCGGCACGCCAATATCGAAGACCCAACGGTATTCTCCGTCGTTACGCCGGAGTCGATACTGCATCTTGAAAGATTCACGCCGATCGAACGCATTGGTGTAGGTATCCATGCAACCCCTTATGTCTTCAGGGTGGACACCCTTTGCCCAACCATTGCCAAGTTCCGTCTCAATGGACCGACCGGTAAACTCCAACCAAGGCCGGTTAAAATAGTTGCACAACTTGTCGGGTCCGGACATCCAGATCAGAACGGGCGCCGTATTTGCCACCAGGCGGAAGCGCTCCTCACTCTCGCGAAGGCGGTTATTTGAAAGAACCATCTCGGTTTCTGCCTTCTTCCTGCCCGCCCGTTGCCACATGAGCGCACCAATGATCAGCGCTTGTAGACAGAACAGAGAAATGCCTCCGAGGATGTACCACTTATACAACTCCCAGACAGTGGGTTGCCGGTTGAGAACGATGCTGCCGGGAGGAAGACTGCTTTCTTTGAGTCCCCAGCGCTTGAGTGCCCGCCAATCGAACATGTAGGCGTGCTTGCTCGTGACGACGGGGATATCCTGAGGTTTCTCGCCGTTCAGAACCCGCACAGCCATCTTTGCGGCCATGCGACCGTCGTCGGCCCAGTTCACCAGATCGCCACCTACCGTTCCTGCCCTAAGATTCACATCGTCCATTACAAAGACAGGCGCATTCGCTGCACCGGCCACCATCGGTATCGATTGAGCTGAATCGATAAAGCGGTCTCCCGATGCATCTTGCGAGATTGCAGTGTGATAAACAATTGTATCGCTCGGTAGATGCTTGAGCCTCTCAAGCAGTACGGGCATGCTCAAGTCGAAAAGATATTTGAATTCAAGCTTCGATTCATAATCGTGGAAACTCTGCTGAGCGATGGCTTCGAATCCTTTGTCAAACTGACCCACTCCACCGACGACTACAACGTGCTTAGTGTTGGGCAGCAACTGCAACGCCGCATTCAGGGTTCCCTCGGGGTGTAACTGGGCCAAGACACCAGTGAAGGGGATGCCGTTTCTTAGCTGGTCCGGAATCCCGCCCCAAATTCCGCAGAAGATAACTGGGGTGCCCTGGAAGTTGTTGTACAGCGTGGCGATGAACTTCAGGGACTCCGGCCCGGCGGCAATGATCACGTCGGGCTTGCGGGCCGAGTATTTTTGAATAATTTCTCCTCGAAATCTGTCTTGCGAAACTCGGTCTGGGAATAGGGTGACATCCAGGCTCTCATCATAGAACTCGATCCGGTACGGAGATTCTTGTAGGCCAGCGAGGACTGCCTGATCGACTTCAGCGAAGCCGGGCGAGGAAACAATGCTCAGGTCATTAATAATGAGGACGCGCCGGACTTCTCTTACCGATCTTGCGGGACTCGACAGCAGCAGCGGGAAGGCCACCACAACTACAATGCAGATCGTCCATGCTGCTCGTCTACGCACTTCTCAGCCTCGTGGCGTAGCCACTCATCGCCTTATGCGCAAGAACTGTACCACATTGATGTTATCCCTTGGCAGACGCTTAAAGAGCTCCCACCTCGGACCAACGAAGTTTCGAATACCGTAATCTGCCAATAAAAACTGCCAGTTCCTTCCATATACATGGCGAGTCAACATTGGTAATGACTTCAGGTGCCAATGATGTAAGAATGACTTGGTCTACGCCAGACGGCGCGACACCGGGATCGCGACGGAAGGAAATGGCAATTGTATCCTGTCGCCGCGAAGTAGCCCTGTGGTTCCACAACTGAGGAAAGCTCAATTCCTCGTTTGCATGGGAAATCCGTGGGTGCAAACAGCTCATGCTGTGAAGGTCATTTGTGGGGAATACCTTACATGAGCACACCAGCGCTCGCGCTGCCGATTGTCGACGCTCCCAGTGATTCTGGCTATTGCTCTGGCCTTTTCCGGCCATGCACGAAGTCAGACAGCTTCGACAGGCGCACTGAGCGGAGTCGCGCTCGACCCAACCGGAGCCGTTCTAACAGGGGCCGTTGTCCGACTCGCTAACCAGGACACAGGCGTGATTCAGTCCGCTATTTCTGACAAAGATGGTAGGTTCAATTTCTTACTGCTGCCTCCCGGCAGCTACGAACTCCAAGCCAGCAAAACTGGCTCTGACCTCTATCGCCAGCGCAACGGTAGATGTCAGCGTCACCGAAGTGGTACATCTCGAACTGCGTCTCCGACTGGGAACCGTGTTCCAGAGCATCAAGGTGTATGGAGAGGCGGCAACAGTCCAGACGGACAGTTCCGCTCTAGGCAAGGTAGTTAACGAGACAGGGGTCGTGGGTTTGCCCCTGGTCACGCGGAATTTTGCCCAAATTGCAAGCCTCTCTCCGGGAGTCTCGACTGGAGTGTACAACGCAGGAGAGCTTGGGCTCGGTGGGACCGCGCTCTCGCAGATTGCCAAATCGAACGATGGGATTTACGTGCACGGAGCGCGTTCCTATGACAATAATTTCCAACTCGACGGAATAAGCGTGAGCGATGTGCAGGGTAGCGCAGCAGGGAGTGGCGGCATTCCGATTCCGAACCCCGATAGCATACAGGAGTTCAAAGTCCAGACAGGACTCTACGATGCAGGCTATGGGCGATATGGTGGTGCCAACGTCAGCGTAATTACCAAATCCGGTAGCAATGCCTTTCACGGGGCGGTTTTCGAGTTTCTTCGCAACGAACTGCTTAATGCGAACGATTTCTTTTTAAACCAAACTGGTCAGCCACGCCCCGTCCTCAAGCAGAACCAGTTTGGTTTCGCATTGGGTGGGCCCATCAAAAAGGACAAACTACTTTTCTTTGGTTCCTATCAGGGGACGTACCAGGTTAACGGCATTGCTGCTGGTCAGTCGAGGACTGCTTGCACTTCCAGCTTAAGCGAGCCGCCGCTCACTAATGACCGCACACCCTCGGAACTCGGGAAAATCTTTGGCGGCATGACAGGTGCGCAGGGAGGCGCGGCGATCAAACCGATGGCTCCAACATTAATCTCGTGGCTGCTGGCTCTACTGAATTTCAAGCTTCCTGGCGGAACCTTCCTTATCCCCACTCCACAAACAGTGGACCCGTCGAAACTACTTGCTCAGCAAGGCTTCTCAGTCCTCACCGATCCCTGCCATTTTAATGAAAACCAGCTTTCAACCAATGTCGACTACCTGAATCGACCGAATAGCAAAATCGCAGTTCGCTTCTTCTTGGCAGATGATGATGAGACCGTCACGTTTCCCGGTAATGGCCTCAATCCAGCAGGCAATATCTCTGGTTTCCCGAGTCCGAGTGATTCTGGATTCAGAGTCTTTTCTCTAGCTCATACTTACACTTTCCATAACGCATGGCTCAACGAAGCACGGATCGGATTTGTCCGCACGAGAACCACCACAGAGGCCAGGACTCCATTCGATTGGTCGGACGTTGGAGTTGCGGAAGGAGAGATGAGCCACAATAACGAGCTGCCGAGCTTGAAGATTCTCGGTTCCGTAAGTATTGCCTCCGGGTTTCCACGCACAATTGCCCAAAATAGCTTTGTATTTGAGGATAACCTCAGCTTCGTTCGAAGCGCACACACCATACGCTTGGGAGGATCTCTCACTAGGTTGCAGGACAACGTCAATCTTGTGGGACTCGGATCATTTATGCAGTTTCTGAGCTGGCCCGACTTTCTCCTTGGCCTTAGCGCAGAGGACAATGGCACGGGATTCAGCAATGTCTTTGCCTCGTTTGATGACTTCGGTCTGACCAATCGAGAATTCAGAGTGTGGGAGGGTACTGCGTTCGCGCAGGATGATTATAGAATCCGCAGGTCACTCACATTAAATATCGGCTTGCGTTACGAGCGACTCGGCCAATTTGGAGACCGTCTGGGCAGAAACGCAAGCTTCGACATCGGCAAAGCTGACCCCAACGCTCCGCCAAGCGGAAGCGTAGCAGGCTATGTTGTGGCTTCCAACTTTCCGGGGGTTCTTCCACCCGGCGTTTTGCGTGCGAATAATACTTTCGCGAAACTACGGCGAGGGACAAAACACGATCTCACCGCGAATCGGGTTCGCTTGGCAGTTCTTGCCCTCGCACAAGTCGAATGGTGCTAAGAGGCGGGTATGGCATGTATTATTCCCGACCCACCGGTCAAGCCTTTTATCAAAATATCTTGGGCGCTCCGTTCTCAGAGTTTCGCTTAAATGCTGGGTTAGCGAACGCGACGGCGACATTTCAAGCCCCTTTCCCCCAGCCGTTTCCTACGCCGGAGTCGTTCCCTTCGTTCCCCGCGTATTCTCCCACCAGCGCGACGACTATTTATTCCGTTGCGCCCGGTTTTCGGCCCGCCATAATTCAACAGTATTCGTTGAATGTTCAGGCCGAGCTACAAAAGGGTTGGCTCTTGGAAATTGGATACCTGGGAACTCGCGGCACACACTTGGTTCGCCAACGTTCTCTTAATCAGGCGCTTGGCGCCTCTGCCAACAGCCCTATCAGGGGAGTAAACACAAACTCTGTCGCAAATATCCCATTGCGAGTCCCCATTCTCGGTGTGCCACCAGACTCTCTTGTGGAGATGGAATCCGAGGGCAGTTCCTGGTACAACGCGCTGGAAGCGAGTTTGACGAAGCGTTTGGGGCACGGCTTTCAGTTTCTCGCCTCCTACACCTTCTCGAAGACCCTGGACACCGATGGCGCCGACATCAACTCAACGTCCTCCGGAAATGCGCTCACGCTCGGAGACCAAAACTCCCCGAGACAGCGATGGGGACGAGCGAGCTTCGACCGCACTCATCGCTTCGTCTTCAGTGGGTCATGGAATCTCCCCAGCCCGGCTGCCGGGGTCCGACGGGCAATTCTGGGAGGCTGGAGACTTTGCCCCTGTATTTACGATTCAATCTGGCAGTGCTCTCACGGTGGCCAACACAAATCCGACGAATGCCTTTGGGATCAGTGAAGACCGAGCCCAACTCAGCGGTGCATGCTCGAAAAGCCAGCTTGTGAAGGCGGGCCCGGTGAAGTCTAAACTGAACAACTATTTCAACTCTTCCTGTTTCGTGAGTCCGCCAATCATTGGCTCAGATGGCATCGCCACCGCATTTGGGAACAGTGCGACCGGAATTGTAGATGGTCCCGGACAAGCGAGCCTGGATTTCGCATTATCGAAGACGGTAGCCCTCCGATGGCCCGATCGGAACAGTGCTCTCGAATTTCGGGCCGAGTTCTTTAACGCACTGAATCACCCGCAGTTTGCCGACCCCGATGCGAACTTCACTTCACCGACATTCGGTGTGATTTCCGGCACGGCCGTAAACGCTCGTGTCGGACAACTGGCGATAAAGTTTATATTTTAGATCAGGAACAATAGGCAACGCTTAAAAGCGTCCTTCCATTTCATCGGAGGTACGATTTTTTCGACAAGCAGCCCACTGCGGCCACACAGCAAGATCCGACTGTCCACGAAAATCGTCGAAATGAAGGAACAGCTAGGTATTTCCCTAGTTGCCCCAGGGGTGCCGCTGCTCTCAGAATCGCAATTCTGGGGAGTTGATCTTTTTCTCCCAGCCCACGACAGGGAGGATCCCATGATCTGCACACGACTGCCCCATGACCGCACCGCCGGGAGCATCTACCTGAAGCAATTGGCAGACTGATTCTTCAGTTGGTACCGACCCATTTTTCCTGAGCCTCTGCTCTCTCTCGCAGCACCAGATCGAACACGAAATGAGCACTCTTCAACAAGTCCGCCTTCAAAACCGAGAGCCGCAAATGCGGAAGGTTCCAAATGCAAACGACCGCCTCGGCGAGCATATCCTGCGAGCTTTGAACAAGATCAAGAAGCCGGGAACGGCTGAAGAAATCACCGAGTTGCTCAATCGAGACCTCGGCCCAGGAGACCAGCCGTTTCATGTGAGAGAAGTTGTGACCTGGTTGCACAACTCCGGGGAAAACGTGCTCAGTTTGTATTGGCTGGGAAATCGCCCCCGAAGGTAACCGCTCTTAGCCTGATGTGAGACCGCCCAAGGCAACATGCGCCATGCCGGACCGGAAATCATGCTGAGGGAATACGCTCAGGTGGTCACGCCTGAAATGCAGGGCGTTCGGGTGCGGTGGTTCGAGAGTTGTGGGTTGGGGCTGGGTTCAGAATCTCTGGCAGAAAACGCCGGGAGTGATGCAATCCAACGAACCGAAAAGATTTCTTGGTGAGCGCGGCAGGACTCGAACCTGCGACCCATGCCTT
>CAVPVE010000022.1:0-68432 GCA_963709025.1 uncultured Acidobacteriaceae bacterium
AAGTGAAAGTTGCGAACCGCGAGTTGGGGACCATCAAGAGCATCGAGGACGGACGGCTGCGGTTGAAGATGGACAGTGGCCGCGCGATCGAACTCGAGTTCTGCAAGCATGTGCATCTCGATCATGGCTATGCCATGACCAGCCACTCCAGCCAGGGACAGACTGCCGACCGGGCCCTGATTCGCGTAGACACGGAGTTGGGCGCCAAGGAGCTACTCAACAGCCGCATGGCCTACGTTTCCGTCTCGCGTGGACGCTATGACGCGCAGGTTTATACGCAGGACGCAAAGGCGCTTGGGCAAGAGCTCAGCCGCGACGTCTCCCATTCTCCTGCGATTCAACAAGAGCCAGTGGCGCAAAAGATAGACCCACAACCTGCACACGCGAATGAGATTGCTCAGGGTTTGGGTCTTGGTCTCTGATGCCACACTTCTCGAATGACATCTCCTGGATAGCCAGAGCGTAGCCGAGGCCCGGTCTGTGTCAAGACTCTGCGACCGCGTTCCGCGGCGGGCTTCGCCCGGTCTGGACACAGACCTTAGTGGCCTCGGCTTATCATTGCCTCTATTCCGGGGATGTCAGGTTTTCCTGGAACACCATCAGGGGACGTTGGCTCGCACGTGACTTTGCCCCTTACTTGGATGTTGAGGCGACGGTTTGTTGCGTTGGCTTTTCAGCCTTCGCCGCCAGTTGCTCCGGATGCCCTTGGATCAATTGGTATCCAGTGCCCCCGCCGCCCGGAAAGACCTGCGACAGTGCCAGCACATTCTTGTACTTATTGAAAACCAGATGACAGCCACCCTGAGCCGGGTCGGGCTGGGCGGAATCTACGTCCAGCATAACCGTAGGGCGGCCGCTGGTACTCGATATCTCGATAACGGTTTGACCAGCACCAGGCACGGGTCTGACTACATAACTCCCCGCCTCCAAGGTGGTATTCGCGACGGTAAATGGTTGCGACATCTTGAAATCGAGTTGATTCATGATCTGAGCGTGGCCTGTAAGCAAGCCAATCGTAAAGACGCCTATCGCCAACGCCACAATCTTGCCTGCAATTTCCTTCATGAGATATCCTCCGACAATCGCATCCTATGGTGGAGGATATTGTTCCTTCCAATCCAACGTCTATTGTCAGAAATACCATACCCCGCGTCAACGATCGTGAAATGCCTCAATCTAAGAGTGGCTCTCCACTAGCGGATTCCCAGGAAATCCAATTCCTTAACAGCTAATGACTGACGACCATGGAGAACAGTAGACAGCCAACGGCAATTAGCACTGCAACGAACACTACGGTGCGAGTCACAATTGCCTGACGCATAAAGCTCGGCTCTAGATCTCAAATCGCTCGGTGTGAACCAGTTCTGGGGGAACTCCGATCGCAGGCAGCGCCTGTTCCATCGAATCCATAAGAAGAGGGGGGCCGCAGACGAAGTACTGGAACCGCTTGTACTGTCGCGGCAAATGCCTCAGCAACATCTCCGCACTGATGTGTCCCTTTTCCCCTTCCCAGCCGCTGTGTGGTTCCTGCAGAACGTAGACGATCTTCAGATTCATACGTGTCTTAAGTTGCTCGAACTCCTGCCGGAACGTAATGTCCTCGTAGTCCTGACTGCCGTAAAAGAGGACGACAGGACGGTTGTCCTCCCGCATCGCCATCGTCTCGCACATCGAGCGGAGTGGTGTAATTCCTACGCCACCGCCGATCAGCACGTAACCTGGCCCTTGTTCTCGATCGGCCGAGAATACTCCGTAAGGACCGTCGACCCAGATGAGTGCTCCGGGTTTGACCGCGGGCAAGACCGTGCCGGACCAATCACCGAGGGCTTTGATCGTAAAAGCGATGTTCCCGTCCCGTGCCTTTTCTGCCGAAGATGAGATGGAAATAGGATGCTGCTCGAAGTGAAACGGAGTCTTGCCTAAGTTCAGCCAGGCAAACTGACCCGGATCAAAATCGAAGCCGTCGTGGCCGATCGGATGCAAGACAAGGGTTCGCGCGTTTCCCAGTTCTGCAATGATCTCACTGACTTCCCATGGCCTGCGCCACAGTTTGAGGGGCCCAAGTATCCGATAGCGGACCAGGATGACGAGAATCATCGCGATGTACGCTCCCCACACACACTCCATCGCAATCGAATGAGAATAGCGTCCAACCTCTACCACATGGACGAGCGCGCATGGCACTACCAGCAATGCTATTCCCCTGTGCAGCACATGCCACCATTCGTACGAGATCTTCAAATGCTTGCGAACAACCGTGATCAGGACCAGCCAGAGTAATCCCCAGAAGGCGATGACTCCCCATCGCCACATCCAGAGAATAGCCCCCGAGAAAGGACTGAGCATGGTCCAGGGATACCCGTTGAGGAACAGGAAGATCGGATGCGCGAGGATGAAAGCAGTTGCGACATATCCCATTTGCCGGTGGAACAACTGCAGGGCGTCCTCCCCGAAGGCCCCGGCCAATGACTGAACTCGCGCAATCAGCGCAAACTCAAAGGAAATGATCGCAAGCCCCACGTATCCGCACGCGACTGCAAACTCCAAGCCTAATGCCCTCTGTGCTCCCGGTTGGCGTGCGACGGCGCCCACGAGCAGCGGCAGGTGCAGGAGAAACAGGTAAAAGCCGAACCAGAATGTTGCCCGGATGGGAAGCCGCATACGAGTTGGATTTCCTCCTAGCTGATGTCCGCTCGAGAAAGCTCAACAGAAGAAATCGTTGCTACCACGAAATGCAGCCTACTTATCAAAGACGAAAATGTTCTTCCAGTCATTCTTCATGCTGATCACGGTCCAGCCCTTCGTTTTGGCTTCATCGTACAAAGCCTGAGGAAACGTTCCAACCTTGGAATTAGGCAGACCTTGGGCAGGGCCATAGGCATACTCACGAGTCGCATCATCGTGCAGGACCAGCATCTCCAGAGAAGCTCCCCCGCCCGCCTGGGTATACTCCAACATCTGCCGGTCCCCATCCGTGTTGCCAAACGCCGCTTTGGGATGCTTCCCGATGAACAGGTAAATGTCCTCTGCCTTGCCGGCACCATTGTTGTTCAGCAGAAGTTTCGGGTCACGCATCAGGACGCCCTGTCCCCCTTTGTTGTATTCGTACTGAAGATCCAGCGCCGAACCGACGATCTGCTCCGGTGGAATGCCGTACACTCTCTGCGCGTACCCGCGCACGAAATCCTGGCCGCCGCCGGTTACGATGTAGGTCCGGTATCCGTTATCGCGCAGATATTTCATCACCTCCAGCATCGGCTGGTACACCATCTGCGAAACTGGCTTATCGAAGCGCGGATGCTTTGCCTTTGCCATCCAGTCTTTCACGATGGCTTGAAACGCATCCGTGGTCATGCCGGTATGGGTTGCCATAGCGATAGCTTCGATGTCCATCAGCGTGAATCTCGCCATCGCCTCTTTGTCACCCGTCACAATCGCCTTGAAGGGCAGCTTCGTCTTCCACTCCGGATGCTGGGGGGCAAGTTCCGCTACCCGGTCAAAAGCAAATAGCACCTGAGAGTAGATGGGTTGTTCGACCCACGTGGTGCCATCCTGGTCGAAGGTGGCAATGCGGTCCTCTGGCAACACGAACCTCGGGTTGCTCTTATCTGTGGTGGTCTTGACAAAGTCGAGGATTGCAGTTTTCGCCGGTCCATCGTTCCAAGAAGGCAGCTGGTCAATGCCTACGGGGGAAGACGGTTGGCCCGCGGCCGGTCTCGATGACGGAGAGTTGGTAGCACAGCCGGCAAGGATGAGAATCGAAAAGACCAGAAACAGTAATGCCAGACGGGTCTTCATCTCCGATTCTCCTGACCTTGCCGCACCTGCCAACGGGCTTGTGTATATTGTGATGAAAATGAAGCGTGAGCGAGGGGAGGATGCTCACCGCCTCGATGTATTCGGCCCATTAAGTGAGCGGGCAATCTTCGTGCCCGCACTCGCACGCGATCTCTACTTCTTCTTTCCCGGCATCGCGACAGGTCTCGCTGCAGTATTCCTGATCGTGGGGAACTACACAGCTACAGGGTTCGTGTGCGCACCGTTTTGGTTCGTGTTCAGTCATAGTCTTCTCCTCCATCCGGATCTTCGGCTAGCTAGTTTTTCGATCCTAACGTTGCGTTTCAACACCGATAACTGGAAGGAATGACGGTCCTCCGAAGCCAGAGCGTTCTTCCGTTGCCTAAGTGTGCAACGGTTGGCTCGGTCGAGCACCCCCGAAGACTGGATCCGAGGTATAAGAATAGTTCCTTCCCGTCTACTGATTAATTGCAGTGCCCGTTACGCTGTTCCAGCCGTCGCCCGGGTTGTACTCCGCCATAGCTACGGCGACCTCGGCAGTCTTCTCGCCCAGGTCTTTTTGGTAGACGGTCCCGTCCTTGCCGACGATGAACGTCATGATTCCCGAATTCCTGTACTCCGCGGGATAAGCGAGAATTCCAAATCCACCGGTCATCTTTCCGTTCGCGATGTAGTCCTTCGCTCCGCCCGTCGCCTTGTCTCCTTGTTTGGTCAGGATCTGGAAGTAGTAGCCATTGAAGGGTTGCGGCTTGTCGCCTGAATTCGTGTAACCCAGGGCCTTCGCGAAGTCGCCAAGCTGGCCCAAGGGACTCGGGGCCTGGCCTTCTCGAGCCTGCCAGTACAGCCCGTTTTGTTTCCCTTCGTCGCTGACGAATTTCTGAGCGTATTGCTTAACGCTGTCGCCATCGTGAGTCTGGCCGAAGTATTGCTGCTGGGCAGCCGCGAGAGCGCCACAGGCAGCAATTGCCGTCAACTCGCCCTTGCCGATACGGCGGGCCAGTATTTCGTCCTTACCTGCAGCAGTGTCGAAGGACCACTGGCCTGCGGAATTCTTGGCCAGAGGAATTGGGAAAGGATAGTTGTCTGCCCCAACGTACAGAATCTCTCCACCCGCTTTGATCTCGCGCCAGCGATTCATTTGGCCATAGGCAGAAACAAAGTCCTGCAGTGCGTTCTTGTCCTTTATCGCATCTCCGGAGAACAGAACGTCCTTGGCATCTGGACCGAAGATTGCGAGTAACGCACTCTGATCGCCAGACTTAGCGGCTTCCAGGAAAGCGGCGCCTGCATCTGCGGGTGAGGCGAAGGTCTTTTGAACTGACTTGGAATCGTCCGACTTGCTGCAGGAAGCCAGCGCGAGGACCAGTGCGAACAGCGCCACAGTCATCGCGAGACTTGCACGTTGAGCCTTATGTTTGCGAGTAAAATGAGACATACATATTCCTCCGAACCTTCTGGTTCTGCCCTCTTTCCATCCGACGTGGATTCCCTGTGGACATCAGCGACGAAAACCGCCGCCGCCGAAACCCCCACCACCGCCACCGAAGCGTCCGCCGCCGAAGCCGCTGGAGCCCATGCTGCCCCAACCGCGACTGCTCTCTGCTCTCGAAGACCAGCCGCCGGAACCGCCAAATCCGCCAGAGTGCCCGTCCAAGCCGCTGAAAGCGGTCGATCTTCCGCCATTCGAATTGTCGTGCTGTGCCCACGAATCGGAGCCCGAGGAACGATTGGCGTTGAAGTTCTGAGCGTTCTGCCGGTTGACGTTGACCGTGTTGCCGCTCACGTTTCTGTTGTAGGTGTTTCCGCCGTGGTAGTTGTTGTAGTTATTTCCATTGTGGTTATAGGCATTGTTGTAGCCATAGCTGTTGTGGTAGCCGCCGTTATAGTAGCCACCATGCCACGCTGAATTGCCGTAGTACCCTCCGCCGTGATAAATGACGGCGGTGCCGTGCCAACCGCAGTTCCAACTGCTGTAGCCCCATCCACAACACCCGCCGCTCATCATCGCGCCGACGGCGATTCCAGCCCCGAACCCAAGCAGGCCGGCCGCCACCACATCTCCCGTGGAATATACGGGGGCAACATAACCTGGAACCACATAGGGATAGCCGTAAATCACCGCGGGGTTGTACTGCGGAACATAGACGACCTGCGGATTGGCCGATTGAATCACGATTGTCTGCGGCGACTGCTGCACGACCGTGATCTGTGGAGTGGACTTGAGATTGCCCTTCTCCTTGGCCTGCGCGCGCAGGGTCTGGATGGCTGTCATTACATCCGCCGACTGGTTGTGATAGGCCTCTCCCATCGACGAGGTCCAGGTAAGATTCGTCGCCAGGTTGTTGAGCACTGACGGAAACTGCGTGAGTGCCTTTACGCTGGGATCCCAGGTTTGCTGGTCAACCGCCTGCATCAGGGAACTTCCGGTCAGACTCTTGTTTTGCTGCAGCCAATAGTTAGCAATTGCAACCTGGTCCGGAAACGTCGACGCCGCGAGAATTTGGGCCACCAGCGCATCTGGATAGAGCGCGATTGGCGCCACTAATGCTTGTAGATCGCTCGCGCTCATCGGAGCGGATTCTGTGGAATTTCCAAAGTTGCTCGCGGGAGCTGAATCTGAGGATTGGTATCCGTACAGGAACTGTGGTGAAACTGTGGCGAGAAGGAAACTCAGTACCACCGAGAGGATTTTCTTAACGTCTATTAGGTTCATAATGAGTACTCCAAGTCGATGTCATTTCCGAGAATTGTCATCCTGACCGGGTCAGGCTACCGAATCCGCAAGGCGAATGGATTTCACTCTTCTGGCTCGCTCGTGATTGCACCCGACATCGAGTAATTCTCGGGAGTCAATTCACTTTGCCGCCTTCTGCGTTAACGAGGACAAATGCACCACAGCAGCTGCGGCGGTGAGTTTTACCTCGTCTTTGTCGTCCTTCAACCCAGTACTTAAATCAGGCAACACGGCGGGATGACCGCGGCGGGCCAAGGCGTCGTAGGCGGCCGCCCTGACGAGCCAGTTCTTGTCCGCCGTCGCCGCAACCAACGCCTTTTGGGTGCGCGGATCCGGATCCAACGCCAGGATTTTGATGGACGTTGCCTTGATGATGGGCGCTTTCTCCTCACTGGCATGAATTGCTTCAAAAGCCTGAAGGCCGATGCCCCCAAAGGGCACGAAGCCCATGCCTTGTTCAAAGGCCAGTGCTTCCATCTGTTTGGGGTTTCTTAGGAGGTCGTTCAATTCCTTTTCTTCTCCGCCCACCAGGCTTTCGCCGGACTTGCGCTGCCCCGTTAGCACAGCGTAGTAAACGCTGTAGCCCCTTTCGTCTCCGAGTTGGATCAGCGCCTTGGCTGCGGCCATGACCACAGCGCCTTCTTTGTCGCTCTTCGCCGCGCTCACCAACGCTGGGATTGAACTCTTGGATTTCATGGCGCCGAGCGACAGGGCCGCAGCCCCACGGACTTCCGCCTCCTTGTCCTGCAAGCCCTTCTCCGCCATGGCCACTGCTTTGGCATTGCTGGGAATCAACTGCAGCACGCGCATAGTGGCGATACGTTGATCGGTGCTGTCGCTGCCGGCACCAGCCTGCAGAATGGTCCACGCCTGGTCGGCTGGTGCTTGAGGGAATGCTCCAGTCGGGACCAGCAACACCGTGGCCCATCCGAGAACCATGGCGATTCCTGTCACAATATTCGAGTGTGATCTCTTGTAAGACTCCATCCGTCTCTCCTTTAACCTTCTCTCCATGCGTCCGATAACTGATCAGAGTAAGTCGACTTCGCCCGGACGCTTCTCTCACTCGCTTGCCGTCTGAAAATGAACGCGCGGTTACTTTTCCCGATACACGTTGGCGAGGCGGAATGGCTTCTGGCCGTAGTTCTCGATCTCCAATTCATTGTTCTTGTTGAACTTAACCTTGCAGAGCGGAGAGAACGTGCCAGTCCCTTTGCCATCCTTATCGACGTTGAGAACTACGATGCCGATCTTGTAATTGGTGGAACGCGTGGCGTTGTAGAGTTCCGGAAACGAGATGGGGCGATTGGTAGCGAGGACAATGTGCTGTCCGCCGTCCTTGGTCGGGTGAATGCGCACCACGCGCATCCCGGTGCCAACCGACCCCGTAGGAGCGAAGCGGCCTTGGTCCTTGATGTTCTCGAGGGCGCTCACCAAGCCGTCCTGGCCTTTGTGCTTCAACGTCGCCGCCAGTTCTTGGATTTCCCCATCACTGGTCAATGCCTGTACATAAACCGTGGCTCCGAAGCTTTTGCCCGCGACGCGGCCGGACTGGCCGATTACAGTCACCGCATACTGCGCCGGTAGATCGGGTTGAGTCTTGGCTGGTTCGGGCGACTGCGCAGAGCCATTCGGCGGTCCGATGCAGAGGAATAGAGTTAGAACTGTAAGAATTCGTAGTAGTGGCATTTCATTCTCCTCAGGGCAGGGGCTTGGCGGGCTTCCGCCTACCAACGCGCTCGATATACACTCTCGGCCAACTGATTCAGTTGCCGTCGGTAACGATGAGTTCAGCATTCGCTGTGTCGCACATCCCGTAAATTGCGCCTGACCGGCAAGCGCCCGACGGAATATTTGACACATGCAGGCCTCTTCGCTACGACCGAAACCGAGCGGTCAGAGCCCCCAATGATGGCTCCGGCGGGGTCGAATGGAGATGACGGGCCGACATCGACAACAAAGCCATTGTCCTTCTCCGTGCTGATCCACTTCACCGTCGTGCCCACCTTCACGCAGAAAAGAGAATTACCTTTCGCGTTCGGGATGCTGGGAGTGGCGGATGCGGAATCCGAGGTCCGTTTGACATCGACCGTGCAGGGACTGGAGGCGGATCCGCAGGTATTGGCGGCGGTGCACAGTTGTGCCGGATTTGGTTCTAAGCAAGCGTACTTGCTGCTTCGACTGAGCTGTTGCATTGCTCGACAACACCGAGAGCGTTAAGACCAGCGCAGCACACGTAACTACGAAGCATCGATGAATTTTCATATTGCACCTCACGATTCGACGTTCAAGGGACCACACCGCGAGCGGGAGCTCCAATTACGTCGATCAGAATGTTTTACAAATATCGTTGTAAAGCCGAATCTGCCGCCTAATTGACGCCTGGCGTTCCTGCCCAGTCGAGAATGTCAACCAGTTTCCAGGGGTTTTCTCGCAGATCCCACTGCAACTGTCCTTGGCTGTCGAGGATAAGTTGGGCCGCGGGATACAGGACGCCTGTGCTCTTGCTCTTGTCCTGGTCGTTGATTTCGATGATGCCGGCAGTGAGATTGAAGGATTGAGATTGGGTGTCGTAGTAAGCCTCCCCAAATCTGATCCAGCGATTGGTCACAAAGATAATTTTGCGGCCAGTTGGTGTCGGAATCATCTTGATATAGGAGCAGTCATTGCCAAGTGTGCCGGTGATCTCGACGTGACCTACGGCTTTCATTTTTTGTAGAGCGTTTACCAGTCCCTGGTTCTGGCCCTTCTGGTACGCCTGGATCAGAATCTGCTTGTCCGCTTGAGTCGAGAACTCATAAATATTCAACGTCACGCCAATATTGGCTCCCAATTGGGTCCCCGTACCGAACGCTGTTGCTTCGATTGTTTCGTACTTGTCTCTCGCGAAGCCGGGAAGGCTGCTTACCATGAGTAAGCCCAGTGCAAGTCCGGCCCCAACGACGACCTTTGCGATTCTTCCTAGTCCGTGCATAAGTAACTCCGATCTGGTGAATGTGATGTGCGCTACTGAACTATGCGGCTACCGCAGGCCGATCCGGGTTGTGAACGTTGACCTCTTCCGCCGATGTATTCGCCAGAATGCGGCGCGCCGCTTCCGCCTCTTCCGCTGTTCCGTGGGCAATGAGCAAGAACTTGCCAGCTTTGATTGAGCTCTCGTACTTCAGAGCACTGTCTTTCGGGATGCCAATGCTGAACAGCCCCGCGCCCAGCGCACTTAAGCCGCCGACGACTACAGCACCTTCTAGCGCGGCCACAATCCACGCCACGGCGGATCCGGCCACTACGACTGGCCCGATGCCGGGAATTACAAAGAATGCTGACCCCACGAGCAAGCCCCAGAGCCCGCCCCAGAATGCACCATTCTTTCCCCAATGTCTCATCCGATCGCCGGTCGTGTAATATCCGACCACCTGATCTTCTGTGTGGTAGCCGCGACCTATGATCGCGAGCTTCTTAATGTCGAAATTTCCCTTCTTGAGCAGGTTGATTGCATTCTCCGCATCAGTGTGCTGCGGATAGATGGCGACAACTGAATTTTCTTGGCTATCGATTTGTGTCATTGTTTTCTCCGAAGTATGAGACACGCCGTCTGCGGAGCGGCCCGGTCACTGAGCGCACTTTCCATCCGAGGTTTGCGGCGATTGCATTCGACGTAGGCGCCGGGTGCGCGCGCACTGACCAAGCGCGCTGTGAACCGCCTTTACACCAAGCAGCATCATCGACGCTTTAGCACCGCGCAATTGTCAGTTTTGACAGTGCAACAGGAAAACTCGGGATCAGCCATAACTTAGTAGAAGTGAGTTGATACGTCGGGCTCGGCCCAGGGGCTGAGGGAGTTTGCGCAACCATAGCGCTGCGCTCTAAGGTTTCTTTGCGGCGCTGGCAGTTGGAACTGTTGCGGCTGGTGAACTGTCGAAACTGCCGCCCAGCGCGAGGTGCAGGTTAATGCGATTGGCGAGTTGAGTATTGCGTAGTTTGATGAGATCAGTCTGGCTCTGGATCTGGCCAGCTTGCAACTGCAGCACCGACAGAAAGTCCATCGATCCAGCTCGGTACCTCAGGTTGGCCACGCGGACGGCCTCGCCGTGGTCGCGTACGGCGCTCTCTGTATGGGGGAGACGTTTGGCCAACAACTCTTCGTTCGTCAGTGCCACTTCCACCTCGGTAAATGCTCTCAGCGACACGCCACCAAAATGGGCAACGGATTGCTGCTGCTGCGCAGTGGCGATCTTGATTTGCGCTCGCAGGGCACCGCCCTCATAAACCGGGACGAACATTCCGGCCGCAGCGTGAACCAGCCAAGGGTTGAGGCCCAGCACGGCGAGGAGCGGGTCACTCAGGCGCCCACCTTCCAGATTGAGCGAAAAGCCCGGCAGCAGTGCCAGTTTTGCGGCTTCCTGGGTTCGGAATGCCGCCAATACCTGGTGTTCTGCAGCAGCGATGTCGGGCCGGCGCTCAAGCAACGAGGAAGGAAGTCCGGGCGCAACCGGCGGAGGCAGGGGGACAAACGCTTCTGCGATCTCTAGTTCGGCAGCCGGATAGCGACCGATGAGCACTTCCAGTGTGCGCCGTGCCTCGCTGTACAGACCTTGCGCGATTGTTAATTGGTTCTGGGCCTCATCGAGTTGATAACTCGCCTCCGCCACGTCGAGGTCTGCGACCTTGCCCGCAGCCCGTCTTATTTTCACCAACTCCAGCAGTTGCTGATATATGTTGACGGCTTGTTCGGTGAGTGTGAGCAGTTGACGAGTTTCGATGGCCAGATACCAGTTCTTTGCTGTGGTCGCAGCCAACGACTGCCGCGCAAATGCGTAATCAAGCGCAATTCCTTCGTAGTTCTCCCGCGCAGCAGCATGCTGGGCCCGTAACCGTCCCCAGATATCGATTTCCCAGGCGGCCCCCCCTAG
Organism: uncultured Acidobacteriaceae bacterium; assembly: GCA_963709025.1. GTDB lineage: Bacteria > Acidobacteriota > Terriglobia > Terriglobales > Acidobacteriaceae > Sulfotelmatobacter. The sequence continues at coordinate 11,443 of CAVPVE010000022.1, forward strand.
TATGGTGCTGCTCTGGTTTTGCTGGGTCACATCTTTATCCGTCGAGCGCGTGGTAGCAGCGGAGAGGTTTGCGCTAATTTGTGGCTTGAGCTTGGAGCCGACCACAATGACGCTCTGGCGTGCTTCCTCCACCCGCGCAGCGGACTGGCGCAGATCGAGATTGTTCGAGATGGCTTCGGAGACCACAGCTTCGAGACCAGTATCCTGAAAGGATTTCACCCAGCCATCATCGACATTCACACTATTTGAAGTTGAACTCCAAGCCGGCGGCAGAGGTGTTGCTTTCGGCAAGGCCTGAATGACGATCGTCGGATGGGGTGGTGGTTTGTGGAGTGCACAGCCGCAGAGGCTGGCTCCCAATACAGATCCGAGAGTCGCCAACACCATCCTACGAACCGAATTCATTGACATACGTTTCATCAGAATGGCATCGGATATAGCCAGTTGAACCACGAATGCATGCGGATCGTAATCTTCCGGAGCACAGCGAATCCGCCTCCGCTGGTATATATCGCGGCTGCGCCCTGCGCGCCGATTGGAAGCCCGACTTTGGACGGATGGTCAAGGTATATCTTTACTGCGAACTCTCCCTGAGGTTGCATCGGGTCTGCCGGATAGAACTTCGGAATAATATCGCTGGGAAGGTATTGTCCTTCTCCGTTTGCCCACCATACGCTGTCCACTTTTGCAGCAAAGACTTGCCCGGGGTAAAGGTCAAGCGAAACTTCAACGGGTTGCCCGATCCTCACATACTTCAGCGTCTCCTGATTGAAACTGGCCAGCAGGTAGCGATCGTTATCGACAATGAAGGAGGCGATCCCGCCGATTCGGTAGATGCCCGCGACCATACCGGGTTGGACTTGGAGATTCACAATGTAGCCGTCCTCGGGCGCCACCATCAGGGTGTTATCCAGGTAATAACGTGCGAGTTCAAGCTGCGCTTTCAGGCTCTCGACGGTCGCGGCCGACTGCTTTTGTGCGGCTTCGCTCTCTTTCATTTGGGCTGCCGCACCCGCCACGGTCGTGTTGACTCCTTCCCACTGCGATTCGTACTTGAGGCGGGAACGTTCAGCTTCGGCAGTTGCTTGCGACACAGAAGCCTCGTCGGCACTCATCTGGGCCTGCCACTTCTGAGCATCTTCTTCCGGGCCAGCACCCTTTTGCGCCAACCACTGGGAAAGCTGTTGCTGATACTTGGCATATTCCAGTTCACTCTTCGACCGGAGTACTTTCTGTTCGGAAGCGTCCAGATCGGCTTTGTACATAAGCACGTCCTGATTAGCCCCAGCCAGTCCTGCTTTCAACTGGTCAACCTTATATTTCGAAGACAATGCGCTCGCTGAGGCGGCCTCGATTTGCGCCTCGAGTTGCCGAACCTGGTATTCATACGGACGGCGGTCGAACTGGAACAGGGGTTGTCCCTTCTTCACCGGAACATCCGGTCGAACCAGCACGGCGGTCACAAGAGTCGGTTCGGGAAGGCGCGGAACCAGTTGAATGGTGTGTTGCACGACTTTCAGGTTCGACGAGTACGGGGTGACGAAGCGCAGACCGACGATAAAGATGAGGAACAAATGGGCGGCAAAAAAGAGGGAAACGATCCCCCATGTCTTGGTGAACTTGAGCCACTTGAATTTAAAAAACACCAACCAGACAAAAGATAAGAACACGAACGTGATGAGGAAGGCGAACATCATGACGTTGGCTCTTCGGGGCGCGGTTCATTCGCCGCTCTGGCCTTGGGTTCCGTCGATGCAAGCTTGTTATCCGGAGCCAGATTTCCGGTGAGTCGCGCCAACTCTTCGCCGATGTTCTGCTGTTCTTGCTTGGGGAAGTAGCGAATATCAACGACATCGGTGGGCTTGAAGGCCCACATGAACGCCTGCATCCATGGGACAACGGCCAGAAATCCTAACCATCCCATGGTGTTGATGGCATCGGCGTCGGGGTGCTTGCGCGCGATTGCGATCCGCCCCGGCAGACCGAGGACTAACACGGCCACAGTGAGAAAGGCGCCGATCAGGGCGAAAATGACCAAGAAGGTCAGGTAGTCCCAGATAGTCAAATCAAAACCAAGCATAAAGAACTCTCAGTCGCGCTTTTACGAACATCGCGTCGACTAGCATCTATGGGGCTGGCGCGCCATCTGCGCCCTCTTCGCACTGGATAACTCGACTCGCGGACGAGGCGCGACCCTCATTTTCAGGAGGGCCACTCCCGGACGGTCTAACGCTACTCGGACTATGCCAGTTTCGAACATTGGCAAAACTGCCAATCGTGTGGAAGAGCGCCGAACTCGCGGCATTGTTCCTGAGTCAGGTGCGACCCCTTTTTTGGGATCAAGAGGGTATGCGAGGAAAAGGGGCACCTTCTCACTCGGCAAGATTCGACTGCACCTCCTGTCAGTTCTCGCAGTGTTGGGACTGGGCGAAACCGAGCTACGATGTTTTTCGCCATCGCCATACGGAGGCGGTGGTGTTCACCCGGTACGGGTCATACTGAGCAACTTTGTTTTAGGAGGCGAATGCCGTCGCAAGCCTGGGTGACGCTGGGAATTCTGGCGGTGATGTTCGGGCTGCTGATATGGAACCGGCTGCCGGCATGGCTTGTATTCGTTGGTACCATCACGGCGGCCATGACCCTGAAGCTGGCATCTCCTGAGGCGCTGTTGAAAGGCTTCAGCAACACCGGCGTTCTGACCGTTGCGGCGCTGTTCCCAGTGGCTGCGGGGATGTACGCAACGGGAGCGATCTCGCTTCTATCGCAACGTCTGATCGGCTTACCAAGGAGCGTGACCGCCGCGCAGATCAGGATTCTTCCGCCCATCGCGCTGGGCAGTGCTTTCCTGAACAATACGCCGCTCGTAGCGATGATGATTCCGGTAGTGCGCGATCTCACGAGGGTCACCGGACTGCCGCGGTCGAAGCTTTTTATGGGTCTGAGCTTCGCGTCGATTCTGGGCGGCACCATGACGACCATCGGGACATCCGTAAACCTGATCATCGTTGGGCTGGTAGGCAATGCGATGGCGTCGGGTCTCCTCACAGGGATGAAGCCGCTGACAATCTTCGAACCGATATGGGTGGGCCTGCCAGCAACGGTTGCGGGACTTATTTTCATGATGTTGGTTGGTACACGATTGTTGCCGGTCGACCGGCTGCAAGAGGTCGTGGGCTCGGCGAAACGAATTTTCCGAGTCGAGCTCCGCGTGCAGCCGCAATCCAACCTGGATGGCAAGACGCTGGACGCCGCAGGGTTCGCCAGGCCGGAGGGCTACAGCCTGCTGTCTGTCACACGCGGCGGAGCGGCGGTGGAGATCTCCTCGACTCTCAAACTGAGCGGGGGAGACGTGCTGGCTTTTGCCGCGCCCGCAGGAGTTTTGCCGGGACTTTGGACTACGATCGGGCTGGTTCCGCTATACGGGGACCAGACTTCCGTCCCGCGCTACAGACATCAACTCGTGGAAGTGGTCGTTTCGCCAAAGTCTCCCGCAGTGGGCCGTTTGATCTCGGAACTTCCTTTGCCAGATAGCCCCTACAACGCTTCAATTGTGGGTGGGTCGCGCCACGGCCAGGCGTTGGAGGTTCCCTTGGGAGACTACCGGATACAGGCTGGTGACAGCGGAATTCTGGAAGTGGATGATTCCTTCTTCTATGAGAACCGGCGCGAGACTGACTTCATTCTGACCAGAGTGATTGAGGGGTTCAGAGTGCAACGGATCGATCGTGCATGGACGGCCGCGGTGATCACGGTGGTGATGGTGGCCGCTGCCGCGCTAGGGATAACGAGCATGCTGAATGCCGCTCTGCTGGCTACCATGGCGATGCTGCTCTCAGGTTGCCTGCCCATTGAGCGCGCTTGGCGCAGCCTGGACTGGAAAACGTTGGTCGTGCTGGGGTCGGCGGTGGGTCTGGAGGCAGCCGTCACAGGGAGCGGGCTCTCGCAGGAGGTTGCGAAGCTGTGCGCCATCATTGGAGGCGGCAACCCGAGGGTATCGCTGGCAGTGGTGTTGGCGGGCACACTGATCATGACCAACATCATTACCAATGCAGCAGCGGCAGCTTTCATGTTTCCGGTGGCCCTGTCGATGGCGCAGCGGCTGCACGTAAGTTTTCTGCCGTTCGTCATCATCTTGATGGTGGGAGCTTCGTGCGCTTTCATCAATCCCGCGGGATTCCAGACGAACCTCATGGTACAGGAGCCTGGCGGATATACCTTCGCAGACTTCGCGAGGGTGGGACTGCCACTTACGGTCGTGGTCGGGGTCGTGGTTATCGTTATGGCGCCATTGGTCTACGGGTTCTAAGCACATCGGTTCAACATTCGCGGTCACACTTGGCACCTCTAACAATAGTCGATACAACAAACCCTCCAGGCTAGTTTGTTCCTTCCTTATGCCGCGGCCAAGCGCCTTTTGACCAAAACCTTTTCTTTGCAAATCCGCTCGGCGGTTTTAACGAGCCCTGTCAGAAATGACAATAGGCACGTGCCCGCGCTCGTGGTGCACTACGAGCGTGATCAGCAAGTGCTTCCGTACAGATTCTCAGCTTCAAATACAAGTCCACCAAAGAAGGAGTAAATCATGGCAACAAAACAACCGAATATTCTGATCCTTTGGGGCGACGACGTCGGCATCTGGAACATCAGTGCTTTCAGCGATGGCCAGATGGGCTATCGCACGCCGAACATCGACCGCGTCCGCAACGAAGGCGTTAAATTCACCGACTACTATGGCCAGCAGAGCTGCACCGCTGGACGCGCAGCATTCATCACCGGCCAGAACCCGCTCCGTACCGGCTTGACCAAAGTCGGAATCCCCGGCACCGCCGTCGGATTGCATGCGGAAGACCCGACTATCGCTGAACTGCTCAAGCCGCTCGGCTACGCCACCGGCCAGTTCGGCAAGAACCATCTCGGCGATCGCAATGAATACTTGCCGACCGTCCACGGATTCGACGAGTTCTTCGGCAATCTTTATCACCTGAACGCCGAAGAAGAACCAGAACTGCCCGACTATCCGAAGAACCCGGGATTCAAGGAGAAATTTGGACCCCGCGGCGTGCTGCATTGCGTGGCGACGGACAAGGACGACCCCACGGTTGATCCCCGTTTCGGACGAGTGGGCAAGCAGATCATTAAGGACACCGGCCCCCTGACCAAGAAGCGCATGGAAACTGTCGACGAGGAAATCACGGCCGGCGCTCTGGCGTGGATGGAGAAGCAGGTCAAGGCCGACAAGCCTTTCTTCCTCTGGTACAACTCGACGGCAATGCACGTGAGGACTCACCTCGCCGCCAAGAACCGGGGCAAGAGCGGGCAGGACGATTACAGCGATCGCATGGTCACCCACGACGAGCAAATCGGCCAGATGCTGGATAAGGTCGATCAGCTGGGCATCGCCGAAAATACCATCGTCATGTATTCCACCGACAATGGTCCCGAGAACGACACTTGGCCCGATGGCGCCAACACGCCCTACCGCAGCCAGAAGGACACGAACTGGGAAGGTGCCTGGCGCGTTCCGGCGTTCATGCGCTGGCCGGGCAGGATCAAGGCTGGCTCAACCCTGAACGGCATCGTCTGCCATCAGGACATGCTGCCGACGTTGCTGGCAGCAGCGGGCGAACCGAACATCAATCAGAAGCTGCTCGACGGCTACAAGGCTGGAGACAAGACCTTCAACGTGCACATCGACGGCTTCAACCAGTTGCCCTATCTCACAGGCCAAGTGAAGGAGAGTCCCAGAGAAGCCTTCTTCTACGTCAGCGATGACGGCGGCATCATGGCTGTCCGCGTGGGCGACTATAAGCTGGTATTCCAGGAGCAACACGCAGAAAAGATGCGGGTCTGGCAGCAGCCGTTCGTACAGCTTCGCCTGCCTGACATCATCCACCTGCGACGCGATCCGTTCGAGCGGGCCCTCGATAACTCGAATACCTACCTCGACTGGATGTTCGATCACATTCCACAGCTCTATCTGACGCAAGCCGTCGTGGCGGCACAGATTGATGAATACGTGAAGTACCCACCACGCCAGAAGCCAACCTCTTTCAACCTGGATGCAGTCATGGCGCAATTAGGGCCAGCGATCCAGGCGTATCAGGAAAAGAAGAAGGAATTGGCAGGCAAAGCGCCGGTTGCAGACCATGGTGTTTTGGTTGGCAAATGAGCTAACGACTGTCGAAAGGGAGGTCGAGAGACCTCCCTTTCGAAAACAGCAAGAAAAATAGACAGGCTTCGTTGGCGGACGGCGGATCTGTTGCCCGCTGATAAAGAAGATAAATTGCAAGGATCGGAGGTGCTAGCAGGCACAGTCTACACGCGCAGGTCGTGTTTCACTTTCCGCGTCGTTGCGGTACGGCACTGGCGGCAAATTGTGCCCCTCGCCGTGCCCGCCGGTGAAGGGCTTCTGTCAACTGTCGCCTCAAACGTTGCTCTGCGCACGGCAGCGAGCCATCCGAGGAGGAACCTGAAATGAACCTGCCAAGTTTTCCGAGCGTCGACATGTTCTCCGCCGGCATCAACGCCTTGTACGGCGTGCTCGTCGCCCGCCAACCGTCGCACAACCGCGGTTACACTGCCGCCGGACTTTTGATTATGGCCTTTTTCGGCGGTATCGGCGGTGGTGTGACGCGCGACGTCCTGCCGAATGACATCCCTTCGCCTATCAGAGACCCGAACTATCTTCTCGTGTGTCTTCTGATGGGTTTGCTGGGGCTCGCGATCTATCGCTGGGCCGACTCAAAGGAGGAGCAGTTCCGCACGCGGGTCCTCGCCTACTTCAAGTCCTTCACGCTGCCTTGGTTTGCCATTCTGGGCGCTCATAAGGCGCTCGAACACAACCTTGGGCTCTGGAGCGCGATCATCATCGGCTTGATTGCTACCACCGCGGGTGGGGTGCTCATCGATCTCTTTTCGGGCGTCACGCCAGAGATCGTGAGGCCGTCGGAGCAACTGGTCACGGCGGGGGTGCTGGCGAGTTCGGTCTACGTGCTGCTTGCGTCGGCCACGAAAGCGAATCCCCATTTCTTTCCCGTCACCTTGATCGCGGTGCTGATTACGTTCACTTTTCGCGTGTTTGCTGTCCGGGATCATTGGCCGTCGATCGTGCCGCTGGACGCACCGGCGGAGGGGCCGCGCGCGGCTGCCTAAGAGATTTCGAACAAGAAATGCGTCCGTCGTTCTAACGGTGTAGATGCACTACCAGGGAAGGGATGCTATGGACCACATGTGGGCACGCATAGGAACTCAATTACTCGCCCGTGTCAGCGGGCCGATGAAGTTCAGACTGGTGCTCCAGCCGTGCATGGCGGCATTCTTCGCGATTCGCTCAGGCCTGGCAGACGCCAAAGCTGGCAAACCGCCATATTTCTGGGGACTCTTCTCAGATCCTGCACAACGCGGCGCCATGCTCAAGGATGGGTGGAAGAGTGTAGGCAGGGTATTCATTCTCGCCCTGGTGCTGGATGCCGTGTATCAGCTTATTGAGTTGCACTTTGTCTATCCAGGCGAAATGGTTATCGTCGCATTTGTCCTGGCGATCGTCCCCTACTTGATTCTGCGCGGACTGACCACGCGTGTGGCTCGAATGAATCAGGTTCGGCACCACGCAAACACTCCGATCCTAAAACACTGAGGTCTTTGTCGCTCCTCACGCCGCCGAACACTGATCAAGGCCCAGAGGGGCGGCGGGGGGAGGTAGAATGAAATCCCAAATGGCAGATGAACTTCCCCGACCAAGCGACCCAGTGGGCGGTCCGCCGCATCCCGGTATGGCTTGGATAGACGGCGGCGCGTTCAAGATGGGTTCTGACGACTTCTATCCCGAAGAGCGTCCAGTTCACGAAGTTAGCGTGGATGGTTTCTGGATAGATTGCTACGAGGTCACGAACGAACAATTCGCGCGCTTCGTTGATGAGACTAGCTATAAGACGCTCGCCGAGCGCCCGCTCAATCCTGCCGATTTCCCTGGCGCCCCTCCTGAGAATCTCGTGCCCGGCTCGATGCTCTTCCACAAAACCGACGGCCCGGTTGACTTACGCGATTACGTCAACTGGTGGGCCTGGGCGCCGGGGACAAGTTGGCGTCATCCGCTGGGGCCGGGATCCTCGCTCGAGGGTCTTTTGAAACATCCCGCGGTTCACATTGCTTATGAAGACGCCGAAGCGTACGCACACTGGGTGGGGAAAGAACTGCCGACGGAAGCGGAGTGGGAGTTTGCAGCTCGCGGTGGGCTTGACGGGAAGAAGTATACGTGGGGCGATGAGCATTCTCCCGGCGGCCAGATCATGGCCAATAGTTGGCAAGGGGAGTTTCCCTGGCAGAATCTGCGCCAGGACGGCTACGAGGGAACCTCTCCGGTCGGATCCTTTCCGCCGAACGGTTACGGTTTATACGACATGGCGGGCAATGTCTGGGAATGGACTTGTGATTGGTTTGTCCCGCGCCACGCCGACGAAGTGGTCAAGGCGTGTTGTGGACCGGCAGTCAATCCTCGCATAGCCTCGCCTGACAAGAGTTACGATCTCGCGCAGGCGCAGTTCCGAATTCCGCGCAAGGTTGTCAAAGGCGGTTCGCACCTGTGCGCGCCCAACTACTGCTTGCGTTATCGTCCGGCAGCGCGACAGCCACAGATGATCGACACCAGCATGAGCCACATCGGCTTCCGCTGCATTAACCGCCCGGCACTGACAGACTGAAAGGGTAAGAGTCAGTTTCTGGTACGAGGCTACGGCAGTCTCGCCGTGTAGGCCTGATCGCATGCCGTCTTCTCCTGTTCTGCAGCCAGCGTTTCGACTTTCCCATCCTTTAAACGCTTTTGAGAGCATCTATGCGCTTCAAGCTATGATCCACGAGTCGCGACGACATCGAGAAGGGACTGTCAAAAGCGACAGTTGCCGAGCATTGCACATCGTGATGAAGTCATCGTGAACTCGTACTCCGTTGATAGGACAGGACATCTGCAGCGGCTTGGTTTGTGGTGCGCTCTCAGTCCGACGATCCATTCGTGAAGGCAGGCTCCTACGGAAGTGACGCGACGTCGGCGGATTGGGTTACTCAAATATCACCCGGGAAGGGTGTGCCTCTTCGTATGCTCAGTGCTGGCTTGCTGCTTCTCAGTTTTCGCTGCGTCCGATCCTCCAGCACGGTCGACCGAGACGGCTCAACCGAAGAACGTGCTGCTGCTCTACAGCTTCTCCGAGCGCACTCTATTTGATCCAGTTGACCACCTCAAGTCGGCAATTCGGTCTCGGCTCAGCTCGCCGGTGAACTTCTACGTGCATTACATGGAGACGCAAGGAACTGGAGATCCCTACGAAAAAGCCCTGAGCGAGGGCTTGCGCCGCGAGTTCGTTGGCGTAAAGTTGGACCTGGTGATTGTGGCGGCGTATCCGGCGCTTCGATTCGCCGTGAACTACCGCGATCAGATATTCCCGGGCGTCCCCATCCTCTTCTGTTATGTCAGCCCCAGCAGGTTCGAGGGGCAGCAGCTATGGCCCGGTGTCACGGGGGTTACTATTTCTGTCGGTGTTCAGGAAACTCTCGAACTCGCTTTTAGACTTCATCCAGGCACGCAAAATCTCGCATTCATCTCGGGGACATCCGAATTTGACCAGTATTGGCGGGCGGCGGTTCGCAATGGGTTTCAAAGGTATGCCGGCAAGGTGAAGCTCATCGAACTCGTGGGACTCCGGAATGATGAAATTCTCAGGCATGTGGCCTCGCTTCCCGCGGCCACCGTGGTTTTGTTTCAAGTGACGCCCATGGATTCGACTCAGCCCGCAGTCGGACTCTATGACACCATAGCAGCGATCAGCCAGCGTCTCCCCGCGTACTGCATCTTTGCGAACTACTGCATTGATCATGGCGGTGTTGGTGGATCGTATGCTGATTACGACGAGCAAACCCTCAGGACGGGGGAAATGGCGGCGCGCCTGCTTAGGGACGAGAAGCCCGAGTCAATCCCCGTTGCGCACGGCTCCCCGACGCGCGCTACTGTCGACTGGCGGCAACTTGCTCAGTGGGGCATACCCGAGTCGATCCTTCCGCCCGGCACCATTGTTTTGTATCGCCAGCCGACGGTCTGGGAACGATACCGGATCTATATTCTCGCCGGCGTCGTGTTAATCATCCTCCAGACCTTGCTGATCGGTGGACTGCTGTTGCAGCGCGCCCAAAGAAAGTCGGCAATGGAAGATCTCAAAAAAGTTGGAGCTCTTCTGATTCATGCCCAAGACGAAGAACGTGCCACAATCGCCAGGGAACTTCACGACGACTTCAGCCAGCGATTGGCACTTCATAGTATTGAACTTACACAGCTAGAGCGCAGGCTCCCCGTGTCACACGTTGAGCAACGCACTCAGGCATTGAAAATGCTGGAGGAGACGAAGGAAATGTCTCAGGACATACGTTCTCTCTCTCATCATCTCTATTCCAGCAGGCTGGAGCTGGTCGGTCTCGTCGCCGCTCTGAGGGGTCTTTGTGAGGACACAACTAAGAATTACAAATGCACGGTCCATTTCACGGGTCCCAACGCTCTTCCTGATCTCACGAAGGACTTGGAACTATGTCTGTTCCGAGTCGCACAGGAGGCACTAGCCAATGTCGTTAAGCATAGTCAGGCTAGTAGCGCACACATTGAACTCACTGCCGATGCGAAGGTTCTCCGGATTCGCATTTTGGATGCGGGCAAAGGCTTTGATCCTGACCTCGACCGTGCCAGAGGTGGAATCGGTCTGATTAGCATGTGCGAGAGGCTTCGGCTTGTTGGCGGCAAGCTCTTTGTACGTTCAGAACTCATGCGAGGGACTGAAGTTCTCGCCGAGATACCGCTGGCTACCTCCGCGAAGGCAGCGGGCCGCAAAACACACGTAGCATGAGGGAGGGAGATATGAGTCGCCCACGTGTACTACTGGCAGATGATCATCGGATGTTGATTGATGCGCTACAGAAAGTTCTAGAGCCGCGGTGCGAAGTTGTGGGCTCAGTGGGCGACGGACGAGAGCTTGTGGATGCCGCAGGCAGATTGCAACCCGACGTTATAGTGCTGGACATTGCCATGCCCCGACTGAATGGCCTCGACGCCGCCCGAGAACTCAAAGCCAAAATGCCCAAGGTAAAGCTTATTTTCATGACGATGCATGAAGATCCTTACCTCGTGGGAGAGGCTTTTCGGGCCGGTGGATCGGCATTCCTGTTGAAGGAGGCTGCGGCGTCGGAACTGACTGATGCACTTGACCAGGTCTTGAAGGGCGGCTCCTACGTAACGCCTAGCGCCGCCGACGGTTTGAAAAACATCTCTCTGCGCCCCCCCAGGAACCGGGATCATGTCCCGGAACCCACTCCTCGACAGCGGGCAGTCATTCAACTGCTGGCAGAAGGACGCTCCATGAAGGAAGTAGCTGACGAGCTGAAGATCACCAGCCGAACCGTGGCGGCACACAAGTACGCCGTGATGGAACTCCTGCAGCTGAAGACCAATGCCGAATTGTTCCAGTACGCTCTCAAACACAGAATCATATCTATCTAGCCTCCTTCACCGACCTCCTTGCACCCCGTTAGTTTTACCAATAGAAACCTTCTTCGATCGCGTCCATTCTAGATGGGAAGGATTTTGCTTCACGGCAAAAAAGTGAGCGCCAATCCAAAAGGCACTCTGGAGGCTGAGTATGCTCCGAAACTGCGACCCGTCGCCAGGAACTGGCGTCCATCATAAGGACGAGTTTCTAGTGCCGCGAATCCGAGTAGTGGTGGCCGATGATCAGCCGCGCATGTTGGAAGTAGCAGCCGAATTGTTAGGAGAGTCTTTCGAAGTCATTGACTTGGTCTCCGACGGCCGAACTGCTCTGGAGGCAACGCTTAAGCTGGAGCCCGATCTAGTCGTCTTGGACATCTCGATGCCAGGAATGAACGGGATAGAAGTTGCCAGAGAGCTAAGAAAGAACACCAGTGGGGCCAGGATCGTCTTCCTCACGATTCATGAGGATGCTCAGATTCTAGCCGATTGTCTTGCTGTCGGTGCACTCGGTTACGTCGTAAAAGAGCTCATGGATAGTGACTTGATTCCCGCGATGAATGAGGCGCTTGCTGGTCGAGTGTTCGTCTCTCGTTTCTCTTCCGAGAAGACAAGGTCTTAGGGACGAGAGAGCGTTGTGAAGTGCGCAGCAGGGTGTTAATTCTGACAGTTACATTCCGGAAACGATGATCTGAGAATCGAGACGATGTGCAACAGCATTTTGCACGACTCGGTGATGCGTCACAAAAGGAGAAGTTATGAGCAAGAGTAGAGCTGGAAGAATCGTATTCACTATGCTGTCTCTGGCAGCGCTCTCGCTTGTCTGCGGCGTTGCTGCGGCGCAAAACGTGCAGGGAGTGATCAATGGAAGAAGTGGCGCCACCATGACGCTGCAGACGCAGGGTGGCGGCAATATCGTCGTGCTGCTCACGCCTTACACCCAGGTGGACGAGGTTGAGGGGTTGTTCAAAGCGCGCAAGAAAGAGATGGGTGTCACCGCTTTGATCCCGGGTCTCCCGGTACAGGTACAAGGGGCTAACAACGCACAGAATCAACTCGTGGCGGACACGGTCAAGTTCAAAGGCGACGACCTGAGGAACGCAGAAGATACTCAGGCAGGATTAGCCCCGACCGCCCAGCAGGTGCAAGCCAACCAGCAGCAGATCCAACAGAGCGAGCAACAAATTCAGGCCCAGAAACAAGCACTTCAACAGCAACAGCAGCAACTCGCAGCCGAGCAGCAAAGAACCGCCGCGAACCAGGCGGCGATTGCGGCGAACAAGGCTGCCATCGCAGCCGACAATAAGCGCTTCGGAGAGCTGGCCGATTACAACATCCTGGGAGAGGTGACGGTCTACTTCGCCAATGGCAGTACGGCCATTGAATCGCAGTACGATCCCCAGTTGCTGCAATTGGCGCAAAAAGCTACGGGTATAACGGGCTACATTCTTCAAGTACAAGGGTACGCATCCGCCGTCGGATCGGCAGCCTTGAATCAACGACTCAGCTGCGAGCGGGCCGACCATGTCACCGAGTTTCTCGAGCAGCAGGGGAAGATTCCGTTGACGAACATGCTCGCGCCCGGTGCGATGGGCACGACCAACCAAGTGGCGCCCGACGCTACCATGGAAGGGCAAGCCGAGAACCGCAGAGTCGTCGTCAGGATTCTGCAGAACAAGGGCATCGCTGGCACATAAACGAATTTGTAGCAAGAATAGCGCTCGTCCTTCACGGCAAGTTTCTTGCTCCGTCGGAGCGAGGCGAAGGTCTAGGCAGCCACAATGTGGTTCCGAACAGCATACTTGACGAGTGAGGCGGTGCTTTTGGCACCCAGCACCTCCATCATTCGGTACTTGTGATAAACAACCGTCCGAGGCGACATATGCAGGATGCCGCTGATTTCCTTCATCGCCCTGCCTTCAGCCAGCAACTGCAGCACTTCACGCTGCCGCTGGGTGAGACGTTCCTCTTCATTGACCAAGCCTTTGCCTTCCCATCTTAAGAAATCGATCGTGTCGCGCGACAGACTCTTGCACAGATAAGTGTTACACCGCAGCGCCTCACGGACCGCCAGCACTATCTCTGCAGCGGCACAGGTTTTCAGCAGGTAGCCTGATGCCCCGCGCGCGAAGGCCTCGGCGGCCACTTCTGGATCAGTATTCATGGTCAGGTAGACCAACTTGACCGCGGGCTGCATCCGCTTCACTTGCCGCCCCGCATCCAACCCATTCAGGATGGGCATGGCGACATCGACAACGATAAGATCCGGTTTCAGTTCGCTGGCGGCAAGCACCATCTCGCGACCATCGCTTACCACGCCGATCACCTCAAACTCCGGTTCGAGGAGTCTTTTGCATAGTTCAGCCACCAGATTGTGGTCATCAGCAATCAGGATGCGTGAGCGGTTCATCGTTGCTTCTCCGTATCTTCGGTGATCCTAAGAAGTGCCAATTTGGCCACTGGAATGGTGAACTGCGACTGGCCGCAAACCAGGCAGACCAGGACTTTTGGGAAAAACAAGACGCCAGGATGACCAACATTCTTGAAGCCACGGAAATGGAGGTTTACTTCAGCAGGGAACTCCACTTGATTCTCTGATTTGCATATCGGACAAGTCCGAGCCGTCCTTTCCTCGTCATCCACCCCAAGGGACCGCGTCGCCATACGATTCCTCTTTTCTATTTTCTGGGTTTCTACTCCGCATATCCTTCTATCTAGTAAGACGGAAAATGCGGGTCAAAACCGCAATCGGGTGAACAAAAGATTGAAGGAAATGAGGACTGCGGCTTCGCAGCGAACAGATACCGCGCTGGGCTTCTGTCTGCCAAAACGTATAATGTATTGAGCCTAGGAGGTTTGGATGACCGCTTCTTCGACCCACGAGGTCACCCAGCTTCTCAGAGCATGGACAACTGGGGACCAACAGGCTCTGGAAAAGCTAACCCCGTTGGTCTATCAGCAATTGCATCGCGTAGCACGGCACTATATGGCGGGACAACGATCCGGCCACATCCTGCAAACAACCGCACTGGTCAACGAAGTCTACTTGCAGCTTGTCGATTGTGGACAGGTGAATTGGCAGGATCGGGCGCATTTCTTGGCTGTGTCCGCTCAGCTGATGCGGCGCATTCTGATCGATTTTGCCCGTTCGCGCGGCGCCCAGAAACGCGGCGCGGGCGCGCTTCCCATATCCTTGGACGACGCGCCTTCGGTGTGCTTCGACCCCGATCCCAACCTGGTAGCACTCGATGATGCTTTGCAAGCATTGGGCGCGATTGATGAGAGGAAGAGTAAAGTTGTGGAGTTGAGGTTCTTCGGTGGATTGAGCATCGATGAGACAGCCGAGGTCTTGAAAGTTTCTTCCGAAACCGTGCAGCGGGATTGGAGATTGGCGAAAGTCTGGCTCCTTCGGGAGTTGAGCGAGAGGAATGGGCGTGGAGCCTGAACTCTGGCGTCGAGTAGAAGATTTGTACCACCGTGCCTTGGAACTGGACGAGAACCGCCGCACGGAATTCCTTGAACACTCCTGCGGGAATGATGAGGTGCTTCGTCGCGAAGTAGAGTCGCTCCTCGCACAAGAGAAGAACGCCGAACATTTCATTGAATCACCGGCGCTGGAAATTGTCGGCAAAATGATTGCCCGTGAGCCGGGAACGGCGGACCGTGGGACGAAACTGATCGGCAGCAAAGTTTCCCGTTATCGCGTCCTCGAGAAACTCGGCAGCGGCGGCATGGGCGTGGTTTACAAGGCTGAAGACACCGAACTTGGCCGTTTCGTCGCCCTCAAATTCCTACCTGACGAACTATCGCGAGACCCGCACGCCCTAGAACGGCTTCGCCGCGAGGCGCGTGCAGCGTCGGCTCTCAATCATCCCAACATTTGCACTATCTACGAAATCGGCAGGCATGGTGAGCAGTCTTTTCTGGTCATGGAGTTTCTGGACGGCGTAACGCTGAAGCATTTCATCGCGGAAAAACCGCTAGATAACGACCCTTTGATCGCGCTGGCGATTGAGATTGCGGACGGACTCGATGCCGCGCATTCCCAGGGAATTGTCCACCGCGACATTAAGCCTACAAACATTTTTGTCACCCGGCGCGGCCACGCTAAGATTCTGGATTTTGGGCTGGCAAAAGTCGCACCCACGGCCCAACGCTCAGTCGACGAACAGCAGGTCACCGCTCCCGGTACGATGCTCGGCACTGTCGCTTACATGTCGCCGGAGCAGGTGCGAGGCAAAGAACTTGATGGCCGTACGGACTTGTTCTCGTTTGGCGCGGTGCTTTATGAGATGGCAACCGGGATGGTGCCTTTTCAAGGGGAAACCTCGGGGGTTGTTTTCAGCGCGATTTTGGAACATCTCCCTCTTCCCCCTCTCCGAATCAATCCCGTGATGCCACCGAAACTCGAAGAGATCGTCAACAAGGCATTGGAGAAGGACCGGAACCTGCGCTACCAGCACGCCTCGGAGATGCGAGCCGATCTGCAACGGTTAAAACGGGACACCGAGACGGGCCGCTTTGCCATGGCAAAAGCGGGCACGAGCGCGATACCGGAAACGCCTGCTGCCGGGCGAGGGAAGATCTTCAGAATAGCGGTTCCAGTTCTGGTCTCTGCGCTGCTTATCGTTTTTCTGGTCGTGGGTGGGTTTTACTATCGTTCTCGACAGCTAAGCAAGCGCCTGACCGACAAAGACACCATCGTACTGGCCGATTTCACCAACACCACTGGGGACTCCATCTTCGACGGAACTTTGCGGCAGGGCCTCGCCTCTCAACTCGACCAGTCGCCCTTTCTCAGCCTCGTTTCCGATGATCGCATCGCACAGACGCTCACCCTACTGGCCAAGCCGAAGGACTCGCGGCTTACTCATCAACTGGCCCGCGATGTCTGTCAGCGAAGCGGCAGCAAGGCGACCATCGAGGGGGCCATTTCCGGATTCGGAAACTCGTACGAGTTGTCGTTGCAGGCCGTGGACTGCCATAGCGGAGATGTGCTGACCGAGGTTCGTGAAAAGGCAGGGAGCAAGGAGCAGGTCCTTACGGCGCTGAGCAAAGCCGCAGCGAATATGCGCGGAAAACTGGGCGAGTCTCTGGCTTCGGTACAGAGGTACGACGTTCCTGCGGAAAACGTGACCACCGGCTCGCTTGAGGCCTTGCAGGCCTACAGCCTCGGCTATCGGGCCATGGACGTAAGAGAAGACTTCATGGGAGCGATCCCGTTGTTCGAGCAAGCCACAAGTTTGGATCCGAATTTTGCGATGGCGTATGGGCTGCTGTCCACGAACTATGGCAACAGAGGCCAGAGCGCCAAGGCTGCCGAAAACGGTCGCAAGGCCTACCAACTACGCCAGAGAGTGAGCGAACGGGAGAGGTTTTACATCGAAACCTCCTACGAGCGCAACGTAACGGAAAACGCCGAGGCTGCGCGGAAGATCTACGAGGCTTGGGCGCTAGCGTACCCGCGGGATGACATTCCCCCAAACGACCTAGGGGTCATCTACACGCAATTAGGCGATCACGAGAAGGCACTCTCCGCCTACCAGCAAAGTGCGCAGCTCAATCCAGACACCGGGATCGGAGATGGGAATATCCTGTCTGCGTACATCAGCCTCAACCGCCTGGATGAAGCCAAAGCCACTATCGAGGAGGCACAGGCACACAAGGTTGATTTTCCCAATCTTCACTTCCGCTCGTACGACCTTGCCTTTTTGCAGCTGGATGCGGCTGGGATGGAGCGCGAGGCTGCATTCCTGATCGGCAGGCCCGGGTTCGAGCCCGCAGTGCTGTACACCGAGTCCGAGACGGCGGCCTACCGTGGTCAGATTCTCCGAGCACGGGAGTTGGCGATACGAGTGATTGAGATCGCGAAGCGCTCTGGGCACAACGAATGGGCAGGGGGATTCGAAGTTCAGGCTGCTTTGCGCGAGGCCCTCATGGGCAATTTGACATTGGCGCGGCGCCAGGCCGAGGACGCCCTCGGTCTTACGGACAATAAATACGTTCAGGCAGTGGCTGCGACGGTTCTGGGGCTAACGGGCGATACCGCAAAAGCGACAAGCTTGGCGGGCGATCTAGCACGCCTTTATCCGGAGAATACCAGCATGCGGTTTCATTATCTGCCCATGATCCGCTGCGCCGTGGCGACGCAGAAAGGTAACGCGGCGAAACCGCTGGATGCCACAGAGATCGACGAACGATACGATTTGGGTTCACCAAGCTGGATGAATTACGTAAAGCTCTACACGGTTTACCTGCGGGCCCAGGCGTACTTGGCCGCGCGCCAGCCCGTTCCGGCAGCCGCGGCCTTTCAGAAAATCCTGGACCATCCCGGGTTGGTCGTGAACGAACCGATCGGCGCCTTGGCGCATTTAGGCCTTGGCCGCGCTTACGCGATGGCCGGGGACTCTAACAAGGCAAGGACAGCCTACCAGGACTTTCTTGTGCTCTGGAAAGAAGCGGATCTCGATCTCCCGATCTTGAAGCAAGCGAAGGCGGAGTATGAGAAGTTGCTATAGCGGGCAAGTTTGTTCGGGCCACGCACCTATTCCTTTTCCTTTGTTTCACCTTACTCACAGTATCGCTCCACCCTCACTTGACGCAGGCCATAAAGGGAGCAAAGGCGACGAAACGTTTCACTTGATTCCGTCGCAGGCCGATATTGGCTAGGGGAGGAGTCGAGTAGACTCACTCCGCGGAGAAGTCATCGCGACTCGACCAGAGGCAAGCCGGTTCAAGAATGAGCGCAGCATCGGACACCCTCCGGGCACCCAGACGGATGTCTTGTTCGTATCTGCTTGATTTTGTTATGTCGTGCATGGAGTAAGCTGGACGTGCAAGTTGTTGTTTGTAATTGGGTTGGCGACCCTTTTAAGGCATGGGTCGCAGGTTCGAGTCCTGCCGCGCTCACCAAAAACCCTTTTCGGTTCATTGGATTACATCGCTCTAGGCATTTTCTGCCAAGAGATTCTGACCCACACCCAGCCCACAACTCTCAAACCAGCGCACCTGCACGCCGTGCATTTCGTCGGTGACCACCTGAGCGTAACTCCTCAGCATGATCTCCGGTCCCGCATCGCGCATGTTGCCTTGGGCGGTCTTCACATCAGTCTTGTCGATGGACACCATCCAAGTAGCCATGCTTGAACGCAGGGAGTGAAGCCCGAATCGTTGTCCATCAGCGATCTGTATTCCCGCGGCTATCGCAGCGGAACGTAGATGGTCAGTGACGAAGACTCCCGCGCTCATCGGGATTGCCCCATGCATCTTGAACGAGGGAAAAATCCAATCGTCGTCCTGCGCATAAGGCGTGACGCGACGCCATTGGCGCAGGAACCATGCCAACTGCTGAGACATTGACACCGGGGCCTTCGAGGCTTTTGTTTTCGGTTTGTCGATGCATGCAGCTGTCCAACGGCGCTCGATCTTGATCTGGTTCTCATCCCAGATTATGTCACGCCATTTGAGGCCACACGCTTCGGAAGCCCGAAGCGCGGTTGAGGCACAGACCAGAACGAGCATCTGGTGCATCGGATTCGGCAGCAGCAAGATAATCTTCTTTACTTGCTCGGGCTTCACGATCACAGGAACGTAGTCCGATCCCACATCCTCCAGCCTCCATCCAGTAGCGGGATTGGTGGTTACAAGACCCTCGAACTGCGCCCAGTTGTAAATCGTTCCGATCATCGTCTTGATCTTCGAAATCGTAGGTCCGGCAAGGTCCCCATCATCCCGCAACAGATATAACCAGTCGCGGAGATCGCGTCTGGTGATTTTGTCGGCGATCCGGTTACCCCATTGAGGCATGATGTGGTTTTGGACATAAGATTTCGTGCTGTCCGTGGTCGTCTTCGCCCGACGAGAACCGGAGACAGACTTCCAGTTTCTGACGGAGAGATCGTACTCCAGCCCGTGCACCTTGTTCATGTAACCCGCCAGGACTCTCGTCATTGTGGTTTCTGGCCCAGCGTCCTTGTTGATGAATACGCGGACACCCAGCCGATCCACTTCCTTCCAAGCATCTTCCTTGGTCGGAAAATCCGCCAGCGCACCGATAATTGTGCCGTTCTCGACGCGCCGATCCTCTTTCCGGACGCGGAACCTGAATAACCACATCCGGCACTTCTTGCCTTCTGTAATGCGCCAAACTTTCTTTAGACTCCCGTTCTGGTATGCCATCACTGGCCTCCTTTGCGGGAGCCGCCGCCGCCGATTGTACGGCTATTGCCCCCCTTCGGGCTACTGCCGTCGCCGAGCACCCAAGAACGAAGCTCGCTGAGGAGAAAACGCCATGTCTTGCGCTGTCCGAGGCCAAGAGGGTGCGCGGGGATTTCTCCACGTATCGCGAGCTTGAGGATGTGTTTGCGGGAGAATGAAAGAAACTGGGCTGCTTTGTCTGCGTCCACGAAATGCTCTAGTGGTGCACCGCACGCTTCTTTGCCGAGAGGCTCTTGGGAAAGCCAGTTTGGTTTGAGCTCATTGGGACTTGACTGCAATTCGATTGTGTTCAAGCATGACCACCTCACATCACTTCCAAGGGCTTTGTGCCCCCCTCCGGTTGGACGGGAGCGATCTCCGTTTGCGGGATCATTACAATTCTCGCCGGTCACTCTCCGTTTGTTCCCAATCTGGCGGACGCCGTGGGCTGTCCGCACTCGGAACTTCGGGTCTGAGCCAGCCTCGTTTCTGCAGCCGTGACGCTGGATGACTCATCCTGGTTTGTAGCAGGCACTTTGTTTCGCAAGCATGGTCACGGCATCTGCGCGCACCTGCGTACTTAACTAATACGCCAGTTCTGTGCTTCTTTCCTCACCTGGTTTCAACAGTTCCCAGGTGCCGGCATGAGCACAGACTGGGGCGGCTGATTTGCCCAGATTAGTGCCCCCTCGGACTCTTATGTGATGGGGCGGACCACCAGGCAGGCGCTTCAAGAGGTTCGGTTGGCCGGCTATCGGGGAGAGTTGGCAACTCAACAGGATCAATCAGGAGATTGAACAGGTCACCTCATTATTCGCGACTCCGGTTCAGGCTTTGAACTCGAAGCTACCAGGGACAGTCGGGGGCTTGGCCTGGTCAGCATGGAAGAGCGACTCAGGCTGGTGAAGGGAACGCTTTCAATCGACTCGCAACCTAACCGCGGGACAACGATCCACGCTATCGTGCCCGTCTCTCCAACCGCGCTGTAACCTTGCCTCCCTTGGCGTCGGCACGCTTCAACCAATCGCCATCGAAACCCTTGCCACCGGGAGCAAGGGTCCAGGCGGATTTCTGTGGTTGGCTGTTGCACCACGTAGCAATCCATCCAGAAGCCGTCCACACTAACGTCGTGAACTGGCCTCTCTTCGGGATAGAAGTCTTCGGAACCCATGCGGAACGCGCCGCCGGGTATCGAGGCCATACCTGGATGCCGTGGAATGCTCGAAGTTTCGGTTGTTTGGCTAGAGTTCAGACTATTGCGATTTTATTCAGTCGTTGCTGGATCTGCGTGCGATGGAACAAGATTCTCAAAACGGGAAGATAGTCTTCCAGTCGTCCTTCATGCTGACTACCGTCCAGCCGAATTTGGGTGCCTCGTCGAGGCCGCGGTCGAGTTTGCCTACGCCTGATTTGCGGTCGTATGCGAACTCGCGTACGGCATCGTCGTGATGAACGAGAAGTCCGAAACGTGGTCCCGTTCCGCCGGTGACCCATTCGAGCATCTGAAAATCACCATCGGAATTTCCAAATGCGGCAATGGGACGGCGGCCGATAAACTTATTGATCCCTACCGGCTTGCCCGCGTTATCGTCGATGAAGTCCATCTTGGCTTCCCTTACCAGGACCGGCTTTCCGTCTCGAACCTCGTACTTCGTAATGATGCTGCTGCCGACAACCTGATCGGGAGGAATTCCATATACCTCTTCACTGAATGTCCGCATGAACTCGATGCCGCCGCCCGAGACGATAAAGGTCTTGAAATCATTCGCTCGTAAAAAGGCCAACAATTCCAGCATGGGTTGATAGACAAGATCGGTGTACGGCCTGTTGAACTTCGGATGCCGCGCCGTGGCCAGCCAGTCTTTAACGACACGTTCGAACTGTTCCGTAGTCATGCCTGCGTGAGTTGCCATTACGAGTTCAACCAGACCGGACATGCCAGCGGCATCCAGGGACTTCATGTTGTTTTCGAGCACGGCCTTGAACGGTTGTTTGTCGTTCCACTCCGGATGTTGAGGTGCCAGCGCACGAACCCGGTCGAAAACAAAGAGCCCCTGAAAATAGAACGGCTGTTCGGCCCATAGCGTTCCGTCGTTGTCGAAGACGGCGATTCGTTCCCTGCAGGAACGAAATCCGGGCTGCCTTCGGTCGTCACACGACGCACGAAATCGAGTATGGATTGTTTCGCCTTGCCGTCGTTCCACGAAGCCAGCGGCCCGCCTGCCTGATACTGCCAAAGCTTCTTTGCGGCGGTGCCGAAGTTTCCGAGTTGGTAGATGGACATGATCGGCCTTAAAGGTGAAGCTCTCGAAAGGCTCTGCTTTGAGCTGTTTTGCAAAATCTTCCTTGGCAACGCCCAGGGTGACGTGAGGCAAATAGTTTTGCCCGCTGGACTTCGGAACAAATGTCTCGACCCAGCCGATGGTCTCGGCGTTGATCCCGGTGCCGACGAAAGCCTCTCCGGTCCCGCCACTTACCGAAAATGGAGCTCACGGCGTCAATCACCTTCTGATGCAGTCGCATCAGCTCAGGAGTACGCTCGACAACGAAGACTGTACCGCGACTCCTCCCCAAATTACATACTCATATCCCTTTGCCTTCAGCCGCAATTCCGTCGGACGTTCGGCGGCGAAAACTTTCGTGAGCGCGGCGGTCACCGCGTCGAAGTCTTTGGCTCGCACGAAACGCTGCAGCAGCGTGACATGCGGCGCATGCGTAGAGTCCAGCTCATATCCACCGGAAGATTCTCCCGCAAGCGAGCGTTGACGGCTTGGGCCTTCCCAATCATCGTCTGATCCGGTTCGATAAGGACATCGATGGCGATTAGCTTGTCGCCCGTGGTTTGCATGGCTACTCCATGATTCTCTGGTGTTCGATTCGTGATCTGCTCGGGCGTACGCCTGCTGCGGGGCAACCCTGAAATGAATCCAATGACAATCAAGAACATCAAAGCGGTTTTCTTCATCATTGACCTACGTTCGCTTGGTAGCTCCGGTGCTAATTACTCGGGCGCATACCTTTACCGATCTCATTCTGACCGTCGGCTTTTTGGGACAGTGCAAGGTGGGAGAAGTGTCGGCGCGATTCGAGACTACCAATCGCGCCGACCGCTCACTGTCGCGTCGTTAACGCGGTTACTTCACTCCGGCGCCTGAGCCGGATTCCAGAGCCTCCTGGTGCTGCCGGAGCTTCTCCATCATTGCCCGGGCTCCAGCTCTCCGGACTCTGGCGTGGCGGGAACTCCATCATGGTCTGCATGTACTGCCCGACCAGGGCACCGGCCGGCGCCAGCATAAAGACCCGGTCCGCCCGCCACTTCTAGTAGAAAATCGGAGGAGATTCCGCCTCCTCGAAGGGATCGGTGCGCAGGTTGACGAGCATGCGGGAACCTCAGCTGCACCAACGGCTCCTGCCAGGCCTCCACTCCCTCATAGCGCTGCACCGCGAAATGGATCTTCCAGTTGCCGTAGCGAAGCGCCATCAGGTCGCCTTCGTCGCCCCAGTAGAGGAAACCGGGCCGCGGGTTCGCTTTCACCTCGCCCTTTAGATGAGGCATGAGGTTGAAGCCGTCGAGATGGACCTTGAAGGTCTTGTTGCCGGCCTTGTGGCCCTTCTTGCACTTCTCGACGATGTCCGGCTCGCCGGCCGCCGCCACCAGCGTGGGCAGCATGTCCTGGTGCGAGAAGATTTCGTTGGAGACCGTGCCCGGCTTGATCACGCCCGGCCAGCGAATCGCGCAGCGGCACGCGCCAGCCGCCTTCCCAGTTCGTGTCCTTCTCGCCGCGGAACGGCGTGGTGCCGCCGTCGGGCCAGCTCAATTCCTCGGCGCCGTTGTCGGTCGAGTACATGACGATGGTGTTGTCGGCGATGCCCAGCTCGTCGAGCTTGTCGAGCAGTTGCCGACGTGACCGTCGTGCTCGACCATGCCGTCGGGATAAACGCCCAGCCCGGTCTTGCCCTGGGACTCCTTCTTCAGGTGCGTCCAGATGTGCATCCGGGTGGAGTTCCACCAGCAGAAGAACGGCTTGTCGGCCTTGGCCTGGCGCTCGATGAAGTCGATCGCGCCCGCCGTGATCTCCTCGTCCATGGTCTCCATGCGCTTCTTGGTCAAGCGGCCGGTGTCTTCGATCTTCTGCGTGCCGTCCGGATTCGCCCAGCAGTGCAGCACGCCGCGCGGCCCGAACTTCTTCTTGAACTCGGGTATTCCGTGCCTTCGGATAGTCCTCGCATTCCGGCTCTTCCTCGGCGTTCAGGTGATAGAGGTTGCCGAAGAACTCGTCGAAGCCATGGACGGTGGGCAGGAACTCGTCGCGATCGCCAAGATGGTTCTTGCCGAACTGGCCGCAGGCGTAGCCCTGCGGCTTGAGCAATTCGGCGATGGTCGGGTCTTCCGGCTGCAGGCCGAGTTTCGCGCCGGGCAAGCCGACCTTGGTCAGAGCCGGTGCGGATCGGCGACTGGCCGGTGATGAAGGCGGCGCGGCCGGCCGTGCAGCTCTGCTGGCCGTACCAGTCGGTGAACAGCGCGCCTTCCTTGGCGATGCGGTCGATGTTGGGGGTCTTGTACCCCATGATGCCGTGGTTGTAGGCGCTGATGTTGAACCAGCCGATGTCATCGCCCCAGATGATCAGAATGTTCGGTTTTTGCGATTTAGCCATACTGTTTAAGCTCCTATTGAATTTCCTGGAACACCACTGATACCGAACTGACGGTGTTTCGTGTGGCGATGAACGACTCGCTATTCGAGGAGAACTATAGGCGTATGGCGAGTAACGGCGACTACTGCCCTTTGGGGAAGGTTGCGGCAAATGATGTATTCATCAGAAAATGAACTTGATCAAGCGGGTCAGTAATTGTTCCAGCGACCAGATGGTTAGCGTCAGCGGCAATAGTGGGGCGGCAGTAATAGCCACAAGTCGCACGATGTCATCAAGCCCAAACGGAACGATGCGCATCTGACGCACGAAGGAATAGCTGTTTCCCAGGTCGGCCAGCGACTGCAGGTCCGCGGTGCCGAGCAGTTCCCTCGGTTCCGAAGGGCCGCTTCGGACCCACTTTGCCTCGAAGCCGAACAAATACCGATTGGCGAGCAGGCCATATTCGGCTTGGCCCCTGCGTTTGACACGGTCAAGCCGCGGGGTAAACATGCATAGAGGACCAAGAATGCACGCGATGAAGAAACCTAGCCATCCGGCGGCCTCCAACTTGAAGGACAGCACGCTTTGTCCGTTATACAGGACCTGGCTGGCGATCAATCCCGCCACCAATGCGCCCTGAGCAAAAAGAATCGGCCCGAATGCGTAGGAACTCTTGCCCAGGAACCCAATCCCGCCGGCTCGATCCGGATGGGCGGGCGTAAGATGCAGGTTCAGTCTCGAAACCTGCCACAGAAAACCGGAACCAGATCACGAGTCTCAAATACCAGCGCAGCAAGATGAACTGAAAAATCGGGATACTCACGAAGGCGAACCAGTAGCCGGCTAACGTGAGATGCAAGTGCGTTGCGTCCGGCGAGGCATACCAGGTTGCCCCTTTCATTGCGATTTGGTTGCGCCAGATCCAGTGCCCCAGTGTATAGACCAGAACCAATAGCGACACTTCCACAGCTACCGAATTGCGTACGCGCAGCGCTGACTTAACCGCTGCGTTGTACGCAGGCAAGTCTTCGGTCACCACGATGCCCCGCTCCACGAATCGTCCGATCAAAGGGGTGATGCGATTGAGAACCACAAGCTCGGCAATGATGAGCGCTGGCAGCGCGACAAGGAATCGAGCGTGGGCCTCGACGTCATACAGGAAAGGGATCTTGATGCCTCCGCCGAGGGCGTGACCACCGACCACCGACAAGATCAGGAGTGGTAACCACGCGAACAGCGTGATGACCAGGACTCGGCGCTTCAGCAGTTCCAGCGCGTCTCCCGACAGATGCGCTCGCCGGTATAGCTGAAACAAGGGCCCGCCTAGGACCAATGAGAAGTCGGCTGGCTCCGGGATGGCAGTTGGTGTGTTCATTGATTGCCAAACCCTCGCGGTTGAGTGAGACATGACAACAGCAGTCCTACGTTACTTGAACAATGTGGACTGGTCACCTTCCCTTAAGGGCAGTAGTCCGTATTACCCACATGAGCCTATAGTCCATCGAAGTCCCAATTGCAATCCTGAAGCACAGTCTCGATTGCAAAGGATCGACACCCAATGGAACTATTTCCCCGAAGCTTCGAAGAAGGCTTGTGGGCGCGAACGACTGGACCAGGCAAAGGACGTTTCGTCCTGCAGCCTGTTGTTTCCATTGCGCTCGGTATTCGCGATGGGATCTCGGACGCGAAACACAATAAACCACCCTACTTCATCCGTGTCCTGTTCAAGAGCGAGCGCAAGCTTTCTGTGCTGAAAGCCGGCCTCAAAAGCGTTGCCACGCCGCTGACGTTGGGATTGTGCTCGATATGATTTTGCAGTGGGTCATATTCCAAGGGGTCTTCCTGCTTCCAGCCATCATTGCAGGAACGATCCTGGTGGCACTCCCATATGCTGTCGCTCGTGGTTGAGCAATCGCGTTGCCCGGGGATGGTACGAACGGTCGTCAGCCCGGGAATCAGCAACCCGAAAGGCCATTTGAAATTGATTTCTGAGGCCAATAGGAGTGCAACTGGCAGCGTCCAGCCAGAGCCAATCGTTGGAATTTGATATGTCGGAGGTGACACAGCGTGCCTTACTCATACACCCTCGCAGCGGCGCTGGTGCTCGCTAGCGTCTACGTCTTCGGTTATAAACTGCGTGTCAACTCACATCACCGGCGGTGGATCTCCATTGCCGCCGGCGTATCGGTCGCTACGATTTTCGTAGACCTCCTGCCCGAGATCTCGGAACGTCAGGCGACGTTCTCAGGCGGACTCCACCGTGATGCAGCACTCTTCCCGGAGCAGGCCATCTACATTGCCGCCATGCTGGGATTCGTCCTTTTCTACGGCTTGGAATATATGGTTGCTGCATCGCCTTCCAAAGAAAGCGAGCCTGGTCGCATTTTCTCCATATTCCGAACCACAGCCTTTGCTGCTTATAGCAGCCTTATCGCCTATCTCCTCGTGCACGACAGCTGGAAGGGCGTTCCATCCCTGCTCCTTTATTCTCTGGCAATGGCGTTTCATTTGCTCCTCGTCGACCACTCGCTTGCTGAGCGGCCCGATGGGTCTATCAGAGTCGTGGACGATGGATCCTTGCTCTGGCAGTCATGGTGGGCTGGTGCGCAGGAGTTCTCACTTCGATACCGGAGCAATGGCTGGCTAGGATCACGGGGTTCGTCTGCGGCGGCGTCATCATGAATACCCTCGTCGTCGAATTGCCCGAGGGACGTGGAGGACGCTTCTGGCCATTTGTTTTGTCTGCGGCGGGATACTCCCTCGTACTCATCATTGTTTTAGGTTAACCACGGGATGAACGGTGGACCGTTCGCGCAGGGATGCGGGCGTGCCTGGAAATCCCTTCCATCCCCACTGTCTGTTCTGACAGTAACCAGGGCGCCCTCGTGCTCCTAGAATCGATAAGACTTAGGAGTATGCCTGATTGATGAACATGAGCCGGGCGAGGCAAGAACGACGGTTGAGGAGAGTCTTCTCTCTCACGACCATCGGGCTTGTCATCCTCAGCTTGGGCTAGCGTCGAGGCAGCCGGGCAGACTCCGGCTCAAAGGCCCATACAACGGGTGCTGGTCCTTTATTCGGATGAGCGGTTGCTGCCAGCTAATCTCATCGTGGATGAGGCCATCCACGCAACCTTCACGGCCGACACCACCAATCGCATCGAACTTCACAGCGAGTTCCTCGATGTAGCCCGTTTTCCGGGCGAGGAGCAGCGGCAGCGGCAGCGGGATTTTTTCCGCGAGAAATATCGGCAGCGTCCGCCCGACTTGGTGATCGCAGTCGGCGGAGACGCCTTTCTCTTCCTGGAGGAACGCCGGTCCGAGTTATTCGGTGGACTCCCGATCGTTTATTGTTCGGTCGCCGGTGATCCGCGTCCGCAGGACCTTTCCGACGCCAGGATTGCGGACGTCCCGGTCCCCGATACCGCGCCCTCACGCTGGAGATGATGCTCCGCCTGCATCCCGACGCCCGGCACGTGGCGATAGTCTCAGGCAGCGGGCCGAGGGATCGGCAGTACGCCGACGTCTTCCGCAAAGAGCTGGCCACCTTCGGGAATAGGGTCACTTTTACATGGCTGACCAATCTTTCCATGGATCAATTGCGCGGAGAGTTGTCGCGTCTGCCGGATCACAGCCTCGTGCTTTACCTCACAATGTTCCAGGATGCTACCGGCGCGACGTTTGTCCCGCGCCAGGCGCTGGATGCGTTCGCCCCTGCGAGCCGGGCTCCTATCTATGGCCACTACGAAACCTACGTCGGGCATGGGATCGTCGGCGGTTCGATGGTGACGTTCGAGGAAATCGGCAGGAAAGCCGCCCAGCTGGGCATCCGTATTCTCGCTGGCGAAGACGCGCAAGCCGCAGCCCGGTCGGAGTCGTACCAGCCGGTGACAATGTTTGACTGGCGCCAGTTGCAGCGATGGAAGGTCCGCGAACGGCAACTACCTCCGGGCAGCATCGTCCGATTCAAAGAGGCCACGTATTGGGAGCAACATCGCCAGATCATCGTCACGGCGCTTTCCCTGTGCCTTCTGGAAGCTTTGTTGATCCTGGCGTTGCTGGCCCAGCTCCGCCGCCGCCGAGTGGCCGAGGCATCCGTGCGCGAAAACGAGCAGCGGATGAGCTTGGCCGTCGATGCCGCCAACTTTGGCATTTGGATCCGGGACCTCACGCGGAGCGAAATCTGGGCCAGCGACAAGTGGCGGGAGTTGTTCGGATTCACGCCGTCAGAGCGCCTGGACTTCGATCGCATCTTGCAAAGGCTGCACCCCGACGATCGCGACGCACTCCGCCAGGTTCTGCCGAAGGCGCTCATCGAACGGAGGTAGCTACGACACAGAATTTCGGTTGATGCTGCCGGATGGCGAGATGCGCTGGATCTCCTCCAACGGCCGAGTCGAACTTGACGCCAATGGCCAGCCAGTCCGAATCCGCGGCGCCTCCCGGGATATCACCGCGAATAAGCAAGTCGAGCAGGAGACGCAGCTCTTGAGGCGAGAGGTCGCGCACGTCAGCCGCGTCACGATGATGGGCCAACTCGCCTCAGCGCTGGCGCATGAAATCAATCAACCGCTCGGCGCGATCCTGCGCAACGCGGAGGCAGCGGAGCTTTTCATGCAGGACGCATCGCCTGACCTCGACGAGATCCGCGCCATCGTTACCGACATCCGCAGGGACGACCAGCGTGCGGGGGCCGTCATCGACCGGATGCGCGGGCTGCTAAAACGGGAAGCGCTCAATACCAGGGCGCTCGATGTGGGCGAACTCATCAGCGATGTCACTGCCCTCGTGCGGGTCGACGCTGCGGCGCGGCACGTGAAGTTGGAGGCGGACCTGCCGAGCGATCTGCCGCCCGTGCGCGGGGATCGCGTGCATCTTCAGCAGGTGCTGCTCAACCTCATCCTCAACGGTATGGACGCGCTCAACGGGGAGCCGAGGGGATCGACGCGTCAGTGTGACCGCGCTACTCAACGGGCGGCAGACCGTCGAGATTTCCGTGAGCGACACCGGCAGCGGCATCCCCGCTGACAAACTCGCCTCCATCTTCGATCCCTTTTTCACTACGAAGCCGAACGGCATGGGCATGGGTCTGCCGATCTCGCGCACGATCATTGAGGCACATGGTGGGCGGTTCTGGGCGGAGAACAACAGCAGCGGCGGAGCGACGTTCCGTTTCACACTGCCGCTCGCGCAGGAGGCTGCCGAGAAATGAGCGTGATCGGACCCACGGTTCACATCGTCGATGACGACCGGTCATTTCTTACCGCGACCTCGCGGTTGCTGCGGGCGAGCGGCTTCGCGGTGCAGACGTTTGCGTCGGCGAGCGATTTCCTCGCGCGGCGCGATACGGAGGCGCCGGGTTGTGTGGTGGCTGATTTGCAGATGCCCGGAATGAACGGACTCGACTTGCAATCGGAGCTGGTGAAATCTCGTAATCCCTAGCCGATTCTCTTCCTCACCGGCCACGGCGACATCCCATCGACCGTGCGCGCGATGCGCGGTGGTGCGGTGGACTTCCTGGAGAAGCGCGCACCGAAAGAAAGACTTCTCGACGCGGTGAGGCGCGCTCTGGCCCGCGATGCGCAGGAACGCGAGGAACGTGACCGCCAGCGTCAGTTACGCGCTCGCTTCGACGCGCTCACCGAACGGGAACTCGAAGTCCTCTCCCATGTCGTGCAGGGTAGGCTCAACAAGCAGATCGCCGGCGATCTGGGCATTCACGAGCGGACGGTGAAGCTGCACCGGACGGCAATCACGACGAAACTAGGCGTGCAATCCGTCGCGGAACTGACGCGGCTGACCGACGAAGCGGGCATCTTCACGACATCTGCGCTGACCTTCCCCTAAGGGCAGTAGTCGGCCTCACATTCCACGCCTATAGTCCTCATCGGAGTTCCGATGAGCAAAATTACACCCATCTACGTCGCTGTTGTTGATGACGATGAAAGCGTTTGCCGATCACTCGGCAGACTACTGCGCGCGGCGGGCCTTCAACCCATCACCTATGCCTCAGCAGAATCGTTCCTTGCGGACACGAAGCATCCTCAGTTCGGCTGCTTGGTGCTCGACATTCAGCTCGGTGGCATATCCGGCATTGAACTCGCGCAGAAGCTCGTTGCCGAAGGTGGGCACACTCCTACTATCTTCATCACTGCTCACGACGATCCTGAAGCGCGCGCAGAAGCTGAAGCTACAGGTTGCGCGGCTTACTTCCGCAAGAACGATTCCGGCGCGGAAGTGCTTGAGGCTATCCGGCGGGTGGCGGTTTGAACCAAACCCAGAGAGTCGCGATGAAAACAACCTTCACCATCCTGCACACCAACGACATCCACTCGAATCTCATCGGTGTCGGCCCCGCCTCGGAATACACGCCGGCCACGCTCAACGACGACCGTACCATCGGTGGTATCGAGCGCATCGCCACGCTCGTCGCCGAACGGAAGCGGGCACGCGAAGCCGACGGACCTGTGCTCGTTCTTGATATTGGCGATTTCAGCGTGGGCACACCCTTCGGAGGAGCATTTCAGCAGACCGGCGCTGAGCTGCAATGCCTATCTCTGGCAGGATTCGACGCGACGACGTTCGGCAATCATGATTTCGATTTCGGGCCTGCGGCCCTGGCCAACGCTGTGGCTTCGGCCCGCAAGGCCGGCCGCTTGCCCAAGATTCTCGCCGCCAACACAAGCTTCGCTGCCGCCGATGTTGCACTCGACGGCATGAAGGCGCTGGCCCAAGCTGGGGCGATCCGCAGCCACATGGTGATCGAACGTGGGGGTATACGCTTCGGCCTGTTCGGCATGATGGGCGCCGACTCTATTACGTGGACCATCAATCCGGGCGCCCTAACATTCCCCGATCCGATCGAGACCGCACGGGAAATAGTGAAACGGTTGCGCGCAGAGGGCGCGGACGTGATCGTTTGCATGAGCCACGGCGGAGTGCGCGAGCCCAAGAACGGCCCGATCACCGAAGGCGACGACATCAACCTGGCGCGTGCCGTGCCCGAAATCGACATCATCGTCGGCGGACACACACACACTTTCATGCGAACGCCGGTGATCGTGAACGGCACGCCGATCGTGCAGGCTGGTTGCTGCGGCCAGGCAGTCGGGGAACTGGTCATCCAAATGGAGAGGCGCGACAGAAAAGTCGTGTCGTACGAGTTGCGGCCGGTCGACGACACCATCCCAGGCGATCCACGCCTCGGCAAGGAAATGAAGGCGTTCTCGGCCGAAGCATCTCGCATCGTGTTCGCGCCGCGCGGTCTGAGCCTTGATGAGCCGCTAGTGGTCATCGATCGCGACTGGCCCAACACGTTCTTCGACCTGAACGCCTCGCGGCCGCTTGGCAACGTGACGGCCGATGCCATTCGCGACGCCACCGGAGCGAATGTGGCGTTGAACGCCGCCGGCATGGTCCGGGCCGGTTTGACGAAGGGCGCTTCCGGGGTGCAGACGGCCTACGACGTCTTCCTGATCGCGCCGCTTGGGATCGGCGTCGTGGATCAGAGTGCCGGTGGTTCTTTGGTGCTCGCATATCTCACGGGACGAGAGATCAAGGACTGTCTTGAATTCCTGCTCGCGGGCAATCCAAACATACCCGGCCAATACTTTCCTCGCGTGTCGGGCATGCGTTTCCGATACGACGCCTCGCGACCGCTTTACGACACGGTGACTTCGGTCGAACTCGGCGACCTCGCGGGTGGCTATCGCGTCATCGACATCTCGGGCGCGTCGAAGGAACTCTACAGCGTCGCCTGCAACCTCTACCTAGGGATATTGCTCGCTGCCATATCCAAGAAGACCAAGGGGGCACTGGCGGTCGCGCCCAAGAAGAAGGATGGCACACCGATCGAGTCGCGCGTCGACGCGCTGCCAACGGAGCAGTCCGGCCCGTACTTGCTGCCGCCGAAGGGCACCATCGACAAGGATCATGTTGTCCGCGATCCCAAGGCAGCCGCAACGATTGAGATTAAGGAATGGCAGGCCATCATGAATTACCTGAAGGGGCTGCCAACGAAGAATGAAAAGGGTGTGACAGTGCTCGTGATGGATGAGCGCACGAAGGAGAACCGATCAATCGATGTGCGCTCGGAAGAAACCGATTCCTCGCGCGGTGAGTTCGGATGCTCGAATCGGTCAGAACTCAAGGTCCCGTGAAGAAGTCCATCGAAGATGACAACTGCGTGGGCATTAAGAAATCGATATTTTCCGAAAACGTTAAGAAGGGTTGCACTCGTAACCCTGCCATTGAAACAAACACAGAAAAGGTGTGAAAGGCGATGATGACGAAACCGATTCAAACGAAATTCCATGGCTGGCAAAGTCTCGTGGCTCTACTGTGCGCACTGCTGCTCGCTCCCGGCGACATGATGCTATACGCGTCGCCGGCACAGCCTCAGGACGCCTCATCAGGGCAAGCGGCTCCGGCACTCCCCAATGATCAATTGGACTCACTGGTGGCGCCGATCGCCTTGTATCCTGACCCGCTTCTAAGCCAGGTATTGGTGGCTTCGACCTATCCGCTGGAAATCATCCAGCTGCAGCAATGGCTCGGGAAGAATGGCACCCTGAAGGGCGATGCACTGACAACGGCCGTTCAAAAGCAGAATTGGGACCCCAGCATTCAGGCCATGGCTGTGCTTCCGGACGTGGTCAAACGCCTGGCGGACGACATCACCTGGACCACCGACCTCGGAAATGCTTTTCTGGCGCAACAGTCAGATGTGATGGACGCGGTCCAGCGCATGCGCATGAAGGCGAAGAACGCCGGGAATTTGAAGTCCAGTGAACAGATGAAGTAGAAACAAAGGTTGTTGAAAAGCAGACCGTTGTCGTCATCCAGCAGACCAACCCACAGGTGGTGTACGTGCCCACGTATAGCCCCGTGGTGGTTTACGGACCGCCCATATACCCGTATCCGCCGATTTACTATCCTCCGCCAAGTTACTACGCGGCGGGCGCTGTCTTCGCGTTCGGAGTCGGCATTGCGATCGGGGCAGCTTACCGTGGTGGTTGGGGCTACGGTTGCGGGTGGGGCCACGGTCACAACAACATCAACATCAACGTCAACAACAATTACGTCAGCCACTACAACCGGACGAACATCACAACGTAAATCGCAACAACATCAACAACGTGAATCGGAACGGAAATAACTGGCAGCACAATCCCCAGCACCGCGGCGGCACTCCCTATTCAAACAAGGCGACGGCAAATAAGTTCGGCGGTGACAGCTCGCGGGGATTCCATGTCCACACGACAAGCGAACGCGCGGCAACAGCGGAGCCGGCAATAGACAACAGCCCACCGCCAATAATCGAGGCGGGACCGCAGCAAGCCGGGCTGGCTCGAATGCCGGTTCGCGGCCCAACACCGGCACCGCAGCAAACCGGGCTAAGTCCAATGCCGCAACGCGTCCCAGCAACACGGGTGTGAATAAGGGTAGCGGAAGCGGGAACAATATTGGCAACCGGCAGGTTCCCCGCGTCGTCGAACCACGGCGCGTTCGGAGGAGCATCGAGCAAAGCCAGTGCCCAAGCCAGCGGTACGCGGGGTGCATCCAGCATGGGCGTGTCCCGTGGTGGTGGGGTGCACGTTCAGGCGGTGGACGGCGGTGATTAAAGTCATGAATAAGGAAAACCTATGAAATTCAAAGCAATGAATCCGCTCCGCGCAAAGATTCTTTCGGCGGTGCTTGCTATCGTCACGTGCTGCATTCTGCCAAGCGCACTGTTCGCGACTCCGCAAACAAAGGCCGCAACCACGGCGGAGCAACCACAACAGAAAAGATTCGACACCTCGCAGCAAGCCGCCGATGCCATGATTCTGGCAGTTAAAAACGACGACGTGGCCGCCCTACAAGAAATCTTTGGCCCCGCGGGCAGAGATTTCGTCGCCTCGGGAGACGACGTGCAGAGACAAGCAAACGCGTGCCTCTTTTGCTGCGCTGGCCGAGCAGAAAATGCACGTCGACACAGATCCTCATAACCCGGCCCGAGCAATTCTTTCGGTCGGCGACGAAGATTGGCCCTTGCCAGTTCCGATCGTCAAGCAGGGCGGGGAATGGCGTTTCGATTCGAAGGCTGGTCGCGCTGAGATCCTTGACCGGTACATCGGCTCCAACGAACTGGATGCCATCGCCATTTGCCGCGGCTTCGTGGAAGCCCAGAATGACTATGCGGAACAGATTCACGACGCCTCCGGAGTAAATCAATACGCCCAGCGAATCATAAGTACGTCCGGAAAGCAGGATGGCTTGGCCTGGCAAAACTCGGACGGCAGTTGGGGAGGTCCCGTCGGGGAGGCGGTCGCAAGAGCGCTTGAGGAAGGCTACGGAGACAAGGCAAAGCCCTTCCACGGTTATTACTTCAAAGTTCTGAAAGGGCAAGGACCTGCTGCGCCTCTCGGCCAAATCGACTATGTCATCAAAGGAGCGATGATCGGTGGTTTTGCCCTGGTTGCAGTACCAGCCGAGTACCGCGTTACCGGCGTGATGACATTCATAGTCAGCTACAACGGAGTTGTCTACCAGAAGGACCTCGGACCCAGTTCCATTGAGATCGTCAAGAACATGGAGCGCTACAACCCGGATAAAACCTGGCATCGCACTGACGACGAGGAATAGTGCCACGTTCCCACAAGCCCAAGGCTGCCGCTTGTTTGCCTAATGTCAGACACGCGCAGGACATGAAACGCAATCACATCGAAATAGGAGAGCAAATCATGAGGCACAGAAAAATTCAGATACTAAGCATTTCGCTATTGTTTCTGCTGAGCACCGGCTGCAAGAAATCGGATTCCGCCGCGGCTGCGGTCCCGAGTACACCAATAGCGAGCGCGCCTACTATGCCGCCACCTCCGTTTGATGCGGCGCAGAAGATCGGGATGTTTGCGTATCCCAAGAACAATCAGAGCAACGATCAGCAACTCAGAGATGGGTACGACTGCTACAACACGGTTCAGCAGCAGACGGGAATAAACCCAGACACGCCGGCGCCGTCGGGTCCATCTGCAGCAGAAGTGCAGGCTGCCCAACAGCAAGCTGCCGCGAACGCGCCCGAAGCGCAAGGCGGACGAGTGCGGGGTGCAGCAAGAGGTGCAGCTGGTGGGGCAGCCCTCGGAGCAATCACCGGGAACGCCGGTCGCGGTGCAGCTGTCGGAGCGACAGTCGGCACGGTACGGGGCGGAAGAAAGCAGCGCGCGGCGAATGAACAGTCCCAGCAACAGGCGGCGCAATCCGCGGGTACACAGATGCAGCAGCAAGCCAATCAAGCCAAGGCGGCCTACAACCAGCAAATGGATACCTTCAAGCGAGGGTTTTCGGCTTGCATGGATGCGCGCGGATATTCGGTGAAATAGACAGTGCCACGTCGCCGATTGGTGTTGACAACCGCCAAGGGGACTAAGCGCCTCCGGTGACAAGTCCGTAAAACAGGGCGCATGAGGTGCCCCAGTCATGAATGAGACGAGAGCTTCCGCGGCCAACTGTTTCTCTATCACTCGCGGCGGCCCGCTGCACTGGTTGCTGGTTCGCATAGGCTTGGCCGGGGATGAACGCCGGCAAGTCATCCGCAGGACCGTCTTCGCCGTACTGGTTACGTGGCTTCCCCTGCTGGTTCTTTCCCTCATCCAAGGACAGGCCTATGGAAGCCAGACCACGATCCCCTTCCTGAAGGACGTGGCGGTCAACGTACGTTTCCTGATCGCAGTTCCAATTCTGATTTTGGCCGAATTGGGGATTGATCAGAAATGGCGCACGCTGGTCCTTGAATTTCTAAGGTCCGGATTGGTAACTGAAAAAGAACTCCCTTCCTTCGAGGCGGTAGTCGAGAGAACCATCCGATTACGGGATCGCGTTCTTCCGGAAGTTTTGTTGCTCCTTGCCGCATTCTCACAGTCCATCCTGTTCAAGACAGAACTTCTGATGAGTGGTGTCTCTAACTGGCACACCATGGGTGCGGGATCGAACCAAGCGAGTCTGGCCGGTTGGTGGTTCAACCTGGTTAGCGCTCCGTTCTTCCGTTTTCTGTTGTACAGGTGGTTGTGGAGGATGTGTATTTGGACGTCTTTCCTGTGGCGCGTCTCGAGAATCAACCTGTATCTGGTCGCCACGCACGCTGATTTGGCCGCTGGCCTCGACTTTCTTTCCCAGGGCCAGAAGGCGTTCAGCCCAATTGTGTTTGCCGGAGGGGCCGTCATTGCTGCGCAGGTGGGAAACGCAATCGCCCATCAAGGAGCGAGCCTCTCGTCGATGAAGTTCCCCATGATTGCCTATGGTGTCCTCGCGATCATCGTCCTCATTGTGCCTCTTCTCGCGGTTGCGCCTGTCTTGATCAACGTTCGAAAAAAAGCGCTGAGAGACTATGGAGCTTTGGTGACAATCCATAACCAGCTATTTGATCGGAAGTGGATTCAGAAAGAACAATCAGGGGACGCGGTGCTCTTGGGGAACCCCGACGCGTCGTCCTTGATCGACCTGGGAAGCAGCTTTGCTGTCATACAACAGATGCGGGTCGTGCCGATCGGTAAGCGAACTCTTATCGTTTTGGCAGTGGCAGCCGCGTTGCCCATGGTTGCAGTCGTTCTCTATGCCACTCCGGCCGATGAAATGGTCCGGACCGTCGTGAGAATGCTCGGTTAACCATGATGGAACCACGGAGTTCGTCGAAATCGGTGAGTTCGAGAACACGACAAAATACGAACCCAAGGCTCGTCGATTGACCGAACACGACTGTCTGTCTGACGGAAAGATGCGGACTTTCTTAAAACTCGTCTTGGTGGCAGTGCTGGCGGTCTGTCGCCTGCAAGTTGTTCTCGCGCAGGATCTCGCGCCGCGCGCCTACGTCATCACGCCGCTCCATTCCAATGCAGTCACGCTAACCTGGTCCTTCTACAATGGCAGTATAAATTTCAACGGAGCGCTGCCATTCAGCGATGCGAAGGGGAAATACAGCGTCCCTATTTTTAGCTACTACCATTCCTTCGGCCTATTTGGACGCTCGGCAAACATTGTCGCCGCAGTTCCCTATGGCATAGGGAATTTCCAGGGTACGGCGCAGGGGGCGGAGCAGCACCTGTATCGCTCCGGTCTTGTAGATTCGGTCTATCGCCTTGCGGTTAACCTTAAGGGTGGTCCGGCAATTCCACCACAGAAGTTCCTGAAATGGAAGCAGAAGGTCTTGCTGGGGGCCAGTCGGTGATCGCTCCTACCGGCCAGTACGATCCGAGGAAGCTGATTAACTGGGGCACCAACCGCTGGTCCTTCAAACCGGAGTTTGGTTATTCCCAGCGCCGGGGCAACTGGGTTGTCGATGGGTACGCCGGAATGTGGTTCTTTACCACCAATCATGATTTCTGGTCGCGCAATTCCTATTTTCCGGGGACGAGGTCGCAATCGCAAAAGCCCATAGGAGCCTTTGAAGGGCACCTGAGTTACGACTTCAAACCTGGGTTCTGGGTCTCGCTGGACGGCAATTTCTGGGTCGGCGGAAGCACGAGCATAAACGGCGTGGAAAACTCGCTTACCCAACAGACGAACTCTCGTCTTGGAGCCACCGGCGCCATCCGAATCGCCAAACA
Source organism: uncultured Acidobacteriaceae bacterium (assembly GCA_963709025.1). Lineage (GTDB taxonomy): Bacteria > Acidobacteriota > Terriglobia > Terriglobales > Acidobacteriaceae > Sulfotelmatobacter. The sequence continues at coordinate 49,368 of CAVPVE010000022.1, forward strand.
CCAGTCTCTAAAATTCGGCTATAGCAACGGCACCTACATTCGGTATGGCGGTAACTACCAGAACGTGTCCGTGGGGTGGCAGTATTCCTGGCTCGGCAGGCCTAACTAGCCGCCCTCATCTTGCGTTGAGACTTGTGGCTCCCGTGTAAGTCCGTAACGCGCCCCCGCCAGTACAGGATTCTCCATCGTATTGATTGTATGACTCTCAAACAACATGTCGGCGCGTTTGCAATAACTATTCTGGTCGCAGTCCCCGCTCTGGCCCAGAAAGCACCGGACAATGTGTCCGCCGCTTCCTCGAATGCCACTGCGAATCCCTGGGAATTCTCACTCACCACCAGTGGCTTCATAGTGCCAACGGGCGAGTCCTATGTATCGCCGGACTTTTCAGCTGATCATGGCTGGCTGCACCTGGAGGCTCGTTACAACGACGAAGCTTTGAAGACGGGGTCACTGTGGGCAGGCTACAACTTCAACGTGGGGAAAAAGCTGGTCCTAAATGCCACCCCAATGGTCGGTGGCGTCTTCGGAAATCTGAACGGGATCGCCCCGGGCCGTGCACTCACACTCACGTACAAGCGAATTCAACTGTACGGCTCCGCTGAATATGTATTCGATCTTGAGAATCACAGCAACAATTTTTTCTACATTTGGGACCAAGTCACGTACTCGCCGTTGCGATGGTTGCAAGTGGGCTTGGTATCGCAAAGAACCCGGGTGTATCAAACCGGCCTCGATGTGCAGCGCGGCGTGCTGGCGGGCGTCAGCCACAAGAAAGTGAACTTCACAGCCAACGTCTTCAAGTTTGGGTGGACGACGCCAACCGAGGTTCTAGCGCTGGGTTTCAATTTTTGAGGAGCCCTCAAGCAAAAGATCAGTTGTTCAAATCAGAGTGAATGGGCTCCGTCGAGGTGTGCCATAAGTGTGCCGTACGCTCCGATCCCATATGCGCCAACTTGCTTCTTTCCAATACCAGACCAAATTGCTCCCGCGCGGGCTTGGTTTTGGGTAAGTGATTGACTCTTAAGGGTGCTAGAACGTGGAAGAGCCTTCCATACTGGCCTACTCTCAATCAATTGTCCTTCCGCGTCCCGAAGCTGCGGATTCAGCAAGCGTCGATACGTTGATCGAGAAGGGAATGCGTTCGACGCCGACGTCGTCGCTGGTGTCGAGAGCGCCGGTGCCGCAGACGGGAAGGACGTCCATACGCACGATGTGCCAGAGGATGACGTGCCCGGGGAGTATTTGGATAAAGAGTAGGCAAATTCAACTTCTGGTTATTCCACAGTGAAGCGCCGAATTCCTGTTACTATTTGTTACTATTTTCGGTTATGATGATGCGTTTTTGGGCTGCTGTGGACTTCGTCGGACTTCGTTGAACTTCACAGCAGAATGTTTTTAAACCACTGCGATTGCAGGTGGATCGATCGATTTTTGCATTTTCAATGTGATTTTGGAATTTGCGGCAAGCACAATCCCTCCCTCTCCGCCATGTAGTCTGAACTGCAGAGAATTCGTGCCTTCGTTTCTTTCGAAACTCGCGAATTCCGCCCATTTTTCGCGATTCCTGCTCGACAATCCGGACTGCAGAGAACGGACTTCCTTAGCGTCGGCCCTCATTAATCCGGCCTTTTCTCTGCAGGCACGATAAGCAGTCCGACTTCGACGATTTTGTTCGGCGAAGACTTGGCGATCAGAAATCGAACTACTTACGAACCCGATTTGACTTCTTGCAGGGATCTCCGAATGCCGTGTCTGCTCCTGGATCGCGAGCATGTCAATCCCCTCATTCGCCTTGAACGGGGTTGCGCTACGGCTGCGCGCCGTGGATCGCGGCCCGATCGCGCTCGGCCTATAATTGCAACGCTGGCAATTTGGAGCAAGCGATGATGATGGCGGAGTCGCAGCCGCAAATGGCGGGTGGCACGGTAGAGAGCCGTGACGAAAGGCACCTGTTTCCGATGCTAGGCGCGACCACGATTGTACTCCTGATTGCCGCGTGCAAGCTGGTGGGTGCATTTGTACGCGGGACACAGGTATGGTTACTTGGGTGACGAGCTGTACTTCCTGGCCTGCAGCCGTCATCTCGCTTGGGGCTACGTCGATCAGCCGCCGCTGATCGCGATGATTGCCTGGGCGGTGCGGAATACGCTGGGTCAGTCGCTGCTCGCGATTCGATTCTTGCCGGCGCTCGCGGGGGCGGTGGAGGTTGTGCTAACCGCGCTGATTGCGCGCGAACTCGGTGGGAGGCGCTTCGCGCAGGTACTTGCGGCGATTACCACGCTCACTGCGCCCGGCATTCTCGGGTCGGACAGCTTCTTCACGATGAATGCGTTCGAGCCACTGTTCTGGATGACCTGCGCGTATCTCGTGATTCGCATCATCCAAACCGGAAATGAGAGGCTGTGGATTTGGTTCGGCGTGGTCGCGGGCATCGGTCTCGAGAACAAGTACTCGATGATGATCTTCGGCGCTGGGATTGTCTTCGGATTACTGCTTACGAACCAACGAAAGCTGCTCGCGAATCCGTGGTTATGGATTGGCGGGGTGGTCGCGTTTGTGATTTTTGCGCCGAATCTCTGGTGGAATGTTCGGCACCACTTTCCATTTCTCGAATTGCAGGCCAACATTCGACGCAGCGGGCGGAACGTGCCGTTGGGCTTCTTCAGTTTCTTCGGTCAGGAAATTGGTGCGATGAACCCGTTGACCGCGCCCGTGTGGCTGGCAGGCCTGTGGTTTTTCTTGTTCGCGGAACAAGGGAAGAGATTTCGCGCGCTGGGCTGGGCCTGGGTGTTCACAGCGGGCGTGATCGTTACGATGAGTCCGCGCGTGTATTACCTCTTTCCCGCCTTTCCGCTCTTGTTTGCGGCCGGCAGCGTCCTGTGGGAAATGTGTCTCGAGGCGCGGCAGCGAAGGTGGGTGCGAGTGGCCTACCCGGCACTGATGATCGCGGTGGGCGCGATTTCTGCGCCGCTGGCCACGCCGGTGCTGCCGGTGGAAACGTACATTCACTACACGCGCGCGTTGCACCTCTCGCCGCCTCCAAGTGAGACGCACAAGCTGGGCCCGTTGCCGCAGAATTATGCGAGCGAGTTTGGCTGGCCGGAAATGGTCGCGACGGTGGCGCGTGTTTACGACAGTTTGCCGCCGGGTGTTCGAGCGAAGACGGCGATCTTTGCCCCGAACTATGGCGTAGCCGGCGCGATCGATCTCTTCGGGCCGAAATTTGGATTGCCGTGGGCGATCAGCGGTCACCAAAGCTATTTCCTGTGGGGACCGCGCGATTACACCGGCGAAAGTATGATCTTCATGGATGATAGCCAAGAGCGCCTCGAGCAACTGTTTGTAAGCGTGCAGAAGGTCGCGAGCGTGTACCACCCATACTCGATGCCGTACGAGCATTTCGACGTGTTCTATTGCCGAGGGCTCAAGCAGCCGTTGAAGGAATTGTGGCCGCAGCTGAAGCACTGGGACTGAAGAGCCCTCATCGGGAAGGCATCAAAGCGGCTCTGAGTTTTCGTCCGGCAAAGAGGTATGAGCAGAAATCTGTGCAAAACGCACGAAATCGCTCCTACAGTGGTCCAGCCCAATCGGAGAAGAGTTCGCTCGCCGTGACTGCTCGCTGAAGCGTGCAGTCACTGCGTGGGTATTTGCCGATGAAGAAAGGGCTCCGACAACTGACCACTTTCAGCCACACTATCGCCGGGAATTCGCCGTTTAGGATAGATGGAATAGCGAAACGAAACCGCACTGATCAAGAAATCAAAGCGCGCGTTTTGGACAAAAAAATCTCTGCTGGAGTTTTGTTATCTGCAACTTACGGACACCTCGGGCTTTGGAGGCTTAAGACCTGTACCGAAGGTTCGAATCCCTCCCGCTCCGCCAGCAAGTCTTAACTGCAGAGAAATTGCGCCGCCTCTTACCCCGAAGTAGGCAAGACAGCCCAGTTTCGTGATCTTTGGTCGACAAATCGGACTGGAGAGAACGCACGACTCTGCGGTCAAATGGCTTCACCGTCCTGGCTTTCTCCGGGAAGGCGCATCGGCAGTCCGGTTTGGATGGTTTCTCGCCGGCGAACGCAATGGGATCACAGACCCATCGATGTGGCAAGCGGGTTGACTTTTTCAACATCTCGGAAAGGCGTTCGGGCAATTCCCTGACCTCATCGCCGCGGCTCCAAATGGCTTCATTAGGCGCACCAAAGCAGGAGGTGAGGATGTTCTAGTCTTTCCTCGAAGCCGACGAATTGCCCATTGGTGGACGAAAAGGAACTTCTGATCTTACAGGTCAGAGAAAAGGGGGGTCAAACGGGCTGGGGGGGGTGAGAACAACACGGGAGGGAATATGCACCCCCTGGACCTCGGGCACTCCCGGTTAGGCTGCCATCCGAGGAGCGGCGACTGGATTTGGTGACCGCCTCGTTGCTCAAAGGAGGTTCGGATTTCGTAACAAACCGGCTCGATTTCAAGTTTTTCAATATCGCTTCGTAGTGACTAGCTTTCAAAGACGAAGGGGGCGGGATTCATTAGTGCTCTGGGGCAGAAGAAGAACGGGGTGCGTTACAAAAACCGAACACAATACCTTTTCTGTTGACATTTTGTAGTGGAGCACATAACGTGCTGCGAAAATTTTACGGCAGTCATTTTCACCACTCGTCAGGAGACTCTTTACATGGAGCTGCAGGTTGTGTTTTCAACAGCTCTTGGCCTGTTGACGCACTCGGGGCAAGTCATGCGCAAGTTTCACTTTGCTGTTAGCGTGATCCTGTTTTCTTGCTGCGCAGGCATTGCAACCGCTCAGGTTCAACCCGGCCTACGGAACTTTTCCGCATACGACGCGCACGAGGTTGATACGGTCAACCTAATGAATAACAACGTGACCCTGAAGCTTCCGTTCTATTACAAGCCGGGACTTCTTCCGGTCCAGATCGGAATGTTCGGCAACTACTACGTGAGCGCTCCTAGTTCTACCTGGCAGCCATCTGTCACCAGCCTGCCGCCGACAATCTCGGTGGCTGGGACGCTTAGCGCTGGGAGCACCGGCTACCTTAGTTGGTCTGGTGGCTCACAAATCTGCCCGAACGGGACAGACCACACTCAGGTTTACTCCCAATGGGCAATTATCACTTCGGACGGCGCGTGGCACGCCCTCAATCCAACTCTCCAGACCGACAGGATTATGTCGGGTCCGAATACGGGTCAGTCGTGCCTTTCTTCTGGGTTTACCGCGAGTCCACTCGACGGCACGAAACTGACTATGACTGCGCCTTCGAACGCATGGAGTTTGGCGCTGCCAACTATCTACACGACGAGCGGCTACATTGTGACCGGGCTTGAGACAGGCTTAGTAACGCCGTCGATTACTGATTCGAATGGCAATAAGGTAAGCGGCACGACGGCGATCACGGATAGCTTCGGCATGACCGCTGCTACCATCACGAGCCCAACAGCCGGCCCTGTGTCATGGAATGACGTTAAGGCGGGCACTCCGCAAGTCAGTTTGTCGACGTCGAATCTAACACTGAGGTCAAATTTTGCTTGCACCTCCCCGTCGATTGCAGAGTACAACAATACTTCGGCGACGGCACTCCCGACTACCATCAATTATCCGGATGGCACTACGCTCGGGATTAGCTACGAGACGACACCAAGCTACTCTCCGAAGGTGACCGGGCGACTGTATCAGATCACGCTACGCGAAGGCGGAACGATCAAATACACCTATGGCGGCGGCCACAATGGTATCGACTGCACCTACCAAACGGTTCCGACGTTGACGCGTACGTTGGGCAACGGCGACGTGACGACGTATAGCTTGGCCTATAGCCTAATTAGCGGATCGAACTACAAAGCCGTCAATACGATGATCGATCCCGGCGGAAATGAAACCGATTACACCTTCACTGGCTTCGCATCTGGGGGATATTCGGCTACGTATGGCCAGGTGCTCACCCAGATCAAAAAGAATCAGGGGAACTGCGCGACATCCTGCACCCTACTTGAGACCGATCTCATCAGCTACAACAGCACGTACACGAGTACGCCATCGGCCTCGACTATCGCGAATGCTCAGGTGACTCTCCCGATCACAAAGAAAATCGTCTATCGCCAACTTAGCGGCATGAGCAACTGGTCAGCTGTTGAAACGCATTATGACACCTACGACGACGTGACCTACACCGCGCAGTACGATTTTGGCGGCTCGTCTCCTGCAAGGGCAACCACTATAACGTATGGCAGCTGCACTGCGAACTGCACGACGACGAGTCCGACCATATCAAACACCGCAATGGCAGCAAACTTTATATTCAACCGTCCCGGCTCGGTGGTAACGACACAGAATGGTTCAACAGTCGCTCAGACAAATTACACCTACGACTCGACAGGGAAGGGAAATCTTACCTCGGCGCAGTATTGGAATGGGTCATCCTTCATTGGGCAGACCACTTCCAATGTCATCAACTCTAATGGAACGCCATCGAAGACGTACGATGTCGGAAATCACGAGACTGACTACTACTATGTCTCCACGAGTTATACTGACATAAATGGCTGCTCGGCCATGACGCAGACGCCGTTCCCGACGAAAATCACCAACGTGTCTGTTTCGCTTTCCACGCAATTCACTTATGACTGCGTAGGGGGCGTGAAACTCTCGCAAACTGATGCAAATGGCAACGTCACCAACGACGGATACGTAGAAATCGACGGTACGACCGCAGAGCCGTGGTGGAGACTGAGCAAGGTGACAGATCCGTATAGCACGGTTTCTGCCTATGGCTATGCGCCAGCTAGCTCAACTTTTTACTACACATCGTTCAACTCTGGTAATTCACTCGATAACGCCGGGACTGAGAATGACGCTTACGGTCGTCCTGCGAACTGGCAGAAGGTCCAGGGGCCGTCTAGTTCCACATACGACACCATTTCGACAACCTATGGCTGGTCTGGTAATTATTTCCAGACGACTACCTCCCAGCCGTGTGCGGCCTCGCTCAACAGTACCTGCACAGCCGCGCACACTTCGCAATTCGACGCGATGGGCAGGCTTTACACGGAGGTCACCACTAGCAACGAAACGATCACGCACACCTACAACCAAAACGATGACCTAGTGGTATTGACTCCCGCTCCGACGGGAGAAACAACCGCAGGTAAGCAGATTCAAACCGAGTATGATGGCCTGGGCCGCGTCAGCAAGGTGTGTCACATTGGGTCAACTGCAAGCACAGGCAGTGGGACAACTTGCGGTCAACACTATAATAGCTCCGCTACCGGAGCAACAGATGCGTATTCCTACGGGCAAGGTACTGGTTACACAACTGTATCGATCGCTCGTGGTAGCCAGACGCGCACGTTCACGTTTGACGCTCTTGGTCGCATGACACAGAAGCAAACTCCAGAAGGCGGTACGTGGCACTACTACTACGACTCCTATTCTGGCAGTTGCGGGCAAAGCGGTAGCCACAATGGTGTGATGACTTGCTCTATCGATCCGAATGGCTACACTGTTTTGTTTTATTATGACGGGCTCGCCAGATTGACCGACGAGGGCCAGGCAGCAGGAACAAGCAACGCGACTTGCAAGAGATTCCGTTACGACAGCAGCAGCGGAATTCTTGGATCTTTGCCGACAGGCGTTAGTTTGTCAAATCAGTACGGCAGGATGGTTGAGGCCGAGACCGACGACTGCACTTACCCGGTGACCTTGGCCCACCAGTTCACGGATGAGTGGTTTGCATACGACAAAGACGGTCGCGCAACCGACGTTTGGCAGTCCAGTCCCCACTCGACGCAGTACTACCATAGCGTAGGCACCTTCTTCGAGAACGGAGCAGTGAAGACGCTTGCGCTGTCATCGCCAAGTCTATACACGATGACCTATACGATTGACGGCGAGGGTCGCCCGAATAGTGCTGAAGCTGGCACGACTACCATGGTGTACGGCACGACGTTCAATGCGGCAAGTCAACCGACTGCAGTTAACCTGATTGCCGCCTCCAGCGACAATGACTCGTATAGCTACGATCAGTACACCGGACGGATGACTGGCTATACCTTTACGGTTGGCGCAACGCCGAAAAGCCTAACGGGGACATTGACTTGGAACCCCAATGGCACCCTTTCGAAAATTGCGACGACTGACGGCTTCAACGCCGGAGGCTCGTTGACGTGTGTGTCGAACTCGACAGGCTCGCTCGGTTACGGCTATGACGATTGGACGCGCTTGAGCACATTCGACTGCGGCAGTGGGAATTGGGGACAGAACTTCACCTATGACGTATACGACAATATGTCGAAGAACGTCATTACCGGTCGTACAGGGACTTCGTGGAGCCCTACCTATTCATCGTTAACCAACCACTTCACGCCTGGGACGTTTGACTCGGACGGGAACACGACATCGGACGGTAGCGGGTCCAACTATTGGGGCTGGAACGAATACTCCAAGATGGCGTGGTACAGCAACAGTGCTATCGCCCCAACCTGCGGGACTAATGGGCAGTGCGCGACTTATGACGCTTTCGGTCGAATGGTTGAGTACAGCGCCGGGGCTACCTGGAAAGAGACTTGGTACACGCAAGCTGGCACAGTAAATATGAGCGGCACAACCGCAAATTTTGCTTACTGGCCGGCAGCAGCTGGTAAGGTGATCGTGACGGGGAATCTCGGCACGATTGCGTATGCGCACAATGACTGGCTCGGGAACGCACGAGCCATTTCTACTCACGGACGAACAGTGCCGCAGGAGCAGGCTTATACTCCTTACGGTGAAATCTTCGCACAATTTGGGACAACGGCAAGCCAACTGGAAGAGTTTGCCGGAATCACTGGAAACTTCAACAATGGCATTCAGTGGGATACGCCAAATCGAGACTTGGGAATCTTCGGACGCTGGCTGAGCCCTGACCCAGCTGGGCAGGGTTGGAATCAGTACGCTTACCCGACAAACCCGAATACTTTCGTTGACCCTTCGGGACTTATAATGAAGGTAGGTTGTGCTGGGGAGCTTCATCCATCAATGGATCCCTTTTGTAGCGGTGGCGGGCCAGGCGGAGGTGGCGGGGGAGGTGGCGGGGGAGGCTGCATAGTTGATGGTGTTGCCTCAGACTGTGGGGGCCTCCTCGGTAGTAACGGGATAGTGGAATGTCCGAACGATGTTTGCAACGGGTTCACGAATAGCGGCCAATATTTCCAGTTCGTGGCGGGGGCTGGTGGGGCACAAGGCTATCTTCTTTTTAGCGACATTCTGAATGGTATTAACGAGGTAAATGGGACCTTCATGTCAAATGCTCAGTTTCAGGCTTACCTGGCTCAGACTTATGCAGCGCAGATACTCGCGCAATTCAACAGACTCCTGGGTAACCTCCCTGCGGGAGCATCAATTGCCTATGACCCGAACAATCCTGATGTCAACGGAGGTCACGCGAATTTTGCTTACAGTTGCCCAGCAGACTCGTGGAGTTCTTGCGGTCCCGGTCGTTATGATGATGGGGTGCACGTTGAATGTGCGTCTGGTGCAACCAATTGTGCTGCCGGGAGTCCGCTGGTCGCTCATGACGACACCGTGAGTCCGTGGGTCAGCCCGGCTTCGTTTTCCTTCTCAACCTTGTTCACCGCCAATTTTTGGGAGCACGGATTTGTTGACCTCATCTACGGCCAGATGTGTGGTTGTGTGTTTTCTCAGTAGTGCGATCATAGGAACCATTAACAGCCCAGCACAAGACTCGGCCCTCCGGCCCGAGTGGCGCACGAATTTGCGCCCTGCTCTTCTAAGCGAACCTGTCCGGCTTATTGTTGGCAACCGGCGTGAGCCTGAAGCTCGGTCGCAATCATCCTTATGGTTTATGGACAGCAACACACTAGTGGTAACCTTTGTGACACGCGAAAGCCGTGCTAAGCCTGGGGTCTCACGCCGCGACGATGCGGACGAGAGTTTGCCTTTGCGGCTACAGGTGATTCTGCTTGATGCGACGACAGGACAAATCCTTAAGACTGCCAGTTGGCCTACTGAATCCCGATCTTCCCGCATCGTGGGTGTGTGTAAAGGAAAGTTTGTGACGCTGCAGGGCAACGAATTGACTCTTTACGCGAGTGATCTGACCGTGTTGAAGAAGGCGAGCTTACCTGTATCAGGCATTCTCGGTTGGCTTGCACACCCTTCGCCGTCCGGGAAAAGCATCCTGTTCTCGTCGGCCGAGCTAAGGAAGGGTTCGTGGGTCTGGGTGGAGGCCGACACGCTCAAAGTAGTTCGCGTGTGGCAGGATGACCCAAGTGGATATTTAAGCATCTCTGATCAAGACATGGTCACATCGACGTGTTGGCGTGGATACGAATGTAAGAAGATCGTCGTAACGCCTAACGAGGCGTCAGCGTGTTTTGCCGGACCGAAGTGTGTTCCGAGCGTCGAAATCAAATCGCTCTCCTCAGACTGGAGGACCTTAACAGTGGGGGAGCCACAGCTTCGCCCGCAGTTTGTTAGCGACGACCTGATCTTTCTTCCGGGAAGCAGTGGAAGGATTATCCGCACCGACGGAACGGTCCTATTCGAGCAGCAAAGAGGGCGTGAGTCGTGGGGATGTTGGGGCGCTGGAGTTGTGCCCTCCTCTAAGGGCAATCGATTCGTGATCCCGAGCTGCCCCGTGAAAGGCGCCGTTGCCAGACTCGACATAAGTGGCCATGTGGTGTTAAAGCAAGTTTTTGTTTTTGAGATTGCTTCCACAATTCGTGCTCAGGTGTTACAGGTGAAAGGTCCTGAAATCAAAGATCAGATGGAGTTCGCATTGTCGCCCGATGGTTCTAAGCTTGCCATCTTGAACGGCGAATTCGTTGAGACAATGATCCTACCAACCCAGTGAAGATAATCAGTGCACGGACTGCTTGGCACTGACTTGCCCGTGCTTTCTTACACAGTGGAGTGCGCTTCGTTTTCTCGGGATGTAAGTCGGGTCCCGGAGCTTTTCGGCCCCGGTGATCAATCCCCGACGCCAACCAATTCCGCCAATGCCCTCCAGTGCCTCGGGTGCGGTCTGTATCCTTTTCGAATCTTGCTCGCATACCAGTTGGAAACTCCAAGTGCCGACCGAATGGCTGACATCGAAACGCTAGACAGCAAAGGCTGGATCTTTCCCGCGAACAATTCGGGTGTTAGCCAAGCTGGCTGATCGGATTCCTTCCAAGAATGCTGCGCTAGTGCGTTCTTCCGAGCTTTGGTCGCTCGCTTAACCTGAGCTTCAGGGCCATTTGCCGTTCGACGTCCGATTCGGGCTGCACTCAACATATTCTTGGTCGATGTCGGCACACCGCATTGAACACAAGTCTTGCTCTCGCTCCGAATTCTCTTTCCACATCCCGGGCAGAGATTTTCGATCGGCTGTGCTACGCGCACGCTCATTTCAGATACGACACCTTTAGCTGCGCGTCTGTGTGTTTGGGTCAAGTGCGTCGGTGCATGAGTGTACTGCGTTCGCCTCTGGGTTGTTGACCAGAATTGTTTAGCAACCCATTCGGCTACCGGAGCTACAGCGCGTCTCCATATTGAAGCTGTTTCAGACAAACGGACAGCGAAGGGAGCCATTAACCGGCAGTTGCCGTCCCGCTGTTCGAAAAACCACTCCCGCCTTAGCGGTTGCCGCGTGATCCAATCCAGCAAGTACGAGTCCACGCTAGACCGGACCGGCTCCATGAGATCACAGGCCAGGCTGTCGCGAGCCGGGGTATCAACGTGCATGACACCCAAACCAGGATCAAGTCCCAGCGCAGCAGCCGCCAATCGAGCTTCAGATTCTAGGACGCAATACAAATAGTTCAAGATTGCGTTCGGCGGATTCACGGCGGATCGAGGCGAGCCCGTCAACGGTGAGACCCGCGTTCCGAAGCTGCGCCAATGTTCAGGTACGCGGGGCAGGTCCTTCTTGGGAAAATTGATCGGCAGCGTGCTCCATGCAGACCAGAAGGCACGGGCCGCCTGGGATTCGATAAGGCGAATTGTTGAGATGCAATCAGCTTGAGGCAGCTCGGCTTTATAACGCGCGATCGTATCGGCGGTCAAAGAATCTAGAAGCCTGGTACGCGCTACTTGCTCCTGCCCAGAAAGCTTCTTACCGATCAGGTCCCGAGCGATCCGAAGAGCTGCTCCATTCGAGACTGCCAGAGATTGCGCACGTCGCAGTTTGGCGTCGGAAGATCGAACAGGGCCCGTTGTTGCGAGCACTGAGCCGTCTCGATCGAGCATGACAAAGCTCGCGTCCTGGTCCGCCAGCCATCGGAGTGCCGCGAGCGAAACCATGCCGTCCGAGCCGATAACGACAAGCCGTCGAAGGCCATGTCCCACCCTTGGGAAGCGTGCTTGACGACGATCTTTTGCAATTCCATCTTCAACGACCAAGTGACCTCGATCGACGCGCACGCTAGTCCCGTATCCAAAAAGCGTGACTACCCCTTGTCGAGGCTGAATGTCTGTTTGAGAAAACGAAGTTGAGGCCATTGGATCTCCCATTCTGAGGAAACGCGATCACTTTACGATTCTTTCTTCCTCTGCGAATGCACGGTCTACAGCAGTTGGGTGGGACTTGCGCTTCCAGTACTCTCTGGAAATCGCAGCCGCTAGGTCAACCCGTCTCGTTCCTTGCTCCAACACGGTGGCTATCGACCTTCGAAGGTAATAGCGATTCTCGCGCAGATCAGCGAGAGCAAATTTGTTCCCTGTAGGGCGTTTGGCTTCGAGGAATTTATCCGCATCTCTCATCAGATCCGATCTCCGTGCATTGGCTCTGACAATTCGCTCAAGAATGCGAAAAATCCCGAAGCTTAGGCCTTCTGGCTCTTCCTTCCATTTTCGACATCTGTCGGCAGAACGTCTCCAACCTATGAATGGAAGACCCGCAAGAGCGTTCGCAACGTCGAGGGGTGTCAGTCTGTAGCGCTTACTACGGCAGAAATCGAACAGTTCGGTTCGGGCGAAGTAAGCCTCGCCATCTCTTATCAATATTTCCAACTCTTTTTCTTGTTCCCTCAAAGCAATGCATTCCTCTCCAGCATGAGCTAGCTTTCGTGCTCTCTCACACATCGCGTCCCGGATGACGTCCTGTTCTGCAGGGGATAGGTGTTGAGCGGGAATGACCATGAAGCGCTCTAGTGAGTCGCGGCACTGATCAATCCACCCTATCGCACTCAGATAACGATTATGGAGTTCTCCAAGTTGCTTGCGCTGGCGATACAGCGATCTCGATGTAGCTGGCCGTTCGCCACTCCAGAGTAAGGCTCTTACAACATGCTCTTCCTGCTCTATTCGTTTTTCCCAAGGCTTCATGACATCGCGCAAATTCCCCATCTTTCGGACAGTTTGAAACCGGCAGCCGACCTCGTCCCAAGTCGTCTCTAAAAGAAAACGAAGGTGCTGGCGCATGTTCCACAACCGATCTTTGTCAATTTGTGACGGATAGCCTCGTACGGGCTTGCGCTCGTCGAGCGCCGACAAGATTTTGTCCGCCACATTAAAGCCATCCAAATCCATTGGATCGCCAAGTTAATGATGCTAAAAACATCGTTATTGCCGTATTACTCGAAAACGTCCTCAGTGAACCTAAGTAAACACATGATATCACGCATGTTAGCCTCCTTTCAGCAGTAGGTAGAAGGGGCATAGAGAATGCGAAACGGCAAGAAACAACGTGGAACAAGCAAGAAAACGTACAATCGCGCGCTCCATGTGCTTGCGCGGATGCGCCGGACGGGTTCGAGCCTAACCGTCGCGGCACGAGAGGAACATATTGACCCTCGCACTGTCCGGAGATACCTGTCGACGGAATTACGGGAGCATGGAAAAGCGACGCGAGGGGATCGCAGAAAACGCGACATGCTGGTACCAACGACCGTTGGAAACTCTCCAGTCACGGTGCGCGGTTCGAAGCAAGCGTCGGAGCTGGGTAAATACATGTCGGCGGTCGGCAGGTACCTCCGAACGGGTGATGTTGAAGGCTTAGGGAAGTTCGAAGGAAAGTCGATTGGTGGACACGCGCTGATCACCGACCCCGATCTTCTGAGCTCCCTGGCTCAAGCGGGGGCGTTAACCCTGGATGAAATCTACGCCCTCCCGGAGGCGTCGTCATGATGAACGAAAAGCCGATCGAGACTGCGCGTAGAAGAGCTCGGCGCTTGGAGCAAGGAAGGTGCTTGCTTTGTGGGAGAACAGGTTTCCTTATCGAGCAAGACCATACCGCTGGTCAGAACCATGATGAGTTTCTGACGGCTCCACTCTGCTTGGCATGCCACGCAATGGTTACGGAACTTCGCCGTCGAGCAGACGCCGACATGCGTGCTCAGCGGAATCTTAGGCTGACCGTCAAGTGTGCGCTCAACGCTACAGCGGTGTTTCTTCGAATGCTCGCCGATGCAATGCATCGATGGGCCCAACTTCTTTCTGAAGAGGAGAGCTTGCCATGAATCACGGAATTTTTCTGCGCTGTCACACATGCATTCTGGACGAGGAAACCCTGGAAAAGGGTGGAAAGAGGAAACAGGACCCACTTCCGAAGTATGTTCTCGTTCTCGACACCGAGACCACAACCGACGCACTCCAGACCTTAAATTTCGGCGTCTATCAGTTTTGTGAATTGACAACCGAAGGCAAGTATCGGTGTCTGGAGGAAGGAATCTTCTATGGCGACGAACTAGGATCCGAGCAGCAAGCCGTACTTCGCGCTTACGTCACCCAGCAAAACGAGAACCGGGCCAAGGACGAATTGAAACTCAGGCTTTACGAACGCCGCGTATTTGTCGAGAAAGTGATGTACACGGCGGTTCAGGCTGGAGCAGCAATTGTCGCTTTCAATCTGCCTTTCGATCTGTCGCGGCTCGCTGTCGAATACCGGGTAGCGCGCGGAGCTGGCGGAGGCGGCTGGAGCTTTGTCGTCTTTCGCTACAAGAATAAGTCGAAGGATGAATGGGTTCCGAACACATTCCGTCCTCGCGTCCAACTTCGTCCGAAGGACTCGAAAGCTGCGTTTATTCGGTTGGCGGGAGGCGACATGAATCAACCGTATCGTGTCGGTCGCTTCTTAGACCTTAAGACCCTGGTCTGGGCCCTCCGAAACAAGAGTCTCAGCCTTGACAGTGCATGTCGCGAATTCAAAGTACCGGGCAAACTCGACAACTACGTTCCAAGTGGAAGGATCACACCGGAAGAAGTCAAGTATTGCAGGCAAGACGTTCGTGCGACCGTCGGATTGTTGAATGCACTAATCGCGGAATTCAAGAACTATCCTCTGGGCGATCTTCCACCGGAAAGAGCCTACTCAGCCGCATCCATCGCCAAAGCCTTCCTGAAGACAATGGGAGTTATTTCACCCCAGCGAAAATTCCAGCTCGACAACCAAACAAACGGCATCTGCATGCAGGCTTACTACGGCGGACGCGCGGAAATTCGCATCCGTCATACTCCTGTCCCGGTTGTGTATACGGATTTCACAAGCCAATACCCGACGGTTAACACTCTTTTGGGACTATGGCGAGTGCTAACGGCAGATCGGGTGCAAGTCGTAGACGCTACCGATGAGATTCGATCCCTTTTGCAATCGCTCACGATCGATAATCTGCTTGATCAGAGAACTTGGCCTAAGCTGGCATTCTTCGCATTGATTCAGCCTGAAGCCGACATTTTTCCGGTTCGAACGGTCTACGGCGATGGTCAGACAGTCGATCAAACAAACATAGGACTGAATCCGCTCACGTCAAATGCACCGGTTTGGTCTGCGGGTCCTGACGTGGTCGGATCAGCGCTATTAACGGGAAGACCGCCGAAGATTTTGCGAGCCATTCGGATCGAACCGATGGGCGTTCAGAAGGGCATGAACTCCGTTACGTTGGGGACAGGATCGATTGATCCGCATGCGGATGATTTCTTTCGCAAAGTCATTGAAGAGCGAAAGGGAAAACAGAAAAGCGACCCTCTCTATTATTTTCTCAAAATCCTGGCGAACGCCGGGTGCTATGGAATCTATGCCGAAGTCAACAAACTCCAAGTTGGAAAGAACAAGGCAAAGAAAATCGGAATCTTTTCGGGAGAGCTGAGCGGGACTGAACGAACCTGCGTCATGGAAGTGCCGGGCCCCTGGTATTTCCCACCTGTGGCCTCTCTGATTACAGCTGGCGGAAGATTGCTTTTGGCCATGTTGGAACGGATGGTTACAGACGCAGGCGGAACCTACCTCATGTGCGACACCGACTCCATGGCTATCGTCTCCTCTGAACGAGGCGGACTCCTCCGATGCAGTGGTGGCTCGCATCGCATATCGGATGGAAGTGATGCCATTAAAGCTCTGTCATGGAAGCAGGTTCGGGAAATAGTCGATCGATTCGAGGCTTTGAATCCGTATGACAAGAGAGTGATTCCGGGCTCAATCCTGAACATTGTCCAGGAGCTCAATTTCGATTCGGAAGGTGGCCAACGACAACTGTACGGCTACGGTATTTCCGCAAAACGCTACGCTCTGTACACCCAGGAGAAATCTGGAATTCACCTTATCAAAGTGAGTGAGCATGGCCTCGGGCTTTACTATCGGCCAAAAGAAGGTCGCGATCCAGAATGCGAGGTGTCAACTTGGATCAAGGAAGGTTGGCAATGGATGTTGAACCGAGCTCTCGGCTTCCGCAGTTACAAACCGAAGTGGTTTCGCCTTCCGGTTATGAGACGGATTGCCATCAGCACGCCAAATGTGATGGCAGCACTGCGTCGATTACGACGCGATCAAGCCAAACCCTACAATTTTGCATTGTCTCCAGTCTTGGTGAACCTAACCAACATCCCACTGACTCTGTTGGCTCCTTTCGAAAAGGACTCGTCTCAATGGATGAAATTGCCTCATGTGAACATTCATGATGGCACAACTCACTGTTTGGAGAAGCCAACCGTACCTATCGTGGTGCAAACCTTTGAGATGGTATTCAAGCAGTATCACGGCCATCGCGAAGCCAAGAGCTCCGCGCCGGATGGCAGTCGTTGCAAACCCGATACGGATGGTCTGCTCAAGCGATATCCGGTGACGGCAACGAGTTTTCATCTGATCGGCAAAGAAACTGAGCGAGGCTGGGAGCAGAGCGATGATGTCAGTACCCTCGTGCCTTCGCTAGTGCGATACGGCTCTGACACTGGTATTGCCGACGAGCAACTCAGAAAACGGCTGCTTGAGATACCACTAGCCTTCCTGGAATTCGAAACCGGATTGAGTCGGCATACGATCGTGCGAGCACGAAGAGGCCAACCAGTACACGCGCGGTCACTGCAGCTTCTTAAGAATGTTGTCCGCCGAGTGCCAGTTCGAAAATGATTGCGCGCAATTCGTCAGACTCTAGTTCGTCTGCTTGGAAGCGGACGATCTTGGGTCATCCCGACGCACTCATGAAAGCAACGTGAGTCAACTTTCAAAGACTCTGCAATCTTTGCGATATCCTCCCGGTGCTTTGAACTTTGCTCCCAACGGGTGTCTAAGATAGCAGTAGCAGGAATCGCCTCTCGCTGGCGGAGGAGAGCCAAGCGTTGAAGGTCCCTTCGCACGCCGCGCCGACACGAATCCTGAAATATGGGATGGAGGTCATTCCAGTTGGCCTTTAGGGCATATATTCGGCGCTTTACTCTCTGAGTCTTCTGTCGCACCGACCGCTCAGTGAGCCGAGTACGCTTCTTCCAGTCTCCTCGGCCCCTCAGCCAAATACCGTACGCTGCGACATGCGATGCAAGTTCAGAGGTGAGCCACTTCTTCCTTCCAACGTCGCTCGTACCCAAGGCGATTAAATCCAGACCGCTCCGTCTAATGTTCCTCGTCGGCCCAACAATCAAAATATCCAGGTCGGAGTCAGGCCTGGCTAGTCCCGCAGCACATGAACCAAACACAACGATTTCGCGAGCACAACCCAGGGTTGCAAAAGAGATCCCCAACTCTGCCAGTCGGGATCTCAATAATTGCATTAGATCTGATCTTCTAGTTCTCATGTGGTTCTATGATTTTTTCGAGTAAAACCAACACTTGCCCTAACGACTTGAGCCCCTCTCTCATTTCGTCCTTTGTGGGCCCTTCGCCGTATGCTTGTAATATTTCGTCAAACTGTTCTGCCAAATTCATGATTTCCCCGTCGTCGTCTAGCCCCACAAGCTCCATGATCTCGCTGAGCCTAACCTTCCGGGGTAATCGCCGAGTTTTGAGGACTCCTCTGTTTATCAACGACGATACATGTTTCTTGAACAGGATTTGCGTCCAGTCTGGATCTGACACGTCAAATTCTTCCTGGAACTCTGCCAACTCTTCTCGGATTAGTTGCAGCTTTTTGGAGCGTGTCATCGTGGGTTTTGCTTAGGTTGGGAATTGTTTGGCTTACCTATTTTCTGGTCTTCGACTCCAGGGTGCGAAACGGGTGCATTGATAATGTTGATGTTTTCTTTTTCACTCGATGCAGTCATTGGTTTCATGAAAATTGAAAGGCCAAATACCAGGACCACCAGAAACGATAGAATCCAATAAAACCGCTGATCAGCATCTGAGATGAAATCTCTGATGACACCTACTTGCGGGCGTCTTGCTTCCTTTAATGAATGAGCAATTATCGGGCTCTCGATTGGTGCACTTCTCGTCTCGACAGACATGGCGAGCAACCGACGGAGCTCCGCTTCGATGTCATATGCCCTATCTTCAAGAACTTGCTGGTTCCTGTTTTGTTTTGTTTCAATTGAGGCGAAAACCCAAAGGGGAATTAAGAGGAACAGAGGAATGTAGGGAGACGACAACTTCGTCGAAAATATACCTAGAATTGCTCCAGTGAGCAGCGTGACCGTCCAACCGCGAACCGTAAAACGAAACGCACCAATCTTATCAATCTTATCTTGAACGATCTTGTACTCACTCGCGAGTCGAGCCTCAAGCATCTCATTCTCGCTAGCCAAATGGCCTCCGTCTGATGGGCAGTGCAATTGTACATCGCGTTCAGGCCACTGAAGGTTGACGATTCAGATTGCCAGGGTCACCAAGACACGTCCAAAAGGGGTGCATATTCCATCCCGTCCTGTTCTCACCCC
>CAVPVE010000023.1:0-21073 GCA_963709025.1 uncultured Acidobacteriaceae bacterium
CAATGAAACACATGTCCGTCGTAGTCCAGCAATTAAAGAAGGAACGCGAACACGTCCAGAAACAGCTCCAACGTATAGACGAAGCACTCGCGGCGTTGGGAAGCAACTCGAACAGCATGTCCGCAGCCGGTCGCAGGAGAATCAGCCTGGCTCAGAAAGCGCGATGGGCGAAGACGCGGACAGCGAAGAGGAAAAGAACTATCTCGGCGGCGGGCAGGAAGCGGATCGCGGCGGCGCAGCGAGCTCGGTGGGCGAAGGTGAAGAGGGCGGCGTAAAGGAATCAGGCTCAGTCGGAAACGCAAAGATGCCGGGCTGTAGTCCGATGCGCGCACTTGTCGCACAACAGTTCGAATCTCATCTGTGCGGTTCCTCGCTTCGCCTTCCGGTTTCCATCTCATCGTCTCCGACAAACGAGCATAGCGCACGCAGATAAACTCGAGCCGCTCTGACGGCTCGGGTATCTCCACCCTCACCATTGGAGTTCTTCTGAATCTGGGCAACTGCGTAGGCAACGCGGCGCAGTTCGTCCTTTAGATCGCAGCCACCTGCCGTGTCGTGCTCGTAGAGTTCGTAAGCGCGGCACTTGACTTCAAGGTGGAGAGCAACATCAATAATGTCATCCGCATCGATCAGGTTTTCGGGAAAGCTTTCGGGAATCATGGCGGTCCTCCTGTCGGGACTGTGTCGAGTGCCTCCTTCGAACTCTACTCGGCCGGACTCAGCAAGAAGCACACAATGGCAAGAGACACAGCGATTACAGCACACCACACAACGAGAGAGGCTATCCATCCTCCGACGCCGCCCAGTTTGTTATTGGGCGGTTGTGCCACCGATTTTATTTTGTGCTCCATAAAGCACAACCCGCAATCCGTGCCAGCCCCGTCGTGGACCAGTTCGTTCGATCAGAACACCTTAGAGAAGAGCTTCAACCGTCAGACCGCTAATCTTTTCCAGAGCCGGTCGGTCTTGGATGCAAAGAACCGACTTACTTATTTGCAACATCTGCCGCTTCCTGAACTCGGAGAGAACACGAGTGACTGTTTGGCGGGTGGTCCCGATGGTCTGTCCGATCTCTTCGTGGTTCAGAGTCAGCTTGACGGGCCGTGAATCGTCGCCTCCGTCGCTTTGTCGGGCATTGGAGGTCCATGACAGTAGGAGCTTGGCAAGCCTTTCAGTCGGGTGGGCTGTAAGACCCAAGGTACGGACTTCATCGTGCGCAGTGTAGTAGACCGCGCTCAGCTGTTCGGCAACCCTCACTGCAACCTCGCTGTGATCTCTCATCAAATCCAGCAAAGACTCGCAAGGGACGAAGTTAGCCTGCCCCGGCTCCATCATTTCGGCCGAGACCCCATAGGGACGGCCAGATATAGCGGCGTTCAGACCCAGAACTTCTCCAGGGCGCGCAATCCGTGTGATGATCGTCCTGCCGTTAGAGGAGGAAGTCCAGAGCTTCGCTGAGCCTGCGCAAAGTATGAAAACTCCCCGTGGTGGCTGCCCCTCGTGAAAGAGTTTGGCTCCCTCGGGATAGCTGGCTCGACATGTGACCTTATTCAGGTCCTCCCGCGCCCTGAGAGACAGATCACAGAAAGACTGCTCTCCTCGAACAGGACACCTAAGGCAGTCATGACTAATGTGTCGGGATCGCATGTTCTCGCCTTTCAGACGAGTTCTTGCAGGGGTGCGCGAACGGTGGCTTTCTATTGCACTGAGGCCAGAGCGGCAGCCACTTCGAGCTGCGGCTCGAACTTCACAGGAATCGCGAAAACGCGAGAGACCAGGCATAGCCGCTGCGCTTTGTTGAGAAGATCGAGAGCAAGTGCTCGCTCCGCATCGTCTGCGATCTTTAAAGTTGGGCGAATCACGATCTCGGAGAAACTATAACCAGACTCCATCTTGCGCAGCGTGGCGGAGGTTTCCACTTCCAGGTCCGTGTAGTTGAACTGTACGCTGCTGGAGATGCTTCGGAGCGTGGTGGTGAAACAACCGGCAACCGCTGCGAGCAGTAATTCTTCGGGAGTCCAACGGCCTTCAACACCGCCAAACTGTGCAGGAGCCGTGAAGTGGATTGCGTTCGGCGCGGTATCTGATTTGGCGAGTCCACTGCGACCGGAAGTCCACCATGCCGTGACGCGATACTGATGCTTATCTTCTTGAGCCATAAACAAACCTCAATTCCAGCGTTAGTAGCCTGATCGGAATCACGCTGCCGACTTACTTGCTCCGCCTACTCGGCCTTCACGCTTGAGACTTTCGCGCTCATCGAGAACCATCCAAAGTTCTGAGCAGAGTTCCTCGAACTGCACGGGGTTGTTTTCTTTCATGACCCGTCTTAGGAGTTCCTCAAGTCGTGCGTCGGAGATTCCGATACTGTCGGACATGCGGCAAGCTAACTGCCTTGGCTTGAATGGGATTCTGGCCTGACTTCGAGCAAGTGTCCGTGATCCGGATCACAAATCGCTGTGAGCCAGGGTGTGCGGCTGAGGTTCTGCTCGAATTTCCGCACGTAGCAAGGGGACTGGGGCTGTGACTGAACGCTATTGGACCTCTCTCACAATGGTCGAACCGAGGGTGTGCAATAGTGGACAGACGGTGATCCATGTATGCCGACTAAGCTGGCGCGCCTCACTGCGCATCCGCTTTCACGGTGATGCCCCAAGTCTTTAGCAGCCACTCTGGGATGTAACACTTGTTCCGATTGTCCTGGCACCAGCGGCGCAGTTCGCGAGATTCCGCATAGGTCGGTGCGGTGAGACCCAACTCACTGGCGCGAGTCTCGAATGCAGATGGTAAGGCGGGTGAAACGGCGGCAGGTTGCCCGCTCGACCAACCCGAGTTTCCATATCTGCCACTCATTTATGGTCCTCTCTTTTCGCACCGATATTCCTCCCCCGCCTTTGCCAATGTGAGATGTGCAGGGAACGGATTCACGGATTCTCAACGAGTGGACGTAGCCTGTGTCCCGCCTCAGCTGGAAATGGAGAACACGTTCGTCCGTTAAGATAGCGGAGCGAACATATGAGAAAAGAGCGCAAGCACTACACTGCTGAGGAGAAGGTGGCCATTCTGCGGCGCCATCTTTTAGACAAGGTCCCGGTTTCCGACCTGTGTGAAGAGCTGGGACTGCAGCCGACGGTGTTCTACCGCTGGCAAAAAGAGTTCTTCGAGAACGGAGCCGCCGCCTTCCAGACGACGGAACATCCTCGCCGCCAGGCGGAGGAGAAGCAGAAACGGATCGAGTTCTTGGAGAAGAAGGTGCAGACCAAGGACGAGGTCCTGGCCGAGCTGATGGCGGAGCACATCGCGTTAAAAAAAAGCCTTGGGGAACTCTGACCGAGACTTGGGTGCCGCACGATGTGCGGGACCAGGTGGTGGATTTCGTTCGGCGCTGGTCGGAGAAGACCGAGATCGGCGTCGGCCGATTCATTCATTGGCTGGGGGTTACCGTGAGCAAGTTCTACAACTGGCGGCAGCGCTATGGGCGAGTGAATGAGCACAACGGCTGGGTACCCCGAGATTTCTGGTTGGAGCCGTGGGAGAAAGAAGCCATCATCCGCTTCCACCTGGAGAATCGGTTGGAGGGCTACCGTCGGCTCACGTTCATGATGCTGGATCACGACGTGGTAGCGGTGAGTCCGGCGAGCGTATGGCGCGTGCTGAAACAAGCGGGACTGCTGGCGCGCTGGAAAGGTAAGTCGTCGCGCAAGGGCACCGGCTTCGAACAGCCGCTCGAGCCGCACCAGCACTGGCATGTCGATGTTTCCTATATCAACCTGTCGGGCACGTTCTATTACCTATGCAGTGTGCTGGATGGGTGCAGTCGTTTTCTGGTGCATTGGGATTTGCGAGAGTCGATGAAGGAAGCGGACATCGAGAGGATTCTGGAACGAGCCAAGGAGAAGTACCCGGACGCTAAGCCGCGGATCATCTCCGACAACGGACCGCAGTTTATCGCGCGGGACTTCAAGGAGTTCATTCGTATCTCGGGGATGACGCACGTGCGCACCTCGCCGTTTTACCCGCAGTCGAACGGAAAAATCGAACGCTGGCACAAGTCGCTCAAACGGGAGTGCATTCGGCCTCTGACGCCGTTGACCCTGGACGATGCGCGCCGCCTGATTCAAATCTACGTGGATCACTACAACACGGTGCGATTGCACAGCGCGATCGGCTATGTGACGCCGCAGGATCGGCTCACCGGACGACAAGCCGAGATCCACGCGGCTCGCGATCGCAAGTTAGAAGAAGCTCGTAGTCAACGGCAGCTTCGGCGGCAGCAGACGACGTCTTTGATGTTTGCACACTCTTCCACCGCAGCTACAATGACCTCGCCGGGTGAAACGGAAGCAGGCTCTGCAGGGATGCAACCATGCTGAGGGATAACCTGGTGGGGCTCATCGAGCCGATGCTCAACAGCGCGGGAGCCAACCCTCTCGCGCTCTGCACTGCGATGAAAACGTCATCGGACGATAGACCCCCATGCCTTGAAAATCCCCGCCCCGAAGGGGCGGAATCTACACTAACGGAGAACGTCGCTTCTCCATTTCACGCTGAGCCAAGACACCTGTCTGTGGCACATTGGTGAGCCGCGCTCGCACGTTGGTGCCAGGGAGCTACGGTGTTCTCTGTATTGTCCTTAGTTGCTTCGCCCGCTTACTCTCAGCAGAGCACGCTCCCAGGCGGTCATGGGTTAGCGTCCTTCCGCGACCTCTGACGTTTCCGACCCTCACGACCGCCGCCCCCGCAGCCTCTTCAAGCGATCAACTTGCTTCCTGCTGACTGTCGTGCTGCATATCAAAGATGATCTGTCGTAGTTCGGCAAATCGATGACGTATGTTTCAGGGTGATAGGTCTCGGCCTTGCGAGCCGCCATCGCGGCGGAAGACATGGCGACAACGTCGAATGGTTTTGGCATCTGTAAAGAAAGACCCAGCGCAAGGCTGGGCCAGTCTCCCAAATCGCTTACCTGCAGCTCATTCTACGCCCACGACGCAAGGGGGCGATCCAACAAGTTGATGTCCTGGCGGCTGAGCACTTTGCCGATAAGCGGGTTCACGCTCGGCTTTCACAGATCGAGCTTGTAGATCACCAGCATCATCAGAGCCAGCAGAATTCCGATACCGGCAACGAGAAGTCTGAAGTCGTCGTCGGCCAGCGGCTCGCGCTTGCGGCCTTTTGACATCCTCATAGTCTGCCATGATTAGAGACGACCGCTGGAGCTTTAAGAAGCTCCAGTCATCCTCACGCCTCATCAGCATTGACGCTGATTCCCCAAGCCTCTAACAGCCACTCCGGTATGTAGCTCTTATTCCGGTTTTCTTTGCACCATTGCCGCAGCTCGCGGGACTCAACAAAGGCGGGCGCGGCTAGCTTCAACTCGCGGACGCGAGTCTCAAAAGCAGAAGGCGACGCTGGCGGGACCGCAGCGGGCCACCCGCTCGCCCAGTGTCCGTGTTTACGATTCATTTGTAGCACCGATGCAGATGGTACTTGTGAACCAAGTACCGCTCCGCTCCGATAGCGTCGTGCGCAAGCGTGGCGGGCGTGAAGAACTTGCCCAGGCATTTGGCACATGCAGCCATTATCGGGACCTCGCCCTCGTATAGCACGATGACGAAGCGGCGGCGTTCGGTTTCGTTGGTTACGCGGTCTTCAATTCGCGCAGGAATACGGACGGAGGATCTGCATAGCTGAGCGTCGAACTGCTTTGCGATTGCGACGAATCTTTCCCCGTATGGAAAGTCGAGGCTTAGGTGGCAGTTACTGCATTCCAGGAACCGGCCCGCTGGGGACATCAAGATACCGATGTGGTGAGTAGACGGCGGCGGAGGACGGTTGGCTGACATTGCCTATTCCAACTCTCCACGGACAACACCATCATACGCTCTTACTCTCGGCGACAGCGCATTCGAGCGCTGGGCGAAACGAGGGTGTTCAATTTTGAACAGACGGCGCTTTGAGGCTTGCGTATCCTGCGAGTGTCACGGAGTGTGCCTTATGTCCTGCCCATCATGCGCATCAATCAACCAAGCCGAATTCACCACCGAGATGATGATCCATCCCTCCGGCCTCAAACATCGGGATACTCCCGGCGTCCTGGCGTTCCCGAAGATTTCGGTGTGCATGGAATGCGGCGCTTCGCGGTTCATCACAACTGAAGCTGAGTTACAGGCCCTGAGAGAAGAGACTGCAGCAACTGCTTCTGCTGCTTAATAGCTGACGGCGGTTTGGGCTTGCGTCGTGACCTCTTAACGGAACCATGTCCACGGTGGCGATCGGACAATATTCCTGATTGCCGGCACCGCCCTAAGAAGCCCCGCGTCCAAGGGTAAGGCCATCATACCGCCCTCACTCGCGAACACGTTATAAAACTTGTATATGCTGCTCGCCTGATGAGAGAGTACCTTATGTCGTGCCCATCATGCGCATCACTGAACCAGGCGGAATTTGCTACTGAGATGATGATCCATTCCAGCGGGATCGCGCACGTAGTCAATTCCGGCGTCTTGGCATTTCCCAGGGTTTCGATCTGCTTGGATTGCGGTACTTCGCGGTTTACTACGCCAGACGCTGAATTGCGGATACTGCGAGAGCGGATGAGAGCGTCCGCTGCTTAAATACTAATTGGTGTCAGCTTACGTCGTGAGTCGCGTGACAGGCGCGGATCAACGGACACAAACTGCTGAGTGTTCCGCACATATTCTCTGGTGAACCTCGTTGTCCTGTTCCCGCAGAAGCCCGCTCGTCCTGTACCCGCACAGAATATCCAGGTCGTGCATCCGTGCGACCTCGTCCCACAGGTGTTCAAGGAGAATTGCGGCTTCTGCTTTGCCTTGAGCCCACAAGAGAGGAGCACACTCGCCACAAGCTGCAACGCGGGGATATTCTTCCTTCGATGCTTTCGCTGCTGATAGCACCAGATCGCTCACGGCTTTAAAGAAGAGAACAGGGTCAGGCATGTCGTTCACCATAAACATCGCGAGCGTGTCTGCCACATCCAGTGGAATGTAGCGCCCTTGTTCGATGTCAGCACTCACATTACGGCCGTGTGCCTGCAGTTTTTGATAAAGACTTTTCCGGTGTGCCTCGGTCGCGACGACGATTACCGGAACTGCGTCGTTCAGAGCGCCTTCGATGAAACGGAGAAATCCGCTTAGGAAGGACGCATCATCGGAATAGAAGTGAACCTGGTGGTTGCGGGAGACATTCTTCCTGTTTGCGTTAACCGACGGAAGACCGGTTCGCACCGGGAACCGAGAGACAGGGGCGTCCGTTTCTACGGAGCAGTTGTGACATCCAGGACTGACAAATTGCCGTCCCTCACGAACCGCCTCCACCGCAAGCAACAGATCACTGGTCATCCTGGTCTTTACAACGTACCCCGCCGCTCCTGTAGCAAGAGCGGCCTGCACCACGTCGGCCGAGAATTCCTGGGTCACGAAAATGATCTTGGCTTCTGGAACGACTTTGCGGATTCGTCGGGCCGCTTCGACTCCATTCAGAGTTGGCAGTCCGACATCCAGGAGGATCAAGTCCGGTTTTAATTCTTCGGCTTTGCGCACCGCATCCAGGCCATCGGATACTTCGCAGACGATCTGCAGGTCAGACCTCTTCCCCAGCATTGAACGAGTGAGTTGCCGAAACGGTTCGAAGTCTTCCACCACGAGAACCCGGACAATTCGGGAGACGGTACCCATCTTGAACACCTTCCGCACAGATGTTTCGCCCCAAGACAGATTTACAAGAGTATAGACGACACCACAGGAACTGTCTCGATGCTTCGCGGCCCAGCCCCCAACGGTACGAGACCGTACCGACTCGGCCTAATTCATCGCCTCGATATTCCCGCCCGAATATCTCCCCAATCGCCACCCGCGTCGTCAGGATGGCTCCTTTCGGCGCGGGTGGTATCGGCTTTACGCCTGCCTCCAATCCAATGTTGGCGTCTTACGATACATCGGAGTTAACAGAAATGCCCCAAGTCTTTAGCAGATCCCCGGCTTCGGCCCGCTCGTCTCCACCGCCACCGTGGCCGCCATCGGCAACGGCTCTGCCTTTCGTCGCGGACGCGACTTCGCGGCCTGGGTGGGCGTGGTGCCCCGACAGTACTCCACCGGAGGCAAGCAAAAGCTGTACGGCATCAGCAAGCGCGGCAATGTCTATCTGCGTCGCATGTTGATCCACGGAGCTCGCGCGGTATTGTTTCGCGTGAAGTACGACACCGGAGGATTCGGGCAGTGGGTGCGGCGGCTGGCGCAGCGTGCTCCACACAACAAGGTCATAGTGGCGATCGCTAATAAACTGGCGCGCATCGCCTGGGCCGTGCTGTCCAGCGGTCAAGACTATCGACATCAGCCACTGCAGCAACGGGCGGCTGCTTGATGGCCGTGGAAAAGACGCTGCGCTTGGAAAGCACAAAACGCTTTCCACTTTTCCACCGCCACGATGACGGATATTAGACAGAGTTCTACCAAAGGTCTGCTGAGGAGAGAAGAAGACGAGAAGAACAGCCCAACGGCGTGCCGGAAAACCTGGTGGCGAAAATGCGTCCCTAGTGACCGAGGGATTTGTAAGGACCGGTGCGTGCGTATCATCATCGAGTGCCCGGAGAACATTCTCCACTTAGAGGCCGGATACATTTACGCAGACTGTCTTTTCGATTCATCAAACCTCTTGCAGTCCGGCGGCGGACCATACATTTTCGCCAACTGAGAAATAGTGGCTTTTGGTGATCACAATCACAGACATTTGGCGCTCCTCAGATTTCTAATTCATCCAAGCCACGCGGTTGAGTTCATCGGGGTCTTCTGTGCATTCAGCGTTATGCTCGTCATCGGGCAAGAAGTCTCTCCTTCCCCGCATCCTCATTGCTGATGACCACGCGATCTTCGCTGAGGCTCTGAGCACCTACCTATCGAAAACCTTCACCGTGATTGGGGTCGTAGCAGATGGTCGGGCCATGGTGCAAGAAGCCATCCGACTCAGGCCAGATGTAGTCGTTGCCGATGTCTCGATGCCCTCCTGAACGGCCTGGACGCGGCCCGGAGGATTAGAGAACAGGCTCCCAGGGTGGCATTCGCATTCCTGACTATGCTCGACGACGCGAATCTCGCTGCTGCAGTCCTTGAACTTGGGCACGTCGCTTATGTTCTAAAACGCTCGGGCGGACTGGAATTGCTCAAGGCGATCGAGGAGATTTTGCATGGCCGATCCTATCTGACCCCCTACGCTGAGAGCGGAAGATTGGGTCGCTGCGAAGGCTCGGGCGCGCCAGTTTTCAAAGGAATTGACCGAGCGACAGCGCGATATCGTTCAGTTATTTGGGGAGGGACATCCAATGAAAGAGATTGCCGGAGTCCTCAAGCTGAGCGAAAAAACTGTGGAATTTCACAAGCACCACATCATGGAAGCGTTCAATCTCAAGAGCAACGCCGATCTGGTTTTGTTTGCCTTGAAGCGCGGGTTAATCTCAATCAATCCCGAATCTTATCTCCTCGCCAGAGTAGCTTAAAGTGACCCAATCGGAATAGGTGTTGAAAGCAGGCCTTATCACAAGCTTGCGCTTTTACTTCGCCTTTTTCGGCCTTGATGAGCGCTATCGCGATTTTCAGCAACTGAGTTGCTGTTAGAGCGACCTCGGGCGGCCGGGTGTTCTCCGGCAACGCGGCGGGGGCCAGTACGGCAGCTCGTTCACGTTTCTGAAGTTTCGCTCGTTTTACAACGATGCTGCGGTCCTATCTGCGCGCATCCTAGGCATTTCCCTAGTGGCAAAGGTCCTAGACTCGTCTTATGAATGATGGCAACTACTGAACACTGATTATGTTTTGAGGGTATCCGATCAAGCCTCAAGGTACCTCACAATGACTTGGACGCGTCCTTTCGAGCGACTCTTCGAAGTGGCGATTGTGCTCTGGCTGCTGAAGCTACTCTTAAAGCCCCTCAAAAAGAGTGCTCATTCATGAGCTACGGTACTCACCACGACGGAACTGATGCGGCCCGTCCCCACTGGCCGCTCGGTTCTCAGGTGGCGGAGTTGTCCCTAACCCTAAACACTCCGCGACCTTCTTCCGGGGCAATGAGTGCTATCGGGATGTTTCGCCAGCTCAGCGCGCTGCACCTGTCAGGTTTACGAGTTTCCAAGAATAACTGGCGTTCTCTAACATCAAACGTGAGCCACGACGCTCGCTCTTTCGTTACCCGAAACACCCATCCAGGACGGGGGAAAATGATGAAAGCCTGGTCCCTCCTTGCCGAAACGCTCATGGCGGCTCTGCTCGCCGTGCCCAGTCTCGCACAGATCACGCCGGAGGACGAGAAGGTTCCGTGCCACAACTACATTGACGTGCTTGCCCTATTTGATCGTCTGAACTACACACAGAAGGAGTGGCAGTCGGGGATTCGTGAGATCCCGCGCGTTTATCTCGCGCAGATGCCCGATACTTGGCGCGATCGCGGTGCGAAACAACTCTCGGTCGTCGACAAGAAAAAGCTCTTCTTTCGGGTCATAGCTCCAATTATCCTTCGGATCAACGAGATAATCCTCGAAGATCGGGCTCGGGTGACGGAGCTGACCGAACGACTCGCCCAGGGGCAGAGCCTGAAACAGGACGATCAAGCTTGGCTGACTGAACTCGCGGTGAAGTATAAGGTTCTCAAAGCGTCGAGCGAGCGGCTCGATCGCACCGCCTTCGACGAGTTGCTGATGCGCGTCGACGTCGTTCCGCCCTCATTGGCGCTGGCACAGGCGGCCTCCGAGAGTGGTTGGGGAACATCGCGGTTCGCCGCCCAGGGGAATGCTCTGTTCGGACAATGGACCTGGGGAAAGGGAATGAAGCCGATGGAACAACGTATCTCAGAGTTCGGCGACGCACGCGTCGCAGCTTTCGACTCCACAGCGCTTGCCGCCTACGCTTATGCCCTCAACCTGAACACCGGGAATGCCTATCGCGAGCTTCGCCTGAAGCGCGCCGAACTACGGCGACAAAATCTGCACATCTCGGGAACTGTCCTCGCCCCGACGCTGCTGCGCTACTCCGAGCGTGGGCAAGCGTACGTCGATGATCTTAATCGTCTTATCCGACAGAACAAGCTCGACGCGGTCGACGATGCGAACCTTCGTCACATGGGCGTGATCCATATCGTGCCCGCTGGTCCCGCGTCTGAGTAGAACACCAGATCGAAATTCTCTCTCGTAAAGGAAAATCCAGCCTTTGCAGCAAGTACACAAAACACACACTGAACCGCGCTATTGATCATTTCTTTCATGCCACAGTTCGGTTGGCGAAGCCAGGCCATAACGCTCACTGAGGGGTTCTGAGTTACGCATGGGCCTAAGGCCCACCCATGGGGATGAAAGTGCGCGTTTCTAAGCTTTATTGATTCCAAACGGTTTAGGGTGCGACTTTCGACGGAGTGCTATGGCCGAGCCCAAATTCACCTGGGAGCACACTACTGCCCGTGAGCCCTCGCCGCACGAATGCGGCGAAACTGCAAGATCATCTCGGTGATCGCAAGCGGCGCCACCCAGCAAACCCACGCGATAGTAATGTCGCGGTCATTTTCAGGGCGTAGGCGTGCCATCGGGCTGTAGTCGCTTAGGATGCGGAAGAATACGAAGGCAAAGGTCACAACATAAGCGCGAATCATCCATTCTTTGTGAAGGGCGACCAGTCCTATGCGGATCGTGTAGTAAGCGACGGTCGTGGTAATCAGCCAGGATGTCGCCAATCCCATCAGGCCAACTTCAAAGGCCCAACCCCCAATCGCCATGACCGCGAGACCGACTGCCCCCGACACACCCACCGCGACTCCGAGTAAGAACAGGCGGCCTGTCCACCGATGAATCTGCATGTTCCACCGCCGGAGTCCTGTCCAGAACTGCCACGGGCCGGTCAATAGCGCGAGCGTACCGCCATTGATGTGAAGAAAGAGCCAGAAGCGGCGCGGCCAGTAAGTATCGAAAGAGGCCGCGTCGTAGTGGCGGTAGTAAAAGAGGACATACTTGGAGACGAAACCGACTGCCAATGAAACAACGCCGGCCCACGCCAGCACCTTTGCTCCTAGTATTGCTCTGCTCGTTAGTGTGTGCGCCCCAAGCGGGGCGGAAACAGTTGCATGCGCCATAGTGCTCTCCCCCAAGTGAGATCACTGCAGGCCCGGGTCATCGCCGGGAATCCTATCATGGATTAGCGGGTTTTAAGTGAAATCGGGAGTGGGTGTTGAAAAAGTCCCTGATGGGAATGTCTTTCCGGCTGTAAAGATTGCGGCGGTCGAGTTGTTCTTGTCACTTCAGCTAAGAGGCAGCTTCCATAGTGGGTGTGGTCGGTTGGCTGAGGAACCGCACGAGCCGCTTGATATTCTGGGCCACGGCTGCCAGAAAGAACTGCTCCCGCACGAACCTTAGTCTCCGCAGGCGTAGGCGACGCAGTCCGATCTGATTCTTGAGTTCCGCGAACAGGGCTTCCACCTTCTTTCTTTCCCGCTGTGCCTGGGCAAACTCTGGCGTGTTCGCCAACTCCCGTGCGCGTTGCCGGGCGGGTTCGTTCATGTGGATGGCAAGAGAGCGAAACGCTCCGCTGGTACATTGAGCCTTGAGCCCACACCCACCGCACTTTTTACGAGTCCCGATGTAGGCATAGGTGCGGTTCCGCATGCTTCGACCACCATAGTTCAGTTGCTGCCCCGCAGGACAGCGATAGCTGTTGCTTTCGGGTTGATACGTGAACCGCTCGGGACCGTAGAACGGGCTGTTCTTTCTGTGGATACTGTCGCGGGTTCGCATATAGGGAGTGATGCTCCGATCCGCCAGCCTCTCGCAGAACGTTGTCTGGTACGTCGTCAGAACCTGCTGCCAGAGAGCAGGCTTGGAGCATATTGCACCGCACGACCTGCGGCGCTATGCCGAATCCCGGATTATGCCGAGTTCCGCCGCAGTGAGAGGTGATTACAGGAGGAGCCCGTAAACGGTTCGGCATAGTCGGAGTGGTTGCAAGAGATAGTGGAGAGATGAAAACTTTCATCGATCCCAATCTGCTGCAACGGCTTTGGGTAGGCCCGCTGGCTCCCTATCTCGAAGCATACCTAAAACACATTGAGCAAGAGGGCTTCTTGCCGTCATCCGCTCCCATGCAGATGTACGCGATCGCTAGATTCAGCAAATGGCTCCGCGATCGGCGATTTGACTTGCACCAAGTGGATGAAGCTGCGGTGAAACGGTTCCTGAAACGTGATCCGGGCGTTGTCCACAGCTGCGAATCTGCTACCCTCCGTCGGCTTCTCACGCTGCTGCGACAAATTGGCGTGACAGTGGCGAAGGCGTCTGAACCCGGGACCTGTCATCAGCGATTCATTGTTGATTACCGGCGCTACCTCCTCCGGGAGCGCGGCCTCGCGGAAGCCACATTGGTGTACTTTGTCCGATTTGCTGAGCAGTTTTTGTCCGCCCGCTTCGGCAACGGAGACTTAAACCTTTCCGAACTTTGCGCCAAGGATGTAACGGATTTTGTCCAAAACCGCGCCCACCAGTTAAACCCGGGGCGTGCGAAGTTGCTGGTGACCGCTCTTCGCTCTCTCCTGCGCTACATGCGGCACCAGGGAAAGATTCCCATCGACCTGGCAAGATGTGTGCCGCCGGTAGCCATGTGGTCTCTTTCTACCCTCCCCAAGTTTCTACCGGCCGGCACAGTTCAACAGCTTCTCGATCATTGCGAGCGGGAAACCCCACGCGGAAAGAGGAACTACGCTGTTCTCTTGCTGCTCGCCCGCCTGGGTCTGCGAGCCTGCGAGATTGTTGCGCTCGAATTGGATGATATCGATTGGGACAACGGTCGGATCACCATCCATGGCAAAGGTGGACGCGTGGCCCAGATGCCGTTGCCATCCGACATCGGCGAAGCCATCGCAATGGGGCTGAGAGTGCGCTGTGCTCAGCGGAAACAGGCCCCCGGCTCGATTCGTGAGCGTCACGGGAAACACACGTTGACAGGTCGAGTGGGTGGCCAGGGCTAAGAACGGAATGCGGTCGAATTTCTTGGCTCAGCCTGAAATGGACACGCAGCTTTTCCCTTTGTGTAGATTCCGCCCCTTCGCGCGGAGATCTCCACGATACGGAGGCGTATCGTCAGATGTCTTTGTCTATGTAGGTATACAGCGCGAGAGAGGATATGCTCCCGCGCTGCCCAAAACATCCACCCGATGAGGCCACCAAGCTATCCTCGGTGTGGCAGCCTGCATTGCACGTTTCCGTTTCCCCCTTCTTACTCGTCGAGCTTGTTCGTGTCCATACCTTCCCAAAGCGAAGCTGTTCTGGAGATAATTACCGACCCTTTGAGATAGCAAGCATAACCAGCTCTTGTCGATCCTCCTCTAAACATGCAAACCAACCCAGGGCAACACCGTATGGGCCCACATGGATGGCCCTGCACCGTGCACTGGGTAACGTTGGTGCCGCTCAGGGAGACTATCTGCGGGTCGTCGGCTGCACTGTCTGTAACTGCCAGCGTGCTGGTTAAGCTGCGCGTACCTCCGGAGGTGTGTGCTCCGATTTGCCGGGGCCTAAAGGCCAAACCACGTCTGCCAGAAGGACGGAGTGTGCGCGGAGCCGTAGTCGTCGGTTGTTGTATAGCACCTGCCGGATTCTCGCGAGTTGTCGCCGCCGCGTCCACCATGCTGTAATCACATCCCTCCACCTCCGCATGATTCCCGTCGCACGGAACCAGCAGCGCCGCCTGCTCAATGCCGTTGCCGTCGATTCCGTTCACAGCGATCTCTCCGCGATTGTTGATGGTGTACGCATAAATGATGTACAGCGGAGAACTCGCCGGAACCAGCGCGTTCAGATCGGCGATCAACCCGTTCTCCCAAATAAAACCGCGCGAGGTGTCGTAGTGCACACAGTCGCTGGGCGTCGAGTTTCCCACGACCTGGCCTACGTCGTTGATGCCTTGTGCAAAACTGCATGGATCGCTGCCCACCGTGCCCAGATCGGTCAACTGCCCGACGTGTCTCCAAAGCGCGGCATGTTGCGCAAAGCCCACCGCTTCGCCTTTCTCGTTGATGGCGATCGCCCCGGTATTGTTTCCCTCGAAGCCTCCGAGGTCACGAAGCGAACCGTTCTGCCACAGAAACGCGCGCTGGTAGGAGTCTCCCGAGACCAAGCCTGCACCAGCAACTTGGCCATGATCGTTGATGTCATTGGGGAAGGTGCAGGTTCCCCCGAAGCTGCCGAGGTCCACCATCCCATGCTTCCGATCCCAAATAAATGCGCCCGAAGTTACTCCATAACACGCCCCCGGGTTGGAGCTGGTGTACGAGTCCCCAATCACCTGTCCGCGCTCGTTGACCTTGAATGCCTCTGCATCGGTTCCAGTACCGAGCGTCCCCAGGTCCTGCATGCCGTTCCTCTGATCCCACACAAACGCCCGCAGTTGGTACCCATAGCCGACGCCCGACCACAGGTTTACGTTGAAGTTCAGCAGAGAATTGGAGTCCGCCACCAGATTGCTGGCGATCCCAGCTACCTCGCCGTGGCTGTTTACCGAAACGGCTGCGCTCTGATATCCGCCTCCCGGTAACGTCCCAAGATTCGTGATCGCGCCATCGCGCCACATCACCGCACTGATCTCCGGCAGGCCAGAGATGGACGGATCGATCTGCCCGTTCTCGGAAAGCCCAGCCACGATGCCATTCGAACTGATCCAGGCCGCACCGCTGTTGTTGGTTCCGGCTAGCGACCCGAGGTCGGTGAAGGAACCATTCTGCCAAAGGAACGCATGACATACATTGCCGTCCGCAGTCCACCAAAACATTGATCCATTGGGATCGGACAATGAAGTTTCCGCGCAGCCACCACTCACCGTGCCGCGACCATTCACCACTGCAATGTTGTTCGCGTTGTCGAAGAAACTCGTTCCAGCGCCGCCGAGCGTCGGCATCTGCACCACTTGGTAGTGATGATGAGTGTTGTTGACCGCGCATGTCTGCGCAGCCGTCGACAACGGCAACACCAGCGCTGCAAATAAGACCAGAGCCGCAATGGACATCCATAACTTCGAGTTCATGATTTCCTCCTAGTACCTTGCGGGTTGTTCGGTTGAGCTCAGCGGCGGTTTCCGTTCCCGCTACTCACAGAAAGCGCGGTTGCCCTCCATAACGCATACATTGCTGCTGCACGCAGAAAATCGTTTTCTTGGCGGCGTCTCCGTCAAAAATTTGGGGGGAAGTGTTTCTACGAGTGTGAGCCTGCGAACCCAACCAGTTCGCGCGACCGATGCTGTAATAAGGCCAACCCGTAGTCCGCGGAATGTAGTCCGCGGAATTCCGAACCACGACAATGCCTCCCTGCGGTTATTCCCCCGTGTACAACACCGGTGTGCCGTATCCGCGCGCGCCCTGTTGATACACGGTCAGGCTCAGCACCAGTCCGGTGGGAATCGCTTGGGGCGGAAAGACCGAAATCAGCAGCCCTTTCTGTCCGTTAAACACACGCGAGCCGCAGAAAAGCGTTAGGCCGGGAATGGCGAAGTTGGATTCCGAGAACGTCGTCAGACAATTGGGACTCAAACTGTCGGTCGGAACAAACGCCCGTACCGTCAACTCGCCCGACGTCACTTCCTCATCGCCCAACAGCACATTGCCTGCTCCAATCAACACTGTTCCGGCCGATTCCGCCGAACTTGGCTGTCGCGTGCTCGCGGTAAACGCCAGAAGCGCCAGTGCTGCCATCCCGATTGTGTAAAGACCGAATCGTTTGCTCATGTTTGCCTCCTAGTCGTGACTTCTTGGCGGGCATCGTTGCCCTTTCCAGCGCTCCGGTCAACCGGAGTTCCGCCGGAATCTGTCTGAGTTTGCAACTCTCGTCCCGGCAGACACTTGCAGACTCTTCTGAGTGAATACTGCCGCTGCTTGGACCAGAATCAGTGATAGACTTCTCGGCACATCGTACGGGCGTGGGGTGCCGAAACCGTGAAAGCGTCTCCTAATGGCGGGTCCCGCCTGCGCTTCGGTCAGCTTGAGTTGGATCTTTCCCAGGAAAAACTTCTCCGTCGAGGCCTCCCGGTTCGCCTCGGAAATCAGCCTCTACGGATTCTGGCCACCTTACTGGAACACCCCGGCGAAGTGGTCTCCCGCGAAGAACTGCGTGCCCGATTGTGGCCTGACGGAACCTACGTCGATTTCGATGAGGGACTGAATACCGCTATCAAGACCCTTCGCTACGCTCTCGGCGATACAGCCGATAACCCCACTTTCATCGAGACCGTTCCCCGCCGCGGCTACCGCTTCATCGCTCCGGTACAGGTCTCGCCGCTCGAAGCGGATGCGCGGAAGCCAGTGGATGCTCCGCCTGCGCTGTCGGCTCCCTTCCAGCAGTTGCCGATCCCGCCTTCGCCCCAGAAGTTCAGACGCAAATCCGGCTGGCTCATCACTCTCGCATTGGTTTTCGTGGGAGCCTGCTGGTTGGGTTATCGCCGCGCATTTCCTCCACCTCCCCGCGTTACCCAGATCACCCGCCTGACGAGCTCGGGCCATGTCGATCCCTGGGGAGGAATTGCGTCGGATGGCTCGCGCCTTTTCTTTCTCGAGCGCGATGGCGATCACTGGAATAACCGTCAAATCTCCGCGGCGGGGGGCGAGAGTGCGCCCTTTGAAGCTCCGTTCAAGAACACCAAGACCTTCGCAGTCTCCCCCGACCAGTCCGAGATTTTGCTGGTTCCCTTCATTTCGCGCGACTCAAACCGGCCCCTCTGGTCCATGCCGCTTGTGGGTGGCGCGCCTCGTCCCGTGGGAGAGATTGTGGTAGATGGCGCGGTCTACTCCCCCGACGGAACCAAAATCGCTTTCACCAACCCTTCTGGCGTGTACATTGCCGACCGCGACGGTTCCCAAATTCACCAACTCGCGGGTTTTCACGCTTGGGCCATTGACTGGTCTCCTAACGGTAGGACCTTACGTTTCGCGGCGAATACTCCCGTTCCAGGTCCACATCTCTGGCAAGTCCGTTCCTCGGGCCGTGATCTTCATCCCTTCCTTCCCGGCTGGAACGCCTTCGACGGGCATTGGACTACTGATGGCTCTTATTACATCTTTAGTGCCTTCAAAGACGACCGGCAAGCTCTCTGGGCCGTTCGCGAATCTTCCTGGACGTCATGGCGGCAGCCGGTGCCCGTACAACTCACCTTCCCGCCCGTTGCCTATGCCAGTCCTTTGCCCTCTCGTGACGGGCGCTCGATCTACGCGGTCGGTGCGATCATTGGCGGAATCGACGTGGTCTACTTCGATCCCCTCACTCACCGATTTAAGCCCGTTCTGCCCGGATTATCTGTCGAGGAGGTCGTCTATTCTCCCGATCGCCAGTGGATGCTTTACAGCAAAGGGAACCAACTATGGCGCAGTCGGCTGGACGGCAGCGATCGGCGGAGACTGGTTGAAGATCCCTCCATTCCCAACATCCACGGCGCCCGTTGGAGTCCTGACTCAAAACACATTCTGTTCGAAAACACTGAGGGCGGTCTCAGGGGCGCAATCTATCTGGTTTCGGCCGACGGCGGTCGTCCTCAACTTTTGCTCGCTCCCGATGCCTCCGCGTTCTGGCCGGATTTATCGCCCGACGGAAAGACTTTGCTCTTCACTGCGAAGCAAGGAGTAGGAGCGACCTCGGAACAGGGCTTATACCTTTTCGACCTCGAGCAGCGACAACCTACGATGATTCCTGGCTCGGGCGGACTTATCACTGGGCGCTGGTCTCCTGACGGCCGTTTCTTGGCAGCTGTATCGGTAGATCAGTCCGCCATCCAACTCTTAGACCTAACGACGCACCGCTGGACTCAGATCGCACGCGGCGCAGCAATTTCGTTTCCCGTTTGGTCGCCAGATTCGGTCTTATATTTTCAGGATATTCTTGCGCCAGGGGAACCCGTCTACCGTTTCCAGCCTGGCAGCGGTGCACTGCAACGCGCCTACAGCTTCGAAGACATCTTGCAGGCGGGCGCGATGCGTTGCGCCTTTTGGGCATTCGCTCCCGACGGTTCTTTACTCGTCCAAGTTAACCGCGGCGGCGGAGACATCTACGCGCTGACAGTTAATCTTCCCTAGTGGGAAATCACGCTTAGCGGCGGACCGCGCCGCCCGCCTCCCGCGCCCTTGTTCTCCCCAAACCACACGCCGCACGCAACTTACTCCACACATCGCTCCGCCCGCATTTGACGCGGGTGAAACGCATGTCACGTCGCTCTGAGCCGCATGGATATTGACAATGGCGCAACTCTTGAAATGTGAGTGTGTACATCGTTGCATCACGTATACACTATCCCGTCAAACAGATGGGGGGAGGAGGGAAAAGCATGGTCCCAGAGACCCCCCATGAGAATCATGTTGGACAGGGGACTCAGATCATCCCTGTGCATCTCATCGCGAACTCGTATATGTCCGATGGGCGTCACTTTATTGTCGGGGCGCGGAGTGGATATGTGTAGATTTTGAGTTGGGGCGGAGTGCGTGCGGCGCATCCCTCGTTCACCCGTTACAAAATCCGAAATTACTGCATTCTTCTTTTCGCCATTTAGGACAACCGGAATTCGGGCTGAATCGCTGTCTGCGAATATGTGGCTGAGCAAGTAAATAAGCATGAAAAACGCTCCTCCGAGCAATAGGATTTCGATTTGTTCTGTTCCAATTTCGTAACAGCATCGAAGATCATGCAAGCCCATGGTTTAGCGCCGCGAGATGAGGACTACATAACGGTTCCTCGCGGACGTGTAATCTTTTCCACGCAGACGCGCCAATACTCGCTGCTTCTCGATCGTTGCATTCTGCAAAAGCCCAAGCTCGTGCGTGAAATTCGGGAACGCATGAACCTGCCCAGGCGCAGGTTACTGATATCAACAGACGGCCATTATCGTTGCGCCTATTGCATGAGCAAGACTTCGTTGTAATAGGGCTCCGTTGCAGACCGACACACGGAACCACCCACGTCAAGTTCCCGAATGGGAGAAACGATGACGTTCGATCACACGTTCAAACAGATCGGAGTCGCAGCGCGGGATGAAAGTTTGGGGAAAGCCTTCCTCGTTACTAGCGTTGACACGCGAAAATGCCTCATCTGCGACCAGCTATTCACACGTGAAGACTCGTTTCAACATTCGATGGTGACGTGCTATCCGTCCACTAAAGGTGACGTAAAGACAAATGCGTGATTCTTCGGCCCTCGGCGATTTTCCCTGCGAGTTTCTGTTGAACGGAGTATCCATGAAATCCGCGAAGATCCGCCAGCCGGCCGGGTCTGAAGGCGATTTCGAGGTGGTTGTCACTGACCTGCTGCTGGGAGCTTTCGCCCTGCACTCCGGCTTTGACATCGACGTGCATGAGGCGGACGCGGGCTGGCGCCGGGTGTCTCTGGAGGAACTAAAGGGATTTCTCAGGAGCAGATACCTATTGCCGGCTGATGACCTCCCGAAAGCGTCGCAGATTGCGGAATGCCGTTTGTTTGCTAGGGTCGATGATATCAAGATCCCGAATTGGAAGTGTGGCCGACTTTCCGTCCTAGGCCGGGAGGAAGCATGTGTCCGGTACGTGCAGCGAATCCTATATCGAACAGGCATTCCGCACCTGGTCTCTGGTACGACATTTCTCGTCCCGAGCGCTGCGACTGCTCGTATCCCGCTAAAGAGAGCGGGGTTTCGCCAAAGTCAGATCTCGCCATCCGCTTTGGTCGAGCTGCGGACGGGGTGTGCCATTCAACTCATCGAACGCGATCCACGGAACTAATCAGATAAGCATTATGTTTTGCTGAGCACTTGCAAGGGACATCGCAAATGCACTGCAACGGCCCTCCTTCGGACGATAATGGCGCGCACGTATGGGGCTCATCTCTGGCACAAAGCTCGGGCCTTACGAAATCCAATCGCCTCTGGGTGCGGGTGGAATCGGCGAAGTCTGCCGCTCCCGCGACACACGCCCTCCGCCGCGTGAAAGCGAGAGAATGTAAATAACTTCACGGTTTCCTGCGCTTCCTAGCGTTCAGGCTATGTGACGCTTCCTTCTAGGGTGAAGTAGGCTCCAGAGCCGAACACCCAACCTAAAC
>CAVPVE010000024.1:0-54364 GCA_963709025.1 uncultured Acidobacteriaceae bacterium
TCTCCGAGTAGAGGAGTCCCGATAGGCTGTAGGCTTGCCTTGGCTGTGTCCGCCGTTTCCAGCTTCGTGCCCGTTTAGGTCCACCATGGCACCACCGGGATATCTCCTCCCTCACAGACCCCACCGTGCAGATTTCCCGCAGCGGGTTCCTCAAGCTAGACTCACCGGTTACATCCAGACATGGCAGATCCGAGGCGGCAGCAACGGATGACGTCGCAGGAGCGCGGTATATCTCTCCCACGTCATCCGGTTCCCGCGCGTGCGACGATTCAGCCACTTTCTCCAGATCCTAACGACACCCCGATAGAACTTCAGAAGGCTCTGAGAGTTTGTCGGGCGGCCGTAGTACTGGTAGTGGCCTCGGAGCTTGGCGTTGAGGGTCTTCTGCTGCTCGTCCACCGGTGCATGTCGGTGCTTCTGGCACCATTCGCCGACCGCCGTGAGGCTCCTGCGGAGCCGTTTGCGCATCGTTCGCACATGCACGGTGAACTTTCCTCTCCGGCTGCGTGCGCAAATGTGCGTCAAACCGAGAAAGTCGAAGGTGCCGGGTTTCTTCCTACCCTGCTTCTTCGCACGTTCTTCGGCGTAACGCCCAAATTCCAGCAGCCGCGTCTTCTCCGGGTGAAGCGTCATACACTGCTCCCAGAGATGATTAACCCTCTGGCCAAAGGTTATGCACTTCCTACATGGGAAGGCCCTCATGAAATACTTCCCGGAAATAAATCGAACGTGGTAGGATCTTGGCCTGCATCGCCCAGCTCCCGGCTTGCGGTGGATCGCAACCGTCCTCATCGACCCTGCCGCCTGTCAGAGCCACCAGCTACTATCTCGACTGCTCGTCTAATGCGAGCGGAAGCGGGACGCAAGCCTCGCCCTGGAATTCCCTTTCTAACGCCAACGCGTTTGCCATCCAGCAGAGCTGGCCACAACCCATGAGGTGAAAAAACGTTGCTTAGTCGGTGGCGATTGGGTCGGCGGCATGCGCGGATAGTGTACTGTCGGAGCCTGCTCGCCTGAAGTGATTTAGGTCACGCCGGAGGTAAGCAGAGCGTAGAGAAAACCTGCGAAATGCTTCTGGCTTCGCTGTCTGCGATTCCCTGAATCAGTACTGAGGACAGCGAGCGAACCCGCTGAAGCGTGCGTGAAAAATGCTTGTCACCGCCGACATTGATAGCGAGTCGATTTTGCACTAGTTATCCAGTCTTTCCCAGCTTGGGTTTCGAAGCAAGTTCCGCACGAACAGGAGTTCACCGCAGCGGGTTAACCTTGAGCACTTGCTGGGTGGTCGAGGACTTCTCTGACCTTAGAGGCCAGTGCGACCGCGGTGAAGGGTTTTTGGAGAAAGAAGATGCCGGGTTCGAGAACACCTTGGTTCACGATGGTGTGCGTCGTAAACCCGGACATATAGAGGACGCGAATCGCAGGAATTCGGGCCATGACACGGCGAGCCACTTCGCGCCCATTTATTTTGGGCATGATCATATCTGTGAGGAGCAGGCTGATGGCGGTGGAGTGCTGCTCGCAGGCGCTTTCAGCCTGACTGGGATCGTCCACCGCGAGGACGGTGTAGCCGTAGGACTCGAGGATCGTCTTTGCCAAGGAGCGAAGTTGCTCATCATCCTCGACCAGTAAGATCGTCTC
The DNA here is from genome assembly GCA_963709025.1 of uncultured Acidobacteriaceae bacterium. Classification (GTDB taxonomy): domain Bacteria; phylum Acidobacteriota; class Terriglobia; order Terriglobales; family Acidobacteriaceae; genus Sulfotelmatobacter. The sequence continues at coordinate 1,642 of CAVPVE010000024.1, forward strand.
CTTGCCCCGCTGTGCCGGGAGTTGCTTTTCCGCGGGAAGTGGCCCGACGTCGGAATCCAGACGCGGGAGGTGCACCGCAAAAGTAGATCCGACTCCAATTTCGCTGTACACCTCGATGTATCCTTGGCTCTGTTTGACGATGCCATAGGCAGTGGCAAGACCGAGCCCCGTCCCTTTCCCCACTCCCTTGGTGGTGAAAAAGGGTTCGAAGATGTGGGGCCGCGTGTCTTCGTCGATACCCGTCCCGGTGTCACTGACCGCGAGTCGGACATAGGGACCGGGAAGAACATAGGGATGACGCTCGAGAAAAAGACCATCGAGCGTGACATTGGATGTCTCGAGGGTGAGCACACCGCCTTCAGGCATGGCATCGCGGGCGTTCGTGACCAGGTTCATGACGACCTGCTCCATCTGGCCGGGATCGACTTTGACGTTGCCCAGGTCGGGGTCGAGGATGGTGCGCATCTCGATGTCTTCCCCAACCAGGCGCCGAAGAAGTTTTTCAAAATCGTGGAGAAGAATGTTGAGATTGACTACACGAGCCTGCATCACTTGCTGGCGGCTGAACGCTAGTAACTGGCGGGTTAGTCCCGCAGCGCGATCCACAGCGGCCGTAATCTGCTGCGCGTAACCGTGGATCGGGTCCGACACTGTGGTCTTTTCCAATTGAAGATCGCAGTAGCCGCGCATGACCGTGAGTAGGTTATTGAAATCGTGAGCCACGCCGCCGGCGAGTTTCCCGATCGACTCCATTTTCTGGGATTGCTGCAGCTGGAGTTCCAGGGAGCGGCGCTGGCTGACATCAAGCATTGCGCCTTCGAGGAGGCGCTTGCCGTTCCCGTCGGCGATCACCGAAACGTTCTCGATCGTCCAGATCTGGCGACCATCCTTTCGCAAGTACGGCAGCTCGATGCCGCGCTTGGAGCCGTGTTGCTGAAGATCAGCGAGGAGGGCGTCACGCTCACGGTCGCCGCCGATGTACAGGACCGAAGCTGGGAGACCAAGAAGCTCGTCACGGGTGTAACCGAACATTTCACAAAAAGCCGGGTTGCAGTCGAGAATCCGGCCCTCGAAGGTGCTGGTGTAGATGCCCGCCATATTTCGCTCGAAGAGACTGCGGTAGCGAAATTCGGAGGCCAGCAGGGCGTCCGTGGCTTGACGCTGCTGGTTCTGCGTGACCAGCAGACGCACGCAGAAACAGAGTATGGAAAACATCATGGCGCCCAGGCCAACCACAATCTGTCCAGACTGAATGTCGTCGCGCATCGACAGCAGCAGGATTGGAAGAGCGATCGAAGGAAAATAGAAGAGCAGAACGCTTTCCACCCTCACGGGCTTAGGATCCCATGCAAGTCGGGGAGAGGACTGCCGCCAAGCCCCGGCTGAGAAGGCGACCATCGCAAAAGGGATGGTCCACGCCAAGTCAAACCAGCGGGCGCCGTGCCAGGTGGTGAAGGCCTCAAGGTCATTTCCGATCCAGCCCCCGATCGCAAAAACACCCATCGCTATAGCGATCGGTTTAATGAGGCGGCGGGTAAGAGGCGATGGATCGAATCTTGCCCTGGCGGCCAGCGCCATGGCGAGGGCGAGACGCCAGTAGTTTTGAAGCCGTAACGCCACGAGCACCGTGGGCCGGTCCCCGAGCGTCATGGACGGGATGTCGACCAACAGCAAATGGACCGCGAGAACGAGGATGAGAATCTGCGTCGCGTCCAGGACCAGGTCCCAATGGATTTTCGATTCCTCATCGCTTGTCCCGCTCAGGACGGACGCGATAAACATGGGTGCAGTCGACAGGAAGATGATGAGGAAAGTGCCGATCTGGTTCTCGTCAGGAGTGGACGATCTCAGGTTCTGGTACGTGTTGAGGACGACGCCCCACGACCAAACTACAAACGTGGCGGCCGACAGGCGCCAGAAAATTCTGGCGAAATGACGCGATCTGCGACTGGCTTGCCAGCAGGCAACGGCTGCGAAAAGGGCGGCAAACAGCTGAAAAGCCGAAGACCCCGCGTCGCCCCACTTGCCGCTCGAGGTCGAAGCGAGCCATAGCGCGTGGCCGGCCACAAGGGCAACCAGGAATTTAAGGAGTCGTGTCCGGAAAGGCGATTCCGGAGCCTGAACCGAGACTTCTTTGGAAAGTTCCGAACTGGGGAGCATGCTTTCGCAATCGTTAACCCGAGATTATACCGCCGACACCAAATCGAACCGATTCGACGCTTTCATGCCGAGCACTGACAACCCGATGACAAAAGGCAATTTCCATAATTGAGAATTAGCGGACCAGGGCAACGAGCGCAGTGGCGACATAACAAGTCACCGGCGGCTTCAGTTAGATCGTCGCTTTCCTGAGACAGTCTCCGCTCGAAAGTTGCTGCCGGTCAGCGAAGTCCTAATTCTGATCGGTGCCAAATTTTCGAATGTAGCTGATCAGATGACGAATCTGCTGTTCCGTCAACCCTGTGTGCAAGAAAGCATGCGGGTAGGACTTGTGGCCCTTCCCATGAGCAGTGGCAGCGTAGAGATCGTCGTCGCTCATCTGCTTGACTCGGTTCGACCGCAAGTCCGGTACCGCCATCTTCGTGGCTGCAGAGGTGTGCCCGCTGCCATCGGCGGCGTGACAGCCGGCGCACTTCTCTGAATACAACAGATCGACATTCTGGGCGACACTGGTTCTCGGGACCGCTGCGCAGAAAACAATGACAGCGACGATCCTACCCAAACTCACGAGGACCTTCCCGCAATCGTGGTTGGTTATTTTCATACTGTGGAGTTTATCCGAGTTGCGGTCGATTATGCCGTTGGAGTAATCCGGTCAGTAAACCAATTGAGAACGACTGTCTGATAAAGCGATAATCAACAAATCGGGGGCGTCGCCGAACGCCGCCCCCGAATTGAGCGGAATCCCTTGCCATCGCCGACTGTGCATTACCGGCTGGCACAAGGCTACTGTTTCTGAATCGGCTCGATGGAGCGTTACGTATGCGGGCCACCGTCGAAAATTCCTATGACGGAACGTGAGTCGAAATCGCAACCGACCTAGACTGATGTCAAAGCCCAGACTTTAGGAGAAGGACTGAAAAGCCGCGACCGGGAGCGGAACTCCTTCTCAAGACCGTCCGGCTCAGGAAGAAAGACGATGCGTCTATCAGCCCAGATCCGATCCCACAAGGTCCAGGCTCCGGACATGGTCTTCGTGTCCTTTCCCATGATCTGCTGTGTTGTCAGGAGTCGCAAAACGGTGAGCTGCGTGAAGCGGCAGAAAGAGAATTGTTGTTCCCTGGCCTGCTCGAACCAAAGCCTGGCTCTCTCCGAATGCACGTGCCGGCTCCACAAGAGCGCCAGCCAGACGTTCGCATCAAGGAAATTCAACGTGTTCATAGATTCGTTCGTTCGTTGGTTAGGTCTACCTTTGGGCCTCCGGAAATAATGAGTGGGAGCCGCACTCTTTTTGGACGCGGGCGCTGGCCCCGCAACAGGACACTCCTGACCCCCGCTAGCACCAACTCGCGGACGGAGCGACCTCTCGCGGCAGCTTGTTCTTTCAGCTGCCGGTACAGAGGCGCTGGAATATCAACCGTGGTACGAATCGAATCCTGTTTCATAAGCTAATCATTTCACTGATGCCATAAATATGGGAGATGGTGCGTCCTGAAAGACGCGTTGTTCTAGCAGGCGGAAGTCCTGCCCGGGTAAGCGCCGGAACTCCCGGTCGCTGACTCCAGCCGAGAGGAGAGATCCGACCGAGGACTTCCTGGCCGGAGCCAACCTAGACAGCGGAGATCCAGAGATGCGGCTGTTCTCGATGACGAAATTCTTCAGGTTTCTGCCCGAGGAGCAGAGACAGGTCAAGCGCTGAAACAAAACGGACCTCGCGGCACCCTTGGGGTTTAGACCAACCTCTCGCCCGCCACGCATCAGAGCAGGTTGACTTCACCGCCTTGATCACTCGCCTACAAAGATTTCCTCACCCTCCGGAAAGACGCCGACCCCGACATCCCCATCCTGAAGCAAGCCAAGGCGGAGTACGCGCAGATAGGATGAGCTCATGCGTTCATTCAGGCTTTCCCAAACAGTCGGCTGGACTTGGAATTGACGCAGAGAGCGCCACCAAAGGCACTTAGGGCGTGCTCGGGTGCACCGCCGTGAGGCCGCTGAAACGGCTAAAGTCTGCCACATTCAACGTGAGTACGTGGCTAACGCTATGAACGTACATAGCTGCGGCCAATCGCGCGTCGTGCACCTGAACACCCATTACGCCGTACTGTATGACAATCCTACGCCACTCTCGATAAACGGCTTCACTATCTGGCAAAAAACTCATGCCGGCTTCGATTGCACGCACTTGGCGTTGTGCCTCGGCCACGTCAAACCAAGACCATTGCGCTCCCGAGGGCGCGTCATTGCGTTCCAAAGTTCCGCAATATTCTGATGTGTGTAATGGAAAATCGTCCCCTGCAAAGCCAGCCGCGCGAGTGCTGTGTCCACGAGTTGATGCTGAGGGTCTGACCGCCGTGTCATGCGTAGCAAGATGTTCGTATCAACGAGACACGACGGAATCGGCATCTAGTCGTGATCCTGGTACAGCCACTCACGCGATATGGTCTCGGGCAATGGCGGAATCTTGTCTGAGAACTGGGTCAGCGAGTCGAGCCAGGTGCGAACCTCTTCTTGCGTGCGCGGCTGCCGAGTCTCGGCAGGACGCGCTAACTGCTGGGCCAAAATTTCTTGCACGTAGGCTTCGAGGGACAGGCCCCTCGCCTTGGCTGCTGCCGCGAGTTCATCGGGAACGTTGACCGTGACTACCATGCAAGAACTCTAGCACGAATCGAATGAAAAAGACCGAGACTTGTGGCTGTGACAGGTGTGTCTGGAGCAGGGGACGGCGTTTTGAGTCCCCTGCTCCAGCAGCTCTGTTAGCTTTCCTCATGCCCTCATCTCCACTGCTGTCCGTGCAAACTCTGCGGGCGGCAAGTAGTTCAACGAACTGTGTGGGCGTTGTTCGTTGTAGTCCTGCTGCCAAGCCTGTTTTCGTAAACTGGGAACCTCGCAAGGCAAGCGCCTTCGCCGAAACACTAAGACTGCCCTGGAGCCTGCTTGTAATCCTGCTTACAATGCCGCGTAAGATCGACAAGCCCCGCAAACACCGACCACCGCGAATCCGTGTCCCCCACCAACAAAGAGCAGTCTTCACGGTCGACAACCAAACCTTTGTTGGTATCGTTCAACGCCTCTCGTTGACAGGTGGATCGGCTCTGCTTGTTAAAGGGCCTATACCTGAGGGAACGCTTGGTGAAATGGCTTTGGGAACCGTTTTCGGAAAAGTGAATGCACACATTGAGTTTCTGCATACTGGAGCGGATGGTGTACCACTCGCGCAGGCATTCGCCTTCCTGGCGATGGATACTGTTAGCAGCAAACGCTTCGAAACGGCTGTGGAACAAATGGATACGCCAGACTTCTCGGACATTGTAAGGAAACGCAGACCGGTCGACGCGGCATTCGAAACTTTACGGGAGAGCGTCCGCCAGCTTTCAGCGATGCTCACTTCGGGACGGCGAGCGAGATCAAAGGGCTAACTCCGACGGAGCCTAGCCTGCGAATAGGGTTGTTCTGCAGCTTAAGTGGCAATTTCACTGATCGGCCCGATGTCGGCCAAGTTTACGAAATTGCATTTTCGATGGTTATTTAGCCGACCGCCGAAGGTTGCCCCTACTCAAACTGTCGGATTGAGCGGAGCTGCGAACATGAATCACATTCTAAGCACGCTGTGGCAGGACGAAGAGGGCCAAGACATCGCCGAATACGCGGTGATGCTGGCCGTTATTCTGATATTGGTAGCTGGCACAATTCGCCTCATCGGAAGCAATGCGAACAACGTGTTTTCTTCCGCAGCCAGTTCACTCCAATAGAATTTCCGTTTCCTTGGAGTCCCGAGAGAAACAAATGTATGTCCCATTCTTGCTGTTCGTAATCGTGATCGTTCTTATCTTGATCTTCTGGGAACTGAGCATCTCGCAACTTTGATCGGCGGTCAGAAAGACACGACTCAGCGGAGCGTACCTTGTCGATCGCCGCTCCAAGGCCGTCGCATTATCCACGATCAGCTCCTCCATGGCGGATTGGCGCTCAGTGAAGCGAAGGGACGCTCTCAATGTCTTCGAGGAGTTTGCCCGCTTTTTCAATCCGTTGATAACGCAAAACTACACCTGCAATGGTAAATCACTCATGCTCCCGCAGATATTGGCGGAGCGCATTGCTCAACCGAGGAAACTCGGGATCGTTGGTCATCGACATTGCTTCAAGCATAATCTCGGCGTCCCTTACGCTGAGGCACATCGTCGGTGGCGCCCGGCGAACCGTGGTTGCACCAGCTTTGATTGCCATCTCGCAAAAGCGACCACCACTCTGGCACGCCTGCCCCGCTTCTTCCGGGGTCTTAAAGATAAGGTAGCGCACGTTCACTTAATTTGCCCTCCGTATAGGGTTTTGGAAGCGGGAAACACATTCCCTTAGCGCGATTGGCCCTTGCGTTCCGAGATCGCCCGCGGTCTTGCCGGTGCCGCCGCTGCGAAATCCAAAGCTTCAAGGTAACGCTCGAGCAGAAGTGCTCCCACGCCTGGTCAGCTTGCATCAGAATTCGCGACTTCACCTTCGATTAGCTCGCGGTCGTAGCTCGGAGGCTTTTTGGCACTCAGAGCTAACGCGGCAGAAGCCGCCTTCTTCAGTTGCAGCAGTAGAATCAAATCGCGGTGCAGAGCTTGGTCCAGAAGAGCTTCATGCCGCAAAACCTCCCCGTTCCTGAACCAGAGTTGTTGGACGTGCGCATTCATGATCATTCTCTTTCCTTCGGGGTCGTAGCGGGACAGCTGTTCCCCCTTGTTTCGCTTCATGCTTTATCTCCCTGCAGCTTCAACTTCGAGCGCCAGTCGCTTGCGCAGGTAGCCGGCTGCGATACGGTCCAGCAACAACCCCTGGAGCGCGTCGGCCGGTTGCGTCGACTCTTGTAGCTGCGCGACGAAAGCTTGTGCCTGTTCCCGGAAGTCGGAGGTCGCATAGTCGAGCACCGTCTTCCACAGCATGCCGTCTTCGGCTAGATTCCAGGGCCGGTTTTTTCCATTTCCATTTTCCGTCGCAGTTCCATTTCCCTGTTTACTCATACGCCCCCCAAACGCAGTTTTATTTCGCGGTTTCAAGACCGGCACATTCGCGAATGCGTGCGTGCAACTGTCTGGTCAGCATGCGTTCGTAGCGACAAATCAGGCGCCCATTGCGCTCCAGACCTTTCGGGTGATGCGCGCAGTCCTTTTCGAAGACCACTACCCTCGTCAGCTTGCAACAGATGCGGCTGATCTCCTGCAATGCTGCATCTCTCCCTAGAACCTCGGACTCGATTGATCCGTTCAACTTCAGCGAGCTGAGATCAAGCCCAGGAGTCTCCAGCGGCAAGTCGAGAGCGCGACTCAGAATTCCGTGTTTGAGCGCGTTCCTGCACGAGGCTGCCTTGCCGGCCTCGGTCCTCGGCCCGGTCGAGCGCTTGGCGTTCGCCCGGTTCGCTTGTAGCTTCCGTTCTGAGATCGGCCGCTTCATACTCAATGCACGATTCCGTTGTGGGTCCGATCCGTCTTATTGGACTAGCGTCATCAGCTCTGCTTGCTGGCACCCCGATGTCGCGGAGCGCAGAAAGATCAGGTTGTCCGAGGGGGAAGGACACTCGTAGGGGAAGGCAACGCGTGGTTGCCTACCTATATGTTGCTCTCATCTCGGACAATCGAAAGATTACGGGTAGACGCGTCCGATGGTAACGGTCTCCCTGAGAGCAAGTTGGGTTCGTTTGGTAATTTCGGAGCTTTGGCGGAGGGAGGCGGAGGTTGGAATGGCCCACAACGCCTCTAGCTGCTTCCCCAGTCACAATCCGGACGAGCGTCGTATCGAATCTGAGCGCCGCCCGGCCGGGCGATGCATGCTTTCGGGGTTTGCAAGAATGCAAAGAATCGGTATGGACGGGAATGTATTGAAAGAAGCGCGCCGGAAGAAGCACTGGACCCAAGAGCAAGCCGCCCTTGCGCTTGATGTCACGCAAGCTTATTTGTCGATGCTGGAGAAAGGGCGCCGTCCTCTATCCGAACGATTTGTAAGTAAAGCTCTCAAAGTCCTCAATTTCCGCCCTACGGCCCTGCCGCTGCGATCGGAACAGGCAGTGATGCCGGTGTCTTTCCAGATGCGTGATTTCAGCGCAGAGTTGGGCGCGCTCGGCTATCCGGAGTTCTCCTATCTTCGCGCCAGAAGGCCGCGAAACCCTGCGGAAGTACTGCTTGAGGCACTGAGCCAGGCAAACCTTGACTCCCGAGTTGCCGAGGGCTTGCCATGGCTGGCGCTGACCTACGTTGACATGGACTGGGACTGGCTGGTTCGCAACGCAAAATTGCGTGATCGGCAAAACCGATTAGGATTTGCTCTCGCTCTAGCAGGCGAAGTGGCAGTAAGCAAGGACGACGGAGCACGAGCAAATCAGCTGCGGCAATACGTGGAAGCCTTGGAGAATTCTCGACTTGCGCGAGAAGATACCTTCTGCCACGACTCGATGACCCGCGCTGAACGCGTGTGGCTGCGTCAACACCGCTCGCCCAGTGCAGCACACTGGAATCTCCTCACAGACATGAAGGGAGAACACCTTGCCTACGCGTCTGCTTCTGGCCATGAGGCGTCCGTCGAGCTTTTTTAATTCGAAGGGACGGTGTGCGCACTCAGCACCCTCATCTGCTCCCATTTTGTGATTCGGGAGAATCCTTATTCGACGACAGGTTGTTCGTTGGCTTGTATCAGTGAGAGATAGACGTCAGTCCGTCGTCTTAGTGCCCAACCGCCCGAGCATCCGCCGCAGAGACTTTGTGCCTTGCTTCTTGTATGCGTCGGATCCAGCCATAATGAACGCTTCGCAGATCCGGGCAACACTCTGACCTTCGCGAGTCGCGATCGCTTCAACGTCTCGCTTCAAGTCTGAGTTGACTCTGAATGTCAGACGAGTGTCTTTCTTCATTGGCGCCATACTAGCATTCCCGCAATTGGGAAATCCGCTCAAAATCCTGTTGACTCCCTAGGTACACTATGTCATCCTTTTGTCATCCATTTGGATGACTTAACAAGGAGGACTCCCGTGCCACTGAAACACGACTTGTCAAGGAAGAATTTGTCGGCTGCCAAACGCAAATGGCCTACGCAGATGAGCCGCCATCAGATCCAAACCCTCCGCCTGCTAACCCATAGCTATCAATTCTCAGTTGCCGGCGGAGACTTGCTTCTGCTTGAAAGCGGCTGGTATGTGACCCACACTGGTCTGATTCGTTTAGCTGCTCGCCGGCGATGCCGAGGAATTAACGTTCAACCGACTACCGAATTCTCGGATTCAGCACATGGTCGGTATGCGTTCAAGGCAACCGTTTACAGGTCTCGCACTTGCCAGGGATTTGTAGGCTACGGCGATGCTGATCCTTCTAATGTCTCGTTCCTAGTCCACGGTGCCGAAATGCGCGTGGCGGAGACTAGGGCCGTCAACCGTGCTTTGCGCAAGGCTTATGGGATCGGCATCTGCTCAGTCGAGGAGATTGGATCCTTCGCTGAACCTCGGCAAGCATCTCCGGAGTCGAAGAAGTTGCCTCCCCAACCGGCCAACGGAAATGGCAGTCGTTCCGTTCGCGACCGACTCTGCCAGACGATTCGACAGCATCAACTCGATCCCAGCCTAGTCAAGTCCTATGCGACCGATTTCTGCGGGGTCAAAGCGCTACGCGATGCCACACGCGACCAGGTGGAAAATTTCGTCACGCACCTGGCCGACTGGGCCGAGAAGGACCGCAATGCCCTGCTCTGCCAGCTCAACAGCTACCTCGGCCAGAAAGAAGGTGCTGCATGAGACGCCAGATCACCGGGCTCCACGCCGCCGATCGCTGTGCTGCGGAGCAAGTCCCTGATGGAGTCTTCCTCGTCCGGGTACAACGAGTCAGGTTTCATCGGCAAGCCCAGAAACCTTACTACACTTTGGCGCTCAGCGTTCTTGAGCCCATCCGTTTCTCCCGGCACGTACTGTCAAGCCGGCTCTATTGCAGCCCGAAAGCCCTGTGGAAGCTCAATTGGTTCCTGCGCGATTTCGGCTATGACACCGAACTCCTTGGCCGCGACGAAGTCGATGAGAGGCAGCTCGTGGGTCTGAAGGGCGTGGTCAAGATCAGCCACATCGACTTCAACGGCACTTCCCTGCTTCGGCTTGACGGCTTTGCTCCCGCCGGCCGCTGGGAAGAACTCTCACCCGCAAATCTGGACAATCCGCAGGTAGCCTGATGACCTACAGCTACACCCAGATCAGCCAATACCTCACCTGCCCGCGGCGGTATCGGCATCGCTACCTCGATGGCTGGAAGGAAAAGGATACCCAGGCGGCGATGCTGTTTGGTCGAGCCTTCGAAACAGCTCTGGGCGCTCTCTTTCGCCGAGAAGATCCAGGAGCAATCCTGTTCACCGAGTGGTCTGCCTGCCAGAGCCAAGACTTGCACTACTCCAACCGAGACTCCTGGGATCGCATGCTCCGCCAAGGACTGATGCTATTGACCCGGTTCTGTCAGGACAATCGGGTCCAGGTCCCCCAGCCTCAACGCAACCTGCAGATCAAGTTCACGCGGCAGATCGACGGTAAGAACGACTTCGTTGCCTACATCGATGCCATTGGGAGCCTTGACGGCACGCGCTGCCTGCTCGAGTGGAAAACCTCATCCAGCCGGTACCCGGAAGAGCCGGAGGGCCTGCTGTCTCTCGATCCGCAACTGGTCTGCTACTCGTGGATCACTGGCATTGCAGAAGTCGCCCAGGTGGTCTTCGTCCGCAAGAGTCTGGTCGAGGTTCAGTACCTGCGCACTACGATCACGGACGAACAGCGCCAGGAGTTTGGTCGCCTTGTGGAAGGCACGATCCGTCGGATCGAATCGGCCGACTTCCCAGCGCACAGCGGTATTCGCTTTCCCCAGAACCCTTGTAGCACCTGTCCGTATGTGGGACTGTGTCTTGGAAAGCAGGAAATGATCGACGCCGCCGTAGTGCGGCGTCCAGGAGCCGACAGCTTTGATTGGCTTGACGAGCTTAATTACTGAGTATCCGCCTATGCCGCCGAAGTTCAATCGTCGCCGAGCCGTATTCGTACTGGGCAAGATCGACGAGATTCTGGCGTGGGAGCAGCGGAAGGAGACGGAGCGCGACACCAAGTTCGTCGAACTGGGGCGCTATCTATGCGAGGTACGGGCGGGACAGTACTGGCGGCTGGAGAGTTTGAAGTGTTTTGACGAGTTTCTGGAGAGGCGGTTCCCGGAATCGAGGAGGAAGGCGTACTACCTGATGTCGATCCACGAACACCTGCCGCCGCAGGCCAGAAAGGAGCTGAAGGAAGTTGGGTGGGCGAAGGGGATCGAGCTAGTCAAGCTGGCGAGGCGGGACCGGCAGAACTTCGATTGTGCAACCTGGTTGCACCGAGCCCGTCAAATGCCGAAAGAGGACTTCAAGAAGGCAGTAGAGAAGGAACTGACGGGGCGGGAAACAGAACCGTGGGAGATTGTCTACTTCAAGCTCTACCAGAGCCAAATGCCAGTCATTGAGAAAGCCATCGAAACGGCGGCTCTGATGCTGGGAAGTGACCGATCCCGAGGCTATTGTCTCGAAATGATCTGTGCGGACTTTCTGGCCGGGGCCAACCTGGACCACGGAGACCCGGGAACGCTGCTGTTCTCGATGACGAGATTCTTCAGATTTCTGCCCGGCGAGCAGAAGCAGGAATTTCTCGAAGGCCTGAGCGAGAAGGCCTCGTGACTTCAACCCCGAAACGCTTACGCCTAGATCCGGCAGGGTACGAGAAGTTGCGGCAGCAGGTGCTGCGTCGCGATGGTTGGCGGTGTCAATCGTGCGGCAGGATGGCGAACCTGGAAGTCCATCACAAGCAGTTTCGCAGCCACTCGGGCGATGATTCCGAAGAAAATCTCATCACGCTCTGTACGGCATGCCATAACGAGACACACAGTAATTCGAAATGAAAGGGCAAACACAGCAAGCACTGGACCAGTCAGGAAAATAGACGATTCTCCATGACCAGGACAGCATGACGCGGCTACCTCCTCGAACGAGCTGGTACCGTGTTTTTCCTACAGTTTCTGTAGGTTCCCTTAGTTTCCCTTATTCGCTGCATTTCCGCGTAAAACAGTATCACTGGTATCAATTGAGAAGCCGGCTGATCATCCCATGGGAGATCGGCTCCAAGAGTCCGGTTCTTTGAACAGTGCGACTCGCAGTCTAGCTGCGGGCCTCGGAGTCGCTCACGGAACTGTCACCTGCACCGTCCCCGCATTCTTTGTGACTCCATCTGAACTAGCCTGAACCGTGAGATTGAACGAGGTGCTGCCGCCGCCTCCCCCTCCCCCTCCCCCGCCACCACCACCTCCTCCTCCACCACCTCCTCCTGAACTTCCGCCGCTGCCACACGAAACGGCAAACCCGATGACGAAGAAAAGGGACAGGCAGAGGAACACATGATCCCGTTTTCGGGAGCGGCCTGAAAGAAGCAAGGTCAGACCCAAGAGACTCGCAATGCCCAGAGACAGAACGGCAGATTTGGCTTCGGTCGGTTTCTTCCTATGGCTCAGGGCTGGCTTAGTGGTGACGCTTACTGTAAGGGTTGCCGGAGTTCCGCCAGAGGACGGCGTCACGGAGTCAGGACTAATCGTACAGCTCGTACCACTCGGCGCTCCATCACATGACAACGCCACAGCATCCGCAAATCCGTTCTGAGCAGTGACATTGATCGTGATGTTTCCAGATTGTCCGACCGCAACAGAGAGAGAATTGGTAGAAAGAGTCGCGTCGAAGTCTCCGATACTGAGTTGCGCGGACGCAGAGCGCGACGCGACTCCATTGGAGAGGGCAACCGTGAAGTTGTAATTCCCGGCTGCGAGGGTGTTGGTCTGTATCGACGCATTCCAGCCAACAATCGAGCCATTTACAGTACACACCGCCGGAGCGGGAATTCCGGTGCAAGTTCCGGTGAAGTTGGCCCCATAGTTGTTAATCGATGTCACGTTCACTGTGTAGGATACGGTCGTATTCTGCAGCGCCATCCTCGAACTCGGCGTAATGCTAACGCTGTAGTCGCCAACATCAAGGGTTACTTTGAGCTGGGAAGAGATCGCTCCGTCCGATGCCTGGATCGTTACGGGGTACACGCCCGCTGGCGTGCTTGACGTAGTGTTGATAATCAGCGACGTCGTATTAAAGCCTCCCGCTGGAACGGTCAAAGTACTCTGACCGAACTGGCACGACGCGCCAGAGGGAAGCCCCTTGCAAGTTAGCGTGACCGTTGTCGAGTACCCTGCCAAGGAATTCATGCCGAACTGATAGTCGGCGGTGGGAAGTCCGGGGAAGGTCGCTTCCGTGGACCAGTAAGTAGACAGAGCGACACCGTACTCGCCCTGCGCAGTGGCTTGTGTTCCATACGCTGCCGCTGTGTTTCCGTTCAGCGTTCCCTGAATCGAAAACACATGAGTGGAATTGAACGAGTTTCCGATAGTGAAATTGACGTTCTGGGTGAGCGAGCCAGCTGGAATCGTTACGTTGGCTGGAATTGAAATTCCTGGATCGCTGGCGGCGAGGGTGACCTGAGTCGCGCTGGTCGAGACCGTGGCAAGTGAAACTTGCACTGATCCATCGCTGCCAATTACAGGATCCGCGACCAGTTGGAGATAAAGAGGAGTGCCAGCCCCGCTAGGAATAACCTGAAACGAAGAAGTGTATACGTCGCTCTCCACCAAGTCAGCGCGTCCATCCCCGGTTAAGTCGAAGGCATTGGCCGGGCGGGAACCGTTGAGGAAATATGGCTCGTATGTGGGCGTGAAGGTACCGTCGCCATTGCCGAGCAGGAATTGCACATAGTAAACATTCGTCGGATAGTTGGCCACCTGGATGGCGGCAAGGTCAATGTTGCCGTCGCCGTTGAAATCTCCCACCCAGGCAGGGAAACGGCCACCATCCATGGTGCCGAGAGTGACCTCTTCGCTTTGCAGCCCAGTGTAAGGTGCGTACGTATTGGTCAGTGTAAAACTTCCGTCCTGTTGACACAGAAAGATTCTTAACTGAGTCCCTGCCGGTCCGTTCGGATAGTTTGCCTGTGGATCGCGATTATCAACCACGTCGAGCCGGCCGTCATTGTTGAGGTCCGCAACGGCGGGGTTTGTCAGGTTCTGAATCACCAGCTTCGCAGGTGCGAAGGTACCATCTCCATTTCCCAGGAATTCGTATACGTCGTTATTCTGAAAAGGCACGACGTTCCCGTAGAACCACGCCAGAAGATCCAGTTTCCCGTCGCCGTTAAAGTCGCCTACCCACAGACCCTGTACCCAATGTCCAGCACTGTTGGTGCTGAAATTGATTGGCGCTTGCGCCGTGAACGTGCCGTCTCCATGACCCAGGTAAATCGTGATGGTTGCCGTGCCGGTTTGCGATGCTCCGGCGGCGACCGCCAGATCAAGATTTCCGTCGTGGTTGAAGTCTCCTGCGGCGAGTGATCCGCTCGCAGAAAGTTCGGTCACAGTTGCCCGACCAAAGCTGCCACCACCGGCGTTCGGCGCAAACGCCAGCTGCGTACCGGCTCCACCCTCGCCAAAATAGGATGAAATCGTGACCAGGTCCGGACGGCCAGTATTGCGGAAATCACCTAGCAGAAAGTCCGTCACGTTGAAGGTTCCTTCGGCGACAGGTGAGTAAACCGCTGAGCCAAAGTGACCCGTGCCGTCGTTGAGCATTACCGTTGCCTGAAACGGATTCGGATACCCTGGGCCAACATCTATCAGCACTAGATCCGGCTTACCGTCTCCGTTCACATCGACCGGATTGAAACTTGTGAAGGATGCATTGACCGGTCCGGAAGAATTGTTCCCGTTGATGTATCCGGTGTATTCGCCGGCGGGCAAGCCAAAACCACCCTTGCCGTCGTTCAGGAACATGAGGCGGAATCACTGTCCTGATTGGCCGTAATGATGTCGGGATGGCCATCAAGATTGAAGTCGGCGACTGCCAGTCCGAACGATGTTTGACCCCCGCGATAGACCTGTGCTGGGCCGAAATTTCCTTTTCCGTCACCAAAATGAACACCCACCAAGTTTCCAGCCACTTGTCCGTAGCCAGTCTGTGCAGAGATTCCGGAATACACGAGATCGAGGTGACCATCTCCGTTCACGTCGGCAAGCGTCGCAGCCCAGGCAAAGTCGCCTTCGCCCACCTGCGTGAACTGGCCTGGAATGTGCTGTCGCAATTTCCCAAGAACACTCTGGCAATGCCGAGATTGTCGAAGGTAACCACGTCGGGACAACCATCTTCATTCACATCTCCGGATGTCAAGGCCAAAGGACCCACGCCAGCCAGACTGTTAGTGATATCGATCGGTTGGGCTTCTTTAAGGAGTCCGGTTCCGTCGTTAACATAGACAACGGCGCCAACACCGGGATCGACCACGACGACGTCTGGGGTGCCGTTCTTTTCAAAATCCTGCGGCCACAATGGACTCGGGAACTTGTACCCCGAACGTCTGATAAGGTTCAAAGAGCGTTGCGGCAAAGCTCCCAGTTCCATCTCCGAGGAGACTCACTACTGCGCCGCTGGTCGGGATGCTGGCATCCGGAATTACTCCAACGACGACGTCTAGATGGCCGTCGTGGTTGAGATCTGCGATAGCCATGGAAATCGGAGCACCCGGGAGGAAGTTGGGTTTGTTCTGCAGCGAATGTACCGTCCCCGTTGCCGAGGAGTACACCCACACTTTCGGTATCCGCCTCCGCCACAATAATGTCGAGCTTTCCAATTCCTCGTAAATCTGCCACTGCGACAGCTAGGGGAGACTGTCCCGTGAGTGGGATAACAGTTGCCTGACTGAATGTCCCGTCGCCCCGGCCAAGATAAACCCACAGGTTGTTGCTGCCGCCGTTGGACACAACCCAATCTGGAATGCCATCTCCGTTAAAATCACCAGCTGCGACCGCAGTCGGAATGTAGTCAGCCGGTAAGAGGGTGCGAAGCTGCAATCCTGCGAGTGGCGGCGGAGTCGACGGCGAAGTACGGGCGAAGGTGTTGCCAAGCGGTTTGGACAGGCCTGGATTCGGGGCGGGCAAGCCCGTCTGCGCGCGCGGACGGGAGAACATCTGCTGGTAGTTCGATCCTGCTCGCTGCGCGTACTTCCATCCCAGGAAACGCGCCGGTGAAGCGGGGGCCATAGGGAAAGAGTTTCCGCGTCCGTTCAGAAAGAGCGGTGGCTGCAAGAAGAGCCCGGACTGGCCTGGAGAAAGAATCGTTAGCGTGGCGACGTTGGAAGTGCCTCCGCCTGGTGAGGCATTGACCACCGTGATCTGGGCTGTGCCTGGAGCCGCTATCAAAGTGTAGGGGATGGACGCAATCAACTGTGTCGAACTGAAAGATGCGCCACCTCCTAATAACGTTCCGTTCCAGTAGATGCTGCAGTCGCCGAATCCTGTGCCATTGATGGTCAAGGAGAAGCTGAACGAACCCGCCGTCACGGAAGCTGGCGAAAGTGAGGTGATAGTGGGAACCGGCGTGGACAGCGGGAACGTGACCGAATTGGACATCCCACCTCCGGGCGCCGGGTTCTGAACCCAAACGGGAACGGAAAAAGACCCGTTCTGCGCGATCGCCTCGGCAGGAATCTCGGCTGTAAGTTGCGTGCTGCTGACGTAAGTCGTGGAACGCTCATAGAGGTTGAAATTTACTGCAGAAGTCGGAACAAAACCTGTCCCGGCGACAGTCAGGGTAAACGCTGGGCCGTTGATGGCGGCGCTCGGCGGCGAGACGGAGGTAATTGTGGGAACGGGATTGTTCGTTGAGCTGCCGCTTCCGATCGTCCATAACAAAGCTGTGCCGTTCTCGATAACCGGATCATTCACGCTCCACATGGTCCCGACCGTGGGCGAAACCTGCAGTCCGACAGTCGCATAGTATCCGGCATCCTGGAAGTAGCAGTAGTCTCCGAAATCGGTGTTCGCGTATTCAAAGAGAATGTTGCTGCTGGATTCCGAGAATACGACTTCGAAGGTGACTGTGGCCGCTGAGTCGCTGTGGCATAAGAAGCTTCTGACGTTTCGCCACTCCACCACTAACTGGCGGTTCGGTGCGGTGCCCACCACATCCCAGAAGACGTTTTGTGCAGTGCCCGTGACAGGGTAGAGGTCCTGCCAAAATGGAGCGACCAATGTAACCGGGACAGGTGCCTGGCCCGGAATGACGGAGTTACTGAACGGCGAGACCGCATCGGTAAAGCTGATGGTTCCATTGCTGCCAACCTGCAAAGTCGTAAAGCTTCCTCCGCCGAATGCAATCGGAAACGGGGAAGTAATCGGAGCGGTGCTGTCGTCACCAAGATTGAGATTCGTGCCGGTGATGGTGACGTAGTTATAAGGAGTGGGCGCGCCGACGTAGTTGTTCAAGACCTCCAGCTTGCACAACGTCTCCACCTGGGAACGCGAGCGTGTAGCTGCCCACCGCGGAAGGTGTCCATTGTGCTGTGTAGACACCGTCTCCCGAGGCCTGGTCAGCCCCGGTGCCGTCGTCCACCAGGTTCAGGATCTGTGCTCCGGGCGAGACTGTGACCTGTACGATGCCTGCGGGTTGTGCGCAGTCGACATTAAGCTCTTCGAGAGTCACTGGAACGCCCGGCGTTCCGGCAATGGCATTATTTACCGGTTGAAGCCGCCCCTCCACAGTCTTCCCGGAGCACGTCATTGAACCATTCAAATTGAGTCGACTGCCGGAGACCGTTTGTGACAGGGAGGAACGTGAGTCTCCTCCGCTGAGAATCAGGTTCTTGAGGCCGCGCCAATCTAGAGAAGGATTCTGGGCCGCCAGCAAGGCTACTGCGCCAGTGACGTGAGGTGCAGCCATCGACGTGCCGGACAGCACGCCGTAATTACTTCCTGGCAACGTACTGAGGATTTCTTGCCCGGGAGCGCCGAGGTGCACCGAATGCTGGCCAACGTTTGAAAATGCAGCTAGTGCGTCCGTGCGGGTCGTTGCTGCGACGGAGATAACGTTCGGCAACGCTGCATTCGCCGGGTAAGTTGGCACAACATCGTTGTCGCCGAACGCGTTGCCTGCCGCAGCGATGAAAAGAATCCCGGCCTGTTCCTGCGCTTCTATCGCATCGTTCAACGCCTGCGAATACTGGGTCCCGCCCCAACTGTTGTTCGTTGCGACAATGTTGTAACCACTGTTTTTCATCGTCAGGACGTAGTCGAGACAGGAAATTGCGTCGGATGTCTGCCCGCTCCCTGTGGAATCCAGAAACTTGCAAGAAAGCAACTGCACGTTCCAATTGATCCCGACTACGCCCAGATTATTGTTGCCTGCGGCTCCGATGATGCCCGATACATGTGTTCCGTGCCCGTTGTCATCGAAAGGGCTGGAAGTGTAAGAGACCGTCGAGATTCCGTAACAGCCGTTTGTGCCATCATCGATGCCGTTGCAGACCGAAGTATTGTGAAATAGGTTTGGAATGAGATCGGGGTGGGTGTAATCGATGCCCGTGTCGATCGTCGCGATGACGACGTTGTGGTCCCCCGTGCTCAAGTTCCAGGCCAGCGTTGCCCCGATATCATCGCCTGGAGTGCCGCCGTTCTGACCCGTATTAAGCAGATTCCACATCTGCGGGAATTGAGGATCGTCCGGCGTATTCAACAGGTGGACAGTGTAGTCCGGCTCCGCATATTCAACCTCAGAACTCCGGCGGTAGGATCGCAATGCGGTCGGGACGTCCAAACTCGCAGGCAGGCTCACGGCTTCCAAATCTCTTACGGTTGTATATTGCTTCAGAGAGCGAGCACCTACCGACGCGTGTACAGCTGCTCTTGCGTTCGCGCTCAGCCCGTGGCGAAACTTCACAAGAATACGATCGCCAGCATACTTGGCCAGAGATGTCCTCAGATCTCGTCGAACCGAACTGGGAACCTGCTGCGAGAACCCACTCGGAACAAACAAGATTGTGACCAGAAGCAATACTGGTGCAGTGAGGCGAGAAGGCGTGCGAAAGACCATTGGGATACCTAGCTTCCTCGAGCAAGGGACAGAAAGTATCCTACGAAAGGGCCTTCGGATCAATAGTCAACTAATTCGATCGCAATCAGGACCGTGTTTTCACTTTGCCTCTGGCCAAGCTGTTTCGCACCTATCGCTGAAGTAGCTCCTAAGCGTTCTTTGTATGTAGCGGCGATCAACGGACCGAGGGACTCGGATACCCCGAGCAAGACATAGCTAGAACCAGAATGTCCTAGTCCCTTCCTGCTCCCCAATCGCGTCAACGCGGGCAATGTATGTGACGGTTACAAAGGGCAGAGTGGCCAGAAGATACGGAGGGTGGCACTGATGCCCTCTGGTTCTGGCTCGTCTATGCCGCCCTCTTGACTTTCGCCCACCGTGCCTTCTGCGCCGCCGCAATGCGCCTACGTCCCGCCGCCGAGATCGTCCGCTTCGGCTTCGCTTTGTGCTTCGCCCATCGCGCCTTCTGCGCCAGGCTGATCCTGCGCCGACCGGCTGCGGATATCGTGCGTGATGCGCCGTTCGAGCTGACACTGCCCAGCGCCGCGAGTGCATCGTCTATGCGCTGGAGCTGCTTCCGTACATGTTCACGTTCTCGTTTTAACTGCTGGACTACGACCGACATGTGTTTCATGGGGACCCCCGCCGAATAATAACAGCAGGGAGGAAGGCACGACAGCTTGAAGCTGGCTCTGGGCGGGGGATGTGGGCTGTGTACTGAGGGACCGTTTGCCGCGCAGCTACCAGTTGAAGTTCGTGCCTTCGATCACAGACGGGCTACTGACGCACGAATACGATCTCACCCACATGCAAGAATTGGAATGTGCAACGCCACCCACACCAACGTGCGAGCACGGCTCACCAAAGTGCCAGTGACAGGCTGCCGCCACTCGTTGAGCGCTGCGACCACTCGAATTGAATTCTGCGCTGAATTCCGTACCCACACGTCGAGGTCTTTCGTGTAGCGCGGCTCACCGTACTTCATGACCGCGTAGCCACCGACAAGCAAATATTCAACCTCGAATTCGTATAAGAGTTGTAGCAGTTCTTGTAGTGTGGGTTTTCTGCCATGCTTGATTTCCTCAGCGAATTCGACCATTTCCCATGCAGCTGCAAATATGGCTTCATCACCCTGCTCCTGCCAAAACTCAATGTCGAATGAACGATCCGGAAACCCACCCTGAACCAGTCGTGTTTTCCACGGAGAATTTTCAGGAAGGCTCACTTCACTCTCTTCGATTTGACACTCTAACTATCAGGATATATCAGGTTGAAGGCGGTCGAGTTGCATATCCGCGAGGCTCGGGAGCGATATGGGGAGTTGATACGCCGCTGGCGTATTCACCCGATAGAAGGCGCCTCCGACGTGCAAATGCAGAGACGTCTTCACCTCCCTGGTGGCGTTCATTCTGGGTTCGTCGGACATCTCCGCGGGGGTGCTGATGCCGTCAGCCTCCTCGATCGGCGGCAATCGCGCCCGATTTGCTTGGCTATGGAGATGGCGCGCGGTCAAACCCCATTTGCTGGCGACCAAGTGGAGACGCGCTGGGGAGCCTTCACAATATGCGTACCTCTTCCCTGCTGGCCGCGTTGTTCCCCATAGGTACGGCGCAATGCGAGTGGTCCATTCATCAATCGGGGCCGTAACTTCCATTCTCGGCGGCCAAACTCAAAGCCTCTGGTTGATTGAGGCAAAGATGCGAAAACGGGTCCGGCTACCCGAGACGGTCAAGTCGGCTCGTTCCATCGGGCGAGGAGGGGCACCCGAGTACCGCGCGTATCGGCCCGGGCAAACAGCCCTCGTTGAAAACAAGCATTTTCTTGGGTTCGTTTCGTAACTTCGTCCCGCGTCAAGTCATTTACCGGCACGCCACGCCCGGCCGAAGGCAGCAAAGCGATTCCTGGCTGGCAAGCTGAAGTCCCTCTTCCCGCCTATTATCGATATGGGTCCACAACAAATCGAGGATGTCTTCGCCACGGTAGTGCGAATGTTAGTATTCTCTGCGATGGCCAAGTCTGACATTCCGGCCTCTCGGCGTCGTGCGAGACATGGATTAGGCAAGAAAACCCTCGTCTACTTCAGCGATGCAGAACGGAAAGCAATAGATCGCGCGGCCAAGTTGGAGCGTCGGAGTATCAGCAGCTTCATAGCTAATGCGGCGATACTCGCCGCGAACAAACTCCTCCAGAAAGATAGCGACAGAAAACCGTAATCACGTAAGCCTGCACTCGTCGGTCGCCCGCGATTCACAATCCCTCTAATTCCATGCCCGGAGTATCAGGTTGCATCTAACGATGTCGTTATGATATCGTTATATAACGACATTGTTATGATGTCATTACTTAAGGAGGACTCCCCGTGAAAAGGTTGCCACCCCTAGCCTTAATGAACCGCAGACTTGCACAAAGCCTCTGGGGCCGCCGGCTGTCTCGGCTCCAAGTTGAATTCTTGGTGGAACTGACCCGGAGTTTTCAGTTTTCGCTTGCCGCCGGAGATTTGATACTGCTTCACGGTCGCTGGTACGTGACGCATTCGGGACTACTGGGTCTCGCTCGGCGGCACCGATGTCTTGGCATATATGTCGCAGTCGTCGAGAAGTTTTCTGATAAAGCATCGGCCCGGTGGTCGTTCAGCGCCACGGTTTACAAGTCAAGATCGTGCAAGGGGTTTTGGGGCTACGGCGACGCCGATCCATCAAACGTCTCCCCTCTAGTTCACGGCGCCGAGATGCGTGTGGCGGAAACTCGCGCTGTCAATCGCGCCCTGCGCAAAGCGTATGGAATCGGCATCTGCTCAGTCGAAGAGCTCGGGGCGACAAGCGAACCGAACCAACCATATCCGGAGCCGAAGAAACTGCCTCCGCAACCGACGAACGGGAATGGCAGTCGGTCCGTTCGTGACCGACTCTGCCAAGTCATCCGTCAGCATCAACTTGATCCCAACCTCGTCAAGGCCTATGCGACGGAATTCTGCGGTGTGAAAGCTCTCCGCGATGCTACGCGCGAACAAGTGGAAACCTTCGTCGCACACCTGGCGGACTGGGCCGAAAAGGACCGCAATGCCCTGCTTTGCCAACTCAATAGCTATCCCGCCCAGAAGGAAGGTGCCGCGTGAAACGCCAGATCTCCGGTCTCCACGCCGCCGATCGCTGTACTGCCAACCAGATCCCAGACGGAGTCTTTCTCGTCCGTGTGCAACGGGTCAGGTTTCAGCGGCAAGCTCAAAAACCCTACTACACATTGGCTTTGACTGTTCTTGAGCCCAGCCGGTTTTCTGGGCACGTCCTGTCGAGCCGGCTCTATTGCAGCCCAAAAGCCCTGTGGAAGCTGAACTGGTTCCTGCGCGACTTCGGCTACGACACCGAACTCCTCGGCCGCGACGAAGTCGACGAGACCCAACTCGTGGGTCTGAGGGGAGTGGTCAAGATCAGCCACATCGACTTTAACGGCGCTTCCCTGCTCCGGCTCGACGGCTTTGCTCCCGCCAGCCGTTGGGAAGAACTTTCACCCGCAAACCTGGACAATCCGCAGGTAGCCTGATGACCTACAGCTACACCCAGATCAGCCAATACCTCACCTGCCCGCGGCGGTATCGGCATCGCTACCTCTATGGTTGGAAGGAGAAGGACACCCGGGCCGCGATGCTCTTCGGTCGCGCCTTTGAGACAGCTCTGGGTGCGCTCTTTCGTCGCGAAGATCCGGGAGCCGCCCTATTCACCGAATGGTCTGCCTGTCAGAGCCTGGACTTGCACTATTCCAACCGGGACTCATGGGATCGCATGCTCCGCCAAGGACTAATGCTGCTAACCCGGTTCTGCCAGGACAGTCGCGTTCGGGTCCGCCAGCCTGAGCGCAATCTGCAGATCAAGTTCACCCGGCCCGTCTCCGAAAAGAACGACTTCGTCGCCTACATCGATGCCATTGGTAGCCTCGACGGCACGCCTTGCCTGCTCGAGTGGAAGACCAGTTCCGGCCGATATCCGGAAGAGCCGGAGGGACTCCTCTCCCTAGACCCTCAACTGGTCTGTTACTCGTGGATCACCGGAATCGCAGAAGTGGCCCAGGTGGTCTTCGTCCGCAAGAGTCTGGTCGAGGTTCAATACCTGCGCACTACGATCACGGACGAACAGCGCCAGGAGTTTGGTCGCCTTGTGGAAGGTACGATCCGTCGGATCGAGTCGGCAGAATTTCCGGCGCACAGCGGTATTCGCTTTCCCCAGAACCCCTGCAGCACCTGCCCGTACGTGGGCCTCTGTCTTGGAAAGCAGGAAATGATCGACGCTGCCGTGGTGCGGCGTCCAGGAGCCGACAGCTTTGATTGGCTTGACGAGCTTAATTACTGAGTTTCCTCCCATGCCGCCCAAGTTTAATCGCCGCCGCGCCGTATTTGTTCTGGGCAAAATTGACGAGATTCTGGCGTGGGAGCAGCGGAAGGAAACCGAGCGCGACACGAAGTTCGTCGAACTGGGGCGCTATCTATGCGAGCTGCGGGCTGGACAGTACTGGAGGCTGGAGAGTCTGAAGAGTTTCGACGAGTTTCTGGAGAGGCGTTTCCCGGAATCGCGGAGGAAGGCCTACTACCTGATGTCGATCCACGAACATCTGCCACCGCAGGCGAGAAAGGAGCTGAAGGAAGTGGGGTGGGCGAAAGGGATCGAGCTAGTCAAGCTGGCGAGGCGGGACCGACAGAACTTCGATTGTGCAACCTGGTTGCACAAAGCCCGTCAGATGCCGAAGGAGGACTTCAAGAAGGCGGTCGAGAAGGAACTGACCGGAAAGGAAACCGAGCCGTGGGAGATTGTCTACTTCAAGCTCTACCAGAGCCAGATGCCGGTCATTGAGAAAGCAATCGAGACGGCGGCTCTCATGCTGGGAAGCGACCGATCTCGAGGCTACTGTCTGGAAATGATCTGCGCAGACTTTCTGGCCGGAGCCAACCTGGACCACGGAGATCCGGAGACGCTGCTGTTCTCGATGACGAGATTCTTCAGATTTCTGCCAGAAGAGCGGAGGCAGGAATTCCTCAAAAGCGTGAGCGAGACAGCGTCATGAGTTCGATCGGTCCGAAGCCTATGCGCTTGCGGCTGGATCCGTTAGGGTACGAGAGGTTGCGGCAGCTAGTCTTGCGTCGCGATGGTTGGCGCTGTCAATCCTGTGGCACTATGATGAACTTGGAAGTCCATCACGAACAGTTTCGCAGCCACTCTGGCCACGACTGCGCGGAGAACCTGATTACGCTCTGTACTAGTTGCCATGCTGACATCCATCGTTAACGATTTGCACCATCGCTGGCGATTTCGCTCGTCATCAGTAAATCAACTTCAAGCCGAATTGAATCTGTCGTGACGAGGTGGCGGTGGCGCCGATTAATCCCGCAGAGGGGCTAATTGTGCCGCCCGAAAATACAGTCAGGTTGGGTGTATCGAAAATTGTGTGGTTCAGCACGTTGAAGAATTCCGCTCTAAACTGCAAGGCCACCTCTCCGTGATCCTCGGGTTCTTCAACAGCGAGGCATCCACTTCCACCAAGCCTGGGCCAGTTAGAGTTCCTCTGCCCAAATCACCATAGGTACCCGCCGGCGGCAGCGCAAACGCATTCGGATTGAACCATTGATTGGGACTGCCCAGCACAACCAGGCCGCTAAAGCTGGGGTTCAGGGAGGGTCGGTCCGGATTTCTCGTGTCTCCGTCGCCGGAACGGTTGGAGCCGTCCTGGGGCGTCAAAGGGAAGCCGCTCAGAAACGTGGTGATGGTATTGAACGCCCAGCCGCTGACCAGGTTCCCTGCCACGCCGCCGGAATGCGCGACCCAATATTGCCCCTGCCCAAACGGCAGTTCGTAAGTAGCCGCGAAGTGCGCCTGGTGAGCCACATTCAGCGCGGATGGCCCCCAATCTAACCGCAGATCAAATCGATCCAATACGCCATTCGGCGGTTCACGGACGAAGAAAACAAGCTTCCCGCAGCCAGCGGACCACTTAAAGTCGCGGGACTAAAATGTTGAGTAATCTCAACCAACAGTTGAGATTATTTGCAGCTTTTTCATTCCACGCAATTAGTTGGACTAGGAAGAAACGAAGACCTTCCCGTTCGCCACGACAGGAATACTGAGCTTCGCGGCGAAATCCGGGGTGTAATGATTCCGAACCTCATTGCTATGGTAGAGTTCGTCGGCCCAAATCCTGCGCCCGTTCCCGACAGAGTAATCGTCTGCGGCCTTCCCGCTCTGCACGGGCCGCGTAGAGCCGTCGTTGTGGGCACCGATGTCATGTTAATCCTACGGGTGCCGTTCCGTGCGGCAACAGATCCACAGTTGTTCGTTTGAGTAAGATCCCCCATGTCGGCACCCAAAATCGCGGTGGAGCTGATCGTTAATGATGTGGCTCCTACGTTTGACAACTTAGCTTAACCCGATGCGGACTGCATAGCTCATTTGAACGTGACCATCTGCATGACCCAGGGTCCGGCAGAACTGAGAGTTGATGTCGCGGTGTTGCTACCAGTGCTCGTCACCACCTTGTCTTCCGCAATGTCCCCGTCCGGGGACGTGATGATCCGCGACGTGAATCCAGTACCCGCTGCCTTGGTCGTAGTTGCGACGGTGTTCGCACCGAAGATCAACTCGCTAGCGCTCGTGGTCGTTGCCGCACCGCTGCTTGCGGACGTGCTGTTCCCGCTCGCTCCGACCTTCGCATCCAATGTCGTCACCCCACGGTATTCCAGAATCCGTACGTCCGGAGCTGCAGCTGCCTGGTTGAATGTCACCGTCACCGTGTTGCTGCCGCCCACGATGTTCGCCGCGTAGTAGATCGATTGCTGCAATCCCGTCGTGCTGGTCGGCCCAATCGCCAGACTGTAAGTATTTCCTGCGCTGTCCTTCACCGACTGCACCGCCGATGTCGTATCGTTCCACCCCACCACCACGATGTTCAGGTCTCCCGCCGTCTGCGCACCCGGGAAGGTCACAGGAACCGTAGCCGTTGATGACTGCGGTGTTGCCGCGGCTACCTGCCCGAAACTGATTGCCACCGCTCCGTTGTAGGTAAACCCGTTGGTCAGGCTTCCTGCCTGCCCATTCACCGTTACCGTGACCGTCACTGCTCCCGCGCTGCCCGTCGGCGTCGTGGCCGTGATCTGGGTTCCGCTCACTACCACCACGTTCGTCGCCGCTGCCCCACCAAACGTTACCGTCGCTCCCGCGGCAAAGTTCGTCCCCGTGATCGTCACCCCAGTCCCACCCGCGACCGGACCATTGTTCGGCGCTACGCTGCTCACCGTCGGCACCACCACGTACGTGAACCCGTTCGCCAAACTCCCGCCCGACACTCCCGGATTCGTCACCGTGACCGTCACCGCTCCCACGCTGCCCACCGGCGTTGTGGCCGTGATCTGGGTTCCGCTCACTACCACTACGTTCGTCGCCGCGTTACTTCCAAACGTCACCGTCGCTCCCGCCGCGAAGTTCGCCCCCGTGATCGTCACCCCAGTCCCACCCGCCGTTGACCCAGTATTCGGGGTCACACTCGTCACCGTCGCCGGAACAACGTAGGTGAACCCGCTGGCCAGACTTCCACTCTGCCCGTTCAACATCACCGTGACCGTCACTGCTCCCGCGCTGCCCGCCGGCGTTGTGGCCGTAATCTGGGTTCCGCTCACTACCACCACGTTCGTCGCCGCGTTACTTCCAAACGTCACGGTCGCTCCCGCCGCGAAGTTCGTCCCAGTGATCGTCACCCCAGTCCCACCCGCTGTCGCACCTGAGCTTGGCGATACGCTGGTTACTGTAGGTGAAGCGACATAAGTGAATCCGCTGGCCAGGTTTCCAGCCTGCCCGTTGACCGTGACCCTTACCGTCGTTGCTCCCGCGCTGCCCGCCGGCGTTATGGCCGTAATCTGGGTTCCGCTCACTACCACCACGTTCGTCGCCGCTACTCCTCCAAACGTCACCGTCGCTCCCGCCGCGAAGTTCGTCCCCGTGATCGTCACCGCCGTCCCACCTGCCGTCGTACCGCTATTCGGCGATACGCTAGTGACTGTCGGCGCTGGCCCAGTTACGGCATAGAGCGTGACCATCTGCATGACCCAGGGTCCGGCAGAACTGAGAGTTGATGTCGCGGTGTTGCTACCAGTGCTCGTCACCACCTTGTCTTCCGCAATGTCCCCGTCCGGGGACGTGATGATCCGCGACGTGAATCCAGTACCCGCTGCCTTGGTCGTAGTTGCGACGGTGTTCGCACCGAAGATCAACTCGCTGGCGCTCGTGGTCGTTGCCGCACCGCTGCTTGCGGACGTGCTGTTCCCGCTCGCTCCGACCTTCGCATCCAGTGTCGTCACCCCACGGTATTCCAGAATCCGTACGTCCGGAGCTGCAGCTGCCTGGTTGAATGTCACCGTCACCGTGTTGCTGCCGCCCACGATGTTCGCCGCGTAGTAGATCGATTGCTGCAATCCCGTCGTGCTGGTCGGCCCAATCGCCAGACTGTAAGTATTTCCTGCGCTGTCCTTCACCGACTGCACCGCCGAGTCGTATCGTTCCACCCCACCACCACGATGTTCAGGTCTCCCGCCGTCTGCGCACCCGGGAAGGTCACAGGAACCGTAGCCGTTGATGACTGCGGTGTTGCCGCGGCTACCTGCCCGAAACTGATTGCCACCGCTCCGTTGTAGGTAAACCCGTTGGTCAGGCTTCCTGCCTGCCCATTCACCGTTACCGTGACCGTCACTGCTCCCGCGCTGCCCGTCGGCGTTGTGGCCGTGATCTGGGTTCCGCTCACTACCACCACGTTCGTCGCCGCTGCCCCACCAAACGTTACCGTCGCTCCCGTGGCAAAGTTCGTCCCCGTGATCGTCACCCCAGTCCCACCCGCGACCGGACCATTGTTCGGTGCTACGCTGCTCACCGTCGGCACCACCACGTACGTGAACCCGTTCGCCAAACTCCCGCCCGACACTCCCGGATTCGTCACCGTGACCGTCACCGCTCCCACGCTGCCTACCGGCGTTGTGGCCGTGATCTGGGTTCCGCTCACTACCACTACGTTCGTCGCCGCGTTACTTCCAAACGTCACCGTCGCTCCCGCCGCGAAGTTCGCCCCCGTGATCGTCACCCCAGTCCCACCCGCCGTTGACCCAGTATTCGGGGTAACACTCGTCACCGTCGCCGGAACAACGTAGGTGAACCCGTTGGCCAGACTTCCACTCTGCCCGTTCAACATCACCGTGACCGTCACTGCTCCCGCGCTGCCCGCCGGCGTTGTGGCCGTGATCTGGGTTCCGCTCACTACCACCACGTTCGTCGCCGCTGCCCCACCAAACGTTACCGTCGCTCCCGCGGCAAAGTTCGTCCCCGTGATCGTCACCCCAGTCCCACCCGCGACCGGACCATTGTTCGGTGCTACGCTGCTCACCGTCGGCACCACCACGTACGTGAACCCGTTCGCCAAACTCCCGCCCGACACTCCCGGATTCGTCACCGTGACCGTCACCGCTCCCACGCTGCCTACCGGCGTTGTGGCCGTGATCTGGGTTCCGCTCACTACCACTACGTTCGTCGCCGCGTTACTTCCAAACGTCACCGTCGCTCCCGCCGCAAAGTTCGCCCCCGTGATCGTCACCCCAGTCCCACCCGCCGTTGACCCAGTATTCGGGGTAACACTCGTCACCGTCGCCGGAACAACGTAGGTGAACCCGCTGGCCAGACTTCCACTCTGCCCGTTCAACATCACCGTTACCGTCACTGCTCCCGCGCTGCCTGCCGGCGTTGTGGCCGTAATCTGGGTTCTGCTCACTACCACCACGTTCGTCGCCGCGTTACTTCCAAACGTCACGGTCGCTCCCGCCGCGAAGTTCGTCCCAGTGATCGTCACCCCAGTCCCACCCGCTGTCGCACCTGAGCTTGGCGATACGCTGGTTACTGTAGGTGAAGCGACATAAGTGAATCCGCTGGCCAGGTTTCCAGCCTGCCCGTTGACCGTGACCCTTACCGTCGTTGCTCCCGCGCTGCCCGCCGGCGTTATGGCCGTAATCTGGGTTCCGCTCACTACCACCACGTTCGTCGCCGCTACTCCTCCAAACGTCACCGTCGCTCCCGCCGCGAAGTTCGTCCCCGTGATCGTCACCGCCGTCCCACCTGCCGTCGTACCGCTATTCGGCGATACGCTAGTGACTGTCGGCGCTGGCCCAGTTACGGCATAGAGCGTGACCATCTGCATGACCCAGGGTCCGGCAGAACTGAGAGTTGATGTCGCGGTGTTGCTACCAGTGCTCGTCACCACCTTGTCTTCCGCAATGTCCCCGTCCGGGGACGTGATGATCCGCGACGTGAATCCAGTACCCGCTGCCTTGGTCGTAGTTGCGACGGTGTTCGCACCGAAGATCAACTCGCTGGCGCTCGTGGTCGTTGCCGCACCGCTGCTTGCGGACGTGCTGTTCCCGCTCGCTCCGACCTTCGCATCCAGTGTCGTCACCCCACGGTATTCCAGAATCCGTACGTCCGGAGCTGCAGCTGCCTGGTTGAATGTCACCGTCACCGTGTTGCTGCCGCCCACGATGTTCGCCGCGTAGTAGATCGATTGCTGCAATCCCGTCGTGCTGGTCGGCCCAATCGCCAGACTGTAAGTATTTCCTGCGCTGTCCTTCACCGACTGCACCGCCGACGTCGTATCGTTCCACCCCACCACCACGATGTTCAGGTCTCCCGCCGTCTGCGCACCCGGGAAGGTCACAGGAACCGTAGCCGTTGATGACTGCGGTGTTGCCGCGGCTACCTGCCCGAAACTGATTGCCACCGCTCCGTTGTAGGTAAACCCGTTGGTCAGGCTTCCTGCCTGCCCATTCACCGTTACCGTGACCGTCACTGCTCCCGCGCTGCCCGTCGGCGTTGTGGCCGTGATCTGGGTTCCGCTCACTACCACCACGTTCGTCGCCGCTGCCCCACCAAACGTTACCGTCGCTCCCGTTGCAAAGTTCGTCCCCGTGATCGTCACCCCAGTCCCACCCGCGACCGGACCATTGTTCGGCGCTACGCTGCTCACCGTCGGCACCACCACGTACGTGAACCCGTTCGCCAAACTCCCGCCCGACACTCCCGGATTCGTCACCGTGACCGTCACCGCTCCCACGCTGCCCACCGGCGTTGTGGCCGTGATCTGGGTTCCGCTCACTACCACTACGTTCGTCGCCGCGTTACTTCCAAACGTCACCGTCGCTCCCGCCGCGAAGTTCGCCCCCGTGATCGTCACCCCAGTCCCACCCGCCGTTGACCCAGTATTCGGGGTCACACTCGTCACCGTCGCCGGAACAACCAGCGTATACGTGGCGGTGGCTATTGAACTGTTCGGAGAACCAGTTGCGGTACCGATCGCGTTCACCGTGGTCGTGTTAGTCACATTGAAAGGGGTGCTGTACTGCTGTGTCGTGCCTTGACTGGGTAACGGGTTGCTACCATCTGTTGTGTAATAAATTGCCGCACCGGTTGTGCTATCAGTGATCGAAACGGAAAGTGTCCCCGTAAAATTCCCCGAACTCGGACTGATTTGGGGCGTCGCCACAGTTGGGCCTAGCAAGCCAAAGACATCCACCTCGGAGTCGGCCCCAATATAGACTTTACCGTTGGCAACGATAGGAACGGAGAACTTGACGTAGTTACCGGGAAGATCCCGGTTATTGGCAGCTTGAGTGGAATCGTAAAACTCCGTGGACACGTTGGTTGCGTCGAATGCGTATAGGATGGCCGTGTTGTTGTTGGGTGCTTGCCGAGTCGCCCAGAGAATGCCGTTCGTGGCACCGCTCGATGAAATGGAGGGAATGGTTCCGAGGGATATGCCGCTCACATCGGCCGTGGAAAGAGGGGCGTTGCTTAGAAGCCCATTACTAAGCGAATATTGCTTGAGCACATCCCCCCAGCCCCAGAAATAAACGTTGTCATTCCAGTAGCTTGGCATGGCCCACATCCCATTGCCAAGGGTGGCCTGGAACTCCTGCACGATCTCTGGATCACTGTTGCACCCACTCGAACAGTAGTGGATATTGCCCGTAGTCATCTGGTCCCGGTCAACGACATAAATAGTTCCTTCCTTACCTGCTTCAACCAGCAAATGAGGATGGCTCCCCGGCTGGTTCGGCAGCAGCAGAACTCCCCCTGAACCCAGATCCGTGTCAAAATGCTCCAGACTGCCCTGGTCGTAGGGCGTAAAGTAATCCACCACAGACATGCCGTTGCCGGTTAGGGCGAGCTTCAGAATGGTATCGCCAAACATGGTGGCCGGAGTGTTGGTAGTATCAAATGTTCCGTTACCAGTAGCAATGAAGAGATTCCCGGCTAAGTCGGCGGCAATTCCCGCACCGCTCATCCAGAAACCGCCAGATCCCCCGTTCGGAGTGGTGACGAACACGGCTTGCTGGGCGAACGTCGAAGCGTTGTAGGCAAAGAGCCAACCATGGTAAGGACTGTCATCGCAATGGGATGCAAAAGCGACGTACACCGTCCCGTTCACCAGAAGTAGCCCAGGCCGGCTATGCTGCGTCAGCGCCATTTGGCTGAAGATCAGCTGATTACCATTTGGGCCTGATACACTGCCGTCACCGGTGCCGCTAACGGTCGCGTCAATGACTATTGGTCCAGGTGATTTTTCGAAGCCGGTGGTTATGTCGATGGCGTGCAGCCGGTGAACGAAGCCGCCATTCTCCGCAGATTTAGCTTCCACGTACATAGTATTTGTTGCTGGATCGATGACGGGCGTTGCAGTGACGCCGATGATCGGGGTAATGTCGTCGCAGCTGAACAGACTGCCGCTTACAACCGTTGCGTTGGCGGCGGCACCGTGGGCAGTATCGATCAGGTTGGCATGCCACAAGAAGGTGAGGTTTGCGCCTGTGTTACTGTCGGCATCGAAGGCATACACGCTATCGTTTTCGGTGGCCACGAAAACCACGTTATGCACCGCCCCATTCACAGTGAGATTTGGGATATAAAGCGGCTGGGCATAGATCTGGCCATCCGTTGCATGGGTAAAGAGTTTCCCGAATTGAGTCGAAGTCACGTTGGAAGGGGTGAGAACCGTTTCATTCGTGTTTTGTCCCGTCCGACCGTTGTCGTACTTGTAGGTCGTAACTGCCACCTGCGCGGTCGCTGACACCGCCGCGATTAGTAGAATTCCGAAAATCAAGGCGCACCGATAGCGTCCCGTTGGCCAATGTCTTGTGCTCCGAATCACACTCCTCGCGTTCGGAATCGACCTGTCGACAATTTGCCCCCATCTCATTTTGACCCTCCGCCCCTGAAGAGCTTGAGAATAGAAGATGTGAAATAATACGCTTTCCTGTTGCCCTGAGATACAGCAAATATGGTTAGCGCGAATTGTGAACTTCCCCTCTAGATGAAGGGCAAACGCCGTGGGAACGAGCGTCCGTTTAACTCCGGAATGCACATCGGGGGGTAGCGGCCGACACGAACACGCAGAAGTGATGGTGGTATCACTCATCACTGGCCTTTACCTGAGTTTCATTGCGTATCACGATCAGGGGCGGGGTAGCCGTAAGCAATGGAGGTGTCCTCGTACCCCAAAGACCAGAGCATCCGTTTACCGTACAGTAGTTGAACCAGAGAACTGGACCATCGAAACTTTGAGCCACCGACTTTGAACCACCGACCATCATGAATTCGACGTTGAAAGGCCTAACGCTTCTTGCGTTGCAAGCCGGTTTCCTTGCTTCCCTCTCTCGTGGGAGCCCCATTCAATTTGACGCCGGCATCTTGAGTCAGGAGCAAGTCACCTCACACGTGAGCGATCAGGTTCCACCTGGCTTGCCAGCCGCACCTCGTTGCGAAACGATTGGGACTGAAGACCTTAAGATAACCTGCACTTACACTGCGACAGTGCGACCTCCCAATCGAGGCAAAGATAAACAGCGTATAGTTCTCAACCGTGCCGAACTCTCCTTCGGCACGAAGCGCGACAGTTACATGCTCATCGATCTGACCTTTATGACTGAGGAAGCACGCCCCAATGCCAGGCCATATACCGTCTATCTGACCGTCGATGATGAGGGCGGCCACAACATGGTGAGGCGCGCTCTCCCGAAAGTTGATTTCTCAAAACTTACTCCTGGCGTGCCTGCCACATTTTCTGAACGGCTTCTTATCGGCGGTTTCCGCCCTGGCCGCTATATAATTTCGCTCGTGATTCCAAATCCTGAACCGTCTCAGAAAAACAATCCTGCAAGCAATATTCTGCTTAGCAACGTGGGGGTCGCGGACCCGACGATTGGATCGAATGTGATTGCGCGGTTCATAGCCGGACACTAACTTGTCACTGCTCCCGCGGATTCGATCGTAATCATCCTGACCTGATCCCCGCTTTCCGAACAAGTCCGAGTATGATTTCGGACGAAGGAAAGGAGAAGCGGTATGTCGAAGAGCAGAAGAGCAGGCACACGGAGGCGCAGATGATCGGGGCGCTGAAGCAAGTGGAGGCAGGGCGGAAAGTGGAAGACGTTGCGCGAGAGGTGGGCGTATCCAAACACACGCTCTACGCCTGGAGGGCGAAGTACGGAAGCATGGATGTGAGCCATGCGCAGGAAGCGAAACAACGGCTCAAAGCGGAGATGGAACGGAAGAAAGTTGCCGTATTCTTACGTGAACGAAAGCAGGGGCAGGTCACCCTTGCCTGCTGATTAAGCGTTCCGGTAAACCCAAAGCGTTCAGTTTATCTAACGGTTTGTGGTGAGCGTGGCCTTTAGGGGTCAGTCGAAACAATGTGTCGAGTATCCCGATTCCCGCGATGTGCCGGGCCGAGAGATTGCGCAAGCATCTGTCAAAACCCAACGGATCGCGCCAGAATCAATAGCTATTCAAGTCCTGCGTGCCATTGTCCCCATTCAGGTGAATGCATGGATCCCATTGCTGAATGAGCAGGCCGGGACTGCGACAGCGGTCGAGATCATGAAACCTTCAAACCTTCTCCCGTCGCATAATTTGAACTCGGACCAGATCGTTCAGTTTCTTGCACATGTTTTACGATCCAACACCTGTTTAGGGCAACAGTCCGTACCCGGTCAGATGCGACTCGGAAGATACGAACACCTTCCCGTTCGCTACGAGGGGAATACTGAACTTCGCGGCAAAATCCAGTGTGTCACGACTCCCGGATTCGTTGCTATCGTAGAGTTCATCCGCTAGGTTGTTCGCATCATACGCGAAGAGGACACCGGGGGTAGTAGTGCCATTGTTCTGAATGGCCCACAATATTGCGCTTGAGCTGTTGTTGCTTGAAACAGCCATAGAACCGCCACGAACGGGATAAATCGCAGCAGTCATCGAGGTGGGGGTTGTCGATAACAATCCACTACTTAACTGGAATGCCCTCACTGAGTCATTCACGGCTGCGAAGTAAACATAGCCGTTGTAGTAAACGGGGGCGCTGAAATTGCCGACTTCCTGGTCGCCATTGGGCAACGCACCAATTAACACTTGCACGATTTGATTGTCGTTGTTCGGATTGAAGTGTCCCAAATTATCTCGATTCCCGACATAGATCGTCCCGTTCTTGCCGGCGCTGATAAGCAGGTGGGGATAAGCACCGGTGGTCTGATCAACCAGCAACACGGGTCCAGCAGAACCAAAGTCGAGATTGCTGGAACTTTGAATTGCCTGGTCATGCGGTGTAAAGTAGTCGACCACGGCGCCACCCGGACTCAACTTCATAATGCTATCGCTGTAGTCACTGCCTCCACTGCTGGCATCAAAATCTCCATTGCTCGTCGTAAAGTAAATGTCCCCAGTAGAATCAGTCGCCAAACCTCCTCCGCTCTGCCAAATGCCGCCGCCTCCAAAACTACCATTGGGAGTATCGTTGAACTCTAGAACCTGCTGCAAAGTGGTCGCGTTGTACCCCAACACCCAACCGTGCCACGGAGACTGATCGCCGTGGGATCCGAAGGCAAAGTAAATCACGCCATTGTTGAGAAGGAGACCGGTGCGCTGGTTCTCTCGAAGAGAGTTGAAAGTCTCTTTCCCTCCGGACGAGTCGACACCAGTTCCGGCCACGCTTGCCGTGAGGACGACCGGACCTCCGAACTTCTCCGCACCCGTTGTGATGTCGAGAGCATGTAGCCGCTGTGGGTAACTCGTGCCCTCTTTAGTCGCGGCAACCACGTAAATAGTTCCACTTGCCGGATCAATCACGGGGGTGCTGGTTATCCCGATTTGAATCGGAATATCGCCGCATTCGCCAGTATCACCACAAGGAACCGTTGTTACGCCCGACTTGAGAAAACTTGTGTGCCACAGTGGGGTGGTGCTCAGGCCGTCCGCGTCGAAGGCATAAACGCTATCATTTTCGGTTGCAACGTATACGACGTTATGGAGACCGCTGCTCGGGATATTCACGCCAGCCACATAAAGTGGCGACGCAAAAGCATACCCGTCTATCGAATACGAGAAAAGTTTTCCAAACTGAACCGGGTTAACGTTCGCCGGTGTCAACACGGTCTCATTGTTGTTTTGCCCTGTTCGGAGGTTGTCGTTATGGAAGGTATAGGTACCCGGATAGTTGCTGACATAGACGGTTGCACTTGCCTGGTTTTGGCTTGACGTGGCGGTCACAGTGTGACTGCCAACGCTCTGTGGCGGAGAATATAGACCCGCACTTGTGATTGTGCCGGAAGTAGACGATCCACCGACAATACCGTCAACGGACCAAGTCACAGTCCCGCTGGCCGTGAACTGTTGCTTCATGCTGAACGTTAATACCGTAGCATGAGGTGTCACCCCAAACCCTGTGCCCGTTCCCGACAAAGTAACCGTCTGCGGGCTTCCCGCCACGTTGTCGCTGATAGCTACGGACGAACCGCGTTGACCCGTAGTCGTAGGTGCAAACGTCACATTGATCGTACAAGTACCGGCCGGAGCTACTAAAGATCCACAGTTATTCGTTTGGGTAAAGTCGGCCGTATCGGCACCAGAAATCGCTATGGAACTGATTGTCAATGGCGCCGACCCTACGTTTGACAGGGTGACAGGCTGCGGATTGCTGGTACTTCCGGTGGTTATAGTTCCAAAGTTCAGGTTGGAGGTACTCAGGTTAACGACGGGTATGTTGGCCCCAGACGGTGTCCGGAAAGCAACGAGTTGCATTATCCACTGACTGGACGAACTGAGTGGGGCAGTCGCGCTATAGCTTCCCGTCGTGGTGACCATGCTGTCTTCAGCGATGTCACCATCCGGAGCCGTCAGCAATCGGCTGGTAAAACCACTGCCGGGCCCGGTGGTCAGGCTCTGCACTAGGTTCGCGCCGAACAGCAAGTCGTTCGGGCTGGTAGTGCTTACCAAACCACTGTTGCTGCTTCCGCTGTCGTTGCTACTTGCTGCAGTTACATCGACCGGGTTCACCTTATCTGCGCCACTGTACTCCAGGATTCGAATGTCGGGATATTGGGCACCAGTCGAAAAGGCGACAGTGACGGTGTTTGCTCCGGCAGGCGAAGCAGCAATGTTCTTAGCATAGTAGATGGACTGGGAGGCGACACCGCTAATGACCGTTGGACCTACAGCGAGCGTGTACGAGTTACCCGCAGTATCGGTCACGGAGCTCACAGTAGCTGTGCCGTCGTTCCATCCCACGACGATCACGTTCAGATCCCCTGCTAACTGTGCGGCGTTGAATTTCACAGGCACCGAGGCCTGAGACGACTGTGGTGTAGCGTAGTTGCCTTGCACGTAACTGATAATTGATGTGTTGACGGCGAGTGTGACGGTGGTAGTTTGCTGAATTCCTCCGCCATTGCCGGTCACGGTAATAGGGTACGTTCCCGTCGCAGTGCCTGATCCCACCGTGACGGTCATCGTCGAGCTTCCGCTGCCCGGAGCCGGAAGGGTGCTCGGGTTGAAGCTGACCGTTGTACCTGAAGGCGTACCCGAGGCCGAGAGACTGATCGCACTGTTGAATCCATTGCTGAGGGTGCTCGTGATCGTGGCGACGCCCTGACTGCCGGGCGCGACACTCAGGCCCGAGGGCGAAGCCGAAAGGGTGAAGGTGGGCGCGCCGCTCGTCAAGGTCGTCGATCCGACACTGTTCGAGTACGGGCTCAGGTTACCCGCCGCGTCGGTCGCCCGCACGCGATACTCGTAGGTCGTATTCGCTCCCAATCCAGTGTCGCTAAAGGTGGTCCCAGTCGATACCGCCACACGGAAAAACAGCGTACAGCCAGCTCCTTGGCACCGCTCAATATAGTAGTCGGTGACGCCCACGTTATCGGTAGACGCCGTCCAAGCCAGATTGATCTGGCTCGAACTCGCCGGGGTTGCGGTTAAGTTGCTCGGCGCTGTGGGTGGCTGAGTATCCGGAGTTTCCGGAATGGCACTCGCCACGTTTGAATATGGGCCCACATTAGACTTCACATCCGCGGCTCTCACTCGATAGTTATAAGTGTTTCCCGTGGTCAAGCCAGAGTCAAGGTAGATCGTGCTCGAGGAGGTTCCGATCTGTACGAAGTTGGTACAACTCGCTCCGAGGCACCGTTCCACCAAGTAGTCGCTGATTGTTCCGCCGGTTTCCGTCGACGCCGTCCAAGAGAGATCGATGGCCGTATTGGATGGTGACGTAGCCGTGAGATTCCCCGGCAAGGAGGGATTCGCCGGCGGTGTAGTTAGGCTTACGACGCTTGAATAAGGCCCATCGATACCATTTGTATCTTGGGCTCGCACTCGATAGCTGTAGCTTGTGGACCCTGTCAGGCCGGTGTCGTTATATGAAGTGCTTGTCGTAGTGCCAACTTGGGTAAAGCTGGTGCAACCTGTACCGCTGCAGCGCTCCACCAAGTATTGGCTGATTGTTCCGCCGATTTCTGTCGATGCCGTCCACGAGAGGGTCGTCTGATTCGGATTGTTGGATACCGCAACGACGGCGGCCTGCCAAGTCTGCGCCGAATCAATTGTGAAGGTTGCAGCATACGTGCCGGGAGCTACTGCCAAGCCACTTTCCGCGTCGAGGAAGTTTGACGAGGCCCCTGCTTGCTGTGTAAAGCCTGTACCGGGCTGGAAATTGGCACCGGCCGAAACCTTTGGTGAAACCGATTAGCAGGTCGTTTGAACCAACCGTAGTCACGGTCGGACTCACAACATTTACGCTTTGCGTTCCGTTGTCACTGCCAATGAGGGATATAGCATCGATCGGGGAAGAGGTATTCGAACCTTTCAGGACAAACACAGACATCACCAGTGGCATGCTCTGCGAAAGATTCATGGTGACGGTATGGCCTGAGCCAACAATGGGATGCGGCGAATACCAGATTTGCGACCCAAGATCGAATCCGAGAGTCGTGGTTGTCGGTCCGGCTATAGAGATCCAAGTGTTGCCAAAATTATCGCTTGGAGTAAAAGTTACGACAAAAATGGGAAGAGGCAAACAAGACTATCAAGTCTCCGCCAGTGCTGTTGAAAGGCCGCAGTCGTGTGAGTCGTCAAGAATGTGGAGATTGGATGTAGCTTTGAACGGCAGCAACGAGTCGGGCCAGGTCCTGCACCCGCTGTTAGCCCACCAGGAGCAGTCGGCACACTTCCGCTGTAGGTGAATCCATTGGCAAGGCTTCCGCTCTGGCCGCTCACCGTAACCACTACCGTTACCGCTCCACCCCCAGCTGGCGTAGTCGCCGTGATCGTCGTGGAGTTTATGACCACCACGTTGGTCGCTGCGGTCCCGCCGAAGGTCACCGTCGCTCCCGCTGCAAAGTTCGTTCCGGTGATCGTTACCGCGGTACCTCCCGACGCCGGTCCGGTGTTTGGCGATACGCTCGTTACTGTTGGTGTTGCGATGTACGTAAACCCGTTGGCCAGACCTCCGCTCTGTGAAAAAGCGTTGGTCACCGTCACGGTTACCGCCCCTGCATTCCCTGCCGGGGTTGTCGCCGTGATCTGTGTCGCACTCACCACAACTACATTGCTGGCTGCGGAAGCTCCGAACGTTACCGTTGCTCCCACCGCAAAGTTCGTGCCGGTAATCGTTACTGCCGTCCCTCCAGCTGTGGATCCACTGCTCGGACTCACCGCAGTAACTGTTGGCTGGCCAATGTACATGAATCCGCCGGCCAGACTGCCACTCAGTCCATTGCTGTTAGTCACCGTCACCGTCGCGGTCCCGACGCATGAACTGGCGTGGTCGCCGTGATCGTCGTGCTGTTCGTTACCGTTACATTCGTTGCCGCCGTTCCGCCGAACGTCACCGTCGCTCCCGAGGCAAAGTTTGTTCCGGTGATCGTGACCGGCGTTCCACCTGCCGCGGGTCCGTGTTTGGCGACACACTCGTCACTGTTGGTGGTGCGATGTAGGTAAATGCCCCTGCCAAAGCTCCACTTTGCCCACCGGGATTACTTACCGTCACCATCACCGCACCCGCACTCCCCGCTGGCGTCGTTGCCGTGATCTGCGTTCCACTCACTACGACCACATTAGTTGCGGCGGCGCTTCCAAACATGACCGTCGCTCCCACGCGAAGTTCGCTCCGGTGATCGTCACCGCCGTACCGCCCGCCGTGGTGCCGCTGCTCGGACTCACGGCCGACACCGTCGGCGGCGGACCCGATAATGCCGCGAAGGTCACCATCTGCATAATCCACGATCCTGAAGAGGTGAGAGTTGCTGTCGCACTGTTGCTTCCCGGCGGTGTTACTACTTTGTCTTCCGCAATGTCTCCGTCCGGAGCCGTAATCACTCGCGATGTGAATCCGCTGCCCGCCGATTCCGGTAGTCGTCAGCACAATGTCAGCTCCAACGACTAATTCGTTGGCGACTGTTGTTGTTGCTGCGCCACTGTTCGCCGCGGTATTGTTACCACTCGTCCGGCTGTCACATCTAATGCATTTACTCCGCGATACTCCAGAATCCGCACATCTGGAAATGTTGCTGCTTGGCTGAACGTCACTGTCACGGTATTCGACCCGCCTACAATGTTCGCACCATAGTAGATCGACTGTCGCAACGCAGTCCCGCTGGTCGGCCCGATGGCCAGACTGTAAGTATTTCCGGCGCTGTCCTTCACCGACTGAACCGTCGCCGTCGTATCATTCCACCCTACGATCACTACGTTCAGATCCCCGGCCGTTTGCGCTCCCGGATACGCCAAGGGTCACCGTTGCCGTTGAAGATTGCGGAGTAGCCGCCGCTACTTGCACAAAAGTAGATAGCGACCGAGCCGTTATAGGTAAACCCATTCGCCAGACTTCCGCTTTGGCCATTCAGCGTGACCGTTACCGTCACCGCTCCCGCACTCCCAGCCGGTGTCGTCGCTGTGATCTGCGTCCCACTCACCACTACCACGTTGCTGGCCGCCGCGCTTCCAAATTTCACCGTCGCGCCGGCCGCAAAGTTCGTCCCCGTGATCGTCACCGCCGTTCCGCCCGCTGCCGGTCCATTGTTCGGCGAAACACTGGTCACCGTTGGCGCAACGATCACATAGGTGTATCCATTCGTCAGACTCCCAGCCTGTGATCCTGGATTCGTCACCGTTACGGTCACCGCTCCCGCGCTGCCACACCGGCGTCGTCGCCGTAATCTGCGTCC
Organism: uncultured Acidobacteriaceae bacterium; assembly: GCA_963709025.1. GTDB lineage: Bacteria > Acidobacteriota > Terriglobia > Terriglobales > Acidobacteriaceae > Sulfotelmatobacter. The sequence continues at coordinate 42,311 of CAVPVE010000024.1, forward strand.
TGCTAACAACGACGACGTTGCTGGCTGCTGCGCCCCCGAAGGTCACCGTCGCCCCCGTCACAAAGTTCGCGCCGGCAATAGTCACGGCGGTCCCACCTGCAGTCGTCCCGCTGTTCGGACTCACACTCGTCACCGTCGGCGGCACCACATAGGTGAACCCATTCGCCAGACTTCCGCTCTGGCCATTCACCGTGACCGTGACTGTCACCGCTCCCGCGCTGCCAGCCGGCGTCGTCGCCGAGATCTGCGTCGCACTTATCACCACCACATTGCTGGCTGCTGCGCCTCCGAAAGTCACTGTCGCGCCAGCAGCGAAGTTCGTTCCCGTGATCGTCACCGCCGACCCACCTGCTGCCGGCCCGTTGTTCGGGGATACACTCGTCACCGTCGGCGCTATTACATACGTATAACCGTTGGCAATGACTTCCGCTTTGACCGCTCACCGTCACCGTTACCGTTACTGCCCCCGCGCTCCCCGCCGGCGTCGTCGCCGTAATCGTCGTGCTATTAACGACCACCACGTTCGTCGCTGCCGCAATCCCGAACGTCACCCCCGCTCCTGCCACAAAATTCGTGCCATTAATGGTCACCGCGGTCCCGCCAGCAGTCGTCCCACTGCTCGGACTCACACCTGTCACCGTAGGCTGTGCTACGTAGGTGAAACCACTGGCCAAGTTCCCGCTCAGCCCGTTGCTATTAGTCACTATCACCGCTACGGCACCAGCCGCGTGCGCAGGAGTGGTGGCCGTGATCGTCGTGCTGTTCGTTACTACTACACTGGTCGCCGCAATTCCGCCGAACGTCACCGTCGCTCCCGAGGCAAAGTTTGTCCCCGAGATCGTCACGACCGTCCCACCCGTCGTCAGCCCCGTGCCTGGCGACACGTTTGTTACTGTCGGTGGGGCAATATAAGTGAATCCGTTGGTCAGACTCCCGCTCTGTCCGCCCACGGTGACCGTTACTGTCGACGCACCGGCACTTCCTAGTCGGCGTCACCGCTGTAATCGTCGTTGCGCTCACGACCACCACGCTGCTGGCTGCCGTGCTCCCAAACGTCACTGTCGCGCCAGCCGCGAAGTTGGTCCCGGTAATTGTTACGGCGGTCCCGCCTGCCGTCGTACCGCTATTCGGACTCACACTCGTCACCGTCGGCGCCGGCCCCGAAATGGTGGAAAACGTGGCCATCTGCATTACCCAAGGTCCGCCAGATGACAGCGTTGCGGTTGCGCTGTTGCTCCCGGTAGTAGTCACCACCTTGTCTTCTGCGATATCTCCATCCGGCGAAGTAATCACCCGCGACGTGAATCCGCTGCCGGCCGCCGAGGTCGTCGTCGCGACCATGTTTGCACCAAAGATCAACTCGCTTGCCACCTTTGTCGTAGCCGCTCCACTGTTCGTCGTAGCACTGTTTCCGCTCGCCCCAGAAGTCACGTCCAGCGCATTTACGCCCTTGTATTCCAGAATTCGAACGTCCGGAAACACAGCCGCTTGACTGAAGGTCACGGTCACGGTATTCGCGCCGCCCAGAATATTGGAGGCGTAATAGATCGACTGACGCAACGCCGTCCCGCTGGTCGGTCCGATTGCGAGGGTGTACGGATTCCCGGCACTGTCTTTCACGGACTGCACCGTCGCGGTAGTGTCGTTCCACCCCACCACCACTACGTTCAGGTCGCCAGCAGTCTCCGCTGCCGTATAACTCACCGTCACCGTCGCCGTGGTCGATTGTGGAGTCGCTGAATTCCTCTGCACAAACGTCGGGGCAGCAAATAAGGTCGTTGAAAATAGGAAGCAACCGATGGACACAGCAACCAGTTGTACAAGTCGGTCACGATAGCCGATGACCCGATTTTCGTGCGACACAAAGTGGTTCATATAACGCTCCCTAAATTCTTCTTTTCAGATTTTTTGCCGCTGCCGGAAGTCCCGAGCCACGCACTGCCGCCAAGATGCTGCAGCCCGCCAAGGCAGTTGGGAGACTTCACAACGAACTATTTATTTACTTGAGGTGCTTAGGGGGGATTCGAACTCCTGCATCCGGGTCAATAGCCGCCAAAGTTGCCTTGCTTCACCAGTAGCCGCTTCACCGCTACAATCAGAGTCCACACAATAGAGAAGATCGCAATTGAAGTGGCTTTCTGACTCAAGCCTGCAATTAGAGGCTTCTTCTCGACGGTGATGCCAACACGCGCAGTGTTACTCTCCGCTGTACCATCGCTTGCCTTGAATGTGAACTGGTCAGTCCCGATGTAGTCCGAGTCCGGTGTATAGGTAAGGCTCGGGCAACTGCCCGACACCCTGCCATGCATCGGAAAACTGAGCAACTTGCACCTAAGGGGAAGATCTTTGGGCGACAGTACCGAAAGTGAAATGCCTACAGCTGTGGAAGGGCTTGTAGTAGCCACCTGACTGACCGCGACTGGCTGTGTCGCCCCCTTTATTCCTACGATCGCTGTCTGGTATCCGATAGCCGTATCGTAGCGAAAGCGACTAGCGTACGAACCAGCGGCAAGCGCCATCTTCGTTTCGCCCCAGAGGAAGGGCTGGGACTGCTTATCCAACACGTAGCCATCAAGCGCACTGGGTGTCGCACCTAACTCATTCTTTGTCCACGCAATTAATAAGGTGTGGTCCGGCACAGCGATCGGCTTCGTGTTTACCTCAACCGATTTCGCTCCAGGGTTCATGCTGTTTATCGCAGAGTGCAACGGAGGAGCAGTTATATCGGATCCAGATACCGCGAACAGATGAATCACCACAGGCGCTGAACTGGATCAAGTCGATCGTGAGATTGTGCTCGACACTGGTGACAGGCGCATTCACATAATAGATCGCAGAAAGGAGGGTGAACGTACTTCCCTGCCATTGAGTGGGTCCTTCCAAGGCCTTCCAGGAGTTTCCAACATTATCCCTAATACCGAGAATGCTCACCGGATGGCCGCTCCATGAGGGATGGCTCGAAATGTACGCCACAATTGTAGAGGCGCCGCGAGAATTAAACGATGCCGTTACGTGGGATGTGAGCGGCGTCCGATTAATGTAGCCAAGGCTGCTCACTACCCTTGGATCCGATGCCTGGGCCGATGTGAAAAGGGATGTTAATATCGCCGGAACAATGGCGATCGCAACGAGCAAACCCCTCAACCGATATCCGCGGCCCAATCTCACAATCGCTCCCAGAATGTTTTCGGAATTTCGTTGCAAGCTCTTAGCCCTCAATAAGACGCCTTCCTGTCGACAATCGGCAGCTTACATCCTTCTTACATCACTATCTTGCGGCAGTAGAAAGCCTCGGCATAGCCACTGGCCGCATTACACTCCATACCTCGCAACCGCATCAGAGAGAGGAACGTCTCTGGCTGAAACCATCGCTTCGAACGTTGAGATTGAAAGCTATCCATCAGGTAGCGAACCTTTGTTTCGTACGTGTCCTGCTCAAGCGGCACAAAGAAATTGGGCCGACCTAGATCGCCATCGTATTTCGGAATTTCATATTCCAAGATCAAATGATTCCGGAAAGTATTCCAAGTCAACTCCGAAATTAGGCGGTGATCTTGGTGTGCATCCTTGCCATAATGAGTAAACACCAGATCAGGGTTCTATCTCCTTCAACTCCTTTTCGAAGACCCGCTTTACCTCAGCGCCTACATAAGGCATGAATCCGTCCTCGAACGTTTTTAGCGACATGGTTTTCACGCGCGAACCAGCGAACAAACTGGCCGCTTGCTGTGCTTCGGCTTCGCGCACTCCAATTGCACTAAACACCAGCCAATGGAAGTTGCAATCGGGGTATTGTTTCGCCAATCGGAGGACGGCACCACCGCAACCAATTTCGATATCATCCGAATGACATCCCAAGCAGAGGATTTCCGGTCCCGGCTTCGTCCCCAGATCGAACTTCAGATTGATCATGCGCTCGGTGCAACCGTTTCCAGGTCGCTGGATTTCTCGGCAGCGCAACTCCAAATTTTCCACGGAGCCGTGCCTTGATTCAATTCTTCAAGGCGCTGCTTGTCTTTAAAAGTATCCATGCATTGCCAGAAACCTGTGTACTTGTAGGAGAGAAGAGCCCGCTTCTCAATGAGCCGCTCAAATGGCTCGCGCACCAGTTCCTCACCCGGAAGCATATGGTTAAAGATCTCGTTACGCATCACAAAAAAGCCGCCATTGATCCAAACATTGGTCTGAGTCAAGGGGCGAACCTCTTCCACCACACCCTCAGGTCCTGCTTGTACTATGTCAAAGCTTGCCGTTGGCTGCACCAGTAGCAAAGTCGCAATGGCTTTGCTCTGCCGAAATTCGTCGAGCATCGCAGGAAGAGGCACATCGCTCAATCCATCACCGTAATTTGCAAGGAACATTTCTTCGCCTTGCAGATACGGCTCTACAGCCTTTAGACGTTGACCGATGTTCGCATTCGCGCCGGTCTCCACGAACGTAATCGTCCAGTCGTCAATGTCACGATTCAGAAACTTGATGTTCTTTCCGCCTTGCGACCAGACGAAATTGTTCGAAACAGCTTCATCGTAGTGCAAGAAGTAATCCTTGATGCAATTTCCCTTGTGTCCGAGGCAGAGAATAAAGTCCTTGTGGCCGAAATGGGCATAGTACTTCATCAAATGCCACAAGATTGGACGGGTCCCGATCTGCACCATGGGCTTAGGGACATCATCGGCGTAACCCCTGAGCCGCATTCCGGCGCCTCCACAGAAAAGAACTACCTTCATGGCATGCCTCCTACTAATAGATCGTTACCATCGGGACGGGCACGACAAAGCGGCCGCCCCACTCTCGGACAAACGCCAATTGCTCCATGATTTCATCCTTCAGATTCCAAGGCAGTATCACGATATAATCCGGCCGAGTCTCGCGGATCCGGTCTGGATGAAAAATCGGAATATGATTGCCCGGCAGGAATCGGCCCTGCTTGTACGGGCTGCGATCCACCGTGTACTCAATCAAATCCTTTCCAATGCCACAGTAGTGCAACAAGGTGGCGCTCTTCCCCGGCGCGCCGTATCCCGCTACCGATTTACCCTGTTTCGCAGCGGTCAAGAGAAATTCCACCAGCGCCAGTTTGGTCTCTTTAACCTGACGGGCAAAACCATCGTATCCTTGGGGAGAGGAAAGGCCAGCTTTAGCTTCGTCGGCAAGCACCTTCGCCACGCCCGGTTGCAGTGGATGCGCGCTGCATTCCGCTCGGCAAGCATAGATTCGAAGTGAGCCTCCATGCGACTTCAGTTCTTCTACGTCGAACACCTTCAACCCATGCGCCTCCATGAGGCGCACCGTCGTCAACATGGAGAAATACGAAAAGTGCTCGTGGTAAATAGTGTCAAACTCGTTGAGCTCAATCAGCTTCAGTAGGTGGGGAAATTCAAGCGTCAGAACCCCGTCCGGCTTCAGCAGGATCTTTAGCCCTTCGACAAAATCGTTCAGGTCGGGAACTTGTGCCAGCACATTGTTGCCTAGCACCAAGTCCGCGCAGCGACCGTCTGCCGCCAACTCCCTTGCCAGGTCCGTGCCGAAAAAACGGACGAGGCTGGGCACGCCCTTTTCGACCGCAACCTTGGCAACGTTGGCAGCTGGCTCTATGCCAAGCACTGGCACTCCTTGCCGCACAAAATACTGCAGCAGATAGCCATCATTGCTTGCCACTTCAACGACGAAGCTACTCTCGTCCAAGCGGAATTGGCTCGCCATCTTCTTGCAGTAGTTCTCCGAATGTTTGAGCCACGAATCGGAATACGACGAGAAATACGCATAGTCAGTGAAAATGCTCTCTGCACTTTCGTATTCTTCCAATTGCACGAGGAAGCAGTTCTCACAGACGTAGACGTGGAGAGGATAGTAGACCTCGCCGCGATGAAAGTCGGCAGCCGCGGGATAGGTCTCGCATAGCGGAGACAATCCCAGATCGACAAATGTTCGCTGGAGGCCCGTGCCGCAGAATCGGCACTGACGAGTTGCGATATTTTGCTCTTGTACGCGCAATGGAAGTGTCGTCGTGGCCATGTTTTCCTGTCCTTCACTCACAATTTGGTCCGCACTTAGGCAGTCACAGCTTCCACCGGCTGTTTCATCCAACGCAGTGATGCATCCAGGCGTCCGGCATTTTGTAGGCGCTGGATTTGGCTGATGCGCACATAGCGGCCATGCTTCAAATCATCTGCCGTCAAACCGATCGTGCGATAGGCATCGTAGAGTTCTTGTGCACCCTTGCGGGCTGTCCATTGCAACTGGAAGCCCTTGAGCACACGATGGATTTTGTCGCAGTTCACACGATAGCAACGCTTATCCGGGCCACCATCGGGAGCGTACTCTACGTGGCATCCGGGGACGATCTCGGCAACCATATCGGCGAGTTCGCGGATACGATAATTTTCATCGGTGTGCCCGACATTAAACGTCTCGTTGTGAACCGCCTCTCGCGGTGCGTCCAGGACTGCGAGAATAGCGGCGACAATGTCGCGAATATGCACGATCGGGCGCCACGGAGTGCCGTCACTCTTTATGTAGACGCGGCCACTCGTGTACGCCGACGCGACCAGATCGTTCAAGACTATGTCCAATCGCAGGCGCGGGGAAACTCCGTAAGCCGTCGCATTGCGCATGTAGGTGGGGCTGAAATGTTCATCTGCCAGAGGCGCAACGTCGCGCTCGACCAAGACCTTCGATTCGCCATAGGGCGTCACTGGATTGAGCGAGGCGGTCTCGTCCCGGAAGGTATCTCCACCTGCACCGTATGTACTGCAAGACGATGAAAATACAAAGCGCTTGACACCCGCAACTTTTGCCAGCTCCGCCAGCCGAACAGACGCCTTGTGATTGATGTCGTACGTAAGGCCTGTGCTCAGATTTCCGAGCGGATCATTCGATAGCGCGGCAAGGTGCACCACAGCGTCAAAACCGTCCAGGTCCGCTTTCGTTAGATCACGAATGTCCTTGCGGATTTCGGCGATGTTTGTCCCAGACGGGCCAAATTCGCAGCCAGCGAAGAGATCTGTGTCCATTCCCACCACATCATGACCCGCAGCACGCAGAAGAGGCGCCCCCACCGCACCGATATAGCCTTTATGACCTGTTAGAAGTACTCTCATGCTACTCCTGTCTTAGAACCTAGCTTTTGTGCATGAAAAAACACGAGGCATTGCCTGGAACCAACGGGGGGAGTGAGCTCTGCGTGACGGTAGTTGCTGTCAACCCAATTCTTACATGGAGCCCAAACTACCGGAATGGCCCGATGGTGTCATCGAAGGGGGGTAACCTCAGGCATGTTACCAGCAGCTTTTCGACGCCGAAGCTCAGCAATATCGGCATCTGGGACCGGAGCAAGCAGGCCGCCCTCCCGCAGAACCTCGGCGGCGGCGCTGATTACTGAGAATGGTAGCCCGGAACGCTCGGCGATGTCCAGCAAGGAATGCTCCCCATCGGATAGATTCAGCACCCACAGGCGTGCATTGATCTCGACTCCAATCGCTTCGCCGCCAGTCGATCGGTATAGGTTCCGTTTCCCCAACTGAGGTTCACAATAGGGGCTCAGGTTGCGGTACCGGCGATTGCCTTCCAAAATGTTCACGACGGACGTGCAGACGCGAAGGGAGTCCGCGAGCCGGCCTGGTTTAATGAATTCCAGGTTGTCCGCCGATGTGTGATATTCGGGAAATGTGCCCCAAACGCTTCGCATCAAACAGCCCACGGGAAGGTTGAACCCAGGGGAGCAGTACTGCCGCTCGTCGTATCCGTAGGGTGAAAACTCCAGAACTTCGTGAGATCCGACTTCGTGTTTCAGGACATGCGCCACCGCAACGTCGATCTCTGCATTCCCGCGCCGGCTCTTCTTGTAATGAAAAGCACTGTCATTCCCGATGCCGGTCAGCACTAGTCCATGCCGGATCCGCGCAGCCCTCTCGCGATTCCGCGCCAGCCAGGTAATCGCTCCAATGGTTCCTGGGATGAAAACGAATCGATAGGAATACTGCAGCTCTTGGCTGGATAGAAGTTCAGCCAAAGCGGTTGCCACACTCAAGCCTGAAAGATTGTCGTTGGCCAATGATGGGTGGCAGACATGGCACGAGATCAGGACCTCATCCGAGCGTTGTCCTGGCAAAAAACATTCCCCATAGGTCAAGTGCCCGTCCGCAAGAGTAGAGTCGACGCACACTTCGTACTCGCCGTCTTCCAGCGACGCCAACTGGTTATGAGACAGGCAGAATCCCCAGTTTTCGCGGTAATACGAGGTCCTGTAGGGAATCCATTCCGGATGTTCGGGAATTGAAAACAGGTGCTGTCTCAGGTCGCTGAGGGGCATCTTGGCATGAATCGGGACACTATAATTCAGTATGTGAAGGCTGTTTTGCCGGAAGTCCACAATCCGTTTCCCACGCGGATCCTCAATATAGGCGTCCCTGATGTTCCATTCCTGCGGTACGGTCCAGTCGAACACCGCCGTTCCTGTTGGTACCTCTGAGATCTGCAAAGGAATTCGCTTTTGAACGGCGGCGAGAGTCTGGCGGACCCCATGCCCGGTGATGCTGCGGCAAATCGGGTAAAGATCAGACGCAAAGCGGTGCAATTCTCGACCGATCTCCGCTAGGCCCTTCTGATCGAATTGTTTCAGTGGGCACATTGAACAGGCTCGAAATCAGCGTAGGTCCGGTCCCGCTCAGAGATTACATCGACTTGGGCAGGCCAGACTATCTGGAACGCCGGATCATTCCAGCGAACGCCCCGTGCCGATTCCGGACTATAGAACTCAGACATTTGATAAAACACCTCAGTCTTGTCCTCCAGCGTGAGGAACCCGTGCGCACAACCCTCGGGCACATACACCATATTGTGCTGCTCTGAATGGAGGACTACTGCAATCCATTTTTTGAAGGTCGCCGATGTTGGGCGCAAGTCGATGACCACATCATAAACTGATCCCGACGTGCAGCGGACCAGCTTCGCCTCCGCATTCGGCGCGGCCTGGTAATGCATGCCACGGAGAGTTCCCTTTCGAGCGTTGAAAGAGACGTTGCACTGCACGACTTTGGGGTCAAGCCCGTAATTTTCGAATTCCTTCTGACACCAACTGCGAGCGAAGAAGCCCCGGCTATCGCGTGCTGGCACGAGTTTAATCTCGAAAACACCGGGCAACTTGGTTTCTTGAAAGTTCATGTTTACGGAGAAGCAACCACCGACACTATGAGCGACTCCGCTCTGGGGAAGTGGCCAGTTCGTAGACTAATTTTCCATCTACGTTCTTTGCATAGGCCAGCGTGGCGCGCTCTGCCCCCTCTCCTACGATCCGCCAGGATTCTCCAGTTCTCTCAACCTGTAACTGACTGCGAGTGCGCCACCAGTTATCAATGTCGCCGGGAAGCGCGAACCAGATATTGTTTCTCGAGCGCAAGTCTTGCAAGTGCCTCAACAGATCCTTGTAGGTAGACTGGGTTTCCTGCTCAATGATGTAATCCGGGTGAATGATGAAACTGGCCAATCCTTTCTTCTTCAGGATGAGGTTGATTTGTTTTTTCCACAAATCAATGGATCGCTCGTCCAGAATATGGAAAAGAGCGTAATCCTGCGTAGTCGTAACCGGAATTTCCAGAATCTTCCCAATGAAATAAGGCATCACCGTGCAGCATCCGCCGCGCTGCGGATCAAGGTGGGCCACGTTGGGCATCGACATATCAAAAGAGAAATCCAGGCTCCCAAGCCATTCCGGTCTTCGGTAAAGCACTCCGGCGCGAAATCCTTTTGCTTTGTATTCCTTTGCGTACTGATTGACAAGCGCCGCCCGTCGAACGAACTCCTCTTTATTGTCAAACAAACGCCCATCGTGATTTAAGTCCTGTATTCCCACCTCAAACCCTCGAGCGCGAATTGTATCGATGAGGGAGGAAGTTACCGCATAGCGGTCCTCGGGCACGATCTGAAAGGACGCCTTGACTCCAAAAGAGTCATCGATATTCATCAGTTCGTTGCAAAACTCCATGCCGGCTTCGCCTTCGACATCATGGCTTATCATTACGCAGCCCTGGGCATCACCTGGCCAGAACCAGACGAATGGCACGCTTGCCATCCCATTGGCCTGCATTGAAAGCAGCAACAAAGTCTCGCAGACATTCTCAACTGTGGTGTCTACGGGCCATTGGGGAAAGCTGAGAGTCCTCCAGTTTCGCGCATGGAATCGTTGAATCTGCCTCCGCATCGCCAGCGTTGTGAGCGGCCGAAAGAGGTAATACAAGGTCCGGAGAATCCTGCTGCTGCGGTGACCCTCGCTGTACCTCTCCAACCTCAGATTGTCGATGACTTCGTCAGGGTCGAATGGCAGGTAAACCGTGCCGTCACCGATCACAGTATCGTTGAGTGCCTCATATCGCGAGGTTGCGGCATGGTCGAGATCTCGTCCGCACGTTCGACCATAACAAGTGACATTCTGATCAAAATGGAAGTATCGACTGACGGAGGACAACTCCTGAGCTAATGAAAAATCCAAGAAGACGTCAGGGCACCGAAAGTGAGCGAGAACACGCTCAGAATGGGCGCGTTCGGAGGATCCAGGTTGCTGCAAAATGAGAATCGCTCCTATTCTCGCCTCGAATGAAAGGTCAGTATCGATGGCCATTTTGTAAGACGTACTGAGGATTATCCGATGTGCCTGTAGATCATCCTACCCGCGATGGATGAAATCGAGTCCGGCAGAATGCGGACAACCTGCCTGATTTTAATATTGTCCCAAGTGGTGGCAGAGTTCAATTTTGCTTCTTGTGGATAACGATAGTAATTCAATACTTTTCTTGAGGTTCCGAATTTGTCCTTGAAGCTGATCAGGCCTTCGTGGTTCAGATCGGAACGGCCAAAATCGATTCTCTCGGCTCCAGAATCTTTGCTTTCCTCTATCAGTTTCCAGAACAAGAATGGCATGGCCCCGAGGTTGTGGAGCCTCTCGTCCGAGCACCCATACTTATAGATAACGGACGACTTATGCCGCAACGTCAGCAAGCCTGCGATTGGAATTCCGTCTTTTCGGGCTAGGCGAATCTGGATGTTATCTCTCATACATTCGACCAAGTTCTTGAACCAGGCACGGGGTTGGGGAAGCAATTGATGGCGCTTCCGGGTCATCAATACGAGCCGGTAAAACTCGTCGACGAGGACCTCAGTCCGTCCCACTTCCTGCACGAGTCCCTCCCGCTCTCCATGCTGAATTCTCCGGCGGATCGAGTCCTTGTGTAATCCCCGAAAAATGCGCTCCAGGCTCGGGGACAGATCCAGTTCGTGGTAAAAGTATGACCGGCTTGGCTGTAGCGCCCATTGCCCGTCCGAAATCGGCGACAGTGGTCTTATTTCTACGTACCGCCATCGTTGCGACTTGCGCTCTGCTTGCAGCGTATTCAAGAATTCTGCAAGCTCCGCTATATCGTCGATTAAGGGTTCACAGTGATCTGCAAACGGGAGGGAGACAATTCGGGTTCCTGTGATCCAGCTGCTGATACGACAAAAAACAACGCCATCCGTCATCGGCTTGCCGGGAGGCGCGGTCGTCAATGCCAAGACCTGGTAGCCGTACGTTCGAGATAGCGATTCGAGCCATCCTCTTGAATGGAACGCCGACGCCCGATTGTGATAAGAAACCAACTCGTCCCAACGTGGATCGGTGAGCGGATCTGTGAAATACATATTCATTCGCTCCCCATCCACCGCTGTGCCCCAAGCATTTTACAACTCAGTCCGCGGGACTGCTGCGCACATCTAACCCGAGTAGCAACTCTGCAGTTCGACGCTAGGGATTACCATGCGCAAACACACCTTCTGGCTTCACACCCACTATTTCTGTAGAGGCATGTGCTGAACCGAGCTGAAACACCGAGGCATAACGTATGTGCCAGTCGCTTCGGCGTCGGTCAAATGGCTCCAACCCCCAATAATGCAAAGGCCAATCATTCCGTAGGGACCGATCTCCTTCGTGAATTTCGTTGATCAGCTCGGTCACTGGTGTCCAGCCGAGCTCCCGTGCAACCTTGGTCCGCACGTCCAGATCAACCCCTGAGACAAAGAGGTAAC
>CAVPVE010000025.1:0-445447 GCA_963709025.1 uncultured Acidobacteriaceae bacterium
TTAGGACTAAGCCGCTGGCGCGGCAGGTACTGTAGCGACGGTGCGTAAGTACAGTGATGGATACCTTGAAGGAGGTATACATGACTGCACTTCGCGAACGCATGCTGGAAGAACTGCGGCTGCGTAATTTCACTCCTCGGACTATCCGTACCTATACGGGAGCCGTATCCGACTTCGCGCGCTACTTTCACCAGTCCCCTGACAAGCTTGGGCCCGAGCATGTTCGTATCTATCAGCTCTACCTGCTGAACGAGCGCAAGCTGGCCTGGCATAGCATCCAGGTTTACGTCTCGGCACTGCGGTTTCTGTACGTCCGTACGCTCAAGCAACGCTGGTTCGACACCCAAGTTACCAAGCCCAAGATACACCGCAAACTACCCGTGGTCTGGAGCCGTGAAGAAGTCGCCGCACTGCTCGACATCACCAGGAACCTCAAGCACCGCGCCCTGCTGGGCCTGCTCTACGGGGCTGGCCTGCGCATTCAGGAAGCCCTGGATCTGAAAGTCACCGACATCGACAGTAAGCGGATGATCATCAACATTCGCGAAGGTAAGGGCGGGCAGCCTCGTCAGGTGATGCTTTCGCCCAAGCTGCTGGAGTGGCTTCGTACCTACTGGAACCAGCACAAGCCCAAGGACTGGCTCTTTCCCGGAAGGAGCTCCGACCGGCCGCTGTACGCCAGCGCCGTCAACGCTTTCTGCCATCAGTTGCGCAAGAAGCTGGGTATGGGCAAGCGGCTTTCCGCCCATGTGATGCGGCATTCCTTTGCCTCTCACCTGCTCGACAGCGGAACCGATCTGCGCACCATTCAGCTGCTGCTTGGACATTGCGACCTGGAGACGACCGCGCGCTACCTCCATGTCTCCGAGCACCGGCTGCACTCCACCGTAAGTCCGCTCGATGAGCTTCCGGCTCGCGAAGGAGAACCTAAGAAAAAATGAGAGAGCATCGGCTCGAAGTGGCCGATGTCTTGCACGCGCACCAGCAAGAGTTTCTCGAGCGCTGGGGCCATGTTGTCTCCCGCCAGCACCGTAAGGTGCTCGGAGCCATCGGTCGATGCCGTACTGCCGCACTCGGCAGTCATCTCGAACGCTGTGACAGCTGCTCCTATGAGTACGTGGCTTTCGACTCATGCCGTGATCGCCACTGCCCAAAGTGCCAGTCGACTGCTCGCGATCGCTGGCTGCAGAAGCAGGCGTCGAGTCTGTTGCCCGTGCCCTACAGCCATGTCGTCTTCACGCTGCCCAAGCAACTGGCAGCACGCGCACTCAGAAACCAGCGTCTTATCTACGCTCTGCTATTTCGTGCTGTCTCCGAGACCCTGATGGAGATCGCCGCCGATCGACACCGCCTCGGTGCTCGCATCGGCATTCTCGCCGTACTCCATACCTGGAATCAGCAACTGCAACATCATCCCCACCTGCACTGCCTGGTTCCGGCCGGCGGACTGGCACCCGACCAATCACGGTGGATCGCTTGTCGGCCTCGCTACTTCCTTCCGGCGCCGGTGCTCAGCTGCATGTTCCGTGGCAAGATGCTGGCCTTCCTGAAACACGCTTACGACAACCACCAACTGCGCTTCCCGGGCACTCTAGCTGCGTTCTCGAAGCCAGGCCCGTTCCACGCAATGCTCTCCACGCTGCACCATCAGAAATGGGTCGTCTATGCTAAGGCACCTTTCGGCGGTCCGGAGTATGGGCTCAAGTACCTGGCACGCTACACTCATCGGGTTGCCATCGCCAATGGCAGACTCTTGGACCTGAACAACGGTCAGGTGCGTTTTAAATGGCGCGACTCCAGAGACAACAACTGCATCAAGGTGATGAGCCTCGATGCGGTTGAGTTCATCCGTCGCTTTCTGCTTCACGTTCTGCCTGGTGGCTTCGTCAAGATCCGCCACTTCGGGCTGCTCGCCAACCGCAATCGCCGTCAGGCACTGGCTCTTTGCCGTCACCATCTAAAGGCCGTCGCTCCACAAGGCACTGACCTCGTTACCCCTCAGCAACAGTCGGCAATCAATCGCTGCTGCCCCAAGTGCAAACACGGCACCTTGCACGTCGTCGTTCGCTTCACCACCCTTGTGCCCGCAACCGATGGCTCGCATCTCGCGGAGATCAACTCGTCATGATTACGATCTCGCTCACGCCACCAACCCGGATCGGTGCTGCAATGCGCGTCGTGCGCGTGCATGCCGCCGTGTGTCCTCATGCACCTAAAACAGCTGCCAACCTCCCGAAACCCCGTCTCATTCACCTGTTAATCGGTCGCCCCGCACCCAGCACAACCCTTGGCTCACATCCCCTGCAATGCGCTTCTTCGCTCTCCGCACCACAACAAACCAATTCAAAACCCATAGCGCCCGAGTTCAGGGAAGCGGCTTAGTCCAAATCGCCGTATCGTCAATGCTCCGCCTCGACTGCTCGCCTTCAACACAGCTCTATCTGCGGAGCACTGTCGATACGGCACTACAGATTTATCAACAGTCACGACGGTTGGTCAGCCCGTGCGCTTTTCAAGAACTCTGCGGCAGCCGTTCTGACACTCTCAAAACGGGGATCGTCGATTACATCGGAGGGCTTTAGCGTTTCAGGAGTGCAGTCCGCATAGGCCTCTACCGTTTTGTAAAGATGCGAGGCCGCTGTGCGTTCAGTTTGCGACAACCTCGGATGAACTAAGAATTTCTCAAAAACCAAATCATCAAGGAACGTGCAGAGCAACTCATCGGGTGAATCGCGCTCCGGCCCATGACCGAACCACACCCGCTCCTGATATGTGCGGTCTGCTGCCCTTTTCGCGGCGTTGATCACGTTTTGTCGCCAAACTGTAAAGTCCACGCCGCGATGTTACCTCAAATGTTGAGACCAGGCCGTTACACGTTTTGACCGCTGATCGTCGCACAGGCCCGCTCTCCACGTCTGTGGTTCCCACCCTAGCCGCAGAAGGCGCGGCTAGGATGGGGCACCCTTTGTGGTGGTAGTGTCGGCAGAATCTCGAACCGGGGCTACCGGTTTATGCATGTCACCAGGTGCTGTAGGCGGTTCCGTCGGTGGCGACGCCGCTGGAGGCTGAGTGCACGTCGGTGATGCCGGGCTCCTGCTGGTCGACTGCCATCATTACGTCTTCCTGGACCACTTCCCAGTTGGTCTCTTTGGTCATGGGATCCACCGGAATCTGGCGCAGGTAGCCGGCCTGGACGAGGTCGTCGAGGGACTGAGGAGCTTTCTGTTTGTCGAGGGTGTACTGCGAGATGACGCTGCGCATGGTGCTCAAGTTGGACCGCAATACGGACTCGCGCGACTGGATGACGGTGCGGTTGTAATTGGGAATGGCGACGGCCATCAGAATAATGATGATGCTGATGACAATCATCATTTCAAGCAGAGTGAATCCGCTGGTATTGTTCTGCTTTCGGCGGCGGGCCAATGCGCGGAGGGACGAGCGACCGCTCAATCTGCTCGCGTTGTGCCCGAAATTGTTCACGCCCCGTAGCATTTACCAGTCCTTGTACTTCGTTCCGTCGAGCGCCGTGCCTTCGGACTTGCTGTAGACATCGAAGACGCTTTGGCCGCCCCAGGAGTCAGAGTCGGGATCGTCCTGCATCGAGCGCATTCCCCACTCCTTGCTCTTGGTCATGGGGTCCGTGGGAATAGAACGCAGGAAACGGATCTTCTTGCCACCCTGGGCTTCAATTCCTTTGGTCAGTTCCTCGAGCGTCGGGGGATAGTGCTGGGCGTCGACTTTGGTCTGAAACATGTTCAAGTCGGCGGCATCTTTGTAGCGGTCGATGGCGTCGCGCATCTCCCAGAGTGCTCTGCGGAGTTCTTTTTCCTTCTCGCGCTGAATGGTGACGCGCGCCAGCGGCAGGGCCATCAGAGTGAGAATCGACATGATGGTCGTGGCGATAATCAATTCCATGAGCGTGAAACCCCGCTGAGGCTTCGCGCCTGGCTCGTGATGGAATTTATGAAACGTCATTTCTAAGCTCTGTCTCTAAGGTTAAGCTCTTACCACCCCTTGTGGCGATTAGGACGAACGAGGCGGCCACAGGGGCTAAAGCCCTCACTGACTTCCCATGACATGCGCGGCCCTTGAAGGGCCGCTCTTCCACGGTAGCGTAGGCATTTGGAGCTCTTCCTCTACTTGGAGCCCTTCCGCTATTTGGAGCCCTTCCTACTTGGATCTCTTCCTACTTGGAGCTCTTGCGCTACCTCTAACAGCCGCGCTCTTCTAAATCCGTGCGCTTTCCGAACCGTCCCAGATCCAATGCGCCAGATCCAGTGCATGATCCTATTTAATCAGCTTTCGAAGGTTCGATCGCCTCTCTTCTACTGGATCGTGACCGAGGCCTGCGCTCCGTTGACCGTGATGGCCTGTAGGCCCGGGTCGCGCGCTCCGCCTCGAGTAATGGTCAGAGGAGTCTGGCCGGCTGCTTTCGCCTGGAAAGTGAGGGTGACCACAGCGCCCTGACCGGAAACACCTCCGACGCCGGGTGGCCGCGAGGCGGTAATCTGCGACTGTCCGACCAATTCATCCTCGCGATGAGCCAAGGTTACGATCTGGCCATCCTGCGAGAGAAATCCGCCGTTCGATACATTAATCAGCTGCAGCATCTTTGGGTCGTAGTTCAACTGTACGGGCACGGAGTGTACGTTCTGGGCGCCGGAAAGCAGCAGGTTCACCATAAACGTTCCCCCCTTCGTCGCTTGAATCGTAGGCGGATCGAAGAGGAAGCTGGCAGTGCCGGACGGAGCCGGATTCGAAGCGGGTGGCTGCGAAGCTGGCGCCGGATTTCCCTGCGGCTGAATGGATGGCGTGCCCGGCTGCTGCGAAGACGCCGGAGCGGCCTGCCCGCGGCTCGAATGGCGCAGCTCGATGGTGGTCGAGGTGCCGATATCGATGGCCCGCTGATTGATCTCGCTCACGTCGGTGGCGCGGATAATGTGCGGAACAATGGCGAAGACGATTTCGTTTTCCGAGTGATCCTGAGTGGTCTGGCCGAACAGATACTTAAGAATCGGAATCTGCGCCAGTCCCGGAATGCCGGCCAAGGATTTGGTCTGCTGGTCTTCCATGATTCCGCCCAGCAGATTGGCCTCGCCGTCGCGGAGGCGAATTTCGTGTTCGATCTTGCGCTGGCCGATGATGGGCTGGCTGATGCCGCCGATGTTGGACTGACCGGTCACGGCGGAAACGTCCATGCTGATCTTGAGTGTGACTTCGCCATTGGCATGCACGTGGGGCGTAATTTCGATATTCACGCCCACGTCGAGATACTGGAATTGGGTGTTGACCAGCGGGTTGATGCCGACGCCGCCGATGCCGGGCTGGAACGATCCGGTTGCGACCGGCACGCGGTCGCCGATCTTGAGCGAGGCCTTCTGGCCGTCGAGAGCGCGAATCTGCGGATTCTGAATGAGCTTGGTGTCGCTGTTGTTCATGACCGCCGACAGGTTGGCGGAAGGAATCACGACCTGGAAGTTGGTGGCGTTCAGGTTCCCCAGGGTGTTGAGGTTGATGCCAGTCGTACCGGTGCTGGATGTGATGGTTCCGCCGGTGCCCGAATTGGTGGTACCGGTAGTGGTCGTACTCGTATTGATGTTGTCCTGCAGGGTAATGGTGGCGCTCGTAGGCGGACTCAATCCCAGCGTACGCGACCGGTCTTTACTGACTTGCATGACTGCGATGTCGACGATGACTTCCGGGCGCGCCTTGTCCAGATCTTCCACGAGTTTTTCTGCCAGCGCGATCTGATCAGGGGTCCCGCGCACCACCAGGGCGTTCTGTGAGAGCAACTGCTGCACGCGCTGCACATCGAGCACGGCGCGAATTGCGTTCACCACATCCTGCAGTTCGGTGGGAGCCGAGAGATTCGTAAGATAAAAAGTCTTGAGAACGCTCTGTTCCAGTTCCTTGCGCTTGGCGGGATTGTCGGTCGCCACGAAGATGGTATTGGTCGTGACCGGGCGCCAGAAGGTTTTCGACTCCAGCGCTGTGATTTCGAGCGCCTCTTCCAGCGTGACCCCGTTCAGTTCAACCTTGATCTGCTTGGGGGTGTAATCGGGATCAAACAGAACATTGATGCCGGCCAATTGACCGATCGTGCGGTAGACGGTGTCAGATTTATCGGTCAGCTTCACCGTGATGGGGATGTTCGAGATGGGAGCAAGTTCGACGGGCCCGGCCGCGTCATGAACTCTGCGCTCCAAGCCAGCGGGCGGTCCAGCTGCCTGGGGCGGAGGATTGTGCAGGTCGTTGATGATCTTGGCGGTGCGGTTGAGTTCCTGCTTGGCAATGAATAGCGCGGGATCGATGGTCAGCGCCTTCTGAAACTCCGCCAGCGCCTCCTCGAACTTACCTTCTTCGCGGAGCTTCTGGCCGTTGTGAACGATCGAGGCTGCGGCTTCGAACCGGATGCGTTCGAACGCGGCGCGATAGCGTAGATCCTTCGGCTTCAGGTCGTAGCACTGCTTGAAGAAACCATAGGCCGCCTCGTACTGCTGGCGGGCCTCGGCATCCTGACCCTTGGCGTAGAGATCCTTGACTTTGTCGGCGATGGCGGGGAGCGCAACCGCGACCAGCAACAGCAGTAGTGCCGGGCGCATCAGGCGTCTCATTCGATATTCCTCACGAGAAGATCCTCTTTATTACAGTATTCGCCGGGCAAGCAGCTTTCCCACGCTGCGGCGCATTCCGCTGTTTTTTGCCCAGAAAATCTACTTTGTACACGAAAAAGACTGTCGGTGAGGCGATTATAGCATCGCCCTTTCCAGCTCCCGAAGTGCTTGTGCGCACGGGAGTTACACTCTTTGGTCGTAGGCCTAACGGGTCGGCATGCGGCTCCCGGCGTTCGCTTCCGGCTTCCGGAACAACGGCAGCATCGGACCAGCGGCAAGAGCCGAGGGCCGAAAGCTGAAAGCCGGACGCCGAGTCATGCGCTAAGATAACTATTCGTTCACCCCATGGCGCGCCAATCTACCCACCAGACCAAGCCGAACCCGGAGAAATCCCCGCGCCGCGACCCGACCGCCTCCGGAGACCGAGACGCCGCCGTTAATAGGATCGCTTCACATAACTACTTCTTGCTGGAAAAATTTGAGGCGGGCGTGGTTCTGACCGGGACCGAGGTCAAATCGGTTCGGGGTGGGCTGGCGAACCTCAAGGATTCCTACGGTTTAGTGAAGGACAACGCGGTTTGGCTTTTGAATGCTCACATTGGTCCCTACGAGCACGGCAACATCTTTAATCATGCGCCTTTGCGCACCCGCAAGCTGCTGATGCATCGCGAGGAGATCCGCAAACTGATCGGGAAGACCCAGCAAAAGGGCTTAACCCTGATCCCGACACGGATGTACTTCAAGAATGGCAGGGTGAAGGTCGAGCTGGCTCTGGCGAAGGGCAAGCAGTTGTGGGATAAGCGCGAGACGGAGCGGCGTCGTACGGCGGATAAGGAAGCCAGGGAAGCGATTAGCCGCAGCAGGAAGGGCTAGAGGGCATTGATTTTCGCCCCCGTGATGCACTACAATGTAGTGCATGAAGACCGAAGTTTACAGTTGGCGTCTCTCGGCTGATAGAAAAGCCGAGCTTGAGGAAGAAGCCCGACGGGAAGGCACGTCACTGTCTGCATTGCTTGATCGTGTCACGGCCGACTGGCTGGCCGAACGCCGCAGCGGTCACGCCGATGACGAGGCAGAGCAGGCTGCCCTGCGCAAGCGTGTGATGGCAACCGTTGGGACGATCCGCAGCGAGGACCCGACGCGCTCGGAACGGACCAGCGAACTCGTCCGCGAAATTATCCAAGAGAAGCACGTCAAGGAATCCAATGCCCTCAGTCGCAGGTTTGGGCGCCGGGCTGATTGACACCGGTGCGATTTTAGCCATCCTTGAAGCGGGAGACCTCTGGCACTCAGCCTGCTTGGAGGCTCTAAAATCGCTTCGCATACCGCTGTTCACGACTGAAGCTGTGCTCACCGAAACCTTCCACTTGGCCGGGAAGAATGCTCATAAAACCGAGAAAGCGTGGCGGTTTGTCCGCTCGGGCGCACTCACCATTCGTCCCATTCACGATTCTGACCTGCTCGAACTTCATGCCCTCATGGCGCGGTATGCCGATCGCCCAATGGATTTCGCGGATGCAACATTGGTGCACCTCGCGGCTCGCGAACGTCTGAGCACAATCCTGACTATCGACCACGACGATTTTGAGACGTACAGGCTTCCAGGGCGGAAAACTTTCACTATCCTTCCACGCCGGCCGAGAACGTAGAATCCGGCATGACGGGCGGGTAGACCAGGGACTACCGATCAAGACCGTCAACCTCAAGTCCGATATGCCGTCCGTTGCGGAGGCGTTGCAGCGGATGGAGCGGGCGATCGCGCTCGCGCGGCAGGAGCGGCACTCGTTCCTCAAATTAGTTCACGGGTATGGATCGACGGGAGCGGGTGGCGATATTCGAATTGCTGTGCAGAAACGCCTGCACGAATTGGCAGAGGCGGGGCAGATTCGCGGCTGCATTTTTGGAGAGAACTGGGCGAAGTCCGATGAGGCGACATGGCGTCTGTTGCAGACGGAGTCGGGGTTGAAGAGCGATTCGGACCTGGGGCGGCGGAACCAAGGGATCACGATCGTCTTGCAGTGAGACTGTTGGATCTCATTCTCAGCGACTTCGGCTCTGTAAGTTCTGCGCTGCGATCTCCGACTGGTCCGCATCAGCGTATCGCGCCGAGTCGTACAGGGATGACCCGATTGACCCGACTACACTCTGTCGTGCCCTATGGAAGACATGGGCGCGTCTGCCTCAAGTCAATCGGGTCGCTCTTCCTCTGCGCGAGATTTCGTGGTTATGCCCGGCAAGAAACGGCGTCGGCGCTGGCCCTGGTTCGTTGGATTCCTCGTGGTATTAGGCGTCGCGGTGCTTCTGGAAGCTCGTCATCTGCTAGCCCACGCCCAGCCCATCCTGCGCGCCCGAGTCATCGAGACTCTCTCCGCGCGCTTCAGGACGAAAGTGGAACTGGCCGATCTTGACGTAGGGCTGGCGGATGGCCTGAACGTTTCCGGCAAAGGGCTGAAGATTTTCGGTCCCACCGATCCAAACCCGACAGAATCGGGGGTGCAAGCGTTGATCAGCATCCAGGAATTCCGCTTCCGGACGGGACTGATCAGCCTGTTCCGGACGCCGATGCATGTGGCTACGGCGTACGTGAGAGGCATGGAGCTGAACATTCCTCCGAAGGAAGATCAACGGCGACTAGGTGAAATGCGGGACAGTTCGGGTAAAAAGATCGACAAGATGAAGATGAAGATCTTCGTGGATAAATTCGTTTGCGAAGATACGCAACTCGTCATCAATACGTACAAGCCGGGCAAGGAGCCACTCGTTTTTCAGATCAGCCAGTTGAATATGAAAGAAATCGGTCCCGGTCAGCCGTTGCGATTTGATGCCACGCTGGTTAATCCCAAGCCGGTGGGAAACATCAAGTCGACGGGATCGTTCGGCCCCTTCCGCGAAGATTCTCCGCGCGAGACCGCGGTCTCGGGTGACTACTCTTTTACGCAAGCCGATCTTGGGACACTGCGGGGCATCGCGGGCATGCTCTCATCGACAGGGAAATATAGTGGGAGCCTGGGGAAGATTGAAGTTTCGGGCGCGACCGATACGCCCGATTTCCGGCTCGACACCAGTGGCCATCCGGTGGCATTGCACACCGACTTTCACGCGATCGTCGACGGCACCGATGGCGACACGTATCTCCAGCCGGTGCAGGCGCGATTTCTTCATTCGTCGTTCACGGCGCGGGGCAAGGTGATTCGCACGCGGAATCCGAAGGGCCATGACATCGAACTCAGCGTGGTAATGGATCACGCGCGTATCGAGGACCTGCTGCAATTGGGAGTCAAGACTGAGCCTCCGATCTTGAGTGGACCGATTGAGATGAAGACGAAGATGAGCATCGTTCCCGGGGCGAAGGATGTCGCCAACCGTTTGAAACTCGATGGAACCTTCAAGATTGCTGGAGGACTATTTTCGAATGAAAAGATTCAGGAGAAGATCGACGCGCTGAGTCTGCGCAGCCGGGGCGAGCCCAAAGAGGCAAAGGAGCACGCCGAAGTGGGAGTACCGTCAGAGCTCGGAGGCGTATTCCGGCTCGATGAGGGGCTGCTTACATTTTCTCTGCTGCACTTTGCGGTGCCAGGGACACATGCCGACGTCGCCGGACAATACAGCTTGAACGGGGAAGTCTTCGATTTTCATGGCACCGCGAAGCTGGATGCAAAACTTTCGCAGATGATGACGGGATGGAAATCGGTATTGCTCAAGCCGGTGGATCCGTTTTTCAGTAAGCACGGTGCGGGAACCGAACTGCCGTTCAAGGTGACGGGGACGCGGTCCGCGCCGAAATTCGGACTAGATCTGGGCCAGAAGGGCGAGGCCTCCGATGAGCCGAGCCCGATGTCTGCAAAATCGCAGTGACGATCGGACTGCTACGCTCCCTCAGGTGCAGGCGGTGGAGTGATCGGCGGCACGATGGGGGCCTCGACCGCAACTGAAACCGGCTGCGGAGTTACAGGTTCCACGACCACGACGGGCACAAGCATTCGTTGCTGCCAGTAAGAGACGGCGACGCCCCGCTGCCAGAAACGCGGAATCAACAGCAAAATCAGAGTGAATTGCGCGACTAGGAATGCCCCGGCCACACTGGTTGACGGGACGAACTTCATCCACATCCAGATTCCGGCCACGAGGATGATCGCCGCGGCAATCGCAGCGACCACGTAGCTCGAGAGCAGACGTCCCAGACCGCGGAATGTGTGTCGGAAGCCAGCCGCGATCGATTTGCGCACCGCGCGCTGATCGCTCAGTACAACGTCCGCTTCGGCGAGATCGAACCAGATGCGGAAGACGGTCATGATCAGAAAAATCACGAACAGTCCAATGAACTGCACCTCGGGCAAGAGCAGTTCGTTGGTGCTCTCCGCGGCTTTGCGCTCCAGCACGCCATGCAGAGCAAACAGCGCAACGGTGGCGACCGTCATCACAATGCCGGCAACCAGCAGGAGTCGGATATACCGCCACAGATTCCGGCCGCAGGCGCGGAAGAAATCCTCGCGGGGCAAGCGGTAGGTCGAGGCGTATCCCTGAAAAACCCCGGGCAGAAACAAAGCGGTGGAGAGCAAGAAGAGTGTCGCAAAAAACATTGCTGGCCCTCGGGAAGCCATGGTCGGCCCAAACTCCGGCCGCGCAAACATGTCGATCAGCACGGTCACCGAAAAGCCGTGCACCAGGCGGTCAGAATGCAGGCTGTGGTCCAAAATCGCCCCAGCCTGGTTGACGAACGCGACGGTACCGAACAAGCCGAGAAAGAGATTGAGCACATAGAACCAGACGATATAACGCTTGTTGTGCAATACCATTCCCAAGCCGCTGCTCAAGAGACCTCTATGATTACTCATGCGAGATTATCCTTAATCCAATCTGCGAATCGATATTGTTCGAAGAAGACGCATCACAATCGGCGGAGGTGACCCTTTCTCACACAGCCCACCATCCCAGGGCCTGGCTCAGGATTTGGGTCACAAACAGCCAGTAGTTCGCTAGTTTGTGCGCCGGCTTGCCGTTGTCTTCCACGACGAAGCTGTTGTTGAAATCATTGCGGTCGATTTGCACGGTGTGGTCCGGATCAAGTTCGGCTGACACCACCTTCGCCTTCTTCTGATAAGCGAATCGTGTCCAGCGGTTCTTGCCATCCCAGTGCTCGCGCACCTTCTCGCCGTTATCGAAGATGATCTCCACATCGACCGGCATTACGAAGTCTTCTTTGCGCAGCAGGGTGACGTAAGACTGGTACAGCGTGTCGTCCTTTTCGCCTTTCTTCGCGCCCTTCTTGTCCTTCTTTTCTTCGGACCAGTTCACCGGGAAGGAGTTGACGCTGAGGACGTCATAATCCATCACCTGCGATCCGTAGACGGCCTGGTCGAAGTACCAGCGCAGATCTTTACCGGAGACTTCCTCGATCGTCTTCAGGAAGTCCTCCTTCGTGGGATGGGTGAAACGGTACTTCATGAAATACGTATGCATCGCCTTCGCCATGGTGTCTTCGCCAATGATGCCTTCCAGGGTGAGGAGCACGCTGGCCGTCTTCCCGTAGGTGATGCCGGCATACGAGCCAGAAGTAACGTAGTCATAGGCTTTTTGCGCCATGGGGTCACGATCGGCCACGCCGATATAACTGAGCCTCTGAAGTTCGCGGTCACTGGCCGTCGCGCCCGCCATGTTTAAGACCGAAGTGTTCTTGCCCAGGATCGAATCCAGAACTTTCACTTCGGTGTAGCTGTTAATGCCTTCGTCCATCCACGCGTCTTCAAATTCGTTGGTGGCGACCATGCCGTACCAGTACTGATGACCGAATTCGTGCTCCACTACCAATTCCACCAGGTAGAAGCCGTCGGGCATAAACCAGTTCGAGTCGCCGGTGATGAAAGTTGGATACTCCATGCCTCCGGCTGCCGAGTCGGGCTCGGGATCGACCACCGTGAGAGTTTTGTAGGGATACGGCCCGTAGAATTTCTCAAAGCGATCGAGCGAGTCGCGCGTGATTCTCTCGTGGCGCTCGGCCTGGTTCCAGTGCGCGGGCTGCATCAAGAAGCGCAGCTTGATCGGACCCATCTGCGCCTGATACGTGCTCTCCCGCACTTTGTAGCGCGGGCTGGCGGTCCATGCGAAGTCGTGGATGTCGTCGCCGTGGTAGGTCACGGTTTTGGTGTTGTCGGGATTGTTCTTTTCGTCGACCTGCACTCCGCTGGCGCCTACGACTTCGTATTGCGGAACCGTCAGCTTCACATCATAGACGCCGAAGTCAGCGAAGAACTCGGTCGTGTTGTGATACTGGTGGCAGTTCCAGGCGCCGTGCCAAAACACGCCCACCTTGGGGAACCACTGGCCACCCAGCACGAAATCGCGCTTCCATCCGGAACGTGCCTGGGTCTCGGGAAACTTGGTTTGAAAGGCGATCTTGAATTGCACGTACGCGCCCGGCGCAATGGGTTTGGCCATTTTCAGATCGACCACGGTCTTGTCATCTTTGTTGCCATCGTCGGGCGCGATGAACTGCAGTTGGGAAGTCAGATCTCCCTGGCCCACAACTTCGAGAGTCTTGATGTCTTCCGAGCCGTAAAACTTGTCTTCCCACGTCGCGTAAGAAGTGTCGCGGCTGCCCATCAGCTTGGAATCCTTGACGAAGGTCGCCTTGGGCTGAAACGCGTTTTGATAAAGATGGAAAGGGAAGTGGTCGAGCGCTTGCCCGGTGAGATTGTGGTAGGTGAGTACCTCGGTCGCATCGACGACGTGTTTGTCGGCGTTGTACTTGGCGTCGATTTCGTAATGCACGACGCGTTCCGACATGGGCTTGTCGGAGTTGATGGCCAGTGTAGTGTCGGGGATGGAGATTCCCGGGGACGGAGCACCCTTCGCATTCTTGCCCGCCGGAGGGGCCTTGACAACCGGGGCGGTTGCTTGCGGAGTGGCCGCTGTGGCGGTCTTCCGGTTCACTAGAGCGGCAACTCCGAGGGCAAACGCGGCAATCAAAAAGACAATCTTCCAGCGAATCTGCATGAAGAACCTCATCTGTAAGGGCTGCGGCTTGAATGATAGCGCAGGCGCTCGGCCGCCGCCACCGGCTGAAAGACAATACGGTGCAGACCGATGTCCGGTTCCGCTCACGGACGCGAATCGTGGCAGGGGACTGCTGCATGGGCCTTGTCGGCTTGCGTTTTTCCCCGGTCGCCGATGATACTGGATAGTCAGACAGCAACTTTAATATCCAATTTTTCAAACTATGAAAACGACAATTTCTCTCTCTACGCCTGCCGAGCTCGAAACCGAATCGCTGGTCGCCGTAGTGCTCGACCACGCGGAGCCTGCTGCCAACGTCAAAGAGAAAGACAAGAAGCCGCAACTGAAGGTTGCCACCAGCGATCCCGCAGTGCAGTCGGTTGCGGCCGATCTGCTGGCCAGCGGAGAAGTCGCGGGCAAGCCGTTCGAAACCAACCTTATGCACCGGCCGGCCACCCTGATGGCCAAGCGCCTGCTGCTGGTTTCGGGTGGCAGCGCGAAAAGGTTCTCGAGCTACGACTTGCGCCGCATCGCCGGTGCGGCCGTCCGCGCACTCAAGTCGCGCGGGATTCGCAGCTTTGCGTTCATTGCTCCGCCCGGTATTCCTGCGGAAGAGGCGGTGCGCGCTATTGTGGAAGGCGCTCACGTGGGGAACTTCGACCCCGATTACTATCGCAGTGATCGCAAGGATCAGAAGATTGATGCCCTGACGATTGTTGCCAGTGGCGACAAGTCTGCACTCGAGAGGGCGGCCAGCGAAGCGCAAGTCATCGGCGAATCGCAGAACTTTACGCGCGATCTGGTGAATGAGCCTTCCAATCGGATGACGCCCACGATCCTGGCCGATCGCGCCAAGAAGATGTCGCAGGAAGTCGGATTGCAGTGCGAAGTCTACGGCGCCGATAAGATCAAGGAAATGAAGATGGGCGCATTTTGGAGCGTCGCGCAAGGTTCCGACGAACCACCCGCTTTGATTGTCATGCGCTACGAACCCGCGGGCGCGCCGGAGAAGCCCGTGCTGGGATTGGTGGGGAAGGGAATTACCTTCGACACCGGCGGCATTTCGATCAAGCCCGCCGACGGCATGGAGAAGATGAAATACGACATGGCCGGCGGCGCGACGATGATTGGCGTGATGCGCGCTATCGCGCTGCTGAAGCCGAAAGTGAGAGTCATCGGCATTGTCTGCGCGACGGAGAATATGCCGTCGGGGAAAGCGCAGAAGCCCGGTGATGTGCAGATTGCGATGTCGGGGAAGTCGATAGAGATCATCAATACCGACGCTGAAGGACGCCTGGTGCTGGCGGATGGCCTGTTCTACGCGCGCCAGCTGGGTTGCACACATCTTGTCGACGCAGCCACGCTGACGGGCGCGGTGGTGGTTGCGCTCGGTTACAACAATGCGGGAATCTTCGCGAATGACGACGATATGTACAACCGCTTCCACAGCGCGAACGCGAAGGCCGGCGAAAAAATGTGGCGCATGCCGCTCGACGACGAATACAAAGAGCAAATCCGCTCAGGCATCGCCGATATCGTCAATTCGGGCGGGCGCTGGGGCGGCGCGATTACTGCCGCGATGTTCCTGAAAGAATTCGCCGAAGAGACTCCGTGGATCCACCTCGATATCGCGGGTACGGCTTGGATGGAAGATCAGAAGCCGTGGATCGCGAAAGGACCGTCGGGCATTGCCCTGCGCAGTCTGGTGGAGTTCGTGAAGGGTTTCGCGGGATAAGACCCCGGCCACGGATCTTCACGGATATTTCTCTGGGGAATATCCGTGAAGATCTGTGAAATCCGTGAAATCGGTGGCGGCCCTGCATCTTCGGCAAAGGAAATCGAGCGGCGGATTGAGGGAAATCCGCGCGATTGTTATAATCAAGGACGTTCCGCACGCTTCCGGCATTAGGAGCAGTTTCGTTCGGCAGCGAATCCCGCCAACAATCAGCGTGAAGCGAACAATCCTCGCAAGCCCGCAGACAGCGGGTTTGGAAACGTGGCCAGGTAGCTCAGGGGTAGAGCGCAGCCCTGAAAAGGCTGGCGTCGGCGGTTCAATTCCGTCCCTGGCCACCATGTTTTCCATCAGCTAATATTCCCACCAGGATCGTCATCGATTTTCATCGAACCTGATTTCCGCGCTTCGGCGGCGTCGCTCTCTGTGGTCGCATCGTAGCGACAAACCCTCTCTCACTGCGCGGACTGTTCTTTCTGACAGTAGGAGCCTGCAGATTGAGCACGTACCTTAAAGAATCAGCGCCGGGCCGGTCGATGGTTCTAACGGTGGCGCGATGTTCCGCTAGATGTCCGCGCGATGAACACGAGTTTATGAAGCGATTCTTCCATCTCACGTTCAAGCCATTCTTTGTTTTGACCGGACTGGCTACCACGCTGGGTGCTTTGAACGCATTCTGGCCAAGATGGGCGGTCGAGAAACTCGAACTGATTCCGTTTAACCAGGACTACACCATCCTTGTGCAGCACTGGGGAATAATGCTCGGAATCGTAGGCGTATTCATGGTCATTATTGCCTTTCGAACGGACTGGCGGAAGCCCGTTCTCCTCATCTGCGTTCTGGAAAAAGCCTTCTTCGTGTACCTGGTGGCGACCAACATCAGCCAACCTTATGCGCGTGGGCTGTGGGCTGGCGCTGCGATGGACGCCTGCGTCGTGCTCTACACGGTGCTCTACTTCGCGGTCGATGTGTTTCAGAAGCACGACGTCGACGGGGCGAGAGTCTCAATGCAAGTCTGAACGTTGTGTTGGTTTAGAAGGAGGAATCATGGCTGCTTTCAATCTTCCAAATCGGACGCTCGGGAGGGTGACGTCGGCTGCGCTGGTTGTAGCCTGGTTGTGCGTGGCTCCAGTCGTCGTGTCCGCCCAAACTCCAGCGGACCAGGGGTGGAGCATCTTGCAGGACGGAGCCGACAGCGGCAGTACAAACCAACGGATCGCCACGATGCGTGTGATGCAGTTGATTCCAGGAGATGCCCGAGCGCTCAGTCTGACGGATAAGGGTTTGCAAGACAAGGAGGCAGAAGTGCGGGGCGCGGCGGCCTTGTCTCTTGGCGCAATGGGATCGAAGGCTTCCATTCCAGCACTGGTCACTGCGGCCAAGAGCGACAAAGACGGCGCGGTGGTGATGGCAGCGGCCAAAGCCCTGATTCAACTTGGAGACGAGCGCGGATACAGCGTGTATTACGCGGTGCTGACGGGACAGCGCAAGTCGGGTGAAGGTCTGGTTGGAGGGGAAGAGAAGCAGTTGAACGATCTATTGCGAGACCCCCAGCAGATGGAAATGATGGCATTTGAGCAAGGCATGGGATTCGTACCGTTCGGAGGGATTGGCGTGCAGGCGTTCAATGCGATTCACGCCAGCGAAGCAAGAGGGCCGATCATCAAGGCAACGTCCATCAGGATTCTGGCGAAGGATCCGGATCCGCGCACGGAAAAGGCATTGATTACAGCGACCACAGACAAGGAGTGGGTGGTGAGAACCGCCGCTTATGATGCCTTGGCGCGGCGAGGACATCCTGCGGTGTTGCCGGAGTTGAGTTCGGGGCTTAAGGACGAAAAGGAAGAAGTCAAGCTCACGGCTGCGGCGGCAGTGGTCCAGTTATCCGCAATGCAGGAGAAGACAGCGAAGTAAGCCTGACCCAGGAGCGCGGCGACGCGAGTTCGAGAGAGCGAGAAGGGCGTGGTTCCTCCGCGTCTGCGGCAGCTCCGTGATCCCGCCTGGTGACCTGCCTGTAATAAGTGACAGTTACAGCCGATTTTTTTCCATGATGCACTAGCACGCGGACCAGTCATGTTCGTGCGGGATGAGTCCACGCGGCCCGAGCCGTGCTTCAGACACCGAAAGGACCTTATGAATGAGGCAGCACGCCACACCTTGCGAGGCGCAGTAATGATTTTGCTGGTACTCCTCGCGGGCGCGGGCATTCCTGCTTCGGTCGAGGCGCAGGGGCCAGAACTGCAGCAGAAGGTTGCAGAAATCAAAGAGGCAGCGGCGAACAACAAACGGGCTCTCATGTCTTACAGCTGGTATGAGCTCGTCACGATCAGCCTGAAAGGCGAAGAGAAGAAGCAGCAGCACTTCCAGGTTCGGCTCGGACCAGATGGCACGCCGGTAAAGACTTCGTTGGATCCGCCTGCCGAGGCCGCTCCCAGTGGAGGGCGTCTGCGACAGCACATCGTCGCCAAGAAGAAAGAAGAATACACCGACTATGCCGACGCGATGAAGGCGCTGGCGCAGCAGTATGTGCCGCCATCCGGAGATCTGCTGCAACAGGCCTACGCGCAAGGGAACATCATGTTAGGTCCGGCGGCTGGCGCTCCGAACGAGATTCGACTCGTGATCCATAACTACTTGAAACCTCAAGACTCGATGACGCTCGTCTTCGACCGGCAACAGAAGGCGCTGGTGAGTGTTCAGATTTCTTCTTATATGAGCGATCCCAAGAACGCGATGAATTTGATGGTGACGTTCAGCCGCCTGCCCGACGGAACCAACCATGTGGCCAGCGTGGTCATGGACGGAGTCAGCAAGCAATTGAATATTGCCACACAGAATTCCAATTATCAGCACGTTTGAGGCGTCTCGGAGAGACTAAAGGAACTCGCCGAGCGAGGAGAGGAACACAAGCTATGCGAATTACTACGACGGTATGGGAACGTTTCAGGGCAGCCTTGAGCACGAGGGTGAGCTTATCTCTGGCATGTTCCCTGTTTGCTATGCAGTTGGTTGCGCAAGACACACCGATTGGAGTCCCTGGGACTCAGGTGGCGACGGAGGAAACGCCCGCTGCTGCCGAGAATTCCGATGCCTTGAGAAAAGCGGCGCAGAACCCGATTGCCAGCCTGATCAGCGTTCCCGTGCAAAACAATAATAACTTTGGGATTAATCCCGACAGTCGAGTGCAGGATGTGTTGAACATTCAACCGGTGATCCCCGCTCGAATCAGCGAACACTGGAATCTGATTTCACGCATTATTACGCCCATTATTTATCAGCCGACAGTAAGTCAACCGGTGAACCAGGGAGCGTACGGATTTGGAGACATGAACCCGTCGTTCTTCATTTCTCCGGCGAAGCCCGGCAAAATCATTTGGGGCGTAGGCACGGCACTCGTTTTACCCACGGCCACAAATCCGATCCTGGGGCAGGGCAAATGGAGCATCGGACCATCGGTGGTCGTGCTGGCTCAGCCGGGTAAATGGACGCTCGGGGGACTG
Organism: uncultured Acidobacteriaceae bacterium; assembly: GCA_963709025.1. Classification (GTDB taxonomy): domain Bacteria; phylum Acidobacteriota; class Terriglobia; order Terriglobales; family Acidobacteriaceae; genus Sulfotelmatobacter. The sequence goes on from CAVPVE010000025.1 coordinate 18,840, forward strand.
GTGAACAACGTGTTCTCCTTTGCCGGGCAATCCAGCCGTCCGGATGTGAACCAGATGCTGTTTCAGTACTTCATTAATTACAACTTGAGCCATGGCTGGTACATCACCTGGCAGCCGACGCTGACCGCGAATTGGCAGGTGGATGGCAGTGGACGTTGGGTGGTGCCGTTCGGCGGCGGCGTGGGAAGAATTATGAAGCTGGGATTCCAGCCAGTAAACCTGACGGCGCAGTTTTATGGGAGTGCCGTCCATCCGCCGGACACATCGCCATGGGGCCTGCGATTACAAATTGCATTCTTGTTCCCCAAGCTGACGAAGCAGCAGCAAAAAATGTTGCTGGAGCAAAAACTGAAGCAGATGAATGCGGAGCCACAGAAGAACTGAGAGTGGGCTCGGATCGGTTGAGCAAGGGCAAGGATCTCACGATGATATTTGTGCAAGGCGTTCAGAGTCTTTGGGCGGACACGGCCGGGGTGTGGCGTTCGAATTGGGCATGGGGGATTCCGTTAATTCTATTCACCGTCGTCGTCCATGTGCTGGCGTTGGGCCTTGCAAATGAGAGGGCGATCCGCTTTTGTACCCACATGACGGACGACCGGCATCCCAGGACGGCATTCGTAATGGCCATCAGCGCGGTTACCTTATGGGCCACCGTCATGCATGCGGGAGAAGCGGCCCTTTGGGCCGTTTTCTACCAGCTTCTCGGCGCTCGACCGGACTACGCCTCGGCTATGCTCTATTCGCTCGGCGCGCTTACTACCTACGGACACTCCGGTTTGTATCTGGAGCAGGCTTGGCAACTCATGGGGGCAATTGAGGCTCTGAGCGGGTGGCTGCTGTTCGGATTGACTACGGCATTTTTGTTTAGCCTGATACAGACTTGTCGGCAGATTGTATATCGATAACGGAAGCCATCACATACCCAGTCTCGTAACTGGCGGATGTGGCGCACCGAAAACTTTCGGCCGAACCTGCGCAAGGGACGTTATGCCTGAAGCAACATCGAACGTGGAATTTGCCCAGAAGATTCACGAGGAGGCCCAGCATCATTCCTTATCGCGCGACCGCCGGGCGCAGTGGATCGAAATTGCGGAGGCTCTAGTGCTGGCGATTGTAGCCGTCGCGACCGCATGGAGCGGCTATCAGGCAGCCAAGTGGGACGCGCTATCGGCGCAACACTACAACCTGGCATCGCGGACCACGGTGTTGTCGCAGGAAAAGGAGACCCTCGCCGGCCAGGACCGCTTGCACGACATCACGACGTTCGCTTCCTGGTCCGCCGCGCGGGTAGAAGGGAAAGATAAGCTTGCGACATTCTTCGAGCGTCGATTCCGGCCCGAATATGCGGCTGCGTTCGGGGCATGGTTGAAGCTGGACCCATTTCGAAATCCGTCTGCTCCCGCGGGTCCAATCTTTATGGCGGAGTATGTGAACGCGAACGGTGTGGAGTCTGCCAAGTTCGCCGAGGAAGCGAAAGGCTACTTTGAGAAAGCCGTCACTATGCGGGAGAACGGGGATCAATATGTGAGGATCACCGTTTTTCTGGCGACCGTGCTTTTGCTCACAGCGCTCAGCCAGCGGTTCGAGATTTTGGGGCCCCGGGTTGCCGTGGTTTCCGTGGCCTTCGTGTTGCTGGTGTTAAGCACGTACTGGATTCTGACGTTTCCGCGTGCGTAGACAGAGAAATCCATGTTCCCCACTGATTTCGGAAGTTGATCTGCTGCAGTGAGGGAGAGCCGCAGCTCCGATCGATATGAGCCCTCTGTCCTCCATTGCCCCCGATCGGCTATTTTGCGAGGTGTTCAATATTGAACAGTCAGACTTTATTCCCTTGCCTACAATCACCGGCCAGAGGAAAAGGTCATGACTTGTTCATCCTGCGCATCCGGTCGCCAGGCTGAGTTCGCTGCTGAAATCAACGTGCATTTCGGCGGTCTCAACAACATCGACAAACCCGGCATCCTCCTATTTCCCAAGGTTCAGGTATGTATGGATTGCGGTTATTCGCAGTTCAGCACGCCGAAAAACGAACTGACCGCCCTTGCTAGAGGGGTTTCAGCCGTAGCCAGGGACGTGAGGACACGACGGGCGCAATCGCGCCCGCAAGACTGGGATTGAGTTGAGCCCTCGAATTGGCGACGGAACACAAATGGGTTTCCTCAAGCCTAGAGGGTGTCGGCCTGCTTCAGTCCCTTACTGATGAATTGCTTGCCCTCAAGAACCGCGTCCACGGCGGCGAGAAGGTTCCCATTCAGCGTCGTCTTTACAACATAGCCGAGCGCTCCGGTGCTGAGAGCCTCTTGCACGACATCCTCTGAGGACTCCTGGGTCAAAAAGATGATCCTGGAGTCAGGAGCAAGCTGGCGAATCTGCCGCGCGGCAGCGATTCCATTGAGGGAGAGGAGACCGATATCCAGAAGGATGAGATCCGGCTTCAGTTCTTCCGCTTTGCGAACCGCTTCCTGACCGTCGGCCACTTCCGCGATGATCGTTACGCCCGATTTCTTCTCGAGTGTTGCGCAGATAAGACGCCGAAACGGCAAGAAGTCTTCTGCCACCAGCACGCGAATTGACGCCATTCCTCTTCCCGCTTTCCGCCCCAAACGGTTGCAGTCTCGGTGCAATCACGAATCTGCGCGTATATCCATCTTCTTCTTAAGCGGGTATTTGTCAATACCCTAGCTAGAAGTCTGTCCCGGTCACACCATTGGGCGGGAACCGGAATCGAGAGACCGGACCGCAAGCGGCTACCAGCGCCCAAGTTGGCTCGTACCGGAATGAGATCCAGCCAAGACGGTGTCTTCGAGCGTGGCCGCGGTTCGCTGCATTTGCGCTGTCAATTTTGCCAGTAGGCACTCTCCGGGAAGTTTCCTAATATTCGTTTCGTCAGTTCAGCGTTTCAGGCCGAGCGCGGTCGGCTCGCACAAATTTTGAGAAGAAAGTTCCCGAAAGGACAATGTTATGAAGCAAAATCGCAAATGGATGAGCTGCACGGCTTTGCTGTGCATCCTGTGCGCCGGACTCGCGTTTGGCGCGGACAAGAAAGTCAAAGTAGAAGGACTGATTACCGGACGAGATGGAGATAGTTTTACTCTCAAATCGAGCAAGGCGGGAAACGTCGTTGTGACTTTGACCGACAACACCAAGGTGCAGACTCCGAAAGGGCTGTTCCGGCACTCCGAGAAGTCAGTGACCGCGCTGATCCCCGGGCTGAAAGTTGCAGTCGAAGGAACGGGCACCGAAAATCAGGTGGTTGCCAAGAGCGTTCAATTTTCCAACGACGACCTCGTTTTGGCCGAGACGATTCAGGCGGGTCTGACTCCAACGCAACAACAGCAGGCGATCAACCAGGCCCACATTGCCGAGAATCAACAGGGCATTGCGAGCAATAAAGCCGGCGTCGCCGCCAACCAGCAACAAGGTGCCTCGAACGCCGCAGGCATCTCCGCTAACCAGCAGGACATTCAGGCGAATCAGCAGGAGATGGAGGCCCAGAACAAGCGCTTCAACGAACTCTCCGAGTATGAGACGAAAGCCAATGCGACGGTCTATTTCTCCAGCGGAAGCTCGAAGATTTCGGCCAGCGACCAAGCTGCGTTGACGGCACTGGCGCAAACCGCGATTGGCACGAAAGGCTACCTTGTCGAAGTCAAAGGTTATGCTGATTCGTCCGGTAATGCCGCGATGAACCAGGAGTTGAGCATGGATCGGGCCGATGCGGTGGTGGCGTTCCTGCTGCAAAATTGCCGCGTTCCTCTGCGGCACATTGTGGCTCCGGGAGCGATGGGCGTGGCAGACCCTGCCGCACCGAACGAGACCTCGGATGGACGCGCCGAAAACCGCCGCGTTGACGTTAAGGTGATCGTGAATAAGGCAGTCGCCGGAGGGATGTAGAGCTCTGATTTAAACGAATCAACTCGCTCCTTCACGTATGTGTGCCGCTTCGCTGCGGTTCTGCGAAGCGGCACGCGTGTTTTCAGAGTCCGTTCACATCGATAAGTTCCCGTTCAGACCTGTAAGTTCTGTCAGTATCCCTTGCACTGAGCCGCTGATAGTTTTGACAGGTTCACTACGCGTGCGGAGTTCAACCGAAATGCCATTCGCGAATAGTTTGAGAAGAATCATTGTTGCTGTCATCCTTTGTTTTGTTGCCCTTCCTCTAGTTCGAGCTCAGGACGCCGGCGATCTCGATAACTACAAGTGGCGCGTAGACGGGGACTGGTGGTACTCGCATCCCTCCGGCTATTTTGGCGCAAACGGCACGAATAACTATTTTGACATCAATAGGGATTTCGGGTTTGGCAGTTACTCAACTTTTACCGGCAAACTCGACTGGCATTTTGCCCATAAGCATCACTTGCTGCTGAACGGCAGTCCGAACTACGTTTCAAAGACGGATACTTTGAGCCGGACGATCATGTTCGAGGGTCAAACCTTCGACGTGGGTGCGTCCGTCTCCGCCAGCATCAATTCATTCAATATCGCGCCCGGCTACCAGTACGACATTATTCGGCGAGATCACGGGTATTTAGGGCTGGAAATCGACTTTAATCTCATTAAAACGACAGCCAAGCTCGACCTCGCGGCCAATGTGAACAATGTGACGGGAGCTCGCTCAGCTTCGAGGACGTTCTGGGCGCCGCTACCGGACTTTGGCCTTAGCGGGCGCTGGTATCCCCTCCAGGACTCGAACCGGCTTTCTTTTGGCGGTTCGTTCCGTGGCATGCCATTCTTTGGCTACGGAAACTTTATGACCGCCCACGGCGATGTTGGCGTTGGGTTGACGAAGCACCTAAATCTTCGAGGCGGCTACGAGATGGGGAGCCGCCTGAGTGTGCACGGAACCGGCGACCAGATCGCAGTGCAGTTAGTGCATCGCGGGCCGACGGTGGGGATCGAGTACGACTGGGGCCAGTCTCCGGAGAAGAAAGTGAAGAATCCGAATGCCCCGCCTAGCGATTGGCACGTCGATTGGATTCCGTTTTACCTGTGGTTCACTGGCCTGGACGGGAATGTTGGAGCAGGTGGGGTCGTGGCTCCCGTCGATGTGAGTTTCTCCCAAGTCTTTAAAGAGCTCAACATCGCGTACATGAGCGACCTGGATATTCGCCGAAAGCGGATTGGTTTGTTTACCGATCTGATCTTCTTGAGCCTCTCGTCGGACCAGAAGACGACGCCGATCGGGCCCACGCCCACATATGTGGGCTTTCAGGCGAACGCGAAGCAATTGATTGTGGATCCGGAACTTTATGTACGTCTGGTGGACTCGGACCGAGGATCAATCGACGCGATCGGGGGCGGCCGTTTTTGGCATCTGAACAACAGTCTTGATCTCTACCCTCCGAACAACGGGAGCACGGTTACGGTTGGACAGACGCAAGACTGGGTCGATCCCGTGTTGGGCGCGCGCATGCGCTATAACGCCAACAAGGGCATTTTCTTCAGCCTAAAGGGTGACGCCGGCGGCTTTGGAGTTGGCTCACAGCTGACCTACCAGATTTATGCTGGCGTGGGAAAAGAATTCAAGACGCGTTATGCAGTGATGCTGGGCTACCGCTATCTGTATGTCGACTACAAGAGTGGTGGGTTCGTGTACGACGTGCACATGAGCGGGCCGTTGCTTGGCTTCAAGATCAATTTCAAATAGGGATATTTACTTGACGCCACCAACCCCAAGATGTAGCGTTCGGGGTCATGAGCGAGGATTTTCCGAAGACCTTGTTGGAGTTGGAACGGCGCTTTAGCTGCGAGGATACCTGCGCCGAATACCTCGCAGCTCTGCGGTGGCCCGGCGGATGGGTGTGTCCGCGGTGCGCGGGAACCGATGCTTGGTCGGTTCGGCGGAATCGGTGGCTTTGCGGCTATTGCCGGCATGAGATGTCGGTCACCGCGGGGACCGTTTTTCAGGACAGTCACCTGCCCCTGACGATCTGGTTCCGCGCCATGTGGCAGATCACCAGCCAAAAGAATGGCATCAGTGCTTTGGGCTTGCAGCGTGTTCTCGGCCTGGGCAGCTATAAGACCGCCTGGGCGATGTTGCATAAATTGCGCCGGGCTATGGTTCGTCCGGGTTGGGACCGGTTGGATGGCGTCGTCGAGGTGGACGAGACGTACTGGGGTGGGGAGGAGACTGGCGCAATCGGCAGGCGGACGGAGATCAAGGCTCTGATTGTCGTCGCCGCCCAGGAAGATGGAAAAGGCATTGGCCGCATCCGCCTGCGTTCGATCCCGAACCTGACCAAGGCCGCTCTGCACGGGTTCATCGCTCAAGCCATCACTCCGGGAAGCACGGTCCGAACCGACGGTCTGCCCGCCTACATGGGATTGGACGGATATGCCCATGACCGCCAGATACAACGCCGTCAAGGGGAGGCGGAGCATGTGCTTCCGCGAGTTCACCGCGTGATCTCGCTATTGAAGCGATGGTTGCTCGGTACTCATCAGGGCGCGATCGGACAGGATCATCTGAACGACTACCTCGACGAGTTCACCTTTCGATTCAATCGCCGCACTTCTACCTCTCGGGGCAAGCTGTTCTATCGTCTGGCCCAACAGGCCGTGCAGGTTGGGCCGGCCCCCTTCGCGACCCTCGTCAAACCACAACCTGTTGCGCTTGGTGGCGTCAAGTAAATATCCCTAATTTCAAATGATCCGGACGGAAGATCGGTTCTGCCGCGGATGCTAAGCGGGAAGGGCTTCAGAGTCCGCTTATTTGAGCGCAGGTTCGGGATGAGCAAGATTTTCCAGAACCATGCTCGTCTTGGTGCCTTGGTTGCCGCTCAAAGGCAGATCCTTCTGGTGGAGAAAGCTTAGCAACTCCGCGTACTTCGAGGCGCCATCGCCGGGCGCCACCCTGGTGGAGAGTTCGAGAATGTTCCCTCCCGGACTCTCCCATAACTCGAGTGTGAGTTTTCCGAATGATGAGGTGCCTTCCGATTCCCACTTCGTGAGTTTGATGCTCGCCACATTCCTTACACGGGGCCAATCGATCGACATCTTTGCCTCTTGCAACAGTCTCTTTTGCGGGGAACTCAACACATTGGCTATATCGTCACCTGTTTCCGGCACCTGGTGAGGCTTGTATTTGCGAGCCACGGAGAATGAGATATCTTCTCCTTCCCCGGTCCGGTCCAGTTCGCAAGGAAAGTGCTGACGAAGTTTGGTAGTGTCAACGTCTTTTCTGTCGGCGGACCATCGGATCTTCAACGTAAGGTCATTTGCCCGGCCCTGCCGGACTCTCAGAATCACTCCTTGATTCATCAGGGCGAGGTCGTCGGTATCGAATAAATAGATTTGGCCCGCAGCCTTGTGTTCGAAACCCAGAGTCGTAATGACCCGCGGAATGGATGATGGCGACAGCAGGATCTTGATCTCGCCCGGACAACTTTCCTGTGCGGGTAACAGGGAACAGTGAAGGAGCAGAATTCCGATCGATCCTAACCACTGCTTCCAGTAGGTTTTCATGCCGAGGACACCGACAACCGGTCGGTCCATTTTCATTCTGCATCCAATCGTGGGCTTGGGGCCCTGTCACAAGTAACAGTTTCTCAATTCACGCGATGAGAGTGACTATGGACTCATGATTTTCGGACTCAAGGGTAAATTCATGGTGGCTGCGCTGGTCATTGCGGCGTGGGCATTGCCTGGCTCGGGACAAACGCTGTTTCCTAGTCCCGAACATCAGAAGATGGACTACTTTGCCGGCGACTGGAAGCTTACGGGCACGATGAAAGTGAGCCCGACTGTTGCCGGCGGTGATTTCACCTCCTCCGAACACAGCGAATGGGTGTCGGGGAACTTCTTCCTGCAGACGAAGTCCTCCATGCACTCCGTCATGGGCGACACGCGCAGTGTGAGGGTGATGGAGTACAACGGCGATGACAAGGTGTATAGCTACAACGCCTACAACAGCCTCGGGGAGCATCAGATGGCGATCGGGCACGTGCGGGACAACGTCTGGACCTGGACCTCGGAAGCGAAGCTAAACGGAATCATTGCCAAAGGACGCTACACGATCACCGTCGTCTCTCCGGTCGTCTACACCTTCAAGTACGAGACTCTTACCCCATCCGGCGCATGGGCCACCGTCATGGAAGGCAAGGCCACCAGATCTCAGTGAGCGCTGGCCGGAATAGAGCAGATCAGGAGCATCTCTATGCTTGGTTTTCATCTGGATCTCTGGGATTTTCTGACCTTCGGAGTGATGTTCGCCCTGATCGCAGCCTTTCTCACGATCGCCGTGTTGGTTCTCGGTTTGCCGGGTCGAATCGCAATCGCCCGCAAGCACCCCGATGCTGACGCAATCAATACGATGGGCTGGCTAGGATTTCTGGCGGTCGTGCCCTGGATGCAGGCCTTCATGTGGGCTTTCAAGCCCACCGACGTGGTTGATATCCGTTATTTCCCCAGGCAAGAACAGCAGAACATTGGCGAAGAGATTGCCAAGCTCACTGGCAAGCCGGACCCGGAAAAGAAGTTGGAACCGCAAGGGACGAAACCGAGTGAGCCATCCCCCTCGGAACCAACGTTATGATGTTCGCGTTCCTCATCACGTTCCTGTTCGCCCTCGTGGTGTGGCTGGTCTTCTTCAAGTTCAAGTGGCTCAAGTTCACGAAGGCGTGGGGAGTTCTTGTCCTATTTTTTGCCGCCCACTTATTCCTAACGTTTATCGTCGGCTTGCGCTTCATTACTCCGTACTCCACGAATCTGAAAGTCGTGCAATACACGATTCAACTTATTCCCCGACTGCCGGAACCGACTCTAGTGACCGCCGTACTGGTTCAGCCGAATGTTGCGGTGAAGAAGGGACAGCCCCTGTTCCAGTTCGACCGCCGTCCGTACGAATACCAGGTCAGGCAACTGGAGGCGCAACTGGAGGCGGCATCCGCCAACTCGATCTCTTCGAAGTACAAGGTCGACCAATTGAAGGCAGGATTGGCGGGCGCCAATCAAGACGTGCGTATGTACAAAGCCGATCTTGATGCGGCCGAACAGAAAGTCATCAAGTCGAAGAGCGACCTGGAATATGCGAAATACCAGCAACAGCTCTCGCAAGGTCTGTCGCAAAAAGGTGCCGGTCCGGATGAGGACGCTCAGAAGTGGAGTGCCCAGATGAAGGCAGAGGAAGCCGCTGTACTCCAGGCTCAAGCCGAAGCCGAGCATTCCCGCCTCAAGTACGAGTCTCAGTTTGAAGGAGTCAACACGACCGTGGCCGGTGCGACCGCGCAACTAAAAGAGAGTGAGGCGGCGCAAAAGCAAGCCGCCGCGACTGTCGAGAGTCTGAAGGCGCAACTCCAGTTGGCGCGCTATTACCTCGATAACACGCTGATGGTCGCACCCGAAGATGGCTACATCATGAATCTCCAGGTGCAGCCGGGAATGGTTGCAGGCATCTATCGTGTCGGCGGCATCGCCTCCTTCATTGTCGACAAGGACCGGTACCTGCTGGCCAGCTTTAACCAGGGTACCCTCAAGTATGTGAAGCCCGGGCAACTGGTCGAGGTCGCTCTGGACCTCTATCCGGGCCAGGTTTTTCAGGCGAAAGTGGACAGTGTCTGGTGGGCCAACGGGGAAGGGCAATACCTTCCAAGCGACATCATTCCGAAGTTCTATCCGGCTGACCCCATGCAGCCCCAAGGAGAGTTTGCGGTAAAGATTTATCTTCAGAACCCTGCCAAGGTTGGGCTTCCGATCGGGGCGCAGGGAGCCGCCGCGATTTATACGAGTGGGGGCGGCTTCGCCGTCTTGCGGAAAATCACGATCCGAATGCATTCGTGGTTCAACTGGCTGTATCCAATGCCATTCTGATGAAAGCCGCCGAGCCGAACTCGATGCAGCACCGCCATTCGTGGATGGTACGAACGGTTACAAGCGGACTCCTGTCTGCCGCGGGATTCAGTCTCTGCGGTTGTGCGCTGCACAAGCCGCCGGAGCATCCGACGGTCGTCGTTCAGGCGCTGCCGAAAGCGACGCCGCTGCCGCCGGCGTGGAGTTCGACTGCAAATGCTGGGAAGGTCGACGACGACTGGTTGAAATCCTTTGGCGATGATGGCCTGGAGGCGATCGTCGCCGAGGCCATCGCGAACAACCTGGACCTCCGCCAGTCCGCCGCACAAGTGGAGGCAGCACGCCAGAACGTCACTGTGGTGAGTTCGAAACTCAAGCCTCAGCTGACCGCGCCTCTAAGCGCAGCTACAACACGTTCGACGGACAAGGATGTAACCCAGCAGAACCAAAGCAGTACAGTGCTGGGCGCGATGGCCTGGGAAGTCGATGTCTGGGGACGGGTACGCTCTCAGCGCGCTGCTGCCCAAGAGAACTATGAATCGATCGCGCTCGATTACGCGTTTGCGCGGCAGTCGTTGGCGGCGACTACGGCCAAGAGTTGGTATCAGGCGATTGAGACCGGTCAACTCCTCGCCCTCACGGAGGAGAGCGTCAGGATCTATGAGAGGCTGCTCGAACTCGTAAAAGTCAGACGAGCTGCGGGAAAAGTCGCCGACCTGGACGTCGCGGAAGCGAGTTATCAGCTGGATGAGGCGAAAACTCAGCTCGCCATCGCGCAAGGTCTATCGATCGAAGCTCGGCGTACCCTGGAGGTGCTCGTCGGGCGCTACCCAGCCGGCGAACTCAAGATCGCGGAAGCCTTCGCTCCTCTGCCGCCGCCGATCGCGCCCGGCTTGCCTTCCTCGCTGTTGGAGCGACGTCCCGACATTGTCGCCGCCGAACACCAGGTCATTGGGGCATTCCGATCCAGAGAAGCTGCGAGACTGGCACTCTGGCCGAACTTCTCGCTCAATCTTGAGGGAGGTCGTTTGAGCGATCCATTGCTCTCGGTGCTGGGTCTTAATCCCTGGCTAATTCACGCCGCGGTTGGCATGTTCGTGCCGATCGATGCCGGGGGAGCCTTGCATGCGCAGATCAGGATCGCGACTGCGCAAGAGGAGCAGTCCGTCGCACATTTCGGTAGCGTCGCGCTCACGGCGCTTGCCGAGGTAGAAACGGCTCTGACGAACGAACGGCTCGATGATCAGCGACTCCCTTATGCCGAAGATTCAGTTCGCGATCACAGCGAAGCCGTTCGGGTCGCTACCTTGCGGTACAAAGCCGGGAGTATGGATCTCTTGTCGCTCCTACAGTTGCAGGAGGGACAGATTCAGAGTCAAGCCGACCTCATCAAACTACGGAATGCCCAACTCGCAAATCGCATTAACCTGCATCTTGCATTGGGTGGAAGTTTTGACAGTTCGCCAGCCTCGACAATCCCGGTGGCCAGAGCCGCGAAGACGCCGTAGTGCGATTCCCAAGGGGCGAAGCAATCCAGATCGAGTGCGCCCTTTCGCGAAACAAGATCGGGGAACGGCCATGAATTGGCCGTTCCCCGACAGTCTCTTTATCCTATGCGGTTCACTTCTGATACACGAAGTGTGCACGCCGGTTCTGCTGCCAGCACGCTTCGTTGCTTTCCGTGCAGAAGGGTTTCTCCTTGCCGTAGCTGATTACATTGGAACGGCTGGAGTCGATTGCTGCCACGGACAGCGCATCTTTCACGGTCGTTGCGCGCTTCTCGCCCAAAGCCACGTTGTATTCGATGGACCCCCGCTCATCGCAGTGACCCTCGATCGTGAAGTGGATGTTGGGATGTTGGTTGAGGAAGAGCATATCAGCTTGCAACGAGGCGTTCTCATCGGCGCGAAGATTGGACTTGTCGTAATCGAAATAAATGTCCTTGATATTCTGCGCGAACAGCTCTTCGTCGGTTGGACCAGCCGGGGGCGGCGGCGGAGGAGGCGGTGGCGGAGTGACCGTCAATCGCGTGGAGGCGTTCACTGTTCCGCCCGCTCCTTTAGCGGTCAAATTGTAGTTTGTGGAATCTGAGGGAGAGACAACTTGAGAACCAGTCGGCTGAACCGCGCCGATGCCGTCGATCGAAATGTCGGTGGCGTTGCTGGTCTGCCAGGTCAGACTCGCCGATTGGCCTTGCTGAATGGTGCTCGGATTCACCGAAATGGATGCGGTCGGAGCCGGTGGTGGGGGCGGTGGTGGGGGCGGTGGCGGCGTAACTTTCTTCTTACAGGCACCTATCATCATTATTGTGCCCAACAGGACGGCAAGAGCGAACCACTGTATGCGTTTGTGCTTCACTTCAATTCCTCCCTAACGGCTCCAAACGATTCCATTCGAAGCCAGACGAAGTCGTGCTTACGGCGGGCAGTTGCGAAGAAGAGGGCCACTCCGAGATCCGCCGCCGATGGGAATCCTATGATCGGAGCGAAGCCGAGAGTACTGTCAACTGTACCAGTGGATAGCATGCAGCGATTGCAATTTGGACTAGACTTCGACCCGCGAACCAGGTTATAGCGTCGACCGGAGTCGGAGATGCTGCGAAGGACAGGACCTAAGCAGCCACCATGTGGTTTCGGACAGCATACTTGACCAATTCGGCGTTGCTTTTGGCGCCGAGCACTTCCATAATCCGGTATTTGTGGTACGCGACGGTGCGAGTTGTCATGTGCAGGATGCCGCCGATTTCCTTCATGACCTTGCCTTCGGCGAGCAACTGTAACACTTCCCGCTGGCGATCGGTCAGGCGTTCCTCTTCATTGACCAGGTCTTTGTGTTGCCAACGCAGGGAATCGACCGCGTCCTGGGAAAGTGCCTTCGACAAATACGTTTTACCCCGTATCACGGCACGAACGGCCAGGACCATCTCGGTTGCGGCACAGGTTTTCAGCAGGTAGCCGGAAGCGCCGCGGGCGAAGGCCTCGGCGGCGACATCGGCGTCGGGATTCATGGTTAGAAAGACTAACTTAACGGTGGGCAGTGTCTTCTTGATTTGCCGTCCGGCATCCAAGCCGTTCAGCACTGGCATGGCAACATCGACCACGATCACGTCCGGTTTGAGCTCGGCGGCTGCGCGAACCAACTCGCGGCCATCCGCTACGGTTCCAACTACATTGAAGTCGTTTTCCAGCAGCCGTTTGCACAGCTCCGCCACCAGGTTGTGATCATCGGCAATAAGAATGCGCGCCCGATTATTCATATCATTTGCCCCCAAGATTATCGCTAATTAGTACCAGAAGAGTCCCATTGTGGCAATGACGATGCGGACGGCGCGGTGGGGATCGTCTCTGGGTTTGGCCCGGTAAATCGAACCCCGGCTCGAACGTGCCGGCTGCCAGCAACTTCATGTGCCGTCATCATTTATACGCCTTTTGCCCACCAAAGTCGCGTTTCAGCCAACTGTCGAAGTTGACAGGTTACAGGGCATCGCGATCCTCCTAGGATCACGGTGGCCTTCCTGAAGGCGCGCTTGCGGAGAGGTGTTCGCAGCGTGGCCGGGGACGAATTCGCAATCAAGGCGGTGCAGTGATGAGCGCTCTTCCACAGATCGAGATGCGTCCGGTTCCAGTTCGCGTAGCTCTCCTGGTGGGCAAAGACCCAGAAGTTGAAGCGCAGTTGCACGAGGTCTTTGAGCCCGGCCTTTGGGTGATCCAGCACGCGCCCGATAACGCCTCGGCGCTCCGTATGGCGCAGGGCAGGGGCTTTGATCTGACGGTGACCAGTGAGAAGACTTCGGGAAAGGAAGACGTGGAACTGCTGCGCAAACTCCGGCGCATTCGACCGCATACCCGCCTGATCATTCTGGCGGATGAAAGCACTCCTGGGGACGTGATTGCTTCGATGCGGGAGCACGCGTTCAGCTATTTCTCCAAACCCTTCTCGCCGGGCTCGCTCGCAGTCATGATCCGGCTGGCGATGGAAGAACCTTTGTGGGATGACGGTATCGATGTGATTTCAGCAACGCCGGAATGGATTCGTCTACGTGCTCGCTGCGACCTCAGCACCGCCGATCGAGTCCTCCAGTTTCTGGATGAGATCGCCGAGTTGCCCAATCCGGAACGACATTCGGTTGGCATGGCGTTCCGCGAGTTGCTCATCAATGCGATCGAACATGGAGCCCATCTTGATCCCGAGCAAGATGTGGAGATCTCTTATCTGCGGGCAAAGCACATGGTGAAGTGCCGGATTAGTGATCCGGGCGAGGGATTTACGCTGGACGAGATTCCGCACGCCGCTATTGCCAATCCTAAGGACGAGCCGTTGCGCCACCTCGAAATCCGTGATGCGCAAGGCCTGCGCCCGGGGGGCTTCGGCGTCCTGCTGACCCAGAAGTTGGTCGATGAACTGGTCTACAACGAACAGGGCAACGAGGTGACGCTGATCAAGTATCTCGATCTGGAGCCGCGGACGGAAGCACAGACGGGTTTGTTCCCAAATAAGAATCCGGAGTAATCGACGCGGTTAGGAGAAGCCTACCGCAGGAAGTATGAACAGAGGATGTTTCAAAACATGAAAGAAAACAGAGAGGACGTAACCATGAAAGCCTTTGGCGGACGAATCCTGATTGCCTTCGTTCTGGTTTGTGCTTCCTTATCAGTGTCCGCGCAAGACAAACCTTCCCAGGAGACCTATGCCATCACTGTCTTCGGAACGGCTGGAGTTACCGCCGGTAAATCGGTAACCGGAACAGTCATCGTCCAGGACTATTCCACCGACGCAGAGGTCAGCGAACTGGCTGGAGTGTTGAAAGCCAAAGGACAAGATGGTCTGGTCAGTGCGATGGGCAAGATCAAAGCCAAGGGGCGCATCGCCCTCACCGGTACGGTGGGCAACGAAGTTGAAGTCATTCGACAGCATCCCACAGCGAAGGGCCGGCGCATTGTTCTCGTTTCCGATCGGCAAATGTCGCTACCCGAACTTTGGAACTCTGGACGTTCCACGGACTACAAGTTCAGTATCGTGATTCTCGACCTCGATGCGAACGGTAAGGGGGACGGCACGGTCTACTACGCGGTGAAACTGAAGTTCACTAAGAGTGGCCAGTTGGAACTCGAGCACTACGGCCAGTCTCCGGGAAGAATTGCGCAAGCGATGCTGATGAAGTAATCGAGCGCTTCCGTGATGCTCACCGGCGCAGGGTGCACTTCCTGCTATTGGCCGGAAGTTCCTCGTCTGCGAAGATCTCCGCGTTGCTTTTTCGACATTCAGTTCTTCGTCACCGAAAAATACGCACTCACCTGAACTCCGATGTAGTTCACCGACTGATTCGGGTGCTTGCCCGTATTGTTGTCATGCTGATAGTACGGATTGAATTGAACATGCTTCCCAACGGGAAGAAAACAACCGGCATAAAGCGAGGTCGTGCTCCATTTTGCGTACTGACTTTCATAGAATGCCTCGGCTTCTACGTAGGGAATCAAGTGGTAGGAATGGATAGCAAAGGTCCTTTCCATGCCCAGTTTATTGCGGTACCGCCAGGTGAAAACTCCGTTTTTCCAATCCAAGTCTGCGCGATTTCTGTCGGTGATCAGAAGTGCAGTCTTCACGGGAAGGCGACCAGTTACAGCCGTCAAGAAGCGATTCTCAGTGGCCGTGTTCGGCGCAAGGATAAATCGATATCCAACCTCGAGTTGAAGAGGTCTCTTCTTCGCATCGTCCAGATCGAAGGTCGTGACTTTCTTGAGCCTGACGAGAGGCTTGAGAAAAAACTGAACGCTTGGTCCGAGAGTAGCCTGGATTGGATCGCCGCCTTCGCGATCGTCTTTCGCCTGGAAATACACACGTGCATTCGGATTGAAGGTGAGGTAGGTATCAACCTCCGGAAGAAATTGGGTGGATTGTGCCTGTCCTGAGGTGGAGACGAGGCCGAACAGAAGACACAGTCCTGCGCAAAATAGAATTCGCAAATGGTTTTTCCTCGTTGTGATTACGACGATGGAGTTTAGCTGCAGGCATTGCGTCCGGGTACCGGCAATTCTGACAGGTGCCGCTCCGCGGGATCCCTCATACCCTTGCTTACCAGTGCATTCAAGGGCATCCGTATGCCCCGAGAAGCCTGCTCCTGGCCAGCAGGCCAGGAACACTCAAGAAAACTGCACTGGACAGGGAAGACACAGATGGGACAAATGCGTTCGAGCCGCCATCAATATCGAAGTTCGCCACAGTACTCCATCGTCAGTTTGCTGCTGATCCTCATGACTCTCAGTAGCCTTTGCGTTGCGCGGCCGAAAAAGGATGTCCTTCACTTCGCCAATGGCGACCGCCTCACGTGCGAGATCATCAAACTCGAAAAGGGTTACCTGTATGTCAAACTCGAGTATGCGGACGGAACCGTCGCGATGGACTGGTCCAAAATTGTGAGTGTCGAGAGTCCTCAGAATTTTGTGGTCGCCGATAAATTGGGGAAGCGATATACCGGCAGCCTGCAGACCGTGGCAGCGAACACCGGGGCGCCAGCCAGCGAAGAACTGAAGGTGCAAGTAGCCGGATCGTCAACCAGTGAAGTCATTCCCGGCAAAGAGGTTGTGGAAATTGACCGGACCGATATGAGTTTCTGGCAGAACATGCACGGCAGTCTCAATGCAGGACTGAATTACTCAAAGCAGCAAAACCGAACGCAATACAACTTTCAGTCGAATGCTCTTTTTCAACGCACCAAGTGGTCCATGGCGGCGGACTATCAGTCGAGTTTCAGCGGTGGCGGCGACGTCTCAAACCTGCGCAACGATCTGCAACTGAACGGCGCACGACAGTTGCGCTCTCCCCGCAACTTCTACATGGGACTGGCAGAATTCCTGCAAAGTAACGAACAGCAACTGAACCTGCGCACGACCTTCGGCGGCGCCTTGGGACATGTTTTCAGCCACACGAACAACACGTTCATTACTGGATATGGCGGAGTCGACTGGAACCGGGAACTGTACTCTTCCGAGGCTACAACCGGTACGACCGGCAACAGCGCTGAGGCCATCATCGGGAGCCAGTTGAACTTTTTCCGCTTCAAGACCACCAATATCCTGGCGGATGCGCGCCTGTACCCGAGCCTGACCGATCTGGGGCGTGTACGATTTGACTTTAATACGTCGCTGAAGTTGCGAATTGCCCGGGACCTTTACTGGAACTTTGGCTATTTCCTCAACTACGACAGCCGCCCACCGTCGAACCTGCCTAAGAGCGACTATGGTACCACCTCGACCGTAGGATGGACGTTCTAATGTGATCAACGCCGCCGTCATTCCTGGGCAAGTCCAGCGATGGGTTTACCCCCTCTGGCAGAACTGACAGTTGCAACCCGCCAACCCGAAGCCGAGCATGGTGGCGAAGCAGACTATTTTCCGCCGTTGCGAGAGTTACGAGCGAAGAGTGCGTGTCAATTTGCTTCAGGAAAGGAAAACGAGATGCGGCACATCGAAACCCTGAGAACCCACAAGGCTGCCATCAGCGCCACCCTGCTAATTGGCTTGCTCCTGTTTGCAAGCACCTTCGCTCTTTCGCGCGGACCGAAGTCGGAGACCATCGAAGCCAGCGCCATGGGGACCGGAACACAGATGGGAGCGGTGATCGGCGTAACCTTGGATATTTACGAGTGGTCGACCCCGGAGGACCGGCAGATTCTGATCCAGGCTTTCACCAAGGGACAGAATCAAGGCCTGGTGAATGCGCTAACGAAGATGAAGGCCGTGGGGCACTGCTCGATCACCGGGACGATCGGGTATGACGTCAGTTATATCCGCATGGTGCCCACGCCAACCGGCAGAAAAATTGTCTTTGTCACAAACCGCCAAATCAGGTTTGGAGAAGCCTATTTTGATACACAGTCCCAGTCGTTCAACCTGACGGCGGGTGAATTCGAGTTGAACTCTACCGACAAGAGCAAAAGCACGGGAGTGGTGTATCCCGCAACTCAGTTGGTGATCGATCAGCAAGGGCAATTGCAGTACGACCTCAGAGAGAACCCGTGGAAGCTCGTGGATGTTCTTGACTGGCAAGGAACGCCGGGAACGAACTAGGAGATGAGAGCACGAACATCTCTGCACCTGAGAACGACGCCGTACTACATACGGGGTTGTCTTCTGAGGGTTCGGATCGCACCGGGATGTGAGATTCCCCGGGGCCGAAACTCATCGTAACCGGCGGAGAATAACAGTCCGCCCGCAGGAGAGGGAAAATGATCAGGACACTTGCGAAACAGCTTCTATCGACGACGCTGTCCCTGCTGCTGGTGGTTACAGCAGTGCCGTTTGAAGCTGGAGCTCAGGAATCGGCGCCTCCGTCCGGATATTCAGGTCAAGGCGTCCCTCTGACCGCGGAGGAGTTGCAGCAACTTACAGGGCCGATCGCTTTGTACCCGGACTCGCTGGTGGCGCAGATCCTTGGAGCTGCAACGTTTCCCGACCAGATCGAAGCCGCTGATAACTTTGTTCATCAGAGCGGTCTCACTGGTTCAAAGCTTATGCAGGCCGTGGACCCGCAACCTTGGGATCCCAGCGTGAAGGCGCTGACCCAATTCCCATCCGTCCTCGACAACATGACGAAGAACCTGAGCTGGACGTCGGCACTGGGTGAGGCGTACCACACGCAGGCTGCCGACGTGATGGCGGCGATCCAGTTCTTGCGGGCCAAAGCGAAGGCCGCAGGCAATCTGAAATCCGGGACACAGATTGTGGTCACAGAGCAGACGCCGCAAACCATCGTCATCCAGTCCGCGAATCCTCAGGTCGTGTACGTCCCCATGTACAACCCCGCGGTGGTTTACGGAGTTCCCTACGTGTACGTCGGCTACGTGCCACCGCCCCCGCCGCCTGCGGGTGCGGCCGTGCTCGCATTCGGAGTCGGCATTGCAGTCGGCGCGATGATGAGTGGCGGATGTTGCGGTTGGGGATATAGCAGTTGGAATTGTGGTTGGCACAGCACCACGGTGGTCTATCGCGGTGGCGCGTATTACGGAAACAGCGCCTGGCACGGCGGCTACTACGGCTCAGGCGGCGTCGCGCATTATGGGACCAGCTATAACCCATCCACTGGGACGTATGCCCGCGGCGGCACAGTCTCAAACGGCTACGGAAGTGCGAGCGCAGGTCAGGCGTATAACCCGTCCACGGGAACGTATGCCCGCGGCGCGTCCGCGTCGAACGCTTACGGCAGCGCAAGCGCTGCTCAGGCATACAACCCAAGGACCGGGGCGTCTGCCTCGACTGTGCAAGGATCGAACGCCTACGGAAGCTACGGAGCCTCGACAGTTTCGAAAAACGGAAATACCGCATACGGCCAGCACCAAACGACCTCGCAGGGAACGACAGGTCAAGTGCACACAACGAATGGGGGCTCGGCGTACGGCGCGACGGGAAAGAATGGCAACAGCGCTGCGGTAGGTCAGACCGCAAACGGCGATAAGTACGCCACCGCGAACGGGAATACTTATAAGAACACTGGAAGCGGCTGGACGGGAAATTCGAACAATACCCAGAAATACGGTTCAACTTCGAGCCAGTCGGCCGCTTCCAAAGGGTGGGGCGGACAGGAAAAGAGCAGCGGGTCTTCAGCTTTCGGCGGTGCCAGCGGCGGAGGTTGGGACTCTCGCGCGGCCAGCGCTCGTGGCTCCTCAAGCATGGGCGGTGGTGGTGGTTGGGGCGGACGCAGTGGCGGAGGCGGAGGCTTTCGCCGATAAGACCACGCGGGTCTGGGTAAATGAAGTGCGCCAGGTCGTGAAAAGCCACTGGCGAGATGTTTAGCCGTCATTTTGTTGGAGGATCTTTATGCGTCTCAAGACCCACTCACCTGCACTGTTAACTCAATTGCTGCTTCTGGGCCTGCTCGTGTGCCTTACCGCCTGCAATAAATCTGAGCAGCCTTCTGCGAAGGCGTTTGCTTCTCCCGAGGATGCGGGCAGTGCGCTACTCCAAGCCGCAAAGTCGGGCGATCAAAATGCGATACTCACGGTTCTGGGTCCTGACTCAAAGGACCTTGTTTCCTCGGGCGATGCGGTTCAGGACAAATCGGTAACTGACGCCTTTGTCGCGGCCTACGGTACCATGCACCGTTTTCGTAAGATGCCGGACGGTGCCCAAATCCTACTGGTTGGAGCGGACAATTTTCCCTTCCCGATTCCGCTCAAGAAGAACGCCGATAGCCAATGGTTCTTCGACACCGCCGCAGGCAAAGATGAGATTCTGGCGCGCCGCGTTGGCCGGAACGAACTGGCAGTCATCGACGTCTGTCTAGCTCTCGTCGATGCCCAAGGCGAGTACTTTTCCCAGCCTCGCGATGGCAGCAATGCACAACAATTTGCGCTGAAGTTCATCAGCGACTCGGGCAAGCAGAATGGTTTGTACTGGGATTCGCCCGAGGGCCAGCCCAAGAGTCCGCTCGGGCCGCTTGTGGCATTTGCGACGGATGAAGGCTACAACACGAAGCCGGCTGCGCGCGCACCGTTCCACGGCTACAACTTCCGCATGCTCAAAAAGCAGGGCGAGCATGCGCCGGGCGGTGCCAAAGATTACGTGATTGATGGGAAGATGACGGGCGGCTTCGCCTTTATCGCTTATCCAGCGCAATACGGGAACTCGGGCATAATGACCTTCCTGATTGATCAGGACGGCGTGCTCCTGCAGAAAGATCTCGGAAAGACGACATCAGAAATAGCCACCGCGATGGACTCGTTCGATCCCGATAACACCTGGACCGTGGTGGCACAGTAACTGCTTTTTTCCCGGGAAGGTCATTCCGGTACTGCGCGGTTGAACGTCAACGACTACGTGTCGAGCCTGGAAGGCGCCACAAATGTCTAACACAAGGTCCACCGGTCAGTTAGGTCCTTGGGGAATTCCTGCGCTGTACGCCATCACCGCAATCGTGGCTGGGCTGTTCTTTCCAAGGATCGAAAACCACCTCTTTCCGCATCTGATCTCGAAACTGAGCGTTGCATCGGCGACGGCGATGTACTCCTCCATTGCTTCGGGCATGATTGCCCTGACCGGCATCGTGTTCTCGTTGGCTTTCGTGATGGTGCAGTTCAGCGCCACGGCCTACTCTCCTCGGCTCGTTCTCTGGATCGCGCGCGATCGCGTGATGTCGCATTCGCTAGGGATATTTACGGCAACGTTCCTCTATGCAATTGCTGCGCTGGGGGGAGTCGACCGCAGCGGTTCGGGCCTCGTTCCGTTTGTCAGTGTTTGGGTGGTCGTTGCCCTACTAACGGCTAGTGTGGCGATGTTTATCGCGCTGATTCATCGCATCGGTCTCTTGCAGGTCAACCGCATGCTGATTTTCACCGGCGACCAGGGACGCAGAGTGATCACCACACTGTATCCGTCGGCAAAACCGGTCGCCATAGCCAGCGGTTCGGATGAGTTCCGGTCTCTGCCGTGCACCCAGTCACTCGTTCATAGCGGGCGGCCCCGGTCGATCCAGACGGTCGATGTCGATGAACTGGTGCACTTGGCGAAGGAGTCTGGCGGAGTCATTGAAATGGCTACGGCGGTCGGCGACACCGTCGTGGAACTTACGCCTGTGCTCCATGTCTTTGGGGCTAGCCTGCCGATCCCCGAAAGACGCTTGCAACATGCAATCGCTTTTGGCGGAGAACGTACGTTCGACCAGGATCCCAAGTATGCCATCCGCTTGCTGGTGGATATCGCGATCAAAGCGTTGTCCCCGGCAATCAACGATCCCACAACCGCGGTGCAGGCTCTCGATCAGATCCAGGATTTGCTTCTCCGTTTAGGACGCCGCTACCTTGAAATTGGAAAGTTCCGTGATAGCGATGGCAAACTGCGACTCGTGCTTCCGTTCCCATCGTGGGAGGATCTGCTTCGCTTGGCGTTCGATGAAATCCGCGCATACGGCGCTACCAGCGTGCAAGTGATGCGCCGGATGAATGCCCTTGTCCATGATCTGACGGCAGCGCTTCCAGAAGAGCGTCGCCCTCCGCTTCGAGAGTGGGACGCACGGCTGAAAAGCACGATCGAGCGCTCGTTCGAGGATCGGGAAGACCGGCAGGAAGCTTCGAAAGACGATCGGCAAGGGCTCGGCATGCCCCGAGATTCTGTGGGGGAACTCCCAAGTCGTATTGCGGTGCGTGGCTAACTCCTCATGCTGTGGGACGACTGATCCTGGCGGGCCCGGTCCCGATATGAGGTGTTTGCATGAAGAAACCCCTCGGCGTCCGACAGATCCGGCTTCTCACTGCTAATGCTTTGGCGGAAAGTCCTTGAGAAGTTTGTCGACCGCCTTTTCGGCGAGAACCAACGCCTTATCCTTCTGTTCGGGGTCGAGGTTCTGCATGACCGTCCCCTTCCAAACCGTCTTGTTCTGACTTTTTTCGGTGAATTGGAGGCTGAGGGTTCCTTTCGCGATCAGCGGGGAATTGAGGCCCGGCCTACCGTATTCCCCTTGCCACATGACGGGATCGATAAACGGAGTTGGTGGTTCGTTATATCCAAAATCGATGCCGCCCGCGGCGATGAGGGTGAGGTCGCCATCGGCGGCGATGCGGGTCAGACCTTTGGCTTGCAGGTCCTGGTCGATCGTGCCGACCACATCCTGATAGAGTTGAGGCCTCTCAATCGGGTGATCTGGCTTCGCCCAGGTATACGTCTTGTACTTCGAGAAATCCGCGCTTTTGTCGTATCCGATTTTTGTTTTTTGGCTGAAGGCACAGGTTGTGAGCCCCATTACGATAAAGCAAGCCACGAACAGACAGCGGCCTTTTGTCATTCTGCTCTCCCGAGTACGGTAGACCCATCCAAGCGTGACGCTAGTGAAAAGTGGAGCTGAAGGAAACTGTCATAAGTTACAGGCGGGCCATGCTCTGTGCACGGGCCGATCATGTTGGCAAGACTGGTAGAACTCACAGTTGAGCATTCCAAAGCGCGGGCCTAGGGTGGTTGCGATTGATTCCGTTTAGGAGGAGACTGGCCTGCTTAATCGCTGCCGGAACTTCCACCTCGAAGCGAAAAACCATTTTTGCGCGGACAATCATGATGCCATAAGGAGAATGCGATGATTTCGAGATTGAAGTGTGGAGTGGTTGGAGTCGGTCTAGCGACGAGTCTGATCCTGCTTGCGTGTGGGTCGATGACCGCTCAGGATATCAAGACGAATTACATGCCGGGTACCGATTTCTCGAAATACCACACCTACAAGTGGGTCAACATCAACAATGCGGAGCAAATCGATCCCATTGTCTCGCAGCAGATCAAGGACGCGGTGGATACGCAGTTGACGGGCAAAGGGATGACCAAGACGGAAGCGGACACCGCCGATATGTATGTAGGTCTCCAGACCTCGATCCAGCAGCAGCAGCAGTGGAACGCTTACGGCACGGGAGGCGGCTGGCGGTTTGGCGGGGGCATGGCGAGCGCTACGAGTTCGACGATTCAGATCGGCACCCTTGTCCTCGATTTCTACGATCCGGCGACGAAGCAAATGATCTGGCGCGGGGTGGCGACCAAGACCCTAAACCCAAGCAAGAATGCGCAAACAAACTTAAACCGCATCAATCAGGCAGTGGCGAAACTTCTCAAGCCCTTCCCCCCGAAGGCG
This sequence comes from uncultured Acidobacteriaceae bacterium, assembly GCA_963709025.1. Lineage (GTDB taxonomy): Bacteria > Acidobacteriota > Terriglobia > Terriglobales > Acidobacteriaceae > Sulfotelmatobacter. The sequence goes on from CAVPVE010000025.1 coordinate 42,225, forward strand.
TAAGCCGCCGCGACCGGAACAGTGGGGCGGCGAATGAACGCCGCTCCACGGATACTTGCCAGCGGCCGGTGCCTGAGTTGGCCTTACTGGATTTCGTGTTCGTGTGCGTGTTGAGTGAGGAGGGACCGAATGCTGCGCTTAATCCTTAGCCTCGTCCGCCCGTATCGGGGCACGCTGTTCGTGATTCTGTTGGCCATGGTGGTCCAGACCCTGATGAGCGTGGCCGGGCCTTGGCCGCTGAAGATCATTCTCGACAACGTTGTCGGCTCCCACAAACTTTCACCCTGGCTGTCAGACTTTCTCCGTCCGGTATTGGGAGGCGGCGATAAGATGCAAATTGCAGTCGCGGCCTCGATGGCGGTTCTGCTCATCGCGCTGGTGGGCGCGATCGCCTCTTATGTTTCCAACTACTACACCACGAGCGTGGGCCAGTGGGTGGCCAACGACCTGCGGATCCGCACCTACCATCACCTTCAGCAACAATCGCTGAGCTATTACGACACTCACCAGAGTGGGACGCTGTTGAGCACGATCACTTCTGACGTGTCGACGATTCAGAGTTTCGCGTCGTCGGCTACTCTCGATATCGTGGTCGATCTGTTCACGATCGTCGCCATGCTGCTGATCATGGTCCGGTTGAACTGGGACTTCACTCTGATCGCCCTGGCCGTGACGCCGTTTCTGCTTCTTCTCGTATCGAGATTCAACAAGGCCGTCAAGAAGGCGACGCACGAGGTACGCAAGGAGCAAAGCAGAGTCGTTTCGGTGGTGGAGCAGGGACTGGAATCCATCAGGGTGACGAAGGCTTTCGGCAGGCAGGACCTGGCGGAAGAAGGACTCGCTGCAGTCAGCCATGCGACGGTGAATGCCGCGCTCAAGGCCCGGCGGATCAAGTCCCTTCTGTCCCCAATCGTGGCCATCACGGTTGCTCTGTGTACCGCCGTGGTGATGTGGCGTGGCTCTTCGCTCATTCTCGCCGGGGCGATGACCGCGGGCGCACTGACGGTCTTTCTCGCGTATCTACGCAAATTCTTCAAGCCCGTGCAGGACTTGGCTACGATGACCAACACGATTGCGCAGGCCGCCGTTGGAGTGGAGCGCATCCGCGCCATTCTCGATGCCGACACCATCATTCCCGAGCGGCCTGACGCGCGCGAACCCCAGACGCTTGCGGGCGAGATCGAATTCGAGCATGTCGCCTTCGCATACGAGTCCGGTACCCCGGTGCTCACCGATGTCTGCTTCAAGGTCAAGGCTGGCGAGATGATTGGAGTGGTTGGGCCCACCGGCTGCGGCAAGTCCACCGTCGTGAGCTTGATTCCCAGGTTTTACGATCCGACTGCCGGCACGGTCAGAATCGACGGAGCGGACATTCGCGAGTTCAGGAAATATCACCTGCGCGACCAGATCGGCTACGTCCTCCAGGAGCCGGGGCTATTTGCCGGGACAGTGCGGGAGAACATCGCCTATGGCAAGCCGGGTGTGACGGATGAGCAGATCCACGAAGCGGCCAAACTCGCCAATGCGGACGAGTTCATTGCGAAGATGCCTCATGGCTACGACACGATGATCGGCGAGCGGGGAGAAACCATGTCCGGCGGTCAGCGGCAGCGCATAGGAATTGCCCGCGCCATCATTCGCAATAACCCCATCCTCATCCTGGATGAGCCGACCGCCGCGCTCGATACCGAGTCTGAGAAACTAGTGATCGATGCGCTGGAGAAACTCATGAAAGGACGAACCGTGCTCACGATCGCCCACCGGCTAAGCACGATTCGCGACGCCGACAAGATAGTCGTCCTCAAAGACGGGGTTGTCGCAGAGGAGGGAAGTCACGACCAGTTAATGGCGCGTGACGGCGTATATGCCGAACTGTATCGGATCCAGTACAACACTGCACCAACGCCGGTTCTCGTCTCGTAAGATCGCGGATTGCGCGATCCTGATTGATATTAGGAGGAGCTATGCCCCGTTCCCTGATTGTGCTGCCCGACGATTCCGCAAAGCCGATTCTCGACGCGATTAACGGCGCGACCAAGTCGTTGCGCATCAAAATGTTCATCTTCACGGATCCGGAACTTCTGGCCAGTGTCATTGCCGCAAGGAAACGTGGTGTAAGAGTTCGCGTCATGCTGAACCCGGCTCGCCGCGATGGCGAATCGGAAAATCAGGCCTCCAGCAAGCAGCTTGAAGCTGGCGGCGTTGAAGTCCTTGATAGCAACCCCGCGTATGACGTTACCCACGAGAAGTCCATGGTGGTGGATGATACGACCGCGTTCGTGAACTCTCTAAATTTCGAAACGAAGAATCTCACCGTAACTCGCGATTACTCCGTCGTCACAGCGCACGCCCATGAGGTTGCCGAGATTATTGAATGCTTCGAGGCGGACTGGGCACGGAAGCCCTTCCATGGGAACGAAAAGTCACACTTGATTTGGTGTTCGGGCAACGGGCGGGACCGCATCGCACGGTTTATCGATGAGGCGAAAGAGTCTCTCTTCCTACAAAACGAGCGTTATCAGGACGCGGTGATCATCGAGCGTCTGGTGCGGGCTGCGACGCGTGGCGTAAAGATCCACGTCATGGCTCGTCCGCCTCACAAACTCAAGAAGGAAAAGCTCGTGGAATCGGTCGGCGGGTTGCGCACGATGGATGATATTGGCATCAAGATCCATAAACTGAAACATCTGAAACTGCACGCCAAGATGCTGCTTGCCGATCATGCCCGCGCCATTGTGGGATCCATTAACCTGGCGCCCGGCAGCTTTGATAGTCGCAGGGAATTAGCCATCGAGGTGCACAACGCTGAAGTCGTCGAACGCCTGGTAGAGATGGCTCACCATGATTGGGAGCACTCCAGCCTGCTGGACTTAACCGATGCCGGGCTGCTCGCGGAATTCGAGAGCCACAAAGTGGAGGGCACGGAACAGATGGCCCTCAACGTTGGCCATTAGAAAGAGTGATCAGCCTGTGCGAGGAAAGGCCTGCTGACAAGAATGCTGCTATCGACCAAAACAACACGGTTCAGTTGGACTGACAAACTGCTCGTCATCGTCATCATCCTAGCGACGGGCGCCCTGGTCTTTGGCCGGTCCAGCAAGCTCATCGCGAGCTGGCGCAACCCAACCTATGCTCCGACGAAGAAATTTCATCGAGTGCTGGCCATGGGATTCAGCAACCGGATGGAAGTCCGCGCAGATTTCGAGGACGCTTTGGCAGCTGAACTCACTAGTAAAGGATTGGAAGCCGTCGCCGGCAACACGATTCTGCTCCGCCCGCCGGGCACCAAGCTGGATCTCACCTACCTCAGGGAGCAAATCCAGGCCAACCAGATCGAGGCGGTGGTGGTCTCGCGTCTGGTGAAGGTGGACAACACCGTCACCTACGTTCCCGGCACGCCGTACTTCATGCCATATCCCTACTACAACACGTTCTACGGCTACTACGGAACGTTGTATCCGGTGATCTATTCGCCTGGATATCTGGAAAAAGAGAAGAAAGTGCGCGTTGAAACCAATCTCTATCTCACGACGCCGCCCGACGGGCAGCTGATTTGGACGGGGACCACCGACACGTTTAATCCGTCCAATGTTCACAACGCGATCAAGGGATTGGTCAATCTGGTCGTGGCCAAGATGGAGAAAGACGGCGTGCTTTAGCTGCCGCCGGCTTCTCATGTTTTGGATATGCTACCCGCGAATACTGCCTGCCTGCGAGAAGCTGTGAAAGTCCCCACCCAATGACCTGCGAGGAATCGAATGCGGGTTGCACCCCGGCGCGGTGTGTAACTGGTAAGAATGCCAGTAGTTGCAGGCGGAGCTCACACTTACTCTAAGGGCCAGGTCCGCTCCGTCGGGGCACAATGATCAACGGACGTTGTGATCGCAATCACATCCCCCGCAGGATTGCGAATGTTCTTATATAGAGGTCGCCGCCTGCTTTTCCGACCACGAACCGAGAGTGTGCCGACTACGCGTCCGACACGGAATCAGCGATGTCTTAGAGGAACGTTACTGTTCCGGTTCGGGCTGATCTGCGCCTTGACTCTTGGCCTTACTGGAGTTGGCGAGGCGAGTCCCGCCGCGCGACATTCCCATCTCGCTCCAAGCCCGACGCCGCAGCAAATTGAGGTACTCTTCCTGTCCTCACTGGACCCGGATTTGCCTGATGTTGCGTCCATGATCGAGCAGGCGGAAACCCAGATTCTGGTGGGCTCGGATAAGCCTGTTCGCTTCAGTTCTGAGTACCTTGATTTCGCCTCGGCTCTCGAGGACCGTTCGCGCGGGAAAGCGACGGCGTCCTATCTCCTCGATAAGTACCAGGGGCAGACTTTCCAGCTGGTCGTAGCCATCGGGGAAGAGACGGTGATGTTTGCCCAGCCGATGCAAGCAAAGTTGTTTCCGGGCGGAACCCTGTTATTCTTTGTCACGGATCCCCAAAACAGAGAACTGTGGCTCCATCAAACGCCCAGCGCCACGGGAGTAATTCGGGAGACAAATTACGAGCCCACCCTGCAATTGGCGTTGCGGCAAAATCCCGAAACCTCGCGCGTAATTGTGGTTTCTGGTTCTTCCGATGAAGAGCAGCTCGACGTTCGAATCGCGCGCAAGCAGTTCAAAAGATATGAACCCAATCTGAAATTCGAATACGTCACGGATCTTACACTGTCGGAACTGGGACCTAGATTGGCCAGCGCACAGCCCGGCACGGTCATTCTATTTCTTGATTTCGCCACTGATCCCAGCGGCGAGAAATTCATCCCCGCACGCATCCTACCGGCTATCTCCAAAGTAGCGACCCGACCAATCTACGGAACCTTCTCCTCGGTCGTGGGAAGCGGCGCCGTGGGAGGCAGCGTGGCCGATCTGGCGGACGTGGGGCACGCTCTGGGACGCGATGGCGCGCGGATTCTAAAAGGCGAGAAGGCCGAGGACATTCTCGTCACCACGGGCAATTTCCAGCACTACATGATGGATTGGCGCCAGTTGCAGCGCTGGGGCATTGCGGAGAGTGAGATCCCTCCGGATAGCGTCCTGGTGAACTGGGAATCCTCTCCATGGGAACTTTACCGGTGGAGAATTCTCGGCTTTTTTGCGGTGCTACTCATTGAGACTTTTCTGATTGGATTCTTGCTTCGCAATATGGCCCGGCGTAAGCGCGCTCAGGAGGCGCTTGCGCGAAGCAAGCGGGAGCTGGCCGAGGCGCAGAGACTGGCTGGAGTGGGCAGCTGGCTATGGGATGTGAGCAAGGAAGAACTCACCTGCTCTGAAGAGCTCTATCACATTTACAGGTTAGATCCGGCGAAGCCCCTGACGAAACGCGATGACTTTGAGCAGATCTTCACGGCGGAGGGCTGGGAGAGGTTGAACGCCACCATGAAAGCATCGGTGGATGGCGGTACGATCCGGGAAATCGAAGTGGAAACGGTACGGCCCGATGGCGATAAGAGGTGGCTGCGCATCCGAGGCGAAGGGATCCGTGACGCCGCTGGCCGCCTGACCCATCTGCATGGCACGGCCCAAGATATCACCGATAGTAGGCGGGCATCGGAAGCTCTATCCAGGCTGGCCGCCATTGTCGAGTCCTCCGAGGATGCAATCATCTCCATGGACCTGGACGGAGTCACCACGAGTTGGAATCGGGGAGCCGAACATACTTTTGGCTTCACGAAAGCGGAAATGGTGGGACGGCACATTCGGGTGCTGGTTCCACCTGAGTTGCGGGGGGAAGAAGCAACGATCCTCGAGAAGATGAAAGCGGGCGAGAGGCTTGAGCACTACGAAACGGTCCGGGTGACCAAGGATGGCAAGAGGATCAACGTCTCGCTGACCCTTTCGCCGTTGAGGGATGCTCAGGGCAGGATCATTGGGGCTTCCAAGATTTCGCGAGACATCACAGAGCGTAAACAGGCCGAGGAGGACCTTATAAAGTCCGAAGAGCGATTCTCGAAAATCTTTCGAGAGAGTCCCAACGCAGTGGCTTTGACGAATTCTGAAACTCATGTCTACCTTGACATTAACGCGGCCTACGAAAAGATCTCTGGCTATCCCCGTGCAGAACTGATTGGACACAGCGCTCTGGACGTGGGGCTTCGGCCGGATTGGTCGGACAGGGACAGGTTGATGCAGCAGTTGTTCAAGGAATCTTCCCTTCGCAATGTGGAATGTCGATACCGGGCCAAGAACGACCGAGTTGTGATCGGATTATGCTCTGCGGAGTTGATCGAACTCGATGGCAAGGTTTGCATCCTGGAAGTATTAACGGACCTTACTGAGACCAAGGAAATCGAAGGAAAGCTGCAGATCAGTCAGGATCGAATGGCCGGCATCGTGGCTTCGGCAATGGACGCCATCATCGCCGTCGATTCCGAACAGAGGATCGTGCTGTTCAACGCCGCCGCCGAGGAGATGTTTGGTTGTCTGGAAGGGAATGTGATTGGCGAATCGATCGAGCGATTCATCCCCGAGCGATTCCGTGTCCCGCACAGCGGCTCCATTCGCCGCTATGGCGAGACTGGCATCACCAACCGGATCATGGGCCAGGGGGACTTGTGGGCCGTAAGATCGAACGGCGAAGAATTTCCCATTGAAGCTTCGATTTCCCACGTAGGGAGTGGAGACAAGAAGCTCTTCACCGTCATCATTCGAGATACAACCGAGCGCCGCCGGGCCGAGCAAGCTGTGACGGAGAGCGAGAAGCGGTTCCGCCTGATCGCCAACACCGCGCCCGTGCTGATTTGGATGTCAGGCGCCGATAAGTTGTGCAACTACTTCAATCAACCCTGGCTCGAATTTACGGGCCGGAGCCTGGAGCAGGAGCTGGGCAACGGCTGGTTGGAATCTGTTCACTCAGAAGACGTGCAAGAGTGCCTCAACACGTACAGGCAATTCTTCGATCGCCACGAACGATTCAGCATAGAGTACCGCCTTCGGCGCCGGGATGGCGAATATCGGTGGGTTCTCGACATCGGCGCCCCTCGATTCAACAATGACGGTACGTTTGCCGGTTACGTAGGATGCTGCATGGACATCAGCGATCTGAAACAGGCTAAGGCGACGGTGACTGAATTCAGCGGGCGGCTGCTGCGAGCGGGCGAAGAGGAACGGGCGCGGGTCGCGCGCGAGTTGCACGACGACATTAACCAGCGGCTGGCATTGCTGGCGAACGGACTTCAGGAAGCTGAGCAAGCGGCATCCGCCGATAAAGATCCAGCCCGCAAAGAGGCACTCAATGTGCTTTGGCAGCTGACGAACGAAATCGCCACCGACATCCAGCACATGTCTCATCGGCTACATCCCTCAAAGCTGCACTACTTTGGGCTGACCTCGACGGTGCGGCAACTGTGTAATGAGTTTGCCCAGCAATACAAGATTGAAATCAAATGCATCGTAAAGTCGCTGCCCGACGACCTCGACGAAAACATCTCTCTCAACCTCTTTCGTACGGTACAGGAGTCGTTGCGCAATGCCGTCAAGCATAGCAAGGCCCGTCATGTGAAGGTGGAGTTGATCTGCCATTCGAATGTGATTCATCTACGAGTCTCGGATGATGGCGTGGGATTCATTCCTGAGAAGGAAAGAGCGGATCACGGCCTGGGACTGGTGAGTATGCGGGAGCGTCTGCGGTTGGTGGGCGGAGAGTTCTCGATCTGGTCGAAGCCGTCGCTCGGTACGCTGGTAGAAGGTAAAGTACCGGTGGCGACGAAACGTGTCCCGTCAGAATTGACAGTAGCCGACTCGAACGATGCTGTCTAGAATCGCGGCAAATGTTGGTCCATGGGTCCGGGCACCGCGATCGCCTGTCGATGGTTAGGATCGCGATCTCCAATCCGGCCCTTGAAAGGCAGTCGTGCCGGATGTGACGATACTCCTTGCCGACGACAACGCGGCCGTTCTCGATCACGTTGGCAAGATGTTGAAGAAAGACAGTTCCTTCCGAGTCCTGGCCGCTCTCGTTGACGGCGGCGCCGTCATTAGGGAATATCTCCGGCTAAAACCCGATGTCCTGATCCTCGATATTTCTTTGGGAGAAATGAGCGGGATCGACATTGCGCGTCGCTTGCGACACTTGGGACATAACGCCAAGATCATCTTTCTCACCGTGCACGAAGATCGGGACTATGTGAATGCCGCTATTGGCGCGGGTGGTTCGGCCTACGTCGTAAAATCGCGTTTGAACTTAGATTTGCTCCGCGCCATCGACGCGGTGCTTGCCAATAAACTCTTTGTTTCCGCGAGTTTGACGTACGAATCCGTCTGAGGCCCCCTCCCTCACGGCGGGACTCAGAGTCAACCCTCCAGTTGCTATGACTATCACTAATGACAGTTCCGGGATCCGTTTCCCCTTCTTAATGTGCTCTTGGAAGCGTTTCAGCCAGGAGAGCGGTATGGACCGGCTCCGAAAGATCGTCCGGCATCTCGAGAGCTTCCTGAAACTGGTGATCGTGTTCCGGTTAGGAAGCCGTCTCTACCGGGCGTGGGAATAACCGCCTGGCCCCGGGAGTTGCTTCGACCGAGTGCGCCTCTTCTCGCGCGAAACCCATGAATTAGCTGGCTTTCCGGCTCCGCTGGTACCGCTGGTCCACGGAGGGCCCTGCGGGGACGGCTGTAAGTATTGACAGTACACAGTTGTCCATCGCCCTTGTACTGTTTCGGCGAGAGAGAAAGAGTCGTTATGGGAAAGGAGTAGGTATTTCCTTCTCCCGATCACCGAGTGACTCTTCGTAAAGTCAGGTCACGGAATGAGCTGGGTACGACATCTCGAGCGGGTCTTGCTGATCGTCGGTGTGCTGATGATCGGTTTTTACGTCGCCGCCCGTGTCCACCGGACGGTTCTGTCGAACGCCAGCGTGCAGAACTTCAAGGCTTTGACACGCGTGCCAGTTGCAGGTCCACGCGGGGTAGCCCTCAGCACCACGGCTCCGGATTTCAGTTTGTGGTCGGAAAAACGGGTCAAGGAGTATCAGGAAAGCTTGGCGGCACATTTCTCTCCCGCCATCGGCATCTTGCGGATTCCCAAGATCGACGTGGAGGTTCCCGTCCTGGAGGGGACCGACGACCTCGTCTTGAACCGGGGAGTGGGACACGTAGCCGGCACAGCGAATCCGGGAGAGAACGGCAACGTGGCCATCGCAGGGCATCGCGACGGGTTCTTCCGCGGTTTGAAGGACATTGCTGTCGGCGACAAGATCGAACTGGTCACTCTGCAGGAAACGGAAACGTTCATCATCGACCGCATCACAATCGTCGATCCGACTGATGTTTCAGTCCTGCAACCGAGGTCCCATCCGTCGCTCACCCTGATCACTTGCTACCCGTTTTATTTCATTGGCAGCGCCCCGCAGCGCTACATCGTGCAGGCCACAATCGCCGGTTCAACTGCGGTCAGTATTCAGACTCGTTTGCGTTCCGTGTCCGAGCCCAGAACTTTTCACCGTACTGGCGACAAGAGCGTTCTTGAATAAAGAAACACCGTTCGGAGCAGATACACGTCGGAAAATCGATAAAGGAGAAAACGTAATGAATTCGAAAACAGGCTGGACACGCGCATCGCTGGTGCTTCTGGTCGGAGCCCTTAGTGTGGCTTTCGCCCTCAGCATGAGCGCGCAAGTGCAAACCACAACGACCACCTCCTCCGGTAAGGGGACGGTCACAACCCATGTGGAGAAGGGTGAAATCGTGTTCGTTTCAGGCAACAGCGTCGTCGTCAAAATGGCGGACGGTACGCTTCGCCACTTCGACAACGTCCCGGAGAGCGCACGAGTTACGGTCAATGGGCAGCAACTTGGCGTTCATGACCTGAAGGCTGGCATGAAGGTCGAGAAGACCATCACGACCACCACAGTTCCAGAGACCGTCACGACGGTAAAAAGCGTGACCGGTAAGGTCTGGTTCATCAACCCGCCCAGCACGGTCATTCTGACCATGGAAGACGGCAAGAACCAGGAGTTCAAGATTCCGAACGGCCAGAAGTTCAACGTGGATGGACAGATGGTCGATGCCTGGGGACTCAAGAAGGGAATGACGGTGAATGCGACGAAGGTCGTCGAGACACCCACGACCGTTGTTCAGCAGCAGGCAAAGCTGACCGGCCAGATGCCGCCGCCACCGCCACCGCCACCGGCGGACGTTCCAATCCTGGTGGTCGAGGAAGTTGCAGTCCCCGTGCAAGTGGCTCAGGCGCCCGCCCCGGTGCTTCCCAAGACTGGAAGCGAACTGCCACTGATCGGATTGCTGGGTCTGCTGTCCCTGGCTTCCTCGTTTGGCCTGCGCACCGCTCGCAAAAGCCGCTAGCGATGGTCGAGGGCTAATAGCCTCGGCAGCAGGATTTTACGAACCTCGAAGGAGTTGCCGATGAACCAACGGCAACTCCTCTCTTTTTTGTGCATGCGCACCCGTTGCGCAACCTCAACGCGAACCGCGAAGCGCGCGCTCGATCAGATGCAAGTGTTTCCAGACTGGCAGTTCTACCAGTAGCTCTATGCCCTATCCCAGCCAGAGAATGTGAAGAGCAGGCTTAATATCAAGCCGGCATCAGCACATTCTAGAAAGTATTCTCGGCGCCGCGGTTGACTTGTCGGGGTTCCGTGAATAGCCGGGTGTGACTTCGGACTCGGTAAGTTCTTCCTCGTGTAACAGACAGGTGCTCGGATTCAACCAAAAATCAACAGGAGAAACTCCATGCGAACATTATTGTCCATCTGTGCTTCATTGCTTTTGCTCAGTGCGGTTCTCTTCTCTCAGACGACGGAGGTGACAGCAAAGCCCCTCAGCGACTCTGATATCCAATTGCTCCGCTCTGACATCCAGGCAGGCAAGCACGACATCATCACCGCCACCATGCAATTCACCGATGCGGAATCCATGGCATTCTGGCCCATCTACCGGGACTACGCGCGCGATCAGCAGGTGATCGGCGACGAGCGCGTCGCATTGATTAAAGACTACGCCACCAACTACGACACCATTGATGACAGCAAGGCGAACAGCATGGTGCAGCGCATGATCAGCATCGACGGCCAGACCTCGAAGCTGCGTCAAGACTATTGGCCAAAATTCATGAAAGCGCTCGGTGCGAAGCGCGCCGCAAAGTTTTATCAAGTGGATAATCGGCTCAGCTTGATCCTCAACGTCCAAATGACCGCAGCCATTCCGCTGATCCCGTAGATCGATCCAGTTGATCCATGTCACTCCAATGATCCTGTACTTTTTGCTAGGTCTACGACCGTATGGAGATGTATATCTATAGATACTCGTGGAAGGAGCAAAAGAGCGGCATAGTGCAGGCATGCGAGCCTATCATCGGGTGCATGTCCAGCTGACCAAGAAGGATCGTAAACAGATCGCCGCCATGTTGAACAAGGGGTGGGAATCGGCGCGGGTGCTGCGGCGGGCTGTGATCCTGCGGGAACTCGGCCAGGGGCAGACGGCCGGGCAGGTAGCCCGCAATGTGGGTGTAGCCTCCAAGACGGTGCGGGCCATTGCCCGGCGCTACGAGGAGGAAGGGCTGGAGTCGGCATGGTACGAGAAGCCGCGTCCGGGCCAGCGGCGGGTGCTGGACGCGGGCCAGAGTCAGCGCATCATCGCCCTGGTGTGCGGCCCGCCGCCGGAAGGCAGGGCGCGGTGGAGTGTGCGGCTCCTCGCCCAGGAAGCGGTGAAGCGGAAGTTGGCACGGCGGGTGGGCCGGGAAACGATCCGCATCTTGCTCCAGAGTCATGACCTGAAGCCGTGGCGGGAAAAAAATGTGGTGTGTGGCGGAACTGGACCGGGACTATCTCGGACGCATGGAAGACGTGCTGGCCTTGTATGAGAAGCCGCTCTCAGAGGCGGAACCGGTGGTTTGTATCGATGAGAAGCCGGTGGTCCTGCATGCCGATCTCCGCCCCTCCCGGCCGCTGCATCCGGGACAAGTTCTGCGGCGCGACTGCGAGTACGAACGCCGCGGCACGGCCAACGCATTTTGCGGAGTGGAGCCCAAGGCGGGACGGCATTATCTTCGCGTGACTCCGGACCGTTCCTCGCCCGAGTTTGCCGATTATCTGCTGGAGATCGCGGAACATTATCCGGCCGCCGACGCCATTCATCTGGTCATGGACAATCTGAGTTCGCACACCCGCAAGGCAGTGGTGGAGCGGTACGGCGAGAAGGCGGGAGGCTGGCTGTGGGACCGGCTCAGGGTACACTACACACCGAAGCACGGAAGCTGGCTGAACCAGGCGGAAATCGAAATCAGCCTGTTCTCCCGACAGTGCCTGGGACGGCGAAGAATCCCATCGCTGGGCGATCTGAGGCGGGAAGCCAGGGCCTGGGGTCGGAGAATGAATCGTAATCGGGTCACCATCGACTGGCGCTTCACCCGCAAAAAGGCACGCTTGAAGTTCGGTTACAGAAGAAACAGATTATGCGGTCAGAGACCTAGTACCGCATTCAGCGCAGGACGGGCATTGTAGAGAGCAAGGAAGAGTAAGACGCTTCCAACTTTTTTCGACCCGGCGCCCTTGGGTGGGCGCTCATTTTGTCAAGGAGTGGAAAACCATGAAGATTACCAAGATGTTTGTGTTCTGTGCTGTTTTGTTAGTGGGGCTGGCCGCGTGGTCGCAAGACTTTCCTCGAGCGGAAGTCGCCGCCGACTACTCGTACGCCCGCTTTTACCCGGTGGCCCGCGGCACCCAAAGCTTGAGTTTGAATGGCGGCGGTGGGGCACTCGTCATCAATCTCACCAACTACTTTGGAATCAAAATGGATCTCCAAGGTTATGGCAGCAACACGATCACCTGGACGAATCCCGCCGGTGGATCAGCCACGGCACAGGGCAACCTGTTCACTTACATGTTCGGTCCACAGATTAAATTCCGGACCCCAAAGTTCCAGCCCTTCGGACAATGGCTTCTGGGCGCGGCGCACAGCAATGTGTACGCCAATCTGACGAGAGCATGCCAACTTACGTGCACCACGTCAGCATCACCTGCAGATAATGCTTTTGCGATGGCGATCGGCGGCGGTATCGACATTCCCATCAACAAATCATTTCAGTTCCGGCCGGTGGAGATCGACTACCTGATGACGCGCTTCACCAACCAATACAACAATTCGTCCCAGAATAACTTCCGGTATTCTGCCGGCGTCAACTTCACCTTCGGAGGGAGCAGCCACTAGTTTGCTTGGAGGCTCTTCCGGTTGTGAGCGGATATAGATGACACCGGTTCGCAGGCTTCAGGGAGGTGAGTCGGTTCACCTCCCTGAAGTTAAGTATCCTTGCTTGTAATAGGCTTGTAAGCGGGAAACATTTGTGGGCGGGCGGTCTCCGTGGGAGCTTACTTTCACTTTAATTTTCCGCCATTGTCCATCGGCTTCGACAGCTTTCGGTTTATAACCAAGAACATATTGATTGCGCAGTTCCCAACTGATGGTGGCAGCGGTTCCAGGGAGCCGCGATAGGCTGTCAATGGCTATGGTTCGCCCGCCGGTCGCATCCGTGATTTCGCCCAGCCACTTCTTCCCCATAAATTCTTCAAAGGTTTTGAACAGAGCGGTGTCAAACAAACCGATCGCGTAAATGGCAACATCCGACTCGCGCACCACGCTCTTGATCTCGCGGAGTTTGTATCGACTGCTGTTGTCGCCGCCATCGGAAATAATGAGCAAGGCATGGCGCTTATACTGCGCGGTATGCATCTGTTCCACTCCCATGTAGATGGCATCCAGTAGCGCAGTATTCCCATCCGGTACTGCCAGTCCGAGTTCTGTCTCAATGGCTCGAATGGACCGTGTCGAACTTGCGATCAGTTTGGGGTGGTTTGAGACCGTAATGACGAAATAGTCGTCGTCCGGATTCGCATTTTGAAAGAACGACTCCACCGCCGCACGCTCGGTGTCGACCTTGTCGGTCATGCTCTTGCTGAGATCAAGAATCAGGCCGACCGAAATCGGAGCATCTTCTTCGGCGAAATATTGGAGCTCTTGCTTCGCGTCCCCTTCATACAGGGTGAAGTCTTCCTTCCGCAGACCAGTCACAGTATGGCTCATGGCATCCGTAACAGTCACCGGCACCGTCACCAGGTTTACATTCACGCGCAGAGGTGCCTGACGGATCTCCAACCGAGGAAGGTTCGAGACATGCACGGTGTCGATCTCAGCTGGGACCTTTGCGATCGCCGCTGGGTCCTTCGATTGGGAATGGGACATCGGCGCCAGGAAGGTGAGCGTCATAAACATCGACATCAAGAATGTGCAGAGAGTTGGACGAAGGCAGAGTTGATGTGAACAAAGCCCAACAGGTCCCATGGGTCCCCCACAAAATTTGCCCAAGAGCATAGCACAGCCGGGATCACGCGAATAGCGCAGAATCCGGCGTTGGAGGAGTTCGCGTTCAGAAGGCTTGAGACCTTCCGCGGATGGTCGATAAGCTGCCTGTTTGGAGTAGTTTGCAATGAAATACGTGAAGTCTTGCAAGCAGTCAACGGAGCTCGCAAAAATGTGGGTTGGGACTACAGGCGCCCGAAGCGCGTAAGCAGACAATCACAGAATCGTCCGTTGCTTCCTCGGGAAGATCGGTTGGAGCAGACTGGAATCGGATCCTAAGCGTCGCCGAACGTCTGGGTAAAGCCGCTGTCGAATGCGGCGCAGTACTCCAGTTCGTTCAGACACAACGGGCAACTCAGTTGGTCCACGCTACCCGCTGAATGAATCGAAATGAACGAGCCGCATCGCTCGCAATGCCAGTACGTTCCTTTGAATTGCGGCAGGGTAGTCGCACGATTGGTGCCTCCGGTAATGAACATCAAGGCGCTCCTCTCGGTCACGAGTGGAGGCGATGGTAGGGCAGTTTACAAGTACGGTGAACTGTCAGATATTACAGGGCTTGGCAAGAAATGTTCACGCCCCTGTTAACTCTTACAGTTTCCGGTCTGAAGCAGTGAGTGCAGAATAGCCTCGTTCGAAATTCTTCATGCAACCGGATGTTGTTATGACCTTACCCACCGAGACCGCCCTAACGCTCGTTGTCGTCAAATCGCTTGCCATCGTAGGATCAGCTTTCGCCGCCGTGCTCTTTCTGGCTGCCGTTGGTACCAAGAGAAGATAATCCGCGCAAAGGGTTCGATTGCTCCGCCGTCTGGCGACACGCTGCGACCGCTCCGCTTGGCAATCCAATCCGGCAGAGATTCCTCGAACTCATCTATCCACCCACACTGTGACTTTTGACAGTTCGCTCCGCAGGAGCGAGCGACTAGCCTAGTTGAGGAAGGTTGATCCGGACGGCATTCTTAGGTTTTTTGCAGTCTACTGTGCAGGCCGCCTTCCTCCTTATTCAGCTGGGATTCTTGTGCAACCTGCGCGATAGACATCTTCATACGCGATATCCGACCAACCACAAACGAATCAACATGGAAGTCCGCTCCAGCAGTCTCCGCACCCATCCAGCCACGATCTGCAAGAGGTTGCTGATTTTGCTCCTGTCGCAGTTTTTTCTAGTTGGCGGATCGTGCCTTTGCCTGTTGAAACCCTCCGCGGCACTGGACGAGCCACAGCCGTCCAGTCCCCATGCAGGGGTGGAACCGAAAGCTCCGGAAGATGCTGCTCAAGAACCCGCCGCGCCTGCTGCGCCCGAAGTCAAGCCGCAAGAGCAGACCGAAAAGACTGCCCCGAAGAACGAAAAGAAGAAAAAGGAGCATCGCGGGTCGATCCTGATTGCCCCTCTGCCGATCGTGAGTCCGGCGATCGGCACTGGGCTCATACCCGTCGTGGGGTACATCTTTCCATTCAGCAAGAACGACAAGGTCTCTCCGCCATCCACTGTCGGGGGCGGAGGGCTGATCACCAATAACGGAACTCGAGCCTGGTTCTTCGGCGGCCAGTTATTTTTCAAAGAAGACAAGTATGAGGTCACCGCGGGTTACGGCCGCGGCAACCTGGAATACAACCTCTATGGAGTCGGCCTCGCTGAAGGCAATGCCGGGCTTAAGTTGCCTCTGAACCAAACGGGCCACATCTTTTTTGGGGAAGTGGTGCGTCGCATCGCCTGGAAGTTTTTTATCGGTCCACGGTTTACGGATGGAGGGTCCGTCCTGACGGTGAATCCGAACGATGGGAAGATTCCTCCGCTCCCACCGGACCTCGGGATCGATACCGCTCTTACAGCGTTGGGATTCCGCGTGGTTCGCGATACTCGTCCCAATCACTTTTATCCCACTGGCGGCAGCAAGCTGGAATTTACGGCCGATTTGTTCTCTCAGGCGCTGGGCAGCAAGTACTCGTTTGAGCACTACAAATTCAATTACGACAAGTACTGGAGCTTGAGCAAGAGTCAGGTGCTGGCCTACGACCTCTACGTCTGCGACACCGGTGGAGAGCCTCCTTTTTACGGAAATTGCATCTATGGGGCGTCCAATGAGCTGCGCGGATATGTTGCCGGGCAATATCTCGATCGCCACATGTATGCGACCCAGGTGGAGTATCGCCTATCGTTGCCGTGGCGGTTGGGCCTCGCTGGATTCACCGGGGTCGGCGAAGTGGTGCCAGGCCCGACGCAATATTTCAGAAGTAATCACCTGCTGCCCGACATTGGCGGAGGCCCCAGGTTTGTACTGAGTCCCACATACCACGTGAATCTTCGCACGGACTTTGCGCGCGGCAAAGACAGTTGGACCTGGAGCATGGGTGTGGGCGAAGCGTTCTAGTTCTGGCTCGCGCCCTGTTAAATGTGACAGTTGCCGCTGGAGAGGGAGGCCCCTACTCTCCACTTGAGCGGTAGCGCGTATAGGAGCGGGAATCCGTTTGGCCGCGGTGATAAGCCGCTAGGAGAAACTCAAATGAATCTGCCAAGCTTTCCAGCCGTGGATATGTTCTCGGCGGGAATCAATGCCCTGTACGGGATACTCGTTGCGAGGCAGCCGTCGCACAACCGCGGCTACACTGCAGCCGGACTTTTGATCATGGCCTTCTTCGGCGGAATCGGTGGTGGCGTGACTCGCGACGTGCTGCTGGGTGACATTCCTTCTCCGATCAAGGATCCGCTCTATCTTCTCGTGTGCCTTCTCATGGGTTTGCTCGGGCTGGCGATTTATCAGTGGGCCGAATCCAAGGAGGAAGAGTTTCGCAACAGGTTCCTTGCCTATTTCAAGTCTTTTACGCTGCCCTGGTTTGCGATTTTGGGAGCCCACAAGGCATTCGAGCACAATCTCGGCCCCTGGAGCGCCATCGTTATCGGTCTGATCGCAACTACGGCGGGCGGAGTGCTCATCGATCTTTTCTCAGGAGTGACGCCAGAGGTCGTGAGGCCATCGCAACAACTGGTGTCCACGGCAGTGCTGGCGAGCTCGACCTATGTGGTGCTCGCGGAACTTACGAAGGCGGACCCGCACTTCTTTCCCGTCACGCTGATCTCAGTGCTGGTTGCGTTCACCTTCCGCGTGTTCGCCGTACGAGACCATTGGCCGTCGATTGTGCCCCTCGCCGCGCCTCCGGAAGGGCCGGACGTTGTGCCGCTCGCCGAGCCAACTGGTCGCCCCGTTGCACGCAAGTGAATGCTTTTTGAAACAAGGCGGCGGCTTGGCTTGGTTCTGGTGCCGCCGTTCGGCTGGTTAAAAGAGGAGACGTTATGGATCAAATGTGGGAGCGCCTTGGAACTCAATTACTCGCCCGGGTCAGCGGCCCGATGAAGTTCAGACTGGTGCTACAGCCGTGCATGGCGGCGTTTTTTGCGATTCGCGCCGGCTTGGCCGACGCCAGAGCCGGCAAAGCCCCCTATTTCTGGGGTCTTCTCTGGGATCACGGACAACGTGCCGAAATGCTCAAGGACGGGTGGAAGAGTGTCGGCCGAGTGTTCATTCTTGCGCTTGTGCTCGACGCCGTATATCAGATCATCGTCATTCACTTCGTGTATCCGGGTGAAATGGTCATTGTCGCTTTCATCCTCGCGATCGTACCCTACTTGATTCTCCGTGGCTTGACCACCCGCCTGGCTCGTACGACCGAAAAATCTGCGCCGGCGACACCGGAACAAACTGCCGTTCCGGCGAAGAAAGATAGCCTGAGGAATGTTTCATGAGTCCGGTTGAAACGTCGCGTGACAGGGGAACGGTTCTCGCCGAAGAGCGAACCAATCTGGCCTTCGAGCGCACGATCATCGCGGCCGAAAGAACACTGATGGCATGGATTCGAACCGCCCTGTCGATGATCGGGTTCGGTTTCACCATCTACAAATTCTTTCAATACCAAGCTGAAGAAATTGCCGCGGGTAACATCCGACGTCCACAAGCGCCGCGCAATCTGGGCCTGACCCTGATTGCCTTGGGAACGCTGGCCTTATCGGCCGCAGCCTGGCAACACAGAATTTTCTTGAACAAGTTGGGGGCGCGCCAATCGCGGCATGTGTGGTCCGTCGCCTTCGTGGTTGCGCTGGCGGCGATATTGATTGGAATCGTCACGTTTTACGGCGTTCTGCTGCGCCACGGACCTTTTTAGTGCTGCTAGACAAAGGCGCGAGCAATACGAAAAACATGGGAGTGAGAGATGCGGCAAACTCTTGTGTGCTTATCGCCTGCACACGGTTTTCGCCACGCGGATCAGCTGGGAGCTCAAGACTTTTAGATCGCGAGCCAGCAGTACTACACCCGGCATCCTCGGCCCGATAAGATTCGTGGCAATCGCACTTTTCGATGCGGTGATCATAAGTTGTCCTCCTCAGCGTTAACGACGGGATCAGCGACGCGTTTCACGAAAGGTTAGCGAGCAATCGGCGGCGCAGCGACTGTGAAAGTTGCCAGTAGTGATGGCTCAATGGCCCCTTTACGTTAAACTGGCGCGACGTTGGGCATTCCTGGGAGTTCCTGTCGAATAGCGAACCCGGCTGCTCGATGACACCACTTTATGAACAGTATCTTGAACGCTCCGATCTTAGTTTTGTTGTTGTCCTTTTTCGTTCTCTGGTCCTCGGCTCTTTTTGGCTCGTTCATGCGCACGCGCGTGCCCCGCTTGGGGGAGGAGGTGCGGGACGATTTCGGGGCAGTTCAGGCCGCAGTCCTGACACTGCTAAGCCTGCTGATCGGGTTCACGTTTTCGATGGCCGTGGGCCGCTACGATCAGCGGAAGAACTACGAAGAGGCAGAAGCCAACGCGATTGGCACTGAGTATGTTCGCGCCGATTTGATGCCTTCCGCGGATGCGACAAAAGTGCAGGAGACGTTGAGAGCATATCTCGATCAGCGAGTGCTCTTTTATACGATTCGCGATGCGCAGCAGCGCCGCCAGATCGACTCCAAAACCGCCTCACTGCAGAATGACTTGTGGTCTGCCGTCAAGATCCGTGCCATTGCCGAACCCACGCCCACAATCGCTCTAGTAGTTTCTGGCATGAACGATGTATTGAACTCGCAAGGGTATACGCAGGCCGCCTGGCTATATCGCATCCCGACCGAGGCGTGGAGTCTGATGGCCATTATTGCCGTCGCTAGCAATCTGCTTCTCGACTTCGGCTCGCGTCATAAATACAAGCTCCTGCTGCTCGTCGTGCCGCTTGCTGTCTCGGTTTCCTTCTTCCTGATTGCCGATATCGATAGCCCGATCGGCGGCATGATTCGTGTGCAGCCCCAAAACCTGATGAGCCTCGCCCGATCCTTTCAGGCCCAGTGATTGCGTCTCCTCGTCGGCTTGCATGCCTGAAATATCGCAGATTGGCCCTGTCAGATCTGCTAGTTGCAGCCGCCACCGGGTACTCGTAGTTTAGGTTGGGGCAAAGTCAACCGCGGAGCGGGGGCTGCCCCTCCACCTTAAATCGAGATTCGGCAGCGGTCTTGAAAACGGATTTGATTTGGTCCATGCGCTCGAACTTTATGATGAACTGGAGACAACAGGCGCAGCGGGTTCATAAGGAAGCGCTCGTTTTCTATTTTGTGTTTAAACATCCCCGCACGCGTTGGTACACGAAGTGCGTGGCCGCCTGCACGGCCGGCTACTTGTTCAGTCCCGTTCAACTGATCCCCAGCTTTATCCCGGTCATCGGATTTCTGGACGACTTTCTGGTTCTATTCCTGGGCGCAAAGCTGGTCCACCGCCTCACTCCGCCGGATGTGCTTACTGAATGTCAGACCCTTGCCGACGCCGCCAAGACCCGCAGGAAAGAGGAGGTCCGCTCGGGTCTGGGCCGTTTTGCCTTCGGCGCAATCGCATTTCTGTGGCTGTTGGCCGCGGTCACGGCGAGTGCAATTGTGGCGGCATTCATCTACCACTAGTGAGAGAATTTGGAGTTGCCGGGTAGGACTGCTCTGGTTTTCCTGTCATTACTACTAGTTCACCAATCCCGAGGCTCAACATAGTCTCACCTCAGACTCTTACCCTAGTTTCCGAAGAGTTCTACATGAGGGGGTCCCAATGCCTTTTTTTCGCGCCATTCTTTGCGCGGCTCTATTCCTGGCAGGAATGCTCGCATCTGCTCAAACCACAGTGATCCGCATTGCGCCGCCGCCTCCGGTCCGCGTGGGCGTGGTCGGCGTTGCACCGGGGCCTGGATACGTCTGGGTCGGCGGATACCAGCGATGGACGGGCTCCGGCTATGTTTGGGTGGCC
The DNA here is from genome assembly GCA_963709025.1 of uncultured Acidobacteriaceae bacterium. Taxonomy (GTDB): domain Bacteria; phylum Acidobacteriota; class Terriglobia; order Terriglobales; family Acidobacteriaceae; genus Sulfotelmatobacter. The sequence continues at coordinate 62,786 of CAVPVE010000025.1, forward strand.
GGACGCTGGGTTCGTCCCCCTCGCGCCGGCATGATCTGGGTGCAACCCAGATATGTCCATACTGGGAGCACCTGGGTGTTTCACAAGGGATATTGGCGCTAGCCCATCCTATGGCGCCGGAACGTCTCCCGTTGAGGCTTCTGGCGTGCCTGTAGACCCCCGTCAGACCGGCTTCCTAGCGTCTGGCCGAACTGCCCGAATCCTGTACGTTTTGACAGTTACGGAATGCAACGAGGTCGGCTTACTGTGTGGCAAGCACAAGCAGAACTGTTAAGGGACCCGTTGGGGTCTCCAGAGATGGGGTACAAATGCCTCCAATATTAGATGACGCTTGGCCAGCTCAATCACCCCCGGCTTTTCACCTGCTGGCCAAGCCGAGTGGGTCGACCTGCAACATCGATTGCACTTATTGCTTCTTCCTGTCCAAGGAAGCGCTCTATCCCAATGAGAAAAACCGGATGTCGGAAGCTACGCTGGAAGCCTACATCCGTCAGTTGCTGGAGGCTCACCGCACACCGACAGTCACCGTGGCGTGGCAGGGAGGTGAGCCGACATTGATGAAGGTCGAATTTTTCCGGCGCTCCATTGAACTCGTCGAAAAGTACCGGCGGCCGGAGCAGACCATACAACATACGTTTCAGACCAACGGCATCCTGCTCGATGACGAATGGTGCGCCTTCTTCAAAGAGCACAATTTTCTGGTCGGCTTGAGCGTCGATGGCCCGCGCGAGATTCACGACACTTACCGGCTCGATCGCGGTAAACGGGGCACATTCGACAAGGTCATGCAAGGCTGGAAGTACCTTCGCCAGCATGAAGTCGACTTCAACATATTGTGCACGGTCAACGCCGCCAACGAGCACCATGGGCGCGTCGTCTACCGCTTCTTCCGCGATGAGATGCAAGCCACGTGGATCCAGTTCATCCCTATCGTCGAGCGCGCGAGTGCCGAAACGATTGATATCGCCAATCAAGGATGGAGCGACCAGCCCGGGCGCAAGCGGCTTCTCTACACCCAGGCCGGAGATCTTGTCACCAATCGTTCCGTCGGTGGCAAGCAGTATGGCCAGTTCCTGGTGGATGTCTTCGAGGAGTGGGTGCGCCACGACGTCGGCACCGTGTTCGTTCAAATGTTCGACGTTACCCTAGAGGCTTACTTCGGCCGCCATCTTCTATGCATCCATGCTCCTACTTGCGGCTATGGTCCAGCCCTGGAGTACAACGGCGATGTTTACTCCTGCGATCACTTTGTGGAGCCCCGCTACAAGCTGGGCAATATCCATGAGACCCACCTGGTGAAGCTGGTCGCGTCGCCGGAGCAGCGCAAGTTTGGAGATGACAAACGAGATACCTTGACTGCGCAGTGCCAGAACTGTGAGGTCAGGCCGCTTTGTAACGGTGGCTGTCCGAAGGATCGATTTGCGCTCTCGCGCGATGGCGATCCGGGCCAGAACTACCTGTGCGATGGACTGTACCTGTTCTTTACCCATACCCAACCCGCCATGAGGATGATGGGGCAACTGGTGCAGCGTGGCCGCCCGTGCTCCGAAGTGATGGCGATGATCGCAGCCGAAGACGCGAAGCGCGGCCCCTATGAGGCCTGCCCCTGCGGCAGCGGCAAGAAGTTCCGTTTCTGTCATGGCAACCGTACGCCACAATCGCCGTTCTCCGCTCTGAACGCTGCAACGGTTGTGCCGCAGGATGGAAAAATCAGCCTGATGCACGCCGAACAGGCCCGAGCTTCGCCCGGTCCGGTGCATTGAGCGAGCAATCTCGACGCCTCGAAGGCGCACTCGGCCTCCGATGCATTCTTCCCCGGCCTGAGCCGGCAACTTCAACTTAAATCCAATTCAAAAGGAAGGAATAGAACATGGCAAAGCAACCCAATATCCTGATCCTCTGGGGCGACGACATCGGCATCTGGAATATCAGCCATTTCAGCAAAGGCCAAATGGGATACCGCACCCCGAACATCGACCGCGTCGCGGACGAGGGATGCAGCTTCACCGATTACTACGGCCAGCAGAGTTGTACGGCTGGACGAGCAGCTTTCATCACCGGCCAAAACCCGCTCCGCACTGGTTTGACCAAGGTCGGCATGCCCGGGGCAACCCTCGGACTGCAACCGGAAGACCCATCCATCGCGGAGATGCTCAAGCCGCTCGGCTATGCCACCGGTCAGTTCGGCAAGAACCATCTCGGAGACCGGAATGAATTCCTGCCGACCGTCCACGGATTCGATGAGTTCTTCGGCAATCTCTATCACCTCAACGCAGAAGAAGAGCCGGAACTTCCGGATTATCCCAAGGATCCGGCATTCCTGAAACAGTTCGGACCGAGAGGCGTGCTGCACTGCCTCGCGACCGACAAAGATGACGCAACAACGGATGCCCGCTGGGGCCGCGTCGGCAAACAGACAATCAAGGACACTGGTCCGCTGACGAAGAAGCGCATGGAAACCGTCGACGAGGAGATTACTGCTGCTGCCATCGGATGGATGGAGAAGCAGGTCAAGGCAGACAAGCCCTTCTTCCTCTGGTACAACTCGACGGCGATGCACTTCCGAACCCACCTTGCCGACAAGAACCGCGGCAAGAGCGGCCAGGACGACTACTCCGACCGGATGGTCACGCACGACGAGCAAATCGGTGAGATTCTCGATAAGGTCGACCAATTGGGCATCGCCGATAACACGATCGTCATGTATTCCACCGACAACGGTCCCGAGAACGACACGTGGCCCGATGGCGCCAACACGCCGTTCCGCGGACAGAAAGACACCAACTGGGAAGGCGGATGGCGCGTTCCAGCATTCTTCCGCTGGCCCGGACACATCAAGCCTGGCACGGTTCTCAACGGCATCGTTTGCCACCAGGACATGTTGCCGACCTTAGTGGCAGCGGCTGGAGATCCGGATGTCAACCAGAAGCTCCTGAAGGGTTACAAAGTTGGGGACAAGACCTTCAAGGTGCATATCGATGGCGTCAACCAGTTGCCCTATCTCACCGGCCAGGTGAAGGAGAGCCCCAGAACATCCTTCTTCTACGTCAGTGATGACGGCGGCGTCATGGCAGTGCGGGCGGGTGACTACAAGCTGTCGTTCGAAGAGCAGAACGCAACCACCATGGAAGCTTGGGCGCATCCGTTCGTGAAGTTGCGACTTCCGCATATGTTCAACCTGCGGCGCGATCCGTTCGAGCGCGCCAGCTTCAACTCCAACACCTACTGGGATTGGATTGTCGATCACGCTCCTCAGCTCTATCTCGTGCAGGGACTGGTGGCGGCGCAAATCCAGAACTATGTCATGTACCCGCCGCGCCAGAAGGCCGCCTCGTTCAACCTCGACGCAGTGATGGCGCAATTAGGCCCGGCAATCGCGGCCTACAAGAAGAAACAAGCCGGTACAGAGGCGGATCACGGTGTTCTGGTCGGCAGTAAGTGAAGGCACGAATCGAGAGGGAGGTTCAAAGATCTCCCTCTCGAAACGTTTGACAGTCAGCGTTCCCCGGCGGACCATGGTCTGCCGGGGATTTTTCGTACGAGGAGATCCTGTTGGAACAAATACTGACGAAGATCCAAAAGCTGATCGTTATCGCTCTCGCTTGCATGCTCGTCATTGTGGTCACCTTATCGACCGTGCACCTGGGCTCGCTCATCACGGAAGAGGTTATGAAGCCACCTCGATTTCTGATTCCAGTGCAGGGCCTGCTCGAGATTTTCGGATATTTCTTGCTGGTGCTGATTGGCGTGGAACTTCTGGAGACGCTGAAGGCCTACGTCAAGAAGGACGTGATTCACGTGCGCGTGGTCCTGGAGGTCGCACTAATCGCGATGGCGCGCAAGGTCATTATTGAAGAGCCCAATGCGGTACCGGGCCTGACGTTATTTGGGGTCGCATCTCTGATTCTTGCCTTGGGAATTGCCTATTACTTCGAGAGGCAGGGAAAAAGGGAATCAGAGCATGGAGCCTACAGTTCAACACTTCCCCGGTCTTTGTGAGCGATGTTCGTGCTCCCCAAAACTAGGGAGTGCGAAACCCCTGTTGAGACGCCGTATTCGCTATGACCCAACCCGTCGAAAAACTTTCGTCATCCATCGGTGTCGCCGACGAAGTCCGCGACTTCTACGACCGCTACCCATATCCTCCGCCCGTCGACAATCTGGAAAAATATCAGCAGCAATGGCAGGACCCCCAACGCCGTCGCGCCGACTTTTATCTTTTTTGGCCAGGGCGGCCCTATCAAGAAGACCAATCCATTCTGGTGGCCGGCTGCGGAACGTCGCAAGCCGCGAAACACGCCTTGCGTTGGCCCAACGCTCAAGTCATCGGCATCGACGTGAGCGCAACCAGTGTCCGCCGAACCGAAGATCTGAAAAAGAAATATAACCTGAAAAATCTTCAAGCCCAACAGCTTGCCATCGAGCGAGTTGGCGACTTGGGAATGAATTTCGACCAGATCGTCTGCACCGGCGTTCTCCATCACCTCGTCGACCCCGATGCTGGCCTCAGCGCCTTGCGCAGCGTCTTGAAGCCAGAGGGAGCGATGCAGTTGATGGTCTATGCTCCCTACGGTCGGGCCGGCATCTATATGCTGCAGGATTTCTGCAGGCGGATCGACGTTCACGCCACCGATGCAAACATCCGTGACCTCATCACAGCTCTGAGCGCGTTGCCGCCCGGACATCCCTTGCAAAGTCTGCTGGCTCAAGCCCCAGATTTTCGCAGCGAATCGGCGCTCGCCGATGCACTTCTGCATCCCCAGGATCGTGCCTACTCCGTTCCGCAGTTATTCGATTTCCTCGATCATGCGGGAATGACACTTGATCGCTGGGTGCGGCAGGCGCCTTACTCCATCCACTGCGGGGCAATCGCGCGGATCCCTCAGTCCGCCCGCATGGCGCGCCTTCCGCTGGCGGAGCAGTACGCTGCGATCGAATTGTTTCGCGGGACGATGCTTCGTCACAGTGTCATCGCGTATCGCAAGGACAGCGATAGCTCCGACACCCGGCAACCGGTGAGTTTTTCATCGGATGCATGGCTCGACTATGTTCCGATTCGCATGTCTGACACCATCTGCATTCAAGACCGGCTGCCCGCAGGCGCTGCTGCCGTTCTTATCAACCAGACTCACACTTACAAGGATTTGTTCCTCCCGATCGGTTCGACAGAGTTGCGCCTGTTCGACGCGATCGACGGCTCCCGCAACATCGGCGATATTGTGAATCATGTCCCGCAGGGAGCGAACCGGCGAACGAACTTCGATATCGCGCGCAGCTTTTTCGATTTGCTCTGGTGGCACGATCAGGTTGTGTTCGACACCTCCCGGCAATCGGCGACATCCTAGACTCAGGCACTGCATTCGGCAGTGCGCGCGGCGAAGGCCCTCGCGAGTGTCGGAACCGCATTGCTATCAGTGCAACGGTAATAAAAATATTTGGCTACTTTGCCGGTCGGCGAGCATCTGTCACTGAGGAGGATTGTTAAGACATGAGCACAGTCACTGCATCGCCAGCCACCGCTGTTTCGACGTGGAATATTGATCCGGTCCATTCCACCGCCCAGTTCAAGGTCAGACACATGATGATCTCGAACGTGAAGGGTGAGTTTACGGCTATCACCGGCAAGTTAGAATTGAGTGAAACTGATATCACCAAATCGAGAGTCGAGGCCTCGATCGACGCGGCTACGATTAACACCCGGGAGGCCCAGCGCGACGCTCACCTGAGGAGCGCGGATTTTCTGGACGTTGAAAAATTCCCCGCCTTGACCTTCAAGTCGACCCGCGTCTCGAAAGAGGGACGAGTGGAACTTGCTGTCGAAGGCGACCTCTCGATTCACGGCATCACGCGGAAGGTCGTATTTGACGTCGAGGGACTAAGTGCTCCCATGAAGGATCCCTGGGGTGGCACTCGAATCGGGCTCTCTGCAACCACTCGCATCAACCGCAAAGATTTTGGATTGACTTATAACGCGGTGCTGGAAACAGGTGGGATCGTGGTGGGCGAAGAAGTGACCATCACGCTCGATGTTGAGTTCATAAAGGCATAACTAGAACTCTCAGACTCTGTTTGTTCTTGCAGGCGCAGGGCCGTCCGCGCGGACGGCCTCTCCAGGTTTGAACCGCGTCGAGGAACCCATCCCGCAGCGAGCATCCGATACGGGGCTGATACTCGGGCTTTGCTCGTACATATCCGACGGTGCTAGACTTCGCGAATGGCTACCAAGAAGAAAACCAAGAAAAAGTCCACGAAAGCGAAGAAATCCGCTACTCCGAAGAAGAAGCCGGCAAAGAGTCAGCGGCGGAAAGCGGCGGCGCCTAAGAAGGCCGTGAAGAAGGCCGCCCCAAAGAAAGCTGCCCAAAAGAAAGCTGCACCGGCCAAGAACGAAGCGGCGAAAGCACCTCGTAGCAAGGCTGCCGACGGGAGTCCCATTGAGATTCGAAATAGTCGGCGTGCGTCGGCATTCTCAGCCGACATGCTGGGGCCGGACGCGGGCGGGCAGTCTGGTGATTTGCAGGGCTTGTCTGACGTCGAGTCCGCGGACTCGGAGAGTGTTGACGAGTTGGTTGAGGAGGGCAACGCGTTCGAGGCGGGAATCGTGACGGGCGTTGAAGATGCCGGACGCCAGCGAACGAAGGAAGTGACCACCCGCGAGGTGCCGGAAGACGACGTGCCCGGGGAATACTTGGACCAAGACTAGCAGGATGATTTAATCAGCGCGTCGAGAAACCGTACCTGATGGTTGACGTCCTTGCGCCTGTTTCCATCCCGGCGACTGCGGCACCAAGAGCCGCTATTCGTGGCTCGGACCCTTGCACTGCGATAACTCTATTTTGCTGTGACCGCATCGAGTTTGTGGAGCATCTGCTCGATCTCGGGATTCGCCATAAAATTCTTCCACACCAGGCCCGTGCGATAGTTCTCAATCATCACCACGATGGGAGCCTGGTTCAGCCCCATATAGATCACCGAAACCCAGTCCTGTCCAGCGTTGTAGGCATCGCGCGGGCCGTAGACGTCCCAGAGTTGGGCGCCCAGGTCGCGGTAATAGTGCTTAAACGCTGCCATCGACGCTTCAGGAGTGTACGGAAAAGACGCGAGCGCTCCGGTCGGTGTGATCGTCCCGCGATCGTCGTTCTCCTCGGGAGCGTGGGGCACATAACCGTCAGGGCCGTCGCTGGCAGTGAGTCCCCAGGCGTCGGGCCCGTATCCTTTGAAGTGCTCAGGATTGGCAATGCAATACGCGCGATTGATGAGCGCGATATTCCGGTTGTTTTCGAAATAGGATGATGTGAAACGGTCGTGCAGACGGTGTGGGTCGAAACCAAAATACGAATAGTGCGTGAAGAAAAGTGGCCCACCGGCGCCAACCCCAACATCGAGTTTGATTCCGTAATAGGTGTGCCCATTGCTGTAATGATCGCCGTTGATATTACCGGACGAGCCCACGCGATAGTTGATGCCGCGTTGCCCTTGGCTTGCCCAGCCGGAGTAATACATGTCCGCGGAAACGCCGTGGCTGGGCGATGCCATCGCCAGCAGGTACGTAATCATGACTTCGTTGAATCCAATCAACGGATGCTGAATCTGCCATGCCCACTCTCGCGACCAGTGCCAGTAGAGGTAGTCTCCCGGCTGCGGACCGCGGTACCAGTCCCACTCGACCGACTCCCAAAGTTGCGAGATCCGCTGGTAAAGATCACACTCCGCATCGCTCTTCCCTCGGAAATACTGCCGGGCAGCGAGCAGTCCCTCCATCAGGAACGAAGTTTCCACCAGATCGCCGCCGTTGTCGAACATGCCAAACACAGGCATTGTTTTGCCCGTGCTTCCATCCATAAAATGTGACCACGCTCCGTGATAGCGCTGCGCATGTTCCAGAAAGTTCACGATCTTGGCCATGCGTTCCAGACCCTGCGTGCGTGTGATGAAGCCCCGGTCCACGCCCACGATCAGTGCCGCAATGCCCATGCCACTCGCGCCGGTCGCGACGATGCGGTCGTCCCCTGGTATATTCTCGCGAGTCATCCCCGATTGCGGATCGGCGCCGTCCCAGTAATAGTGGAAACAGGCCTCCTGCAGCATCGTTAAGAGTTCGTCGTCGCTGAATTCGCGCGTCTTAGCCGTCACCTGCGTCGATTGGGACGACGTCTGATAGTTCCAGTCCGATGCCGCTACTCGATACTGCGCGGTGACTCCCGCTCTCCCCAGGAAATCTTCGTAGCGATTCGTCCCCGGAAGCTGAATGCCGACAGGCTCAAACTTCTGGCCATCGAGCGCGCGATAAATCACGTAGCGTGCCAGAAGCGGTGAGTTCGCCGGGTCCCACTGCACTTCCACATGCCGGTCATAACCGATGGCGCGAACGTTTTCGGGAGGAGGCAGGGAATGCGAATCGCTCGCGGGAGGATCGTCCCCCACGCGAATCTCGTCGATGATCAAGGTATGTCGCGCGCCATCGGCGCGTCCCTGATGAAAAACAATGTTCTGCAAAGATACCGGGCGAAACTCATAGATCGACGCAGAATGAAACTCCGTTAGTGGAATTCTCACCTGCACCCACTTTCCAGCCGGAATATCTCCCGTGATCTTTCCCAGCGCCAGAGGTTCGGTAAACGCGGCGGGAAACTCTGCGACCTGCAGCCCCTCACCCCGGTTGGAAAGTACGAGCATCGGAAGATCGTCCGCGGCAACCCCGTCCGGCGCGAAACACCAGAAGTACAGATTGCGTCCATTCAACTCCGGGAAGCGATTGCGGTACCCGTTTACCCGAACTTCTGCCTCCCAACCTCCTCCCGGCTGCGACTCCCACTGCAGGCGGAGCGCATTCGGCGGTGTCAGAAATGTCCTGCTCTCAACCGGAAGGCGACGGTCTTTCAACTCGAGGAAACTAGCGCCGTTGGCCAGGCCCTGACTATAGAAATAGGAATCGGATGTCAGGCTATTGTCGAAAATGACGTGGCGATAATATTCCGTGCTCCCCGATTCGGCCGCAGAGAACGAAACCACTCCCAGGATGAATGCGAGGATGAATAGGATAAGGCGCGCTGTCGGGGAAACCATGCGCAGGTAGGATTTCATGGGCTGTGCTCCTCGGACATCCTGGTGTTTGTGCCGCGGGCGCCACGGCGGTTGCTAGGGCAGAATCTCTGCCTCCGCTGGTGTGCCGTGAGCAGAATCGGGGCTGATCCAGACCTTAACCTTTGCCGGTTCGGAGGCGAACTTATTGCTGGCGTTCCAGATTGCAAAGGCCTCCGGTTTCAAGTCAAATGTTACTCTCTGTGTTTCGCCAGGAGCTATAGCCACCGTCTTGAATCCCTTCAGCATGCGCACCGGCTCGGCAATGCTCGTGCCTTGAAGCTGGATGTAGAGTTGAACCACCTCTTCGCCGGGCCGCGCTCCCGTGTTCGTCACCTCGGCTTCTGCGGTCAGTGCTGTGGCTTCGTGTTCAGCGTCGCTCAATCCGGTATTGAGAGCCGCAGCACTCAATCGCTGCGTATTGATCTTGGTGCTTCCGTACGTGAAGCTGGTGAACGAGCCACCGTAGCCGAAAGGGAACTGGGGCGTGTTCTGTTCGTCGATATATCTCGACACGTACTTTTCGACGATGTTGACCGGCGGGTGCGTCAGATCCGTATCCCCCGCAGGTCGCCCTGTGTCCAGATGATTGTAGTAAAGCGGTTCCTGCCCCACGCTACGCGGCCAGCTTACAACCAGTTTTCCACTTGGATTTACCTCTCCGAAAAGCGTTCGCGCCAAGGCCGGTCCTCCGCTGATACCCGGCAGCCAAGCCGCAATCACCGCCGGCACATGGTCAAAGGCCCAGGGCACCGTTAAGGGCCGCCCGCTGAACAAAATCAGAACCACGGGCTTGCCTGTGCTCACAATAGCTTCCAGCAACTGCTGCTGCCTACCGGGAAGCCCCAGATGCGCGCGCGAGGCTGCCTCCCCGCTCATCTCGGGAGTCTCGCCCAGGGCCACAACCACGACGTCTGCCTTTTGCGCTCCCGCCACCGCGGCTGCAATATCTCCATCGGTGCCATCGAGAATTCCGGATCCCTTGAATCGGAACACATGATCAGCGCCGACCCTCTGCGCGAGAGCTGCCGGCAACGAAACGCGCGGTCCCGATCCCTCCGGCGCACCGTTCGGATACGAAGAATCATCACCCAGTGGCCCGATTACCGCAATGTTCTGCGCCCCGCTCGCGAGCGGTAGTACCGGCTTTCCGTTCGGGCCGATCGCATTCTTCAGCAGCACAAACGATCGCTCCGCCGCGGTATGCGCCAGCGCAATGCTTTCCGGAAGGTAAAGCGCCTTCGCCGCTCCAGCCTCATCCACAAACGGATGCTCGAACAGTCCCAACGCCAGTTTGACGCGCAACACATGCCGTACCGCCTCGTCTAAGTCAGCTTGCGTCGCCTGGCCCGACGTCACGATCTGCTGCAGGTTGTCGTGATACTGGCTGCTCACCATGTCCATGTCTACACCGGCGAGAAAAGCTTTGCGCGCCGCGGTGGCGCCGTCCGCCGCAATGCCGTGCGGAATGAGTTCTCCCACCGCGTTCCAGTCGCTAACTACCAGGCCGCGAAAACCCCACTCCTTTCGCAACACTTGCTTCAATGTGAATGGATTCGCCGTCGAAGGCACTCCGTTCAAAGAGTTGAATGCGCTCATCACCGACGCGGTGCCGGCCTCAACCGCGGCGTGAAATGGCGGCAGATAAAACTGACGTAAGGTGTGTTCCGAGATCTCTGTGCTGTTGTAGTCGCGCCCGCCGTCAGCCGCGCCATAGCCTACATAGTGTTTGGCACACGATGCAATGCTGTCCGGCGCATCCAACCGCGAGCCCTGATAGCCCCTCACGTAAGCCGCAGCCATGGCCGATCCCAGAAAAGGATCTTCGCCCGCGCCTTCAGCCATCCGCCCCCAGCGCGCATCCCGGGCGATATCGACCATCGGCGAAAACGTCCACTTGATCCCGTCCGCCGACGCCTCCATCGCTGCCACACGCGACGCCTTCTCTACAATCGACGGATCCCATGTCGAAGCCAGTCCCAGAGGAATCGGAAACTCCGTCTTGAATCCGTGAATCACGTCCAGGCCAAACACAATGGGAATATGCAGTCGCGCTTTCTCCATCGCGATTTTCTGATACTTATTGATCTCGTGCGGATCGATCACGTTGAACAGCGACCCGATCTGTCCGCGCGCAATCATGTCGTCGTAATCAGTTCTGCCCGTCCCGGGCCCGGTTGGTTGCCCTGCGGAATATTGCACGAGCTGTCCAACTTTTTCTTCCAGCGTCATCTGCTTCAGAATCGATTCCACTCGGGCATCGAGTTTCGGGTCTGCGACACCCGCCACAGGTGTCGACATTCGCGACGACGGCGCCTGTGCGTTCGCACTCGCTACGGCACCAAGTCCGCACACCAATAGTGCAACGAGAACCCTCTGCATGAATCCTGATGGAACTCTTCGAGAAGACCAGCGGGCGATAGTTACATAAGAGCTTGAGAGTGGCATGAGACGGAACCTCCGTGGGGTCCGGTTATGACTGGCTACTAAATCGGGTTAGTAGGGCGTTTCCGCAGTGTATCAAAAACTCTTTTCCTGCCGATGTCAATAAGTATTGCACGCGACGAGCGAACATCTTGCTTGCTACGCCGATTCGGTTTGTGCGAGACTGCGCAGCGTGACGACAAAGAAGAAGGGCAAAAGAGCTGGCAAGACGGTGCGCATGGGGTCCAAGCCGGTGAGTTTGAAACAACTGGCTGAGCGCCTTGGGCTCTCCCCTGCCACCGTCTCACTGGTCATCAATCGTTCGCCCGTCGCAGACTCCATCCCTCAGGAAACAAAAGACCGTGTTCTCGCCGCAGCCCGCAAGTACAAGTATCGTCCCAGCTTTTTCGCTCGATCTTTGCGCGCCCAGCGCAGTTTCACTATCGGAGTTATCGTTCCCGAGGTCAGCGAAGGCTACTCCGCCTCGGTCATGAGCGGCGTCGAAGATCATTTGCTGCAAGAGGGATATTTCTATTTCGTCGTCAGTCACCGCCACCGCGCTGACCTCATCGATGAATATCCGCGGCTGTTCCTGGAACGGTCCGTCGACGGCCTGATCGCGGTCGATACTCCATGGACCCTTCAGCTCTCGGTGCCGGTCGTGACAGTCTCGGGGCACAACCACGTGAAGGGTGTCACCAACATCGTTCTCGATCACGTGCGGGCCGCTGAGGTCGCGCTCAAGCATCTTTTCCAGCTCGGTCACCGTGAAATCGCTTTCATCAAAGGGCAGGAATTTAGTTCCGATACCGAGATCCGCTGGGCCAATATCGAGAAAGCGGCCCGCCACCTCGGCCTGCGCATTTCCTCCGCTCTCGTCTCGCAACTCGAGGGAGACTCTCCTTCTCCAGAACTTGGATATGAAGCTACCAGGAAGGTGCTTTCATCGCGCAAGCCTTTCACCGCGCTCTTTGCCTTCAACGACATCTCGGCGATGGGGGCGATTCGGGCCTTACGCGAGGCCAGGTTGCGCGTGCCCGACGATGTCTCCGTCGTTGGCTTCGATGATATCCAGAGCGCAGCCTATCAGAATCCTGCGCTCACTACCGTGCGCCAGCCCCTGCGCGAAATGGGAAGGATCGCGGCCGAGACTCTGCTTCGCCGCATCCGCCGCTCGGAGGCCGATTCGAACGGAACCGAAACCACCGTCGAGCCCAAACTCATGATTCGGGAGACGACTTGCCGGGTTGCGAATGGTCGCGCTCCCAAATGAGAACATCGCAACAGAAACAATTTGTTGAGACTGTTTTTCCTGATGAATACGTTGCGACCCTCCACTGCCCCCGGCGTCAGGGTTCACACGATCGCCTGAGCAAAATCGTTTAGGCAGATCGATACAAAATAAATCTTGTCGTCATCGCAGGGAACCGCATCTTATTGCCCCAAAGGCATTGCGCTTGACTGTCGAAAAATGCCTGTGCTATAAGCTGGAAAATGTTACTAAAACGCTTTTGTAGAGTTTTAGTAAGAAGCAATCAGTAAAACAGAAGGTTCTTCAGTACCGGGAGGCTTCAATGGGCCGCTCCACCTCTTCTGCACTCCGCCACGTTTCTTTTCTCCTTTGCATCATCCTCTCCGCGGTCTTCGCCCACGCCCAATATCGAACTTCGATTCAAGGCGTAGTCACGGATAACACTGGTGCAGTGGTTCCAAGCGCTAACCTGACCCTAACCAATCCCGCGACCGGCGAACAGCAATTGCGGGTAAGCGATGCCGCCGGTGTGTTCAACTTTAACGCGCTCCCCGCCGCCGCGCGCTTTCAGTTGGTAGTTGAAAAGGACGGCTTCGCGAAGAAGGTCATCGACAACATCGACCTCGTTCCCGACCAGCCGAACGCGCTCAATGTGCAACTAGCAGTCGGAGGCGCATCGACTACCGTCAACGTGGATGCTTCGGCGCTGCCTGCTCTGGATACGGAAACCGCTTCCATTAACGGGGTAGTGACCGACAATCAAGTGCAGCACATGCCTTCATTCGGACGCGATGTCTTCCAACTCATCCAGTTGGCGCCCGGCGTATTCGGCGATGGTGCTCAGGGCAGCGGCGGTGGCGCAGAACCTCTTCCCGGAATGCAGGGTCCCGGCCCAACCGGAGGCTCGCAAGGTATTTTCCAAACCGAGAATGGCCCAGCCGCGGTAGCCGGAGGGCAGCAGTATGAGAACAACGGCATCTCGATCGACGGTATCAGCACGACCAGCGCGGTCTGGGGCGGGACGACAATCATTACGCCGAGCGAAGATTCCGTCGCCAGCGTGAAGGTGCTCGCCAATGGCTACGATGCCGAGGGTGGACGTTTCAGTGGCGCTCAAATCCAGGTTACTTCCAAGTCCGGCACCAACTCGTACCACGGCAGTGCCTTTTTTACCGCCCACCGTCCCGGCCTTAGTGCGTACCAGAGATACAACGGCCCGGGTAACAAAACGGTGCTGCGAGATACCAGTTTCTTCGATCAGTTCGGCGGCAGCATTGGCGGCCCGATTCTTAAGAACAAGATCTTTGCCTTCTTCGCGTGGGAAACGGTGCGCAGCCCAGCGGCGCAGACGAATATCGGCACTCAATGGGCCGAGACTCCTGCGTTTGCCGCCCTGGCGCCTTCCGGAAGCATTGCTGCCACGTATCTGGCATTCCCGGGTAACGGAGTTCTCAACCGTGGCATCAGTCCCGACTCCACGTGCGCTAACCTCGGCCTGAACGAAGGCGTGAACTGCCGCACCATTGCGGGCCAAGGCATTAATGTTGGCACTCCCTTGGATCCTTCGAAGTTCCCGCTAGGTACCATGGATCCCAAGTGGATGAGCGCCACAAGTCCTGGTACCGGAGGCGATGGCAGTGGCGGCCCGGAGAACCTTGGCACGGTTGCTGACCTCGCGGACTACATCACTGCCAGCAGCAGCAACTACTCGAAGAACCAGTACAACGGCCGCCTTGATTGGAATGTAACGGGAAGAGACCGCATCGGCTTCGCAATTTACTGGGTGCCGCAGTCCACCACCTTCAACAATGGGGCCCGAGCATACGACATCTTCCATCACGAACAGGTCAATGAAGCCTATTCAGTGATTTGGAATCACACGATCTCGCCCACCTTCCTGAACGAATTCCGCGCAAATGCGGCTGGATGGCACTGGAACGAAGTCGCATCCAACCCACAGTCTCCCGTCGGCCTTCCCGTGGACAATATGGATACGATTGGCGGCAACAACGTTTTTCTGGAGCAATTCGGGCCGAGCGTCGGCAGTATCCTGAACCAGTGGACTTACACCCTGAAAGATGTAGCCACCAAAATCGTTGGTCCTCACACGATCAAGTTCGGCGGGGAACAGACAAGACTCTTTTACCTGCAAGAGTGCGCCGGATGCGGTGTGCCGAGCTATAACTTTTTCAACTACTGGGACTTCCTCAACGACGCTCCGCATAATGAAGGCGGGCAGTTTGATCCCAATACCGGATTCCCAACCACGGTTCGTCAGGACGACCGCCAATCCTTCTGGGGATTTTTTGCTCAGGATGACTACAAAGTCCGGCGAAATCTGACGCTGAACCTTGGACTGCGCTGGTCTTACTTCACGCCGCTGCGCTCAAAAGAAGGCAACATGTATGTTGCCCACCCTGGCGCCGGATCGGATTACCTGACGGGTCTGAGCGTGACCAGGCAATCGGATGCGTGGTCCGCGCAGAAGGATAATTTTGGGCCGCAGATTGGTTTTGCGTGGAGTCCAACCATGTTCCACGACAGACTGGTCGTCCGCGGCGGTTACGGCCTGAACTACAACCAGGAAGAAATCGCGATCTCTTCCGGCATTGTGAACAACCCTGGGCTGGCGGTGTCTCCGTCGCTTTCTATGTCGTCGCCGGCGGCGCCGAATCCTGGCATCATTTATGCAATCGGGGGAAACATTCACTCGCTTACCAGCTACCCAGCGAACCCGAACGCGAAGAGTTGCTTTAACTCGTTTGGACTACCGGCCTCGTGCTCATCGACTGGGCCCGCCCCGTCAGCTGTTGGCGTGACCGTCTTCCCCGGTACCCTTCCCACGATGAAGGTGCACCATTACTCCGTGGATACGCAGTACGATATCGGCCACAACTGGGTGGCCAGTCTCGGATATCAGGGCAGCATCTCCCATAACATCTTTTTCCACCAGAACACGAATGCCACACCCGGCGCAGTGGGCGACCCACTGAACCCGCTGATTGGAGGTGGAGATTTCTGGAGCGTTCTGGGACGCGCGAATTACAATGCGATGCTGGCGGAGCTGAAACACAACTTCTCCCACGAGTTCATGGCTGATGCGCAGTTCACTTGGGCCAAAAGTATGGACACGGCATCCTCGCCCTATTCCAGTGGCCTTCCGCCGTTCAATCTGCCGTTCTTTCCCTATAATCCCGAGATCAACTACGGCCGCTCCGACTACAACGTCGGCAAGGCCTTTAAGCTTTTTGGGATGTGGCAGCCCGTCTTCTTCCATGGGAACCGGGCATGGGTTGAGAAGATAGTCGGCGACTGGTCGCTGAGCGGCGTCTTCAACCTGCACACGGGATTTCCCTGGACCCCCTACGTCAACGTTGCCGGTGGAAGCCTGTATTGCGGGCAATGCGGCTACGGAGCGCTTCCCGCCGTTTATCTCGGTGGCGCGGGCACCAGTACCAGCAACGACGCCTTCAAGAGCGGGTCAAACTTCGCCAACGGCGCCCAGGCGTATTTCGCCTTCCCGAGTTACAACGCTCTTACAGGAACGAACTCCGGCGGGCCACTACCCCAGATCGGATTACAACGGAACTCGTTCAACGGTCCCGGCTACAAGGACCTGGATTTAACTCTCTCGAAAGGTTTTGGTCTCCCGAACAACAAGATCTTAGGCGAGGGCGCGAGATTGGAGTTTCGGATGGACGCCTACAACGTATTCAATAATCTAAACTTCAATCCGACCAGCATCGTGAACAATATCGGCACTCCCGGGCAGAACACCGCGAACTTCGGGGAAATGACAGCAGCTCTCGCTGGCCGTGTGGTCACACTGGGCGCTCGTTTCAGCTTCTAACTCAAGTGTGCTTCCCCTGTGGAAGCCTCCGAACCACGCCGCCGCAGAATGAACGGTCATTCATTCTGCGGCAGCGTGTTATTGCGTCGCTGCGCCAAATGGTCGGCACGTCAGCGAAAGAACATTTTGAAGCGCGGGAACGATCCGCTCCGCAATTTTCGACTCGCCATCCTACCGCGTACAATAGCCTTTTGCGCTCGGGTACCTTACGACCAAGAACCCCGTCCGGAAAGAGGCTCGCATGACCACCACTCACCCACCTCGCCCGCGGGTCACCGCGGAGATCCCTGCCGTCCCGCTCACGACCGAAGGCTACAGCGTGCTGCACCAGATGATGCGCCTCCGCTGGCCTGCCTGGCGAGCTCTGCCTGCCGCCGAAAAATCGGCCATCGCCAAAGAAGCCTCTGACGCCCTCGCCGCCATGGAAAAGAACTCCACTGGCCAGTCCGCCCTCTTCTCGCTCATCGGCCACAAGGGCGACCTCATGCTGATCCATTTCCGCGAATCGTTCGCCGACCTCAACCAGGCCGAACTTCAGCTCGCTAACCTCCGTCTCAGTGATTACCTCGAGCCCACCACATCCTATCTTTCCATCATTGAACTCGGACTTTACGACTCCACGCTGAAAATCTACAAGGAACTGACCGACCAGGGCATCGAGCCTCATTCCGATCAGTGGAAAGCCGAAATCGAGTGCAAGCTGAACCGCCATCGCGAAGCCATGCGCCCGCGCTTATATCCTGAGATCCCGCAACAGCGCTACGCCTGCTTCTATCCCATGGACCGTCGCCGCGGCGAGGACAAGAATTGGTACAAGCTCCCCATCGAAGAGCGCGCCCGCCAGATGAGCGACCACGGCCTCATCGGCCGCCGCTATGCGGGAGAGGTCAAACAGATTATCAGCGGCTCGATCGGGTTCGACGACTGGGAGTGGGGCGTCGACCTCTTTGCCGAAGATCCTCTGGTCTTCAAAAAGCTGATCTACGAAATGCGCTTCGACGAGGTCAGCGCCGTCTACGCCCTGTTCGGTCATTTCTACGTGGGTGTGCGAGTCCCGGCAGCTCAGCTTGAGAACCTGCTGGCAGGGCATCTGCCCAAGTAGCACGTTTCAAGGTTTCAAAAGTTCTAGGTTGAGAAGTTGGCTCTTGTACCTTGAAACTCTGAAACCTTGCAACTTTGAAATTTGAAACCTTGAAACTTTGAAACCTGGAGAACTTAATGTCCACCTTAGGCCTAATCGAATACAAAGACGCCACCCCGGAAGTCCGCGCTGTTTACGACGACATCATGACCACCCGAAAGACTGACTGGATCAACAATTTCTGGAAGGCCATTGCCCACGACCCCGCCACTCTCAAGCGCACTTGGGAAGACATTAAAGAGATCATGGCTCCCGGCGCCCTCGACCCACTCACGAAGGAACTCATCTACGTCGCCGTGAGCGTTACCAACCAGTGCCACTACTGCATTGCATCGCACACTGCGTCTGCCCAAAAGAAAGGCATGTCCGACGCCATGTTCAAAGAATTAATGGCGGTCGTTGGCATGGCCAACGAAACCAACAAAATGGTCACAGGATATCAAGTAGAAATCGATCCCCAATTCAAGAAGTAGTGATCGCGATGAAGATGAATATGTGGGGACAGCCGCCATCGGCTGTCCGCCGGGCGAAGCCCGGCCGGGTTATTTCCCCCTGCGCTGAAGCCGCACAGCCTTCCACTCATGCGTCTTCATGTCCACTCGGCGCCCGCGAAACCGTATCCCCTCTCCTTCCAGCCGCAACCGTTGCTCAATCGCCGAATCTCCAGTCAACTTGATCTGTCCACCCGCGCCCAGCACCCGCTGCCACGGAAGTCCAAAGCTACGCCGTAGAGTTGCCGCTACCTGACGCGCCGCCCCCGGAAAGCCCGCCGCCCGCGCCACCCCGCCGTAAGTCGAAACTTTCCCGCGCGGGATCGCTCGCACCGCCTGCTCGATCCGCAGACGCATCGCTCCAGAACCTTCTTGCTTGACTTTTCCTGCCAGAGATCGCGGGCTCTTCCGTTTCATGCTGCCATTCCCGGATGGATGAGTGCCCCACCCTTCTCGCGCATTTAGCGAGAGGAGCCCGCCCTGAACGGAGTCGAAGGATGGGGATTTTTGACTTTAAGAAGCTGGTTACGCCGCTTTGCGGAACGCTTCCAGCGCCTCGTACTCTGAGGGATGCACCTCAAACACCGTCAGCAGCTTGGTGACCTGCATCAGGTCGTCCACGCGCTTGGTCAAGTTCGCCAGCTTAATCGTGCCCCCAGCATTGTGCGCGGTCGTGTGCAGCGCGACCAGCGTGCCCAGTCCGCCCGAATCGATGTAGTTCACTTCGCCCAGGTTCAGCACAATGCGCTTCGCGCCGTCCGCAATGGCCTTCTTCACGTCATCCCGCAGCAGGGAAGACTCCTCCCCGAAGACAATCCGCCCATTGCACTCGATGGCCAGAATTCCGTCCACCGTTCTCTTCGTCAGCTTTAATTGCATCTCTCTCTCCTCTGCGAGCGTCGTAGACAGGCTTGCTCCGCCGCGTCCGCACACAAGTCTTGAGGCACCAGCCTATCGCGTGGGAGAGAGCTTAGCAAGCCCGTGGCTGCCTGTCTCAGCATCCCTTTTCAACGTTCTTCGCGGCTGCTCCCTTTCGCTCCGAGCGGCGGCAAATCGCCCCGCCCATCACGTATAATCGACTCTTCCGCCCATGAGTTACACGGTCCTGGCTCGCAAATATCGTCCGCAAAAGTTCTCCGAGGTCATCGGACAAGAACACGTTACCCGCACCCTGCAGAACGCCATCGAGCAGGGACGCACCGCCCACGGATACATCTTCAGCGGCCACCGCGGCATCGGTAAAACCACCGTTGCCCGCATCCTGGCCATGGCACTCAACTGCCGCTCGAAAGATCATCCAGTTCCTGAGCCCTGCGGCGTGTGCGAATCCTGCACTGAAATTCGCGCCGGCAACGCTGTGGATGTCATTGAAATCGACGCCGCCACGAACCGCGGTATCGACGAAATCCGCGAACTGCGCGAGGCTGCCCGCTATCGCCCGGCGCGCGACCGTTTCAAAATCTACATTCTCGACGAAGCCCACCAGATCACCGACGCCGCTTTTAACGCGCTTCTTAAGACTCTGGAAGAGCCGCCCGACCACATCGTCTTCATGCTGGCCACTACACAGCCAGAAGATATCCCGCAGACGATCCGCTCGCGCTGCCAGCACTTCAGTTTTCGCGCCGTCAAGTTCGACGCCATCGTCGCCCAGTTGCGCGACCTGGTCACTCGCGAAAAAATCGAAGCCGACGACGATGCTCTGGCCTTGCTCGCCGAAGCTGGCGACGGCTCCATGCGCGACGCACTCTCCATTCTCGACCAGGCCATTGCTTCCGCCAGTGGACGCGTCACTGCTGACTCTGTCCGCAACCTTGTCGGCGCCGCCCCTGCGCACATCCTTGAGCAGGTGATGCAAGCGGTATCCGACAGCCGCAGCGAAGAAATCCTTCGCCAGGTCGACCACCTTATTAGCGAAGGGCACAGCCCCACCCACTTCGCTCGCCAGATGGTCCGCTTCCTGCGCAACGCGACCGTCGCCAAGGTCGCGGGCAAAGACTCTTCCTTGCTCCAGGTCTCCAGCGAAGAGCGCGAGCGCGTGGCCCGTGTTGCTGAAATGTTCGGCGAAGAAGATCTCACTCGCCACTTCCAGATCATGCTCCGTACCCACGGCGAGTTGGGATACAAGCAGGAACAGCGTTTCCATCTCGAGCTTGGCCTGCTGAAAATGGCGCACGCGCAAAAGTTGCTGCCTATCGAGCAGTTGTTGAGTGACGTCGCGGCTGCACCCGCAAGCAGCGCGCAGCGGCCGCCAGCCAGACCTGCGATCGTCGGTGGTTCGACAAGCAATGAAACGCGCCGTTCAGAGCCGACTCAGGCCCCGCGCCAGAATTTTGTTTCCCCGTTTGCCGCCGACTCCGCCCGCAAGGGCACCCCGCGGCAGGAAGTCTCCTCCGACGCAGCGCCGCCGCCGGGTCCGCGCATCGTGGCGGCTGCCAACAATCCAGAGCCGATAATCATGGGATCCGCCGCGCCTGCTCCGATGCGCGACCCGGTTCCTGATCCAACGACCGAGCCCAATGACTTAGCCGGCCAGCCGACAGTTGGTGCTATCAAATCGTCAGCCCCTGAGCCTCGACCGCAACCCGAGCCGGAGGTTATGGCGATGCCGCCAACCGCGGTCGCGCCCGCTGCTCCGCAACTGGAGCACCTGCAAAATGCTGTTCTCCAGGCGCTCACCGACGGCAACCAGCGCATCCTGGTCTCCATGCTCTCTGCGGGCGAGTGGAGCGTCCAGGGCAACGAGTTAGTAATCAAGATCGCCGAGTCGCAAACTGTTGTCGACATGTCGCTCGGCCCGGATGCCAAGCGCCTGGCCATCGCGTCGGCCAGCGGAGTCCTTGGCCGCCCTGTAAGATTGAAAGTGGTTCCCGGCGCTACCGTGGCCCCGCAGGAAAAGCGAAATGGCGGCGCCCCGCGCCCGTCCGGCCCTGGTGGCCGAGGCCGCGCCGAGCAAGATCCAGTCGTCCGCCGCATGCAGGAGAAATTCAGCGCTGAAATTCGCACCGTGATCGATTACAGGGATAAGCGGTAAGCAAGGTTTCAGGGTTTCAAGGTTTCGAGTGCCCGCATCGAAGCCGCCGGCCTTTGCCACGACACACTCGAGTCTTTGAAACCTTGAAACTCTGAAACCTGAAACTCTGAGACGTGAGGTTCTATGGGTGGATTCAACCTGCAAGAGTTGATGTCCAAAGCCAAGTCGCAGTATGAAGATTTGCAGAAAAAGATGCAGGCGACGGTCGTCGAAGCCACGTCCGGCGGCGGCACTGTTACCGCCAAAATGGATGGCCGTAAGCAACTCCTCAGCCTGCGCATCGATCCCGAAGCCGTAAAATCCGGAGACGTCGAAATGCTGCAGGATATGGTCGTAGCCGCCATCAACGAAGCCTCCCGCAAAGTCGATGCCCAAATGCAATCGACAGTGGGCGGCATGCTCGGCGGTCTCGGCATCCCCGGACTCTGATTCATGAAGAAGATTAAGAATCTGTACTTGCACCCTGCCGTGACCGTTGCCGTGCTACTGATGCTCGCTGCCTCCCAAACGCCTGCTCAATCTGCCAATCCGAAAGAGGCATCCATGTCCCACCACGCCACCGGCCCCTTCGACCTCAAAGTCACACCCCAGGACGACAAATCCGACGACCCACTCCTTGGCCGCATGACGCTCGATAAGCAGTACCACGGCGATCTCGATGCCACCGGCAAAGGCCAAATGCTCACCGCCGGGTCCGCCGTCAAAGGTTCCGGAGCCTATGTCGCCATCGAAAAGGTCACCGGAAGCTTGCAGGGCGCACCGGTTCCTTCGTCCTGCAGCACACCGGAACCATGACGCAGAATACGCCGCAACTTACGATTACCGTGATCCCCGACTCCGGCACTGGCCAGCTGACAGGAATCGCGGGAAAGATGACAATCATTATCGCCACCGGCGGCAAGCACTCTTACGATTTTGAATACACGCTGCCGCCGTTGCAGTAAGTGGTTTTAAAAATGCTTGTCATCCTGAGCGAAGCGAAGGACCCATGCACTGCCTCGCCATCAAGCGATTTGCATAGGCGAATAAAAAGTTGATCAGCCGATTGAAAGTGAAATAGAAATGTCTAAATTTGCCGAACCCATGTCCCGCCTGATCGATGAGCTGAAGAAGCTCCCCGGCGTCGGCGCCAAGAGCGCGCAGCGTCTGGCTTTCTATATTCTGCGCTCCAGCGACGAAGATGCCGAGGCCCTCGCCACTGCCGTGCGCGACGTCAAGGCCAACCTCCGCCTCTGTTCGGTCTGCAATAACATCACCGACGTCGACCCCTGCGTCTACTGCACCAGCCCGACGCGCAACCAGCGCCTGGTCTGCGTGGTCGAGGAGCCAACGAACATCGCGGCCATCGAAAAGACCAAGCACTTCAACGGAGTCTTCCACGTCCTCCACGGCGCCATCTCTCCGCTGCACGGTATCGGTCCGGAGCAATTGCGCATCTCGAACCTCATCGCGCGCGTCGACGCCGGTAACGTCGACGAAGTCATCGTCGCCACGAACCCCACGGTCGAAGGCGAAGCCACCGCAACCTATCTCTCGCAGCAGCTTAAGCGCGCAGGCGTGAAAGTCACCCGCATTGCCATGGGCATTCCCGTCGGCAGCGACATCGAATACACGGACGAGATCACGATGCTGAAAGCCATGGAAGGCCGCAGGGATATGTAAGGACTGTAGCTTACGCAGGTGGGGACAGCTCATGTAGGGACAGCCGCCCCCGGCTGTCCGTCGAGCGCAGCCCGACCAGGATTCACGCCGTTGCTTCTTGACCCCACATCCGAGTCCTCCATTGAATCAGTGAAGCCACTTGCGACCTACGGCACATACATACCTTTGTGTGCATCTGTGCAAAACTTTGTCCTCGATGTCGGAAATAGAAGGTGCCAGCCGAAGCGCGCCGCGATTGTGGCGTTCGGGTAACTCCAACGAAAACAATAGTTTGCGATCTACAATCGAAACAAATAGATGCATGGCATTCCGCTTGCACCCAGCCCCATGTCGGTTTCCGCTTGCCGGTCAGATCTTTTCGATCTGTGGACTCGCCTGAGGAGCAAAAAAGCAGCCTCAGCGCCTGTCGCGCCGCGCTGTGATGTAACCGCATCCAACTCGACGCAGAAGAAGCCGGGCCAACCAGCCCGGTTTTCTTTTTGTGAAGCACCCTAGCACGGCACCTCCGGCTCCAGAAAGACATTCAATTCTTCCTCGGCCGCCGCCAATCCCTCGGGCAGCGTTCCGCGGTTGTATTCCGCCATCCGATTTTTCCATTTCAGAAAGTCGGTGATGCTCTGCGGTTCGATGCGCACCTCGACCCGCCGCAAGCTGGCCAGCGCCAGATTCATCTCATAGCGGAATCCCGTGGCAGTCCGCAGATTTTTCGCCGACGACTGCACCATCTCAACCCGTCCGCGGCTCAATTCCAGCAATCCCCAACCCGCCGGCAATTCCTCTACCTTTACTAACGAAGGCGGAGTCAGATAGAACCGCTCACAACCCACACCCTTCTCTGGCTTAACACGAAAAGGCTTGGCTCGATCTGCTAGAAAGTCTGCCCGCGTGACTTTGCACTCGACCAGCACCGAATGGGAAGCGCGCTTCCATCCAATCGCGTCCGGCATTTCGCCGCTGACGCAGGCCTGCTCCGAAAGCACCACTCCGCAGCGATACGCCCGCAGCCAACGCACCGCTCGTTCCACCAGTTGCGCGTGAGTCATAGATAATTCAGTTGTAGTCGGAGTAGAAGATGCACGGAAGTGACTGCGAAGTTACTGGCTGCGTATGACCAACTCCGTGAAGAAATTGCGTGGACCGAAGAAAACGTGCTGGATCGTCGAACGCCCTCACGACGCGATTTCAACCACAGCTCGCCGCGGAAGCGCGCTCTTCATCGCCTTCACGATCACCGGCCTCCGCAGCACCGTTTCCAGCAAATATCTTCCCGCAGCCACGGCCTGAGCGGTCAGACTTCCGGCAACGAACCCCTCGGCCCCAATGACTAACGCTTCATTCGGACCCAACTTCTGAGGCTTGTGCAGGAACCCATTCGTCCGCCGTCTTCCCGGATCCGGATTCTCGATTTGTACCTTCCGGATGTGGCCGTCGTGCGCGACGTCGAATGCATTCGCCACCCGGAGAATCGCCGCCAGTTGAATTGTGATCCTCTGTTCTTCGGGAAGCATATCCCGCAGCGCTTTGTGGCTCCGAGAGGGAAGCCCTCCGGCATGGAAACGTGCTACGACGGCCGCTCGGGTTATGATTTCGGTCTTCCAGCCCAAAGGCGTCCCATGCCCTCGAATCAATTCCAACGATTCCTTGTGATGTCCCTTATTGCCCTTCGCCTTGCCAACGTCGTGCAACAGAGCGGCCAGATGCAAACTGTCGCGCGCGTCTCGGTCCGCGCCATTTTGTGACGGCGTTGCAGTACGCTCGCCCGTGATCAACCCTGCGCCTACGAGCCCGTCATAAAGCGCCAGCGCCAGTCGGGCCACCCGCTCGGAATGCGCCCAATCCGGATCCAGCACTTTAGCCCACAGCTTCATCCGCTGCGTGGCAATTGCCTGAATCTGCTTGCCTTGCGGCAATCCCGCCCGCCACACGCTCCACAGCGATTCAGATCCAACCGTACGCTCCCGATGCTCGTCAATCCGCTTCGTTCGCTCCTCCACGATTCGTGCGTGCCAACTCTTGCGCGATTCTTCGTCGGGAAAAACGTGGCAGGCCACCGCCGTCGCCCACAGAACATCCAGATCGTGCACCTCGCCCAGCAGATCCTGCATATGCTTAAGGTCGTTGCTCCACGCCTTGTGTTCGACCGGCAGGAAATTTTCGACGATGTAGCGAAAGCGTTTGATCCCAATCCGCAAGGTATGGAACGCAATCTGCGACCGGTTGCGCAGAGCGCGGACGTGCAACTCCCGGGCCGCGGTCCAGCGCTCCAGCGCGAGATGCTTGAATACCGGGCTTCCCGGCCGTATCCGCGCCGCCCGCAGCGGCAGCGAATTGCTCCACTGCTTCCACTCCTTGCGGTCAAATTCTTCGAGCGCCGCGCGAGCCTCCCGTTTCTGCTCAGTTTCGCGTCCTTGCAGAATCTGCAAGAGAACACGCGCTGCTGGATCAGGATTCAATGGGGTGCCAGAGCCCCCTTCGACGCTGCGGCCCTCTGCAGAGGCTTCCGGCGAGACAACTGGCGCTTTCGCCTCGACCGGCGCAGGATGCAGCTTTTCGATCCACTCCATCATGATCTGCACGTCGCGCAATGCGCCCAATCGCTGGAACAGACGCTTTCCGGCCTTCTTCATCGCCTTCCATTCGCGATCCGGATCCATCGCGATCATTCCGTCCGCGATGGACCGGCACCGGCGCAGCGCCACCCGCAAATCGTGTACCGGATCGGCACTGAAATCGGCAGCCACGTTCTCGCACTCGTCCAGCACGCGCTCCATCCAGTAGCGCAGTCCTGTGGTTTTGGCAGAGGTCGTCAAGGTTTGTTTGCAGGCCGCATTCATTCTACTGAATATGCGGTTTCAACGGTTGCGGGAACGAATGCAGCAGGGAGTTGAACGGGAACTAGGAAACAGAGCGAGAGGCGGACTCTTGCAAGCGTATCGCGGTCGCTCTCTAGGCCGGAAACCTGCCGAATATCTTCGGCGATCCGGCCTACTGTGGCGTAGATCCGGCGTCGCGAGCGGCTTTCTTCTGGCGTGCCTGGCGCGCGGCTTCGCCGACCGACATTTGCGGATCGGTGCCCACTTGTTCATCGCTGAGTGTCACGCCGTTGACCGGACGCTGCGTCGCGGGCGCCGGGGGACTCGAAGGTTGAGCTTGTGTCTGCATTTGAGGAGTTGACGCGGCTTCCGCAGGCGGCAATGGTGCTGGGAAGTTGGCTTCCTCCACCGATACGTGCGCTCGGTCGGTGACCTTGCCCCCATCCAGTGGCCTCAGTTTGTTCGATTGCAGTTCATATCTCCCTTGCTCAAAAGAGGTGAGCGTCAGGCGGCCGTGTCCCTTCAGCAGGCCGGTGGCGATGTCAACGCGAATGAAATACTCCTGCCCTGCATTCACGTCGAGCGCTACGCCGGATTGCGCGTCATTGGAGCGGAAAGTGTGATTCCCCGGATCCACTCGCACCGTGAAATAGCGTCCGTTCTCCATTCGGGCAAGTTGTAGGTCGTCGCAATACACCGAAGGCGCCAAGGCGCTGCCGACAAACTGCTTGTAGCGGTAGATATATACCGCCGCCGTGGTTGGAGTGGATGCCGCTTGCGATGGGGCTGGTTGCGAGGATTCCTGTCCTGGGGCCGAGAGGCTGGCCACCGACAGAACAAATAGAACAGATTGAAGAGAGCGCATCTTGATTCTCCGCGAGACAACTGAAACCCTTCAACCTTACAAACTATCGCTGGACCGAGGGAGTGCCAAGTTACCGCCGTGATCGGCGCCTCCTCAATTTTTTGGTCGCTGAGGTCATGGCTCCGAAGGCGACCTTTGGTGCCCCTCCATTACCTCCGTAACGTTTTAGCCCTTACCTTTTCGCTTTACCCTTGAGCTTCAATCTTGCGCTTCCGAGGAGCCTGCTATCTCTGCCGCAAATACATCGCAAGGTGCGCGTGCCGCCTCAGCGCGTGCGTTTGTGCATAGCCTGAACATCCTGATCAAGTACGCCCGGATGTACGGCTACGAACACAAGCGCACCGAGGCGCAATTCGAAACCACCTGGAAAGAGTTACAGCAGGGTCTCCCGACCACTGGTGACCAGGGTTTCCTGCTGGGCGTTTCCGACAACAAGTTGCTGCTCGATGGCATTCCGCTCGAGACCGGAAACGCGGAGCGCAGCTTTGCCACGCTGTTGTCCACCGCTGGCCTGGCCAGCCTGCACTTCTCCAAAGATGTGACTGAGGAAGACTTTGTTCGCCTCGTGCGTGCCTTCACCGTCGCGGGTTCGAAAGCGCAGGATGTCTCCAAGCAGATCAAAGAAGCGCTCAGCGCCAACAAGCAAGGCAGCACCATCAAGATTAATGAAGTGAAGTTTGTCGCGGCCGATCCGCTTACGGGGGATGTCAGCATCGCCGCGCAGATTGCCGCCCAGACGCTCGGACCGGAGTTCAAGCAGTGGTTGAACGATCCCCAGAAATTACTGCAGCTCATCGCTGCCGCTGAAGGCGCGAACTCAGGAGGGGGCGGTGGTGGCGGAGGGGCACAAGTCCCCGGCGGAGTTCCCATGGTTCCTCTCGGCAGCGTGCCCAACATGCCGCAAGGGACAGGCAAGGGAAGATGGGTTCCGGATGGTACTCCCGTAGGGGCTGCAGGTGCTGCGGCAACTGGAGCGGCTCCGGCATGGACTGGCGGAATGGTTCCTCTGCAGGAGCAGGAAGTCATCCAGGCTATCCGGCTGCTGACGCGTTTTGGACAAGTGCAGACCGATCCCAGCGTCAAAGAAGAAGATATCCAGAAGGAGCTGACCGAAACCGATCCCAATACCCGGCTGAACCTTCAGCAACTGCTCGGCAGTCTGGCAGCGAAGGCGTCCACGGAAGAAGAAGATACGCCCCTGCTGATGAAGGCCGCCGAGCACATGGCCATCCGCTTCGCGCTCGAGCGTTATCAAAAGGGCGAGGTCAAGGTGAACGCTGTCCATCAGATGATGGAGCATATGAGCCGCCAGATGGACTCACTGCGCCAGATTCTGAAGTTGCAGGAAGAAAAGATGAACAAGGCCGGGATTCTGGTGGAGTCGCACGCCGACATCCTGGACCGAATGTTCTGGGCCGAAGTTCCGGAGTCGGGCAAAAAGAGCGTGCTGATGTCCCACGAGGCGCCCTGCGTGCCTCCGCGCAATCTGCGGCAGTTCGTGGAATTGTTGCTCGACCGCGACGACAAGCAGAGCGCGACCGACATTCTGAATAACTATTCCGGCTGCCTGGGTTCGAAGGATGCAGAACCTCGCCGCCGAACCGCGATCGGCCTCAGCCAGTTGGCCGATCTATACGCCCGGCTTGGCGGACAGCCCCTGGGCCAGGCGATCCGCAAATTGAGCGAGCAGCTGATCGCGGAGAAGGATGCGGAACTGCAAAGCCTGTTCAGTGCGGCTTTTGTTCGCCTGAGCCAGGAAGCCAGCGCCGCCAAGAACTTCGGCGCCGTGAACGAAGTATGCGCCGGCATGGAACTGATCAGCGTGGAACGCCCGGTGCTGATGAACGATCTGCGCCCGCGTGTAGGCGTCGAGAATCGCTTGCCGGAGTTCATTGAGGAGGCGCTCCAGATGGAGCCCATTCCTCCCGATATGTTGTCAGTGCTGCGGCGAACCAGCCACTCGGGCGCCGAACACTTGGCCGATCGGTTCTTCCGCTGCATGCGTCGCGACGAATGCGACCGCATGATCGAACTGGTGCAGCAACTAGGTTCTCCCGTGCTGGGCCAGTTGCGCGAAATTCTTCGTACAGGGCAGCCTAGACAGGCCGCCGGTGCCGTCGGTTTGGTGAGCCGGCTCGACGTGGGAACGCTGTTGGAACTGTTGCCCACACGCATGCCGGAGTGGAATCGCTTCTATCACGATGTTGTGGTGCGGCAGATCGCTTACGGCGCAGCCGCCGACCGCGGTCGCACGCTCCTCGAACTGGCCGAGATTCTCGATCCTTTGGTCCTTCCAGAAGCCGTCGACGAGATCGGAATGAGCGGCGACCTGACCGCAGCCCCTCCCTTGATCGCCATGGCGCGGCCCGGCGACGCGGCCTCACGCTCTCCGTACGTGCAACTTAAGGCGATCGAGTCCCTGGGACGCTTGAAAGATACTGAGGCGGTTGCGACGCTGCGCGAAATCCTCGAAGCCAAGAAAACTTTCAGCTGGTTGTATCATCGCGAGTTAAGAATTGCCGCGGCACAAGCTCTTTCAAAGACCGATCCCCGCTACAGTTCGCAGGTCCTCTCCGACAGCGGCCTGGAACCTGCAGAGTTGGCCATCGCCCCGCTGGATATGGCTCCGGCATGCCCGTGGGTGCGTCAGAGACGTTACGAGCGGCTCGTGCTTTCGAAAACCGTTGCGGCAACCATCGGCAGTTCGTGGGGCAAGTCGAGAATCATGATCCGCGAATTGAGTCTGGGTGGTGGGATGGGCACAAAGGAAGACAACCTGCGCATCGGCAGCGAGGCCGACCTCGAGATCTCCGTCGGCATGCGCGCCAAGATTCGCGCCCACGTCCTGTTGCGCCGCGCCCGCGTGAACGAAGTAGGCTTCGAAATCGTGAGCACAGACCTCGAGAGCCGCTACCGACTGCGCCGCCTGCTGGTCGAATCGCTCAACCATGCTCCCCAGAACAAGAACCAGGAGTGGAGCGGCGAGCGCAAAATCTAGGGGAACCATCCTCACCTCAAAATCGGCATAGGGGGAGTGGTCGCCCACTCTCCCCTGCCACACCACCGTACATGCGGGTCCGCATACGGCGGTTCAGTTCGGTTGAGCTAGAGCGACATCCAGCAACCGAGGGAGACCGAGCGAATCGAAGTAAGCAATCGGAAGTGCGGCGTGCAGACCCGGGCTGTCGGCCAAGCGCCACGGCCCATGGGGACTGCCGGCGGTTTGTGCCGCGAGGGCATGTCCGATGTTCCGCTGGCGTAGCCGAACATACCGCACCTTGCTGCGCTTCCATTGCTTCCAGATCACGGATCGCAACCTGCGTCGGATCCATTCCTCTAGCTTTCGCAGCACCGAGGGCGTCTGACCGAATCCGAAGTAACCCTTCCAGCCTCGTAGATAGGAGGCCAGTTCCTTCGTCATCTGTTCCAGACTCGTGCCCCGCGTCCCTCGCGTCAGTTCCCGGACTCTTTGCTTACACCGCAGCAGAGCCTTGGGCGCGATGCGCCGTTTCGGTTCTCTCCTGCCGGTAAAGCGGAAGCCCAGGAACTTGCGCTCCTGCGGTCGTGCCACCGCGCTCTTCGCCTCGTTCACCTTGAGCTTGAGTCGCCGCCGGATGAAACTCGTCACGCTTTGCATGACTCGTTTCCCTGCCCGCTCGCTGGCCACGTAGATATTGCAATCATCCGCGTAGCGCACGAAACGGTGCTGGCGCCGCTCCAGTTCTCGGTCGAGTTCGTCGAGCACGAGATTCGACAGCAGCGGAGACAAAGGCCCGCCTTGCGGAGTTCCTTCTTCCACCGGACTCACCAGCCCGTTCTCCATCCCGCCCGACTCCAGGAAAGCTCGAATCAACTTGAGCATCCTCTTGTCGTTCACCCGCCGCGCCACCGCCGCCATCAGCTTGTCGTGATTCACTCGATCGAAAAACTTTTCCAGATCGAGATCCACCACCCAGCGTTGCCCGTCGGCAATATACTGCTGCGCCTTGGCCACCGCCTGATGCGCCGAGCGTTGCGGACGAAACCCGTGACTGTGTTCGGAAAACGTCGGCTCCCATCTGCCTTGCAGAACCTGCATCGCCGCCTGCTGGACAAACCGATCCAGCACCGTGGGAATGCCCAGCTTGCGCATCCCCCCGTCCGGCTTGGCGATTTCTACTCGCCGCACCGCTTGCGGTTGGTAAGTCCCGCTCAACAGCTGTTCCCGAATCGCTGGCCAGTGCTGCTTCAGGTAGCCCGGCAACTCCGACACTTTCATGCCGTCGATTCCCGCGCTCCCTTTGTTGGCCTTCACCCGTCGTAAAGCCTGCTGGCAGTTCTCCCGCCCCCAGACCTCTTCCATCCACTGCTCTTCTCCAGCCGGACTTTCGGTTTCGCACTTCGCCGTCAACGATTCGGTCCCTTCCCGCGGAGTCCTTGGAGCTTCACTCCTCCCCTCCCCGGTAAAGGCCAGTAACATCTGTAACTGGTTCTTCTGCCGCTTGTCGTTCATCGAGTCCTGCGTCCTACTCGCCGCTCCTTGCTGTTTGGGCCTTCGGCCTCGCGGCCTACTATGCCCGCTGCTGACTCCCGCCCCACGGTCAGGATGGATTGCTCCATCCTCAGTCACGACTCCGTGACATGCGGCGGGTTTCCCGAAGTAAGTTCGACCGCCTTCGACGCTCAACCGCCGGATTTACCACCAGTGTGCTTGGTGGACACGGGCTTCGCTGTCCTTTGCCAGTTCGCCCCACACCGTAGGCCTCCTCATCCGGTTCTTGTTCATCGGCTCGCGCCTTTGATCCACGCTTCTTTCAGACCCCGCCTCGCGACGACGCCCTTGCGCTTCTCTAGCCCTTCACCTCCACCAGGCTGGGCAGGGGACTTTCACCCCCTAGCTGTCGTACATGTTCGGCACACAAGATAAAAGCCTCTGCCCGCGGGCAGAGGCTTCTGATTTGTAGCGTTCGTTGTCCTCTTGCTACTTCACCTTCAAGAAGATGATCGCCAGCGTGTACAGCGCCAGAGACTCGATCAGGACCAGACCCAGAATCAGCGCGAACTGAATGCCGGGACGAGCTGCAGGATTGCGGGCTAGCGATTCCGTAGCAGCGGCGACGGCCTTGCCTTGGGCAAGCCCGCAAACTGCGGACGCGATCGCCATCGAGAATCCGGCGGTGATTGCAATCCAGCTGCCTTCGCTGGTTCCACCGCCCTGCGCGAACGCAGGCACGGCAAAGCACAGCGCGGATAACGTCATGAACAGATGACTCAACTTACGCATGTTGTTTCTCCTTGTATCAAATTGCCGCCAGTGGGTGGTTGACGCCGTACCTTGCAGGCGCCCTCACGCTTGCGGCTACCCAACAAAAATCAGTGCTCTTCCCTAGTGCTCGTCGGCGACTGCGCCCGAGACATAGATGATCGATAGCAGCATAAAGACGTACGCCTGTAATACGGCGACCACGATGTGCAGCCCGCTGAAGATAATGGGAATGCCGATCGGAATCATGGAAAAGAAAACCAGCGTGATCAGATCGCCGGCAAAAATGTTAGCCCACAGACGTACCGTGAGCGACAGCAATCGCGCAAAATGGCTGACCAGTTCGATGGGCAACATCAACGCGGCCAGAAGAATACGCGCGATCAGCGGCATCCCTTCCATCGGCGGCCCAAAAAAGTGCAGAAGATACTTCGGCCCCGCATGTTTGAACCCTTGCGTGTGGTAGTACAAGAAAGCGCAAATTGCGCATCCCAGAGGTACGATGGGGACACCTGTCGGCGACTCAAATCCGGGAATCAGCCCGATCAGATTACACACCAGAATGAAGATGAAGATAATTGCGAAAAACGGCGTGTAGGACTCGCTGTGATGGCCGATGATCTCCCGACTCTGCCCCAGCACGAAACCTTCCACCGCCTCGAACGAGTGCTGCAATCCTCCCGGAGATTCGACCGAAAGCCGCGACCGGACCAGCAGAAAGACAATCAGGAGGAATCCGAACACCAGCAATTCCATGGCAAAGGAATTCGTGATTGGCGCCTGCGCATGCTTCGGTTCAATGTGGAGCATCCGCAAAAACGCTGTCACCGGGCTGGCGAACAGGCGGTTCAGGATTTCAGTAAACCAGAGTTGTTCCATAGGAACTTGCGAACTCCTAAGCCTTTCTTGATCGGGCTCCCCATTTCTGGCGCGGTCTTTGCGCGAGAAATGGGGACTTCGCCAGGGCTCTAAACCTCCCGCGTTACCGCTACATACAGCTCGTACGCTGCTTCACAGGCAATCGCCCCCACAGGCAAGAACAGGCCGGCAAAGAGGCCCCTGAGACTCGCGGGAAAACTGGTTAATATACCATACGCGACGGCTCCCAACAACACATAGCGGAGCAAGAACCGGGCGACAATCCCTTTACCGGACTGGGACTTACCGCTATCGGTGACCCGGTCTGCGAGTCCTGATACCCCGCTTTTCAGCCAATGGAAGTTGAGATAAGCGATCACGCACCCGCACAAGAAGCCCAAAGCTGCCGCGCGCCCGAATCGCCACCAGCCTGCGGCGGAAAACGTAAGGGATAGAACGATCATCCAAACGCGGATACGATCCAAAGCACCCGCGTAGAAGGCCTCGCCGGGCATCTGGGAAGCGTCTGGATTCGCCTGTCCGTCGCTCATGACGAACTCACTTCGTATCCCGCAACACCGCACGAATCAGTTCGATCATCCCAGCCGCGATCCCGAGAAACAGTCCAACAATGCTGATCCACGACGTATGCAGCCAGCGGTCGAGAGCCGACCCCGCGAGCCATCCCACTACGGTCCCCGCCGGCAGCATCAGCGCGAGCTGGCTATAGCGCCCGACTTGCACCCATGGATTTTGTTTTTTCTCGGGTCCGCGATCGTCTGAAGAGGTAGGGGGAGGCATTGGCAGCGCTCAACGCCACCGATTCTATCCTAAACTGCCCTGACGAACTCTACGCCGCCGGTGGCGCCAGCTTCTGCACGTCCGGCGCATCCCCGCCCAGCCAGTCCGGATGCTTCGCCGTCGAGTCGAAATGGGACGACGTTTTGAATAGTTCATACTTTCCGGCCATCGCCACTTCCTTCGTCTTCGCCAGCAGTTGCGCGATCTGCTCGCGATTCATCGGTTGAAAGTTCTTCGTCGCCTCCAACGCCTGGTCGAGGATTTCCTGCTTATCAATCCCCGTAATCACCACCGATGTGGGCAGGCTCAGCGCGTAGTGCAGGCACTCAATTGCCGATACCGTCTTGCTTTTCAGAATCACGCCATCGCCCATCGACTTCATGCCCAGCACGCCGATTTCCTGCCTTACCAACTCCGGCAGAACCATCTGCGCGAAGCTACGAAAGTGGGCGTCCATCACATTCAGCGGCATCTGCACCGTGTCGAAGTGGAAGCCATGCTTGGCCGCCACCTTCAGCATGTACAGATGGATATGCGGATCCTTATGCCCCGTAAATCCGATATAGCGAATCTTGCCCGCTTCCGCGCCGCCACCACCGCCTCCTGCGCCCCACCGTCGGCAAAAATGCGATCCGGATCGTCGAAGCGGATGATCTCATGATGCTGCACCAGATCGATGTGATCCGTCTGCAGCCGCTCCAGCGGAGTCTCAATCTGCCGCTCGGCCACCTCCTTAGTGCGTCCGTCGATCTTCGTCATCAGAAATACTTTTTGGCGATATCCGTCCTTCAAAGCCTTTCCCATCCGGATTTCGCTCTGCCCCTCGTTGTAGTCCCAACTGTTATCCATGAAGGTAATGCCGCGGTCGATACCAGCGCGCACCAGGCGAATGCTGTCCTCCTCCGTAAGCCCATGCTGCCCGAGATGGAAGCCACCCATGCCGATCACGGAAACCTTCTCGCCGGTGCGTCCCAGCGTGCGGTAGAGCATGTCGCCCTTGCGGGTTCCGGCACATGTGGCGAGAGGGATCGAGTGCATGGAGTCGTTCTCCTGAGGTGCGGCGCTTTTATCTTGCGCGAAGGCCGTTGGCAGAGTGTTGGCGACACCGCAAATAGCGGCAGTCTTGAAGAAGTCCCGGCGTTTCATTGCGAAATCGTCACCCTAAAGTTGAAGTCGTATCAGGCTTGAGATGTGAGGCAGGGTGGGGGTGTTGCCGTGAATCTGCTTATGAAGGGAGAGCCGCCTTCGGCTGTCCGCCCAAAGCCTTGTCTAGTGGGTCAGCCGCGCGACGTTAGGATTCTGAGCAATCCCCAAGGCCCAGTTCACGAGTTCGATGAAGCTGTTGGGCAGCAGGCCGATATAGAGAGTGGCAATGCCGGTCACGGCGATGGCGGCGCGCATGCTCAGGCTGATTGGCAGCCTCTCTTCGCTCTTCTCCACCTTTCCCATGAACATGGCGTTGGCGATCTTCAGGTAGTAATAAAGACCGAACACGGAATACAGCACGCCGAGCGATGCCAGCGCGTAGTGCCCAGTCTCAATCAGGCTGAGGAAGATGAAGTACTTCCCCCAGAAGCCGGCAAGCGGCGGAATTCCCGCCAGCGAAAGCATAAATACCAGCATGAGCACGGCTTCGACGGGTGCGCGGGAATACAGTCCATTCAAATCGTCGAGCTCGTCACCAATCACGTTCCGGTGCCGCAGCGAGGTGATCACCGCGAACGCGCCCAGGTTCATGAATGTGTAAACCAGCAGGTAGATCAGGATGCCCTTGATGCCGTCGGGACTGAGCGCCGTTGCTGTGCCTGCGATCAATCCCAGCAGCATGTAACCGACATGGGCAATTGAAGAATAGGCCAGCAGTCGCTTGGTGTTCGTCTGCGTGAGCGCGGCGAAATTCGCACCCGTCATCGTCGCGATCGAGACGAACACCAGTAGGGGCACATAGATCGGGCGCATCGAAATCAGTCCCCAGGAAACAACCCGCCCGTTGAAGTCGTAGGTGAAGCCGAGGATGCGCAACAGCATCGCCCATCCTGCCGCCTTGACCGCAACCGACATGAATCCAGTAATGCTGGTGGGTGCGCCTTCGTAAGCATCAGGGGCCCATTGATGAAAGGGAATCGCGGCGATCTTAAACAGCAAGCCGGTGATGGTAGTGAGCAAAGCGAGGATTGCTACCGGCTTGTATTCGGTCCGTAGCACAGCAGGCAATCGGGCTCCGATCACATACAGATTTGTGCTGTCGGTCAGACCGTAAATCAGCGACAATCCGTAGGCGAAAATGCCGGAGGAAAAAGCCCCTAACAGCAGATACTTCAGCGCCGCTTCATTGGAACGCCGGTCGCGGCGCAGGAATCCCACCAAAACATAAGTGGAGATGGCCATCAATTCGAGCCCGATGAAGATGAGAACGATGTCGAAGCCGGCCGCCATGCACATCATGCCCGCGACTGCCAGGAGCATAAGGGCGTAATATTCACCGTGATTTTCGTGCTCCGTTTCCAGGTAGCGCGCCGACACCAGGATTGTGATGGCGGTGGCCGCGAGGAACAGATAGAAAAAGTACAGGGCGAAGTGATCCACGATCATCGTGCCCATGAAACCCAATTTCAGTGGCGAACCGGTGGAGCGGATATACAAATCGATTTTGTAAACGCCGCCTGCCGAAAAGAGCACACCAACCATGGCGGTGACTGCATTCGCCCACTTCATCTCCTTGGGGAGCATGAGGTCGATCAGCAGGATGCCCAGCGCAAACAGCGCCAGCAACGTGATCGGCAGCGCCAATAGATAGTCGGTCCAGACCACTATTTCTTCCCCTTAGCCTTCGCCGGAGCAGGTGTAGTTGCGGACGACGGCATTGGCATCGGCATGGCTGCGGCAGGCTCCACTGCGGGCGTCGGTTGCGTCGCGGCACTTACTGCAAGCTGCGGATAATCCGGCCGCGCCATGGCAATCGTATGATTCACCGGCTGCTCCAGAATCTGGAAAAACGGCTTGGGATATAGCCCGATCCAGAACGCCATGATCAGCAGCGGAACAAACGTCGCGACCTCCCGCGGCGTCAGATCGTGCAGCTTTTCATTCTTCGGATTCGTGACCGTCCCGAAGAACACGCGCTGATAGAGCCACAGCAAATAAGCCGCGGCCAGAACGACTCCCGGGACAGCCCATGCGCCCCACTTCCAGTTCTCCATGAACGTGCCCTGCAGAATCGTAAACTCGCCGACGAACCCATTCAGCAGTGGCAGGCCCATCGAAGATAGGAACATGATCATCGTGATGGTGGCGTAAACCGGCATCACGTTCGAGATGCCGCCATATTCCGAGATCTCGCGGGTATGCCGCCGCTCGTAAAGGATGCCGACAATCAAGAACAGTGCCCCGGTCGAGATGCCGTGATTGATCTGCTGCAGCACCGATCCGCTCAAGCCAAGTGGCGTTAGCGCGAAAATTCCCAGCGTGCAGAATCCCAAATGGCTCACCGACGAGTAAGCTACAAGCTTCTTCATGTCCTTCTGCATGAGTGAAACAAGCGCGCCATAAATAATGCCGACGATGGAAAGGAAAATCATCCAACCGCGCACCGTCATGCCCAAGAACGTCGCAGGATTCGTCAGCACATGGGGGAAGAAGGGAAGTGAGAAACGGATGAATCCGTACGTCCCCATCTTCAGCAGGACGCCTGCCAGGATCACCGAGCCCGCAGTGGGCGCTTCCACGTGCGCATCCGGCAGCCAGGTATGAAACGGGAACATCGGCACTTTAATTGCGAACGCGAAGAAGAAGCTCAGGAAAAGCAGTGTCGCCACATGCGGCCCATAGTCGGAATAAATCTGCGGCGCTGTCTTGTAGAGGTCCGGGATAAAGAAGGTGTATGCCTGCGTAACCGCGTGATGGTGAAAGTACAGGAACAGAATGCCCAGCAGCATCAGTACTGAGCCAGCCAGGGTGTACAAGAAGAATTTGATAGCGGCGTAAAGCTTCCGCGGCCCACCCCAGATCCCGATCAGCAGGTACATCGGCACCAGCATCGCTTCCCAGAAAACAAAGAAGAGAAAGAAATCCAGCGCCATGAAGACGCCCAGCATGCCCGTCTGCAGAAACAGAAACCAGATGTAGTATTCCTTGACCCGATTCTCGATGGCCGTCCACGAAGACAGAATTGAGATCCACCCCAGCAGCGTGGTCAGCATGATCAGCAGGAACGAAATCCCGTCTATGCCGAGAACATACCCCGCACCGATCGAAGGAATCCAGTTGCTCGGAGCCCCCTCGATGAACTTGAACGGCGCTGTGTCTCCGCTCTTGACCTTATCCCAGAACATCGAGACGAGCGGCAGCGAGACCACTAGACCGGCAAGCGCGAAAATATTCGCGATCCAGCGGATGGCGTCCTTATTCTCCTTCGGCACAAACAGGAGAAACAGCGCGCCCACAAGCGGCGTGAACAAAATGATCGATAAGATGTGGTTTTGCATGAAAGCTCTTAGCCTTTAGCTCTTAGCCCTTAGCTCGAAACTCGTAGCCCGCGGATTCTGGCTAAAAGCTAAGAGCTAGGAGCTAAAAGCTGCTTCAGTGGTACACGTAATAAAACGCGAATCCTACCAACCCTGCCGTCATTACCAGCGCATACCATTGCACCAGACCCCACTCAAACAGCCGCGCGGGATAACTCAGCATGCGCGCCAGAATCGCTGGCCCGTTGACCCCAATCCCGTCGATGATCCACTTATCCCACCAACTCGACAACGTTGCGGCGACACGAGTGATCCGTCCCGCGCCATTGACCGCGCCATCGATCACATGGGAATCGAACCATGAACTGGCTTCGCCCAGCCCCATCACGCCCAGCCGTACATCTCCCACCTTGCGGCGCCCGGTGAAAACGTAGTCGTAACCTTCATCCACGTAATACTTGTTGAGCAGCACGTCGTACACCGGCGGCGCGGCTGCGGCGATCGGCTCGGTATATCCCTTGCCGGCATTCCCATAGGCGCGTCTCGCCATCAGCCAGCCCGCGCCGGCCGCCGCGATCGAGAGACCCATCAGCAGATATTCCGTGAGACCCGGCCCTGACTCGCCTGCGCTCGCCTCTGTCTCGCTCGACCTCGCAAAAACCGGGTCGAGGAACTTGTCGATGCGCTTCGCCCCGCCCATGCTTTCGGACACGTTGAGGTATCCCGCAAAAATCGAGAAGAACGCCAGAATCACCAGCGGCCAGGTCATCGACTTCGGCGATTCGTGAATGTGATGCTCGACTTCGTGGCTCGTGACCCGCGATGGGCTCCAGAACGTCAGGTAAATCAGCCGGAACATATAGAACGACGTCATCAGCGCAGTCACAAATCCGATGGCCCACAGCGCCGGATGGAACTTCCACGCCTGCCACAGAATTTCGTCCTTCGAGAAGAATCCCGCGAATCCCGGAATGCCCGCGATCGCCAGTGTCGCGACAAACATCGTGCGGAACGTGACGGGAATCTTCCCTGACAGGTCTCCCATGTTGCGCATGTCCTGCTCGCCGCTCATGGCGTGAATCACCGAACCCGCGCCCAGGAAGAGCAGCGCCTTAAAGAACGCGTGCGTAAATACGTGGAAAACACCTGCAGAAAATGCTCCCACCCCAAGCGCCAGGAACATGTACCCAAGTTGCGAGACGGTTGAGTACGCGAGCACGCGCTTGATGTCGTTTTGCACGAGGCCAATCGAGGCGGCAAAGATGGCAGTCAGCGCGCCCACGATCGCCACCACCATCATCGAGTTCGGAGCCAGCCAAAACAGCGCATTCGATCGCGCCACCATGTACACGCCAGCCGTCACCATAGTTGCCGCATGGATCAGCGCCGAAACCGGCGTCGGACCTTCCATCGCATCCGGCAGCCACACATAAAGAGGTAGCTGCGCCGACTTCCCGCAAGCGCCCACAAACAGCAGCAAGGTTGCAGCTGTGATGTACTTCAAAGTCTCCGGAGAGAAGTTGCCTGCATGAGCGAACGAATTCACATCGATGAATCGAAGAGATCCGCACAACCACGCGATGAAAAACATCCCGAGAATGAATCCCGCGTCGCCAATCCGGTTGACGGTGAACGCCTTGTTCGCCGCGTCGCTCGCCGACTTGCGCTGGAAATAGAAGCCAATCAGCAGGTACGAGCACAGCCCCACGCCCTCCCAACCAACAAACATCAACACGTAGTTGTTGGCGAGGATCAGCGTGAGCATCGAGAACATGAAGAGATTCAGGTACCCAAAAAAGCGGTAATACCCGCCCTCATGCGCCATGTACCCGGTCGAATAAATATGGATCAGCATCCCGACGCCGGTAACAAACAGCAGCCAGATGCTGGACAACGGATCAAGCAGAAATCCCGCGTCAGCCTGCAACGAAGCCGGAGTCCCGTCAGCCTTCTGGAAATTAAGGTGCCCCGTATCAGAACCGAGCCAAGTGTAGAGAACTCTCTCATAAGGCTGATGGTTGTGCTCCGGAGCCCAATTGATATACTGCAGCACTGCGCCGCAAGCCATCAGAAACGCCAGCACGACCGACCCGACGCAAACCGCGCTCACCGTCCCCTTCTGCAGCCTGCACCCGAAAAAAAACATGAGAGCCGCGCCGACGGCAGGGAACAGCGGAATCAGCCAGATGTGCTCTAGAAAAAACATGTTTTTCGTCGGTGCCTGTTCGTCATTGTCATTCTGAGCAGAGCGAAGAACCTATGCACTCTGCCGTCAGCGAAACTGCATAGATCCCTCGCTTCGCTCAGGATGACAATTCATTCGGTGCTGGGTACTGCCTTCCTACCACTTCAACAGATTCACTTCATCCACGTTCACCGTCTCCTTATTCCGGAAGAAGGCAATCAGGATGCCAAGCCCCACCGCAGCTTCCGCGGCGGCGTCGGTAATCACAAAAATTGCGAATACCTGCCCGTGCAACGCGCCCGGACCATGAATCCCCTGCCAGTATCGCGAGAAAGCAACCAGATTCAGATTGACAGCATTCAGAATCAGCTCAATCGACATCAGCACGATGACCAAGTTCCGCCGCGTCAAGACGCCAATCACACCCAGCAGGAACAAGGCTGCGCCCAGAACCAGGTAGTGCAGCGTCGTGA
This sequence comes from uncultured Acidobacteriaceae bacterium, assembly GCA_963709025.1. Classification (GTDB taxonomy): domain Bacteria; phylum Acidobacteriota; class Terriglobia; order Terriglobales; family Acidobacteriaceae; genus Sulfotelmatobacter. The sequence continues at coordinate 103,418 of CAVPVE010000025.1, forward strand.
TGTGGAGCATCGCGTCCATTGGAGCCTGTAGCTATATCCTCTTCTTCGCCATGACCACCGCCCCAATAATCGCCACCAGCAGCAGCAACGACGCGATCTCGAAGGCGAACATATATTGTCCGGTGCTCCGGTCAAAAAGCAGGCCAGCGATCGCCTGGGTATTTTGCGACTCGCCGTAGCTCATGCGTCCTTCCGGAAACAGCGCTTTGCCCTTGGACGAGGTGTAGACCGCGATGAATAGCCCACCCAGAGAAGTCGCGGCGACGATTCCCACCAGCCACTGCTTGTTGAACTGCCGCTCCTTCATGTTGCGTTCCAGGTTGATCAGCATGATCACGAACAGGAATAGCACCATAATCCCGCCGGCATAAAGAATGATCTGCACGCCAGCCACGAACGGCGCATACAGCATCAGGTAGAGCCCGGCCTGGGCCAGCAGCGTGGTGATCAGCGCCATCGCCGAGTGAATCGCGTTCTTGCGCGTGATCACCAGAATGCCGCCAATGATCATGGTGGCGGCCAACAGGTAAAAGAAGAAGGGCGTCGCGACCGGAGGATTCGTGATCGTGGGATTCATGGATGTCCTGCCCCTCGCAGCTGCGCCCACAGATCGGCACGCATGCCAACGACTGCCGTCAGGATCAGCAAGGCCAAGCCCATCGGCAGCAGAATCTTCCATCCCACTTTCATGAGTTGGTCGAAGCGGTATCTGGGGAACGTGCCACGATACCAGATATAGAGGTACATGAACCCGGCAACTTTCGCCGCGAACCAGAAAATGTCATTCACGCGCACGCGGACCGGCTCAAAGAATAACGCTAATCCAATCACTCCCAGTACTGCGCCGAACCCGGCCAAGCCCATGGTTTGAATCTTGAACAGCGGATGCTTTGGCATTCGGACAACGTTGAAGAAGCACATCGCCGACAATAATAAAAACGTGATCCCCGGGAAGAACGAGAAGATGGAATCCCATGTTGACCCGCTCAACCAGTTAGGAAATGGTCGCCACCATCCGCCGAGCCACAACGTGACCGCGATCGACGACACCGCAATCATCGCCGAGTATTCCGCCAGAAAGAATAAAGACCAGCGGAATCCGCTGTACTCCGTGTGAAATCCGGCCGTCAATTCCGACTCTGCCTCAGGCAAATCGAACGGTGCGCGATTCGTCTCCGCCACCATCGCGATCGCAAAGATGCCGAATCCGATCAGGCCCAGCGGGAAGAACTTGAAGATGAACCATTGCTGCTGCTCCATCTGGGCCTGCACAATCCCGATCATGCTCAACGTGCCCGTGCCAGTCGTGAGGCTGGTCATCATGATGACCGACACCACCGCCAGCCCCATGGCTACTTCATACGAGACCATCTGCGCGCTCGACCGCAGTGCGCCGATCAGCGGATAGTGCGAATTGGAGGCCCACCCGGCAGTTACAATGCCGAGCACGCTCAACGACGAAACACCCAGCATAAAAAGAATGCCGATATTCATGTCGGTGATTGCGTGTGTAGGGCCAAAAGGGACGACAACGAAAACCGTGAACGCCGCCAGCACCACAATGAAAGGCGCAACCCAAAAAACAATCTTGTCAGCCTCAGCTGGAATGATGTCTTCTTTGAGCAGCAGCTTGATAGCGTCCGCGATCGGCTGCAGCAGCCCGTGCGGGCCTACTCGCATGGGACCAAGCCGTACCTGCATGTGCGCCAGGATTTTCCGCTCTAGCCAGTTCATCGCGATGACGGCGACGGAGAGCCCGCCGAACACCAGCAGGATGTATACTGTGGTCCAAAAAATGTTCCCCGCGCCGCCGGGCGTTTTGTCGCTGTCGAGGTACGACTGGATGTACAGAATCAGCTCGTGCATCAGCGGTCTACCTCGCCGAGAACAATATCCAGTGTGCCGATCACGGCAATCACGTCGGCCACCAGTTGCCCGCGGCACATCACGTCGAGCGCCTGGAGGTTCACGAACGACGGCGGCCGCACGCGAATCCGGTAAGGTTGCGTCGACCCGTCGCTCACGATGAAGTACCCCAGTTCGCCCTTAGGAGCTTCGATCGAATGGTAGATCTCGCCCACCGGAGGCTTCATCACCTTCGGAACCTTCGCCATGATCGGCCCCTCCGGAATACCCTCGACCGCCTGCTCGATAATCCGCAGCGATTGCCGCATCTCGACCATCCGGACCAAATACCTGTCATACGTGTCGCCGTTCTGCCCGGTGGGAATTTCAAACTCGAAGTTCTTATAGTTCGCGTAAGGCAGCGCCTTGCGGATGTCCCACTTCACGCCGCTCGCCCGCAGCACCGGCCCAGTTACGCCCAGCGCGATCGCATCCTTGCCTGAGATCGTTCCCACGCCCTTGGTCCGTTCCAGCCAAATGCGGTTGGTGGTCAGCAACTCTTCGTACTCATCAATCTTGGGCTTCACGAACGAAACGAAATTCTTTACGTCCCGCTCGAACCCCTCGTAGGCCTCATACTGCAGCCCGCCAATGCGAAACGCGTGCGTCGTTAGCCGCGCTCCGCAATACTTCTCGAAAATCTTGAGAATCTCTTCCCGGTCGCGGAAGGTATAAAACAGCGGCGTGATGGCCCCAATATCAAGCGCATGTGTACCCAGCCAGAGCTGGTGGCTGGCAATCCGGTTCAGCTCCGTCAAGATGACGCGAATGTATTGCGCCCGCGGCGGTGCCTCCACACTCAGTAGTTTCTCGACCGCCTCGCAGTATCCCAGCCCGTTCGACACCGCGGCAACGTAATCCATGCGGTCGACGTACGGATTGAACATCGTATACGTGCGGTTCTCGGCAATCTTTTCCACCCCGCGGTGCAGGTAGCCGATCACGCACTCGAGCCCCATCACCTTCTCGCCATCCAGTCGCAGAATCACGCGCAGCACGCCATGGGTCGCCGGATGCTGCGGCCCCATATTAATGACGAGCTCATTCGCATCCAGAAACGTCTTGTCCGGCGTCTCCAGATCCAGCGGCGAAAGTGTGTTCGGATCGGTCATCAAGTATTCGATGTCCCTTGTGCTCGTGGCTCGCTTCTTCTACTAAGGCGTCGCCATCCTGTACTAATGCCTTGTCATCGTGTACGAACGCCTTGTCATCCTGAGCGGCGCCGTTTGCCGCGAAGGATCTCTGGACTTCTCGACTGCATTGATGCAGCCGGAGCCCCTAGATCCTTCTCTTCGCTAAGGATGACAACCCACGAATGCTCGACCTCAACGTCATTCCTTACTGCCCGCTCTCAATCCCCAAGTTAATCTGCACCCACTCATTATCCTGCTGCAGAATCCCGTAGTCCTTCCGCAGCGGATGCCCCTTCCATCCGTCGGGCAGCAAAATGCGCTTCATGTCGGGATGCCCATCGAACTTGATCCCGAACATGTCGAACACTTCGCGCTCCAGCCAATTCGCGGTCGCCCAGATCGGCACCGAACTCGGCAGACTCTCGCCGTCAGCAATGCGTGTCGTTACCCGGATGCGTTCATTACGCGGGAACGAATACAGCACCCACACCACATCAAACTGCTTCTCGCGTTTGGGATAGTGCACTGCAGTGATGTCCACGCAGTAGTCAAACTCTTCTTCATTGCGCAGAACCTGCAGAATCTCTGGAATCAGCGACCGGTCCACCACCATATAGTTCTGCCCCAGATGCGTCAGCGGCTCGATTCCCGACCCGTATTCGCCCTTAAGCTTCGCAACCATCGGCGAATCCCAAGGCGTCGGAACGGGTGCCGCAGGTTTCGCCGGAGCAGCCGGCTTTGCGGCAGCGGGAGCAGCAGGCGCGGCTGCAGCAGGTTTCGCTAGGGTAGCAGAAGCTGGAGTAGCAGAAGCTGGGGTAACAGAAGCTGGCGTGGCGGCTGGTGTAGTGGGTGCAGAGGGTTTGTCGGGAGCCGTTTTCGTTTCCGATTGAACCGACCCAGCCGGAGTAGCCTTCACCCCGCCCGGACTAGCGGGCTGATCCGCCGTCGGTTTCGGTTCACTTTCCGGCGGCGGCGGCGTGGGGGATTTAATTTCGTCCGGCATAGCGCGAAGGCACAAACCTCCCGCGGCGTGTGCGTTGAAAAGAACGTTAACTTTTATCAGCTTGAGAGTGCGAAGTCAACGGAAGTCCGCGACTGAATTTGTAAATTATCCGACACTGCGCCGCGACTCTTTGCATTTGCCATCTTAAGCAAGTTGTCGCGAGCACAGCGAACGACAACGCCGTCGCACGATCCCTCTCGAAACCGCCGAACCCGCGTCCCTCAAGGGAACTCGCCGTGCGGCAAAAGTGACTATCCCCGCGACTGTGCCTGGTAGGTTTCGATCAAATCGCGGATGCGTTGTGCATCCGCCTTGCGGTGTCCGTGGCTGGTGATGGGGTCAGTCCCCCCGGTCGATTCGATCACGATTTCCGACCAGAACATACCGGTGGAAATGTGCACCGAAGCGATCTTCGACATCGAAATGCTCTCTTCATTACTGCCCAACAGCCGACCCTTTACCCGGGCAACGCGCTGCGGGCTCACAACAAGCCGGGTAGGAAACAAAAAGTTCCCCTGCGTCCAGCGGCTGGCGGTAAAAGTCTCAGCGGGAGAGGAATCCATCGGGTTGTCGATCGCGGCGGTCATGCCTCAGGTAGTGCCGCCGTCCCGGCGGCTGTCGCGGGCGCGTCCCGCGCGTGCATAGGCGCCCCTATACCCACTCCAGCGCGCCCTTGCTCCACACCCAAATGTAGCCCACAATCAAAATCGCCAGAAAGATCAGCATCTCCAGCAGTCCAAACAGGCCGAACGCCTTGAAGCGCACCGCCCAGGGAAACAGAAAAATCGTCTCCACGTCGAAGACGACAAACAGAATCGCAATAATGTAGTAGCGCACCGTATACCGCCCGCGCGCGCTGTCGATGGGGTCGATCCCGCACTCATACGGCATCAGCTTGGTCTTGCTGGGATTCGAAGGCCGCACCAGCTTCGCGAGCAGCAAAGTGATCGGCAACAGCGACCCCACGATAGCGATAAAAATAAAGATGGGAACGTAGTTTTGTGGCATAGAAAATTCTCGCCTCACAACCGGCGCAGCATGCCATAGTAGCGCCGATGCGTCTGCGGTTCAAGCCACGAGATCAGTTGCTCAACAAACTAAACCGCCGGCAGCGAATCCTTCGTGGTACTTCGTGTCCTTAGTGGTTCAAGGTTTTCTGTCGCATCTCGACGCAGCGATTCGTCCCACCTACGACAATCCATTCCGCGTCAGCGGCAACTCCCGCACCCGCTTGCCGGTAGCCGCATAAATCGCATTGCAGATAGCCGGAGCAATCGGCGGCACGCCAGGCTCTCCGACGCCCGCCGGCGGCGCCGTGCTCTCGACGATGTGCACGTCGACCTGCCGCGGCGCGTCATTCATCCGCGCCACCTGGTAGTCATAGAAGTTGGATTGGTCAATCGCCCCCGCCGTCGCCGTGATCTCTCCCGTGCGCGCGAGGCTGGTTCCAAACACGGCTGCGCCTTCGAATTGCGACCGCAGCATCTCAGGATTTGCCACGATTCCCGCATCGACCGCCGTATACACGTGCGGAATCCGAACCACGCCCTGATCATCAACCTCCACTTCGACGACGCTGGCCACGTACGTAAAGAAGCTGCGATGCACCGCAATCCCCATCCCGCTTCCTTTGCCAAATTTCTTCTTGCCCCAGTTCGCTTTCTCCGCCGCGATCTCGGCCACTCGTCGCAACCGCCCGATGTCATAGGGATATTTCTCCCCGACTCCCGCAGGCCCCTGCGGCCCCACGTCGAGCGTGCGCGGCGATCCGATCAGCGTCATCAGGTAGTCGTACGGATCGCGGTGGGCAGCGTACGCCAGTTCATTGGCAAATGACTGCACCGCGAACGCGTGATAAATATTGGCGACCGAGCGCAGCCATCCGATGCGCACATGCGCCACCGCCTGCCCGTTTTCCGACCGGAAGTTCGGTACTTCAAACGGCACGACGCTCCATCCCATCGACATCTCACCAGCCCCGCCATAAACCTCGGTCGCATTGAATGTGGACCCAATCGGTGGGAACACCGAGCGCTGCAGCCACGCCTTCGGCTTGCCCGAAGCGTCGAGCGCAGCCTTCAGATACATGGCAGCGACAGAATGGTAGTAGTCGAATTTGATGTCGTCTTCCCGGCTCCAGATCACCTTGACCGGCTTGCCGGTCTTCTTCGAGAGCACCGCTGCCTCGACCGCATAGTCAGGTTTCGACTTGCGCCCAAAGCCTCCACCCAGAAACGTCACGTGGCACGTGACATTTTCCTTCTTTAGCCCCAGCGCCTTCGCCACTTCCTCCTGCACGCCCTGCGGATTCTGCGTCGGCGACCACACCGTAACTTTCTCACCCTGCACGTCGGCGATCGCGACCGGAGGCTCCATGGAAGCATGCGCCAGATGCGGCGCAAAATATTCTGCCTCCACGATCTTGCCGCCCTTGGCGAACTCCACATCCGGATCGCCCACCGTCCGCACCACTTTCCCCGGCTGCCGCGCTGTTTGCATCAACTCCTTCTTATAATCCGCAGAGTTGTAAGACGCGTTGCTGCCGTTGTCCCACTCAATCTTGAGATTCTTCCGCCCCTTAAACGCAGCAAACGTATTGTCGGCGATCACCGCCACGCCACCCAAAGGCTGAAACGCGTGCGGCGGCTTGAATGGATCGATTGGAATCGTCTTCTTCACTCCAATCACTTTCAGCGTTGCCGAGTCATCAACCGACTTCACCTTCCCCCCGAGCACCGGCGGATGCGCAATGGCCGCATACAGCATCCCGTCAACGCGCACATCCATCCCAAACAGCGCTTTGCCCGCGCACACATCAGTGACGTCATATCCCGGGGCCGGCTTGCCAATGTAACGCCACTCCGTCGGCGACTTGAACTTCAGTTCTTCTTTCTTCGGTACAGGCTGCTTTGCAGCCATAACCGCAAGCTCCCCGTATCCGAGTTTCCGCGACGAACTCTTGTCCGAAACGAAGTGCACCGGATCCGCCACGCATTGCGATTCCGGAACCCCCCATTGCTGCGCCGCCGCTCGCACCAGCATCAGCCGTGCCGTCGCGCCGGCTTCGCGCAAAGTATCAAAGAACTCGCGCACAGAATGCGATCCATCCGTGTCCTGCGATCCGTAAGCCGCATCGCCGTCCGCCTGCACCACGATCACGCGGTTCCAGTCAGCGTCCAGTTCATCGGCCAGAATCCGCGGCAGGCTCGTGCGTACTCCATTCCCCATCTCCGACCGGTGCGCCACGATGTACACCGCGCCGTCCGTATGAATCCCGACATACACGCTGGGATGAAACGCCGACGCCCCCACCGACCCAGCCGCGTCCGCTCCGAAACCGCGTGCCCCATTTCTCGCGGTTTTTGCGAGAAGTGGAGATTTTCCAACGCATAGCACAAACGCACTGGTCGCCAGCATCCCCTGCAGAAAGCTGCGCCGCGAAACATTTTCGATCGTCATCTTCCCCACAGAGGTTTTGTCCATGGTGATCATGCCGTCTCCTTCGCCGCCGTCTTGATTGCGGCCCGGATGCGCTGGTAGGTCCCGCACCGGCAGATGTTGCCCGCCATCCCGTCATCGATATCAGCATCGCTCGGCTTCGGCTTCGACGACAGCAGCGACACCGCCCGCATGATCTGTCCCGGCTGGCAGTACCCGCACTGCGGAACGTTTACCTCGGCCCAGGCCTTCTGCACCGCGTGCGTCCCGCTGGCCGAGATCCCTTCGATGGTGGTGATCTCGAGCCCTTCCATCGTGCTCATCTGCTTCTGGCACGACCGCATCGCCTGGCCCTTCTGCAGCACAGTGCAGGCTCCGCACAGCCCCATGCCGCACCCAAATTTCGTTCCCGTGAGCCCGAGGATGTCGCGCAAATACCACAGCAGCGGCATCTCCGGATCGCCGTCAAACATCTGCGCGTGTCCGTTCACTTTGAAATGAACCATGGGGCACTTCCTGGCGTGGATTGAACTAGAAAATGATGGTCTTATTTTACTGCGGGAAGCGCGTGGAAATACAACTTCTCCGTGAAGGGAGTCATCGTGAGTGTAGCCGTTTTGCAGGCGAAGCGAAGAGCCTGCCCTGAGCGAAGTCGAAGGGATCTCAAGCTGCAGACTGCCGTGCCTCTATTTCTCCCAATGCGTGCTCCCGAACTGCTGCGGATCGTAAACCGCCGGCGCCAGCTTCACATTGGCCTGAATGTCGGTGTAGTCCTCACTGAATACCAACTTCTCCTCAGAGTGCACCTCAACCCGTGCCGCCACCCACGCCCCCGCCAGCGGACGGTAATCCATGAAGCGCACGTCGTCGACCTTCTTGGGATCCCCGCGCGACGGTTCGATCACGCGCACAAACAGCAGCGTATCCTTCGTGACCCAGAACTGCTTGGACGTCAGGTCACCCTTATCGGCGCCGACCACGTAAGCAGGATGTCCCTCCCACGTATCCTCGCGCAGCTTCGACAAATCGTACCCCTCGCCCTTCACTACCTTGATAGTGGTTTCTGGATCCTGCGTGTAAACGTCAAATCCCAGCACCAGCAGGATGTTGACCAAAGGAAAGGTTCTGGTGACTTTGCCGTCTTTGACGACCGTGGCCGTCCCGTCGACCAGAACGTACCCGTTCCCGTTGCTGGGCGGACCAATGTCGATGCGCAACTTTCCCGGCAGCATCGCCGCCTCATACCAGGTTTCGGCGGAACTCGTGCCGTCCGGTTTGTAGGTCGTGCTCTTCTGTGTAAACGTCAGCGTCTTATACCAGGTCACTTGGTAGCGGTCGTGCATGGCGCGCAGCAGCGCGTCTCCGCTGCGGATTTCCTGCGCGTGAGCGAATGTGCCCATCACAAGTGCAGGGAACAGAAGCGTTCTCGTAAGCAGTTTCATTCAACCTTCCTGTCGTCGGACGCCATCGTATCGTACCCCATTCGCCGCAGCGATTAGACGAAGCTAAGCACTAAACGACAACAATTCGGTTTTCAACGGCGGCCACGCCCTCCGATACTCTTTCACGCAACCCTGTCCGGAAACACAAACACCGTCCGCGCAAGCTCCGATTGCAGCGTCCCCTCTCGATAGTAGCGGCCGAGGATTCCACCCTTCCAAACCAGCAGATCGGAATTCTGCACCGCAAACTACTCCCACCCGCGAGAAGGAAACCGCGCCATCCGCTCGCGTATCAAAAAGAAGTAGGCATGTGTAATTGTTTCGTTATAAAGCTGAGCCTTGCCCCGAGCCGCCGCAAAGCGCTTGAGTGCCGTCGCAAACTTGTCGAGCGCCTCCAGCGGCGGATATTGCGAGAGATAAGCAAACGCCAGCCGGACGTGATCCCCATGATGAAAAGAATCCGCCGGAAGCGTGTCGTTCTCGAAATACTGGATCAATTGAGCGTCAGTCATGGTCCTACCGAATGTGGGGACAGCCGCCCTCGGCTGTCCGCCGGGCGCAGCCCGGCGGAGGCACCTAAACCCCCGAATGCGCTCGGTCTTAATTTCCTCTTCCCACCGCGATCGCGAACGCCGCCGCCGCATAAATCACCAGATTGCCGATTCCATACATCCCATGCAGCAGGTGAAGCAGGATGGCCATCACAAAAACCGCGACCAGCAGCCACGCGCCGCGAATCACGGTTTGTGGAATCAGAAGGAGAATGCATCCCGCAATTTCGCCAAAACCCAGCAGCAGGCGAACGAAGCCCGGCATGTGCGTCCGCGCGAACTCATGCGCGGCGCCCGGCAGCACGAACATCACGGCCTGGATCAGAATCACGATGCCGAGTGAGTATTGCAGCACCATCAGACCGCATTTCGCTTTCACGAAGTTCATTCAATTTCCTCGCTTTTTGTCGCCAGCCAGTTTGCGTGGGGTTTTGGCCTTGATCTCTTTCAGCCGGTGGCTCGCGCTCGAATCAAGATCCAGAGCATAGAACTTCTTCAGCTCCCGAATGCGCTCCAGCGACGCCGCACTGAACGGAGTTTTGCCGTCGAAGGCATGGAGCACAATGCCTTCCAGCACGTCTCCCAGCGTCATGTCGTGGTATTCGGCAAATGCCTTGAGCACTTTAAGAATTCGCTTTTCAATGCGCACGCCCGTCTGCACGCGTTCTACCAGAAGTTTGGAATCGTCCGTCATGTGTACCAATGTACCATGGTACCAGCAAGAGATGCAACCTCAACCATCCGCGGCGGGAAGCGCGGTTCTATGCTCTATAACGCCCCGATTACCTCCGTGACCTTTCCTTGATCCTTAAGAACTGCACCTTAATGTTGAGACCACTTATCGCTGCGCACAGAACAGGAGCCTGCCTTGAGGTCAACTTGCAGGATAGGATTCATCGCTTTCGTGGTTTCCGTCGCGCTAGCTCTGTGCGCGCAAGATAACAGCCAATCGCTGGGCGACCTTGCTCGGCAGCAGCGCGACCACAAACAGCAATCTGCCAATTCCGGCCAAACGGATGCGAGCGAGACCAGCGGGCTCAAAGAAGCGGATTTCAAAGCCAATATCTTGATCACCGATTCCCATGATGCCATTGAGAAATCGGTATTGACGCCGGACGCGGACCGCGCGGGCACAGGACGGATTCGCCAGGTGACCACCGGCAAAAAGTATTACCTGCCCTTCGTCGTAACCGGCTACAAATGGCCGGCTTCCGAGAGGATGACTCTTATCGCCCACGTTCGCCTGATCTCCCCAGACGGCAAAACTCAGTTTGAGGCGCCCGCGTTTTCCCGGACAATCGCCGCCGACCCCAGATCGCCCAGCGTGATTGTGCTGAATCCAGTCATGGACTACACCCTCGATTCGAGCGACCTCCCCGGTACCTACACCATCCGCGTCACGATCACGGACCGGGTCCACTCTGTCTATGCCAAGGCTGAGGAACAATTCCAACTGATCCCGCAGAACTCTCCGGCAGCAGAACGGCCATAACCTGCACCTCTTTTAAGATTTCCTCCCGTTCAGCGAGCCGACCTGCCCAACGCCGCGACGGCATGCGCCGGAGCTAGGCGAACCGCAAACTTGTCGTCGTGTCCGCAGCTGATCACTGTCGTTTGGTTGGAGTATTCTCTGACCCAGATCACCCGTTCGGGGTTCACAAACACTTCCAGGCCATCCACATCCTCAAACATTACAAAGTCCATGCTGCCTCCTTTTGGCGAATATCTCGTCGCTCTTTTCGGGAATGTCGAGATCACCGAATCGTCGAGCGATCCGGTCGATTGTACAGAGGTCGCAGTTTATCCCTGGCGAGTTGCTCGTCTAACGTCGCTGGCCAACTCCAAACCACTGCAACTCCCTCGTCCCGTTTTCCACAGTTCTGCACAATAAAAAACCCTGGACTTGTGACGTACAACCTTGACTGAGCCAATAGAAAGCAGACAATCGATTCGTGCGCGCAATCCCGAGACAAATCGAGCCGCAATTGGCGATCCCAAGTCGGGCCGCTAACTCCTTATTTGGCAGGATTTTACCTTTAACTCCTGTCGATTCAGGATTTTGCACGGAGGATGGCAGATACCCTCTCCGTAACCGCAACAGAATCAAGATTTTGCCGAGAGCACTAAAAAAAAGCTGCGGCCTATCCCCGGACCGAAGCGCTCACAGGCTCCTCCCAACCCATTGTTTATAATCTCCCTTCCATCCCAAGCCGAAAAAGGATTCCCTTGGCACTCGACGACCACATCTATAACCTGCGCCGCGAGAAGTTGAAGCAGATTGAGGCGCTGGGACAGGCGACCTACCGCAGTAAGTACGAATTCACGCACGCGATCGAGCAGATCCTGGCCGACTACACGCCGAAAACGGCCGAAGAGTTGGAACAGTCGCGCATCAATGTGCGCGTCGCCGGACGTATTATGGCCATTCGTCTCATGGGCAAGGCCGGATTCGCTCACCTGCAGCAGGGTGGCAAGCGCCTGCAAATCTATGTCAAGAAAGATGCGGTTGGCGACAAGGGATTTGATTTGTACAAACTGCTCGACCTCGGCGACCACATCGGCGTCAGCGGATATCTGTTTCGCACCCGCACCGGAGAGCTTAGCGTCCACGTCGAAGAGATTACGTTCCTGAGCAAAGACCTGCTCCCGCTTCCCGAGAAGTGGCACGGCCTGACCGATGTCGAGCTGCGCTACCGCCAGCGCTATGTCGACATGGTCATGAATCCGGAAGTGCGCGAAGTCTTTCTCAAGCGCACCAAACTCGTCCAGTCAATGCGCCGCACGCTCGACGCGCATGGTTTCGTTGAAGTCGAAACACCGATGATGCAACCCATCGCCGGCGGCGCCGTCGCGCGCCCGTTCGTCACCCACCACAACACCCTCGACATGGATCTTTACCTTCGCATCGCGCCCGAGCTTTACCTGAAGCGGCTGGTGGTCGGCGGCCTCGACCGCGTCTACGAGATCAACCGTAACTTCCGCAACGAAGGCCTCGGCTGGCGCTGGAATCCCGAGTTCACCATGCTCGAGTTCTATCAGGCCTACACCGACTACCAGGGTGTCATGGACCTGACGCAGGAAATTATCACGACCGCCGTGAAGGATGTCACCGGCGGCACCACGACAAAGTGGGGCGACCAGGAAATCGACTGGGCCAATTGGCAGCGCATGACCATGCGCGAAGCCATCATTCATTATTGGCCAGACGCCGCTGGCGCCAAACCGGAGATGAGCGACTTCGCCACCAGCGAAGGCGTGAAGAAACTGGTGGAGCGCTTCAACGCGGTCCACTCTCACATGGCCTACGAAGCCAACGCTCCCGCAGGCAAGAACATCGCAGCACTGTTCGAAGCGGCCGCCGAAGAGCATCTCACGCAGCCGACGATCATCTACGAATATCCGACCGCGATCTCGCCGCTGTCCAAGCAGAAGCCCGACGAGCCCGACTGGACCGAACGTTGGGAGATGTTCGCCGGCCAGATGGAGATTTCCAACGGCTTCAGTGAACTCAACGATCCCGAAGACCAGCGCAGCCGCTTCGAAGGCCAGTTGAAAGAACGCGAGCGTGGCGACGACGAAGCCCACCAGATGGACGAAGACTACATCCGCGCGCTCTCTTATGGCATGCCGCCGGCAGGCGGCGTCGGCGTCGGCGTCGACCGCCTGTGCATGCTTTTCACCGACTCCCACACCATCCGCGACGTGATTCTCTTCCCGCTCCTGCGTCCTGAAAAGCCTTCCACCACAGAGGACACCGAGGACACGGAGGATAAGCCCAGGGCGTAGCGGTTGCGCCCGGCTTAAGCAGTACCTTACTTGTATTAACTCCCCGGTACCTACTAATGCACTGTTAGTAGCGCATCCCAATTCCTATACTTCTCCCATCAGTTTGGGCTCTGAAATAGCAGCGCTGCCGTAGTGTCCAGACATCCCTGCGGACACTGGGTCGGTGGCGCTTTGCTTTTGATGCCCGCTACTTCGCCGTCTTCTCGATATTCTTCCCGACTGCCTTCTCCAGAGAAGTCCTCGGCGCTTCTGCCGGCGGCTGATCCGGACTGAAGTTCGTACTCAGGTAGTCGATCAGCGCATCGCGGTCGCCAGCATCGACAACCGCTCCCCACTTGATCATCTTGTCGACCTCCTTCGTCCACGCCGCTTTGCTAAGTCGCTGCTGCAGGATAATCCGTGCCTCATGACACTCCGTGCACGCCGTCGATGCCTTCATCGCCATTGGCCCCTCCGGCAGAGGCGAGGCAAAGTTGACCTTGGGCGGCTTTTGAAGGCCACTCCGCACTTGGGGTGCGGTGTCAGACTGCGCCCAGAACACCGGCGCGAACACGCACAGGATCACTGTCAACCACACGGACGATGCAAGCGTTGTTCTACGAGACATGGATCATCACCTGATCAGCGGCGTTGTACAGATATCCGCTGGGATTCCATACGGGAGTCGCGGGTTGCGTCCGTCCCTGCGAGTCAGTGGCCCGCGACAGGATTGTGTAGGCGCCGCTCTTCGCCTTCCACTCATAGCTCCACAGTCGCCAGGCATAGTGGGCGCGATCGTGGCCGAGGGCGGCAGCATTCCAACTCGCTCCTCCGTCCGTCGATACTTCGACCTTGACCACATCTGCTTCGCCAGCCCAGGCGGCGCCATGCACCGCGACCTTGCCTGGTTTGAGGCTGGAACCGTCGAGCGGTCCCGAGATCACCGACTTCACGCTCAAAGCCGTCAGCGCGTGAGTATCTTCAGCCTTTACGGCCTCGCCCGGTTTGCCCGGTTGGTTCGGGAAGCGGTATCCCGGGCTCATGAAGTTGCCGACAAATTCCGCATCGAGGACCTTGATCTCGGTCAGCCACTTGCACGACGCGGCGCCGATCCAACCGGGAACCAGCGCGCGAGCCGGAAAGCCGTGATGCTTGGTCAGGGGTGCACCGTTCATATCCGTAGCGATAAGCGTGTCGGAGTCCAGAGCCTTCTCGATGGGAATGCTGCGAATGAACGGTGGAACTTTGCCTGGGACTTCATCCAGTCCGCGGAACATCACATGCTTCCCCGTGCTCTTGACCGCGGCGCGTTGCAGCACGTCTCGCAGTCGAGGACCGGAGAAGCGGGCCGTGCTCACCGCGCCCTTGCCCCACTGAATGCCGGGCACTTGCGGACGTTGCAGGCTGCGTCCGTTGCCGGCGCATTCGAGCGTGTTGACCACGGAATGGACCTCAAACTTTGACAGTTCGGCAAGGGTCAGGGCGAAAGGCTTCTCCACTTCTCCGCCGACCGTGAGTCGCCAAGTGTCTGCATCGAGTTCGCTAGGCTCGTGCATGTGGTTGCGCACGAAGAAGTGCGGGACGGGAGTGAGCCAGGTGTTGAAGTACTCGACTGGAGTTTCCAGATCGACGAACCGCAAAGAGCGAACGATCATTCCGTCTTCGCCTGGAACCTCGATGGTCCCATTTTGCGGTGTGTTCGCCCACGACAATAGAGAGGGAGCAGCGCTGACCGCCAGTGCCGCGCCCGACATCTGCTTCAGAAAGTAGCGTCTTGAGTTCATAGCGTCTCAGTAGACTGCATTAGCCAGGCCCAACAGGGAATACGTTAGCACCGCCGGCCCAGTAAAGGAGAGTGCCAAAACCGGGCCGGCGGTTTCCGAAGGGAACGCACCCTTCGAAAAGGGGGAGGGCGGTGAAGCCCGTTAGAAGAGGTAAATCGTGTCGAACTGCAAGCGTGTGAGCCAAGGCTCGGTGCTCCCGAGCGGACGTCCGACCAACGCGGTGAAACCTAACTGTACGCGCGGGTCGAACTGGTAGAAGGACGTGAACCGGTGCTGGGTGACGTTCGTCCCCTGGCGAATGTCGCTGTAGTTGAAGTTGCCCAACACCGCTTCGCGCTCGATGAAGATGCGGGTATATCCGATCTGCAGATCACCCTTCTTCTCCAGGCGTCCCACATCTCCTTCAGCCCAGTATCCGCGGCGGTAGTGAGAATTGCAGGACGAATTCAGCGTCTGTTTATAAGTAGTCGTGGCTGTGTTGGTCGGGGCCACCGCGATGTTGGGAAGGTTGCCGCAGGCTTCGGTGTTCTGGACGTAGTCGCCGATGAATGTTACGGGAACCCGCGGGTGTCCGGTGTTGATGTCGAAGCGAGCGAGGGTGTCGAACAGTCCGAACTTCGAGGCAAACTGCGCGTTGCTGATCGCTGTAACTCCAGTCGGATAGGCGGTTCCGTTCACTGTGATAATGGTCGTCGCAGTGGTGGTGTAAGTTGAATCCTGAACCGGATTTCCCGACGTCAACGGGAGATATCCCGAGAAGGGAGTCTGAGGATTCTTGGTGCTGGCACGAGCGAGCGCCAGGGCAATCGAATCGGTGCCGCGGTAGTCATAGTAGCCGGCGTAAGCGCTGAGGTTCAGCCATGACGTAAGCTGCCAATTCGTCTGCAGTTGGCCGCCATAAGTAATCTGCTGGGTAATTCTCTTGTCCGTCGAAGAGGTGCCGGCCATCTCGGCAAAGGGCAACTGGAACCCGATGAACGCAATGCGCTTCAGAAAGGGCGTATCCAGGTTGAACGCCAGAGTTTCGGCGACGCCTTCAGGGTTCAGATCCTTATCCCATGTGAGTTCGGTGTTGTACCACGGATAGCGGAATTTGCCGCCGACCAGGGTCAGAGGCTTGAAATCTTTCGGCCGGTACTCGACGAAGGCCTGGTCGAGAGCAACGGCCTTGCGGGTGTAGAAGCCGGTAAGAGTCTGGTTGGTCGAGGTGGGATCGTTGATGTCGCCGCTGGCCAGGGTAATACCGGCTCGGAATTGGTCGCCAAGGGTTGCGACCGCGTTAAAGCGGGCGCGAATGCGGGCGCGGAAGCGATCGAGATCCTGATCCGACGGTCCGCCGAAGAAGGGCTCGGCGCGGAGTCGAATGTCACCGCTGAACGCGATGGGGCCAAGGGCCTGGATTTCTCGCTCCAGATTTCGTACGCGTTCGTCGGAACTACCTGCATTCTGCTGGCTCTTATTGGATGGGGCTTCCTGGAGGTTGGCCGCGAGGATCGCGGGTGAGTCCGATGCGGTATTGCCGGACGGGCGCGCCGCCACGGGTGATGCCGCGACTGGCGGCGCGGCAGCCAGCATGGAAGCGGAGAGGCCAGCCGTTGGAGCCGGTTGCTGACCCTGCTCCTTGGCTTGCAGTAGCGCCTGCAGAGCCTGAATCTGCCGTTGCTGTGCGGCGAGAGCGTCTTTCAATTCCTGGATATCGGCGGCGGTTACAGGCGCCGGCGCAGCGGCGGTGGTCGCGGCCGGCGGAGCGCTGGGTGGCGCAGCATTTGAGGCTATCTGCGTTTGTGCCCAAGCGCCGGCAGTCAGTGCCGCCAGCGTCAGGCTCGTGAAGAGCAGGTTCTTGCAGAGTTTCATGGAAGTACAGTCCTCTCCTTTTGGGTTCGTGCGTGTACTGCTACTTCGCGGGCGGCAAGTTCATTGCAATCGTTCGGGTCAGTCCGATTCTCGAAGTATCACTATAAACATAATAGACATACTTGGTAAATAGATTATTGCGTTCTTTTTTTTGTTTTGAAGGAACCAGATTTCAAGAAGAGCCCGGGATGAGCTCCGACCGTCCTAGGTCGCGGGAGTCAATCCCCACTTGTTTTGCAAATGACGTTCCATGCCTTTGAAGACGATGCCGTCGACGATGTAGCCGATCGCAATGATCAGGATCATGACCGCAATGACGGCGCTCATGTCGTTCAGGTCGCGGCCCATCATGAGGACCTGGCCGAGCCCGAGACTTAGATAGAGCATTTCGGCGGTGATCAGCGAGCGCCAGGCAAAGGCCCAGCCTTGTTTGAGGCCGGAGACAATGAAAGGCAGGCTGGCCGGCAGCAACACGTACCAGAACAGTTTGAATCCCTTGGCCCCGAGGTTGCGCCCGGCCTGGCCAAAAATTTTAGGCATCTGTTTGCGCCCGTCTTCCATGGCCAGAGTGACGGAGAGCAGCGAACCCATGATCACGACGAAGAGGATGGCGTTCTGATTGAGCCCGAACCACAGCAGGGCCAGCGGCCACCAGCAGATGCTGGGCAAGCTTTGCAGGCTGACCAGCAAGCCTCCCATAGTTTCTTCGAGGAACTTATTGCTGGCGACGCCGAGGCCGAGAATCATTCCGAGGACAACAGAGATGCCGTACCCGATCAGGACGCGCTGCATGCTCACACGGATCGCGATCCAGTAGCTGTGGTCCTGGAATCCGGCGTAAAGAGACTGGCCCACGCCCCACGGCGTGGGGAACAGGTAAGGCGGCCAGATCTTCAGTTCGGCAAGCAGGGTCCAAAGGCCGAAAAGAGCTGCGTAGAAGATGATGAAGCGGGCGGCGCGTTTCATAGGCTAGACCCCGCTTCCAATTCAGTTTTCACGTGCGGCTTGACGCCTTCGTTGTACTCCGCTTCGAGGGAGCGGTTGATCTCGTCGCGCAGTTCATCGAGAATTTCGCGCGCAGCGCGGGCGACCGTCGGATCTTCGAGCTGCCGTGGGCGCGGCAGCTCCACGGGGAATTCGCTCTTCACGCGGCCGGGACGGAAGGTGAGCAGGACGACACGATCGCCGAGGCGAATGGCCTCGCGAACGTTATGCGTCACAAAGATGATGGTGCGTCCACTCTCGTTCCAGATGCGCTCCAGTTCGTCGTGCAGCAGATCGCGGGTCTGAGCGTCGAGGGCGGCGAAAGGTTCGTCCATAAGAAGGACGTCGGGTTCGGTGGCCAAGGCGCGCGCAATAGCGACGCGTTGGCGCATGCCGCCGGAAAGCTGATGGATATAACTTTTTTCGAATTTGGCCAGATGTACGAGGCGCAAGTAATAGCGCGTCTTCTCTTCGCGTTCGGCTTTCGGAATGCCTTTCATCTTCATGCCGAACTCGACGTTCTGGCCGACGGTGAGCCAGGGAAAGAGGCCGTGTTCCTGAAAGATCAGGATGCGGTCGGTGCCCGGTCCTTGCACGGGCTTGCCATCGATCAGGATCTGTCCGGAGGTCTGGGGTTGCAGGCCGGCGATCAAGTGCAGCAACGTGGATTTGCCGCAACCGGAGGGGCCGACGATGCAGACGAATTCTCCGGCACGCACTTGCAGATTGATGTTGTCGAGAGCGAGCAGGCGCTCTCCGCTCTGGGTGCGGTAGCTAAGACAGATCTCGCTGAGGCCGACCTTGGAAATCTCCTGCGAAATGTTGTGCGCGGGGCGCCCAATCGAGACGGGGCCTACCTTGCTTCCGGGAGCGCTGGTGCGGGCAGGGATGCGCGGGTCCAGGTCTGGATCGAAGCCCGGACCGCCGGGAATTGGAAACTGGCTGGGGAATTTCTGCACGTTTGTGCTCATTGCATCGCCTTTCGTCCCTTTTCCGCGAGGACCTGATTGAGGAGTGAGAGATCGTACAGACGGGAAAGGTCGGGCATCTGGCGGCCAAGGAATCCGTCATCGAAAGCCTGCTGGGCCGCGGTGGTCAGCGCCGTATGGAGCGGGTCGTAGGTGACCTGCATGCGGGAAAAGGCTTCGTCGAGAACTGCGGGGG
This sequence comes from uncultured Acidobacteriaceae bacterium, assembly GCA_963709025.1. Lineage (GTDB taxonomy): Bacteria > Acidobacteriota > Terriglobia > Terriglobales > Acidobacteriaceae > Sulfotelmatobacter. The sequence goes on from CAVPVE010000025.1 coordinate 122,441, forward strand.
GCAGGGCTTTGCCGGTCTCGGCCTGAATCTGCTGGTTCAGAAGTTTCCTGGCCTCGGGTTGATGGCCGTTGATCCAGTCAGTTAATTCGACGTTGGCGCGGATCCAGTTCTTGATCAAGTCGGGATGAGCATTGAGGAACTTGGTGTTGACGACCAGCAGGCCGATGACGAACTGTCCGTTGGGCCACAGCGTGCGCTCATCGACGAAGAGACGGCCGTTGCCTTCGTGAATAAGGCGCGTTGCCCAGGGCTCGGGAGCCCACGCGGCGTCGAGATCTTTTTTGAGGAAGAGCGTCAACTGGTCTGGGTTCGCCATGGGGACGACCTGAACGTCGCCGCCCTTGTCATTCGTCTTCATGCCGTGGTTCTTGAGCCAGTTGCGCAGGGCAACATCCTGCGTGTTGCCGAATTGCGGAGAGGCGACGCGCTTGCCGTGGAAGTCTTCCGGCTTGTTGATGCCGGAATCGCTTCGCACAATCAGGGACGCTCCCCCGCTGGCGGCTCCGGCCACAACGCGAAGAGCCTCGCCATTGGAGCGGACGTAGCCGTTGATCGCGGGATTAGGGCCGACGTAGGTCATGTCGATGGCGCCGGCGAACAGAGCTTCGATGGCGGAAGGACCGGCGTTGAAGCTGGTCCACTGAATTTTGACTTGCGGTCCCATCGCTTTCTCGAACCAGCCGTTGGCTTTGCCGACCATCGCTTGGGCGTGCGTGATGTTGGGAAATGCCCCGACGCGAATGGTATTGACGGGGCTCTGCGCCCATGCGGAAACGGAAGTCGTCAGCCAGAGCAACAACGCGAACGCATATAAGGGTCGGCTATTCACCTTTTCGGCCCCCAACGACCATGGGAAGGATGCTGGCCGAATCTTTCTTCCGGTTTTTCTGGCGTTTCGCGCTCTTTCCGGCACGCGAGCCCTCCTGGATCAAGTCCGCCAGCGTGGTGTTGTCGAGGATGCGAGCGGCGGCATCGCGAACGTCGAGGAACACCTGGTAGAGAGCGCGGTGGGGAAGATCGAGGTCGATCAGCTCGCGCAGTTGTTCGGCGTCGCCGAAGGGAGCGAGCGGACCGTCAATCAGACGAATGATTTCGCTGAGATCAATTTCGGAAGGGTCACGGCGCAACTGGTAGCCGCCCTTGGCGCCGCGCACGCTCTCCACCATGCGTGCATTCTTGAGTTCGAGCAGGATCAATTCCAGGAACTTTTCCGGCAGAGCCTCTTCATAGGCGATGTCGCGGATCTTGATGGCACCTTGGTGATGATGACGGGCGAGCATCATCATGGCTTGTAGGGCGTAGAGACCTTTTTGGGAGATCTTCATAGGCGAATTATTCCATAACGTCTAGAGGAGTAATAGACATTATTAACATAAGTGACATCGCAAACGGAATTCCATCTTTTGCAGAGGGCGATAGGAGGCTTCAACCTGTGAAATCAGTGGTTTAGTCGCTACGCTAAAATCCCGGTGGAAATCCGATGTGCAGAGGATTGCAGTTCAGAGGCAGGGAAAGTGAAGATGGAGCGGTGGAAAACTCGGCTGTTTGCAGATTCTTGCATAGTGGAGTGAGCTTGGCTGGCTGAGATGAGAAGCGAGTGGAATTTACGAAGAAATGCGCAGCACGAGCAATGTGATGTTATCCGGGCCGCCGCGTTCGAGCGCCATGTTCACCAACTTTTGGCAAGCTTCCGCGGGCGGATTGGTTCGCACAACGCGCGCCAGGTCCGCATCGCCAACCACTCCCCAGAGGCCGTCGGTACAGAGGAGCAGGATGTCTCCCTCTTCCAAGAGAGTCGGGTGCTCGGGAATGTGTGGGGTGACGTCGCGGCCGGAGCCCAAAGCAGCAGTAAGGATGTGGCGCTGAGGATGCGACTCGGCGTCTTCGGAGCGGACGATGCCGGTCTCGACCAGCCGGCCGACATAAGAATGATCGCGCGTGAGGCGGGAGATGGATTGGCCGCGAATCAGGTACAGGCGGCTGTCGCCGACGTGAGCGAAGCTCAGTTCGCGGCCGACGATAGAGAGCGCGGTGCAGGTCGTCCCCATGCCGTAAAACTGGGGATGCTCCTGGGCGAAGCGCTGAATGTTCTGGTGCGCGGCTTCTAGGGCGCCGATCAGCGTGTCTTGTGGGTTGCCGCCAAAGGCGTTGTCATAGACGCTGCGCACGGTTTCGACGGCGAGACGGCTGGCTTCCTGTCCACCTTCGTATCCGCCCATGCCATCAGCGACAACGGCGAGGCGGCCTTTGAGGAGGAAATCATCATCGGAGTCCGGCTCCCAGTAGAGGAAGGAGTCCTCGTTATTGGAGCGCTGGCGGCCGACATCGGTCAGGCTTGCGGCTTCGATTCCGGGCTTTGGAGTCTTCACGTCAACGGCCATAGATGAGCAGCGCGCTGTTTTGAGCGTTGGTGCGGTGAATCGAGTGCGACGGATTCCGTGCCATCGAAAGCCGTTTGAGCCCCGGTCATTATAAAGGGAAGCTCGGGCTTTCGCCTTGCCCCAGGACCGTCCCGACCCTGCAGATAAGGATTCGGTAGCCTATCATTTTTTGCGGCAATCTGGATATTGAGTTCATGTCTGTCCGGAAAAGAGGAAAAAACTGCGAACGATGGGGCGGTTTCCCGCAGGTTTCATGAAAGACTAAGGGACATCACCCGAATGAAGATGATCAGGGCATCCGGTGCCGGGCGCTGTTTGGCAAGCGACGGTTGGACCAGCTACTATTTCGGCCACATCCAAGGAACCCATTCATGACCATGTTCTGCCGCGTTCGCACGCTAGGTTGTGTCACGCTGTTTGTCGCAGGCTCACTGTTGTTGGAGTCTTCCGCGGGGCAGACCACCTCGCTTCCCAGCGAAACTCCGGCCACACTCACGCCGGTGACAGAGAGCTTCGACTACGTGAAGCGGGATGTGATGATCCCGATGCGCGACGGCGTGAAGCTGCACACCGTGATCGTAATTCCCAAAGGCGCAAAGAATGCGCCGATCCTGCTGACGCGGACCCCTTATAGCGCCAGCGTGCAGCTGAGTCACGCGCAGAGTTCGCACTTGGGACCGATCTTGAATGGCTATGACAATGCGGAAGACGTGATTGTGGAAGGAGGATACATCCGCGCGGTGCAGGACGTGCGCGGCAAGTATGGATCGGAAGGAGATTACGTAATGACGCGGCCACTGCGTGGGCCGCTGAATCCCACCGAGGTCGATCATGCGACCGATACGTACGACACGATCGACTGGCTGGTGAAGAATCTGCCCGAGAGCAATGGGAAGGTGGGTATTCTCGGGATCTCGTACGACGGATTTCTACCGCTGATGGCCCTGGTGAATCCACATCCGGCGCTGAAGGTTTCGGTGCCGATGAATCCGATGGTCGATGGGTGGATGGGCGATGACTGGTTCCACAACGGAGCGTTCCGCGAGCAAAACATTCCGTATATCTATGAGCAGGAGGCGACGCGCGACAATAGTGCGCAGTGGTGGACCGATCACTTCGATGACTACGACGTTTACATGGAGGCAGGATCGGCGGGCGAACTGGGGAAGCGTCATGGGCTGGAGCAGGTCGGGTTCTGGCGCAAATTGCTGGAGCATCCCAGCTACGATGCGTGGTGGCAGCACCAGGCCATGGACAAGATTCTGGCGGCGCAGCCGCTGAAAGTGCCGGTCATGCTGGTCGACAGCCTCTGGGATCAGGAAGACATTTACGGGGCAACGGCGGTTTACAAGGCGATCAAGCCGAAGGATACAAATAACGACAAGGTATTTCTCGTGATGGGGCCATGGCATCACGGGCAGGAAATCGGCGACGGCAGTTCCCTCGGGGCGCTGAAGTTCAACAGCGATACGGGGCTATATTTCCGCGAGAACATTCTGCGGCCATTTCTCGATCAGTATTTGAAAGACGGCGCGCCGAAGGCGGATGTGGCTCCGGTCATGGCGTTTGAAACGGGCATGAATGCCTGGCGTCGGTTGCCGTCGTGGCCGGCGGGATGCGCCAGCGGGTGCGCGATCCATCCGGCGCGGCTGTATCTGCAAGCGGGGCTGAAGGCGGGCTTCGAGGCGCCTAAGGCTGGAGATGCGGCGTTCGACGAATATGTCTCTGATCCGGCAAAGCCGGTGCCTTATCGGGCGCGTCCGAGTCAACCCGTGGGATACGCGGGACGACTCACCTGGCCGCAGTGGCTGGTGGACGATCAGCGCGAGGCCTCGGGCCGAACGGATGTTCTGGCGTTTACTTCCGACGTGTTGAAGGAGCCGGTAAAGATCAGTGGGCAGCCCGTGGTCAATCTGGTGGCCTCGACCAGCGGGACGGATTCGGATTGGGTGGTGAAGGTGATTGACGTGTATCCGGATGAAGTCGCGATGCAGGAAGAAATGGGAGGATATCAGCTGATGGTGTCAGCGGACATCTTCCGCGGGCGCTATCGCGAGAGCCTGGAGACGCCGAAGGCGATCACGCCCGACAAGCCGCTGATCTACAAGTGGACGCTCCCGACGGCGAATCATGTCTTTTTGCCGGGTCACCGAATCATGGTGCAGGTGCAGTCGAGTTGGTTCCCGCTGTATGACCGCAATCCGCAGACGTTTGTGCCGAATATTTTCTGGGCCAAGCCGGGGGATTACAGGAAGGCAACGCAGCGGGTGTTCCATTCATCCGATCAAGCGAGCTTTATTGAATTGCCGGTGGTCGAGACGCGGTGAGGAAATCAGAATTGTTCATGAGATTTAAGTTGCAGATAGTGTGCGGGCTCGTACTACTGACGTCGGCGTCGGTCGGGCAAGACAAGCGGCTGTGGGTGTTGCGCGCGCCGGGGGAGATGGCCGAATACGATCCGGCAACATTCGCGGCGAAGCAAACGGTGAAAGTTCCAGCCGAGGCGGCGCAGTCGCCGGAGAACGTTTCGGTCAATCGGCTGGGGCAGATTCTGTTTCTGACGCCGGTGCCGCTGCCGATTTCGGAGGACGACGCCAAGTCCGGTCGCAAGGTATGGTTTTGGAACGGGCACAGTGCCGCTGAGATCGCTCTCGGGCTGAAACGGGATGTCACTTCCGCGGGATCGAATCAGGCGGTCACGGAATCGTCGCCGGTGGCTTATCTTTCGGCGGACGGTGCGCATCTGTTCTGGTTTGCCAACGAGGCGAGGCGGCTGCAGCGCGAGGGCGTCGACCTTTCCACCACGACGACCTGGCAAGCGTGGCAGACTGATCTAAGCGGAGCTGGGAGGCAGGAACTGGCGACCTCGAAGTTTCCCGACTGCCGGTGCGCGACCGGGACGTGCGAGGACAGTTGTCCCTACGGCGTGGCGTGGGTGCCGGAGAGCGGCGTGGAGAAATTGTTTCTGATGACGCAGTTCGTCGCCGGCCAGACCGAAGCCGTGTACAAGGCGACCACTCGGTATCAGGAAGATGGCGGGAAGTGGACGGCCACGCCAATGGGCGATCCTTTGCAGCGCGTGCTCGATGCGTCATTCGATGGGACCACAATCGTGGAAGCGATACCGGATAAGGGCTGCTGCGGCTGGTCGAACGTGAGCAACGATCAGACGCTGGTGCTGGTAAACGGCAAGGCGCGGACCGTCTTTGACGAACTCGCGAGCTACAAGAATCCGGACTATGACGTAAGTTTTTATACGTCGAACGCGAAGTTGTCGCCGGAGTGGGCGTCCGTCGCTATGACGATTGCTTCGACGGCGCAGTCCAACAAAGCCATTCAGTTAACGGAATCGGGAGAAGCGAATCCCGAAGAGTTGCTGCGGATTCGCAAGGCCGTGGCAGATCTGCCGGCGGTTCAGGTGATGCCCCTGCAGGAACCTCCGGGAAAGGTGACGTTGCTGCCGCATGCGACGCTAGTGGGTTGGATCAGCGAGAAGGAAATTCTGATCGTCGAAGATCACGTGCTCGTGGCGTACAACGTAGGAACAGGGGCGCGGCGGAAGTCCAGCGTGCGGGTGGAGGATGCGGGGAAGGTGTTTCTGCGGTGAAGTACGGTGGAACAATGCACCGGTTTGTGTGTCCAGCGGCATCGCACTTTCTCCGAGTGTGGCCGGGGCGCTAGCACTAGCGTCGGCTAATCAGCGAAACCCCTCATCATCGACTTCGCCCATGAATAGACACCCTGATCGATTGAGACAGATTCGCTGTTCACAAAGCCATTTTTCCCACTCCGGTCAAAGTACACAGACAGCACGCGCTTGCCATTTTTGCCATACAGTAAAACAGCGGTGCGAACATCGTGTGACCCGTAAGAAGGCAAAGCGGAACCACTCCTGACTATCGCGATGAAATGTTGACGCTCTGTGCACGCAGTGAAATCCTTTATCTCAATCTTGTACTGATATAGCTGTTCCAATCTTTCAGGTGTAAACGCCGCGCGGGTTAGTACGCGCTCAGGAAAGTATAGAATTTCGACCCGTTCGATCGCTTCTGGAACAATTCCATACTCAGTGAGCGCTTTGCCAGTGACACCGCTGCAGTACCCTATCAGCGCAAACGTCAGCACGGGCCAAAGTAATTGTCTCTTCATGAGGTCTCCTTGCAGATCTCTAGTCTATTATCTCGAACTGCTATTACACTCCCTATGAGCGGTGTGCAGGCCTTTGACACTGCTGAGATACTTCCCGGTGAGATCAGGCGACCGTGCCCTCTCTCTTCCTCTGCCCAGCGCGATAGATCATCCATCCGAGAATATTCGCCCCCACCACGACTCCTGCGATCTTCAGTGAATAACGCCAGGAACTATCGACGTCGATGACTGGAAAGATCGACAAGACCACGAACAGCAGAGTCACCAGCAAGCCCGATACCGCTGCGACGCGCACCCAGAGGCGCGGACGTAAGCCTCGCGCTTTCGGCGAAAAGACCGGGATCGCAAAGAGCGCCAGGTAGGCGATGCCGTAGAAGGTGAAACTCCAGGTGAGCAGGAGTTCGTAGGATTCCTGCTGGCCCACGCCGATCAGCGCAGCCAGCGCCACTATCAAGGTTGCGGCTCCCAGGAACAAGACTGAATTGATCGGCGTTTTGTAGCGAGGATGCAGGCGAGAGAACCATTCCGGCAAAAGGTGGTCCCAACCCGCAACCATGGGCAGTCGCGTGCTCACAGTGAAGAAGACGCAGAAGGTGGCCAGATAATAGATCAGCAGAAACACCACGGCCGGAGGCAGTGCGATGTGCGTGAGGCCAAAGGCTTCGAGGCCACGGCTTAGAGCTTGGGGAATAGGAGCGACCACGTCCTCCGCCGATGGCGGGACGAAGGCCAGAATCGCGCTGGTGGCGAGGATGTAAATCAAGGCGATGATGGGGCCAGTCAGCATCACCGAACGTGGCAGATGGCGTTGGGGATCGCGGCATTCACCCGCAAAAACCGCGACGTACTCGAAGCCCGTGAGAGCTCCGAAGGTCATCTTGCTGAACACGCTGAGGCCGAAAAGCGTCAATGGTGGCGTCGCCAGGCGCAGAGGATGGTACTCCGCCAAGGTTCCGTGCCAGCGGTTGAGAAATGGCAGCGCGATGAGCACGGCGATGGTGACAAGGAATACGACGCTGCCCACGTTGTTGATCCACTTGCCGATGCCGAGGCCGAGACCGGCAATGCACATGGTTGTGGCGATGACGGCGAACGAAGCGAGCACGATCATCCATTTGCTGGAGGCGATCCACGCGGCTCCGGGAATTGCGTAGGACACGAACGAGACCGTGAGCAGTCCGCCCAGGCCGACGTACAGGATCACGTAGAGCCAAAGATTCCAGGCGACGAGAAATCCGATCTGATCGTTGAAGGCGATGCGTGCCCACTCGTAGAGTCCGCCTTCGACCGGGAGCAGGCGGCTCATGTGGATGACGACCAGGGCTTGGGGCACAAAGAAAAATGCGATGGCGCAGAGCCAGTAGACGACGTGCGAGGAGCCCGCTTTGACCGCCGTGCCAATGTAATCGGCCACGATGATGATCAGGAGTTGGGCGAGGACCAGATCGAAGAGGCCGAGTTCTTTGCGCAGCGCGGCGCTGTGGGCCTGGACCGCCTCTGCTGGTTTCAGCGACGGGTTGTCGGAAGTGGCCAACGTGTATTTTATGAACTCGGAAGTCAAAATCCCCGCTCTATCCCGCCCAAGAACGTGGGATATAGAACGGGGCACACTCATTTTCTTTGCATACTTCTATTTCTTTGCTTAGTTCTTCGCTGCCGGTTTCAGCAGTAGGTCTTGATAGTCGAAGCTGAAGTCTGCGAGCGGCGAGACCGCGGCCATCTTGGCGCTGTCGATCGAGCCGTCGGGGTTTAGTGAGAATGTGATGAAGGCATCTTCGATCGTGCGCACCCGCCAGTGCGCCTTGAACGTGTCATGTTGCCAGTGTTGCAGGTCGCCGATCATGGTGGGTGTGTGATCGAAGGTAATCACCAGACCGCCGTTTTCCATGCGAATCGTGATCGGCCCGTACCACGCGTCTTTGTAAACTCCGGCATACTTTTCGAGGGGCAGGGAAGGCTTGGAATTGGCGTCGCGAGATCCCTCAGCCTTCTTCATCGTCTCAGCGGCGTCTTTTTCTTCGGTATCTTTGAGAGTCTCATAAGCCGCGATCCAGCCGGTCGACGGCAGATGAAAGTAGTAATCGAGCACGTGATAGAGAATCGAATCGAAGGCACCGCCTTCCTCAGCATTGGTCAGGACGACGACTCCGAGATTTTCTTCCGGCACGAGCATGACGCGCGAGACGAAGCCGCCAACTCCGCCGGTGTGTCCGACAAGCTTGCGGCCGTGATAATCGCGCAGTCCCCAGCCTAGCGCGTAATCCGCGAAGTTGGCCTTCAGGCCGGCGAGGGGCGGCGGAGGATCGCCAATCGGAAGAATGGTCTGAGCCGACCACATTTCTTTCGAACGCTGCTCGGTGAAGAGGTGGCCGTCGCGGTCGACGAATTTTCCTCGGTTCAGTTGCAGTTGCACCCACTTCGCCATGTCGGCAGCGCACGAGTTGATGGCGCCCGCAGGGCCGGCGTTGTCCAGTTCTCCGAAGGGAATGACTTGCAGCTTGCCGTCGACGTTGGAATGCGGAAAGGCATAGTCATCGCCGGGTTTGAAGGCCTGATTGCTGACGTTGGAATGGTTCATGCCCAGTGGAGCGAAAATGCGCTGGCGAATGTAGTCGTCCCAGGAAGTGCCGGTGACCGCAGGGATGATCTGCCCGGCGGTCATGTACAGCAGGTTGTCGTAGGCGTAGTGACTGCGGAAGCTGGAGGCGGGCTTCATGAAGCGTAGCTTGTAGATGACTTCTTCGCGCGTGTAAGTGGAGTGCGGCCAGAAGAGCAGATCGCCTTCGCCAAGCCCCATGCCGCTGCGGTGGGTGAGCAGGTCGCGAATGGTCATCTCGTGCGAGACGTAGGGATCGTACATGACGAAGCCGGGAAGGCGCTGGTAGACGGGATCGTCCCATGAGAGCTTGCCTTCATCGATCAGCGTCGCGAGAGCGGCGGTGGTGAACGCCTTGGTATTCGAGCCGATGCCGAACATGGTGAATTCGTCGACGGGCGTCGGGTCGCCCAGTTTGCGGATGCCGTAGCCCTTGGCGACGACAATCTTGCCGTCTTTGACGATGGCAACAGCCATGCCGGGGACGTCGAAAGTCTTCATCGACGACGCGACGTAGGCGTCGAGATCGGCGGGAGGAGCGACTGGGGACTGGGCGAACGCCGAATTTACAAGTACGAGAACAACGAAGAAGAGGAACGTGAACGGCTTTGAGCGGCTTTGCAACATGGGTTCTCTCCGGACGGTGATCGGGTGCGAGAATTGCAACGCGGAGATTAGAACACAGAATTAACACGCGGCGTGTGTTTCCTGCCTGAGCGCGTGCTGTACAAACCCTTCGGCTTCATATACAAACTCTGAAAGCGGTGTGTGGCGTGCAGTTTCGGGGGCCCAATTCCTTGTATCTCAAGCCGAAAACTCTGGACGAGGCAGTCTCCCTGCTGGCTTCTCCGGGTGGGCAGATTCTGGCCGGGGGGACGGATTTCTATCCGGCTCTGGGCGAGCGTCTGCCGCAGGGGAGCGTCGTCGATATTACGGCGCTGCGTGAGATTCGCGGCATCTCGATCGAGCATGAATGGATTCGGATCGGTGCGCTGACGACCTGGAGCGAGGTGATCCGTGTTCCGCTGCCGCGCTGCTTGGATGCCCTGAAGGCAGCTGCGCGAGAGGTAGGGTCAGTACAGATTCAGAACCGCGGCACGGTGGCGGGGAACCTGTGCAATGCATCTCCCGCGGCGGACGGCGTTCCGCCTTTGCTCGCGCTCGATGCGGAGGTGGAGTTAGTTTCAGCAGCGGGAAGACGGCGCATGCCGCTGCATGAGTTTCTGGCCGGGAATCGGAAGACACTGCGGCGTCCGGGCGAGCTTCTGGCGGCGGTGTGGGTGCCGCGGCGCATGGAGAATGCAGCGTCGGCCTTCGTGAAACTGGGGGCACGACGATATCTGGTCATTTCGATTTCGATGGTCGCGGCCGTCGTGCAGGAAGGTGACGCGGGCCGCGTGGTCGAGGCTCACGTCGCCGTGGGATCGTGTTCGGCGACCGCGCGACGGTTGAGGGATTTGGAGAAAGATTTAGTCGGCCTGCCGGCGAAGGCGGGAATTGGTGCGGCGGCGAAGGCGGAACATTTGAAGACCCTTTTCCCGATTGACGACATCCGCGCGACGGCCGACTACCGGAGTGATGCGTCGTGCACTCTGGTACAGCGTGCGCTGGAAGCTTGCGTGAGGGGCCGCTGAGATGGAGACCGTTGAAAAGATGCCCATGGCGGCCAAATTGATTTCGTTCTCGGTGAACGGACGAAACGTAGAGGTCGCGGTCGCGGGAACGCGCCGGCTATCGCGGGTACTGCGCGATGACCTTGGTCTGACGGGCACAAAAGTGGGATGCGATGCGGGCGACTGCGGGGCCTGCACGGTTCTGTTGAATGGGGATCCAGTTTGCGCGTGCCTGGTCGCTGCTGGGCAGGCTGAGGGATGTGAGATCACAACCGTCGAAGGCTTGGCGCAACGTTCGCCATTGCATGGGAGCCTCCAACAATCATTTCTTTCCCATGGTGCCGCGCAGTGCGGTGCCTGTACCCCGGGGATGCTGGTCGCTGCGACGGCGCTGCTCGAGAGGAATTCAACGCCAAACGAGAGCGACGTGATGGATGCCATCGGCGGCGTGTTGTGCCGCTGTACGGGTTATCGGAAAATTATCAGTGCGATTGTAGAAGCCGGCGCGAACGTGGTCGTCGATGCGTCACCGGAGGCGGGGGCGGCCGTGGGTACGCGCCTGGTGCGGCTCGACGGCAAGAAGAAAGTTGACGGCACGGAGATCTTCGGTGCGGACGAAACGCCGGTCGGAACTCTTGGAGTACGAGCGATTCGGTGTCCGCATCCTCGAGCGCGATTTCATTTCGGAGATCTGAATCAGTTCGTCGCGGCTCATCCGGGAGTGCTGCTCGTTCTGACCGCGAAGGATGTGCCGGGAGTGGATTGCTATGGGGTGATTCCCAGATATGCGGACCAGCCTGTATTCGCACAGAATGAAACGCGCTACCGAGGCGAGGCCGTTGCTGCAGTCGTGGGAGAGACCGATGCGCTCGAGGCTCTCGATCTGGCTGACTTTCCGGTGCGCTGGGAAGAATTGTCGGCCTTGAAGACGATCGACGATGCGCTGGCGGCTGACGCACCGCGAATTCATGCGCATCGCGAGCAAAATGTTCTGGTGCGCGGGCGCGTGGTTTGTGGCGATGTGGAAAAAGCTCTTGCCGCCGCAGACTTCGTCGTCGAAGGGGAGTACGAGACGGGCTTTGTCGAGCATGCTTACATTGAACCCGAAGCCGGATTCGCGCGGCGCGTCGGGGATCAGATCGAAATTCAGGCCTGTACGCAGTCTCCGTACATGGATCGCGACGACATCGCGAAGATTCTGGGGATTGCGCCGGAGAATGTGCGGATTATCCCGACCGCGGTCGGGGGCGGATTTGGATCGAAGCTCGACCTTTCAGTGCAGCCATTTATTGCCCTCGCAGCATGGAAGGTGGGTCGCCCGGTCCGCATGGTATATTCGCGGACCGAATCGATTGTGTCGACCACAAAGCGGCACCCGTCGAGGATGAAACTGCGGGCTGGCGCGACGCGCGACGGAAAACTCACGGCGCTCGACTTCGTGGCAGACTTCAATACGGGTGCGTATTCATCGTGGGGGCCGACCGTTGCGGGACGCGTGCCAGTGCATGCATCGGGCCCTTATCGCGTTCCCAACTATCGCGCGCTGACTCGCGCCGTGCATACGAACGTTGTCCCGGCCGGCGCATTTCGCGGATTCGGCGTACCCCAGGCGGCAATCGCGCAAGAACAACTGTATGACGATCTCGCGGATCGAATCGGAATGGATCGCCTGGAGTTTCGAATTCTGAACGCCCTGGATGACGATAGCCCAACCGTCACCGGGCAAGTGCTCGGCGAGGGCGTGGGAATTCGAGCCTGCTTTGAGGCGTTGCGGCCGCGATGGCAGGCTGCGCGCGGCGAAGCTTCCGTATTCAACGAAGCTCAGACTGGTCCGCTGCGGCGCGGCGTCGGTGTAGCGGGTATGTGGTACGGGTGCGGAAATACTTCGCTGCCGAATCCATCCACCGTTCGCATCGGGTTGAAGCGCGACGGGCGCATTGCATTGCATCAGGGCGCGGTCGACATCGGTCAGGGATCGAATACCATCATTGCGCAGATTTGCGCGGATGCTTTGCGGGCTCCCGTGGCACAGTTCGAACTGGTCTCCGGAGATACCGCGATTTCACCGGATTGCGGCAAGACTTCTGCATCACGGCAAACGTTTGTGACCGGCCGAGCCGCGCACATGACGGCAAGCAAGTTGCGCGCTGAGATCCTGAAACTCTCTGGAGCGTGCGAGTGCGCGGCAATCGAGTTCGGTGAAGCCGCCGTGACAGTCGTCGATGGTGGAAATCGCAAGCGGCTTTCTTTATCGGAGTTGCCGCTCGACGCACACGGCTATGTCATTACCTGCCAGGCCACGTTCGATCCGCCGACAAGTCCTCTCGATGAGAACGGGCAGGGAAGTCCGTATGCGGTCTTCGGGTTCGGCGCGCACCTGGCGGAGATTGAGGTCGATATCGAACTCGGCACGGTGCGTGTACTGAAAGTTACTGCGGCGCATGATGTCGGGCGCGCGATTAATCCGACGCTGATCGAGGGTCAGATCGAAGGTGGTGTGGCTCAGGGGCTTGGAATGGCTCTGATGGAGGAATTCTTTCCCGGCAAGGGCGAGAACCTGCACGACTATCTGATTCCATCGGCCGGGGATGTACCTCCTGTGGAATCGATATTGATCGAGGACCCGTCCTCTGTCGGGCCATTCGGAGCGAAAGGGATCGGCGAGCAGGCTGTGATTCCCACCGCGCCCGCGATTCTCAACGCGATTCATGATGCCATCGGCGTGCGCATTCACAAGATTCCGGCCACGCCGGATCGAGTGCGCGCTGCCATTCTCGCTAAGGCCAACGGAGGCGCGCGTGGCTGACGACGCCATTCGGTGCGATGCCTGTCCCGTGCTCTGCTACATCAAGCCCGGGCGCACTGGATCCTGCGACCGCTATGGCAATCATGAAGGCAAATTGGTGCGCCTTGATCCGCATGTGGTATTGGATCGCACGCTGGAACGCGGAGAGTCGGTGGTGCCATTCCTCGATCGGGGACGCGATTGGGACGGCACGCTGGTGACTCCTGGAGAGACGTTTGTAACAGCAATCGGCGCGGGTACGACCTATCCCGATTACAAGCCGGCGCCATTCATCATTTCGTCGCAGGTGGAAGGCGTTGACATGGTCACGGTGGTGACTGAAGGAATTTTCAGTTACTGCGGCGTCAAGGTGAAGATCGACACCGACCGGCATCTGGGCGCGGAGTGCAGCGCGGTGCGCGCTCAAGGTGAAGTGGTCGGTCACGTGACGACCAGCGAGTACGGTTCGCAGATGCTGTCGCTGGGCGGCGTGCGGCATTTGACCGGAGGCAGTCGGCAGGAAGGCACGGCCACCTGCGATGCGCTGCTGAACCTGTGCAACGGCAAAGCCGTGGAACTGAAGATCGACGATGGCGCGAAAGTCGTGGTGCAGGCGGGCAAGCCGCCAATCGTCGACGGCGCGCAGGAAGAGCGCATGCGCGTGGGTTGTGGCTCGGCGACGATTGGGATGTTCGCCAGGCAGTGGTTCGGCAAAGTGGATGACGTCGTGGTCGTCGATGATCACATCACCGGCGTGCTGTCGGAGCATCAGGCGGGAAAACTACTCGGCGTTCCGGAGACCGGAATCAGGCTGAAGGGACGGCGCTCGACGCCGGGGCGATATTTCCAGGTCGCGGAGCCGGGCACATCGTGGGGCGGCACCGATATTGAAGATCCGCTCGCGATCCTGGGGAAGTTCAACGCAAAGAAGGCGTGGCCCGGGCTGCGCTTGCTGATGGTGAGCACGACCGGCGAGCATTACGGATATTTCGAATTGGATCAGGATTTGAAGCCGCGAGAAAAAGAACTGCCTGCTGATATGCGCGAGTCAGTGGCGCGCATCAAGGAAAATTGCGAGCCCGCGCTGTGTACAGTGTTATTCATGGGCGGCGCGGGAGGGTCGTTGCGGGCCGGCGTGACCGAGAATCCGGTGAGACTGACGCGTTCGGTACGCGATGCGCTGACCCGCGTGACCTGCGGTGGGGCGCCGGTTTACGTGTGGCCGGGCGGCGGAATAACATTCATGACCGATGTGAGCCGCATGCCGCAGAATGCCTTCGGGTATGTCCCGACGCCGGCGCTGGTGGCCCCGATTGAATTCACATTGAAGTTGAGCGACTATGCTGCGTTGGGCGGATATATGGAGCATGTGCTTCCGTTGAGCGTGGTTGCAGCAAAGGATGAGAACCGCCGGAGGGTGGCGGCCCACTCGGAAAATCCGTGGCCGCTCGAGTCTGGAGTGAAGGCGAAGAAACGATGAATCCACGAGCACAAATTCGATTGCTGCCTGACGAACGGCGACTGCATCTGCACGACGGGCCGATCGACATCGTCCTCGAGGCGTTCGGCCCAGCGTGCGAGGTCGAGGCCGCGTACCGGGCTGCCAGTGCGCGATTTGTGACGGTGCTCGACGAGTTATGCGGCGAGCTTCTGTTTTTGCGACAGCCTTGTTCGCAGGAAGCGCCATGGCCACAGGGCATAGTCGCACGAAGGATGGTCGCGGCCGTGATGCCGTACGCCGCGGAATATTTCATCACTCCGATGGCCGCCGTGGCGGGCGCCGTGGCGGACGAAGTTCTCGCAGCGATGGTTGCCGCTAGTGAACTCTCGTCCGCGTATGTGAACGATGGTGGCGACATTGCCCTGCACCTGAGCCCGGGCGCGAACTTTGTGGTCGGCATGCTGGAGAGGCCCGACCGCCCTTCATTGCTGGGGACGACCACGGTGCGCGCGGCTGATCCTGTGCGTGGAATTGCGACCAGTGGATGGCGGGGGCGTAGCTTTTCTCTGGGCATCGCCGACGCGGTTACGGTGCTTGCGGATCGCGCTGCGGCCGCCGACGCAGCGGCCACGATCATTGCCAACGAAGTCAACCTGCCCTGGCATCCCGCGATCGTTCGTGTTCCCGCGTGCGAACTTGCGCCGGACAGCGATCTCGGGGATCGGCTGGTGACCCAGGCGGTGGGCGAGTTGACGCTAAGTGAAGTGAATCGCGCTCTGATCACGGGTGCGCGGGCCGCGGAGCGGTTGCTGAGAATGGGGCTGATCCAATCGGTGGCTTTGAGTCTGCAAGGGCAGACGCGCGTGGTCGGAGAAGTCGGGGAATCCAGGTTGATAGCAACTCCCGTTCGTGAAAGAGGCCTCGTGCATGCCTGAAGTGGTCGTCCGAAAAAATAGTATCTGCGTGGAAGAGATTTTTCACGACGGTGGTCCGGTTGCGGATCAGCCACTACGCCGGGCTGCTTCCCTTGCGGTGATTCGGAATCCGTTCGCCGGTTCGTATGTCGCGAACATCGAGTGGTTCATGGATGATTTGAAGCCACTCGGATTGGAGATGGCGCGCAAGTTGGTCGACGCCCTTGGGGGTGATCCGAATATCGTCGAAGGCTATGGCAAGGGAGCGATTGTTGGATCCCTCGGAGAGATCGAGCACGGAGCGTTGTGGCACGTGCCAGGCGGATACGCAATGCGCGAGGTGCTGGGCGGAGCCAAGGCGATCGTGGCCTCGACGAAAAAAGTTGGTGGTCCGGGTACGCGTCTCGATGTTCCGATCACGCATATCAACGCATCGTATGTGCGAAGCCACTTTGATGCCATGGAAGTCGGCCTGAATGATGCGCCGCGCGCGGACGAAATTCTGCTGGCCTTGGTCATGACCACCGGGGCTCGCGTGCATGCTCGCGTGGGCGGACTTAAAGCCTCAGAGATCAAAGGCGAAGATGGGTTGCGGTGAGGGCGAAACACTGAGGACACAGCATGAAAGCAAAGATCCGCAAGATTGCGACGTTTGTGGAAGAGACGCAGCGCGAAATGGAGCGTGAAATTTCTCCGCCAACCAAGCGCGCGGCAGCCGTAGCTGTGATCGAAAATCCGTACGCAGGCAAGTATGTCGAGGACCTTTCGGAGTTGATGGCCATTGGCGAAGAGCTCGGCGAATTGCTGACGGCGAGGGCAGTGGCGGCGCTGGGAATTTCTGGACCGTCGGCAGAGAGCTATGGCAAGGCGGCAGCGGTCGGCGAGAATGGAGAACTCGAGCATGCTGCGGCCATTCTGCATCCGAAGCTGGGAACTCCGGTGCGGCGCGTACTGGGCAAGGGCGCGGCGCTGATTCCGTCATCGAAGAAGCGAGGCGGCCTGGGTGTGGTTCTCGACATTCCTCTCGGGCACAAGGACGCGGCATTTGTGCGCAGCCACTTCGACGGCATGGAAGTGCGGCTGAACGATGCGCCGCGGGCGAATGAAATCATGGTGGCGATTGCCGTGACTGACAGCGGACGTCCTCTGGCTCGTGTCGGCGGCCTGACGAAAGATCAGATCAAAGGCGAAGACGGGCTGCGTTGAGAACCCTCGATCAGTGCGCGGCGGGTGCGCGCATCAGGAACGAGATGTCACCTGCTTTGTAGAGAACCTTGCCCGGAGAATCCGGCGTCGCAGCCACTTTTCCCGCTCGCACCGCATCGAAAGCGGTCACGAGTTGCGCCAATACTGAAGGCTTCGCCACTGGAATATTGTGCGCGCCCAGAACCAACTTAATCTGCGGGGCAAGTGCGGCAAGGCGGCGAATCGAAGCGCTGTACGCATCCAGGTCGGTTTCCGGCCGGAACAGCCAGATCGGCGCGGGATAGTACGTGTCTCCGGTGAACAGCAAACCGTTAGCGCGATCGATGAGAGAAATCGCGTCAGGCGTATGCCCAGGAGTGGTGATGACTTCGATCGTCCGGCCGCCCAGATCGAAGCGCTCTCCATCCTGCAGATAAGCCGTGATCTTCCAGGGGCGAGTAGCATAAGTCTTCGGATCGAACCCTTTCGGCAGAGAGCCACAGATTTGATCGGGCGTGATCTCCGCTTGTGCGTCCGCGCGTGAGCCTCTCGCATTTTTGCGCGTGAAGCCCGTATCCATTCCGTAGACGGTATCGAACTGCCAATTGCCGCCAACATGGTCATCGTGAGTATGCGAGTTCAGCACGATGATGGGAAGCTTCGTGAGTTCGGCTGTGACTTTCTTGATATCGCTGATGCCCATTCCAGTGTCGAACAATAGGGCGCGCTTCTGACCAACAATGAGGTAGCCAATCGTTTCCTCGGCCTGATGCGGTTCGTAGATCGCGAACACGCCGGGCGCAGGTTTGTACACCTCGAACCAGGCATCGCTGACTGGAACGCGTTCGAGGGCTTTGTACTCCGGGCGCGGAAGCGCGCGGCACCAGTCGGGGGTCGTTACTTGGGCGAGCGACGGTGCCGACAGCACTACAAACATCGCGAGAATGGTCGCAGGTTTACGCACGGACGACCTCCGGTACACGCGTTGCCGGCGGCGTATTTCGGCTGCGCTGAATGCTGGCCGCGCCGTCGGTGATTACCATGCCAATTCCTGCAAGGTCTCCTTTTTGAATGCTGTCGAGCAGATTCTTTCCGGCCGATTGCTGCGCGGTGTCGAGGAAGACGAAACTGGCCTCACGCCCTGGGACGATAAGGCCACAATTCAAGCTGCGCATCTTCGCAGTATTTCCAGTGGCCAGACAGATTGCCACTTCAGCGGGGATTTCGCCGAGCGACGACAGCATCGAGATCATCCGCAAAATGCCCAGCGGCTGAACGCCCGAGCCCGCCGGGGAGTCGGTACCCAGAATTACGCGATGGAGTTGTTGGAGTTCTCTTGCCGTCCGCAGCGCGAGCAATCCCGCGCGCTCGTTCCCGTTGTGCACAATCTCCAGCGCGCGCGGCGAGCGTTCGCACAACGCGACGATCTGGTCGTCGGGAAGGGCCGTGTGTCCTCCGTTGACGTGGCCGATCACGTCCGCATCAGTTTCGAGGACCATATCTTTGTCGATAAGGCTGGAGCCGGGGATGGACGGGCCACCGGTATGAATCGTGCTTTGGATACCGTACTTGCGGGCCCATGCGACCATACGTTGCCCGGTGACTCCGTCTTTCACGCTCCCGAGTCCGACTTCACCCAGAAACTTCACGCCCGCAGCGGCGAGTTCTCTGAAATCATCTTCGACCATACCTTGTTCGAGGACGGGCGCCCCGGCGTACACCTTTACACCGCCTGGACGAAACGCATGAAAGGCGCGTTGTGCGAAAATCGCCATCGCCTTCAGGCCAACAATATCTTTGGGACGGCCCGGCGTGTGAACCTCTCCCGCGGAAACCATGGTGGTGACGCCGCCGTGCAGACAACTGTCGATCCAGCCCAGCTGGTTCTGGCGAGGCGTCCAATCGCCGCACACGGGATGCACGTGGCTGTCGATCAATCCCGGAGCGAGCGCCGTGCTCTTGGCGTCGATCGTAATAGCGGCGCCGGAGATATCGGTGTCTTTCAATTTGCCGACAGTGTGAATGACGCCGTCGACGGCGACAACCGTGTCGGCGTCGAGGATGGGGCGGTCGAGGTCTCCGCTGAGGAGCAGTCCGATGTTGCGGATCACTAGTTTGTTGGGCGCGGAAGTCTTTGCGGGGGCGTCGAGGCTCATAGGGTCGTTTCTCGAAATCGGCGAACCCGCAAATCATACGCGACGGTTCTTCGAGCGGAAAGCCGCGCAATGACGTTGTCAGCGCCGGAACAATGATGGTACGCTCGGCCTTTGCAGAGAAGGAGAACCATGGTTTCGCAGGATTTCATCTTCTGGGAAGTGGATGTGCAAGCCGATTTCATGTTGCCTGGAGGACATCTTTACGTGCCGGGCGCGGAGAAACTGCTGCCTAACATCCGAAGACTCACCGATGCGGCGCGGCAGGACCGGGTTTTCCTGGTCTCCCATGGCTGCTTTCATACGCCGAACGATCCCGAGTTCAAGATCTTTCCGCCGCATTGCGTGGAGGGAACAGCGGGGGCAGAGCTTGTTCCCGAAGCGCTCACCGAAAAAGTCGCGCGGGTACCGAATGGCGCCGATGCGAAGTTGCCCGAAGATTTGTTGCGCTACCAGCAGATTCTGCTGGAAAAACAGACGCTGAACATCTTTGAGAGCCGGCACGCGGACGCCCTCGTAAAGCGGCTCGGCAGTCGTGCCGAGTTTGTTGTCTTCGGTGTGGTCACGGAATATTGTGTGAGTTTCGCGGTGAAGGGACTGCTCGAGCGGGGACGCCGCGTGGCCATTGTGCAAGACGCAATCGAAACTCTGAAACTGGAAGACAGCGAGAAAACCATGGCGGAGCTGCGAAATCTAGGGGCGCGACTTACGACGACCGACCAGGCTGTGGCGGCGCTGGGCCGCTGAGCCTGGCGGGCGTCGATCGATCAACCAGTCCTCTTAGAGACCGTGGTTCCGGTCATGATCGCCGTGGTTATGGCGCCAGGTCCAATATTCTTTCTGCTCTTGCGGAGAAAGCTTGCGGAAATCGCGGTTGCGGTCGTGGTGCGTCTCCTCGGCCCAGCGATGGTAATACACCACTTCGTCGTTGTTCCACGTGTGGTAGTCGGTGTAATACGGATCGTAAACGCGGTAGGCATGGTGCTCCGCGCATCCGATTCCTGCCAGTGACGAAGCCAGCGCGGCCGCCAGCAGCAGCCCACGCATTGGGTGCGATCCACGAATCATGAGTTTCTCCTTTGGAAGTAAAAACACCATTCATCGGGATTAGTTGCCGAAACAGCTGGCGCGGTTTTGACAAAAACCCTCGCCTGACGATTACTTCCGAACCGTATTTCCTTTCCTTTCGAATGCTTTTCAACGGAGTCGGATTGTAATAGACTTGCTCCGAGGAGATTTCACGTTGGGCGACCCTTTGCGCGCATTGCTGGATTTGCCGGAGCAGGAAAAGGCGGAGCGAGGGCTGGAACATACGCCGCTCGAGATCTGGCAGCAGCCGGATACCTGGCGCAACACCTGCCAGATTTGCCGCGACCACTCCGCCGAGCTGAACGACGTGCTGCGGCGTGCCGGAATCGGCCGCGGGAGCACCTCTTCGCCCACCGTATATCTGGTGGGCGCGGGAACCTCCGACTATACCGGACGAGCTCTGGCTCCGTTGCTGCGCAGGCGTTGGGGTTGCGATGTGTGGCCCATTCCAAGCACTACGCTGCTGACGGAATTCGAGGAGTATCACCGTCCGGGAAGAGATTATCTCTGGATGTCGTTTTCCCGTTCGGGCGAGAGCCCAGAGGGCGTGGCCCTGTTGGAACAGGCGCTCGATCGGCATCGCGAGATCCGGCATTTGGTGATTACCTGCAACCTCCAGGGGCCGATGGCGCAACTGTGCTTGCGAAATCCGGACCGCGCGGTAGCCCTTGTACTCGATGATGCGGTAAACGATCGTGGTCTCGCCATGACCAGTTCGTTCACCAACATGCTTCTGGCCGGGCAGTGTGTCGCGCATCTGGAAGATTTCCCGCAGTTCGGTGAGGTGGTGGGGCGGATCAGCGAGACTGGCCGTTCATTTCTCCCGGCGGCGGCCGAGGTGGCTGAGACCGTTACCTTGCTGGGCTGCACTCGCACCTGCTTTGTCGGCGCGGGAGTCCTGCGAGCGGTGGCCGACGAGTCCGCCCTGAAGGTTGTGGAACTCAGCGCCGGCAAAGTTACGACCTTGGCTGAGACTCCGCTTGGATTGCGTCACGGCCCTTTGTCAAGCGTAGATAGCCAAACCCTATTTGTGGCCTTCCTGTCGAGCGATCCACGGCGACGTGGGTACGAACTGGATCTGCTGCGCGAAATTGATCGCAAGCATCTTGGACGGGTGCGGGCAGTGGTTACGGCGCACGGCGACAGCGACGTATCTTCACTGGTGGACTACTCTCTGTCGTTGGATTGTGCGGCGGATTTTTCCGATCTCTATCGCCCGGTGCTCGACGTGATGTTCAGCCAGTTGATTGGCCTGTTCGCTTCCATGCAATCCGGGCTCAAGCCAGACCGGCCAAGTCCGGGTGGAACCATCACGCGAGTGGTGGCGCCCATCAAACTGTATTCGTAGCGAGCCGGGCGACTAGTCCTCATCACTCCCATTAGGCGGACGATTCGGGCCGCGCAATCAGCGGATGAGCCGAGTGGCCAGGCCTATTCCGCGGGATGACTCACGTCACTGGCTTGCGGTACGAGCTGGCGGTAAATGTAGTCTGGCACGTCTCCGTTCCAATGGCCGGTAGTCTTCGCATACCCGACAATTCCGAGGAATAGAACTGCAATTCCCACGGCCATTGCCCACGCAGGGAGCCGGCCATCGTTGGGCGCTCGCGTCCAACCTGGCAGTGCCAGATGCAGAGCGCCTTCTGACGGGCACACCGCGACGCACTCCAGACATCCCGTGCACTCCGCCGATTTGATGGTGATCAGTTTGTCCACGGGAAGCGCCGAGGGGCACACTTTGGCGCACTTGGCGCAATCGATGCAGGCGGGTGCTGAGCGCCGGATGTGCAACGGGCTCAGCAGGGAAGTGAGCCCGAGCAAGGCTCCGTACGGACATAAATAGCGGCACCAGAAATTTTGTACCAACACCGAAGCCACCACCAGCAAACCGAGCACGATCGCCGCAGTCTCGCCGAGATCGCGAAAGAAGTTCAGCATACGCACGTCGGCGATCGCGCCATACGGACTGCGCATGAACTGTTCGATCGCGTCCGCCGACATGTTGGCCACGGCCCACGCGAAGAATCCCAGCAGCAGGTACTTCAAACTGCGCAGCGGAATATCGAGCCAGCGCGGCACCTGAAAGTTACGGCCGAAAATCTGGCGCCCGGCACGCCACAGGTATTCCGAAAAAGCACCGACGGGACACAGCCAACTGCAAAATGCCTTGCGCAGCAGGAAAGCAATCGCGAGGAAACTGACCAATAGAAATAACGCCGCGGGATGGCTGGCCGGAATCCGTCCGCTGGACAGCCAGAACTTCAAATTCATCAGGCCAGCGATCGGGAGCCAGCCTTCGACTCCGGCTGGCCGCGGCATGCTACGGTCGTGCGTGCCGGCTTCGATGCGCCGCACCCAGAAATAGAACGAGCCACCGAGCCATACATTCAGCAGCAAGAATAAGAATTGATAGGTCCTGCGCAAAGTTTGGGAATGGTCGGGTGCGGCGCGACGGATCAATTTCTTCCGCAGCGCCGACAATCTGACCGCCGAGTCGTCCGCGACGAGATGGAGTGACGGCTCAGACGAGCCGTCGTTGCGCGATGGAGTGACTTGATAGCCAGTGGCCATTTTTCAGCACAGCCGCGCTAGGCCGTCACTCTTTCCGGCGTTGCAGGTTCATAGCTGCAGAAGGGATCCGTGCCAAGCGCGTCGCCAGTGTGGGCGTAAGCCCGAGCCCGTGACCCTCCGCAGATGTGGCTGTATTCGCAGTTGCCGCACTTCCCATGAAACTGGTCGGGAGAGTGCAGTGCGCGGAAAATGTCGGAGTTGCGATAGATGTCGACCAGCGATCCGGTGCGGACGTTGCCACAATGCAGCGGCAGGAATCCGGAGGGATACACTTCTCCAAGATTCGAAACGAAAACGATGCCATGGCCGTCGCGAATCTGGAAGCCGCCATAAACCGAAGTGGCCTTCATCTCGACGGTTGCCATGCCCGAGGCACGCATGGTTTCGATCGCGATGCGGCGATAGGACGGAGCCTCGGTGGTCTTGATCATGAACGGCGAGTGGGGAGAGAGATCGAACACCCACTTCATAATCGCTTCGCCCCTTTGCGCGGAGACTTCATTCAGAGCCTTGCCGCGTCCCACCGAGATTAGGAAGAACAGGCTCCAGCGCATCACCGGAAAGCTGGTCCGCAACAATTCGTAGATCGCGGGCAGATCGTCGGCGGTTTCTTCCGCGACGAGCGTGTTGACTTGGATCGGGATGCCCAGGCGTCCACAGTGGCGGGCGGCTTCCATGGTGCGCTCAAACGTCCCGGCGACGGCGCGAATGTTGTCGTGCTTTTCTACGGAGGAGCCGTCGAGGCTCAGTCCCATGCTCTGAATTCCGTGCGCCTTCAGCTTCGCGATGGCTTCGTTGGTCAATTCCGGGGTCGCGCTCGGGGTGATAGAAACTTCCAGCCCCAGGCCGTTGGCGTAGTCGATGAGCGGATAAATATCTTTGCGGCTGAGGGGATCGCCGCCGGTCAAGATCAGGTGCGGCAAGGGATCGCCAAATCCGACAAGCTGGTTCAGGAAGCGCTTGCTCTCGTCCGTGTCGAGCTCGAGCGGGTGCGCTTTGGGCATGGCCTCAGCGCGGCAGTGTTTGCAGGCCAGTCCGCAGGCCTGAGTCATTTCCCAGTAGACCAGCATTGGATTGCTAGAAAAGTCCTGAGCCTTGCGGCCCATATGTGGCGTGTTGCCAGTGATCCCCATCACGTTCCCCTTTCGGTGTAAGACTCTGAAAACGCTCCCACAAGCAAGTTCAGAGTACGTTTGGAATGGGGAAAAGGCTGTGATTAGGATCACAGGGAGTGGTGACTGATCTCGCAAAAAAGCCGGGACGGGATCGTGGATTAGCGCGCATCCGGCTCTGGCGGGTGGGGCACGCTCGGGAGCGTTCAACTCCCGGGTTTCCGAGACGGGTTGGGATCATGAGGTTCGCTGGGAAATTGAAGATAAGTCTAACGGGCTCAAGATTTCGCGGACGAAATGTTGAAAACAGGCAAGTTAGGGCCATCAGGGCATCGACATTTTTTTCTGCCATGGAAGCTAAAATATTGATTTCTAATGCTTTATGGAATCGATGGAACGAGGGATCCCCGTAAAATACTGAGCCGCTTGGACTTGGTCATGATGAAACATTGCGCCGGTGGAAGGCAAGGTCAGATGTCACAAGGGCCGGCTGTGGAAAAGATTCCTGAGCCAACAGGCAGAGGGTCCCACTCAATGGTCGGCCATAAGTCCTTATTCCGCAATATTTTGCGTGTAAGTTCCCGCCTTTTTCGCGCGCGGCGACGATTCCGACCGGCTCACCCAGTTCTGAATATGTGATTTGATGAGCGCCATGGGGGATCGAAGGCCAGACGTGATGGATGGCTCCTGTCAGCACTCGATCAAGGAGACTTCTCTTCACAACCAATGGGACGGTTTGCCGCAAAAACCCGGTATAAACCAAGAAGCCCTGCCACCACAGGCCCCAGCATGATCCATTGGCGGGCGAGCGTCAGATGTCGCCACCCTTCTTCTGGAAGATATCCGGCCATGGCAGCAACGCCAGCACAAGCAAACACCACGAAAATTCGTTTCAGATTCGGACGAGTTTGTAATTCTTTCGGAATCAGGATTCCCATCCACGCTGCAAGTAGTCCGGCACAACCACCGACTGCCTCACTCACGGTTCGGACAATAAAATGGAGTGTATATCCGTCTGGATTGGCGAGTGCGTTGGGCAGATCCGCCAGGAACCTGAGCGACAAGAGGATGCCTAAGAAGACGAAACACATTGCGGGGCCGAGTGCAATCAGCCCAACAATCGTCCAAACCAACATTATGAATTTGTCGCGCATCAGAGGTCAGCCAATACAAAGGGTGCATCCGGAATTATGCGCTTGATCAGGGCCATTCGCGCGGAATCCTGACTCTAGCATTCTGAGATGGGATGAGGGAGAAGGTCGATCCCCGATCACGTTAAGCTACCGGTGATCAAAGCACTCGCAGTGCAATCCCGAAGGATAAGGAGATCGACCCTTGAAGAAGAATAGCA
Source organism: uncultured Acidobacteriaceae bacterium (assembly GCA_963709025.1). GTDB lineage: Bacteria > Acidobacteriota > Terriglobia > Terriglobales > Acidobacteriaceae > Sulfotelmatobacter. Next base: position 147,781 of record CAVPVE010000025.1, read on the forward strand.
AGTCTGCCATGAAGAAGGAACAGAGAGCGAATCGGGCGAAAGCTCAGCGCCCAGTGCAGCGAGAACCCAAGGAAGTACTGGCCGAGCTGATGGAGAAACTGAGAGGGAAGCTGGAGCTGAAGGCCACTTCGGGGAGCCAAGGAGAAGCGGGTCCGCGAGGCGAGCTGAGTCCCAATGTGGATCGGTTGACGGTGGGAGTGGATTTGGGAGACCAATGGAGTCACTTCTGCATTTTGGGTTTGCAAGGGGAGACGCTAAGCGAAGGACAGCTAGGGACGAGCGAGGCGGAAGTCGCCGAGTTCTTCCAGGCCTTACCGTCGGCGCGGGTGGTGATGGAAGTGGGGACGCACTCTCCCTGGATGCAGGAAACCATCGCGGGTGAGGGACACGAGGTGGTGGTGGCCAACCCGCGTCTGATGGAGGGGTCGAAACGGCGTAAGCGCAAGAATGATCGGATCGATGCGAAGAAGTTAGCCCGGCTGGGGCGCGTGGATCCACAGTCGTTGCACCCGATCCGGCACCGCAGTCGAGAGGTGCGGCAGGACTTGGTGGTGCTGCGAGCGCGGGAGGCGTTGGTGGCAGCACGGACCGAGCTGATTAACGCCACACGAGGTCTGGTGAAAAGTATGGGCACACGGTTACCCAAGTGTTCGAGCCCGAGCTTCGGGCAAAAGGTAAGGGATGCGATTCCGGAAAAGGTACGGGAAGCCCTGCTGCCGTTGGTGCAATTAGCAGATGCGCTAAGAGATTGCATTCAAAGCTATGACCAGAAGATTGAAGAGCTGGGCAGCGAGAAATACGGGGCCACGAAGCTATTGCGCCAGGTGAAGGGGGTGGGGCCGATCACCGCGCTCGCCTACGTATTGACTTTAGAGAATCCGGAGCACTTCGCCAAGAGCCGAGATGTGGGGCCCTATTTGGGATTAGTGCCGAAGCAGGAAGACTCCGGAGAGAGCCAGCCGCAATTGGGAATTAGCAAAACCGGGGACACGATGGTGCGCAAGCTGTTGGTGGGGAGTGCGCACTATATCTTGGGACCGTTTGGACCCGACACCGACCTACGACGTTACGGGCTGCGGCTGTGCGAGCGTGGTGGAAAGAACGCAAAGAAGAGAGCCGCGGTAGCGGTAGCGCGGAAGCTGGCGGTTTTGCTGCATCGACTTTGGGTGAGTGGCGAGGTCTATGAGCCGCTGGGCTACGCCGCCTCGAGGGCGATCGTACAACAGGCTGCATAGACGGAAACAGACGTGACAAGCGGGAGCCGGGTCCAGGGAGCCATGAGTTGAAGACGCGAAAATCAATCAATCGCCAGAAAGTTTGCAGGCAATGACATCCACCGCCTTGTTCGGGAGACTGCGCATTACACTCGGGTCAAGAAGACCGCTTTTGAGATAGCAGCCCCTAACAACCCAGGTCCGTCACCGTGGTGATGGACCTGGGCTTTAAATCGAACCCCAACATGCACCGAGGCCCAGAAGTGGCCCATTTAGAGTGCGGATAGAAGCAGGGCAAATGTGGGTGGCGCCGGCAGGTTTTTCTGGGAACGCTTGAGAGACGCGAATCAACTTTATGTTCTGTGGACTGCAATACCGAAGTCTAAGAAGATTGGGTGAGGACCTGTTGCTCGTCCAACAAAAACAAAACCCCAAACCCATCAACTAAGGAACGAAGCTCAACTGAACTGCGTTTCGCTTCGTTCGTCGCTCGATTATGTAGTGGCGTGGAGACCTGTCAAGGGTCGAGATGAACGCCCAAAAACGGCGCCCTTGACAGCTCTCCACGCCACCCAACGCAGCATCGTTGATGTCGGAGGAAAAAAAATATGGAGGGCCGCCACGTCGGCCTTGACTTTTATGACCTTCTCATAGAAGTGTAATTGATTCCATGACAATGTCGGCTCCCGCACCCGGGTTAAAGTTGGTGGTGGCAAAACCAACCAACAGGCTCGGGAGAAAGGAGCCGAACGATGATCATTATAGGAGTAGATTTCCATCCCGAGTTTCAACAAATCGCTTTGCTCAACACCACGACCGGAGAGGTCGAGGAGAAACGGCTGGCACATCCCGACGAGGCGGAGAAGTACTACCGTGCTCTCGCGACTGCCGGCGAAACAGTGCGCATCGGCATGGAGGCCAGTGGGCACGCACGCTGGTTCGAGCGTCTCGTAGCCGAGTTGCAGTTTGATTTGTGGATCGGCGACGCGGCCGAGATCCGTGCCCGGCGGGGGCGGAAGCAGAAGACGGATCGCCAGGATGCGCAGCATATTCTAAAGCTGATGCTGAAGGATGACTTTCCGAAGATCTGGGTGCCGAGCTGGGAGAACCGGGATCTGCGGCAACTGTTGTGGCATCGGCATCGCATGGTGCAGGCGCGCACGCGAGTCATGAATCAACTGCAAGCGGTGGCGTTGAACGAAGGTTTGCACTGCAAGAAGAAGTTGTGGCGCGAGCGCGGACGGCAGCAGTTGGAATCGTTCGCGCTGGCTCCGTGGGCGAGCCGGCGACGACGCGATCTGCTGGAGTTGCTGGATCGCCTAAATCCATCGATTGCGGAGCTGACGCAGGCGATCGAACGCGAAGTCGAGAACTATCCGGCGGCGCAGCGGCTCGAAACACACCCCGGAGTGGGAGTTCTAACAGCGCTGGCGTTTGTGCTCATCCTCGGCGACGCGGAACGCTTTCACTGCGGCAAACAGGTGGCGAGTTATCTGGGACTGGTGCCGTTGGAAGACTCCAGCGGGAATCGCCGGCGCCTGGGACACATCACCAAGCAGGGCAGTTCGATCGTGCGTTTCCTGCTGGTGGAGGCGGCGCAGGTGACGGTACGCAGCCTGCCGGAGTGGCGCAGCAAATATTTTCATCTGGTGCTGCGGCGCGGACGGAAGATTGCGAAAGTCGCCATGGCTCGCCGCCTGGCTGTTCAGTTGTTCTGGATGATGCGCAAGGAATGGAATTACGAGCAGTTGAAAAAGTTCGGTTCGCACGCGGGACAGCCCGGACATCGCGATGGTGTGCAGTCGAACACCGAGTAATTGATTGGGCGTCCCGCTCCTCTTCAGTGAGGAGTTCGAAGTAGTAATCATGATCGCAGTACGTGACCGAAGAGATGCATGGGTCGGACCGAGAGTCTGAACCTGAAAAACGATTACGAGCGAGCCTGTGGTTGGTACGGCCATTTCAACAAGAGCGAAATGGCGCTCTTCTCCGAGTGCACGGAGAGGCATGCTCAAAAGTTGCTTGACACCGCCGACATTGTCATCGCGCTGGGAAAAGCTTGGAAGAGGAGGAACCGAGAATGAGACGGTGAAACTTCTTGATGGAATCCAGCGGGTGTAAGTCCCGCCCGGTCACAGTCGAGCAGACAGGCCGGAAGCGAGTGTTGCCATTCACCGGGCGACTGGTGGGTGCGAAGCGTACACAGTAAGGAAGCAGGCCGTGAAGATTCAGCTCCGAAAACTCGGCTGGTTGCGATGCTGACGCCGTTAACAAGGCGGAAGGCAGCACTCGGACGACCGATAATGCGAGGTCGTGCCGGGGTCGCCGGAGTCCCTAGCTCGGGGCATGCTTCCAAAGGGATTTCCCAGGAACCCAGGAGAGCTCCCCCATCGCCTCCTCATCATGGGAGGTACCGATCGTCAAGGGAAACCGGAGGCGGCCGGGACTGATGGACGAGCAGTCTTACGACCCTATAGTACCTGTGAAGGTGGGGAACCGCAGGGCTTCCGCAAGGAGCGGCCACGGCACCCACTGGAGGGAAGGGGTGAACAAGCGGACGTATTTGCCGACGGAAACATAGGCGAGACTCAGAACTCGAACTGCTATGTCCACAAAACTCGACAGACTGACTGAACTAGCCAAGGAGGAACCGAAGCGACAGTTCTTCTCGATCGCTCACTTGATCACGCCCGAGGCGTTGTACGCGGCATTCCGAGGTCTACGAAAGGAAGCCAGCGCAGGGGTGGATGGCGTCACGTATCAGGAGTACCAAGAGGACGCCGAGAGAAAGATCCAAGAGCTTTATCAGAGGCTCAAAGACGGCAAGTACCACGCCCAACCGCTCCGCAGGGTCTACATACCGAAGGAGAACGGGAAGCAGAGACCGATCTCGATTCCCGCACTGGAGGACAAGATCGTGCAGAAGGCGATGGTGGAAGTACTGAACGCCATCTACGAGCAGGATTTTCTCGATTGCTCCTATGGGTTCCGGCCCGGACGGGGGCAGCACCAGGCACTGGATGAAGTGAAGCGAGTCATCTGCACTCGCTCCACGGGATGGATCCTGGAGTTAGACATCACCGCCTACTTCGACTCGATCGTGCGAGAGCAACTCATGGAGTTGATCGAGAAACGCGTGAGCGATGGCAGCGTGCTTCGCTTGATAAGGAAGTGGATCCAGGTTGGAGTCATCGATCAAGGACAGTTTCTCGTGAGATGTCTTGGCTCAGCGTGAAATGGAGAAGCGACGTTCTCCGTTAGTGTAGATTCCGCCCCTTCGGGGCGGGGATTTTCAAGGCATGGGGGTCTATCGTCCGATGACGTTTTCATCGCAGTGCAGAGCGCGAGAGGGTTGGCTCCCGCGCTGTTGAGCATCGGCTCGATGAGCCCCACCAGGTTATCCCTCAGCATGGTTGCATCCCTGCAGAGCCTGCTTCCGTTTCACCCGGCGAGGTCATTGTAGCTGCGGTGGAAGAGTGTGCAAACATCAAAGACGTCGTCTGCTGCCGCCGAAGCTGCCGTTGACTACGAGCTTCTTCTAACTTGCGATCGCGAGCCGCGTGGATCTCGGCTTGTCGTCCGGTGAGCCGATCCTGCGGCGTCACATAGCCGATCGCGCTGTGCAATCGCACCGTGTTGTAGTGATCCACGTAGATTTGAATCAGGCGGCGCGCATCGTCCAGGGTCAACGGCGTCAGAGGCCGAATGCACTCCCGTTTGAGCGACTTGTGCCAGCGTTCGATTTTTCCGTTCGACTGCGGGTAAAACGGCGAGGTGCGCACGTGCGTCATCCCCGAGATACGAATAAACTCCTTGAAGTCCCGCGCGATAAACTGCGGTCCGTTGTCGGAGATGATCCGCGGCTTAGCGTCCGGGTACTTCTCCTTGGCTCGTTCCAGAATCCTCTCGATGTCCGCTTCCTTCATCGACTCTCGCAAATCCCAATGCACCAGAAAACGACTGCACCCATCCAGCACACTGCATAGGTAATAGAACGTGCCCGACAGGTTGATATAGGAAACATCGACATGCCAGTGCTGGTGCGGCTCGAGCGGCTGTTCGAAGCCGGTGCCCTTGCGCGACGACTTACCTTTCCAGCGCGCCAGCAGTCCCGCTTGTTTCAGCACGCGCCATACGCTCGCCGGACTCACCGCTACCACGTCGTGATCCAGCATCATGAACGTGAGCCGACGGTAGCCCTCCAACCGATTCTCCAGGTGGAAGCGGATGATGGCTTCTTTCTCCCACGGCTCCAACCAGAAATCTCGGGGTACCCAGCCGTTGTGCTCATTCACTCGCCCATAGCGCTGCCGCCAGTTGTAGAACTTGCTCACGGTAACCCCCAGCCAATGAATGAATCGGCCGACGCCGATCTCGGTCTTCTCCGACCAGCGCCGAACGAAATCCACCACCTGGTCCCGCACATCGTGCGGCACCCAAGTCTCGGTCAGAGTTCCCCAAGGCTTTTTTTTTAACGCGATGTGCTCCGCCATCAGCTCGGCCAGGACCTCGTCCTTGGTCTGCACCTTCTTCTCCAAGAACTCGATCCGTTTCTGCTTCTCCTCCGCCTGGCGGCGAGGATGTTCCGTCGTCTGGAAGGCGGCGGCTCCGTTCTCGAAGAACTCTTTTTGCCAGCGGTAGAACACCGTCGGCTGCAGTCCCAGCTCTTCACACAGGTCGGAAACCGGGACCTTGTCTAAAAGATGGCGCCGCAGAATGGCCACCTTCTCCTCAGCAGTGTAGTGCTTGCGCTCTTTTCTCATATGTTCGCTCCGCTATCTTAACGGACGAACGTGTTCTCCATTTCCAGCTGAGGCGGGACAGAGTGACAAGGGGACGGGGCAAGGGCAGACGATTAGTCCGCTTCTGGCCAACATCTACCTTCACTACGTGCTCGACGAATGGTTCGAGGAAGTGGTGAGGCCCCGACTCCGGGGTGAAGCCCATGAGATCCGTTTTGCCGATGATGCCATACTTTGCTTTCACTACAGGGAAGACGCCGAGAAGGTGAAGACCGTCTTATCGAAGCGATTCGCAAAGTACGGTATGACGCTTCACCCGGAGAAGACGCGGCTGCTGGAATTTGGGCGTTACGCCGAAGAACGTGCGAAGAAGCAGGGTAGGAAGAAACCCGGCACCTTCGACTTTCTCGGTTTGACGCACATTTGCGCACGCAGCCGGAGAGGAAAGTTCACCGTGCATGTGCGAACGATGCGCAAACGGCTCCGCAGGAGCCTCACGGCGGTCGGCGAATGGTGCCAGAAGCACCGACATGCACCGGTGGACGAGCAGCAGAAGACCCTCAACGCCAAGCTCCGAGGCCACTACCAGTACTACGGCCGCCCGACAAACTCTCAGAGCCTTCTGAAGTTCTATCGGGGTGTCGTTAGGATCTGGAGAAAGTGGCTGAATCGTCGCACGCGCGGGAACCGGATGACGTGGGAGAGATATACCGCGCTCCTGCGACGTCATCCGTTGCTGCCGCCTCGGATCTGCCATGTCTGGATGTAACCGGTGAGTCCAGCTTGAGGAACCCGCTGCGGGAAATCTGCACGGTGGGGTCTGTGAGGGAGGAGATATCCCGGTGGTGCCATGGTGGACCTAAACGGGCACGAAGCTGGAAACGGCGGACACAGCCAAGGCAAGCCTACAGCCTATCGGGACTCCTCTACTCGGAGAGACGCGATGTTAGTGCGCCGGGATAAACCGGCATGAAGCAGAGGATGAAAGAGCCTTACGAGAAAGGAGTAGCGATCCGCTCGGCCTCGAGTCTTGCGCTGCTACTGTGAGGGACGCAGCGAAGCGTAGACAGCATTCGACCGCGCCCTGGGTGCGGTCACCGGGGGCAGAAACTTGGCGGGAGGCGGCGGATTTGAGAGCCTGCTGTTGGACGAGGTTCGGCAAGCTAAAGCCGATTCCCCATTGGTGCTGAGTGCCCGATAGACAGCATGGCTCCGGTCATTGCGATCACTGGCATGGTGGCGGCCCGTTGTCCTGAACGACGTGCCGACCCCGTTGGAGAGATTCTTAAACCAATCGCAGCCGGGCCGAGCCTGGTCCATTTTCCAGGAAGGAGAACGAAGATGGGAGCAGGCAAGATGAACCGAAAGCAGAGGAAGGAGTTGGGACGGCGATTACAATCGGCGAACCCCGGTCTGGAGGTGGTACATCCGCGCGCCGCAGGGATTGATGTGGGCAACGGCGCGCATTACGTGGCAGTACGCCCGGAACAAGATGCAGAGCCAGTCCGTAGGTTCGAGTGCTTCACAGCGGACTTGCATCGAATGGCGGATTGGTTAGAGGCCTGCGAAGTCAAAACAGTAGCGATGCAGTCAACGGGTGTCTATTGGATTCCACTGTACGAGATCTTGGAACAACGTGGCTTCGAGGTCTACTTGGTAAACGCACGACACACTAAGAATCTACCTGGGCGCAAGAGCGACGTGCAAGAGAGCCAATGGCTGTTAAAGCTTCACACCCATGGCCTGCTCAACAACTCGTTCCAGCCAACGGCGGAAATCCGGGTGGTGCGGACGTATTGGCGGCAACGGGGAGAACATGTGCGCGGTGCGTCGACCTGCATCCAGCGCATACAGAAGGTGTTGACTCAGATGAATGTGCAATTAGCGAACGTGATCAGCGATCTGAGTGGACTGACCGGACAAGCCATCGTGCGCGCGATTCTGGCGGGCGAGCGCGATCCGAGGAAACTGGCGGAACTGAGCCATCCTCGGATTCGGGCGGGGCGAGAACAGATCGCCAAGAGCCTGGAAGGCAACTGGCGCTCCGAACTACTGTTTGTGCTGAAGCAGGAAATGGAGATGTATGACACCTATCAGCACAAAATCGCCGAATGCGACCGGGAACTGGAAGCGACATTGAAGCAGTTTGCCGTACCTGAGCGGGCATCGACGGAGCAACCAAAGATACCCAACGCCAAGAAGACGAAGCGGATCCAAAGGAATGCGCCTGGTTTCAACCTCACCAGCGAATTGCATCGAATCACCGGAGTGGACCTTAGCAGAATCGATGGCGTCAATGTCTTGGCTCAGCGTGAAATGGAGAAGCGACGTTCTCCGTTAGTGTAGATTCCGCCCCTTCGGGGCGGGGATTTTCAAGGCATGGGGGTCTATCGTCCGATGACGTTTTCATCGCAGTGCAGAGCGCGAGAGGGTTGGCTCCCGCGCTGTTGAGCATCGGCTCGATGAGCCCCACCAGGTTATCCCTCAGCATGGTTGCATCCCTGCAGAGCCTGCTTCCGTTTCACCCGGCGAGGTCATTGTAGCTGCGGTGGAAGAGTGTGCAAACATCAAAGACGTCGTCTGCTGCCGCCGAAGCTGCCGTTGACTACGAGCTTCTTCTAACTTGCGATCGCGAGCCGCGTGGATCTCGGCTTGTCGTCCGGTGAGCCGATCCTGCGGCGTCACATAGCCGATCGCGCTGTGCAATCGCACCGTGTTGTAGTGATCCACGTAGATTTGAATCAGGCGGCGCGCATCGTCCAGGGTCAACGGCGTCAGAGGCCGAATGCACTCCCGTTTGAGCGACTTGTGCCAGCGTTCGATTTTTCCGTTCGACTGCGGGTAAAACGGCGAGGTGCGCACGTGCGTCATCCCCGAGATACGAATGAACTCCTTGAAGTCCCGCGCGATAAACTGCGGTCCGTTGTCGGAGATGATCCGCGGCTTAGCGTCCGGGTACTTCTCCTTGGCTCGTTCCAGAATCCTCTCGATGTCCGCTTCCTTCATCGACTCTCGCAAATCCCAATGCACCAGAAAACGACTGCACCCATCCAGCACACTGCATAGGTAATAGAACGTGCCCGACAGGTTGATATAGGAAACATCGACATGCCAGTGCTGGTGCGGCTCGAGCGGCTGTTCGAAGCCGGTGCCCTTGCGCGACGACTTACCTTTCCAGCGCGCCAGCAGTCCCGCTTGTTTCAGCACGCGCCATACGCTCGCCGGACTCACCGCTACCACGTCGTGATCCAGCATCATGAACGTGAGCCGACGGTAGCCCTCCAACCGATTCTCCAGGTGGAAGCGGATGATGGCTTCTTTCTCCCACGGCTCCAACCAGAAATCTCGGGGTACCCAGCCGTTGTGCTCATTCACTCGCCCATAGCGCTGCCGCCAGTTGTAGAACTTGCTCACGGTAACCCCCAGCCAATGAATGAATCGGCCGACGCCGATCTCGGTCTTCTCCGACCAGCGCCGAACGAAATCCACCACCTGGTCCCGCACATCGTGCGGCACCCAAGTCTCGGTCAGAGTTCCCCAAGGCTTTTTTTTAACGCGATGTGCTCCGCCATCAGCTCGGCCAGGACCTCGTCCTTGGTCTGCACCTTCTTCTCCAAGAACTCGATCCGTTTCTGCTTCTCCTCCGCCTGGCGGCGAGGATGTTCCGTCGTCTGGAAGGCGGCGGCTCCGTTCTCGAAGAACTCTTTTTGCCAGCGGTAGAACACCGTCGGCTGCAGTCCCAGCTCTTCACACAGGTCGGAAACCGGGACCTTGTCTAAAAGATGGCGCCGCAGAATGGCCACCTTCTCCTCAGCAGTGTAGTGCTTGCGCTCTTTTCTCATATGTTCGCTCCGCTATCTTAACGGACGAACGTGTTCTCCATTTCCAGCTGAGGCGGGACATCAACGCGATAGTGGCGCAGACGATTATCAGCGAAGTGGGACTGGATATGACCCGCTGGAAAACCGAGGCGCACTTCGCCTCGTGGCTGGGATTGTGTCCAGACAATCGCATCAGCGGAGACAAAGTCCTAGCGAGAGGCACGCGCCACGTAATCAACCGTGCGGCGACGGCATTGCGAATGGCCGCCACCACATTGATCAAAAGCCAGAGTTACCTGGGCGCGCAATACCGTCGCTTGCGAACCAAGCTGGGAGCGCCGAAGGCGATCACCGCGATGGCTCACCGGCTCGCCCGGCTGGTATTCCGCATGCTGAAATACGGTCAAGAGTACGTCGACAAGGGCACTCAGTATTACGAGCAAAAACATCGTGAACAACAACTTCACTTGCTCAAGAAGAAAGCTGCAACCCTAGGCTTCCAAGTCGTTGAAACCGGAGTGGCGTGAAGGGGAGTTTCTGGAGAGAGGATAGGCGGGGTGGGTATTCAGCTCCGAAAAGATGCAACCCGGACGCCGACGTCTTTGTAATGCGCGGAAGGCAATATGAATGGGAGCGATAGCGCGAGTTCCCGCTCAGTCCGGCGTAGTCGAAGACCCCAGGCACGCCTAGAAGCTTCAAGCACGAGAACCGGGAGACCTCGGAGACACCTGCGGCTCAACCAGGCCGGAGGTCGGCGGGCGAAGGCTTAGGCCGCACGGCTCGCATGCACGTCACCGAGGAGTCACACAGCGGAATAGTACCTATGAACCACTCGAACAAAGACACGAATTCGTCGGCGGAGAGCGGGGAGGGAAGGCCGCTGATCAAGGAGAACGCCAGTCAATCCAACACGTCCCCGACACAGAGCGGGGAGCGCGTGTCACAGGGGTTGGCGGGCGGGCGGAAAGCAGCAGGGAACAATAAGGAGATGAAGTTCACCGCCTTGCTCCACCACCTGACGGTCGAACTGCTACGGGAAAGCTTTTACTCGCTCAAGAGAAAGGCCGCACCCGGAGTGGACGGGGTCACGTGGCAGGAGTATGAAGACGGACTAGAGGATCGGTTGACCGATCTTCATGGTCGGGTTCATCGCGGAGCCTATCGAGCGACGCCCTCGAGAAGAGTGTACATAGAGAAAGCCGATGGACGGCAACGTCCACTTGCGGTGCCGGCTATCGAGGACAAACTAGTCCAACATGCCGTGGTCACCATCCTCAACCAGATCTATGAGGAAGATTTTCTCGGCTTCTCGTATGGGTTTCGTCCGGGACGCAGCCAGCATCAAGCGCTGGATGCGTTGTCATACGCGCTCCTGAAGAAGAAGGTGAACTATGTGCTTGATGCCGACATTCGAGGATTTTTCGACAACCTCGACAAGGGTTGGTTGATCAAGTTCGTGGAGCATCGCGTCGCTGACCCCCGCATCCTGCGGTTGATCCAGAAATGGCTCAAAGCGGGAGTGATGGAGGAAGGCAAATGGTCGGACACGAAGACAGGCAGTCCGCAAGGCTCGGTGGTTTCACCGTTACTTGCGAATATCTACCTGCACTACGCTTTCGACCTCTGGGTGAACGTGTGGCGCGAGAAGTGGGCACACGGCGAGGGGGTGGTCATCCGCTACGCGGACGATATCATCTTGGGATTCCAACACCAAGCGGACGCGGATCGTTTCTTGGAGAACTTACAGGAACGACTGGGAATGTTCGGACTGGAAGTACATCCAGATAAGACGCGCCGGATCGAATTCGGCAGGGTTGCAGAAGAGAGCCGGAGGCGTAGAGGCGAAGGTAAGCCCGAAACGTTCGACTTTCTAGGCTTCACGCACATCAGCGGGAAGAATAGGCTAGGGCGGTTCACGGTGAGGCGCAAGACGATCCGCAAACGCATGCGGGCCAAGCTGCGGGACATTAAGCAGCAGATCCGCGAGCGCATGCACGATCCCGTGCGTCAGACCGGCCAATGGCTCAAGTCGATTGTGCAGGGCCACTTCAACTACTACGCGGTACCGGGAAACCTCGACAGTCTCGGCGTATTCCGGGATCGGTTAATTGGGCAGTGGTGGCATACCCTTCGCCGCCGCAGCCAGAAACACCCGATCTCCTGGACGCGTACTCTCGCCTTGGCAGACCGATGGTTTCCTCAACCGCGAGTGCTCCATCCTTACCCCGCGATTCGCTTTGCCGCCACTCATCCGCGATAAGAACCGGATGCGCTAATCAGCGCCCGTCCGGGTCCGAGGAGGGGGTCGCGAGAAATCGCGGTCCCTACTCCGATCGCCAGTTGATTCACGGGAGAGGTTGTGCGATGGTCATCGCCTTGTCCCGAGCGTGGCCTCTATGATTTGTACTGCAGCATCACTTCCATCCATCTCTCTGCAGGTGTTGGCTTCGGGAAAGAGAATCAGACGTTGACCGGGACGGAGTAAGTCGTAGTTGGGATTGTGGACTGGAACCTCGCGAAAGTAACTCTCGCGATAGATCCGGATGTCTTCCAGTGTCCTTTGGGGCTTACCTTTGAGGACACGCAGCGATCGAAAACTGACAATCCGATACGTATAGCCCCCACCTTCGGTAATTGGCGGGCTGACATTTTTGACCTCCACCAGCAGGATGTCCTCCCCGTCGCGGGCTCGGTGCGGCAGGATGCGGAGTGGGCACTGGTCAGGGCCCATCAAACGGCCAATTGCTGCTCGCTCGATTCCAAGTCGGTCCTGCTCCGCCTGAGGCAGCAATTGATTTGAGGTTCGGCATCCGGCGAGCGACCACAGGCAGTGAAGGTGAAGATCGAAAGCGTGGCCCAAAAGTTCACCGGGTGTGTCGCGTGTGAAATATACCCCTGTCTGAAAATCAAGCCACTTGCCGTGGTAAACGACATAGTTCGGGCTTTCATCCACGTTCCAGCTGAGCGCTCTCTCTTCAAAGTTATTTCTGGACCACACGCTAATGACGACGAGGCCAGGAAAGCGTGACGGCTCCGCAGAAAGCGTCAGTCGGTAGCCGAACTGAGACACCGTGCCCGATTTGAAGTCTATTGAAGCCTCAACATCCCAATATCGAAAGCCCCACCATTGCAGCACCAAATTGAGCGGCCTATGCTCCTCGCCGAATGTGGGGAGGAACATCCAATTCGAGAGCCGCGAGTTTGGTATCGCCACTTCAAAGCATTCGTCAGCGCCACATTGGGACTCCTTTGAGGCGCTCCTGACCACCCGGAGTCCCGGAATCCGGGAAAGAGCTTCGTCTTTTGAGGTCATCCCGATCCGCAGAGTGGCGAGGCCTGACACCAGCTTGTGAACTCGGAACTTGAAGATCATAGCCTCTATGCGCAAGACGATGCCCGGGATCAGAGCAACGGCCAGAACGCAAATGTAAACACGACGAGCGGCACGGGAAGTGAGTTGTCGCAGAAACCACGCAGTAGCAGGGAACAGTCTGCGGACGCGCATGAAGATACAGACTCCGCGACAAATGTAACAGTTTCTGAAATCAGCAATGCATGACTGACGTAATCAGACCATCTCGCTCAGTGAGAATCAGCGACAGATGAGAGCAAAGAAATGCCCGGGTCTAGGGGTGAGCACATAGACCCGGGCGAGCTGTTCCGTATGGTGGCGAACCGGAGAGGGGGACACATGGCGAGCCGGCCTGGGCCAGAGCTTGCCAGTGAGCGGATCACTCACCCTCGCGTATATCTCGCGGTGCCAGTTGGGCAGCGCGGGTTCGCAGGATCGGAACAGCGATCTTACTGCCTATTCAACCTACTGCGTGTCCTAACTACTTCTTCTGCGCTTCGCGAATGTAGGACACAACCATCTTGACCTGATCCGGAGTTACGCCCTTGGTTTCGAATGCATGGGACGCTTTCTTGTCTTTGCCGCCGTTGGCGATCATGTCTGTCAGATCAGCGTCGGAGGCTTTCTTGGCATCGTCGGAGACCAGGCTCGGAATCTTGGCAGCCGGTTTCCCTGCGAGGTCTGCGCCATGGCACATCGCGCACTTGGTTTTGTAGAGAGTTGCGCCGTCATCGGCGGCCCAGGAGAGGTTGGGGAGAGCGAGGAACAACGCCAGCGCGATCATTACGATCAGGATCACGAGCTTCGACATCTTCATGATTGCTTTTTCCTTTCAGAATCTTGTAATTGTCTCGGCGCCCGTTCCGCGCTGAAGCAGGAGAATCTCGCGGACAAGTTTCGAGACGAGATGAAAACTTACTAATCGTCATGCAGTTTCGATGGAGACGGGGCATCGGGTCAGTGATTGCAGTCACGTACCCACGTGATTGCGGCGCGAGCCTAAGTCGATATGGGACATGCACATCGCGTGAAAAGACTCGCGCTCCGCGCCATATGCCGCACTGTTGGATTGCTGATGAATTTCTTATCGCTGTTTTTCCGCGTAAAGGGCTGAAAATGCCGTTTCCTGGCTTAACCGGACGGCCGGCAGTTTGGCACGCGGCTTGCCTAAGCCTTATTGCAACTTGCGCCCGAGGGATTCAACGTGGAACCCACGCTCATGGTGATCGGACTGAACCACCGCACGGCGCAACTCGCCATGAGAGAGCGGTTCTGGATCAGCGAAAACCGGCGCTATGAAGTCCTGCGGCTCCTGAAGAACGCGGAAGGCATTGAAGAGGTTGTGGTTCTCTCCACTTGCTGCCGCACCGAATTCCTGGTTTGGGCAAGCGAGCCGACCTTGGCTGCGAATTCGCTCCTCCACTTTCTCGCGGTCGAGCACGGCCTGAAGTTGAGCGAGTGGGAGCATTTCTATCGTTTGCTCGACGAAGCCGCGCTGGCGCAGATCTTCCGGGTAACGTCCGGCCTGGACTCGCTGGTGTTGGGCGAACCGCAGGTGGTGTCGCAGGTGAAATCCGCCTGGGAGCAGGCGCGTACCGTGGGTACGGCTGGACACTTCTTGAATGCCGTATTGGAGAAAGCCCTGAGTGTGTCGCATCAGGTGCGTCACGAGACGGCGATCGAGAAGCTCGCAGTCTCCATCCCCGCGGCAGCGCTTGATCTGGCGTGGCATATTTTTGGATCGCTGGAAGGTCGAAGAGTATTGCTGCTGGGTACGGGCAAGATGAGCGAACTTTCCGCGCGCCACATGGCGGAAAACGGGGCTGGATCCGTAGTTGTGATCGACCAGTCACCGGCCCGTGCGAAAGAGTTGGCAGAGAAGTTGGGAGGCACGGCCGCTACGCTGGCCGACCGATGGAAGTGCATGCTACGCGCCGATATCGTGATCAGCGCGACCGGATGCCCGCACGTGGTGCTGACGCGTGAGGAAGCCGAGCGCATCGCGATTGAGCGCAATCGCGTGGCCCTGGTCATTCTGGATATTGGCATGCCGCGCGATGTCGAGCCGGAGGTGCGGCGCGTAGATGGAATTTTGCTCTATGACCTTGAGGGCCTGGAGCGCGAGGTTAAGAGCAATGCCGAGCCGCATACCTCGGTGGCCGCTGAGGCCGAGAAGATTGTAGCTGCGGAGGCACAGGCCTTCCGCGGCAAGCTGCAGGCGGAAACCGTAGTGCCGACGATCGTCGCGCTGCGCCACCGCCTTGACCAGATTTGCCGGCAAGAGCTGGAGTCCTTTATCGAAGAGCGCGGGCCGTTTACCCGGGAGCAGGATCAGTCGCTTCATGCAATCACAGCGCAGGTCATACAGAAGATTGCCAGCTCCCTGGCGCGCGAGCTCAAGGAACTTCCAGAGAAGGAGGAACAGGAGAAGATGACGGCAGCCGTCACGCGCCTGTTCCACCTGGAACCGCCAAAACAGGCGCTTGCCGGCACCAGATCGGAGAGAGTCAATGAACGACGAAAAGAGCGCGCCATCGCAATCAACTACTGATTCCACTGCCGCTGTCTCGTGGACCGGTACCCAGGCATACGTGCTGGCGGCATTCTGTCTTCTCTTGGGCGTGGCACTGGGATATCTTTTCCGCGGATCGGCATCGATCGGCACGGCGCAGGCCGCACCTTCTACGGCGGCACAGCGGGGAAGCAGCGTCCAACCATCTGACCCTAATGCCCAAGCCGTGCTGGCGCAGGCTGCGGCGCCACTGCTCGAGAGCGTCAACAAGGATCCTAACGATTTCGACTCGCTGGTGAACCTCGGCAACCTCTATTACGACGGGCAGCAGTTCTCCAGCGCAATCCAGTACTACGAGCGGGCGCTGGCGCTGCATCCTGACAATCCGGACGTCCGCACCGACATGGGTACGGCCTATTGGTACACCGGCAACGCGGAAAAAGCGGTGGTTGCGATGGAGGCATCCCTGAAATACCGGCCGAACCATCCGCAGACGCTGTTCAACCTGGGATGGGTGCGGTGGCAGGGCAAACAGGACCCCAAAGGCGCGATTGCAGCCTGGGAGCAATTGCTCAAGACGAACCCGGACTACCCGGAGAGGCAAAAAGTCGAACAGTACATCGCGAAAGCGAAGGAACACGCTTCCCGCGGCTAGATTTTTAAAACTGGCGCTCCTTTCATATCCGCTCATATCAGCGCCGATGGGGCTTCCCAAAAGAAGCCCCTGTTCCTTTCATGCGATCCAATCTGCAAAGAGGACCAACCGGTTTCCCCCACGAACCAGGCAGAGGCAGCGTTCCGTTGTCGGCTTGATTCCCCAAACCTGTCGCGCCCCTGAGCGGTGGAAAGAAATTTGAATGGCTTGATCAAGTTTGGACTGCGGACTGCCGAAGGAATTGGGATATGGACGCCTAACTTCCAGCTACATCCGCCCGGCGGCGCAGTGACCGCGTGGCGATCGCCTTCCCGCTTGAGGTCGCAGGAATTGATTTAACGGGGAATCGCTTTTCCGACCGAACGAAAACTACGACGGTAAGCCAGTACGGCTGCTGCCTTCCGCTGCCGCGGCTGCTGCGGACCGACCAGGCGATTCGGATACGCCGCATCGGCACCAACGAGATGGCGGTGGGACGAGTCGTTGCCCCCATGGGCTCGCAGCCGGACGGCCGCCTCTATGGGGTCGAAACCCGCAACTCCTGCGAAGCCCTCTGGGGTATTCGTTTCTCATCCTCTTTTTATGAGAAGGTGCTCGACAGTATGCAGGACGGAGTGTACTTCGTGAACCAGGAGCGCAAGATCACTTACTGGAACGAGGGGGCGGAGCGATTAGCCGGATTCGCTGCCCGAGAGGCGATTGGAAAGCACTGCTGCGATGACCTGATGGGACACGTCGATGAGGCGGGCAAGTCGCTTTGTGCCAACGGATGTCCACTGACCAGCGTCATGCGCGACGGCCAGCCGAGGATGGCGGAATTTTTTCTGCGGCATAAGAATGGGCATCGCGTTCCGGTCTCTGTGCGGGTCGTGCCGATGCGGAACAGCGCCGGCAATATTGTCGGCGCGGCAGAAGTGTTTAGTGATTCCGGCATGAAGTCGAAGTTTGAAAACAGAATCAGCGAACTGGAGCGCATCGCATTCCGAGATGCGCTGACCGGATTACCGAACCGGCGCCACATCGAATTGAAAGTCGAACAAGGACTCCAGGATCACCAGCGCATGGGCCGGCTCTACGGTCTACTCATGTTTGATGTGGATCGATTCAAGCACGTGAACGACAACTATGGTCACGAGGTGGGCGATACCCTGCTGAAGGCAGTCGGGGAAACGGTGCTTCGTGGATTGCGGCCTGCGGACATTGTGGGGCGGTGGGGCGGGGAAGAATTTCTGGTGCTGGCGCCTGACGTGGATGCGCTTGCGTTGGGCGATCTGGCCGAACGGTGCCGCGTCTTGATTGGGAAGTCGTCGATCACCGCAGGTGCGTCGCGGGTATCGGTCACAGCCTCTATCGGCGCTACGGTGCTGAGTCATTCCGACTGCGCAGAATCGGCGATTGGCAGAGCCGATGAACTCATGTACCAGAGTAAGCGATCAGGAGGAGATCGGACGACGGCTGGATAGCAGGGATCGACGACTCCCCAAGAAAGGCGCTTCTTGATAATCGCACCGATCGGTGTCATCCGGGCTTCCCAAAAGGAAGCCCCGTTGGTTTTTGAGTAGGTTACAAAGCGGATACAGGATTTACAAATCTTGACTCATCAATGTAGCAGTTGACATTCGCTATGCGTATCATAGGTGCGCGCGGTCATATATGAATCGAACCGCGTTTCAGTTGAAGCTGCTTCCCAAGTTGAAGTGAGATGAGTTACGAGCGCGTGCAGGTTCCAAGCGCTCCCCCCTCAGGAACCGCTACCGGAGGAGCTTATGTCGCTACGTTCTTCGTCTTCTTCTACCCGCACTCTCTCTTCGATGCATCTCTCCATCATTCTGATAACCCTCGCTGCGGCGATCGTCATTGCGACAGGCTGCGGTTCGGCTGGAAGCTCCTTAACCGGAGGCGGCCAGAAGCTCAGCGGCAATACTTCAGTGACGGTGCTGCTGTCGAGTACGGCGAATGATCAAGTTACGCGGTTTGATATGCAGTTCCAGACTTTGACGCTGACCAGCCAGTCCGGGAAGACCGTGACTCTGGTGTCGTCACAGCTACCCTCCGAGTTTGTGCACTTGAATGGAGGGATCGAGCCCTTGACGACCGTCAATGTTCCTCAAGATATCTATACCTCGGCCACGGTTACGCTCGGGGGAGCAGTATTTGTCTGTCTTGCGCAAGTTCCGGGGGGCGGACTCGGAAGCGCGAATTATTCCATTATCAATCAAGGGCCGACGGTGAGTTTGCCATCGCCAATTACGGTAACCGGCAGCAGCATGGGACTGCTACTGAATATGCAGGTGCCGAGTTCGGCGGTTTTTTCCACTTGTTGGACGACCCCTCCGTTCGCGGGCTTTTCCATGGCGCCCACCTTCAATCTTGCTCCGTTCAACTTGTCCTCCTCGCCCACCAGTCCTGCGAATGGGAAATTGGCAGGGCTTGAGGGAGAAGTTGCTGCGCTCGACTCGAGTAACAATAAATTCAAACTCTCGGTGCCCGAGGGACCCTACGGGACAAGAACGCTTTCCGTCAGCGTGGGGAGCGCGACCGTTTTTCAGGGAGTCAGTAATTTTTCGGAACTCGCGAACGGCATCTTCGTAAACATGGACGGAGCGCTTCAGCCGGATGGCACACTGAGCGCGACCCGCATTGCGGTCGAGGACCCGTCCGCGCTGAATATGTTCACGGGACCCCTGATGCTGGTTGGTTCGGAAGTCCCGGTGTTGCTGGTCTACGGCCGGCAGGAGCAGGGCCCGTTGAGTCCAGGTCCCGGCGGTTCCAGCTATTACTTCGACACGCCCTATATGGATTTCACCAGTGCCGGATTCCAGATATCGGGCCAGATGACAAATCTACAGAGTCTGCCATTCGTGCCCAGCTTCAATGCGTCCAATATGGTAGCTGGTCAGAATGTTGATATCTCCTCGCCCGCTCTCGAATTGATGGGAGGCGAGTATACTCCGGCGAACACGATCACTCTGATTACTCAAACCATTAACGGCATGGTTGTGGCATCGTCCGCCAGCGGAAACTTCACCGACTACACTATTTCGCTCGCCTCATACGACCTCTTTCCGACCCTAGCGGTGCAGCCGGGGCAGACGACTCTACTCACCAATCCCAGTCAAGTCGAGGTCTATGTCGACAGCAACACGCAGAAGTTGAACACGCAGGCGCTTGCCCCGGGTAGTACACTGCGTTTTTACGGGCTGATATTCAACGACAACGGCACGCTGCGGATGGATTGCGCTCAGGTGGACGACGGAGCGGCGGTAACCGCTGCGTCGAATGCAAGCAGGCCCTTACGGGTCGGGCAGGTACAAACGATCCGCCGCGCAATGCCAGGAGGGATACCTCAACGGATCACAACCGTTTCGGGATCTCGCTAGGCCGAAGAGTTTTCTGAGGGGACAGAATCTGCCGGGCTCTCCTCGTCACCCGCGGGGACGAGTTCAAATTTCTTCAGCTTGTAGCGCAGCGCGTCACGGCTGATATCGAGCAGGCGGGCGGCGTGGGTTTGATTGCCATTGGCTTGTCGCATCGCCAGTTCGACCATGGCGCGCTCCACTTCCTCTAACGACGTGCCTTCCTCCGGAATATAAAGCCGCGGAAGGACGCGTCCGTTCGCCAGTTGTTTACCGCCGCCGCCGTCGGCTGCCGCGCTGCTGTGCTCGAACGCAGTCAAGCCGCTGCGCGCGGCCTCTCCAACGGCGAACGGCATGTAGACCGGGCGCAGAATGAATTCTTCTTCCAGGATCATGGCGCGCTCAATCGAATTCTTGAGCTCGCGGACATTCCCCGGCCAGTTGTGGGCCAGCAGCAACCGGCGGGTCTCGGGGCTAATGCCGCGAATGGATTTCTTGAACTTGCGGTTGTACCAGTCGATGAAGAACTCGACCAGCGGGAGAATATCTTCGACACGCTCGCGCAGAGGTGGAATGAAGATGGCGATAATCGCCAGCCGGTAATAAAGATCCTGGCGGAAGTGGCTTTCCCGCACCGCCTTTTCCAGGTCGCGATTGGAGGCGGCGATCACGCGCACGTCCACCTGCATATCGCGCACGCCCCCCACGCGGCGGATGACCTGATCCTCCAGAACGCGCAGCAGTTTGGCCTGCAGCAGGGGAGAGAGTTCTCCGATTTCGTCCAGGAACAGCGTACCGCCGTTGGCCGTTTCGAACAGGCCTTTCTTCATCTGCTTGGCGTCGGTGAAGGCGCCGCGCTCGTGGCCGAAGAGCTCGGCCTCCATCAGAGTCTCGGGAATTGCCGAGCAGTTGATGGCGACGAAAGGACCATTCTGGCGCGTGCTCTCGTAGTGAATGGTTTTGGCGATCAGGTCCTTGCCCGTGCCACTTTCGCCTTGAATCAGAATCGTCGTGGCCTCGCTGGCTGCGACTTTCTGCACGAAGCTCATCAGTTCCGTCGTCTTCGGCGAAACCGCGACCACCTCGTGATACCCCGTGTTCCGCCGAACCTCTCCGCGCAGCGACTTGACTTCAGTCCGTAGCCGCGAAGCTTCCAGCGCATTCTGGATGGTGACGTGAAGTTCATCGAAGTCCAGGGGCTTACCGATAAAGTCGTACGCGCCCAGCTTGAGAGCGGTCTTCACGTCATCCAATTGCGGGTCGGCAGTGATCATGATGACGGCCGGAGCGTCGGGAGCTTTCTTGAGTTGTTCGAGAACTTGAATGCCGTTGAGATCGGGCATGCGGACATCGAGCAGAACGAGGTCGGGAGTTTCTTGCTGAGCCATACGCAGGCCAGGCTCGCCGGAAACGGCTTCCGAGACGTGATATCCCCACTCTTCGCACTTTTGACGCAACGACCAGCGCACCAAACGCTCGTCGTCAATGATCAGGATCTTCTCCGCGGGCATGCCTGTTTAGCTTACTACGGAAGGGAGGGGAATGGATGCCGAGCAGGCATTCGTAGGGCGAAGTGCAATTCTTATCGGATTCCAAGCAGAACGCCAAGATAGGCGCGGACTCTGGCCAGAAGTGCCGGGTCTGCCTTGGAGTGAAAGGAGGCCTTGCGCGCAGTCCAATCCAAACTTTTGAGATGGTCCACGAGCACGGCCCCTTCGACTCTGTCGATGGTTGTCGCGAGGGCGAATGGGTAAGGTTTCCGGCGGCTGGTGAGGGGGCAGACAATCACGAGGCCGCTGGCGTGGTTATAACTGCGATCGGTGATCACCAGTGCGGGGCGCCGTTTAGCCTGCTCGCGCCCGGCCTGCGGATCGAAATCGAGCCAAATGATGTCCCCGGCGCGCGGAATGTAGGTCTTTACCATTCGGAGGTTACCACTCAACATCTTCCTTGCCGCGCTCCGGGCCAGTCCGGATCTCGTCATAACGGTTTTCGGGAGTGATCTGGGCCACGAGCTCGCGCAAGGTCGGTACGTGCTGCTTAGGGCGCAATTGGATGAGACCGTCGGCGGCTTCGATCACGATCGCATCGCCTTCCCGCACCCCGGCTTCCTCGGCGAGTGGCTTGGGAATACGGACCGCCAGACTGTTGCCCCATTTCACGATCTGTGACTCCGGCATAGCGACTCCTCTCTCGATGGATACATGAAGTATACACGAAGGTGTATACATAAGATATACGCCATTGAAAAGGAGAGTCTTTACGAAGCCCGGCTCTGAGCTTCTGCGCGCTGGAAGGGCAGGATTACCGCGAAGGTGGTGCCTTTTCCCAGGGTGCTCGAGACATCGATTCGGCCCTGATGGTCTTCGACGATACGGCGGGCCAAAGACAGTCCCAGGCCGGTGCCGTCGCCCTTGGTGGTATAGAACGGGCGGAAGATGTTAGGCAGGTGATCGGGAGGTATACCACGCCCGTTGTCGGCTACTTCGACGACCGCCGCGTTCCCTTGCGCTTTCAGCGTGACCGAGATCTTTCCGTTGGAGTCGATCGCTTGCAGCGCGTTCAACATCAAGTTCAACAGCACCTGATGGATCTGGTCGCCGTCGTGCTCGATTTCCGGCAAGGTGGGGTCTTTGTGAAGCGCAATCTCGACTGACTTCGCGAGAGCCTGCTGGCGGCCCAACATGACGGCATGTTCGACCGTAGTGTTTAGATTGCTCTTGCGGATCGTCGGCGGATGCGGCCGGGCGGTCTGCAGAAGATCGGTGACGATGTGATTGATGCGGGCGATCTCCTGCCGGACGTCTTTCACTACAGCGCGGGCCGGGCTGGTCGAAGGCAGGTCGCGGCCAATGATTTCAATCACTCCGGCAATCCCCGCCAACGGGTTGCGGATCTCGTGCGCGAGTCCCGTGGCCATCTCTCCCAAAGTGGCAAGGTGTTCGGCGCGGGACATTTGCGTGCGGTGGAGCCGTTCAATCTCGTTCCGGCTCTCGCGGAGTTGCAGCACCATCTGGTTGAAGTTGCGTCCCAGGTCGCCGATCTCGTCATTGCGTCGGGCAAAACTCACGGCCACGCTGAGATCGCCGCTGCCCAGTTGCGCGATTTTCTGCTGCAGTTCAACCATGGGTCGTTGCACCGTGTAGGTGAGCACGAAGAGGAGCGCGCCGCAAATTGCGACCGCGCCGGCGCCTGCAACCAGCAGGACCATGTGGCGTTCGGGATCGCGCCACGAAAGCGTCGCCAGCAGGAAGAGCAACATTCCGCCTAGCAGCACGAGTGCAATCGGAACCAGCGCCTTGATCTCCCAGTTGATGCGCAGCCAGGGCAATTCGGGATCTCCGGACTTCGTACTCGCAGCCGGGAAGCCACTTTCGACCGGCCCCGTCGCGATCGGTTCCGTTGACGCCGGTCCAGAGTACGCCGTGCTGAAAAAGCCCGTGCGCGAGCGGGAGTTGTCTGCTCCACGGGCGTCTTCAGTCGGAATATCCGGCACAATTTTGTCGGTCATAATCTCAGGCATACGCGTGGAGTCCAGGTAGCAAGTAGGTCACGCCGAAGAAGGTGAACATCACCACCGCGAATCCCAGGATGGCGAAGTAGGCCGCACGGCGTCCGCGCCAGCCGCGGGTGATGCGCATGTGCAGGTAGCCTGCATACACCAGCCAAGTAATCGCCGCCCACGTCTCTTTGGGATCCCAGTTCCAATAAGAGCCCCAGGCCCTGTTGGCCCAGTAGGCGCCGGCGGCGATCATCAGGGTGAGTAACGGAAAGGCAATGCAAATCGTTTTGTAGGTGATGCGGTCGAGCGCGTCGGCATCGGGCAGCAGCCGTTCGAGATCCTGCCGGCGCCAGAGAAGCAGAAGGTACAGGAGGTTAGCGAAGATTCCTCCGACCAGCGCGGAGAGAATGAACGGGCTCGCCGACAAACTGGTGGCGTATAACCCTTCCGCGTCGAGCGACGGGTACTGTCCGCCTCGTACCCGCAGCAGGAAGAACACCAACGCCAGCGATTGCAGCAGAATGCTGATGAAGACGGCGCGATCGGCAACCGCCAGCAGGCCTTCATTCTTCTTAACCCGCGACAGGATGTAGAGCACCAGCGGAGCCGCCACTGCGGCGAAGACCAGCAGCATCAGCCAGCCCAGATCCGGGATGGTGACGAAGAGCCGGACGCCGCGTGAGAGGAAGACTTCCGTCTTATTCTCGGCGTCCCATGCGATCACGTTGAAGCCGCCCCACCGCTCGAATCGAGTGAGTACCGCGGCATAGATGCCGACCGTAAATAGGCTGGTCGCCGCCAGGAATAGTTCCGTCTTCACTTTGTCCTGGATCAGGAACATCATGGCGAGAGCAAAGCTGAGTGCACACGCCGCGTAGGCCAGCATGGCGAGCGTGACGTGTACGTGCAGCCATGTGGATTGCAGCGCCGGTACCAGCGGCCGGACTTCGCTGGGGAGAAGTTGCATCAGGATGACGCCGACTATCGCAACCGGCATGGTCACCGTGCCGATCACTTTCACACCGTATTTTTTCTCAGCGATCAGGGTAAGCGCGGCCAGGGTCCATACGAAGCTCAGCAGCATTTCATAGATGCTGGCGAACGGCGGATGTCCCGCCTCATACCAGCGGTGAGCCACTGCTCCGGTATTGGCCAGCAGGCCGGCCCAGGTCATCAGCGAAGCGAACTTGATATACGCATCCGTCCCGGTCACGCCGAAGCCGAGATACAGCGCGCCCGCACCTGCGTAAAAGACCAGCGAGGCGTAGAGCAGGTTCGCCTCACTCAGAATGTTTCCGCTCTTAACCACATTCAGAAACGCGATGAACAGCAGGAATGCGATTCCCAGTCCCACCATGACGACCAGCGTTGTGCCGGTTGCGGGGTGCTGTTCAACTTTTTCGCTTGCCATACACTTCCTCCGTAGCCGGACTCACCTTCCGGCGATCGTTGTATTCGAGATCTTTGTTTCTGAGATCGATGTGGCTTTCGTCTTCCCGGAAGCCACGAGTGCGGGTTGTAATTCCTTCTGAATCTGCTCTACTACGTGTTTGAAGCGAAGTTCGAAGGCATCGCGATTGCGATTCGCAGTGCCACCGATCCACAGCGCTGTTTGGCCGCGCGCATCCACGACGGGAACGACCCAGAAGCGCATGTGAACCACGTAGAAAACAAAGGTCAGGCCGATGGCCATCAACACGACGCCGGCCCATACCGCGAACTGGCCGGGCTCATGCGAAACCTGGAGTCCTGTAAACACGCCAGTCTTCAGATCTTTGGGCTCGAAGGTGTAGGGGGAGTTCGCGTTCTCGGCGACTCCCTGAATCTCCGGGAACCACACGTTCACGATGCTGTTGGCCTTCTTCGACGTGACGATCATGTGGATCGCCGGGTTGGATACGTCGTTGCTGCGGGCGTAGACTCGGCCGTCCTGCACAACAAAGTCAGGGATAAATTCGACCAGTTGCACACTGGTGTCAGCATCGAGCGCAACCGTCTGGTTCATCGCCAGCGAGATTTGTTGCGGGTACCCCTTCGTGCCATTGGCCGGAATTGCGTTGAGAATCACGTGGTCGAGCTTGCCGGTGCGGCCGTAGCTCGCCTGATAGAAACGCAGTCCTTGATACACCAAGGGATCGTTGACGACGATCTCTTTGCTTGATACATCGCGCCCGCCATCGACTACCGCCAGCTTCGACCACCACTTCTTAGGAGATCCGTCGGCATAAGTCTCTTCGCCAGTGCCATCGCAGCGGACTGAGAAGGGAATGGTGCGAATGGTTCCATTCTTGGTTTCGATCTGATTGCTCGAGGTTCCGGGACTGAGCATCAGGAATCCGCGCCACCCGTAGAGCGAATCCACGATGAAGCCGAGAAAAATCAGCAACAGGCTGGCGTGCACGATGTAGACGGCCATCTCGGAGATGCGGCTGCGCTCCGAGAACAAGGAGAAGCTGTCGGTGCGCACGATCCGCTCGGTTTTCAGTCCGAGATGTTTAAAGGCGCGCTCCGCCGCGCTCAATCCGTGCTCTTCATCGGCAACCGGAATCTGCGCCTGCGTCGGAAGTACCTTGCGGAAGCTTTCGTCGGGACTCTTATAAGGACGCGCGAAGTAGCGCCAGGCGTTGGGGAAGCGCTGGACTGAGGCGCAGATGATGCTCAGGCTGACCAGCATCAATAAGGCGACGAACCAGCGCGTGTGGAAGACGTCGGTCAGGCCGGTGGCATCCAGGAATCGCAGCATGCCCGGCGAATACGCCCGCTGTATATCCTCGGCTTCGATCATCGGACGCTGCAGGATGACCGTTCCGGCCGCCGAAAAGATGACAACCAGAATAATCAGAACCACGCCGGTCTTGATGGAACTGAGTGTCTGCCAGATTTTGCGAGGCATTCCGCGAAAAACTGAGCGAAGTGACTGAGCCATATCGGTTCTCTTCCTCGCATCCTGCAATGCACGTACCGCGCCAATGCCAACGCCTCATGGGAAGTGCTTTACATCCAATGTGTTACGGGACGCGACCTGTTTCGAAGGGGCCGGGCGGATGAGCCATAACACTCAACCTCGAGGGAGCCCGTTGCGATTTCACCCACTGCGGAAACCCAGTGATTGCAATCACAAGATGGTTTTCAGGACTTGCGCCATTTCACCAAGCCGGTGCGGGAGAAGGCCCATTAGAGGACGAAATCAGAAGGTTGTGGAAATTTGCAACAATGCCCTGTAGACTCCGGAACTTACTGTGTTGCAATAACTTACACCGTCGGCGCGAGTATTTTCGGACGTCCCGAAGGTAAGGAGACCTTCGTGCAAAAGCTCATGTGGCAATGGTCCCAGACTTCCCAAGTCGAACGGTTTCGGCGCCGAAGGTAACCTCCGGACGAGCCCTCCCCAAAATTCTGCAGTTGATCGCTCTGATCGTGATCGCGGTTGCTCCGGCCGTGGCCAAGACTCACCCTGTTCCGCTCGACAAGAACGTTGATGCGGCGAAGTGCCTGGAGTGCCACGAAGACAAGAGCAAAGGAAAGGCAGTTCACTCGGCGATCGCGACGGGATGCCTGAGTTGCCACGAAGTCCGGGTCAACCGGGATGTCACCCGGGTGAAGCTCACGACCACCACCACCCAGGCTCTGTGCCTCAGTTGCCACGACGAGAAGAAGGTACAGGCCGGGCAGACGATGCATCCACCGGCAGTTCGGGATTGCGTGAAGTGCCACGACCCACACGAGTCTGACAATCCGAACCAGCTGCGGAGAGCGACGTCGGGTGCCACGCGAGACGAGAACCTCTGCCTCTCCTGCCACAAGGTTGGGGTGGACGTTCCCAAGGGCGGCAGTCGTCACGCAGCCTTGGACATGGGCTGCGATACCTGCCACGTTACGCATAAGAACGGGGACCGCAGCAAGATCGAGTTTGCGGCGCACTTGAAGAAGGATGTTCCGGCGCTCTGCATCGAGTGCCACGACGTTAAGGATGCCGCTCTGCAGAAGACGCACGACGGCCAGCCTTTCGGAACCGCGAACTGCTTGCAGTGCCACAATCCGCATCAGTCCGCGAAGCCGAAGTTGATGCAGGCGTTCCTGCACAATCCTTTTGAGAACAAGATGTGCGACTCCTGCCATCAGCCGACGAAGGATGGCAAGGTTGTTCTGACCAATACCGACAGCCGCGCGCTCTGCCTGACCTGCCACGACGATCAGGCCAAGAAGATTGAGACGGCGAAAGTGCAGCATCCGGGCGCGCAGGGCGAATGCATCGCCTGCCACAACCCGCATGCCGGCAAGTCTCCGGGCTTCCTGCAACCGGATCCGGTGCAAGCCTGCCTGGCTTGCCACAGCGATCAGGCGGATCAGATGAAGAAGGCGCACCTGCACCAACCGGCATTCGTGCAAGGGTGTGCGACGTGCCACGAGCCGCATGGCGGAGAGAACGAGCACCTGCTGCGCGCCGCAAGTCCGAACAAGCTTTGCCTCGAGTGCCACGGGCCCGATGCCAAGCCGCAGAAGCTCGAAAGCGAGCATCTGGTTTCGATCTTCGACGGCAAGGTGAAATTGCCCGAGTACTACTTCGGCAGGGTCACCGTGCTGCCGATCAAGTACGGACGCGGTCACCCGATCGAGAATCACCCGGTCAGCGATGTCATGGACCCGGAAAATCTGAACAAGGTCCTGAAGCCGATGAATTGCCTCTCCTGCCACCAGCCGCATTCTTCGGTGCAGCCGAATCTGCTGGTCAAGGATCAGGCGAACAACATGGCGTTCTGCATCACGTGCCATACGAACCTGATTGGTGGCGCACCGGATCAAGCACCGGCAGCGAAGCCGCAGCCGGAAGCGCCACAGACGACGCAGCCGCCGGCCGCGCAGCCGAAGACTCCGGAACCGAGCCCGAAGACGACAAAATGACGACCTTCTTCAAACCCGCGATGCTTCGGTCCATAGGGTTTCTCGCTGGAGTCTTGTTCTGCCTGAGCATGCTGAGCCCGGCGAACCTGCTAGCCGGCGACAAGAAGAAGAAAGATCAGCCCGCGCCGCCCCAAAAGCAGACCATCCTGGACGATATCCAGCAGGCCAATCTGGTCTGGCCCGCTGCTCCGGCTCCGGTGCGCGTGAAGTATATGAGCTATTTTTGCTGCGACAAATATGTTGCCCCAACCGGCAAGAAGAGTTCCTGGATGGATCGCATGGCAGGCTCGGAATCGAACGAGCAGCGCCGGGCGGAGAAGCCGCTGTTTGCGCTGTGGACGCCCAACGGCATCGCGGTCGACTCCAAGGGCACGCTCTACGTCGCGGATGGCAAGGTCGGCGCCATCTTCATGTTCAACCTCGAGACCAAAGAGGTTCAGCTGATTAAGAACGGCGTCAATGCCCGTTTCGGGGACATTCAGGGCCTGGCGATTGACGACTCCGACCGCCTCTTCGTTTCCGACACCAAGATGCACCGCATCCTGGTCCTCGACAAGAATCACAAGGTGGAAGGCCAGATCACGCAGCACGTTGCCGATCCCGGCGGGATGGCGATCGACAACGAGAATCGCTTCCTTTATGTCGCCGATGCCGCACAGGACCTCGTACTGGTCTACGACGCGGACAAGCTGACGTTCCTGCGCCAGATCGGAGTCCCGGGCAAGAAGCACACGCTGACCGATCCGGGCGCGTTCGCGGTGCCAACCAACGTTGCGGTCGATGGCGACGAGAATCTGTACGTCGCCGATACCTACAACAACCGCGTCGAGGTTTTCGATGCGGATGGCAACTTCATTCGCGCCTGGGGCAAAGCGGGCGACATTCCGGGAAGGTTCATGCGGCCCAAGGGGATCGCGATCGACGTGGACGGCCATGTCTGGGTCGCCGATGGCATGCAGGACCGGGTGCAGTGCTTCACGCAGGAAGGCCAACTGCTCCTGGCGATGGGTAGCCACGGCACGTTCGCGGGCAGCTTCCAGGCGCTGGCAGGTTTGTACATCGACAAGAACAACCGCATTTTTACCTCGGAGCAATATCCGGGGCGGGTGCAGATGTTCCGTTACTTCACCGACGACGAAGCGCGGGCAGAGTTGGCGAAGCGCAAGGCGGAACAGGACAAGACCAAAGCAGGCGCGGCGAAACCAAGCACAAGCGCGGCGCCTGCGCAGAGTTCCGCGGCAAAAAAGCCGCAATAGAGTTTGGCCGTTCCGCGGATGGCCAAACCGGGGCCGGTGCAAATCGGCTCCGGGCAGCACAGGCACTACTAGTCGTTGAGGTAGAGGTAACAGCTGTTACAAACAGGAGGATGTAAATGAAAAAGCTATTCTTCGTCATGTTCGTGGTTCTGATCGCTGCCGGCGTGGCAGCGGCGCAGACCTACTCCCAGGGTTCCGGACTCACCGGAATCGATGTTCTGGGCGCTCACAACAACGGCGGCCGCGGTTGCGCGGGCTGCCATGCTCCGCACAGCGGCGCGGCGGGTGGCGGCGGTGACGCTGTCAATGGCACGAACGCCGGCACCGACACACTGTCCGGCAGCAACGCGCTGTTCGGCCAGGATGTAGCTCCACTGTTCGGTCTGAGCATTACGTTTGCTACGGATGGCGCCTATGTGGAAAATCTGCCGACACAGGCAGCTGCTTACACCACCCAGACCAGCGAACTGCGCCAAATCATGATGTGCCTGGCCTGCCACGACGGCGTGGTTGCCAAAGGGCAGATGATGACTGGCAAATCGTGGGAGCAGACGAACAACCTGCTGCCGACGGGCGTCTATGGCCCGAATGGCATCCCGACGTTGCTGGGCAATGACAGCGGCAACGGCAACACCTCTGGATACGGCAACGATCACCCGGTGGGCACCATGGCTACGTTAGGCAAACTCGGTCTGGTCAGTTCGCCTGCCAAGGCTACCGATCCTCTGACGGTCACGATGACCGGCAATGCCATCAACACCATCGCGCCCACCCCGGGCACGACCTATGCCCAATTTGCCGCCAACTATGGCTATCCGGCCATCGCTGGCTCGCAGTGGGAGTGGGGATTCTCGATGCCGAACAATTCGAGCGATCCTTCCACGGCCTTCATGACCTGCACCACATGCCATAACCAGCACGTGATGTATGTCTACAAGCCGGCGCCGTTCCCTGGGTATGGCACGAACCATAGCCAACCGGGCACTGCGATCGCGGGCGGGACCTTCCCGACCTACTTCTTCATCAACAGCCCCTACAACCCCGGCGCGGGCAACAATGCCCCGACGAAAGCCGCATCCACCACTCAGTTCTGCCGCCAATGCCACATCGGCGAGTCGAACGAAGCGATGGGCGTCAACGCCGTTACAACGGCGTTCTAATTGTCTGAATCAGCGGGGGAGAGGATATTTCTCTCCCCCGATTTTTAAGAGCGGAACGAAAAAGGATTGGGCAATGAAAAAGCAACGCAAGAACGCGATGATGACCGGAGTGATGATCGGAGTGATGACCGGCGCAGCAGGGATGGTTCTCGCCTTGACGTGCGGCGCGCAGGTGGTGGCTTCGCACGCTCCCACCATGGCAGCGGCCCCGGCTCCGGCTCCAGCCTCAGCTCCCAGCGGTGCGCCTTCGGCACACGCGGTCCCGGCGAATCTTGCAGTGCTGGCCCCGGCCAAGCCGGTAGTGCGGGTGAACGGCGCGGTGCTGACGGATCGCGACCTGGCCCGAGAAGTTCAGATGATTTTCCCCTATGAGAAGACCCATGACGGCATCCCCAAAGCCATCGAGCCGGAAATGCGCAAGGGCGCAATGCAGATGATGGTCTTCGAGGAACTGGTGTACCAGGAAGCGCTGCGGCGCAAGATGACAGTTCCACCCGAGCGGATGAAGCAGGCGGAAGCACAATTCCGCCGGCAGTTCGCGAGCGAGGAAGAATTCCAGAAGGTGATGGAGATTGAAGTGCACGGATCGCCGCAGTTGATGCGCGACAAGATCCGGCGCTCGCTGCTGATTGATGAATTGCTGAAGAGCGATGTGACCGACAAGGCAGCGGTTTCCGAGGCGCAAGCCCGGGCGTACTACAACGCGAATCCGAAAAAATTCCAGCATGGCGAGCTGTTCAGCCTGCAGACGATTTCCATTGTTCCGCCGGCAAACGGTAGCGCCGAGGTGCAGAAGGAAGCGAGCCAGCACGCCGAGGATGCGTGGAAGCTGGCGAAGGCGACCAAGAGTTACAAGGAGTTTGGCCTGCTGGCGGAAAAGTATTCCGACGACGACTGGCACGTGAACATGGGCGACCGCAAAGTGGTGGAGGGCGAGAAACTGCCGCCGCCGGTGGTGCAGGCGGCGCGAGCCATGAAACCGGGACAGGTGAGTGAACTCATCCAGTTGGGCAATGCGTACACGATGTTTCGCCTGAACGCGCACACTCCGGCGGGCACGCGGCCTTTTGCAGAAGTGAAAGTGCAGTTGATGAAGGACTTGCAGAAAGAAAAGAACGAGCAGTTGCGAGCCGATCTGAACCGGAGATTAAGAAAGACGGCGAAGATCGAAGAGCTTTAGTTTTCAGCCGGCGCAGCACGGGCAAGAAGATGAATGCGCGGCGCAGGCAGAGACCAGGTGGGGAATGTGGGCACGGTGGGTACACAACGCGGGATGGTTGCTGGCGGGGTTGCTTCTGCTGGCATTGCGGGCCTCCGCGCAACTGGAGGTCGGCGAAGCGTGGAAGTTCAATCTCGACGGAAACCTCGGATACAACTACAACGGGGAAGTCAATAATGGCGCTTCCTCGCACGGCATGGGTCTCTATGGGAATGGGACCCTGCGCGGCAGTTTCTACAATCCCAATTTTCTGAACTTCAGCGTCTCTCCTTACGCCAACCGGGACCAGACGAATTCGATTTACGGCGGCTTGAGCAACAGCACGGGCGTCAACGCCAATGTGAACCTGTTCAGCGGCAGCCACTTTCCCGGTTCGGTCTACTACGGCAGGGGCTCCGACAGTTCGAGCGAGTTCGGTCTTCCGGCCTCGACCGTGGGACTGGCGCAGCACGGAACCAACCAGAACTTCGGAGTGAACTGGAGCGCGATTGTTCCCGGCCTGCCAACTTTGACCGCGAGCTACGCAATTGGGGACGGGACGTCCGATGTGTACGGCACTCAGGATCAGAGCCAGCAGAAGACCAGGACGTTCAGCCTGCTTTCGAGCTACTTCGTCGATGGATACCGGCTTTCGGGTAGCATCCTGCACCGGAATGTGGATACGCAGTTAGCGGAGTTTGTAGATGGATCTGCGCTGCCGGTCCAATCGAATGGCGCAAGCACCACCTATCAGATCAATGCCTCCCATCCATTGCCGTTTTCTGGTTCCTTTGGCATCTCGGCCGGCCATTCCAATTACGATTACGATTATTCCGACTCGTACAGCACGACCAGTTCGGGGTCGGGTGACAACTTCAGCGCCGTCGCGGGTTTCCGGCCCCTCGACAAACTGGTGGTGAGCGGGAACTTCGATTATACCGACAGCTTGCTGGGCAGCATTCCAGAACCAATGCAGAACGGCGTGGTGCAGACGGTGAATCTGGGTACATTTCGCAGTTTTCTGTTCGGCACCAATGCCTACTACCAATTGCTGCGCAACCTTTCGATAAACGGAGAAGTCAGCCACGCGGAACAGACCTTCCTGGGCCAGACCTACAGTTCCACACAATACGGCGGCGGCGCCAACTACAGCACGACGCAGAGATTTCTGGGATCGTTCACCTTTGCCTTCGCGGCATTTGACTACGCCAACCAGTTCGGGAACCAGGGACTGGGATTTTCCGGTAACATCAATTTCAGCAAAAAGATTCACGACTGGGAGATGGATGCGAACTTCGGATATTCGCAGGGTGTGCAGACGGTCCTCGTGATTTACACGACCTCGTCCTACAATTGGGTGGCCAATATCAGGCGCCGCCTGGCCAACCAGACGTATTTTTCTGCCGGGTATGGCGGAGCGCACAGCGGGCTCTCTCAGTCAACCGGGTTCTCGAGCAGTTCCCAGCGGGCTTCGGGCGCGCTGACCTGGCGATCGTTCAATCTGAACGGATTCTATTCGAAAGCGGACGGAACGGCGGTACTGACGTCGACCGGCTTGACGGCGTTGCCGACGAATCTGCCGCCCGCAGTGTTCGCCCCGGATGCGGTGATGACGTATAACTCGAAGGCGGTGGGCGCGAACCTGGGCGGTGTCATCGCGAATCGGTTGACGTTCAGTTTGGCTTATGCCGATAGTGATGGTACGACAATCGATCCGCTGACCAACATCCGGGTCAGCACGCAGCTTTACAATAGTTATGTACAGTACAGGCTGCGGAAGATCTACCTGAACGCGGGATTCACCAAACTGCGCCAGGGGGTAGGTACGCCCGGTACGGCGCCGGCGAATGTGACGTCGTACT
Source organism: uncultured Acidobacteriaceae bacterium (assembly GCA_963709025.1). Lineage (GTDB taxonomy): Bacteria > Acidobacteriota > Terriglobia > Terriglobales > Acidobacteriaceae > Sulfotelmatobacter. Next base: position 181,313 of record CAVPVE010000025.1, read on the forward strand.
TCGTGGGGTTTACGAGATGGTTCAACTTCTTCTGAGTGTTCGGAGGAGGAGATGGGCGACAGTCGGTGCAGCGTGGGCGGGAGTTCTCCTGCTGGCGGTGTGTCCGGGCTGGGGCTCGAAAGCGCGCGATCGGGATAAGAAGGCGGAGGAGTCGCGTCCGCCGGATTTGCTGCTGGAAGGCGGCCGCAAGTTGCAGTGGGAACGCGCGTTCAGCTCCGAAAAAGAAGTCGAGGGCAAACGAGGGTTCTTCACCAAGCTGGTGGATGTGATGGTAGGCGAGCCCGACCATCCCCATCTGGTGCGGCCGTACGGCGTGGCAATCGATTCGCGGGGACGAGCTATCGTCTCCGATCCGGGCGCGAACGGGATTCACATCTTCGACTTCGAAAATCATAAGTACAAATTCATACAGCGGCGGGATAAAGACCGCGACCCGATGCGGACTCCGCAGTGCGTCGCCGTGGACGCGCAAGACAATATTTATGTGACCGACTCAGAAGCAGGCAAGATTTTCGTATTTGATTCCAGCGGGAAGTTCAAGCGCGCGATCGGCAGCCTGAAGGGCGGAGAAGGCTACTTCAAGCGGCCCACGGGCATCGCCGTGGACTCGGCGGCGAAACGGATTTACGTCACCGACACGCTGCGCGACAAAATCTTTGTGCTCGATATGGACGGCACGGTGCTGCAGAGCATCGGGAAGAAAGGGACCGGGGAAGTCGAGTTCAACCTGCCGACCGAGGTGCTGATTCGGGATCAAAATCTGTTTGTCGTGGATGCGATGAATTTCCGGGTGCAGTTTCTGGATCGCTCCGGCGCGTTTCAAACGGCAGTGGGAAACATCGGCGACTCAACCGGAACGATGTTCCGTCCTAAAGGGATTGGAGTTGATTCCGAAGGGCACCTCTACGTCGTGGATGGGTTGTGGGGCGTGGTGCAGGTCTTTGACCGTGAGGGAAGGCTTTTGTATTACTTCGGCGGGAGCGGGACGGGAATCGGGGAGTTTCAGTTGCCGGCGGGATTGTTCATTGATCGCGACGACCGGATCTTCGTGGTGGACTCGTTCAACCGGCGGATCCAGGTCTTCCGCTATTTTGGATTGCCGAAGCAGGCGCAGGGAGCGGGCCAATGAAGAGGCTCCTTCTCATCAGCTTCGTCGGCGCAATCATGGCACTCGGAGTGATAGCCCCCGCGCAGACTTCCAGCGATGTTTTGGGGGCACACAATCTATCGGCCAGCGGAACTGGCCCGGTCAGAGGAGCGCTCGACCCCTGCCTTTATTGCCACGCGCCACATTCCGGCATTGGGGCGCCGAGCGGCGCGCTGTGGAGCCAGACGCTGTCCAATAGAACTTACTCGACCTACACCAGTACGACCCTGCACAATGCCAGCCTGCAGCCCGCGTTGGGCGCCGACAGCAGCCTTTGCCTGAGTTGCCACGATGGAACCGTCGCGGTAGGACAGACGCAGCCCTACGGACAGATCAAAATGACGGGCACGATGCGGTCCGCGGATGTGTTCGGGACAAGCTTGCAAGGATCGCATCCCTTCAGCATGAAGACTCCTCTGCTGGATGCGTCGGACCTGGTGCCGTCGCTGGTTGCGAGCCATAAGACGGCCGATCCGTTGGGGGCGGTAAAGCTGATTAATAACGATGTGGAATGCACGAGTTGCCATACGCCGCACGCGCAGGCCGTTGACACCGTGTCGCAGAACTTTTTGGTGCGCGACAGTTCCAGCGGACAACTCTGCCTCTCTTGTCACGAGCCAGATCCCCGGACGGTCAACAACCAGAACAATCCGCTGGCGCCTTGGCCGACCAGCATCCATGCCAAGGCCGGCAACCTGATCACGAACGGGCCGGTTCTGGGGAGTTATGCGACGGTCGCGCAGAACGCGTGCTTGTCGTGTCACATGCCGCACAATTCAGTGGCAGGAGCTCGCTTGCTGCGCGGTCCGATTCCGGCCGTGACCAGCATGGATGCCTCCACGCAGAATTGCATTACGTGTCACAACGGCAGCTCCGATATTTCGCCGGCGATCCCGAGCATATACTCCGAATATGCGAAGATCGGGCATCCGTATCCGGCGGGCGTGAATCAGCATGATGCAGGGGAGCCGGCGATGGTGAACAATAACCGGCACTCGACCTGCGTGGACTGCCACAGTCCGCATGCCTCCCAGGCGGTCACTTCTTTCAGTGCAGTGCTGCCTCCGCTGATACGAGCCTCGCAACTCGGTGCTGTCGGAATCAGCGCAACAGACGGCGTCACGGTCATGACTCCTGCTGTGAACCAGTATGAAACCTGCCTGCGCTGTCACGGAACCAGCACCGGCAAGCAGACGCAGGCGATCTTCGGATACTTGCCTGCGCGGGCGGTTACTGCGAACGATGGGCTGAACCTCATCCCGCAGATGTCCAGCACCGCGGCGTCGAGCCACCCGGTCTTGCATGACCGCAGCAGCGCACTGCCGCAGCCCAGCCTGTTGAGCTTCATGTTGAATCTCGATGGGAAAACGCAGGGGCGCGCCATGGGAATCCGGATTTACTGCACCGACTGCCACAATAGCGATGACAATCGCGAATTCGGGGGATCGGGACCCAGCGGTCCGCATGGATCGAAATGGACGCACATCCTGGAGCGCCGCTATGAATTCGGTCAGGCGCCGGGTCCTGGGCAGCGCATCACGAATCTGTTCCCTAATCCCGATCTCAGTGTTAATGGGCCTTATTCTCTTTGTGCCAAGTGCCACAACCTGTCGACGGTCGCAAGCACCGCCAGCTGGAGCCAGCACGCGTCGCACATCAACGCCGGGTTCGCCTGCTCGACCTGTCACACCGCGCATGGCATGGGAGCGAACAGCGGGAACGCCACAGGCGAGCGGATGATCAACTTTGACCTGAAAGTCGTGGCTCCGAATGGGGCGGTCCCAGTCTCCTACAACCGCGGACCCGGCACATGCGCACTGGTCTGCCACGAGACCGTGCATAATCCCAATGGCACGGTGCAGCCGCTGTTGTCAGGGGGCGTTGGGGTAAAGAAGTAAAGCTTCGCTGAATGCTTGGTTTCACGTACTACGCGGAGTCCTCCTCCCCATCCAAGATCGACGCCACCGAGCGGACGCTCCCAGAGACCAGACTTGGCTTCTACGGGCTCGCGGCGTGGGCCTTGATCAACTCATCGAGATAGTCCGGCCGGTCGCTATCACGCACCAGGTGCGGGTAACGGGCGCCGCCGTGGTAGTTTATCGTGCATGTTCGAAAATAGCCGTCCACGACGACGAGGAGTGTGATCGGTTGTGAGGCGTCCTTCGCTGATTTAATCGCGTCCGAGAGCAATTCCTGGGTGTAGACGCGGCCATTGACGCCAATGATTTTCATCTGCGAAGAGACACCGGCCTCAAATGCAGGACTCGCGACGATGGCGTCGGTGACAACCCCGTCGTTGCCCACCTGGAGGCCGATGGAATAGACATCGCCGGGATTGCCGCGGCGGCCTTCCAATTTCGCGGGCTTGTCGCTGAATGTGACTTTCCAGCCTCCGTTTTCGATCCCTCCCACTGGTGCTTCCGCGGAAGTGGAAGTCAACCTGGTGTGAAAAAATCCGATCCAATCAAAAAGCGCTAATGCGTTGAGCGTCTTCACCAATTCATCGAAGGTATAAGTCTTTACCTCCGGGCCATGATTGGGCCCGCCGTGGAATTCCTGGCAGAAATCATCAATCGATTTCTTGCCGCCAGACTCGCGATGAATGATGGTGGCTACTTCGAGCCAGAGCAGATCGCCCTCGTCGTAGTAGTCGGTGCCGCGGCGCCAGTTCAGCCAGCCGCCTCTTCCGAAGGCCAGGCCGGGTTCTCCAACCGCGGTGTCCAGCAATGGGCGCCAGGTACGGCCGGGGCGTCCCGGGCCAAGCATGGCCGCGATGCTGGCTATGTACTCGTGGTACTGTTCTGGCGTCCACAAGCCGCTGCGTGCCGCCAACATGGGCCCGAGGTAGTCCGTTAGCCCCTCATAGCCCCATAAAAGGTCCGTTTTCATGGGCTGTTCATAGTAGGGGACGGTGAGATCAGCGGGGCGGCGAAACTTGCCGTTTCAGGAGTGGGCGAATTCGTGCGCGAGCAGTCCACCCAGCGACATGCCGGAACTGGGCAAAAGCAGAGCTCGTTCCGGCAAGCGGCTGTTGTTCGACTCGTGGTGCTCGAGGCCGAAATGTGCTACGTGATCGCTGAGCGCGAGCAGGAAATGATAGTCGCGATAGTGGCGAGCACCAAAGAGCTTGCCCGACTCGGCCACCAGACCGATCATCTCCTTCTGGTTTTCGGGGCTCATGTTCAGAGCGTCTGCGCTGTCGGCAGCGATGTCGATTTCATGATGGATGGGTTCGCCCGGTGGCGTGAGGTCAATCGTCCGATAGAACTCTCCGGCAATGACGGGCGAGTCCACGAGTAAATCCAGTGGAATCGGCTTGAAAGAGATTTGACTTCCTGATTCATTTTCGACGGGAAGCGCTGTGCCGAATTTCCACGCGTCCGGCAACAGGAGTTTGGCTTCGTAAGTGAGCTTCTCGGCGGGGATATCTGCCGGATAGAGTACGACTTCATTCCATTCGAGGACCAAGAGTTTGTCGGTAGCGGAAACGCCGTCGGGCTCAATATAGTCATAGCGGGCCTTGAGATGGCTGACCCCGCGCGGGATTTCCAGGTGGAAGGTGAAGACATCCAGCAAATCACGCTGCCACGGGATGGTCTTGTCGTCCGCCTCGAATTTGAGGCCAGTGAGATTGGCGATGGGTCCATCGGGCCCATGCTCGCCGGGAATCCATTTCGGATAGTAGAGAGTGAGAGGTCCAGGTTTGACTGGCACGACCAACTCGATGTGCAGCAGCTTCTGACGAGTTCTAGTTGCGTCCACGGTCGCCGAGATTGCTTCGTCGGCGAGAGCGGCGGATGCGGCCAGCGCCAGGACGGAGGCGAGAAATACCATTGCACGGATGCGGCCCAGTTGCATGCTAAGGCTCCTCGTAGAAGAACGGGATAAACCCACCGGTGCATCATATCGTGCCTGGCCAGTCTCATCTCTTGAAACAAAGCTCAGGAACATAGAAATTCCTCCCGACGCAATGCGTGCCAAGTTACGCTTTTGACGTCCTGTCCCGGGTAACGCTAGTGCTTTTTCGGAGGCGACGCCGGGATGAGTGCTCAAGGCTGAAAGAAAAGGTGAGAGGTGTCGCGTTCGAAAAAGCCGTCAGAAGGAAGCCGCTGGCGCGGCGGGCGCGGTACTTATGCAAATTGAATGGAGCAAGAGAGGTTTGTAGAGGTTGTCGGGGTGGTCGAGGTCCGTTGCGGAGGAACCGACGGGCATGGGCAAAGGCGAAGTGGCGGTTGAAGCGAAACCTACTCTGGGGCATGAAGAAGGTGTCGAGCGGTGACGGAGACACACTTCGACGGAGCGCGCTGAAGCGCGCCAGCAGTTGGGGTTGTGGGCGAGTGATTTCATGCAGCTGTGACCGGGAGCGGTGGAGAACGAAGTTGGAGTTGTGCCGCGGTGAATCGTTCGACGACGGCCATCGGTCCGCCGCACTTGGGACAGCGCCACAGCGGGTGCGCTGTAGGAGCGGTCGACGTTTTCGATTCGTTTTTCGGTGGACTGGCGTGAAGAGCGGCGAAGCACCGTGGCAGCAGGGCGGCGCGCCTTCGGTTGGCGAGGAAGCCGAAGTGGCGGATGCGGACGAAGCCCTTGGGGAGCAGGTGAAGTAGGAAGCGACGGAGAAACTCATCGCGCGAGACGGTCATCACTTTCTGCCGATTGTGGTCGACAGAGTCACGCCAGCGAAAGGTAACCTGTCCGTCCACCAATGCGAGCAAGCGATGGTTGGAGATGGCGACGCGGTGGGTATAGCGGCCGAGATACTGCAGGACGTACTCGGGTCCGCCGAAGGGTGGTTTGGAGTAGACGATCCAATCTTTGCGGAAGAGCGGACGCAGCCAGGCAGCGAAGAACTTGGGATGGGTGAGCGGTGCGAGTTCTCCGGCCAGGTGCAGCTGACGGCGTTCGAAGGCAAACTTCAGGCCGGCGACGAACTTGCCGCGGAACACGCGCCGCAGTACGGCAATGGGAAGGAAGAAGCGTGGGTGGGATCGAATCCAGCGGGCGTGATCGCGGGAGAGTCCGCCGGCGGGAACGACACAGTGGACATGAGGATGAAGTTGGAGTTTCTGGTTCCAGGTGTGAAGCACGCTGAAGAAGCCGATCTCGGCTCCGAGATGGGCGGGATTGCGCGCGACCTCCTGCAGGGTTTCGGCGCTGGCCCGGAGCAGCAAACCGTAGATGACCTTCTTGTTCTGGAGAGCCAACGCAGCCAGTTGCGGCGGCAGGGTGAAAACGACGTGGACATAGGGCGTGGGCAGCAGTTCACGACGACGCGCCGCGATCCAGCGTTCACGCGCACCGGTCTGACACTTCGGGCAGTGCCGGTTGCGACACGTAATGGGGAGCTCCCCATTACGTGTCTTATGGGGAGTTTTTCCTAATGGGGAGTAGCAGCGTAAAAGGGCATGCCGTACACGGGGCCACGCCCTTTCGACTCTCCATTAAGGTTTGCCCTTTAGAAGGGCGAACAGTTTGTCCGGCGGTCGAAACTTGCCCTTGCGAAGGCTTGGCGGCACGACTGCCTCGATAGCCTCCAGTTTCTCAGTAGGATCGGCCCGAACGTAGACCTCCGTAGTGGTCAGATCACTATGCCCCAACCACAGAGAAACTTTTCGAATGTCCTTTGTTGCTTGCAGCACGATCATTGCGCAGGTATGTCGAAGCACGTGCAGCGAGACTTTTGCCGCGCAGCGTTAAGCATTTTCGGTCCGCCGTTTCGGTGTGGCGCTGCAGAACGTACGCAATACCCCATCGACTGAAGGGCGTACCGCGGGCGTTTACGAACAGCTCAGGGGACGCGACTGCTCCGCGAATGGCCAACCAAGCGCGGAGTGCTGCGGCCGTCGTTTTCCAAAGAGGCAGCGCACGCTCCCGGCGCCCCTTGCCTCGCACGCGGATGCTCGCGGACTGAGGAGCGACATCATCAGTGCGCAAACCTGTCAGTTCAGAGACTCGGAGGCCCGCACACACCGCCAAGTGCAATATGGCTCGGTCTCGAACTCCCATTCGCGTGGATGGATCAGGAGCATCGAGCAGGGCCTGCATTTCTTCCTGGGCCAGATACGGCACCAAACGATGGTCGGTTTTCTTGAAGGGGATTGCTGAAACGCGGCGAACCTGTGCGACGGCGGATGGCTCGTTGTGCTGCAAGAACCGGAAGAACGAGCGGATCGCAGCCAAACGGATATTTCGTGTCTCCGCGGAGTTGCCACGTACGGTCTCCAGATGTTCGAGGAACAAACTGATCAGCGAGGCGTCTAGCTGCTCCAGCATGAGAGCTGATGGCGCAACTCTAAGCTTCCGGGATGCGAACTCGAACAGAGCCTGGAAGCTGTAGGCGTAGGAGTCACAAGTATGTGGGCTAACACCTCTGTGGCGAACAAGATAGTCACGGAAGAAAGCTTCTATGTGGGGTGCAAGAGGAGTCATGGCTGTCCTCCCTGCACGAAGTCCTCGGTGACGACAGCGATGCTGCGCAGAAGCTCAGGTGTGGTTTCCAGGTACCAGTAGGTAGAGTTGATATTGACGTGCCCCAGGTAGGTAGCCAAGGCCAACATGTGCTGTCCGATTCGTTGCCGGCCAGTTGGCGACGACTCCAGTGCGCGAACTGCAAAGGTATGACGCAGCTCATGAATACGAGGCCATCGACCGCGGGAGGGCTTGATCCCTGCGGATTTCAGCAGAGTCCGGAACACACTGTGAACTTTCCAGTAGACGAGCGGTTGCCCGTCGTCTGAAACAAAAACATGGGCGCCACCACTCCTCCTGTCTTGGCGATGCGTCAAGTAGTGAGCGAGCGCTGTCACTACAGTGTCGTGCAACGGCACCAGACGGGTTTTCTGGAACTTGGTTTTGCGAATCAACAAACCGTCGGGGATGATGTCGGAGACCAGCAGATGCAACGCCTCCGAGATTCGCAGTCCGGTTGCCGCCAATAGGCTGATGAGCGTTGCATAGGTTTCGCGCCGCAACGAGTTGAACGATGGAAGCCTCTTGGCGGCGAGGACAAGGCTCTCGATCTCGTCGCAGGAATAGATGTGCGGGACACGACGCGCCTTCCGATAGCCGAAGTAGTTTGTGGGTGGGGATTCGTGCCGGGAGTCTTCTACGTGGAGATACTGAGCAAACAAACGCACGGTCTGGTAGCGGACATGCCGTCGTGCAACCGATCTGGCCTGGCCAGCCCACTGGATGACAGTGGCGGTACGGATGTGGGTCCCTTCCGTGCACAACCGCCGAATCTACGCTTCGCACCTTGATGGATTATGGACTTCGCGGCGTCGGCTATCGATATCGCTGACCTTCAGGCGCGTGAGCTCGGCGCGGCGCACGCCGGTGCCGTAGAGGGTCATCAAAATGGTGCGATAGAAGGGAGTCGGCGCAGCCTCGATGAGCAGTGTTACTTCTTCCTGACTGAGAATGGTGGGCAGGCGATAGCGCTTCTTGGGATAGGGAGTGTCGGCAATGCTCCAGGGCCTCTTGAGCGTCTGGATGTAGAGGAAGCGCAGGGCGCAGAGATGGTTGGTCACCGAACCGGGAGTCAGTTTGTGCACGGTGAAGAGTTGGGCTTGGTACTCGCGGATGTGCTGCGGTCCCAGGCGATCGGGCGAGCGGTGGAAGTGTTGGGCGAACCGCTCGATGAAGCGAATGTAACGTCGTGTGGTAGCTTCAGAGTAATGACGTCGCTGGAGTTCCTCCAGCATCATTTTGCGTAGATGGGTCACAGGGACCTCCTTGTGACCCACAATTATCTGAGCCAAAAATAAGGACTGCCGACATCACCCACGCGGCAGCGTCCGCCGCGCCAGCGGCTTCGTTGTGTGCTGGGCATGCTCAGTAACTTGGAGGTGAAAGTCCTCTGGCCGACCTGATGGAGGTGAAGGCCTAGTGATGATGCAAGGGCTATCGCCGCGAGGCGAGGTCCGAAGGAAGCATAGAACAAACGTGCGAGCCGATGGACAAAAACCGAATAGAAGGCGCCCGTACCGGACGAGTGGGCAACTTACTGCTCCGCGTCGCTTCGGCGACTGAGGCGGCTGAGAGGCAGTCTGACCGCGGAGCAGAAGTCAGCATAGGGCATAGTAGATCATGTCGTCGGCAAGGCTATTGAGGCACTCCGAAAACCGAAAGGTGGAGAAACAGATAGGCCAAGTCGGGAACGGGGATCGAAGGCCCGAACGAGAAGGAGCGGCGAGTAGGCCATGAGTCTCAACGACGATAAGCAGCAGAACATCCAGATGAAACTGGACGTCTCGTCTGCGCTGACGGGTGCAGCCCGGGGTGTCGCAGGAGAAGAGTCTGAATCGTTGGTGGCGACGAGTGGATCCGAAAGCCCAGCTAGAACCGATCGATTGATGGAGGAAGTATGTGAGCGAGAAAACCTGAAGGAAGCACTGCGGCAGGTGAAGGGTAATAAAGGTAGCGCGGGAGTGGACGGGATCACCGTCGGTCAACTCACCGACTACCTGAAACAGCACTGGCCAGCGATCCGAGAACAACTGCTGAACGGGACCTACGAACCGAAGCCGGTGAGGCGGGTGGAAATCCCCAAACCGGACGGCGGGGTGCGAAAGCTTGGCATCCCGACGGTGCTGGATCGATTCATCCAGCAAGCGGTGATGCAGGTGCTGCAGCGGCGATGGGACTCGACGTTCTCCGACCACAGCTAGGGTTTTCGACCCGGACGATCCGCCCATCAAGCGGTAGCTCAGGCGCAACAGTACATCGCCGCAGGCTACGGCTGGGTGATTGATCTCGACCTCGAAAAGTTTTTCGACCGAGTCAATCACGACAAACTGATGGGACAGATCGCCAAACGAGTCGAAGACAAGAGGCTGTTGAAGCTTATCCGGGCGTTCTTGAACGCCGGGGTGATGGAGAATGGACTGGTCAGCCCCAGCGTGGAGGGCACTCCGCAAGGAGGCCCGCTTTCACCACTGCTGTCCAACCTCGTGCTCGACGAACTCGACCGAGAGCTAGAGCGACGCGGACACCGCCACCTTCGATACGCGGATGATTGCAACATCTACGTGCGCAGCCAGCGGGCCGGTCAACGGGTGATGGAAAGCATAACGCGGTTCATCACACAAAAGCTCAAACTCAAAGTGAATGAGGCAAAGAGTGCGGTGGCTCGACCGCAGGAGCGGAAGCTCCTCGGATTTAGCTTTAGTACCGGTCCAGAGATTAAGCGCCTGATTGCGCCAAAGGCTCTGGAGCGGTTTAAGCAACGAATCCGGGAGATCACGCGCCGGGCAAAGGGCGTCAGCATCGAGAACACGATAGAGGAGCTGGCCTCGTATATACGAGGCTGGCGCGGTTATTTCGGCTTCTGCGAAACGCCTGTGGTGCTGGAGTACCTGACCCGCTGGGTCCGGCTGCGATTGCGTGCAGCGCTGTGGCGGCAATGGAAAACACCGCGCCGTCGCCGCGCGGCACTGCTGGAACTGGGAGTTCGTCGCGACTGGCTAGCAACACGGCCGGTAGTGGACGCGGCCCCTGGTACCTCGCTCGGGCCAAAGCCCTCTCGGTTGGGCTTTCCAACGCCTACTTCAAATCGCTCGGACTTCCAACGTTGATCGATGGGTGTTAGCGTAACCAACTCGAACCGCCGTGTACGGACCCGTACGCACGGTGGTGTGGCAGGGGTCGGCGGGTGACCGCCGCCCCTATGCCGATCTGACGGGCAAGTCGGAAACAACAGAGTCTTAAGTTAGCGCTCATGGGGCCCGTGCTAATGGCGACACGCAGTCAGAGTTCTGTGTGCACAAAGGCTGCATTTGCTGCGATGCCGTGTCGTGTCAGGGCATCCTTTGTGATGAGTCCAGTCGCAAGAGCAGGGTGCGGGCATGTGTACGCCCGTCCGGAACGAGTGTTCCGAAGTTAGTTTGGATGATGTGGCAGCCGAAGTTCTATTGCACCGTCAGCGTAACCACCGTGATGGGCACTGGGTTTGGCTGCGCTGCGGTCTTTCCGAGTACCTGGATGTTGTAGGTCACCGGATTGTGCGAAGTGGAGGTGCTGCTCCCACCGCCGCAGCCTGCCAGAGTCAGCAGTAAGAGGCTGAACATCGCCATCCCAAGCCAAGGTTTATACGGCCTACGGCGTGTGCTGATGACGAGCATGAAACCAGCGAGCAAGGAGAAGCTGAACGATATCTCGGTGGCCAGCCACGTCCCGTTCGGCTGCCGCAAAGCGGCAGAACTGGATGGCACTGCGACCGCAAGGCTAAAGGGAACGGCGCTGCTGCCCGGTGTGATGGTTGCCGGGGAAAACGCGCAGGATGCGCCGGTGGGCAAGGAACTCTGCAAGCACGACAGCGTAATGGGATTGTTGGGATTTCCGGTATTTGGGTTCAGTGAAATCGAGAAGTTGGCAGTTCCACCCGGGGACACAGTTTGCGGAGCGGGCTGCGTCGCCACCGGGGTGGTGACAATTGTGATGGGGTAGATTCCGGAGACGGTTGAGTCGGCTTGCGAAACAGCCGTGATGATAATCAGAGGGTGCGCGGGAACTGTGGCTGGAGCCGAGTAGAGCCCCGTGCTATCGATCGTTCCGTTTGTCGAGTCTCCGGCGCTGCCGTTCACTTCCCAAGTGACCGCAGTGTTGGTTTCGCCTGTCACCGTGGCAGTGAAGGCTTGCGTGGTCGACGTGTAAACCACGGTCACGCCTGACGGGGTCGTACTCACGCTGACTGCTGGGGCTCCGCTCGCCGCGATTGTGACGGTGGCCGATCCTGAGGTCGTGCCATTCGCGTCTGAGATGGCGGTTACAGTAATTGCGGACGCAGGTGCCGTGGCGGGTGCCTGATAGAGTCCCGCGGTCGATATCGTTCCCACGGTCGCGTTACCGCCCGTGACCCCGTTCACCTGCCAGGTCACAGTTGTGTTGCTGGCGCCGGTTACGGTTGCGAGAAACTGCTGGCTGAGATCGAGCGGCACCACTGCTGACTCTGGAACCACCGAGACACTTACCGTCGAGGTCAGTTGACGGATCCGCGAACTCTGGCTGTCGGCAATAAAAATAGTTCCCGTACTGCTTAGAACTACGCTTTGTGGCCCGTCGAGCGTGGCACTGGTAGCCGATCCTCCGTCGCCAGAGAAGCCTGCCGTTCCGGTTCCGGCTATCGTTTGAATGGTTCCGGCGATTGTCACGACTTGCCGGATCGCCGAGTTGTCGGTATCCGCGATAAAGATGTTGCCCAGTGCATCCACCGACACGCCCCAGGGCGTATTCAGCAGGGCGGCGTTGGGTGGCCCGGCATCGCCGGCGAAGCCGTCGCGGCCGAGAGTTCCGGCTACCGTCAGAATATCGCCTGGTGGAATCGTGGTTCCGGCGATTGCAATCGGCTGCGTTCCCGGGTTCACCACGCGGATTGCCGAATTGAAGGTATCGGCAATGTAGATATTGCCGGCTGCGTCGAGAGAAATGCCGCTGGGAAAGTTGAATGAGGCGCCGGTCGCAGCACCGTTATCGCCGCATCCTGAGCTTGGGTCCGCGCACGCGGTCTGCGGAGTGCCGGCGACGGTTTGAATGGTGCCGGGTTGAATCGTAACGCCTGCGATTGTGATCGCCTGAGTGCCAGAGTTCACCACGCGTACGGCAGCGTTCTCCGTATCGGCGATGAAAATATTTCCTGATCCATCGACGACAAAAGCCTGAGGGTTGAAAAGCTGCGCGCTCGCAGCCAGGCCGCCATCCCCCGCAAACCCGGCAGCGCCGAGAGTGCCGACAACAGTTTGGATTGTGCCCGGCTGGATCGTTACTCCGGCAATCGTGATGGGCGCGGCTCCCGGGTTGATCACGCGAATCGCCGAACTCTCTGTCAAAGGAAGCCCGGTGTCGGCGACGAAAATGTTCCCCGCACCGTCCACGAAAATGCCGAATGGATAATTCAGCTCGGCGCTGGTGGCCGGGCCCCCGTCTCCACAGCCGCCCCCCATCGGAGTCAGGCAGGCAATACCGGTTCCCGCGATGGTCTGAATGGCGCCCGGCTGAATCGTGACCCCGGCGATGGTTACAGCCTGAGTGCCGGGATTTACCACGCGAATCACAGAGCTATCCGTATCCGCGATATAAACGTTTCCCGAGCTGTCGGTGAAGACTCCGCCAGGAAAATTGAGCGCGGCGCCAGTGGCGGGACCACCATCGCCGGAATACGCCAGAGTGTTGTTTCCAGCGAACGCCTGAATATTGCCATCCGCCGCGGTGACTTCCCGGACCACAAAATTGTCGGTATCGGCGATATAAATGTTCCCCGCACCATCGACCGCGACACTGCTCGTATAGTTCAACACTGCGCTGGTGGCGAGACCTCCGTTGCCGGAGTATCCGAAGGTTCCGGGCGTGCCGGCGACGGTCGTAAGAGTGCCGCTGGTTGAGACCTCGCGGATCGCGTAGTTATCTGTATCGGCGATGAAGATATTTCCTGTCGCGTCCACGAACACGCCGACCGGTTGGCAGAGGAAAGCGCTGATGGCTGGTCCGCCGCTTCCGGTAAATTGGCAGGCTGAACCGAAACCTGAGTCATAGTAGGTTCCAGCGACGGTTTGAATGTCACCTGCAGGGATTGCAATCCCAGCGATGGTCACCGCTGCGCTTCCAGCGTTGACCACGCGAATCACGGAGTTATTCGTATCCGCGATGAAGATGTTCCCAGCGCCGTCCACGAAAACGCCCTCAGGGAGGTCGAGTTGCGCGCTCGTGGCGATCGCACCATCGCCGGAGTAGCCTGCGCCGCTGGTGAAATTTCCAGCAACGGTTTGGATGTTGCCGCTGCCGGCCACCACTTCACGAATCACGGAGTTGTCGGTATCGGCGATAAAGATGTTTCCCGCGCCATCCACAAATACGCCGTACGGATCGTTCAACTGCGCGCTGGTGGCGGGCCCGCCGTCGCCGGAATAGCCAGCGCCCAGCGAAAAATTTCCCGCTGCGGTTTGGATGTTGCCCGTGCTGGCTACGACTTCACGAATCACGAGATTGCCGGTGTCCGCGATAAAGATGTTGCCCGAGCCATCGAGCGCAATGCCTTCCGGCATGGAGAGTTGGGCACTCGTCGCCAGGCCGCCGTCGCCGGAATAACCGATGGTTCCGTTTCCCGCCACCACCGTCAGAGTACCGGCCGTGGACACTTTGAAGATCTGACTCGAGTAGGAGTCGGAAACGTAAAGATTGCCAGCCGTGTCTTGCGCCACACTTCCCGCAAATCCAATGCTGGACCGCAGTGCCGGAAGATTATTGGGTCCGCCGCCGGCGATGGTGCTGATTGCATATTGACCAGCTGCGTGTTGCGGCACGCACAGCGTTACCGCAAGCAGGATGCAAACCGCTAGAAGCAGTTTCCGAGGGGACGGGTCCAGTGAGCGCATGGTCACTGGCCTTTCCCGCCGGCGATCCGGTCCAGCCGGACTACCTGTGTGGTGGGATGGCCTTGCGGGGTGGCAACCTCAAGCACCAGGCGGGGCCGGGCGCCTCGCTTCCACAGTTCGTATTCCGCGGGGGGCAGCGTGAACTCCTGCGTCGTGTCCGCGGAATTAGAGGAACGAACAACAATGGAACAGCTTTGCGTTCCGCCCTTGACTGGGTGGGAGAAATCCCAGAACGTAATGCGCTGGATGTGGAGATCTCGAGTCCCGCGATTCACCAGATGAATCCGTATCTGCACTCGGGTCTGGCCGCCCATTTCTGCCTTACGAGTGACCTTGTATGTCCCCGTGAGTGGGGTGGTTTCGCTTGCCGCGGCACCTGGTATTGAGAAGATGAGCAATCCAACGATCACGAGCAGGCAGTTGCAAGTTCGAATCATTCCCCAGTGCATATGGTTGACCGACCCTTCTCTCGCGCACTTTTTCTGACCTTGGAAAATCTGACCTGGCCCTTCAAGAGCCCGGCGCTACGCTTCCGTGGCGGATTCGATCGCAGGATCAGAGTATTCTACGACTCTTGATACGCCATCGCTTCCCGGGAGTTCCAAAGGCCTTTCCCAGCTGTCGGTTACCCCAAAGTTATGGGGCATGGTCACACCCGTGCAGCTTTCCGGCTCACAACCGAACGTGATTAGAATCACAGCCGGGCCATTGGCTTGCTTCCATGCTGCATTTTGACTAATGGCATGCAACTCACGCTCCCTAGTTCGTCGGTGCGTACCGCGGAGACTCCGGAATCCCCTCGGTTAGAATGTCGCGTGCCGCAATCGACCGATCTCGGCGGAACGCGATCAAGTACGGGGCAGTCTCGCATCGAGTGGCCCGCGCTGGTGCGACTGGTTGCCCTGACGGCGTTATTTTCGACCGCAGCAGTCTATGAGAGCGTGTACAGGTTCGCATTGACTACACCTGAGGTTTGGGTGCACGTTCGCACCGGGCTTTGGATCCTGCAGAACCACGCGGTTCCCCACACCGGTCTGTTCACGCAATACGCCAACCTGCCGTGGAACGATTCGACCTGGCTTTTCGACGTGATCCTCGGAGTTGCGTATCGGCTGTTTGGGCTGCGTTCGATTCCAATGATGCTGATGGCGCTCAAGAGCGCGCTCGCCGTAGTTATATTCTTGCTCGCACGGAGTCAGCGTGCAGGTTTCTGGAGTGCTGTTCTTCTATCGGCGGTCGCACAATACGCCATTCCAAATCTGCAGCCACTGCCTTACGCATTTTCGATCCTCTTCTTCGCGGTCGAGTTGCACCTGCTGCTCGACAGCCGCAAAACGGGTGAGGTGAAAAAGCTTTTCTGGTTGCCGGCGCTGTTCGTCCTCTGGGCGAATCTGCACCTCCAATTCGTGGCTGGATTGCTTCTGTTAGGCGTCTTCGTAGTGTCCGTCCTGCTGGAGAAGGCTCTGCGGGAGCGGGGCGCTTCGTGGCTCAGCGAGCGAATGCGCCCTCTCGATCTCAAGCAAGTCGGGATCGTTAGTCTTTTGTCATTACTGGCGACACTCGCGAATCCTTACACCGTGCACCTGCTTCCGGCCGCGTTCCGGGCCCTCTACAGCCCGGTCATGTTCGAGCATTTCCCCGAGCTGAGTTCGATGAGCTTCCGGCGCCAGCAGGAATTCATGCTCATGTTGCTGGTGATGATGGCGTTTCTTGCGCTGGGGCGGTTACGCTCTATTGCCTCCTTCGAGATGATGACGCTGGTCGCGGCCATGCTGGTAGCCTTCCGAATCGAGCGGGATGGATGGCTAGTGGTCTTGCCTGCGATTGGCATTATTTCTGGCGCACTCCACTTCGAGCGCGCGGAGAGTCAGGCGGGGCAAAGAAAGCATCCCATGCGGAGGCGTTCCGTCGTCGCGGTTTTTATGCTTGCCATCACGGTGGTCGCCGCAGCCACGATGCCCGGCACCAACGCTCTGATCACCGAGATCAGCTCTTCTTTCCCAGTAAAGGCGTGCGATTATATCCAGGCAAACCATCTTGCTCCGCCGCTTTTCAACGAGTATTCCTGGGGCAGTTTTCTTACATGGTACCTGCCGCAATATCCGGTCGCAGTTGACAGCCGGATCGAACTCTATGGGAACGATATTGTCAGCTCATATTTCGACATTGTCAGCGGCAAGGAGTTGCTGGAGTCTGATCCGATGGTGGCCCACGCCGGCACACTGCTGCTGGAGAGGGAATCGGCGATGGCGAAAGCGTTGACGAATCTGCCGGGACTGAGCGCCCAATACCGTCTGGTTTACAGCGATGACATCGCGAGCGTCTTTGTCCCGCAACCCACAGTTCCGCAGATGAATCCGTAAGAGTGCGGCGGGAAACCCGACCTCACCAGTTGCGTACCAGAATGACGGCAAGATCGTCGCGATAAATTACGCGAAAACGCCGGTCAGAGAATAACATTTTCACGATGGGGGACTTATTCTTGAGGATCACCACCCCAGCTTCATTGAGCAGGGGGTCGATCTTATACGAGAGTTCTGCCTTTTCCGTGGCATAGTACTGTTCGTCCATCGCATCCCCGTAAAGATCCGTCCGGCCATCAATCGACACCGGGTACCGGGGCATGTAGAAAATCAGAAAGCCGCCCCAATCAAAACTGTTGTAGAGGGGACCTCCCACTGGATTTCTACGCAGGAAGTTCACCGCATCGACCGGATACTCGCTGCTGATGACGCGATCTAATCCACGGGTGTTGAAATCGGTATTCCGCACTGCCAGCCCTAACAGCAGGATGCTGGCCAAGCCCACCGCCGCCCAGCCGGACCATCGGATGGAGTGCTCGCTCTTGCCCTCGGGGGCAGGGAAGTCTGCGATAACAGCCGCCGCGACGACGCAGAGGAACCACGCGTCGCGCCATGTCCGGAATGCAAACACGCTGGCGAAGAGCAGCAGGGCTAATTTGAACGGGTCGATTTTCTTTTGCCAGCCCAGAGCAAAGTAGGCTCCGACGGCCAACAGCAACTCCAGGTACTGGTTGACATACTGGAAGCTTAGGGCCTGCAACTCGATGATCATTTTGTACATGATCTTCGACTGCGAGATGACAAACGCCTGCCGATACAAGTGGTAAGAATAGGGTCCTACGCACGCAACCAGTGCGCAACAGGCCAGAATGGCGAATGGTTGGAGCACCGGGAGTGTGGGCCGCTGCAGAGAGTCCGGATAGACGCGAAAGCGAATTGCTATCCGCTGCAGGAGGTTTGTTCCCGCGAATAAGCCGACGACGCCGAGTCCATAGATGAACTGGATGTGGATGTTCGCCCATAGCAGGAAAACGAGCGGCAGCCAGTACAGGAATTGGATTCGTCCACTTCGTTGAGCCTCAAACAGCAGTGTCAGCGTGATCGCGAACAACACAACCGAGAAGAACAAGGGTCTGGGCGCGATGTTGAAGAGAAACGCGGCATACACCAAAATGGATAGCGCCCATGCGACCCAGAAGCGCCCGGAAATTCTGTGCAACATTACAAAGACAGCGAGCGCCACAGCGATAGTCAGTCCGGTTCCGAACAGGCCCATGCCCACGAAGCTGAACCAGTCGTACGAGCGCGAGAGCAGAACCTCATAGCCCCAGCTGTAGGCCATCCAGGGGCGATTCGCAGCAGTGCCGGAAAAGATGCCGTTTTGGGGGAACGCGTGATTGTGAACGATCCAATCACCTACGCTCAGGTGCCACCACATGTCGGGATCGAGGGCAAACAGCTTCCTCGCCAAACATAGAGTGCCTGCTCCGACAATCAAGGCCGTCAGCGCCGCCAGACGAAGGACGCGGAGTTTGGAAAGGCCGATCAGATCCTGCACCACGCTCATCGTATTCGCTTCCTCCGGACGTCCGTCGTTGCATTCTTTAGCCGAAGATCGCCGCGACTACGAGATCTATTGTTGGAAGACTACCGATGACAAAATCAGCTGGAGCGACTCCCGGGCATGGTCCGCCGAGGGGTCTCCCAGCGACCCAGGTCGCGACGGTCGCGGATTCGATGAGTCCTCCGTCAGCGAGACCTTTATGTGCAGTTCGTAGCATTTTTCGTTCTTGAATGTCCGGTAGAAATCGATGGCTTGAGAATGTCCGGCTGTCTTTTTGCGAGTGACGGCGTGCCGGAAGGTGCGATTGCCGATGGTAACCGACGTCGGCTGCATCACATCCCCCTCTGTACGCCGGAGTTGATCCGCGTAGGTAAGGCAGTCCGATTCGCTGGTCACACCAGGAACCGAGTCCACGGAAAAGCCGGCGGCTTCGAACCTCGTATCTTCCGGGGTCTCGATGGGATAGATCACGCAGGCGAGAGCGGTCGAGAAATCACACACGGGAATCGACGAACGTCTGCCCTGGGTCGCTCTCAGGATGCGTTCACCCACGAGCAACTCGTAGGTCGGTGGATAAACGAATCGAAAGGTTCCGTCCGGGCTGGTGAACGTCTCCAGAGGCATGGCCCCTTGGCCGAACGCGCCGCTCCAGCCCAGGCTCAGAAAGAGAACGCCGATAGCGAACAACCTGCTCATACTCACCCGTCCGAAAGAAAACGTTTGGGGCCCTACATCGCAGGCTTCTCGGTCTTGGTGCCGGGAGCTATGCCCAGGTGCTTTTGGGCTTGAGCCAACATCTGTTCGACCTGGGCTCGTTTCGGACTCTTGGGATCAGCTTTCAGAAAAGCCTGCCATGCACGAATGGCAGCCTGCGGGTCGGCTTTCCCCTTCCACTCGAAATAACCAAGGTTGTAAAGAATCGCACCATTCCTCGGTTCTAGCTTGAGAGCTTGATTGAGGGTGGCGATCGCTTTATCAATATCGCCGAGCTTGACGTAGACGAACGACAGTTCGTTCAGATGCTCTGCGCTCGGCTTTACCGCGGCCGACCGCTCGTAATATTGCTGGGCGCTTTGAAACTGTCCCGCCGCCATGTATGCGCGACCGATCTTGGCCAGCAACTCCGCATCCTGGGGCGTCTTCTGCAGTTGTTCGAGAAGAGGAGCGACTTGTTTGTCCGCCATCCGCTTCATGTCCGCCGCGCTCGGCATGGAAGGGCCAGGCTTTCCCGCTGGAGCGCTGGGCGCAACCATGGCCGTAGTGGTGCCGGCGTTGGCCACTGCAGGCGCGTGCAGGAAATAGCCTGACGCTGTTCCCAGAACAAGGCAGATCACCGCCATGGTGTAGGTCTGCACATTATTCCAGGACTTCGAATCTCGCTGGTTCGCTTCCATAAATCTCCTTGTCACTTACGAGGAGCGGAGAGGGTTGCTTGCAGCCCCGGTCCGCAACTCACTCCACACACGGCAACGCTGGATCCCCTGATCCACGTCGAAAGGCATAAATGCACGTCGGATGCCAAAAAACAAACGCGCCCCGTCTGGAATCCATAGTCCTTTCAGTCACTTATGCGGCACTCGCCAGGCCTTGCTCGACTCTCGGGGAATCCATAACATCCAAATCACGCAATCCGGAGGGGCATATCACCCACCTCGAATGTCCTTCTCGGGGGCCATCCGGAGTGAACCCGCAGGGTATGAGCGACCCATAATTGCTCCGAGGACTACACTCACCGACACATGTGATTTGAATCACACCCCACCAACGGTCAGTCACGGGACAATCCCTACACGGAATCAGGGGATTTGAACAGGAGAATCTTATGACGGCCACAAAAACTTCCGCGGCTGGTCAGTGGACCAGCACACAGGCTTACGTGATCTCTGTGATCTGCCTGCTCGTGGGCGTAGCATTTGGGTATTTGCTGCGTGGGTCTGCTCCGACGCAGGTGGCGGGGCCCGTGAATGCGGCGCCTGCGCCGACCGCCGCGAACAGTGCGCCACAGCCGACTCCGCAGCAGCTTAAACAGATGGCCGATACGGAGGCGCAACCGCTGCTGGCTCAGCTCAAGAGCGACCCCAATAACGCGCAACTGCTCTACAAAATCGGCAACGTATATTATGACGCCCAGCAATATCCCGACGCCGTGGTCTACTACGAGAGCTCATTGAAAATCGATCCAAAGGCCACCGACGTCCGGACTGACCTGGGCACGGCGTATCACTTAATCGGTCAGCCCGATCGCGCCATCAGCGAGTTCGACGAAGTGCTCAAGATCGATGGCAAGCACGCCAACGCGCTATTCAACGAGGGCATGGTCAAGTGGCAGGACAAGATGGACATGAACGGCGCCATTGCAGCCTGGAAGCGCCTTCTGGAAACCAATCCCAATTATCCCCAGCGGGATAACGTGCAGCGCCTGATCGCGGAGGCGGAGCAACATCAGTCGCTGAAGTCGACCGCGAAGACCGACAAACCGGCAGAGGCCGCTCGATAAGCGAAGCGCTCGTGCAACAAGAAATGGAAAGATGATGGACACGTCCATATGAGCGCTGATCTGGAAACCGTGGAGGTCTCGACCCTTCGGCGTCCTCATTGGGGAGTGCTCGTAGCAGCCGTCATCCTGGTACCCCTGCTGATTCTGGGAATGATTGAGCTGAGCCTGCGAATCGCTGGCGTGGGATACAGTACCGACCTTTTGATTCCATGCACGGTTCGAGGCACTCCAGCCTCCTGTTATAACTTGTTTTTCGCCGCACCGTTCTTTCCTGCAGGGATGGTGCAAACGCCGCGTTTGTATTCCATCCCAGCCACCAAGCTGCCCGGAACCATCCGGATTTTTGTTCTAGGAGAGTCGGCGGCGATGGGCGATCCCGATTCCGCCTATGGATTCAGCCGATACCTGGAGGTCATGCTGCGCGCGCGCTATCCCTCGATCCGCTTCGAGATTGTGAATACGGGCAGCGTGGCCATCAATTCGCACGTCGAGTTGCCGATCGCCAAAGGTTTAGCCGATCGGCACCCGGACGTCTTCATCAGTTACTCGGGAAATAACGAAGTCGTGGGACCGTACGGAGCCGGAACCATGCTCACATCGTCGGCGATGAGCATGCCTGTGGTGCGCGCCAGCATGCTCTACCACTCCACCCGCATCGGCCAGCTCGTGACCAAGCTCGGCACTCAGAAGAGGGAATGGCACGGCATGGAAATGTTTCTCGATAAGCAGGTGCCTGCCAGTTCGCCTCAAATGAAATACGTGTACGCAAATTTCGAGCAGAATCTGCGCGACACCATTTCCGTTGCTCACAAGGCGGGCGCGAAGGTCATTATCGCCACGGTAGCTACCAATCTGAAAGACTGCGCGCCATTTGCCTCCCAACATCGGGAGGGATTGAAAGCCGAGGATTTGCGCTCCTGGACGGCGCTGATGCAGCAAGGCAACGAATTGGAATCGGCTAACGTTCCCGCGGAAGCATTGAAGGTGTATCTCTCCGCGGCGAAGATCGATGATGACTACGCGGAACTCGAATTCCGCATCGCGCGCAGCCTGTGGGCCACCGGAGACTACAAGGCCGCAAAGAAACATTTTGCCCGCGCGCGCGATCTCGACACGCTTCGTTTTCGTGCGGACAGCCGGATCAATGAAATCAACCGAGCGGTGGCGTCCTCATCTTCTGGCGTCGGGCTTGTCGATGCGGACGAGATCTTGTCCGAGGCGAGTCCCGATGGAATCATCGGCAGCGACCTCGTTTACGAGCATGTGCACCTGACTCCAGAAGGGAATTTTCTGTTGGCGCGTGCCATGCTCTTGCAGATCGCCAAAGATATTCACCTGGATACAACTGAATCGTCCGTTCCTGACGTGTTGTCCCAAGCCGACTGCGATCGGCTTCTAGCCCTGACCCGCTATGACCGTGCTCGCGTAGCCGCAGAAATGGTGAATCGCCTGCAGAAAGCGCCGTTTACGACGCAACTGAATCATTCGGAACAACTCTTGCGCCTGGCGGCGCAGGCGCAGCGTCCGGACGAGACCCCGAACGACACGGCAGCGCAGTATGAGTGGGCCATCACAAGAAGCCCGGAAGATTCTATGCTGCGCCTTCGTTTTGGCATGTTCCTCTACCCTTACAACCGTGCCGCCTCTGCCGAGCAGGTTGGAATGGCTCAGCCCTGGGACGGATATCCCGTGTTCCTGCCCGACGGAACGCAGGTTCGCTGAGAGCCCCTTTTTCTACGATCGAACTCAGAACCGCCGATACATCAACTGCCCCGCGCTCGCTTCTTGCCCATGCGTGATCATCAGAATGAAGATGAGCGCCAGGACATAAAGCGATGGAATCCAGAACCAGCGCCAGCGAGCCAGGAGTGCAAAGGCGCCAAAGCGAGAGTTTGCATCGCCCGTGCTCGCCACAGAGCGATCGATGGCATCGCTCACGAGCACGACAATCACGTATCCAGTGGCTAGCACCGCAACCAGACCGTAGAGGCTTGAACTGAGAGAGTGCGAAGCATAGCTGGCCGGAGAAAAGATCGCAGAGAGCATTTGGCCCGCCTGCGTCACGGAATTCGAGCGAAAGAAAATCCATCCCAGGCTGATCAGAATTGCAGTAGCTGCCCAGGAGAGCGGTGTCCAGAGTTGTGCGGGCGGTTCCCAGTTGAACCGACGCGCCAACTGCTGCAACTGCCGGTGCGCCACTAGCAATACACCGTGGTAGCAGCCCCAAATGAGAAAGAGCAAAGCGGCTTTGTGCCAAAGCCCGAAAACGACCATCGAGAGGGCCAGCGCCAGATTGCGCCACCACATCTCACGGCGCAACGGGGCGAGAGGGAAGAAAACGTAGTCGCGAATCCAAAACGACAGCGACATGTGCCAGCGCGTCCAAAAGATCGACGGACTGGTCGACGCGAACGGCCGCTCGAAATTCTCCGGCACGGTGATGCCCAGGGCTTTGGCTGCTCCGATCGCGATGTGGGAGTAGCCCGCGAAATCAAAGAAGAGTTGCAGCCCGTAACCGAATGCGAGGCACCACGCGTCCGTGCCGCTCCATTGCGTGGCGTGGTCGAAGCCGCTCACGATTCCGTCGCCCGCGAGAATCCCTTGTCCGAGCAACTTGGCGACCTGCATCATGAATACTCCGATTGCGATGCGGCGAAAGCCTTGCCAGATATCGATCGATGGCGTCGTCTCCTCAGAGCGAAACTGCGGCAACATGTCGGGCATGCGGCAGACTGGGCCAGAAATCACGACCGGAAAGAACGCCATGTAGAGCGCGAATTCGGCGAGGGAGGGGTCGAGTTCCTCGCCGCCATACAGATCAAAGAGGTAGCTCAGCGCCTGAAAAGTCCAGAATGAAATGCCCAAAGGCAGTGCCAGGTTCGAAAAGCTCTGCAGCGTAGTGAAGCGTGTGTGAAGTGCTAACTCAGGAATATATTTAAAGACGCTCAACAGCCCTAGGTTG
The DNA here is from genome assembly GCA_963709025.1 of uncultured Acidobacteriaceae bacterium. Classification (GTDB taxonomy): domain Bacteria; phylum Acidobacteriota; class Terriglobia; order Terriglobales; family Acidobacteriaceae; genus Sulfotelmatobacter. The sequence continues at coordinate 205,153 of CAVPVE010000025.1, forward strand.
AAAGCAATCCCCAGCAACAGGGGCACCCATGACTGATTCCGGCGGAGCCACTTTCCCATCAGGAAGTTCACGACAATCGACGTAACCAGAACCGCCGCGAACCACGGCACCCAGGTTAGGTAAAGCGCGAAGCTGGCGAATAGGAGAATCGTCCGCCGCACGGCTCGCGAGCGAACCGTAAAGAAGACCGCAACGCACGTCAAGAACAGCAGGACGTAGCAGACGCCTTGGAACAACCTTCCTCCATTCGCCAACTCAGGGAAATGAACCAACGAGTATAAACGGCTATCTGAAATTCGAGCCGGGCGGAGGCTCAGGAAGGCTGCGACCGCTAGTCTACAATGGCGTGTGATTCGATTTGCCAACCTGATTGACGCTCTGGACGGGGCGCCAGCCGATCGGCCGTTCATTACATCCTGGATCGACGAAGACGAGACTGACAGTGTGTCGTTTGCCGAGTTCCGTCAGCGGGCGCGGGCAGAGGCCGACCTTCTAGGAAAGAGCGGTCTGCGAGCTGGCGATCGCATCGTAATCATCATGCCGCAAGGCATTCCTGCCATGACCACCTTTGTGGCCGCGATGATGATCGGTGCCATACCGGCGTTTCTCGCCTATCCGAATTTTAAGGTTGAACCTGGCAAGTATCGAGCCGGGCTGGAAGGAGTGACGGCTAACCTCCGCGCTAGAGCCGTGGTGATCGACGCCGAATTTCCCCAGGAGATGCTGGGCAGCGTCTCGCTCGAAGATGGAACCATGCTGATTCGAGCCGACGATTACACTCATGCTCAGGCTTTACTGCGATCCGAAACGCAATGGAAAACGCCACAGATCGAACCCAACAGCCTGGCCTTCATTCAACATTCCGCCGGCACAACCGGGCTGCAGAAGGGAGTCGCTTTAAGCCATGGTGCGGTCTTGCACCAGCTCGAACATTTAGCGCAATCCTTAAAGATCGAGGGCGCGACCGACCGTATCTACAGCTGGCTCCCTCTCTATCACGACATGGGACTGATCGCCTGCTTCATGTTGCCGATGGTGTACCACGTACCGGTAGTGATGCAGTCGCCTCTGCATTGGGTGATGGAGCCCGAATCCATGCTGCAGGTTGTGAGCGAGCACAAATGCACTCTGGCATGGATGCCAAACTTCGCGTTTCAATTCGTCCCGCGGCGTACTTCAAAGAGCCGTTGGGCAGCGTACGATCTCTCGTCGCTTCGCCTGCTGATCAACTGTTCCGAGCCGGTACACTCCGGCAGCATGATGGAGTTTCAGAGGGCATTTGCGATTCGAAGCAAAGTGCTGCAGTCGTCGTACGCGATGGCCGAAAACGTTTTCGCCGTAACCCAGTCGGACATTGATCGAGACCCAGTCACGGTCTACGCGGATGGCCAGCAGTTCCGAAGCTCGCATCGCGTGGTTCCTGTGGATAGGGAGACCTCGGGGGCTGTCTGCTTCACCTCGTCTGGGCGGCTGCTGCCCAATCAGAGCGTACGCATCCGATCCGAGTCCGGCGAACTTCTTGCCGGCGACTGCGTCGGCGAGATTCTCATTCAGAGCGATTGCTTGTTTGACGGCTATTACAACCGTCCCGACCTGACCTCGCAAGCCATCGTCGATGGCTGGTACCATACCGGCGACCTCGGCTTTTATCGCGACGGCGAACTCTTCGTGGTCGGCCGCAAAAAAGATTTGCTCATCGTTGGGGGCGAGAACATCTACCCGCAGGACATCGAACAAGTTGTGAGCAGTCACTCCGCCGTTCACGACGGACGCGTGGTTGCGATGGGCCTGTACAATCCCGATCTTGGAACCGAAGACATCGTAGTCGTGGCAGAACTCGAAAATGAAGAATTGCTCGCGAAGGGTCCAGAACTCGAGAGCGAGATTCGCGGCAAGATCGTCGCAGCCTTAGGAATCGCGGTACGCACGATATTCCTCAGGCCGCCGAAGTGGATCATTAAAAGCACTGCCGGGAAGCCGGCGCGCTCCGCTACGCGCGAGAAATTTCTACGAGAACATCCTGAGTTGAACCGTGAGGCGCAGATCTCAGTCCAGGAGAGCGAGCCCGCATGACCGCAAACGAACAGCAGATGGTCGAGCACATTGTTCAACTGATCCGAAAGCCGAGTGTGACCCTCGACGAAAATACCCCGCTCGTGTCCTCCGGGCTCATCGACTCCATGGCGCTGATCGACCTTTTGCTGAAACTCGAGGACCTCACGCACAAGCGGATTCCCGCCGGGAAAGTGCAGCCCAAGGATATGGATAGCGTCGCGAAGATGTTCGCGACGGCCGAGCGCGTCGGGAAGCCGCGTAAGTAGCCATTTAATACCGAACGCAAATCGGCCGGCTCGCTTGCCGCACCTTCCGTGCGGGTTGTAGCATCAACTGTTCAGGCTTTCATATCGAGGAACTCAGGAGATGTCATGGCTACCGATACTTTGACCAGTCCAGCCACGCTCAACTACGGCAAGACGAAGGTTTTCAAGAATTTCATTGACGGCGAGTGGGTTGAAGCCTCGACTGGCGAGACCTTCGAGAATCGCAATCCCGCAGATACGCGCGACCTGGTCGGCATCTTCCAGAAATCCGCCAAAGCCGACGTGGACGCCGCCGTCGCCGCCGCCAAGCGAGCCTTCACCAAGTGGCGACTGGTGCCGGCGCCGCGTCGCGCCGAGATCGTGTTCCGCGCCGCCGAGATTTTGATCGAACGCAAGGAAGACTATTCGCGGGAGATGACTCGCGAAATGGGCAAGGTGCTGGCTGAGACCCGCGGCGACGTTCAGGAAGCGATTGACGCTGCCTACTACAATGCTGGCGAAGGCCGCCGAATGTTCGGTCCTACGGTTCCCTCGGAGATGCCCAACAAGTTCGCCATGGCGGTGCGGCAGCCCATCGGCGTGTGCGGCATGATCACGCCTTGGAACTTCCCCATGGCAATTTCCTCCTGGAAGCTTCTGCCGGCGATCGTTTGCGGCAATACGTGCGTGATTAAGCCTGCGCAGGACACGCCCCTTTCGACCTTTAACCTGGTCCGCGCGCTCTACGACGCGGGTTTGCCCAAGGGAGTTATCAATGTTGTCAGCGGATTCGGTGCGGACGTGGGCACTCCGATTGCCGAACATGCCGACGTTCGCGCGGTTTCGTTGACCGGATCATCTGCGGTCGGCCGAATTATCGGGGGCATCGCTGCCCAGAGCTTCAAGCACTGCTCGCTGGAGTTGGGTGGCAAGAATCCCATGATCGTACTTGACGACGCCAACCTCGATCTGGCGATTGAGGGCGGGCTCTGGGGAGCGTTCGGAACCACCGGCCAGCGTTGCACCGCGACCAGCCGGATGATCGTGCAAAAGGGCGTGTATCGTGAATTCGTCGAGCGCCTGGTCGAGCGCGCGAAGAAGCTGAAAGTGGGCAACGGTCTTGATGAAACTGTGCAGATGGGACCGGCCGTCAACGAGAAGCAACTGCAGACCGATCTCAGCTACGTCGACATCGGCAAGAACGAAGGCGCGAAGCTGGTTTGCGGCGGCAATCGCCTCGATCAGGGCGACTACAAGTATGGTTGGTTCATGGAGCCGACCGTATTCACCGATGTGGATCCCAAGATGCGCATCGCGCAGGAAGAAATCTTTGGACCTGTCGCCTCGATCATTCCTTGTGACGATCTCGAAGACGGAATCGAAATCGCTAATGGCATCGAGTACGGCTTGTCCTCCGCGCTCTATACCAAGGACGTCAACAAGGCATTCTCGGCGATCCGTGACCTCTACGCCGGTATCACCTACATCAACGCGCCCACCATCGGCGCTGAGGTGCACCTGCCCTTCGGCGGCACGAAAGCCACTGGCAATGGGCATCGTGAGGGAGGGATTGGCGCCATCGACTTCTATACGGAGTGGAAGTCGGTTTACGTTGACTATTCGGACAAACTGCAGAAGGCGCAGATCGACCGGGAGGACTGAGTACCGTCCGAAGTCGTTCGACATTCGGCCGTCAGAGCTGTTTTTCTGACGGCTGAACTTGTTTTCCAGAGGTTTTTTGCTCGCGACGACGCGCCCTTGGCTTCTCTCTGAGTACGTCGGTAACCTTGTCCACCCGCAAGGAGTCACCTAACTTAGCCAAGAGGCTTTCCTCCAAGTCTCAACTCTCAACTCTCACTCTTGGGGTCGCCTCGTGAAGTTGCACATTGTTCAGCCCTTTCGCCGTTTAAGTGAAGGTATCTTCCCGCCTGCTGCCCTCGCTTTGCTGCTTTGTCTGATGGTCACTCCCGCTCCGCGTCTTTTGGCTCAGGATACCGCCAAGAGTCGCCGCAAAGTGGTCGTCATGACGGAACCCGATTATCCCTATGTACTCAGAAATGGCCACTTCGAAGGACAGGTTCGCCTGACAGTGACGGTTCTTCCGAACGGGAGCGTGTCGAAGGTCGAGTGCAAGGGCGGCAATCCCATGCTGGCCCAGTATGCCTCGATGGCTGTGATGCATTGGAAGTACGCACCGGGCCCGGCCCAAACCGTCGAGGAAGCCGTATTCACCTTTAACGCTAACAAGTAAGTTCTCTCAGCCTTCAGCCTCGCCGTTGCCCTCGCCGCATTGGCGGCATGCCGCAGATTTCCGCGCGCTACCGCGCCCCATGCATTTAGAATTTCTCGGTAGCCGCGGCCCGGAACCTTCGCCGTGGCGAGGCTTCCATGACTCCTATCAGTTCAGCTCACGAGATTGCCGCCGCCTCCCGCCTCGATAACGTTCGCTACGCCATTCGCGACCTGGCTTGCGTCGCCGATGAGGTCGTGAAGCAGGGACACAAAGTCCTGCCGCTCAACGTGGGCGATCCGCTGAACTTCGATTTCCAGACGCCTCCTCACATCGTCGAGGCCGTGTATAAGGCGATGCGCGAGGGCAAGAACGGATACGCGCCGTCTCCCGGCATTCCGGAGGCCATCGAGGCCATTCGCGGCGAGGCGGAGCGCAAGGGGATCACGACAGTCCAGGACATTTTTGTTACGGCCGGCGTGAGCGAGACGGTCGATCTCTGCTTGTCTGCGCTGGTCAATCCTGGAGAGAACGTTCTGACCCCCAGCCCGGACTACCCGCTGTACTCGGCGGTGCTCTGCAAACTCGGCATCGGGCTCAATGCCTACGATTTAAACGAGGACGACGCGTGGCAGCCGGAACTGGTCGACATCGAGCGTAAGTTAACTCCGCAGACCCGCGGCATCGTTCTGATCAACCCCAACAACCCGACGGGATCACTGTGCACGCGGCAGATGCTGGAGCAAGTCGCGGAACTCGCGCGACGCCACAACCTGATCGTTTTCTCGGACGAAATCTATGACAAGCTGATCCTCGACGGCACGCCGCACATCGCGTTCGCCTCAGTCGCGCCCGACGTGCCTTGCGTGACCTTCGGCGGCATGTCGAAGAACTACCTTGTTCCGGGATGGCGCATCGGATGGGGCATCGTCTCCGGCGACGCCGCCGCAGTGAAGACCTACACCGAAGGTGTGCACCGTCTATTGCGAGCGCGTTTGTGCGCTAACCATCCTGAGCAATACGCGATTAAGCCTGCCCTGGAAGGTCCGCAGGACCATCTGATCGAGGTCCAGCGCAAACTGCGCTCCCGCCGCGATCTCACGCAGAAATGGTGCGAGGCGACGCCCCGGGTGAGTTGCGTTGCGCCGCGAGGTGCGTTCTATGCCTACCCGCGCATCGACATTCCCGAGAGCGATGAGATCTTCGTAATGGAACTGATTCGCCAGAAGCACGTCATGGTCGTGCATGGCTCCGGCTTCGGCCAGAAGCCGGGCACGCAGCATTTCCGGATCGCGTTCCTGCCCGATGAAGCGACGTTAGCGAAAGCCTATGGCGCAATCGGGGAATTCATTCAGGAGCGGTACGGAAACAGGTAGCGAGGTCTGGGATCGACGTTGAATCGAGCGATTGTTTGTCTGGGTCCCTCCAATCGAGCCTCACGACCATGGTATAATGACCATGATCACAAGGGGTATCCTCATGAAGACGATGGCGGCCGGCGAGTTCAAGGTTCATTGCTTAACAGTGATGGACGAAGTTCAATCCAAGCGCGAAGCCGTCGTCATCACCAAACGCGGCAAGCCGGTGGCGAAGCTCGTCCCAGTCGATCAGGCCCATGATGATATCTACGGATTCCTCAAGGGGAAAGGCAAAATTCTTGGGGATGTCGTCTCGCCCGCACTCACTCCTGAGGAATGGGGCGATCTCTATTGATCCTTCTCGATACACACGTTGTCGTCTGGCTGGCCTTTGAGGAGACCCGAATATCCACGAAGGCGAAGCTTGCCCTGGATGAGGCCCGCCAGGCAGCGCGAGGACTAGCTATTTCTGATTTCACGTTGTATGAATTGTCCATGTTGTTCCGCAAGAAGCTGTTCAGCCTGGCAATCAGCCCGGAATCCTTTCTCTTTGAAGTGGAGAAGCACTTTGTGGTTCTCCCGATCACCGGTCGCATTTGCGTGAGCGCGTCTTCTCTGCCCTCGGGATACCCCAAAGATCCGGCCGACCGCATCATCGGGGCGACCGCTCTTGTGGAGGGACTCACGCTGGTCACCGCGGATGAAGAAATCCGCAAGTCGCGGGCGGTTCCAACGATCTGGTAACTCGCACAAAGTCCTCAATAAACCCCGGGCAGCACCGCGGGCACCCGCCGGGCATAGTCTCCGAACTCCTGCCCAAACGCCGCCCGCAGCAACTTTTCCTCGGTGCGCACCCGAATCACCAAGCCCACAACGAAAAGAACGACGGCCAGAGGCAGAGCGATCCAGTGCTCCATCGCCAGGCCGGTGGCAACCAGCATCCCGAGCATGCCGGTGTAAATCGGATTTCGTACATACGCGTAAGGCCCCTCGGTGATCAACTTGTGATCTTCAACCAGTCGTGCTCGCAGGGCCCACTGCTTGCCCAGCGTGCGGACCGCAGTCGCAATCAGCCATCCTGACCCGGCCGCAATGGCCACCGTGAGCACCGAGAATGCGATGCCGGCAATCCCCGAAAGCGCCGCAACCGGGGGCAGGAACGGCTGCCTCGGCGGCTGAAACCAAACCAGAAAATACCCGCACATTTGCAGAATGATCCCCAGTGTGGCCGTCCTGTCCCGTTTCGCTTCAGGCGCCTTTGGAGGCCGCTTGCGCAGCAGAAAGATGCCGGCGAAGACGAACCAGCAGAGAATCACACCAGCCAGAGTTGCCAGCGCGAGTGGAGTTGGGCTCCAACAAAAACAAAACCCCAAACCCATCAACTAAGGAACGAAGCTCAACTGAACTGCGTTTCGCTTCGTTCGTCGCTCGATTATGTAGTGGCGTGGAGACCTGTCAAGGGTCGAGATGAACGCCCAAAAACGGCGCCCTTGACAGCTCTCCACGCCACCCAACGCAGCATCGTTGATGTCGGAGGAAAAAAAATATGGAGGGCCGCCACGTCGGCCTTGACTTTTATGACCTTCTCATAGAAGTGTAATGTACCCGCCCTCCGTCGCTTGGACTTTGCGAACGAATCTGTTTAAATCGTGAGGAAGGGCAACTATCAGCGGCGTGCTGGTGTTCCTACATTTGTGGTCGACATTCATTCTCACATTCTTCCTGAGGTAGACGACGGCCCGAAATCGTGGGCCGTCTCGGTGGCCATGTGCCACGCCGCGGCCGCTGACGGCATCACACACATGGTGGCCACGCCTCACGCCAACGACCGCTATCACTACAATCGCGAGTACCTGACGGGACTCGTCGCCCACCTGCAGGAACTTGTCGGCGATGCTCTGAAAATCGGCCTGGGTTGTGACTTCCACCTGTCCTACGACAATATCCAGGATGCCTTGGCCAACCCCACCCGCTACGTCATCGAAGACACGCGCTACCTGCTGGTCGAGTTCAGTAACTTCAGCATCTCGGAGCAGACGACGGAACATTTCTTCAAGATGGGGAGTCGCGGAATGACGCCGGTGATTACTCATCCCGAGCGCAACCCGATTTTGCGCGAGAGCCTGCAGCGCGTGTTGGAGTGGGCTGACCAGGGATGCGTGGTGCAGGTGACAGGCTCCGCGCTTACTGGATTTTGGGGAGACCGAGCGCGCCGCGCGGCCCAGTGGCTGCTCGAACATCGGGCGGTCCACGTGCTCTCCACCGATGCCCACGACCTGGAAAAGCGAGTTCCGATTCTCTCCACCGCGCGCGACGCTGCTGCAGCCATCTGCGGAAAGGATGTAGCCGAGGCCTTGGTGGATACGAACCCGCGCGCAATCATTACCAACCAGGCGCTGCCCTACTTCCCTCAGCCGGTGATGACTAGCTACAAGAAGAACTGAAACGTCACGGGAACGGCCTCAGCAGTCAGACTGTTGTTGATCAGTTACTGCGGGCGGGAATCGCTGGGCGTGGCGGGTTGTGGCGGGTCCGCCGCGGGAGATGTGCTGTGTGATGTGGTGGGCAGCGGTTCTGCCCGTGGTGGGTCGGGCACGGTCGTCATTGCGCTCTCGGGATTCAGCAGGTGGTCCTTGCTCGGTCCCAGTCCCAGTTTAATCAGTGCGCGCGAGTCGGGAACGGTCTTGCTCTGCCAACCGTGGTCCGCCTGATAGCGGCGCATGGCCTCTTCGCTGGCCTGGTTCCACGTGCCGGTGGCTTCGCCAGTCATGTAGTGCTCGCGGATCAGCGCTTCCTGAATGGCTTGTGCTCTTTCAGAGTCGATTTTCTGTTGGCCGCGCGTCTTCGCCGACTTCTTGTGCGAGGAATGCTTTCCCGATGCAGTGTGAGTAGAAGCGGATTTCTTGGTGCCCGTCGATGCCGTCGACGTTTTTGCTGTGCTCTTATGGCTCTTTTGTGAAGTGGTGGTAGTAGCCGCAGGCTTCTTCTCGGGGGCATCACTGGTCGAGGCTTGACCGGCACTCGCGGTAGAAACGCAGGCTAATATTGCCAGCGCGCCCGTCGCGATGAATCGAGCCCTGCGGATTTGTGTTCGATCTAGCAATCCCACACCTTGACCACGAAAATAAAAAGCCCAACGGAGGCTGGCATTGTCATCATCCACGATGGGTGAGTACAAAGCCAGTTCCCGTTGGGCTTGCGTCAGTTACGGAAGTGTACCCGCTAGGAAGATCGTTCCATCCTGTTTCGACGATCCGCGCGATCGGACCAGGAACACCACGTCCTGACCGCTCTTCAGGCTCGCTTCGATCTTGGCGAAATCCTCCTCACTATTCACCGGCTGCTTGTTTACTTCCAGAATGATATCGCCGCGACCGAGATTCACGTCTTCGGCAAACGAGCGAGGCTTCACATCCTGTACGATCACGCCTTTTCCGGCGGGCATATCGAGACGGTCCGCCATTTCCGGCGTCACCTTGCGAACGGTTACACCGAACTTGCTCTGCTTGGGCGTGCTTTCGTCGTCGTTTTCCTGATCGTCGCCGAGCCGCGCGGCAAACAACTTAGCGCGATCTGCGATGGTCACGGTTGTCTCCTGCGTCTTGCCATTGCGCAGGAAGGTCAGATTCGCCTTCGATCCCGCTTTGCGCGAAGCGATGTCGGCCACCAGTTCCGCGCCCTTGGTCACCTTCTTTCCATCTACGCTGGTGATCGTGTCGCCGACCTTTAAGCCCGCCTGGTCGGCGGGACTTCCCGGCACCACGCTGGAAACGGTGACGCCTGTTCCCGAACCGTACACCCGGGCAATCGCCGGATTCTCCACCGCATCGAACATGATGCCAATGGAGCCGCGTGAAACCTTATGTTCCGGCCCGGTCAGCTGGTTGTAAACGTCGACCACGGTCTTCGAGGGCAGCGCAAAGCCTACGCCTGCATAGGCGTTGGTCTCGCTGAGAATTGCCGTGTTAATACCGATTACTTCGCCGTTCATATTGACGAGCGGACCGCCCGAGTTGCCGGGGTTGATCGCAGCATCGGTTTGAATAAAAGTCTGGAACTGGCGGCCGGGCACGATGTCGCGTCCCTTGGCCGAGACGATTCCGGCGGTCACGGTTTCGGACAATCCAAACGGGCTGCCCACCGCAAGCACCCAGTCGCCCACCTGCATGCTGTCGGAGTTCCCCATTTTGGCGGAGGGCAGTACTCGGTCGATATCGACTTTGATCACGGCGAGATCGGTCTCCTGATCGGTGCCAATGACCTTGGCGTCGTGCTGCACGCCTGGAGGATCGTCTTCAAACCGAACCCGGATGCGGTCCGCTTTCTCCACCACGTGCCGGTTGGTCACAATGTATCCCTTGGGATCAACGATCACGCCGGAACCTAACGAACGCTCGCGGATGGCGCCGTCACCGGGCCCGCCAGGAGCGGCTTGTCCGCCGGGGCCACCAAAGAAGTGATTGAAGAAGTCGTCCATCCCGCCGCCATCGCCGTTGTCTTCGTCATTCTGCCCACCGCGCTTGTGGACGTTCTTAATGGTCGATTCGGTGTTGATATTGACCACGCTCGGTTCCAACTGCTTCGCGATCTGCGAAAACGTGTTCGACAGCTGTTGCGGTGCAGGCAGCGTGAGCGGCGTCGCATCACTCTTTTGCCCTTCTTTCCCTTTGACTCCGTAGGAAATCACCGTCCCAATCAGAATGCCGACGGAAAGCGTTGCCAGAATACTCAGCGTATAGGCCCAGCGATGAGCCCTCACGCGCATCCACATTGCGCCCGAATCCATATGTCTACTTCCCTCCGAAGCCGATTAAACCCTTATAGTATACCCATTTACATGCCGCTACTGTCGGTTGTGACAGCGCAGATTCTGCCATTGCCTGGTTCTGTTGTTAGACGCACAAATCGGCGAAACCGTTTGATGTTCAAGGGATTTAAGTAAGATATTGTCCCCGCGGGTGTTAGCAGGGAAGTCGTGGTAGACCAAGAATGACGGACCAGCTACTTCGCCTCATACACCGTCTTGCCGCCCACTACGGTACGCAGGACGCTGGTCCCCAACAACTTTTCCGGCGAAGATGCTGTGGGGTCCCGGTCCAGAACGATAAAGTCCGCCAACATGCCAGGCATGAGTTTGCCTTTCTCTTTTTCTTCAAATTCCGCGAAAGCCGAGCCGGAAGTGTATGCGGCGATCGCCTGATCTGGCGTCAGTCGTCCTTCGGGGAAATACTCCAGCTTGCCGTTCTCGCTTTTGCGCGTGACGGCGGCATAAAGCCCGCGGAATGGCGAGACCGGTTCCACTGGATAATCGGTGCCAAACGCCAGCACGACGCCCTTATTCAGAAAGGCCAGCCAGGCATACGAAGTTGCTGCGCGCTTCGGCCCCAGCCGGTCCTGAGCCCATCGCATGTCGGTCAGCAGATGACTGGGCTGCATTGACGCGATTACTTTCAGAGTTTTGAACTGCGCGATCTCGGCGGGAGTCGTTACCTGCGCGTGTTCAATCCGCAGACGGAAGTCTTCGCCGCCATTGGGCGCCTTCACGTGAGCCTCGTGCGCTGCCTTCTCGGCTTCGGCAAAGGCATCGAGCGCCATCTGCACTCCCTTGTCGCCGATCGCATGGAAGCCAACCTGAAAGCCCGCCAGCACCCGCTCCTTCGTCATGTCGTTCAGCTTCGTCGCGTCGTACCGTGGCAGGCCGGAGTTCTTGGGATCATCCGAGTACGGCTCGAGCATCGCTGCCGTGTGCGATCCGAGGGAGCCGTCCATGAACCCCTTCAGCATTCCGGTATGCAGCATCAAATCCGACTGGGGATGCGAATTGCGCTTCTTGTCCAACTCTTCGATGGGATCGTCGAAGGGCAGCCACTCCGTGATGCGCGCCGTGAGTTTGCCTTCCTTTTCCAGTTCCTCGTAGATCTGAAAATTTTCCCAGTTGGGAGAATAATCCTGCGCCGAGGTCACACCATGCTGAGCCAGATCGGCGAGAGCAAGCTCAAGGGCTTCACGGCGGAGCCGGTGCGTCGGCTTGGGAATTACTTCCTCAATCGCAGCCTGCGCCGTCTCCCGCAAGATGCCCGTGGGTTCGCCATTCTGGTTGCGGTCGATCTGCCCGCCTTGCGGATTGCGGCTGGCCAACGTGATGCTGCCTAACTGCAACGCGCGCGTATTGGCCACCGCAATGTGTCCGTCGATGCGGCCGAGGAATACGGGATGCCCTCCCGATACCTCATCGAGATCCCAGCGCGTGGGCGTTACTTTTACCGGCCAGAGCGTTTCGTCCCAGCCCGAGCCCAAAATCCAATCTCCAGCCTTCGACTCTTCGACTTTCTTTGCGACTTGCGCGCGCAGGTCGTCGAGCGACTTCACGCCCGTCAGATCCACGCTCAGCTTCGTCATCCCGGCATCATCAAGATGCAGGTGAGCGTCATTGAATCCGGGCATCACAAAATGCCCGCCGAGGTCGACCACTTGCGTCTGGGGCCCTTTCAGCTTGTCAATGTCCACGATCTTGCCGACGGCCTGGATGCGGTCGCCGTGCACGGCAATGGCTTCCTCGCGCAGAATGGAACTGAACGGTGTATTGGCCGGCACGCCGGTGTAAACGTTGGCGTGCATGAAGATGAGGTCGGCTTTGGGCTTGGCTTCGGCCGCTGGAGCGGCCTCCTGCGCGGATCCTCGGATCGCACCGAGAAGGGAACACAGCACGGCACACAGCACGGCACACCCCAGACTCGCTCTGAATCTCAGATTCATTCTCCCACCCCTGCCAGCGCCATCATCGTCAATAAAATCCGCTTCAATCCCAACTCGCGTCCGTTGGAATCAAACCACTCCTGCAACGTATGTGCGCCGCCGCCCGATCCCCCGCCGCCGATGGCAATTGCTTCCTGTCCCAGCGAGAGCGGAATATTCGCATCGGTCGATGCCCGCTGCACCTGCGCCGCATTCGCGAGTTGCGTGTCGACCGCGCGCACGACCTGCAAAATCCGCGCCCCCGCCCGCAGTTCTCCCGCGGGACGGTTCCCAATCACCACCACTTCGCAACTCACGCCCGACGGCCGCTTCTGCGCCGACGATCGCATCTCGGCGGCCATGGTTTCGTCTTCCACCGCTCGATTCAGCGCCAGGCGCAGCGATTGTTCCAGGCGCTCCATCTCAGCCATCGAGGTCGAGCGGATATCGACTTTCATGCTGGCCGACTCGGGAATGGAATTCACCGACGTGCCGCCGCGAATGACTCCTATGTTGAACGTGGTCTTTGGCGTCGTAGGAACTGGAGTCGCCGTAAACGTTTCAATCGCCTTCGCCAGAATCACGATGGGATTGGGCGCGCCAAAATCGCTCCACGAGTGTCCGCCGGGCCCGCGCACAATGACCTCAAAGCGGCGACTGCCCAAGGCTTCGGCCACAATCGTGTCCGCGCCTGCGCCATCGAGCACCAGGCTGTACGCGATCGAATCTTTCCAGCGCGGCGTCGCAAAGATGTGGCGCATGCCGCGTAGGTCGCCTTCCCCTTCTTCGCCGACATTCCCGATAAACACGAACGGCAGCGCATGCCGGAGGCGAACGTTTCGCAGCAGTGACGCAATCCCCAGCAGCGCCGCAACACCCGCGCCGTTGTCGGAAACGCCCGGCCCGTAGATGCGGCTGCCTTGCTGCCGAATATTAAGGGGAGTGTTCGCCGGAAAAACCGTGTCGATGTGAGCGCTGAGGGCGACATAGCGCCGTCCAAATCCGGGATGCGTGCCGAATACGTTCCCAACGTCGTCAATGCGGACGTCGTCGAGTCCGACTTCGCGAAAGCGCTCCGACAGCCAGGCTGCGCGCGCCGACTCGCCAAACGGAGGCGCCGGGATCCGCGCCATCTCCATTTGCCAATGCGTCAGTTGTGCTTCCTGGGTACGAAACCAGTTGAACGCGGAACGTACTTCTGGAGATGCGGCCAGGCGCGCCACTTCCTGCTGCACTGAGGGCGCAAGCGCGGCGTCGGGAAACTCAGAACGCGGGGGATTCGGGCTCATGGCAAGTATTGCGTTAGTTTACAACGCGTTGGCCGGAATAGGGATTGTCGAAGACGTTACGGAAGATAATCGGGGCCTGGGCGCGCGCTGCCTCACGAATCGTCCCTCGGCGCGGGGCGCGGTAACCACACTCTTGACGAGGCGATTAGTTAAGATATGGCCCGGCGCTCGATTGCTGCCGCGAGACTCTTTGTAGTGGGTACATCAATCCCATGGCGCTCGCCGCCGTGCAGAATGGGTCCGGCAATCGCGTCGAGTTCCGGAGCGTTCCCGCGCTCAACATCTTTCTGCATGGAACTGCGCATGTTGGTCGGCATCTTCAGCATTGCAGCGATGATCGCGTCCGCGTCCACCTTAGCGCCCTCAGACACTGCAACTGCGCAGGCCTCCCGAACGCAGGACTCCAGTTGCTGTCTCCACGCAGGATCGGCGATGACGGCTCCTGTAGAGCAATCCGCAGCAGTGGTCGTCAGAGCGAACGGCGCGAGGAAGACGATCTTGCTCCACATCAGCGTCGGTTCGTCGTCGATGAAGCGGCACTCGAATCCCATCTTCTGCAATTCGTCAATGACAACGCCGAGCAGGCTTCGACCTGCCGAAGACACATTCAGGCGAGCGAAGGGAGTGCGATGGACGATCAGTCCAGGCGCGATGCGTTCGGTCTCAACCGCAATCGTTGCGGCGATGACTTTTGTGGTGCCGTATCTGGCACGGAGCACAGCGAGATGGTCGATCCCGTTGAGCAGGGGAACAATGGCTCCCACGGATTCGGGCTTCGTGAAAGCAGCCAGCGCCGCTTCCAGTTGCGTGGCTTTCACCGTAATCCAGAGAACATCTGCCGGAGGAACTTCGGCGGCCCGCGCAACCGGCACGCTGAAATTTCCGAAGGCACTCTCCAGATGAAGTTGTTCAGGATATTCCGCGAGCGCTTCCGGCCTGACCACCACCGTGACCGACTCGCCCGACCGCGCCAGGCAGGCCCCGATCAGGCCTCCGACGCCGCCCACGCCGAGAATCGCATGTCTCAGGGGAGCCATGCGCCGGTCACTTCTTTTGTGCCGCGGTGGGCACGCATTCCAGAATTTCGGCCTCGCTCAGTGTGTGGTCGCTCTGCTTGGCGCGCTGGTAAATGCGATCGACGATCCCGTCACTCACCGGAATTCCGTGCCGCTCCAGCCACCACAGCACATTCGATTTCCCGCTCATCGGACCGATGTCGATGATCTGCTGCAGCCCAAATATGTGCGAGGGCACTCCGGAATACACCGTGTTCGCGAGCACGACGTCGTCCTTGTGATACGCCTTGATGATAGCCGCCGCGTGTACGCCGGTGGCCGTGCGGAAGGCGTCGTCTCCCACCACCGGATAATTCGCCGGAATCGGCACGCCCGTGGCCCGCGACACTGCCTGACAATACTGCTTCAACTTGGTCAGATCCTGCTGATCCCACGGCGCAATGCCCATCAGTTTCAGATTGACCAGCATCTGGTCGACCTGTGTATTGCCGACTCGCTCACCCAATCCAATCGCGCAACCGTGAACGCAATTTGCGCCGGCGATGATAGCCGCCATCGAATTCGCAATCGCCAGGCCGCGGTCGCTGTGCCCGTGCCAATCGACGCGGATCGTCTCGCCCGAAGGTTTCACGCATTCCGCAATCACAAAGCGCACCAGCGCCAGCGCACCCATCGGTGTGGCGTGTCCGGCGGTGTCGCAGATGCAGATCGCGCGGGCTCCGCAATCGATCGCCGTCGAATATAACCGCTTCACCGTCTCGGGATCGCAGCGGCTCGTGTCTTCGGTGACGTACATGACGTCAAGGCCAAGCGACACAGCGTACTTCACGGCTTTCTCGGTCGTTTGCAGCAGAAAATCGTCGGTCCACCCCTCGGTGAATCTGCGAATCGGGCTGGAACCAATAAACGTCGCCGCTTCGATCGGCAGCCCAGTCTTCTGCACGATCTCGGCAACCGGGCGAATGTCATTCTCGTGGGTTCGCGCGGCGCAGTTGGCGCGAATTTTCATCCTGTGCGAGGCGATCTCACGCGCCAGCGCCGTCACCGCCTCCACCGCGCGCGGCCCCGCACCGGGCAGTCCCAGAGCGAGGGAATGAATTCCCAGCGCCTCCATCAGATGAAGGATTTCGATCTTCTCCGCAATCGAAGGATCGCGCACCGATGGCGACTGCAGCCCATCGCGCAAGGTCTCATCGTTAATCAGGACCGGCCCCGGCGGCTTCAGCCCTGGCGGATGGTTCTTGTTCCAGTCGTAAATGAGGTCGGGAGTATTCATGGAAAACAGCTCTGAGCCGTTAGCTCTTGGCCCTTAGCTTGCCCCACAGAGGAAGCGCTAATCACCTTTGACAAGTTTGTCAGCAAACCCCAGGTCGACCAGCGTGAAGGATCGATTCACGCTAAAAGCTAATGGCTAAGAGCCAAGAGCTGGTTATTTCTCCTTCGGCGGCAGCGTCAGCCCAAACACCGAAATCATCCCTTGTCCCGCGACATTGATCTTGGCCTCGCCCGGGGTCGGCAGATATAGCGCCTTGCAGTTTTCACAGCGATACACTTCCGCCTTCGGTCCCCAAGCTTTCTCCACGTCGCCGCACTCGCGTTCCACCGCGTCGGTCGTGTAGAACCACAGCTTCAAGTGCCCGCCGCAGAATTTTCCCTTCTCGTTTTTCTCGTTGCAGGCGCGCTGTCCGGCCTTCTTGACCTTCACTTTATGGTTGGGAAGCTGCGGAACATCATGGGTATTGGAAGTGGTCACTTCGCCAGTCGCCAAGGACGTACCCCTCGTTCGGGCGGCCTAAACGCCGCCAGATTCGGCCTTACGCGGTCATTGTAACCGAAACGGGGCAGGCGAAACATGTACGACAGAAGCGCCCTCGGATCCACTCCGCGCGCGGACCGGCACGTTTCCGACCTGAGCCCAATGGCGTAGACTAGGCAGACTTTATGACGATCCTCACGGTCTCGCCCACCTGCGCCGCACTCCTTCTCTTTTTTACCTTTTCAGTCTGTCCCGCGCAGGCTCAAGCGCCGGCGAAGAAAAGCAACGTCGATCAGGAACTGGTCCGCACCGAGACCGGATTCTTTGAGGCCTGGAAATCCAAAGATATGGCGTACTTTCGCAATCACATCCCGGAGAACGGAGTCTTCTGGGGAGAATACGGTACCTTTTCGCGCGACCAGCAACTCGAGGAACAGAAACAATCCGCGCAAGACTGCGCGGTGGAGGGCTACAGTCTTTCGGACTTCGGAGTGCTCCCCCTGGCCACAGGCGCCTATCTGCTCACGTACAAAGTGGAGCAGCACGCCACTTGCGGTGGACAAAAAATTCCGGTGTACATGAACGGCAGTTCGGTCTATGTCTACAAAGACGGGCGCTGGCAAGCCGTCTACCGCGCCGAAGTGCCACTGAAAGGTCAAAACTGAAACACGGCCGAGGCCTCTGCTAGTCTGAAGGCTCGCATTCTGGCTTTACGGATCTGTTTGACACGGTGTCGTTTGAGAAAGAGATATCCGTATCAGGGCACGCCTTCAGACGTGCCGAAGCATCGCTCACACATGATCGGCTTTCAGCCGCAGCGATCGCGAACGAGAGGCCGGCGGCTAAAGCCGTTGGTTTCTCCGGCTATTTACGGCACCGCTGAAGCGATGCCCTGATACGAATCTTCTTTGCATGGCACTACCCGATTCTCCCACGAGGTGCATTCGGACGTTTTTCAAAAGGAATTCATGATCACAATCGTTTCGGGACTGCCTCGTTCAGGCACGTCTCTGATGATGCAGATGCTAGTTGCGGGCGGGATGACCGCGCTTTCGGACGGCGAACGGCAGGCCGACACCGACAATCCGCGCGGCTATCTGGAGTGGGAGCGCATCAAACAGCTTCCGAACGATCCGGCGTGCATCGCGGAAGGCGAAGGCAAAGTGGTCAAAGTTATCTCCCGGCTTTTGCTCTCGCTACCATCCGGCCACGAATACCGGATCATCTTCATGCAGCGCCCGCTGCCCGAAGTGCTGGCGTCGCAGGATCAGATGCTAAAGCGCCGCGGAACCTATAAGGAAGGAGCCAATCCCGCCGCAATCTCTGCCGCGTTTGAAAAGCATTTGCGCGAGGTGTATGCGTGGATGGACGGCAAGCCGTACGTCAAAGCACTCCGCGTTTCATACCACGAAGTCTTGAGCAAGCCAAAAGAGGTAAGCCAGCAACTCGCGCAATTCCTGGAGATCCAGTTGAACGTGGATGAGATGATCCAACAGGTGGACGCGTCCCTCTACCGGAACCGCGCCAAATAATTATTAGTGAGGCGTTTTCAGAACTCGCGCTTCGGCTTGGTCTGGTCGGCGCCCACGCGTCCGGTCTGGATCTCCGCCGCGTAGTAACTTTCGCCTTTTACAGGCGCGCTGGCGAGCCGCCGCAGAATATTGACCTGCCCCACATGCGTCAAGGCGTCCGCCACCGGACCTTGAAATAGCTTCTCGATCGAGGCGTGCAGCGGTTCGCTCGAAGCAAGAAAATCGTCAAATTTCTTCAGAGCGGCAAAGAATCGCTCCACCTCCTGATCCCACGGCAGAGGCTTCGAGTCGCTCCACTTTTGTTGGCCCATGGCGATCGACAGCGCCCAATCGAAGAGATCGCCGATATGTGCCAGAATCTGCCCGGGTGTCCGTGTTCCTTCGCCCGCTCGAAAGTCCGCAAAGCCTTCGGGTGTGTTGCGCACGGCTTTCCCGCCTCGATAGGCTACCGTGGCCACCGCGTGCCGCAGCAATTCTCGCTTGGGATCAGAAGATGAACCATTCTGGATAGGATCGCTCATGGCGACCAGATTACACTGGTCTGCAGGAGACGAAAAGTATGGCGAAGAAAGTCCAAGCAGCGTCCACTCAGCAAGGCTCCCGGCAGGGCAGTTCGGTTGCATCCGCTATTGTCAGCCGGGACAACGCCGAGCACTATCGCTGGGGCGTGGACTGCGACGCCTGGTATCTCGTCAACGACGAGCAACTCAGCGTGATCGAGGAGTTCATGCCGCCGGGCGCGGCCGAGATTCGCCATCACCACGAGAAGGCGCAGCAGTTCTTCTACATACTTTCCGGCGAAGTCATTATGGAAGTGGAAGGGCAGACCACGCTGCTGCATGCCGGAACTGGCATTCGCGTGCTCCCGGGAAAGCGTCATCAGATCCGCAATCCGTCGTCCGTCCCAGTGCGTTTACTAGTCATCTCCCACCCGCACAGCCACGGCGACCGCTTCAACGAGTGAGGTGAAGAAGATCATGTGGGAACGGCCATGACTTATGTGGAGATGGCCGCCTCGGCCGTCTGGTTCAAGCCTGCCCTGAGTAAAGTCGACGGGGCAAAGCCCGGCGAACCATCACAACTGCTTGCGACTTAACACTCCAGCCGCGCGCATCGCCCCGCGCACCCGCATTCCCATCCCCCGCGCGAACTGCATGTCCAGAAATCCTTCCATCTGCCGCCGAAAGCTCTCTCCGTACCCGTGCCACCAAACTTTTTTCATCCCCGGCACGCGATCCATATCGAGATATTTCACTCGCACCATTTCATCCAACCCAAAGCGCCCGTGGGTGCGCCCCACGCCGCTCGCCTTCACGCCGCCATGTGGAGCCTCGCTGATGCCGAAGCACGAGATCACATCATTCACCATGACGGTGCCGGCATGAATGCGCCGCGCCAGTCGCTCCCCGCGCTTCCGGTCGCGCGTCCACACGCTGGCCGCCAACCCGTATTCAGAATCGTTGGCTAAACGGACGGCCTCGTCATCGTCCGCGCACGCCATTACCGGCAGCACCGGACCGAATGTTTCCTCCCGCATGATGCGCATGTGTTGCGTTATTCCGGCGAGCACAGTAGGAGCATAAAAGTTCACGCCTAGCTCCGGCATGCGCGTCCCGCCCGCCAGAACCCTCGCTCCGCGAGCCTTCGCATCTTCCACGTGCGATTCCACGATGCTCACCTGTCGCTCTTGAATCATCGGGCCAACGTCGGTGTGCGAATCCATCCCATTGCCCACACGCAATTGCTTCGTCTTCTCCGCGCACGCCTTGGCAAACGATTCGTACAAACTGTGGTGTACATAGCAGCGCTCGACCGACAAGCAGGCCTGCCCCGCGTTGACGAACGCCCCCCACACCGCCGCACTTGATGCCACATCGAGGTCTGCATCGGCGAGCACGAGCATGGGATCTTTCCCGCCCAACTCAAGCACGACGGGGAGCAACCGCTCGGCCGCCGCCGCCGCAATTCGCTTGCCCGTCGCCACGCTGCCGGTGAAAACCAGCTTGTCGATCGGAGAACGCAGCAGCGCCGCTCCAGCCGGACCTTCGCCCACCGTCACCTGAAACACATCCTCGGGCACGCCCGCCGCGTGCAACAACGACGCCAGTTCGAGCGCCACCAGCGGAGTCAACTCCGACGGCTTCAGCACCACGGCATTGCCCGCCACCAGCGCCGCCAGGGTCTCCGTCGCCGGAATCGAGAACGGATAATTCCACGGCGAAATAATCCCGATCACGCCATGCGGTTCGCGCACCAGCCATCCACTCTTCAATTTTGTGACAAGATTTCCGTGCGGCACCGGCTCGTCGCGTAGCAATCCCCACGCGTTGTCGATCAAAAATCGCGCCGCATCGAGCACGACCAACACTTCGGTGACCAGCGCTTCCACCAGCGGCTTGCCCACTTCGCGCGTAATGGCCGCCGCAATCTCAGACTTCTTCGCGTAGAGCTTCCCCTGAAAATCGCGCAGCACTTCAATCCGCCGCCGCAAACCCAGTTCCGCCCACGCCGACTGCGCCGACTTCGCCCGCGCAACCGCAGACTCAACCGCCCCTTCGCCCGCACACTCCAGTTCCCGCAGAACTTCGCCCGTTGCCGGGTTCACCGACACAATCTTCCGCGCCGCGATTTGTAGATCAGTGGCCATAACGAAATCTTAGTCCCTGCCAGCGCGCGTTGCTACGTTTCTCCTGCCAACTAACTGCTGCCCAAACTCAATGCATCCCGGGATACTTCCCCAAATAGATCAGCACAAAGTCCAGCGTGTCCCCGACCGCATGCGCAATCACCGGAATGGCAAGATTCCTTCCGCACGCCAGATACAGCACCCCCAGCAGCAGACCGTTCCACACATTTTCGATCATGCCGGTTGCGCCCTGGTCAAGATGCCCACATCCGAAAACGATACTCACGACGATCAAGCTCACTACCCACGCCGCCTTCGTGCCCCGAAACACTCCCGCGACTCGATTCATCAGATAGCCGCGATAATCGATCTCCTCGCCGAGCGCTCCTAGCACCCAGACCAAGACTACGTAGAACAAGAACATCTTGAGATTCCCCACCATGTCCGAGAAATCTGAGAGGTCCGGCATTTTCCCCACCCAGCGAACCATGAGAGGTTGCGTCACAAATAGCTCCAGCGCCTCCGTGCAGAATCCCACTGCAACGCCGACCAGAAGCGCCTTCCTCCAACTCCGCGGACGCGCGAAACCAACGTCTTTCCATCGCAGCCTGCGCAGCCGCAATGATGCCCAACCCAGCAGAAAAATGTATGGAGTCTTGCTGACGTAAATGTGATGGTGAATATCGGCATAGAAAAGCCCCGCCACAATGGCGAACTCCACCAGGGCGAGCCACATACTGCTACGCAAACGCTGCTGCAGAGAAGGCAGATCCACCCAACCCCCTAGTACTCGACGTTCACAAGATATAACCCGTTCGCGGGCGCCGTCGCGCCGGCGGCCGAGCGGTTCCGCTCCGCCAGGATCCGTGTCACATCCTCAACCCGCAAAGTTCTTTTGCCTACCAAAATGAACGTGCCTACCAGGTTCCTCACCATGTGGTGCAGAAATCCTGAGCCACGAACCGTATAGACCAATTCATCCCCCGCCCGCTCCCACGTCGATGAGAATATCTTCCGCACATTCGACATACCAGCAAAGCCGGCCTCGGAATTGCTTGTGTGGGACCGGGTCTCTGACCCGGTCGCGGGCCGCAGGCCCGCCCGTCCCCGCTCCGGATCGACCGCCGCGAACGAGGTGAAATCGTGCTCCCCGACAACGAGCGCAGCCGCCCTTCCCATCTCCTCTTCCGCCAGTCGGTAGGGAAAGTGCCACACGTAGCGCGCCAGAAATGGCGGACAGATGGACTTCCGAAAAATGCGATAGCGATAGGTCTTGGCCTTCGCCGAATGCCGCGCGTGAAATTCCGCGGGTGCCTCCTCCACGTCCAACACGCGCACCGCCGCCGGCAAAATATCGTTCAGAGCCTTGAGAAAATTTCCCGTGGGTACGGAAGACTCCGTGACAAATGTCATCACCTGCGCCAGCGCGTGCACTCCCGCGTCGGTGCGGCCCGAGCCTTGCGGCAATACCTTTTCCCCGGTAATGCGTCCAATGGCTGAGGCCAGTGTGCCCTGCACGGTCGCTGCGTCGGGCTGCGCTTGCCAGCCGGAAAATTCCGCCCCGTCATAGGAGACCGTTACTTTGAGATTGCGCATGCTGCGATCTTTCGAGTCCCGCGCCGCCGCACCATCATCCAATCGATTTCTGGCTTTGTCAGCAATTTATCAGTTCCAGGAGCATGGTGGTGGGAGGCAAGTCGCGTTCCAGTCAGCTATACTGTTTGGTTTCCGCGGACCTCCGGTCTTTGATCATCGAGACCTCTCTGCCACTACGTCCCAAGCAATACAGAGCGCAGGAAACCAGGAACGACAACAGCGCAGCCGCAAGGAAGGTCATTTTTGTCCCAGCTTTCCGGAACCTTCCGCCGGTCCTTTGCGTACCAATGCCTGAGTAGGACGTTATTTTTGGGTCGAGTTGTCTCGGGCAACCCAAGTGTATTCGCAACAAGGTCTTAATTCGATTGGTTCTTAATTGAATGTAGTGTGAACGAACGGAGATGAGTAGATGCCATTCCCACGTTTGATGTCGACCGTCCGGCTCGCTGCCGTTGCCAGCCTTTTCGCAACCTTGACGCTCGTGGGTTGGGGCCAGGATGTCCCCGCTGCGCCCACGCCGCAGAACACTCCCGAAGCGGGCGCGGTGCCGGCCTTGAATTACGGCAAGCCGGCATCGCACTTTCCGAATCCGATCGCGCCTTACAAGGCTCGGACGTTGGCTCCCCCGAATCTCGCCAACACCGCACGCATCGATCAGCTCATGCACGAAGGCAAGCTCTACTTGTCGCTGAATGATGCCGTCGCGCTGGCGCTCGAAAACAATCTCGACATCGCCATCGCGCGCTATAACCTGAATATCGCTGACACCGACGTGCTGCGAGCGAACGCTGGCGCTGCCATCCTTGGCGTGCCGCTCGGCGTCGTGCAGAACACTCCCGGAGGCGGCGTGGGTGGAGTCGGAGCCCAGGTCGGTTCCGGCAGCGGAGGGACCACGCTCGGCGCGGCCGGCGCCGGTGCTGGCGCGGCTGGTTTGACCGGGTCAACGCTGGGCATGGGACCACAGATCAACAGCTTTGATCCCATCCTCACTGGAACACTGCAGGAAGATCACTTCAAGCAGCAGGCCACCAACCCCTTCCAGGGCGTACCCTTGCCGGGAACCCTGGCGCAAAATACCGGAACGGTCAACTTCGCCTACCAGCAGGAATTTACCTGGGGCACGAATCTGAACGTGTCCTTCACCAATTCCCGCGGCACAACCAACAGCTTCTTCCAATCCCTGAGCCCGCAGTTGATTTCCGGGTTCAAGGCAACGTTTACCCAACATCTTCTGCAGGGCTTTGGCTTCGCGGCGAATACTCGTTTCATTCGCATTGCCAAGAACAATCGTGAGCTTTCCGACGTTGCGTTCCGCTTGCAGATCATCACCACCGTCGATCAGATCGAAAATATGTATTGGGACCTGGTCTACGCCTACGAGAACCAGCGCGTGAAGCAGGAATCGCTAGCCTTTTCGGAGAAGACGCTTTCCGACACCAAGAAACAAGTCGAGATCGGAAGTCTCGCGCCGATCGAGTCTGTACGCGCTCTGAGCACCGTGGCCGCAGACCAACAGGCATTGACGGTTGCCAAAACCAATCTTCAGTTGCAGCAGTTGCTCATGAAGAACGCTCTCAGCCGGACGCTGCATGACCCGGTCCTCGCCAGTGCAGAAGTAATCCCGACCTCTACCATGGAAGTCCCTCAAGACGAGCCGGTTCAACCGACCGAGGAGTTGGTCAACAATGCTCTTCGCCATCGTGCCGAACTCGTGGAGAACCGCATTCAATTGAACAGCCAGGAAATGAGCAATAAGGCAGTGCGGAGCGCACTCAAGCCCACACTCGACCTGTTCGCCTACTACGGGGGAGCTGGGTTGGGCGGCGTGCAGAACCCCGCTAACGAATGCGCGAATCTTCCGGTTGAAGACCAGGCTTTTGGTTGCGCAGGCAGCGGGCCCGGACAAATCCCGATCGCTCCCTCCGTGGGCTATGGGGGCACTCTGAACCAACTCATCAATTCAACCTCGCCCGACAAAGGCGTAGGCCTGCAACTTAATATTCCGCTGCGCAATCGTGCTGCCCAGGCTGTGCAGATCCGTTCGGAACTGGAATACCGTCAGAACCAGATGGCCCTGCAGCAAACCGAAAACCGGGTCAGCATCGAAGTCCGCAACGCTCAATTTGGCGTGGAACAGAATCGCGCCAGTCTGGCTTCGGCGCAGGCCGCAGTCGACTACGCAAAGCAGTCCCTGGATGCCGAGCAAAAGAAATATCAGTTCGGCACTTCCACCACCACTGCTGTTCTGCAGACCAGAAGCGCTCTGGCCACGGCCGAGTCCGTTCTGTTGTCGGCGATGGCCGCTTACGAAAAGTCGCGGGTCGAACTGGATCGCGCGGTCGGCACTACGCTCGATCACAACGGCATCAGCATCGATGACGCCGCTCGCGGCCAGGTCACGAAGATGCCCAACGCTCCTTACGTTGCGCCGCGCAAGAACCTGGAATCGATCACGCAACCGGCTCAGGCAGCGCCTCAGACACCGCCTCAGACACCGCAACAATAGTTACTACAGAACGCTTGTGGCGCCGCTGTCCTTACCAGGGAGCGGCGCCATTTTCATTCTCCCTCACAATTTTTACAATCCCTCGCCCTTTTCGCGAAACTTCTCCCGCTAAGATGAAGTGACATATTTTTGTGTCTTGCATCCAACATTGGCATTATCTGAATTCCGCGTGCACGAGAATGCGCGCCCGCTTTTATGCAAGGAGAACACTCATGCGTTTACCGCGTTTGATTTCTACTTCTATCGCCCGGTGGCTGCTGCTGTGCCTGGCCGCCATCATTTCTGCCTCGGTTCCGCTCGCCCTTTGGGCACAAGTAACCTCGCCCGCGCAGTCGGCGCCACCCGCGGCGCCGCAGCCGGCACAACCGCAGGCCGTTCATCTGAGGGACTATTCGGTTCCACGGTCGGCCTTCCCTCACTTGCTGCAGCCGTACATGGCGCAGGAACTGGCGCAGCCGAACCTGAGCAACTCGCCACGCGTCGATGCGCTGATGCGCGATGGCAAGATCTATCTCTCTATCGATGACGCGATCGCCCTCGCACTCGAGAATAATCTCGACATCGATATCGCCCGCTATAACCTGAACATCGCTGCAGCTGACCTGCTTCGCGCCAAATCCGGCGCCAACATTCTCGGCATCAATACCGGAGTCGTCCAAAACACCCCCGGAGGTGGTGTCGGTGGTCTCGGCGGCACGGTGGGTTCCGGCACGGGCGGCACCACGGTCGCCGCTGGCGGCGCCGGTACCGGCACCAACGGCCTTGTTGGCTCGACTCTCGGCATCGGATCCAACATCACCTCATTCGATCCTGCTCTGACGGGCACCCTGCAACTCGACAAGAACAACACCGAATCCACCAGTGCGCTCAGCCCCGTCCCCATCCTGGCGCAGAACACTTACACGGCCAACTTCGCCTACACTCAGGGATTCGCGTGGGGCACCGCTCTTACCGCGGGCTTCAACAATAGTCACCTCACCACCAACAATCCAACCAGTCTCTTGAGCCCTTCGCTGGGTTCGAATTTTCAGTTCCGCGTGACGCAAAACCTGCTACAGGGTTTCGGTTCGCTTCCCAATACCCGATTCATCCGCATCGCCAAGAATAACCGGGAAATTTCCGACGTTGCCTTCCGGCTGCAGGTTCTCACCACCGTCGACCAGATCGAGAATATGTACTGGGATCTGGTCTTTGCTTACGAAAACGTTCGCGTGCAAGAGGAATCCCTCACTTACGCCCAAAAGGCTCTGGAAGATTCCAAACGCCAGGCTCAGGTCGGGACGGCACCTCCCATTCAAGTCGTAAGTTCGCAGAGCATCGTCGCCACCAATCAGCAGAATCTCATCGTCGCGCAGAACAACCTGCAATTGCAGGAATTGCTCCTGAAGAACGCTCTCAGCCGCAGCATCGACGATCCCGTGCTCGCGGAAGCTGAGGTCGTTCCCACCTCAGCCATGCAGATTCCCGATCAGGAGCCGCCTGTCCCCATTCAGGATCTGATCAACGACGCGCTTCAGCATCGCGCCGAATTGGCTGAGTCGCGAATTGACCTCAACTCCCGCGACCTCAGCAACAAGGCAGTCCGCAATGCTTTGCTCCCGACGCTCGATGCCTACGCTTACTATGGCGGATCTGGAGTTGGAGGAGACTTGGCGATTCCCGCATGCACCGGCGGCGCCCTCGGCACGTGTTACACCACAGTTCCGCCGCCGTTTAAAAACACCAACTCGGTCAGCTATCCCAGCACGCTGAGCCAACTGGTCAACGGCACCGCTCCTGATAAGGGCATTGGACTCTCGCTCACGATTCCGCTGCGCAACCGCGAAGCCCAGGCCAACGAAGTGCGCGCGCAACTCGAATATCGCCAGGCTCAGGTCCGATTGCACCAGCTCGAAAATCAGATTCGCATCGAAGTGCGCAACGCCCAATTCGATGTGAAGCAAAATCGGGTCGCGGTGCAGGCCGCGCAGTCCGCGGTCGATCTGGCGCGCCAGACACTCGATGCCGATCAGCAGAAACTAAAAGTGGGACTCACTACACAGACGGCGATCCTGCAGGATGCTGCCACGTTGACCACCGGCGAGTCGAATCTGGTTTCCGCCAAGGCCGCCTATGAGAAGTCGCGCATCGAACTCGATCGCGCCACCGGATTGCTGCTCGATCACGCCGGAATCGATGTCAGCGACGCCAGCCGCGGCCAGGTCACGCACTTGCCCAACGTCCCCTATGTTGCCCCACGGCAGGATGCTGCCCCTGCGGCTCCAGCCCCAACGACTGCCGCACCTGCACCATCCGGAGGGCAAATGTAGCGTAGTTTCGCGCCTCGCATGGGTTTTAGGCGCATTGCAAACAATAGGCTTACGCCGATTGTACATACAGCTATGTAAGACAAATGTTCCTGCAGGAACATATCGGCGTATTTGCGCTCCGCAGTCTGTTTACTCGACACACTGTCATCCCGAGCGCAGTCGAGGGACCTGCTGTCTGGCGGCGAACTCGAGTCCAGCCTGATACACTACGCCCGATGGCGAGACCGTCCCGGCCTGCACTCCCCAGGTTTTTTCTCTGGCTGTTGCCTCTGTCGTTCGCGCTTCAGGTGGCGACGATCGGAGCCTTCCATCAATACCGAACGCGTCCTCGCGATGACAACTTCGAATTTGGCTGGGAGATGGGCCGCGTCGCCCACTCGATCGCTCAAGGCCACGGCTTCAGCAGTCCGTATGGCGGCGACACTGGCCCAACCGCATGGGAGCCGCCACTCTATCCCTATTTGATGGCCGGTGTCTTCAAGATTTTCGGCGTCTACACGCACGCGTCCGCGTGGGTCTTGCTCAGTATCAACAGCCTGTTCACAACCCTAACCTGTATCCCCATCTTCTGGATCGCACACAGAACCTTCGGCGAACGCATCGCAGTTTGGTCGGCAGGATCGTGGGCGCTGTGTCCGTACATCTGGTACTGGTCGGTTCATTGGATCTGGGACACAACGTTTACCCCGCTCGTCCTGGCTTGTCTGTTCCTGCTTGCATTGGAGTTGCAGGAGTGGCCGGGCTGGCGCGGCTGGGCGCTGTTCGGCGCGCTGTACGGTGTTGGGGCGCTGGCGAATCCCACGATGCTGGCTTTCCTGCCCTTCTGCGGTCTTTGGATCTGGCGGCAGAGGTACAAGCGCGGCCTATCTTCTCTCAACGGCGTCGTGGTTTCGTCCGTCGTGTTCTTTCTGGTGCTGACTCCCTGGGTCGTGCGGAACTACGAAGTGTTTGGCCGCTTCGTGTTTCTCCGCGATGATTTCGGATTGCAGTTCCGTCTGGGCAACGGCCCCTACGCCGATGGCATGCTGATGGCCTACCTGCAACCAAATCTCAACCGACTGGAGTTCGAGAAGTTTCAGAGCATGGGTGAAGTGGCGTATGCGGAGTCGTGCAAGCGCATGGCATTCGACTGGGTCCATGCCCATCCGGGCCGCTTCGCGGTCATCAGTTTGAAGCGCTTCTTCTACTACTGGAATGGCGTGCCGAGAGCGACCAGCAGTCTGGCGCCGGTGGACTTCCGCACCTCGGCGTTTCTGGCTACGTCAGTGCTGGCTCTTTGGGGACTCGGACGCGCAATTCGCCAGAAGCGGCCCGGAGCATGGCTCTTCGCGGGATTGGTGCTGACTTACCCGACTGTCTATTACTTCGTGTTCCCGCACGCCCGCTACCGGCATCCCATCGAACCAGAGTTGATCATCCTGATCGTGTTCCTGCTATTCGAGGCGCGATCCGGAAGTCAGAAGTCAGAGGTCAAAATGCAGAAGTAACAATTTCAGAAGTTGAGCTGGGCGAGCTTGTACTTCTGCATTCTGACTTTTTATTTCAGCATTCAGCGCGTGTGAGACAATTTCGAATCTTCGAACGCTTTGCACCTATGAATCTTTCCGTCGTCATCATCACGTTTAACGAAGAGGCCAACATCGCCCGCACGCTCGCCAGCGTGCAGCCGTTGGTTGCCGACGGTAAGGGAGAGATCATCATTGTCGACTCGGGCTCAACCGACCGCACCGTTGAGATCGCGAAGTCGTTCGGCGCGAAAGTGTTCGTGGAAGAATGGAAAGGCTTCGCCGCGCAGAAGAACTCGGCCATCGACAAGGCCACTGGCGATTGGATCCTGAGTCTGGACGCTGATGAGGAAGTCGGTCCAGGAATGCGCGAATTCATTTTGCTCGCCCTCTTCGGAAAGCACGAACAAGAGTTCTCGGATTTCCAAGGCGGAATGACCTTCTCGCGCCGCAATTGCTTCATGGGGCGCCGCATCGGGCATGGCGGCTTTTATCCGGATCCGAAACTGCGCTTGGTTCGGCGAGGTAGCGCACGCTTCGAAGAACGTCTGGTGCACGAAGATCTACGGTTAAGCCAGGGCGTGGAGTATCGCCCGTCATTGTTCTACGAAATGGGCGATCCCATCGAGATCCTCCACCACTCCTACCCCACGCTCTCCGATTACATCGAGCACATGAACCGCTACTCCTCGCTGGGCGCGGAGATGGAGGTGGCCAAGGGCAACGGCAAGGTCCGGTTCAGCGTGATCAACATCGTGCTGCGTCCGCTTGCGACTTTCATCTACAACTATTTCTTCCGCCTCGGATTCCTCGACGGCCGGGAAGGCCTGTTGCTGCACCTCTACCACGCCGTCTATGTCTCGTGGAAATACGCCAAGGCTTGGGAACTGTCGCGCACGAAGCAGTAACCACCACGAAGGAAGTCTTCACGACTCCTGACCGACCGGTCGTTTGTATCGGCGGTTCCTGCCTTGCTCCTCGGCGCTCGCTTGCCTATCATCGAGACAGAACACTGGGGTTCGCCCACAACCGACTATGGAAAAGAAGCCGTTGAAGCCGCAAGTTGCCGAGAGTCCGATTGCGGATGTGTTTGAGGATCGCCATCCGAACGAGGCGGAGAAGACATGGGCTGAGAACACGCTGGCGCCTACTCTCGAGAAGTCTCCAGAGCGGCCGATCGGCGCGCCCACCGGCGCCAATCTCGACGAGCATGGGCACGCGCGCTTCACCACAATTTCCGGCGTGCCGATTCGCCGACTTTATACTCAGGCCGATCTCCCGCAGGACTGGAACGAAGATCGGTATCTCGGCTACCCCGGCCAGGCGCCCTACACGCGTGGCATACACGCCACGGGATATCGCGGCAAGCTTTTCACCATGCGGCAATTTTCGGGCTTCGCTTCGCCTGAGGAAACTAACCAGCGCTACAAGTATCTGCTCGAGCATGGCGGCAGCGGGCTTTCGGTGGCCTTCGATCTGCCCACGCTGATGGGCTACGACTCAGACCATCCAGCGAGCGAGGGCGAAGTCGGCAAGTGCGGCGTGGCCATCGATTCGCTCGAGGACATGGAAATTCTTTTCGGCGGCATCGATCTGGAGAAGACCACTGTATCGATGACCATCAATTCACCTGCATCGGTGCTGTGGGCCATGTATCTGGTGGTCGCGGAGAAGCAGGGCGCGGACTGGAAGAAGATTTCGGGCACGATTCAGAACGACATTCTGAAGGAATACATCGCGCAGAAGGAATACATTTATCCGCCCGCGCCATCGATGCGGCTGGTGATCGATACCTTTGAGTTCGGCTCGAAGTTCACGCCGCGCTTCAATACGATTTCGATCAGCGGATATCACATTCGCGAAGCCGGTTCGACCGCATTGCAGGAGCTGGCATTCACGCTGTATGACGGTGTCGAGTATGTCGAGTGGGCGCGGCGGCGCGGGCTCGATGTGGACGAGTTCGGTCCGCGGCTCAGTTTTTTCTTTAACGCGCATAACGACTTTTTTGAAGAGATTGCCAAGTATCGGGCGGCGCGCAAGATCTGGTATCGCGTGATGAAAGACCGTTTCGGCGCGAAGAACCAGCGCACCTGGCTGATGCGCTTTCATACTCAGACTGCGGGCGTATCTTTACCCGCGCAGCAGCCCATGAACAACATCGCTCGCGTGGCCGTGCAGGCGCTCGCGGCTGTACTGGGCGGAACGCAGTCCCTGCACACCGATTCTTACGACGAGGCGCTGGCGCTTCCCACGGAAGAGGCGGCGCGCATCGCGCTACGCACGCAGCAGATTATTGCGTACGAGTCAGGAGTCGCACAGACGGTCGATCCGTTGGGCGGATCGTATTTCCTGGAGAACCTGACGCTGCAAATGGAAAAGGGCGCGTTTGATTACTTCGGCAAGATGGATGCGATGGGCGGGATGGTGAAGGCGATTGAGCGGGGCTATCCGCAGAAGGAGATTGCCGAGGCCTCGTACCAATACCAGCGTGCGGTCGAAGCCCGCGAGAAGGTGATCGTGGGCGCCAACGAGTTCGTCATCGAAGAGGAGTCGCCGCACATTCTCTACATCGACGAGAGCGTAGCCCGCCAGCAATCGGCGAAGCTGAAGACTCTGCGCGCGCGGCGCTCGAATGAGGCGGTGCAGCGGGCGCTGGATGCGCTGAAGAAGGCCGCCGCGCAAGAGCCGAACGCGGGAACGAACGGCAACGTCTCACCCGCTAATACCATGCCGTACATTGTGGATGCCGTCCGCGCCTACGCCACCGTCGGTGAAATCTGCGAAGCTTTGCGGCAGGTGTATGGCACGTACACCGAAGTCAGCATCACATAGATACCGTGGTTACAAAGGCCATCGTGCGCAAAAGTGTGCTCCGCTGCGGTCTATCGCTTCTTCTATTGGTTGCCCCTCGCTTCGCCGTGAGCCAGAAGCCGGATAAGGATTCCATTTGTGAAGTGGACGTGTGCCAGGTTTTAAATGACCCAAGCGCATTTGACGGCCTAATGCTCCGTTTTCGGGGACGACTGGAATTCGAGTTTGAAGGCTTCAACGTAAATGACGATATCTGTGCTCTGGCCCTTTTTCATACTCGCATTGCGTGGACTTATGGAGGCGACCCCTTGCTCGTTTCCAAGCCAGAGGCGAAACACATCTTGTCGCTCACTTCGCCGGTTCTTAAGGATGCACAATTTGACGAGTTTGGCAGGAGGGCTCGCGCTCGCCGGGTCCGCAGGTCAGACGGCGAGAAATGCCACTCTCACCGCGAGTGCGCTTACTACGATGTCATTGTCACCTATACAGGCAGATTCTTCGCTGGCAAGATGAGACCTGGGCGCACGGTAGCTGGTGGCTTCGGCCACTTTGGCTGTTGCCATTTGTTCGTCATCGAACAAGTATCCGAGGTTGAGGCTCGAAGAACATCTGTTCCAGATGAGGAGCGGGAATTCTTCTGTGCGAGCACTTCCTGGCAAGCTGAGTATCCGGTACTGAGTGTCTCCAATATCGACGCCCGCTTGGCGGCGAACAAACAATTCTTAATCGATCAAGTGCGACTTCACGACGACGACTCGCTGATTGAGACCATGGAATCCGCGTCGCCGTGGGACTTCCTCGGGCTGACCGGATACTTGGTTCTGTCTTCGCCCGACTTGCTGACGACGTACACCGCACAATTCCCTCAATCGCCGCATCCGAAGAAGGTGAAAAAACACCAATCGCCTGCACCGGCAGCTCCAATCATTATGACCGTCAGTAGGGAACGGTGCGAGGCGGCGGACTAGCGCCTTCTTTCTCTCTCGTCTTCTTCTTCTTTTTTCCGGACGATGAATCGTCCAGTCCCCACATCAGCAGATGGCATTTGTGGCACATATCCTTCGTCTCGGTGTCGTGGTTCAGGGCATCCTCCGGAATTTCAGCCGCCGCTTTCAGTAGGTGCGGCTGCGTGCCGCCGTGCGCGCGGTGGCAGCTCATGCACGACATCTCGCCTCCGTTGAGCGCGTCGTGGCTGCCGCTTACGGGATGCCGCAGGTAAGGGTGCCCCATGCTGTTGTTGGCAGTGAGTTCGATCGTTGGCATGTAGCGTGAGGGCGCGCTCCCTTTCGTGCGCAGGTGACAACTCAGGCAAAGCTCATTCACTTTCGCCCGCAGCAGGCGAGGATTTGCCGATTGGTGCGGATTGTGGCAGCGCACGCACATCCCGGATGCATACGGGAGATGCGGGTACAGGAACGACGCCTGGTTATGACATTCAAAGCATGCGACGCCCTTCGCCGGTTTGAGCACGACATAGGTGGCGTCGTCCCGGTTGTCGATGCTGTGGCAAGACGTACATCCCAGAGTGACGGCGGGATGGACGTGATCGCCCGTGGCGTGGTCGGCGTGGCACTCCAGGCAGTTTGAGTTCTGATCGACTCGCACCGGGTGCGAGCCCGCATAGCACACGCATGCGCTCGCCAGAAATGCCAGCGCTCGAAACATGAACCGCGCGGAGACACTCATAAGTCCTCCATCAACGGTCCTGCAGGGAATCCTGAGCGGTTTCACTGATCGCCGCAGGTTTCAGACGAACTAGGTAGGGCGAAAAAGGTGTGACCTCCAGTGCCAGCTTGTCTTTCGCTGAGTAGATGCGAGGCGGGCGAGCCTTCACGAACTTCAACTGTCCGGCCCAGGGGTCGAGCTTCACGCGACTGCCGAGCGGCAAGGCTACGATTTGCTCGGGATTGTCGAGTTCGAGCGCGGGCGCCGCATCAGCGATTGGACTCATGAACGTTACACGGCCGTCAGCGACCAGACTCTCGCCCAAGGTTGCTTTGGTCAGGTTGGGAACCTTCCGCTCATATTTGGCGAGTGCTTTGAGGAACAGTCCGGCTTCGGCGAGGTTGTCTTTGTAGGGCGAGTTGGCCAGGAATTTCAAGGCGAGCGCTTCGGCCTCGCGTTCCTGCTCGGGGGTGTGCTTGAAGTCAAAGAGCGGCAATTGCTGCAAGCTGGGAACAACCATGCGATCGTTAAAGGCGAAGCTGCTGTCGAGGTCGTGGCCGAGCGCGGCATGCGCCAGAGCATGAGACAGAATCACAGCGAGCGCGGCCTCATTGGGCAGAGCGTCGAGCAATCCGCGGCTGACCAGGATCGTGTGGCCGATGGTGGCGACTTCGATCGGCGTAGTGGGAATAATCCGGCAGCGGACCTCGGGGTCGAGGACGATCTTGTTGGTGACTTCCAGATTCGTGATGACGGTTTGCAGCACCTTGTCGACTTCGCCCTCGGGCACAACCAGGCCGAGTTCTTCGAGTTTGATAATGACGTTGTCTTCGGCGCGTCGCTGCCAGGATCGCTGAATGTCGAGCGGGCTCTGGTCGGGACTCTCGGAGGAATCTTTGGCGACCGCGGGATCGACCACGATCTCCGCAAACTCCGATTCCCGGTGCACCCCAAGGTTGTAGCCCCAGATGCGCGTCTGCGCCTTGAGGCGTGGACCCTGCGTCTGCGGCTTGTTCGAATCGAATTCTTCCGAGTACACCACGGCGGGAAGCCAGACGCCTTCGCGCAGGTTCATGCGCCAGCTATCGATGTGAAAGGTCCCATAGCTGCCGTTGAAACGGACGATGTTATAGCCTCCGTCCTCCGCCCAGATGGCGCCCTTGAAGCGGGGCACATTGCGATCTTTGCGGGGATTCACTTCGAAGAGCAGGCAGCGTATCTCGCCCAGGAACTCGCTGCGCAAATAGTGCAGTTCGTAATTCTTGCGGTCGAAGCCGGTGCGATCGACAAAGATCATGGCGGAGAAGCCCACGGGACTGAGGGAATAGAGCTTCGAGAACGAGCCTGCCATGCGCTCGACCAGGCGCTTATCGAGATAGAACTCTTCTTTTGCCTGCTGAAACTGCACGCGCCCGAGGAAGTAATGGTCTTCGGCGGGTAAGAATCCCATGGTGTAGTCAGGCTGCATCCGCTGGAGATAGGTTTCCACCATGGGGCTGTAGATCCGCATGGTGGTGCTCAGTGCTCGCTCGTTGGCGATGATGCGGTCAATTGTCTGTTCGGGACGGGATTTTGGAGTGCCACCTGCGAAGCTCGGGATCGATGCCAGCAGGGTTACGACGGTGAGAAACGAGCGCCGTGTCATAAAGCCGCCTCCTGAAGATAGAAGTTGCCTGAAGCCAGAAGACGCAAACGCGCCATCCGGCCGAGATCAGGGCGGTGGCAATTGAACGATGGGATCGCGTCGGGAACGGGGCAGGACTTGCCTCACGGAAGAGGGGGAACGCCCCTCCGAACAGAACCAGCGAAAGGACAGGATCCCGAGGCTATGCATAAAGCCTCACTCTCGGAAAGGGGAAGGAGCGAAACGTCAGTTTCCGAGCACCAGGGGAAGACGTCGCTATAGTAGCGGCAGCATGCGTTTTAACACAGTGCTGCGGCTCACACGAGCGAGTGATTTGCCGCATAGGGTGTATCCGGCAGGATCGAGTCAGTGCCGGGATGCGAGCGGTGGGATCACTAACATTTGCGGAATCTCAGGAATGTCGCGCAGGTGGGGAGGAGTTTTTGGATCGTGTCAAGCGCAGCCGCGCGCACGGAATGACTAGCGTAATGGGGAGCGTCCTCAAGTTTCCTACTAAAGGCCGATGTAGTCGGTATGGCCATATTTGTATCTTGTCGCCGCCGCTGGCCGCTGCTGGCAGGCGTGCTGTTTTGCAGTGGATTCTCGATGGGCGTGGCCGGAGATCCAGCCGAATTCACCTATCGCACGGGCACCACGGAGGTGCGTCTGAACTTCTCTGCCATGGACCAGCACAATCATGGCGTAGCCACATTGCAACCCAGCGACTTTGCAGTGGTTGACAAGGATGTTATCGTCCGCAATTTTCAAAGCTTTACCCGTACGGACTGGACGAAGCTGCAGATCGCGATTCTGGTCGATGCCAGCGAATCGGTGAGCCCGCGATTCCGCCAGGAGATGGCGGATATTCTCGAACTGGTCTCGCAGACTGCGGGAGTGCCGGAAGAAAATCTCTCGATCTTCTCTTTTGAAGGATCGCATCCCATGCTGCTCTGCGGCGGAGACTGCCGCACGTCGCATGCAATCGAGCGCTTCCCGGCGCGCGCGGGTGGGCAGACTCCGTTGTTCGACACGATCGTGTATGCGGCCGACTATCTGGAGCAGCACGGTGACGCCCGGGCGGAGAAGGTTCTCATCGTGCTTTCAGACGGCGAAGACAACCTCAGCGGAAACTCTTTGGGAGATGCCGTCAATACCTCGCTGCGCGACGAGGTGCAGTTGGACTGCATCGACGTGAACAAAGCCGGATGGTCGCAGGGCGCGGTAGCGCTCTACAAACTTGCCAGCGCCACCGGGGGACGCTACTTTCCGCCCCACCACGCGGCCGCGCGCACGTTGGATGAGATTCTAGAAGGCTTTCGAGCCAGCTATCTGGTCACATACCGGCTGCCAAGTCGTGCTTCCGGGTTCCATACCGTCCGCGTTCTTCCGACTCGTAACCTTAACCTGCAGTTCCGCAGCCGAAGCGGATATTACTATCCAAACCAAACTCGATAATTGGGGGACTATGAAACGCACGCTGATCTGCATTCTTGTGCTCGCATTTCCGGGCTACCTAGCAGCGCAAAGCCATTCCCACGAAGAAGGCACAATCGTCCGCATGCGGATGACAGATTGCGTCGGGCCGCAGCACGGATTCGTAACGGTCATGTCCGGTGCCAAGGTAGACACGGGAGCAACGTGTCCGGAGTATGTGCTGGTGGGGGATCGGGTCGTGTATGTAATCAGCGGTAAAACGTCGGATCAACTCGTCCCTCTGGCAGAAGTAACGCGCTTCCGCATGCAGAAGAACGAAATACTGATTCGCATCGATGATGCTTCGAAGGAGTCGCGCTTCCACATTAAGGCAATGGTTCTGCGGCCGGAATGGGACCGCAACCAAATGCTGGAGGAGGCCGAGGCCAGCGCGATGGTCAGTCACCGTTTGGATCCCGCGATGATAAGGGCGCAACAACAGTAAGGGCGCGGCTATCCTGAGAGCTTCTCGCAGAGCACGAGGTACTGGCCTCCAAGCGGCAGGCCGCGAAGCCACCGTTCGACGGGGCGCAGGAAGCGCAAGGAGTGTGGAAAGTAGAAGAGCGAATCGGTTCGCAGAATGCTGAAACCGGACCGAGACAGGATCCTCCGGGCTTCACGAGGGCTGATCGTAACGGCGTGCTCGTCGAACGCGCATTGCGACATCACGTAGACCGTGCCGAGATTCCAGGGATTGTTTTCCCAGAAAGCGAACAATCCTCCGGGACGCAACGAGCGCCGAACTGCTGCCAGACATCCCGTTCGCTCTTGGGGAGGGATGTGATGGAAGACTCCGTTGGTAAAAGCAAGGTCCATGGTGCCATCCGGAGTCCAGTCGCTAGTGCACAAGAACGAAAGTCCGGCGCGCTGATGAGACTGGAGGGCTACGGCGATGGACTCAGTCGAGACATCCACACCAAGTACCTGGGCCGCATTGAATCGGGCCGCGAGCATGGGCACGTTGGCGCCGTCGCCGCAGCCGTAATCCAAAACTCGTTGCGCTGAATGGCTGAGTCGGGCGAGGCATCGCGCCGTCCAGTCGATTCGCCTTTGAGCATAGAAGTCCCTGCCCTCGCCGGTGATGGCGAGGGACTTCGCCAGATCTTGCTCATAACTTTGCGCGAAGGAGTCGAATTCGGCAGGAGGCATGGTTAGCGGCGACGCAGGCCCAGGATGCTTAGGAAGAAGCTGCTGAATATGATCTGCGGGCCGAGAACCAGCGCAAAGACGGAGAGCAGCACCACGCGAAGAATGTTCTCCGAAGTGATGGGGCCGAAGCTGCTACGAGCCCAGGTGGAGAGGGCGAAAAGGGATCCAGAGATTCCCAGGAGTACGAAAAAGCCTCCCACAATCAACCCGGTTTCGAGTTTGATGTATGCGAACATGCGATTGAGCCGGGGATCTTCGGGCAACAGCCCTTCCGTAATGGCGAAGACCTTGGTGAACACCGCAAAAGCCAGCAGTTGGAATCCGACGAGCATGGAACCAAAAGCATAGGCGAGCGTGTGGACGTCGAAGACCACGTCGCCCACGCGACGCGGACCTGGCAAGAGCCAGAAACAGGCGGCGAGGCCCACCAGGATGGAGGCGATCCCAGGGTACAAAAAGAGCCACCGGGGGCTGTACATCAGCAGAAAACGCAGGTGGCGCCAGCCATCATGCCAGGTTCGGAGGTGGGGCGGGTGACTGCGTCCATCGGGCGACAGAGTGGTAGCGACTTCGCTGACGTGCATCCCCAGGAGGCTCGCTTTTACCACGATCTCGCTGGCGAATTCCATGCCAGTGGAGCGAATGTCCATGCGGTCATAACTGTCTTTGCGGAAGGCGCGGATGCCGCAGTGAAAATCGCGAGAGGGGGAACGGAAAAAGAGCCGGCCGATGGCGGTGAGCACGGGGTTACCGAGGTAACGGTGGAGGACGGGCATCGCCCCTTTGTGGATGCCTCCGAGGAAACGGTTGCCCATTACAAGATCAGAACCATTCCTCAGTTGCTCGACAAATCGAGGGAGGTGCGCGAAATCGTAGCTATCGTCGGAGTCTGCCATGAGAATGTAAATGCCGCGGGCCGCATGGATTCCGCCACGAAGAGCGTTCCCGTATCCGCGTTGCGTTACATTCACCACTCTTGCCCCGGCGGACTGGGCGAGTTCGATGGAACCGTCAGTTGATCCGTTGTCGGCGACGAGCACTTCGCCCGCAATCCCCGCGCCTTTCAGAGCGGCCATCGCTTTCGCGACACAAATGCCCACCGTTTCACGCTCATTCAAGCAAGGCAAGACCACAGAGAGGTCAACCATGTTCTTCGTGACGACTGCGCCCGGATCGGCGGAAATGGCTGGAATCGGCTGACTCATGTGTGCAACAGCTTCATTCTGATGGAGGGGCCTGCGCTGGGGACAGTTACTCCTGCAATTTTGGCCCTTGAACGAACGCTTATTATAGCCCCGTGGCTCGCGCCTCGAAATCGACGCTCATCGAGAGCGCAGCTCACACGGGAGTCCGGCAGAGCCCGCGTGTACTTTCGTGTCTATGGTCGTACGCAGTCAGTCCTTTCCTGCATTTGGCACTTCGGTAACGTCCCAAATTGATTACCTGTTTTTTCCTCTGTTTTGCTTGTGCTAACGTTTTTCTTTACCGCATATTTGCAAAGGTTTAGCGAGGGTTTTCGATCCCAAGTGCCTTCTGATAATCGCAAATCGGGGATCCACGTTGCGTGGACCACCATCACCTATCGCAGTGTCGCGCTGCTGATCATGGCGGGCGCGGTCATCTTCTATTTTGTCGTGCGTTTCACCTTCCCGCAATTCACCGAGAACACGGTTAAGGCTGGGGGGAACGTAGTCGGCAGGTTGCTGGACCACGTTGCGGGCATGGCTCCGGCAACGGGGCCTGGAGTCTCGACCGCCCAGCAGGCACACTTCACTGCTTTGGACGGAACGGTGCGCGTCAAGAAGAGTAACGGCAACAGTTGGGTGCCGGGCGATTACAGCATCCCGCTGGAAAAGGGCGACGTCGTTCAAACCGGTTCGGAAGGCATGGCGAAGGTGGTCTTCAACGACGGTACCAGTTACACCGTGAAGCAGGATTCGCTGATCGTGATCGAAGAGAACTCGGCCAACGACCAACAGCAGACAAATGTGGCCGTGGCGGTCAGCACGGGAACGGTCGACCTCTCGACCGCGACCTACAGCCAGGGTTCAAAATCGCAGGTGATCGTGGCGGGTGCCACGGCCTCGCTGTCGCCGGAGTCGGCGGCACAGGTGCATAACGATCCCAAGGCCGACCAGCACGAAATCCTGATGAAAAAAGGCGCCGGCGAGGTTAGCCGCAACGGCGAAACTGTGAAACTGGCCAACTGGGAAAAGGTGACCTTCCAGGGGCAGCAGTCGCACCTGGAGAAGGCGAAGGAGATTGGTCCCCCGACACCGATCGCGCCGGCGAATATGGCGCCGCTGTTTTCCGCGGGCGAGGCGACGAAGGACGTGGAATTTTCCTGGACGCCGATGGCGAATGCAGTTGGTTACCGCCTGCGCATCTCCCGCAACCCTTATTTTTCTTCTACACTAGTTGACAAGAAGGTTAATACAGCGGCGGTAACCGTCACCAGCCTGGGTGAAGGCGCCTACTACTGGATGGTGCAGTCGTACGACACAGCGGGGAAGGAATCGGTGGAGAGCGAGAAGAACCGCTTTACCATCATTTCCAAGGGCAAGGAGACGGAGGCCATCGAACTGGATCTCGATCCATTTATTCAGCACGGGCACGTGATCGAAGTGACGGGCAAGACGCAGACCGGGGCGCGGGTCATGGTGAACGGCAGTGAGGTTCCGATGATTGCATCGGATGGTCAGTTCCATTACTTCACGCCGCCGCTGCCGACCGGAGAGGCTGTGATTACGGTGACGGCGCAGACGGCGCAGGGTGGAGTGAATACGCAGCAGAAGAAGATCATCATTCAATAGGTTTCAAAGTTTCAGAGTTGCAAGGTTTCAAAGCTGTCCCGTCATTTGTGAGGCGGTTTGGGTTGTTCCGTGGAACCCTGAAACCTTGAAACTTTGAAACCTGGTGTTAGCAAGGTTGCCGGGCATCTCGTAGAATAGAGAGACCCAGCACCCTGACAAGAGAATTAAAGAGGAATTCCCCGGGGAGAGTCCCGGCAGAGCAGCACGTAGAAAGACGCGGGAACAATTTCGTCATGTCAAACAACGGATTTCATTCAGGCTCGACGCGCAATCACAACCTCCGGTCGCTATTCAGCATTTTCTCCAGCGACCTGGCCATCGATCTCGGTACCGCGAACACGCTCGTATATGCGCGCGGCAAAGGGATCGTGGTGAACGAGCCTTCCATCGTCGCCATCAACAAGAACACGGGCGAAGTCGAAGCCGTCGGCAAAGAGGCGAAAGAGATGCTGGGCCG
This sequence comes from uncultured Acidobacteriaceae bacterium, assembly GCA_963709025.1. Lineage (GTDB taxonomy): Bacteria > Acidobacteriota > Terriglobia > Terriglobales > Acidobacteriaceae > Sulfotelmatobacter. The sequence goes on from CAVPVE010000025.1 coordinate 245,903, forward strand.
CACGCCGGGCAACATCGTCGCCATCAAGCCCATGAAAGATGGCGTGATCGCCGACTTCAAAGTCACCGAGAAGATGCTGAACTACTTCATTCAGAAGGCGCATAACCGGAAGATGCTGGTGCACCCGCGCATCGTGATTGGCGTGCCGTCGGAGATTACGCAGGTCGAAAAGCGCGCGGTCATGGATTCGGCGTATCGCGCCAAGGCGAGCGAGGTCCATCTGGTCGAGCAGGCCATGGTGGCGGCCATCGGCGCCGGACTGCCCATCACCGAACCCAGCGGCAACATGGTCGTTGACATCGGTGGCGGCACGACAGATATCGCAGTGATTTCTTTAAGCGGCATCGTCTATTCGCGTTCCGTGCGGATGGCCGGCAACCAGATGGACGAAGCCGTGATGAACTACCTGAAGCGGAAATATAACTTGCTGATCGGGGAGCGCACCGCCGAGCAGATCAAGATGGAGATCGGCTCCGCGCACCAGCTCGATAAGCCGATGACGATGGAGATCAAAGGCCGGAATCTGATCGAAGGCGTGCCCAAGACGATTACGGTCGACGACGGCGAAATCCGTGAGGCTCTCAGCGAGTGTGTATCGACGATCATGAATGCGATCCGCGTGGCGCTCGAGCGGACACCTCCCGAGCTTTCGGCCGACATCAGCGACCGTGGCATCGTGCTGACCGGCGGCGGCGCGCTGCTGAAGAATCTCGACAAGCGCATCCGCGAAGAAACCGGGCTTCCGGTTTCCATCGCCGACGACCCGCTGTGCAGCGTCGTGCTGGGGACGGGCAAGATGCTCAGCGACTTCAAGCTGCTGAGAAAGATATCGATTGAGTAGGTTTTGAGTGAGCAGGTTTCAAGGTTTCAGAGTTTCAAGGTTTCAAGGACCAGACAGTCGTGAGTAATGCTCCGCACCCCGCAGTCACGGCGATCCTTGCAACGTTGAAGCTTTGAAACCTTGAAACTTTGAAACTGTTTTCTTATGGAATCCGTCCTCGGCCGCTACCGCAATCTGGTCATCCTTGTAGGAGTCCTGTTTCTGCAAGTGCTCGGGCTGGCGATGCAGGTGAAGCGCACCGGCGGGACGGACGCGGAAAGTACTCGCTTAATTCGCATCTGGGGTGTGGGCGCGATCACTCCCTTCGAGCGCATGCTGGTTTGGGCTCAAAATGGCACGGGCAACATCTGGCATAACTATTTTTACCTCCGCGGCGTGCGCGCCGAGAACCGCCAACTGAAAGAGCAGATTGAGCAAATGCGGCTGGAACAGGTGCGGCTGAGCGAAGACGCCGCCCAGGCTCGGCGGCTGCAAACCCTGCTGGCTTTCAAAGAACAATTCATCTCCCGCACCGTGGCCGCACAGGTGATTGGATCGAGCGGCAGCGATCTTTCCCGCACCGTTTACATCGATAAAGGAGAAAACGCCGGCATCAAGCGCGACATGGCGGTCATGACGTCCGACGGAATCGTCGGCAAGGTTCTGATCGTCTATCCTTCGGTGTCGCAGGTGCTGTTGATCAGCGATCAAAGCAGCGGAGTGGGCGCAATTCTGGAGAAGACCCGGCTGCAAGGAGTTCTGCGGGGTACGGCCAATGGGGAAGTCGTCCTCGAACGCGTGATGAGCGACGAGCAGGTGCCGGTGGGCGAAGCCGTTCTGACCAGCGGAGGAGACCAGATTTTCCCGAAAGGCCTGCCCGTAGGCACGGTTACCAAGGTTGGAAACGGCAAGGACCTGTTTCTGAATATCAAGATCAAGCCGGCCGCTAATCTAAGCAAGCTCGAAGAAGTTCTGGTGCTGGTTGAGAAGCAGGAAAAGCAGGCCATCGCGGAGGAGAGCGTGCGGGTGCGGGCGGCCGACATTTTGGCGCAGCGCTTGCCATCAGTACCCGACAAACCGGCCCCGGTCGCGACAGCCGCAAGCGCGATGGGGGAAGCTGCCAAACCGGGCGCAGCCAAGACTACCGCCAAACCGACGGGAGCGGCTACGAGTGCCACTCCTCCGGTCAAGACTCCGTCCGGCATCAGCACCACACAGAGCGCGCCTGGAGTGGGGTCAGCAGGGAAGACCAGCGGAACGGGCCCCGTGAAGAAGAGCGTGCCAGCCACGGCCAACCCTGCGGCAGGGCCGAAGACCGGCGCGATTCAAGCGGCACCGGCAGGCGACCAGCCGAAACAGGCGGAGCCAACGCCCCCGAACGTACAGACGCCCAATCCGCAGCCACCCGCAAATGAGGGCAGCCCACAATAGCGTGCCCATCACCTACACATCCAACGAGCAGGTTGAAGTCTACCGGTTCAGCGTCCCGGTCACGATTGGCATTCCGTTGCTGGCGCTCTTTATACAAGCGTTCCTGCCGCTTCGTTTCCCGCGCTTTGCGGTCTACATTGATTTGCCGCTGCTGGTGACGATCTTTTTTGCCATGGCCCGGCGTAGTCCTGTGGCCGGGCTGTTCACGGGTGCGGTGATTGGCCTGGCACAGGATATGCTCGGCCACAATCCGATCGGAATTTACGGAATCGCCAAGACGGTCGTGGGCTACGGGGCCTCGTCGCTGGGAGTCAAACTTGACGTCGAGAACGCGGGCGCCCGGCTGCTGGTGATTATGGGATTTTATCTGATCCATTCCGCGGTCTATTTCACAGTGGCTCACGGGCTGGTGAACATGAGCCAGACTTGGAGTTGGCCTCGCGGCATTCTGGCCGGGTTGGCGAATGCGATCCTCGGAGTGGCGCTGTTCTTCCTGCTCGACAAGTTCAAGCAGAGAACGTGAAGGACGTCGTCGGTCGTGGGTCGTTGGCAAGGTCGATAGACGAACTTTGTCAGATGGATAGTGACCTCAGTTACCTAACCTCGTTCCCCGATGAATTCGCCCCGGCTTACAATGAGAGCAACGCACCAAGCCAACGACCAACGACCAACGACCAAGGACTAACAACTGATGTTCGGCCGCGACGAAAAAGTTCCTGAAGGCCGCCTCACGGCGGCGCAATACATCATTCTGGGCATCTTCCTGATCCTCGCCTACGGACTCTGGAAGCTGCAGGTGATGGAGAGCGGCTATTACGCCTCGGCCGCCGAGAAGAATCGCATTCGCAACGTCCCCGTGCTTGCGCCTCGGGGCAAGATTCTGGATCGCGAAGGCCGCGTCATCGTGGACAACTACCCGTCGTTCTCCGCGCTGCTGCTGCGCGATTCCACGCGAGATCTGGTCGCCGACGCGGACTTGATTGCCCAAGGCCTGCATTTGGATCCGAATGAAGTGCGGGCGCGCATCCGCCATTTCGCGTCGAATCCGCAGTACCAGCCTATTTTTCTGAAGGAAGACATCACTCCCGACGAGTTGCAGTTCATTGAAGCGCATCGCAACGAACTTCCCGAACTCGACACGATCATGGCGCACCGACGCCTGTATCCCCGCAATGGATTCATGGCGCACCTGATCGGCTATGTGGGCGAAGTCAGCGAAGACATGCTGAACCAGCCGCAGTTCGAGTTGTACAACGCGGGCGATGTGGTCGGCATATCCGGAGTCGAGCGCCAGTACAACAATCTTCTGATGGGCACCAACGGTTCGCGGCAGGCCGTCGTCGACAGCCACGGCCGCGAAGTCGGGCGCCTTGGAGAGACCGAAGCCATCCCTGGCAAGCAACTCAAGCTGACGATCGATATTGATCTGCAGATCGCCGCCGAAGAAGCGCTGGCCGGAAAGAATGGAGCTGTGGTTGCGATGGATCCGCACACGGGCGAGATTCTCGCCATGGTGAGCGGGCCATCGTTCGATCCCAACGATTTTGCCGTACACGTGTCGCGCGATCAATGGAACAAGCTGGTCACCGATCCTGATAAGCCGCTGCTGAACAAAGCCATTCAAGCGCAGTTGGCGCCCGGTTCGACGTTCAAGATCATCATGTCGGTGGCCGGGTGGCAGGAAAATATTGCGCAGACGCTGCATGTGAATTGCACGGGCGGTGCCGAGTTTTACGGACGTCGCTTCGGCTGCTGGGTGAAAGGTGGGCACGGAGAGGTCAGCCTGGAGAAGGCGATCTACCAGTCCTGCGACGTTTTCTTCTACACGTTGGCGGAGAAATTGGGCATCGACCGAATCGCAAAGTACGCGACCGAGTTGGGACTGGGGCAGAAAACGGGGATCGATCTACCCAACGAAGTTTCCGGGGTCATGCCGTCGGAAGAGTGGAAGATCAAGAATTTCAAGCAAAAATGGTTTGCGGGAGAAACGATCTCAGTTGGAATCGGCCAGGGCGCGGTGGCGATTACACCGGTGCAGCTGTTGCGCGCCGTCAGTGCGATCTCCATGGGCGGGCGCATGGTTGTGCCGCACGTCATCAATCCCACCGATGTGCCGCCGAGCTATGTCGAGGCCCAGCACTATACCGAAGTGAAGAACGTTCCGATCGACCCCAATGGATGGACCTTCATCACCGACGCGATGTCACGGGTACTTCTGCCGGAGGGAACAGCTCCTTCTGCGCACATTCCCGGCATCGATATCGCGGGCAAGACGGGTTCGGCGCAGATTGTGTCGTTGACCACGCGCGCTCGATTCAAGAACAGTGAAGACCTGGCGCAGAATGGATGGTTCGTAGGGTTCACGCCGCGGCGCAATCCCGACATCGTGGTCTGTGTATTGTTCCAGGGCGGTGAGCACGGACGGTTGGCGGCTCGGCTGGCGACGCAGGTGATCAAGGCCTATGTCGACAAGCAGCACCGTAATCCGCAGAAGATGGTGGAAAAGCCGAAAAGCGACACGGTCGATATCGGCGGCCTCTGGACGGACCCTGCGGACGGCGAGAAAGATGCGCTGCAAGCTGGCCATTTCGTTCTCGATCTACCGAAGGAGCCGCTGGCAGTTGCCGTTGCCGCGCCAGGAATGCGGTGAGGATGATTTTCGCCGACAGAATTCCCGGTGGGCGGATAGGGATCCTTCGACCGCGTTGTCGTCCGCTGTTCACGAACGACAACTTCGCTCAGGATGACATTCGGAAGGGGAAAGGTTAGAAGCCAGCAGCTAGAAGTTAAGAGCTAGAAGCTAAGAGCTAGAAGCTAGAAGCTAAGAGCTAGAAGCTAGAAGCTAAGAGCTAGAAGCTAGAAGCTAGAAGCTGTACTTATGGCACGTTACGTCTCATATCGCGACTTCGACTGGGTCCTTCTGGGCTTCGTACTCATCGTGTGCGGTCTGGGCGTGATGGAGATCCACAGCGCCACCGTGCACACGAAGTTTGCAGGAGCCCATATTAAGCAGGTTTATTGGATTGTGGCGGGCGTGGGCGCGATGTTCGTGATCAGCCTGGTCAATTACCAGGCGCTTCTCGACCAGATTCACTGGTTTTACATTGCCGGGGTGGCCTCGCTGATGGCGGTACTGCTTTTCGGAACCAAGGCTTTGGGAGCGAAGCGCTGGATCAAGATGCCCGGAGGCAACCACTTTCAGCCCTCCGAATGGGTCAAACTGATCCTGATTCTTGCGGTGGCGAAGTTCTTTTCCGATATGCGGCAGCGGGAGCTCTCCTGGCCGGATTTTTTCAAGGCGGGAGCGATCGTTGGTATCCCGATGCTCCTGGTGCTGAAGCAGCCGGACCTGGGCACTGCTCTAACCTACATCCCGATCGCGGCCATGGGCATGTTTTTGGGGGGGCTGCAGTGGAAGCAAGGAATGTCGGTAGTGCTGCTCGCCGTGATAGGGGTCGGCGTCGTCTTTTACGTTCCGCGGGTGCATATTCTGAAGTCCTATCAAAAGCAGCGTCTGACCAGTTACCAGGACCCCGATTCTGACCCGCAGGGATCCGGGTATCAAGTTAAGCAATCCATGATTGCGGTCGGTTCCGGGGGCCTGTGGGGCGGCAGAGGCTCGCAAACGCACGGTGCGTTCCTTCCAGTTCCCCAAACGGACTTCATTTTCGCGGCTTTCTCGGAAGAACATGGATTCGTAGGCGCTCTCGGGGTTCTGCTGCTATACTTCATTGTGCTGATGCGTTTGACTCAGAACGCGCAAACAGCGCCCGACCGCGCTGGCACGTTCGTGGTGATGGGTGTGGTGGCTGTGCTTAGCTTCCATATCCTGGTCAATGTCGGCATGGTGGTTGGCTTTATGCCGGTCACCGGAATACCCCTGCCGCTGATGAGTTATGGTGGGTCTTCTGTGTTGTTCATGTTCCTGGCGCTGGGGATGGTAATGAATGTTCGTATGCGCCGCTTCGTGAACTAACTGGGTTTGCGAGTTGAGCCGAGCCGGTTAGGACGGAACAGATTCAGAAGCAACGGGTTCAGGAACAGGAAGAGACGGTAGGATTAGCAGTTTTGCTGCGCTCGCAGGCGCAGCCCCAAAAAATATCGATCGCCCCCGCGTGAAGGGGGCATTTCACCGGCTAGTCGAGCAGTAGAAGGCCGGGCAGGATTGAAGCTGAGCAGCCGGGCAGGGAACGGCCCCCCGACCCCAATTGGGTCTGAGAGTGCGGTCACAAACCCCGGCAAAGTTGAAAGCGATAAGTGCAAAAGATTCCCAAGCTTGTGCAGCGGACTCGGTGCAGAGAAGAACTCTGTGACCCCGTCTGTCCCCAATTCGGGGCAGCATCGCGATGCTCTTCTCTTCATCCTCCCGTATCTCTCCTGACTCCGCCCCGGTGAAGCCTGACCGACCTCAGTAATGAGTCGGCGGGACCGGAGTGTTCGATGAACAAAGAACTATTTGTCTCTTCCACCCCCCACGAAACCAAGGTGGGCCTGGTGGAAGACGATCTGCTCGCGGAAGTCTATCTTGAGCGCGAGAATGAATACACCTTAGCGGGATCCATCTACAAAGGCCGAGTCACCCGCGTGCTGCCCGGCATGCAATCGGCTTTCGTCGATATCGGCCTGGAGCGAGATGCCTTCCTCTACGTTTCCGACTTCATGGAGTTGGAAGAGCACGACGACGATTTGACCGATGTCGTTCCAGCGACCCGGAACGTGCCCGACCTCAGGCAGCACGCGGCGAAAACTGAGACGGCGGATGCGTCGGAGGATGGAACCAGTAGCCAAGCCGAGTTATTGCCCGCCACCGACGAGGGAACCTTCGAAGCCGAAACCCTCGGTGAGGGGCAGCCGGCTTCCGTCGCAGAGCCCACCGAAGTCGCTGGCGCGGATTCGCAGAACCGCGAGCGCGGAGGCTATCGTGGCCGCCGGCGTCGTCGTGGTGGACGTCGCGACGGCCGAGGGGACGGACGCGAGCGTGGTTCCGACCGAGGGCCGGAGCGAAGCTCGGAGCGAACGCCGGATCGATCTTTCGATCGTGGGTCCGACCGCAGTTCTGAACAACGTTTCGCGCGCCCGGTCGAGCCGATGCCGACGCGGACAGTGGAGTCTGGAAGAAGCCAACCCTCAGGGCCGCCACCCGGGTACCAGCCGATCATCTTGCCCGGGGAATCGATTTCCAAGTATCAGCGCTACTCCCAGCAACCGCCGGCCCAGGAGCCAGTCCGTCAGTCAATCTCGGTTGTCGAGCCTGAAGGCCCGGCGGAGACCGTCGCTCCTCTTGCGGCAACGTTTCCCGAGGACGAGCCCATCTTCGCGGCCACCGAGTTGGTGGCTGAGCCCCTTCACGAGCAACACGAAGACGTTCAGGCGGCTCACGAAGAGGCCGGGGAGCAGCTCGAGTCGGCTTCAACTACGACCGACTGGAACCGGGAATTCCGCAATCCCGAACCAACCCCCCTGCCGTCGCTCGGCTGGCCCGGAGAGTCGATCGTTACTGCGGAGCAGGACGTGGTTGAACCAGGAGAGGTCGAAGAAGAGGCCCACGAGCCGGCGAGCCATCCAGCGGCGTCCATGAGCGAGCAGGTCGAAGCACCAGTGCGTTCGCGACGCGAGGATGAAGCTCCGGTCTTTGCCGCTCCCGGCACGATGGAAGAAGAGACCATCGACGACGAAGAAGCGGGCACGATCCACTACGAGACGTCGTCTGACGAAGGTTACGACGAATTCGAAGAGGAGACTCAGGCAGGTCCGGGACATCTGAACGGTGATGCCCGTGAAACTGTTGCTGAAATTCATCAGGCCTCGATGACGGAAGGTGCGCATCCCGCGGAAGCCGCTCACGCCGAAGGCGAAGAAGACAGCGAGGAACTGGAACTGGAAGAGGCCCAGGCCGAAGCGGAAGCCATGCTCGACGCAGAAGCGCGGGGCAACGGCACCGTCGATGCCCGCGTGGAGGTTCGTGCTCCGGCGGCCACCGCAGGTTATACCCAGCGCACGCAACGCCCGCGTCCGGGTCAGGACCGCGATCGAGGTCCTCGCGACCGGCAACGCCGGGGCGGAGGTGGAGGCGGACGCCGCTTCCGCCGCCGAGAGAATGCGCCAGTTCCCTTGATCAGCGATCTGCTGAAAGAAGGGCAGGAAATTCTGGTCCAGATCGCCAAGGAACCGATCGGCAAGAAAGGCGCGCGCATTACCAGTCACATCGCGCTCCCGGGCCGCTTCCTGGTCTACATGCCCACGGTGAACCACACGGGTGTCTCGCGCAAGATTGCTTCCGAAGAAGAGCGCCAACGCTTGAAAAGAATCATTATGAGCGAGCGGGAAAACGGCCACGGAGGGTTCATCGTCCGCACGGCTGCGCAAAGTGCCAGCGAAGAAGAACTCCGCGCCGACATCCGATTTCTGAAGGGCTTGTGGCAGGACATCAAGAATCGCGCCGAGAGTTCGAAGCCGCCGGCACTGATCTACCACGATCTCAACGTGGTCGAGCGTGTGCTGCGCGACCAGGTCACTTCTGATTTCAGCGTGATCTGGGTCGACACCGAACCGGAATACGAGCGCGTGCTGCGCTTCTTCAACCGCTTCCAACCCGCGATGGTCAAGCGGGTGAAGCTCTACACCAAGGAAACTCCGCTGTTCGAGCAATTCGGCCTCGCCGAGGAAATGAACAAGGCGCTCAAGTCGAAAGTATGGCTGAAGAGCGGCGGTTATATCGTCATCAACCAGACTGAGGCGCTGGTTGCGATCGACATTAACACCGGCAAGTACGTCGGCAAGACGGCGCGCCTGGAAGATACGATCGTCAAGACAAACGTGGATGCCATCAAAGAAATCGTGCGGCAGATCCGGTTGCGCGATCTCGGCGGCATCATCATCATCGACTTCATCGACATGGATGAGCGCCGCAACCGCCAGCGCGTGATGCAGGCGCTGGAAGAGGAACTTCGCCACGACCGGGCGCCCTCGAAGACGCTGCAGTTTAATGATTTCGGGCTCGTTGCCATCACTCGCAAGCGCGTCAAGCAGTCGCTGGAACGCACCATCGGCGCGCCTTGCCCGTATTGCGAATCGACCGGATACGTGAAGTCGGTGACCACTGTCTGCAACGAGATCTACGTCGAGATGCGCAAGATTGCCAAGCATCTTGAACATGAAGACGTTATGTTGCGCGTGCATCCGGATGTTGCGAAGGAGTTGAAATCCAACAACGGCCGGTTGCTGAACGAGATGGAAGAAATGACCAAGCGCACCATCATTGTGAAGAGCGATCCGGCAGTGCACCAGCAGCAGTTCGATATCAACTGAGCTGCGAGTTCACGAACAAGACGGGCGGTGATCGCCCGTCTTTTCTTTTGTGTGCCGAACATGTACGACAGCTAGGGGGTGAAAGTCCCCTGCCCAGCCTGGTGGAGGTGAAGGGCTAGAGAAGCGCAAGGGCGTCGTCGCGAGGCGGGGTCTGAAAGAAGCGTGGATCAAAGGCGCGAGCCGATGAACAAGAACCGGATGAGGAGGCCTACGGTGTGGGGCGAGCTGGCAAGTGACAGCGAAGCCCGTGTCCACCAAGCACACTGGTGGTAAATCCGGCGGTTGAGCGTCGAAGGCGGTCGAACTTACTTCGGGAGACCCGCCGCATGTCACGGAGCCGTGACTGAGGATGGAGCAATCCATCCTGACCGTGGGGCGGGAGTCAGCAGCGGGCATAGTAGGCCGCGAGGCCCAAGGCCCAAACAGCAAGGAGCGGCGAGTAGGACGCAGGACTCGATGAACGACAAGCGGCAGAAGAACCAGTTACAGATGTTACTGGCCTTTACCGGGGAGGGGAGGAGTGAAGCTCCAAGGACTCCGCGGGAAGGGACCGAATCGTTGACGGCGAAGTGCGAAACCGAAAGTCCGGCTGGAGAAGAGCAGTGGATGGAAGAGGTCTGGGGGCGGGAGAACTGCCAGCAGGCTTTACGACGGGTGAAGGCCAACAAAGGGAGCGCGGGAATCGACGGCATGAAAGTGTCGGAGTTGCCGGGCTACCTGAAGCAGCACTGGCCAGCGATTCGGGAACAGCTGTTGAGCGGGACTTACCAACCGCCAGCGGTGCGGCGAGTAGAAATCGCCAAGCCGGACGGGGGGATGCGCAAGCTGGGCATTCCCACGGTGCTGGATCGGTTTGTCCAGCAGGCGGCGATGCAGGTTCTGCAAGGCAGATGGGAGCCGACGTTTTCCGAACACAGTCACGGGTTTCGTCCGCAACGCTCGGCGCATCAGGCGGTGGCCAAGGCGCAGCAGTATATTGCCGACGGGCAACGCTGGGTGGTGGATCTCGATCTGGAAAAGTTTTTCGATCGAGTGAATCACGACAAGCTGATGGCGGCGGTGGCGCGGCGGGTGAACGACAAGAGGATGCTCAAGTTGATTCGAGCTTTCCTGGAGTCGGGCGTGATGGAGAACGGGCTGGTGAGTGGGGTGGAGGAAGGAACTCCGCAAGGAGGACCTTTGTCCCCGCTGCTGTCGAATCTCGTGCTCGACGAACTCGACCGAGAACTGGAGCGGCGCCAGCACCGTTTCGTGCGCTACGCGGATGATTGCAATATCTACGTGGCCAGCGAGCGGGCAGGGAAACGAGTCATGCAAAGCGTGACGAGTTTCATCCGGCGGCGACTCAAGCTCAAGGTGAACGAGGCGAAGAGCGCGGTGGCACGACCGCAGGAGCGCAAGTTCCTGGGCTTCCGCTTTACCGGCAGGAGAGAACCGAAACGGCGCATCGCGCCCAAGGCTCTGCTGCGGTGTAAGCAAAGAGTCCGGGAACTGACGCGAGGGACGCGGGGCACGAGTCTGGAACAGATGACGAAGGAACTGGCCTCCTATCTACGAGGCTGGAAGGGTTACTTCGGATTCGGTCAGACGCCCTCGGTGCTGCGAAAGCTAGAGGAATGGATCCGACGCAGGTTGCGATCCGTGATCTGGAAGCAATGGAAGCGCAGCAAGGTGCGGTATGTTCGGCTACGCCAGCGGAACATCGGACATGCCCTCGCGGCACAAACCGCCGGCAGTCCCCATGGGCCGTGGCGCTTGGCCGACAGCCCGGGTCTGCACGCCGCACTTCCGATTGCTTACTTCGATTCGCTCGGTCTCCCTCGGTTGCTGGATGTCGCTCTAGCTCAACCGAACTGAACCGCCGTATGCGGACCCGCATGTGCGGTGGTGTGGCAGGGGAGAGTGGGCGACCACTCCCCCTATGCCGATTGCGGGGGTGGTTTTTCCTCTGTGCCCTCCGCGTCCTCTGTGGTTATTTCAAGAAGAATTAACCGCAGAGGACGCGGAGGACACGGAGGTTCTACGACGCACGGCAAGGATTCCAAGAGGCGAGGGGTTTCCAGTTAGCCTACGTTGGCGAGCGCCTTGACGGCAACATCGGCATGGTTGCGCAGCTTTTGGGCGGACTCGTGGATGGACCTGGCGGCGCCGCCTGCGGCCTCTTGTTCAGCCGTCTGTGCAACGCTACCCGCATCCTCTGCGGTGGTGCTGGCCATGTCGAGCAATACCACAACGGAATCGGCATGCAGTTTCCACACCGACGACATCTTCTGACTGCGCTTCAGTTCTTCCAACTCGGTGCTGATACGCGCGGAAATCGAAACCATCCGGATCAGCATTCGCGCCACGTCGGCACGGGTACTCTTTTCTTCCAGGAACGGGGCGCTGTAGGCGTCGGCTTCGGGTGTCGTTAACGTCAGGTTGAAGAAGCGCATGGGCACAACCTGCCGGTATTTCGGGTCTGCCACGCGTACAAACACGCGAATCGACTCTTCGACCCGCCGCAGTTTGCTTTCCTCCGCCGAGATCTGTTGCGCGGTAACGGCAGGAGGCTGGAAGACCGGAACTGCCGCGGGAGGCTTAGCGGCTGCCGCTTTGGCCGCCCGGGGCGCTGCTCCTGCCCCTCCCGCCGCGCGCGATGCCTGGGCTACCGGCGTCAGTAACGAGCGCCGGATCGGCGGGCGCCGGTCCAATTCTTTCTTCAGCTTCGAGACCCGGCGGAACTTCTCAAAGGTGCTGCCGTAGTCGGCTTCCAGTAGTTGTTTCTCCTGGATCGCAGCCACGTGTTCTACCGTGACTTCCACGCCATCGACGGTCGTCAGAATCGTGCCACCCATTTCTTCGAGAGCCTGCCCGAAGGTTTTGATCTCGGTCAACGCCTTGGCGAACAGTTCGTCAAATTTCTTGCCGAAATTCGCGTTGTATGCCGAAACCGTGGCCAGCACGCCGGGATGATAGAACGATGAGTCCAGCCATTGCTTGAGTTCCCGCACTCGGCCAATGATGCCGGAGTCGATCAGCATATTGAAGTCGCGGAAGCGAGCCACTTCATCGCGCAGAGGATCGAAACGCCGCAGCAGTTGCACGTGCTCCTCGGGCAGGGAAGGGACATCAGAATCGGCCAGGATTTCAATCAGGGCAATCTCGAACGGCGACAGCGGCAACGCGCCGTCCAGTCCGTAGCCTGTCTGCTCCCATTGGCCCGGGACGCGCGGATGGCGGTAAAGAAAAGTCGCAATGAGATCGGTCTTGTCGCGGTTTACGTCACTAGGTTCGCGGCGGCGCACGAAATAACGCAGCAGCGCCTCAGCCACTTCAGAATCGGTGTCAGGGGTCAGAGCCTGCCGGACCATCGCCGGCGTAATCGCCATATCCAGCAGGTGCAGCCAGCGGTACATGCGCGACAACGTGCTCGGAAGTTCGCGCTCGGAATGGCGCAACGCGTCCTCGTCGAGACCGCTCGGAATGGGGACCTCCCCGCCGAGCGCGTCCCGCATGAGCTTCTGGTAGAAGCCCTGGACGGTCGCCAAAATGGCTAATTCAAACCGAAGATCTTCGGCCAAACATGCCCCCGAGAGCGAGAATTCACTGCTGAAACTGTACTAATGTCTAAGTAAAAACGAAATGTTACTACCGGTGCAAGTTACTACCGGGAGCGGCTCCCTCGTGGGAAAGCGGGCTCCGCGGAAGTACATGACCCTCTGGGCAGACGCGAGTGGGCGGGAATCAAGGTCGATCGCTCCAGAGGTTTCACGGCACGATCGTTGAGGGCAGGGTCCAGTTGCGCTCGGCGTTTGGAAGCACGAAGGCGTAGACCCTGAAGTGCGTGGTGTCAAAAGACGACGGTCTTGTTGCCGTACACGAGAACAAGGTTTTCCACATGCCACCGCACCGCGCGCGACAGTACGACCTTCTCCAGATCACGCCCTTTGCGGATGAGGTCTTCCACGGTATCGCGATGCGACACGCGGACTACATCCTGTTCGATGATCGGCCCATCATCAAGCACCTCTGTGACGTAGTGACTGGTGGCCCCGATGAGTTTCACGCCGCGTTCAAACGCCTGATGGTAGGGCCGGGCGCCCACAAACGCGGGCAGGAAGGAGTGGTGAATATTGATAATCCGCTGCGGATATCGCGCTACAAACTCATTCGATAGGATCTGCATGTACCGCGCCAAGACCATAAAGTCCGGTTTCTGCTCGTCGATCAGCGCCTGGATCTTTGCCTCGGCCTGCCGCTTGTTGTCCTTCGTGACCGGAACGATCGCGTAAGGAATCTTGTAGAAATCGGCAATCGCCTGGTTGTCAGCGTGATTGGAAATGATCAGCGGAATGTCGCAGGCTAGTTCGCCACTCTTGTGACGGTACAGTAAATCGACCAGGCAGTGATCGTACTTCGAAACCAGGATGATCATCCGCTGACGAAGTGACGACTGCGCCAGCCGCCACTTCATGTGGAAGGCTTCCGCGATTGGTGAGAACTGCTGGGAAAAATCCGCCAGATCTTTCTGAGACAGATCGATGTTGAAATCCCTGGGATCGAACTCGACACGCATCAGAAACAGACCGGACTCCTCGTCGGCATGCTCGTCCGCATGCAGGATGTTGCCATTGTGCCGGTAGACGAAGTCGGCGATGGTCGCGACTTCGCCCTTGCGGTCGGGGCAGGAGATCAACAGGATGGCAGAATTCTTCATGGGGCGATTTGCTGCAAGAACGAGAGGTTGCGATGCGGCGAGCTGGGTTATTTTTTCAGTTCCTTCAATATTTCCCGCGCCGCATTCGAGCCGGAACCACCGGTCAGGCCCGACCCCGGATGCGTCCCGCTCCCGCACAAATACAATTTCTCAATCGGCGTCCGGTAGCGCGCCCAGTCGAGCAGGGGCCGCATGGTAAAGAACTGATCGAGCGCGAGGTCCCCGTGGAAAATCTGTCCGCCGGTCAATCCGTATTTCTCTTCCAGATCGCGCGGGGTGATGATCTGGTGCGTCAGAATCAATTCCGGCAGATTCGGGGCGTACTGCGCCAGCGTTTGCACGACAGTCTGCCCCAATGCCTTGCGCTGCGCTTCCCAATCGCCCTTGAGCTTATAGGGCGCGTACTGCATGTAAATCGACATCACGTGCTTGCCTTCGGGAGCTAGCGTGGGATCGGTAAGAGATGGAATCGTGGCCTCGAGATACGGCTGGCGCGAGAAGTTGCCGTACTTCGATTCGTCGAAAGCGCGCTCCAGATAGTCGATCTCGTTGCCAATATGAATGCGGCCCTTGAGCGCGCTCGCATCGCCATCCTTGAGCGCAGTGAACTTAGGCAACCCGGAGAGCGCCAGGTTCACTTTCGCCACCGTACCGTTCCCACGATAATGCTGAAGCTTCTGCACGAAATCCGGAGAAAGATGGGTGGGATCGGTGAGCTTGAGCAGGGTGCGTTTCGGATCGGCATTGGAGATTACGGCCTTCGCCGAAATTTCTTCACCCGTGGCAAGCAGCACGCCAGTCGCAACGCCGTTCTGCACGCGAATTTCAATGACCTCCGCCCCGGTGCGAATCTCCACGCCGGCTGCTTTTGCTGCTGCAGCCATCGCCTGCGTAACCGCGCCCATGCCGCCTGCGGCAAATGATGCCGAACCTGCGGGATGAGGATCCGCCGCAGCGCGGATTAGCAGCACCAACGCGCTTCCCGCCGACCACGGACCGAGAAAAGTTCCAAACACGCCTCGCGCCGCAATCACGGCCCGAAGCAGTTCCGTTTCAAAGTATTCCGCCGCCAAGTCAGCTACCGCCATCGGCCCCCAGCGCAGCAGTCGGAACATGTCTTTCTTGCCCAGTTTGCGAATCGCCCGCCCCGTCTGCAACATGCTCCACAAATCGCCGCGCGTGGGATTGTCGATATCCGGTGGTGTAGTCGCCAGCGCTTCGCCGATGACCTTCGCAATCTTGCCTAACGACTGCTCAAACTGGGGATACTTCGTCGCATCCTTCTGCGAGAACGCAGCAATCTCCTGTGCTGACTTGCCCGCGTCCTGATAAAGCGAGAGCGCCCGACCTTCGGGTGAGAGCGCGGTCACGCAAACGTCCGGTGTAATCAGACTAAGACCGTGCTTCTCGAGTTGCATTTCGCGCACGATGCCCGGGAGAATCGGTCCCGTCGTGTGCGCTAACGTCGAGCAGCGAAAGCCCGGATGGAATTCATCGGTGACCGCGGCCCCGCCAATCTGCGCGCTGCGCTCGAACACAAGCGGCTTGTAGCCGGCCTTGGCCAAATAGAATGCGGTGACCAGCCCGTTGTGACCTCCGCCGATGATGACGATGTCGCGCTGCGTGGCCATGGCTAAGCCGCCCCCTTGATGTCTTTCAGAATCTCCAGCGCGGCCAGTCGGCCGTTGGCGCCCATGATGCCGCCGCCGGGATGCGTCGCCGATCCGCACATGTACAGGTTCTTAATTGGCGTTCGGTACTGTGCCCAGCCCGGCACGGGTCGCAGGAAGAACAGTTGCTCGAGCGAAAGCTCGCCTTGGAAAATATTGCCTTCGCTGAGTCCCCATTCGCGTTCCAGATCGAGGGGCGTGATCACCTGCTTGTGAAGGATCAAGTCCTTGATATTCGGCGCGTACTCGGCAATCGTGTTTACGACGGTGTCGCCGAAGGCTTCCTTCTGGTCGTCCCACGTGAGGCCGGGTCGTAATTTGTAGGGCGCGTATTGCACAAAACACGACAGCACGTGCTTTCCCGGAGGTGCGACCGAAGGATCGGTCAGCGATGGAATCACCATGTCAATATACGGCCGCTTCGAGAAGTTGCCATACTTGGCATCGTCGTAAGCGCGCTCCATATACTCGACTGACGGAGAAATCGAAATCGCGCCGCGCAAGTGTGCGCCGGGTCCGGGCATGCACTTGAAATTCGGCAACCCGTCCAGCGCCATGTTGACCTTGCCCGAAGATCCGCGGAACTTGTAGCGATTGATTTCTTCCAGGAAATCGCCTGGAAGGTGCTCGGCGCCCATGAACTTGGTGAATGTGAGCCGAGGATCGACACTGGAAGAAATCACATCCGCATAAATCTCGTCTCCATTGGAGAGCACTACGCCCTTCGCTTTGCCGTTCTTTACGATGATCTGCGAGATGCCCGACTGGGTGCGGATCTCCACGCCAGCCTCGCGGGCCGCATCGGCGATTGCATTTGAAATCGCACCTGTACCTCCGCGCGCAAATCCCCAAGCACGGAACGCGCCGTCGATCTCTCCCATGTAGTGGTGCAACAGAACGTACGCTGTCCCCGGAGAGTGCACACCTAGAAATGTTCCGATGATCCCCGAGGCCGACATCGTAGCCTTCAGCACGTCGGTCTCGAACCATTGATCGAGAAAATCAATGGCAGACATTGTCATAAGCTGAACTTGATTGTATTTGTCGTAGCTCGACATGCCCTGAAAGCGCCGCCCGATGAACAATAGCTTCATCAGTTCGCGCGGGTCGAGCGTCGTCGGATCCGGTGGCACCATGCTCAGGATCGGCTTTACGAACCGGCACATGGCCTGCATCGCCTTGCCGAACTCGTCGTATGCTTCGGCGTCGACACGTGAATGCCGCGCGATCTCGCGATGAGTCTTGCCATGATCGTTCACACGCCACAGATAATCTCCGCTAGGCATGGGCGTGAATGTGCCGTCCAGCGGAAGAATCTCCAACCCATGTCGGGGAAGATCGAGATCGCGAATAATCTCCGGCCGCAGCAGCGACACCACATAGGAGCACACCGAGAACTTGAAACCCGGGACAACCTCTTCTGTGCAAGCTGCGCCACCGAGCACGTGGCGGCGTTCCAGCACCAGCACCTTCTTGCCCGCGCGCTGCAGGTACGCGGCGTTGACCAGGCCATTGTGGCCGCCGCCGATGACGATTACGTCGTACGACTTAGAACCAGCCATTCGCTTCAACTCCTAGCTCTCAGCTTTATCGTTCGGTGTAGGGAAACGCAATAATACTCGCGCAGGGAAGCAGGCGGAAGAAAAGATCAGAGCCCGCTGGGAAGGACGGTCCAGCTTCTGAGGATGCTGCACGAATTGGCCATGAATATGCGCATGCGTGACCGCGAGTCGAATCGACATTCTATCGAGAAGCGGGTGTTTTGTCTGCACATTTGCAGCGCCGCTGACTGCAAGTCATTCGTGAACGCTGTTGCCGCGCGAGCGCGCAGATGCATATAATCCGACTTCGGCGCTTGAAGTCGAAGTCGAGGAAACCACCTTGCCCATCGGAACCGCATTTCACGAGAGAACGTTCCCCCTCTGCCACAGCCTGAACTACCGCGAGTGGTCCGGCTATTACACCGTGAGCGTGTATGAAGTTCATCACGAGCACGAGTACAACGCCATTCGCAACGCGGCTGCTCTGATCGACATCTCGCCACTATACAAGTATCTGATCACGGGCAAAGACGCGACCCGGCTCGTGAACCGGGTCATCACGCGCGACATCAATAAAGTCAAAGTGGGCCAGGTGATTTACTGCTGCTGGTGCGATGAAGAGGGCAAAGTCATCGACGATGGCACCATCTCGCGCCTCGAAGAAAATGTGTATCGCTGGACGGCCGCTGACCCCAGCCTGCGCTGGTTCCGCCAGAATGGCCTGAACATGGACGCCCAGGCCGAAGATATCTCCGAGAAAGTGGCCGCGCTCGCGCTGCAGGGTCCGACGTCAGCCAAGCTGCTGAAAGCCGTTGCCGATGCCGATATCGCCAACCTGAAATACTTTCGCGTCACCCGCGGCAAAATCGCAGGAGTGCCTGTCGACATCTCCCGTACTGGTTACACCGGCGATCTGGGATACGAAATCTGGATGCCGTGGAACGACGCAGTAAAAGTCTGGGACGCTCTTGCGGACAAAGGCAAGCAATTCGACTTGCACGCCGCCGGCATGCTGGCGCTCGATGTCGCCCGCGTGGAAGCTGGATTGTTGCTCATCGAAGTTGACTACACCAGTTCCAAGAAGGCGCTGATCCCCTCGCAGAAATTCTCACCTTATGAGTTGGGCTTCGCCAAGATGGTTCACCTCGACAAAGAAAACTTCATCGGGAAGAAGGCTCTTGAACAAGACGCGAAGAAAGGTGTGCCGCGGCAACTTGTCGGGCTGGAAGTGGATTGGACCGATATCGAGCAACTGTTCGACCGCTACGGCCTGACTCCGGCGGCGCCGTCGCAAGCTTCGCGAGTGGCCGTCCCTCTGTATTCGGGGGAGAAGCAAGTCGGCAAGGCGACGACTACAAGCTGGTCTCCCACGTTGAAAAAGTTGATCGCTCTGGCCAGCGTCGAAACCGGACACGCGAAGGCCGGAACGTCCCTGCAAATGGAGATCACGATCGAAGCAATGCGACTCAAGACGAACGTGAAGGTGACCAATCTTCCGTTCTTCAACCCTCCGAGGAAGACCGCCACACCGGTCTAAATGGTTTATGTGGGGACTGTCCGGCCGGGCGAAGCCCGGCTGGGGATCTTCGATCTTGGCGCTGGATCTTGCCGCTGAATGGTTCGTACGAAAGCGAGCTTCGCTCGCAGGACAGCCGATGGCGGCTGTCCCCACATAAACCCATCCTGGTCTCGAGTGTTCCTAGGCTGGCAATGCACCTCTTGCGGCCCGGCGCTTTCCAGCCCAATAGATCCACGCTCCAATCAGCACTAATGCACCGCACCCTCCGATGACCTTGAACATCGCCAGCGGCTTGTTCGGTTCGTCCGCCTGTGGAATTAGCGACAGGGCAATCGTCAGCGCCGTGGTGATAAATCCAACTGTAGCGACTAGCTTCGCCACCATCGTTCCTCCTGGCACTCGAATCACGTCCGCACCGGCAGGCTCGCGCTGCAGCTTGATCATGGCCGCGAACAAATATAAGTACGGAATGAAATAGGTGATCACACCCATGCTGACGAGAACGTCGTAAGCGCCCTTCACGCTGGTGCCTGCCTGTCCCAGAAAAATGAATACTGCGCCAAGAAAGAACTGTGTCACCAGGGCTACCCACGGTGTTTTCCATTTCGGATGCAGCGCTCCAAATGCTGGCGGCAAGAAGCGATCCAACCCCGCAACGAACGGAAGCCGCGCCACCGCCGCCAGGTAAGCGCCGGCCGCGCCAATATTGCTGAGCGCGATCAGAAAGGCGGCCAGCGGAAGGACTCCCGGATACCCTACGCGCGATGCCGTCTTCGACACAGCCTGCACCAGTCCCTGCAAGCTGTTCACCTCGGTCGAGGGCAGTGCCAGCAACACGCAAACGGTGCCGAGTATGTAACAGATCGTCACCGTGACTCCGCCAGAAAGCAACGCCAGAGGAATCGTGCGCCGCGCGTTCTTAATCTCCTCCCCCATGAACGATGCGGTCTCGCATCCGCCAAACGCAAACGTCAGCACCGACCAGAAAATGATGTTGTTGAAATGCGTGCTGGGAGTCATGGAGTGCAGGGTGAACGAAGTCGCCGATCCGTAGCGGTGCCACGCCACAAAGCCCATCACAATGACGATTCCCACCGGAATCCACATGGCGATCGCACCCACGTTGTGCAGCCATTTGCCCACGTCGAGCCCGACGATATTCAACAAAGTAGCTGCGCTTAAAGTGAGCAGTGAAAACACAATATAGAAAGTCGCGTTGCTGGAAAGATATTCCCACTTCGCCTGGCGCATAAACAGCACGTTGCTGGCGGCGAAGTAGAGCACGGCAGGGAAGTAAGGCAGATTGCTGGTCCAGTACGTCCACGCCGACATAAAGCCGGAAAAATCTCCGAAGGCTCGTTTGCTCCAGACGTAGAGCCCGCCCTCATTCGGATAGCGCGACGAAAGCTCCAGGACCGACAGCGCGAGGGGCGTGTAGAAACAGAGCCATGCTCCAACCCAGATCACAATGGAGCTCGGCCCGGCCGCTGCAGCGGTCGCGATCCACCGCAGACTAATGCCGGTGATCACATAGAAGAGCAGCAGGTCGCGAAATCCCATTACCTGGCGCGGGCGGTTGGGGTCTCCCGCGTCGGCGAGAGAAACGCCGGGCGAGAGGAAGCTGATGTTATCCGTTGATTGCTTCGGATTGGAATCTTCCAATGGTGTGTCCCGGGGTCAGTGAGTCGCGAGCAAGAAGAAGAGGAATACCACCGCTACAGGCTCGTAGCAAGCCGAAAGTTGTCTGGGCAAAGTTGTCAGACGTTGGAAACTGGCGAAGACGATTGCTTCCGGTTGCTCCGCTTCCAGAACAAATAGAACGGAACGCCAACGAGTACGATGGCCGTTCCCCAGAAGGCTTCGGTGGGACGGGTGAAGATGGTATTCAAGGTCCACGCCGTACCGATAAGCACATAGATCGCGGGTAGCCACGGATATCCTGTACAGCGGTAAGGACGGGGAATGTCTGGCCGCTTCCAGCGCAACAGAAACATGCCGATCACCGTCAGCGTGTACGACAACACCATGCCATAAATTACGTAGGTATAGAGTTGGTCGTAGCGTCCGCTGATCGTAAGCACAGCGGCCCAGATCCCCTGCCCGATCAGGCTGAAAGCCGGCGTCCGCCATTTAGGATGAATTTCCGCCATGCGCTTGAAGAAAACGCCGTCTTGCGCCATGGCGAGATACACTCGCGCTCCTGAGAGGGTGCAGGTCGCCGCCGCGCTGAAGCAGGAAATCGCAATCATGAGCGACAACCACACCGCAGCTCGCGGTGAGAACAATGCCGCAGCTGCCGCGTGCGCAATGGTCTCGTGCGTGGCAATCTCTTTCAGCGGCAGCGCATACATGTAGGTCAGGTTCATCGCGACGTAAATCACACCGACAGCCAGCACCCCTAGAACCATAGCCAGCGGTACGTTTCGGCGGGGCTCCTTCACTTCGCCGGCCACCCAAGTGATGTAGACCCACCCGTCATACGCCCAGAACACGGCGATCAATCCCACGCCCAGCGCTGAGATCAACTGTGCCGGTCCCAGTCCCATGCTCAAGCTCACGCCTTGAGAGTGAAAGTTGGACCAGTGGCCCTTGCCGATGGCGAATCCCAGCACCACGAAAGCGGCCATCGCTGTGAACTTCGTCCAGGTAGAAACGTTCTGCAGCAGCGCGCCCCATCGCAGTCCTACGACATTCACGTAGGTTAGAAGTGCGATCAGAACCAGACCTAGCAGATGTGCTCGCGTGATCACGATACCTGCAAACGCGACCACTACGTGACTCTCCGACACGATCGGAAAGACCTGACCGGTGTAGGCCGCCGATGCCACCGAAAGGGCTGCTATTGTACCGCCGTTCGCCACGCTGAAGAGCATCCAGCCGTAAAGGAAAGCGGTGAGATCTCCAAACGCCTCGCGCAGATAGATATACTGCCCGCCGGAGTCGGGGAACATAGACCCCAACTCGGCAAACGCAAAGCACGCGCAAAGCGAGATGACCGCGCCCAGAACCCACACTAATAGAAACAACACCGGTTGTGGCAAGGGGCTGGCGATATCTTTGGCCGTCAGGAAGATCGATGAACCGATGATTCCGCTGACCAGCAGCAAGACCGAATCGAGCAGTCCCAGTCCCCGGACGAGGGAAGGTTTGGGGTCAGAGGATGATGTTCCAGAGGGCGGCGTGTCGGTGGATTGTAAGACCGGGGTAGTCTCCATTATCCGATGCCCAATTCGTCAGACGACTCCAGCGCCGTCCCGCATCGGCGGCAAATGACCGAGGAGCAGTCGCCGCAGGTCAGAGGATCGGTAACTTCTTCCGCACAATTGGGGCAATAGAGCGACGCGGGCTCCGGATCAGACTCGGGCTCTGGATTCTTAGGACGCGTGACCATGAAGAGGGAAACTGTAGCACAACTCGTCGCCCGGAGGCTGCTTCTGTATCCTAGCTGGTTATAGAATTCATCTGGAAAGCCGTCGCACGCAGGATCGCAAAGGGAAGCCATGCCAGAGAAACCACAAACGCCCGACGAGAAGTTGCAACATGAATTCAACCGCTGGGCCTCCGCCGGTGAGGGCGCGAAGATGGAGCGTCATCATCTCGACATCACCGAGAAGACAATTCGCCTGATGAATCTGCGTCCCGGCGAGCGCGTACTCGACCTTGGCTGCGGCTCGGGATGGGCCACGCGCCTGCTGGCTCGTCTAGTGGGTGAAGGCCCGGAAGGATTCGGGCAGGTCATCGGCCTCGATGTCGCCGACGAAATGGTGCGGCAGGCCCGCGAGGCCTCAAAGGACTTCGAAAATATTCTCTACGTCTGGGGATCGGCGCAGCAGATTCCCTGGGAAGAAAACTTCTTCGATAAAGTTCTGTCAGTGGAATCGTTCTACTACTATCCGGATCAGGATCGCGCGCTGATGGAGCTATTCCGCGTGATAGCGCCGAAGGGAAGGCTGTTTATCCTGATCAACCTTTATAAGGACAATCAGTACTCCCTGCAGTGGGTCGACAAGCTCAAGGTTCCGGTGCACGTTCGATCCGCCGCCGAGTATGTCGAACTCTTCAAGAAGCACGCTTTTGAAGATGTGCAGGCGATTCGCATTCCCGACGACACGCCGACTCCCGATGACTACAAGACGAAATCGTTCAATAGTCTCGATAACCTCCGCGCGTTCAAGAGGGAAGGGGCCTTGCTGCTCATGGCCTCGAAGCCAGACCTGCGCACGCCGCTTCCGGGTTACACAATCTACTGATCTTCAACCGGGCTCAGAGCGTTAGATGCTGTCGTCATCATCGTCCTTGTCCTGATGGCTCAGGTCTTTCACTGGGCTGAGTGCATGCCCATCCTGTGCATGACGAACATCGATTCTTCCGTTGACGTTCGATATTTTGATGCGTGCTCCACCGTTGCCTAACTCTCCGCGAAGATCGTGGCCCACGAAGCGGTGATTGTTTACATGCAGCCCGAAGTCATTGTTGATCCCGCCGGAGACTGTGGTGGCCTCGACTTCCGCATTAGAATCGGAAGGAATGGTCAGATCGACTGAGCCGTTCACGGAATTCAGTTCCACCCGCTGACCCGAGAGCCAATCAAATCGCGCCTCCAGCTTCCCATTGATGTTCGACAGGCGCGCCCGCCCCGCCAGATTGTGCGCCTGCAACCGTCCGTTAATGCACGATGCGTTCACCTCTCCGGTCACGCCATTCACGTCGAGTTCGCCATTGATTAGCTTGATTTCGTCCAACCGGGCTCCACGCGGCACCGTCAGTGTGTACTCGACACCCGCCGGATTATTGTGCGAACCCCAGTTCCAAGTGTGGTCGTGATTGGGGTATTTGGTTTGAATCGAGATGCTGTCATTCCTCGAGTCGATCTCGATCTTCGCCTCGTCCAGCCGCTCTTTCGTGTCGGCGTACTTGACCGCATCGATCTTGACTTCGTTCCGATCCCAACTCGAGATGTGGACGTCGCCATTGATGTTATCGAGTTCGACTCGGCCATCCGCAGTCAGAGCGTAGGTCTGATGGAACTCCTCGGTCAGCGCGCCGCGGTGGTCGGCGGCGTGCGCTCCTAAGGCGAGAATAAGCAGGGCACTAACTAACGGTTCCCAGGATAGCTCCCAACCTTTTGGCAGATGAGCGATGGCGGTTCATGATTCCCTCCATTTCAATGAGTTAGACGCAGGCGCAGAAAATTCGTGAGAAACATTCTGGAGACGTCTATTCCCGCACTATGGGATACGAAAGTTACCTCCGTTATGTTCCCCTCTTCTTGCGGCTGAAAGACAATCCCTTCAAGAGTTTAAGTGGGGTTCCTTGTGTTGTATCGGTGGAGAAATACCGCGTTCCGGCGCCGGCGGGGAAATGCCCTGTCTGGCATCGCGCTGTTTCTCCTGTTTCTTGCCCCCTCGTCAATCGTAGCCCAGACGGCCGACACAGAGAGGCCTGTTCCTATCCTGACTGGAAATGCTGGCGCTTTTAGCTCTATCACTGCCGGTCAGAATGTGATCGACACTCAGATCAATCCGGTTCTCCTCGTTCCAGTGGGAGACCGCTGGCTGATCGAGTCGCGGGCGGAATTCGAAGGCGAGTTCCAGCGCCCTCCCAATGGCGGCCCCTACGGCGGGCCGGTCGACAAGCACCTTGACTACGCCCAGCTCGATTACATTGCGAACTCTTACCTCACGGTGACGGTAGGCCGGTTTCTCACGCCTTTTGGGATCTTTAACGAGCGTCTTTATCCGGTTTGGATCCGCGCCCTGCAGCCTGATCCGTTAATTCTTCCTATCAATACTGCGCCCAGCGACGGCGCGATGTTCCGCGATGGTTTTCCCCTCGGCGCCAAGGCCAACGTGAACTACGCTGCATATGTTTCCGTCACCAGCATCGCGATCGATAGCGTGGATTCCGCTCGCCAGGTTGGCGGGCGCATGGGCGTGTTCTTGCCCGGCCCGCGTCTCGAAGTCGGTGGATCGTGGCAGAAGCTGCTGCAGGATAGTCGCAAGAACGCATTTGGTTTCCACATGGGCTGGCAGCCGGCGAAGGCACCGTTGAACCTGCGCGCCGAATTCGCACACTCGTTTGAAGGAAGCGGATATTGGGTCGAAGGCGCCTACCGCCTCAGCCAAGCGCACTTGTGCCAGAAGGCGATGCGCCGTACCGAAGTGGTGGCTCGTCTGCAGCAGTTCTACACGGGCGAGATCGGCCCAGATGGCGTCGCCGCCCTGGGCCTGCCCGACGCGAATACTCGCGAAGCTGATTTTGGAGTCAATTATTTCTTTCACAATGCCTTGAAAGGCATCGCCAGCTACGGGCGCCAGTTCAGTTCAGCCGGGAACGCCAATCAGTGGAGCTTCGGAGTCGCCTACCGGTTCCTGATTCCGCTCGGCCGCGTGGGATCACAGCCATGAACATTAATCGTGCGGCCACGCTATCGCTAGTTCTGCTGTGCGCGCTGGCGTTTGCGTCCTCGGTGTTCGCTGGATCTTCCGCAAAAGGAAAAGAGTCCGCCGCGCCTCCGCCGGTAGTACACCTGACCGACGCCGACAGCATGCGCGTTGCCGGCGAGCAGCGCTTCCACGCCAATTGCGGACGCTGTCACGCTTCGCCCCAGAAATTTCCACCTCGTATGATGGCGACGATTCTGCGCCACATGCGGGTCCGCGCCACTATCACGGCCGACGACCAACGCCTGATCCTGTTCTACATGACCCAGTAACTATGGGGATGATTCCGCGAAATGATGACAACTCCGTCCAGGATCCGTCGTATGTTCGTTGGAATCGCGGCCGCTTGCACTCTGCTTGCCGCGGTACCTCGTGCGGGCGCACAGGAGCGAGTCATCGAGGTTACTGCGGACAGCGACAGCCGTTACAAGATCGCTGGACAACGGACTCCGGAGATTACCGTCAAGGCCGGCGAGAAGATACTTTTGCGCGTAACCGCACATCGCGGGAAGTCGTGGAATCGCGATGGTTCGATTCATGGCTTTACCCTGCTTCGGGCCAAAGATCGGACTAGGGTCGACGGTTGGGACCTCCTCTTCAAGCCTGGTACGCAGGAGTTCCTGCTTACTGCTCCCAACGAACCGGGCGCCTATGAAGTGGTTTGTACGGTAATTTGCAGCGAAGAGCACGAAGGCATGCACATGAAGTTTACGGTGTTGCCATAAGGCAATCAGAGCGGGAGCGTTTATGAATCGATTCAGCTTGAGAAACATGATGTTGGGTTCGGTCGGAGCGCTGGCATTGACGGCTGCGGCCTACGGCCAGAACCCTCACGTCTATCATGGCGAGGTTTCCGACAGCCAATGCGCGATGAACGTCCACTCGCTTACCCGCTCTCATCTGGAGATGCTCAAATCGAAATCGATGGGCGGCACCTCGAACACCTGCTCGGTCTACTGCATTGAGCATCTTGGGGGGTACCTGGTCTTGTCGGCAGGGAATGATGTATACCGCCTCGACCGGGCGGACTTGGTGCATGGTTTTGAAGGACGGAGAGTTGTGATCACCGGCATCCTCGACGGCAAGCTCAAGCAGATTCACGTTCTGAAGATCGAACTCGATCAGAAGCCGTAGTCTTTTTTCCCGCCTCGCTGAGAAGGAACACACCAAGGATCGCCATCTCGGGCTCGATCGGATGCCGGTAGCGCTGCATCGGAAACACCACATAGTAGATGGCGGGGCAAAGCAAAATCAGCCAGAAGAGCAGCCACGCACCGGGTCTACGCAATCGCAAGGCGCGACCTAATCCCCAGAACATAAGCACCGACGACGCCAGGAATAGCGAGTTCTTTACCTCGCTCACCCACCACGGCTGAGTCGCCTTCGGTGGTCCGGCCCAGTAGTAGATAAATCTCTTACCGCATAGTTCCACAAATCGCGCATAGTCGGACTTGATGTAATCGACCGCCTGTCGCTTGCGCATCGCGACGTAACCCAATTCGCCCATGGACTGGTATTGACGCATGGCATACAAGTCCTGAGTGGGGTGAAGATATTCCATCCATGTGCCGTCCGCGCCGTTGCCGTTTCCCAAGCGAAGTTCTGCGCCAAAATTGTCGCGAATGAAAATGAACTTGCCAAAGGTCTGATAGTTGCGCACCAACCAGGGTGCGATGCACGCAAAGAAGATGACCGATGCCAATACAATCCCGGCGAACGATCGCTTCCCACGTTGCGCCCGCCGGTACCACGCCCATAAGCCGGCCGCTGGAAGAAACGACAACAGGGAAGTGCTGCTCAGCGCCGTGATGCCCCACAGGAGTCCGAACTCAAGCCATGGTCGCCAGCCATCGCGATCTTCCAAAGTCAGTGCGAGCCAGAAGAGAGTTGTCAACAACAGAGCCGCCAGGCTCGTCTCCCAAATTGCGCGCGTGCACCAGAAGAGGACGTTTGGCAGCAGCGCCCACGCCCACGCCGATCCAACCGCGACTTTCTCGGAAAAAATCCTGCGCCCGATCAGAAAAATGGGCATGCAAGTCAGTGCCGAGAAAACGCTATTCAGGGTCAGTAATACGAACGCCGACGCCTTGGAATAAATGCCAAATACCCGGAACACACCTGCGATGACGTAAGGATAAAGCGGAGGCTCCCAGGCGGTCGGTCCGGTCGCTGGGCCAAAGGGGCTGCTGAATCCATGACCGGAGGCCAGCGACGCACCAATGCGTCCCATCTCCCAGCCGAATCCGAAATTGTCATTCGTATTTTTGAACTTGTAGGTATGTCCAATGATGATCCAGCCGACGCGCAGAAGCAGGGCGATCGCAACGATCCAGTCCGGAGAACTCCGTATGCGCGTCCATGCCTCGAAGACTGGAGAAATTCTCCGCGCACGCTGCGCCACCGCTGGTCTGGATTCCATGAGTGGTTCTATTTGTAGCTGAGGCAGAGCCCGTGGGCAACCTGCACAAAAAGAGAAGGCGCACGGGGAGGAAAGCGGTGCGAACCGGTTGGCATGCTGAATTTTGAGGTCTGGGTTATGCCTGTGGACCCGATCCGGTAAAATAGAAGTTTCCACCGGAACGCCTTGTTAACTTCTGATCTCATCCTGACCGCGCATCTTGCCGTATGGACCGCCCCCAGGGGTGTCGTCCCTTACATTCGACAGCATTTTCTGGACACAACGTTCAAGGGGCTCTACCACGCCAATGCCTTCGACATCGCGCTCCTGATCCCTTATTTCATCGTCCTGATCCTGCTGGCCGGGTACGGAATGCACCGTTACGTCCTGGTGTATCTGTATTACAAACACAGAAAAAAAGGGACCACCGAACCCGCCGCGTACTTTGACGATCTGCCGAGGGTCACCGTGCAACTGCCGATCTTCAACGAGCAGTATGTGGTCGATCGTTTGCTGGACTCGATCTGCAAGCTGAAGTATCCCAAGGACAAGCTCGATATTCAGGTGCTCGACGATTCCACGGACGAGACCGTTGACGTGGCGCGGGCCTTGGTCGAGCGCTACGCTGCGCTGGGGAATCCCATCAGCTACCATCACCGGACGAATCGTGAAGGTTACAAAGCGGGCGCCCTTGCGGAAGGTTTGAAGACTGCGAAGGGCGAGTTTGTTGCGATCTTCGACGCTGACTTTACTCCTCCGGAAGACTTTCTGCTGCGCACTATCCATCACTTCAGCGACTCCAAGATCGGCATGGTGCAGACCCGCTGGACGCACATCAACCGACATTATTCTTTTCTGACTGAAGTGGAGGCGATTCTGCTCGACGGCCACTTTGTGCTCGAGCACTCGGGCCGTGCGCGGACGGGCTTGTTCTTCAACTTCAACGGTACCGCCGGCATGTGGCGCCGCGCCGCCATCGACGAAGCCGGAGGCTGGCAGCACGACACCCTCACCGAAGACACCGATCTTTCCTATCGCGCTCAGCTTAAGGGATGGAAGTTCATCTACCTGCAGGACGTAGAATGCCCCGCCGAGTTGCCCGTAGAAATGACCGCATTCAAGACACAACAGGCTCGGTGGGCGAAGGGGCTGATCCAGACAGGAAAGAAAATCCTGCCGCGCGTCCTGAAAAGCGACGCCCCGCTGCACACCAAGATCGAAGCCTGGTATCACTTGACTGCGAACATCAGTTATCCGCTGATGATCATGCTCTCGGTGCTGCTGCTTCCGGCCATGATCATCCGCTTCTACCAGGGCTGGTTTCAGATGCTCTACATCGACCTGCCACTTTTCATGGCGTCGACCTTCTCGATTTCGAGCTTCTATCTGGTGTCGCAGCGCGAATTGTTTCCCCGCAGCTGGCCGCGAGCGCTTCTATATCTCCCATTCCTGATGGCGCTGGGAATTGGCCTGACGATCACGAACACGAAGGCCGTCCTCGAAGCGCTGGTTGGAAAAGAAAGCGCGTTCGCCCGCACGCCAAAATATAGCGTTATCTCAAAGCAGGATAAAGTTGGCGCCACCAAATACCGCAAGCGGCTGGGATGGGTTCCGTGGCTCGAACTGGTGATCGGCGGCTATTTTGCGGCCACGGTCTACTACGCCATCGACAATGAGAACTACATCACGGTGCCGTTCCTTCTGCTGTTTGTCGTGGGCTACTGGTACACGGGCTTGATGTCGTTGCTGCAAGGCCGCTTCGGCGGCCGCTCGCTGGCCACGACCACGCACACCAAGCCTTTCCCGGTTGGGGTCTAACTCTAGCGGAAAACTAGTTGCTCGCCGTCGTGCCAAGCTGCAAGATAATTTGTTGATCGTCGCCTGTTTTTACAATCTGGTAGAAACTCCGCAGTGGCGCGTAGTACTTCTGGTCGATCGTAAGCGTGTTGATCTCTACCTTTCGGGTCAAGTGCAAGGCGCCATGAACATTTTCTGCAGAGACCGCGTAGCCGACGACGTGAAGATCATGATTCTGTGCCGGGGGAAGCACGGATATCTGCCAACCGGCAGGAATTTTGACGGTGACGTCGTCCGCCTTTTGGTAATGAAACTCAAAATACACGGGATAGTTCCTGTTCGAATACTCAAAGACGTGTCTTTCCGTCGCGCCAAACAGGGTAACCGGCACCAGCGCACGGTGCCCAGACAGTGTCGCCCAGCCCGGTATTTTGACGTTGAACGTGGCAGTCAACGGAACCTCTGAGTTCGTCCAGTCCGGCTGTTGTGTCAGGTCGATTTCACTACCGACGGGAATGTATTCTTTGACTTGATCCTCGAGATATTTCTTATGGGCCGCATCGTCCTGGTTCCTCAGGTCGACCCGCCGCCGCAGGGCTTCCAGGCCAGTGAAGGTGACGTCGAGCTTCCCTTCGAGGGCGCCGACGTCAGACAGGGTCAGATCCGCTTTGCGCTCGATGCGTGAGGCGGAACTCTCCGGCAAGTTGGTCTGGATCCAAGTCCCACCATCTTTGTCGAGCCGCAATCCTTGAACCCCAGTCTCTTCCCACGGCAGCAGTCCGAAGGGAGCAAACGCGAACCCCGGCGCAAGAAAGACGTCCTTTCCGCCTAGCTTTACCAAAACCGCGCTGCGGTTGAGCTTGCCGCTTTGCATGGTTTGCGGATTGAAAAAGTCATTCCTCCGATCCGGGAGCCAAACGCCATAAGCTTCTATGCCAGCAGATCGCGCCAGGGCCAGGCACAGCCAGTTGAGTTGCTTCTGGTCACCAGAGCCTCGCTTCCACACATCCTCCGCGTTTTCTTCTATCTTTTTTTCTCTCTTCTGTTCCTGTTCAGTTTTGCGAACTTCGAAACTCGTGTTGTGCAACTGCTGCACACGCGCGTAGATCTTGTGAAGTTTAATGTCGGGGGAGTCGATGGGAGAGACGATCTGGGATAGCGCCTGGTCCATGGCACCGCGTTTGCCAACGAAACTCTCCAGTTCGTCGTTCCTTTTCTTTCCCACCTTCTTCCAGAACTTGTTCGCATCCATTTCAAACGGTTCGCTACTGTAGATGAAGTCCACCCGCGCCTTTAATTCATTTTCCGGAGGCATAAAGTCTTCCGCACGGAAAGGCGCGATATTAGAGACGTCCAGCACCACGAGCCCGTCGGTTCCTTGCTTGGGGGAGGCTGTTCCAGGCGGCAGATGTTCATTCCAGCGGAAGCTCATCGGGGCATAATCATTCTGAAAGGGCTTGAGGGTGAATTTTGCCCTCTTGGTGAAGAGTTCGTTGCTTAGAATCCACTGTGAGAAAAAGATGTAGTGTTCTCGAAAACTGATGGTGTAGAAATACTCGATGATGCTGCCCACCTGGACGTCGGGGAGGGTAAGGGTCTTCGCGACGTACTGAAACCCCTTGCTCTTGTAGACGGTTTTCTCGAACACTTTGCCATCGAAATTCACAATCGAGCCGTCAGGTCGAATGGTGCGCGCATTGATGCCGGTTATGAAACCCACTTCCGTAGGGAGGGGAATCTCGACACTTGCGTACTTGCGTCCCTCCTCGGTGAGGATCTTGATTCGGTAGTAGTTTTCTTCGTACCGATCGGCTGCCGATTCGTTGCCCATCAACTGCATACCGCCGTGCGCCGTTCGGCCATAGTCGTCTCGATTGACCTCGCGATAGAGGATAATCGCCGGCGCTCCCTGTGCCTGGGGCTCGCTGGTCATCTTCAACTCCTCAGCAGAGACCGGCTGAAATTTGACCGTAGCGTGCGCGGCGGCGAGGAGGATCAAAAGCGAACAGACTGCGGAAATGAGGGACAACCATCGTCGGCGGAGGGGCAATGGGATCACTCCTTTGAAGTTTTAAGAGGCTCGGAAACCGCTGCGGCACAGGCTTTTCGTGCCCACTGCCATAGACCCGGTTTCGAGCAGCAGAGTAATGTACATCCCAGCGACCCGGAAAACAATGCACTAAAGATATGCCTCCTTATTTGCTGTCCGCCTTAGCCCGGTCGTGCGGGTGCGGCGTTCAGTAGGGCCTTTACCAAATGTATGAAGGGTGCGTCCAGCTTGTGATCAGCGATATCGATCAGCGTCTTTCCCAGGAGCAGCCAGGAGCAGAAGGAACTCAAGAAGAAATATTTCCGTGGATACATTCCGCGTGTCGTCGTCCTCGACGCGTCGGGATCCGCAGTCTACAACCACTCTGGCGAGGTTGACGGCGCTGTCATCGCGGCCCCTCGACAAGACGCTGCGCTGAGTTCTGGTCTTCGCTTGCCTGCTCGTTTACAATCCAGTCGCTGACCGTTCTCATCCGGCAGAAATCATCGGCTGGCTTGAGGATGTTCGAAAGGAGTATGCGATGCTCCGCTCGCGTACGATTCTCCACTCGGCCGCCGTCGCTGTCCTGTTGCTTTTGATCCTGAGTTGCGGAGCCGCGCACGACTCCGACGAATACTTTGTGCTGGTTTCAGCAAATTTGCAGCTTCCCTACTGGAAGGCCGCAGGAGCGGGATTCTCCAATGCAGCCGCGCAAATGAAAGTGCGTTCCGATTTCATGGGACCATCGACCTTCGATCCCAAGGCGGAGCGCGACGCTCTCGATCAGGCAGTTCAGAAGAAAGCGACCGGAATTTTGCTGGATGTTACCGATGCTCCGCTGCTCAAGGACAGCATTGATAAGGCGGTGGCGGCCGGCATCCCCGTAATCACGATCGATTCCGACGGTCCTGCAAGCAAGCGGCTGTTCTTCATTGGTACCAACAACTATCAGGCCGGTGTGACCGGTGGGCTCCGCCTGGCGCAGGAACTGAAAGGGAAAGGGAACGTCGTGGTCTTCACCATGCCGGACCAGCCCAACCTGCAGGACCGGCTGCGCGGCTACAAAGACGCCTTGGCTAAAACGCCCGAGATTAAGATCACCCGCGTAGTCGATATCCAGGGCGATCCCCGCATTGCCTTCGATACTGCGACCCAGATCATCGGCAAAGAGCGCGACAAAGTCGACGGATTCGTGTGTCTGGAAGCGCAATCGGGCAAAGAAGTTGCTGGCGTACTCAATAGCTATAAGGTAAGTGGCAAAGTCGTGATCGCCATGGATACTGACCAGGAAACGCTCGACTGGATTCAGAAAGGTCTTATCGCCGCCACAATCGCACAGAAACCCTACACCATGGCTTTCGTCGGCATGCAGATGCTCGACAATCTCTATCACCACAAGCCGCCTTCCCTCGAGACAGATTGGTCCAAAGATACGTTCGCTCCAATCCCAAGCTTTGTGGATACGGGCTCGGGCTTGATCGACAAGGGGAACGTAGCATCATTCATTCAGGCCGGGAAGAACTTGTCTTCGCCAAAATAAACATCGCCGTTGCAAAATTTTGACTGAGGGAGACTTGATGCGGAAGCTTGTACTTTCTCTTTTCGCCGTAGTCTTAACTTTCTCTTCTGGATATGCCCTCGACCGACAACCCAACGCGGATTATCACGCTCGCCGCCTAGCCCTTGCCAAGAAGGCCGGAGGCGTTGTGGTGCTCTTCGCCCCGATCGAGGCCAATGACGCCGAGTACGGATTTAGACAAGACGACAACTTTTACTATCTCTCGGGTATAACCGAGCCGGGTGTCGCATTGCTGATCGCGCCGGCGGTGGAAGCCAAAGACGAAACTCCGGCTCGCCCATACGCTGAGATTCTCTTTCTTCCTCCCCACAATCTGCGGATGGAGAAATTTACCGGGCCGAAACTGGGCGCCGACAATCCGGATGCTCCCAAGATCACGGGCTTCGACCGCGTAGAGGATATGGCGAAGCTTCCGGAGGAAGTTTCAAAAGTGCTTACCGGAGGCCGGCCGGTCATCTACACCGACGTGGCTTCTCAGGGAGAAACGTCCGCCAGCGCGGAGCCGCTCACTTTTTTGAAGCGCACCAATGCATTCCTGTTTTTCCAGGATGTGAAGCCGATGTTGTCCTCGCTGCGCACCGTCAAGGACCCCGGCGAAGTCGCATTGATTCGCAAAGCAGTGGACGCTTCTGTGGCGGCCCACGTGGCCGCTATGAAAGCTGTGAAGCCCAGCGTCACCGAATTCGAAATCTCGGGGCTGATGCAGTATGAGTGGACACGACGCGGCTGCGAGCGCCCTGCCTATTCGCCAATCGTGGGCTCGGGGCACAATTCCACGGTCCTACACTACTCGGAAGACAGCAATACGATGAAGGCGGGCGACGTTGTTGTCATCGACGCGGCCGGGGAATACTCGATGTATGCCGCTGACATCACGCGCACTCTGCCGGTGAACGGACACTTCACGCCTCGGCAGCGGGAGATTTACGACATCGTGCTCGGTGCGCAGGAAGCAGCGATCGCTGCCTTCCAGTCCGGCAAGTCAATGCTCTTTGGGGACAGCGATGCCTCACTGAACAAAGTGGCGAAAGATTACATCAAGAATCATGGCAAAGATCTTCATGGCCAGCCGCTCGATCAATATTTTATTCACGGCTTGGGACACTACATCGGACTGAACGTGCACGATCCGGGCGACTACAAAGTCCCGCTGGGGCCTGGCATGACGTTTACCATCGAGCCGGGAATCTATATTCCCGAAGAGAATATCGGAGTGCGGATCGAAGATGACTTCTACGTGGACGCCGATGGCAAGCTGATCAAACTGAGTGCAGCGGCCCCCTCGAAAGCAGGGGACGTGGAAAAGGCGATGGCAGGGAAGTAGGAGTTGGCTAAAAATACTTCCTCGCCGAGAACTCGCCAATTGGGCATGGGCTTGCCTACGAAATGTACTCCTTGATGTACTCGTCTTTGGTGTGGGCCAACTGGTGAACGTCGCCGTCGAAAATCACTTTGCCGTCGCGCAGAATCAGAAAACTCATCGGAACATCGCAGTATTGTCCCCGCGGCAAGGCGCGCAATTGGTTGGTTCGCGGATCGAATTCATGGGTAGCCAGCGTGAACGCGTCCTGTAAACGGTGCGTCACCAGCAGGGAACTGGTGCGGTAAACGTCGCGCTGCTTCATGATCAGGTCCACGATCGTATTGGAGGTAATGGGATCCAGTCCGCCAGTTGGGGAATCGTAGAGCAGCAATTCCGGCTGCGTAATAATGGCGCGGGCGATGGCCACCCGGCGCCGCATACCTCCTGAAAGTTCAGACGGGAACTTGTCGAGCGTGTGCTCCAACTCGACGAAGCGCAATGCCTCCCGCACACGCCGATCGATCGAGTCGTCGTAAAGTCCGTGCTCTTCCATCAGGCGGTAGGCAACATTTTCGCTCACCGTCAGGGAATCGAACAGGGCGCTTTCCTGGAATACCATGCCGAGTTTGCTCCGCATCGGAAGAAGTTCCTGCTCGCGCATTTCGGTGACTTCGTTGCCCAGAACTGTGATCCTTCCCGAGTCGGGACGCAGCAGGCCGAGCGCCAGCTTCAGAATCGTGCTCTTGCCCGATCCCGCGACGCCAAACAACGCCTTCGTTTCGCCGTACGCCAGTTGAAATGAAACTCCGCGCAGAACCTCGTTCTCTTCAAACGCCAGATGCACGTCTTCGAAAACAATGGCCGATCCCTGCGGCCGCTCAGAGGCGGCGGCAACTTGATCGACCGGAAGCGTAGGCGCGGACATCGATTTACCTGTAGGACAGAATGGAAATCAACAACTTCGTCACAAAGAAATCGGTGACAAGAATCAATACGGATGCAGCCACGACCGCCTGCGTAGTCGCCCGACCCACGCCCTGCGTGCCGCCGCGCGCGGTCATCCCGTAGTAGCAGCCCACGGTTGCGATAATGAACCCGAACAAAACCGGCTTCAGCAATCCCATGAAAACGTCCTGCAGCACCAGTACTTGCCAGGCGTTGGCCCAATACTGCCGTGCGTCAAGATTAAGAAACAATTTGGCCACAAACAGGCCGCCAGCCAGTCCAACCAGATCGGAAATGATGCTGAGGAAGAACAGCATGAATACCGTCGCGGTGACGCGCGGGGTCACGAGTTTCTTCATCGGATCGGTGCCGAGCGCGCGCATGGCGTCAATCTGTTCGGTCACTACCATCGACCCCAACTCGCTGGCCATGCCCGAAGAATTCCGACCTGCGACCATCAATCCGGTAAGGACTGGGCCCAGTTCGCGCACCATCGACGTCGAGACCAGCTGCCCGATCAGAGTGATGGATCCAAATCGCTGCAGCGTGTTGGCCGTTTGCAGGGCGAGCACGCCGCCGGTAAAGAAACCGGTCAGCACGACAATGGGCAGCGAGCCCACGCCGACCAGGTCCGCCTGCTGCACCATGTCCGCGAAATAAAGGGGTTTTCGAAACAGGTTGCCGACTGACTGCGCAGCCAGCAATGTGTAATCCTGAACTACCTGGACTTTCTGCTTGGCGAACTCCGTGGGCGAAATCAGTTCCATGCGATTCGGAGGGCCAAGGCCGTCGGGTGCGTGGCTCCGGCTTGACCGAACTATAACAGAGAAAGCTGTCAGCGATCAGCCGTCAGCGGTTAGTTCGTTATTCTTGAGTGTTATTGCTCGACGAAGGCAATCAAGGTTGAGCGGAGATTTCAGCGGACACGGAGCGCTGCTCTTCTACGCTCGTCCCTTCTTTTTGATCTCAATGTTGTGTCGGCGGATCTTCTGATTCAGCGTAGACAGTGGAACATGAAATCGCTCGGCAGCTTCCGTCTGGTTCCAGTTGCATCGTTCGAGCATGTCGATGATGATGCGCCGCTCGACGTCCCCAATAATCTCAAACAGCGAAGCATCGGATGGCGCGTCGTGAAGAGTCAGAGAAGAACCGCGTCCCATCATCGAATCCGGCAGCAGGTCGATGCTGATCTCCGGCCCTGAGGAAAGCACGACCGCTCGTTCGATTACATTCTCCAGTTCGCGAACGTTCCCCGGCCACGAATACGCCATCAGCGGACGCAGCGCCTCCGGAGTGATGCGCGGTGTGGACCGCCCATTCTCTTCCGCGTATTTCTTCAAGAAGAATTCAACGAGCAGAGGAATGTCTTCCTTGCGTTGCCGCAGCGGAGGCAGTTCGACGGTGATCACGTTCAAACGGTAGAACAGATCTTCGCGGAATCGCCCCTCGCGTACCATCTGCCGCAAGTCAATATTGGTCGCGGCGATAATGCGCACGTCCACCTGGATTTCCTGAATTCCGCCCAAATGCATGAACCGGCGATCCTGCAAGACGCGCAGTATTTTCGCCTGCGTTTCCAAACCCATGGTGGCGATTTCATCCAGGAAGAGCGTGCCCTTGTCCGCGACCTCGAACAGTCCCTTCTTGGAGGCGATCGCGCTGGTAAAGGCGCCCTTTACGTGCCCAAAGAGCGTCGACTCCAGCAGGTCGGTCGGCATCGACCCCGTATTCACAGGGACGAACGGCTTGTCTCGTCGCGGCGAGTTCAGGTGCACAGCCTTGGCAATTACTTCTTTGCCGGTTCCGCTTTCGCCCTGCAGCAGCACGGTCGACCTGCTGTTCGCTACCTGCGCGACCAGGTCAAAAATCTTCAACATGGGCTCGCTCTTGCCCACGATGTTTTCAAAGTTGTAGCGCTGCTTGAGTGCGCGCTTGAGCTGAACATTCTCTTCTTCAGCCCGGCGCCATCCCACTGCGGCGCGCACATCAGCCAAAAGCTTCTCGTTGTCCCACGGCTTCTGCACGAAATTCGCGGCCCCTGATTGCATGGCGCGCACCGCGTTCTCGACTGTGCCGTAAGCCGTAATCATGATCACGGGCAGGCGAGAATCGTGCGAGTGAATCTCGGACAAAATCTCCATCCCGTTCCGGCCCGGCAAAGTCAGGTCGAGCAGCACGAGATCGAATGGCCGGTCCGCCATTTGCGCGAGACCGTCCTCGCCGCTGACTGCCGTGTCAACTTCGAAGCCTTCCATTTCGAGCAGCGTCTGCAACGATTCGCGAATCTCCGCCTCATCATCAACAATGAGCACCGCGCCTGCCGGCGACGGGCTGCCGTTCATCGTGCCGCGCGTGATGACTGCTGCTTCAGACATGGACTGCCTTCCTGCTCAGTGGGAAATCCAGGGCGAAAGTCGTCCCAGAGCCCGGATTGCTTTCCACCCGGATCTTTCCGGCATGCTCTTGAATAATTCCGTAGGTCACGGAGAGACCGAGTCCCGTTCCACGGTTCTGACCTTCCTTGGGCGCTGTTTTGGTCGTGAAGAATGGGTCGTAGATGCGCTGGATATGCTCGGGCGCAATGCCCGACCCGGTATCGGATACGCGCACGCTAACCATGTCTCCATTGGTCGTCGCCACGTTGAGTTTGCCGCCGCCCGGCATTGCGTCCTTCGCGTTCAGGAACAAATTCAGGAAGACCTGCTGCAGCCTTCCCGGATTTCCCTGAATTGCGGAAATCCCCGCCGTCAACTCGGAGTTGACCTGAATCTTCGCCGTCTTGAACTGGTGCTCCAGCAGCGCGAGGGTGTCGGTGATGACCTTGTTGATGTCGACGTCGGCGAACTCAGTCCCGCTGGTACGAGAAAAGTTGAGCAGGTTGTTGACGATTTCCGAGGCACGGAACGTCTGCCGCGTGATCTTCTCCAGCAATCCCGACTTCTGCGGATCGCCCTGCAGTTGCTTGGCCAGCATCTGCGTGTAGGACGAAATCACCGCCAGCGGCGTGTTGACTTCGTGCGCCACTCCGGCTGCCAGCAATCCAATCGATGAAAGCTTGTCGGCCTGTGTGAGCTGACCCTCGAGTTCCACCCGCTCGGTGATGTCGTCCATAATGACGAGGCGCCCAATCACCTGGAACTTGCGAGTCACCAGCGGCGCAATGGCCACGTTCACCGTACGCGTCTCGCCCGCCGGCGTCTGCAGCCGGAACTTGTACAAATTGTTGATGCCGGCGTGTTGCCGCACCCGGTAAAACTCCTCTACAAATTCGGCGGGAAAGACGCTGCGCACTGGCTGTGTCAGCGCCTGCCAGCGTGGCAGCGCGTACATCACTTCCATCTGCGCGTTCCAACTCTCGATACGGTCTTCCATATCGAGCGCCATGATGCCGACGTTGATCGACTCCACAATGTTCTCGTTGAAGTCCTTCAGGCGCTCGTACTCCGCAACTTTCTGCTGCAATGACGCGTAAAGCCGTCCGTTCTGGATCGCGATGCCGAGATAGCCACCCAGAGTTTCCAGTAACTCGATGTCTTCGCTGGAAAGGTAGTCGCCTTTCGTGGTCTTTCCCAGTCCAAGTACTGCGACGGTTTTCTGTTGTGCCCGGCAAGGAATGTAATAGTTCAGATCCAGCCGCGCGATGGCATCCTGCGATCCCGCCGTTTCGCGTGGCACTTGGTGCGTGTTCTCGAAGAACATGTGCCCGGCAGGCTCAGGCCGGGGTGCGCCCATGAACGTGAGATCGAGCTTGCCCGTAGGATTCATGCCAATTGACTTGGAGAGCACGAACTCGTCCGCCTCTTCCCCAGAGCGTAGGAAAATCGCGATGCGATTCACCGACAAAGTGCGCGACAGTCGATCCACCACGGAAGAAAGCAGCGCGTTCAGGTCGGTTTCCGAGCCCAGTTCACGGCCAAACTCAATCAGTGTTCTTCGGTAGTCATAGACGGTGCGATAGAAAAACTGGTCGACGCGATCCTGAATCCACTTGCGCACCGGATCAAACAACAGTGCGGTTACAACCACGGCCAGGATCAGCCCTAGCGGTCCGGTGTTCTTCTGCCGGTTGTGAACCAGCGTGGCGACTCCTGCGACGAGGCCGAAGTACATTCCAACCACGGCCGTGACCGCCAGCGTATAAACCACAACCCGCTTGGAGATCAGATCGACATCCATCAGCCGATAGCGGAAGATCACGAAGCCAAACGTCAACGGCAGCAAGCCTAGGAACAGGACAGACAACTTCATCCACGTACCGGGCAGGGAACCCATGAGGAAGGGCACCACGTAGAACAGCGTGTAAGGCACGATGGCCAGAACAGTTCCGCGAGTGACCCATTTCAGTTGCTGGCGCAGGATGGTGGTGCTGGCCAGACGGTAGCTATCCCACAGCACTGCCGCCGCGGCGATGAACAGGAACGCCCCGTACGCCATTTCCTGCCGATCCATGTCCCATCGCAAATATCCGCTGGCCTGAGCCAACCGAAGGGCGAAAATGTGCCGTGCCAGAAGCAGCGCGCCCGGCACATAAACCAGCGCCAAAAGCCACGGACGCTGACGGACAAATTGTCGCCTCTCGGGAAACGTCAGAACAAAGTGCAGGAATAGCGTCGGTTGCAGAACCCACGCGACGATGTTGCACCAGTAAATCGTCCAGTCAAAGTCGTTCAATTTGCCCGTGTACTTGAACGAGTACGCGACGAACGATACCAGGCAGAAAACGTAGAAATGCGTCGATCCCGGCGCAGTCCAACGCCGCAGAAGGACATAAATCCCAATGCCCAGATAAATCAGAGCAATCAGCCGCAGGGAATTATTAAGGGATCGATCCGCGGGAACCAGAATGACGCTCGAATCCAGCGGCACCGTTTGCCGGATCAGCGAATAAGTCGCCTTTGACCACACCCCGGTGTTGTAAAGCTGCCGCTCGAGCCCCGGGGTGCTCTTGATCTCCTGGCTATTGACCGAAACCAACCGGTCTCCCGCCTTGATGCCTGCTTTCGCTCCTGGACCGCTGGGGTCCACACGGTCGGCCACTAGGCGGCCCTCGTGCTCCACCCACCAAACTCCGTCGTCGGGAGCGGCCGAGTCACGTTCCTTTTGTAGATTGAAGCCGGCAAAGACCATCGCCGCCACTGTCAGGAGAAACAACAGCACTGCGACAAAGCGAGCTTGGCTTTCCCGGTTCATGGGTTTCGGTGCTGGCCCCGAACCCGCAGGGGGCTGTGAAGGCGGGGAACTGAATTCCCACCGCTCCTCCATGAGCAACTTCGCTGCCACCTCGGGCCCCATTCTGGGACGGCTAAGTCCCGTAGATAAAACCACTTCCGAAATTATAGATGCACTTTCGAACAGGAAGTATGTCTTTTTGGAGGTTTATGTGGAATTCAGTATCCCATTTTCCTTGATTTTATTGGGCTTAGGGACCGCTACTTCGTTCGATGGATTTGGCATCCGGATCGAAATAGGAGTCTATGCAGTTCGGGAACTGGTGCCTAAACCTGCCCCAGCTCTCCGTCTCGAAATGAATTCTGAGCGGTCCGGGAGATCGCTCCTGAAACTTTTTCCGACTCCAAAGCTCTGATCAGCGCGCGACCCAGAAACCACCCATGGAACCCGCCTCCTCTCTGGCGTTCCGTTGCTCGGCGGTTCAGGGTTCGCGGAATTTGTCGCTTTAAGGAGTTTCTCATGTTGAAAACGTCGCACCTCCTACTGAGCGCTGTGTTGGCAGTCAGCGTAGTGTTACCGACCCATGGCAGCGCCCAAACCGCGAGCGGCACGACAGGCGCAGTATTTGTAATGACGAATGCTGCCGACAAAAACGAGGTCATAGCCTACAAACGGGCCACTGATGGATCGTTACAACAGGGTCGAAGCTTTCGGACCGGGGGCAGGGGCAGTGGCGGAGTCACGGATCCCCTGGGATCCCAAGGTTCGCTCACTCTCAGTCAGGACAAGTCCTTGCTATTTGCCGTGAACGCTGGCAGCGGCGATATTTCCGTGTTTCGGGTTCACGGAATAAACCTGTCCCTGGCGAACAAGGTGCCTTGCGGCGGTAGCGAACCCGTCGCAGTTGCCCAGCGTGGGGACCTTGTCTACGTCCTCAATGCCGGTGGGGCCAGCAGTGTAGTGGGCTTCCACGTGGATCGAGATGGCCGGCTCAAGTCCATTCCCGATTCGCTGGCGTACCTCAGCACGAGCAATTCCGGACCAGGCTCACTGTCGTTCAGTCCCAATGGCCAGTTCCTTTTGGTGACCGAGAAGGTGACGAATAACATCGATACTTTCCATATCCAGATTGACGGCACGTTAGCTCCAATCGTGGTCAACCCGAGTGCCGGCCCGGGTGCTTTTGCAGTTTTGTTCGCGCCCAATGGGACCGCACTGGTGGTCGAAACTGGACCTGCCGGAGGCATCAACGCGTCGGCGATCACTTCCTACAACGTTCAAGCGAATGGATCGCTGTCCGCAATCAGTACTAGCGTTCCAACGCTGGGCGCGGCGACGTGCTGGAGTTCCGTCACCCCAGACGGACGCTTCGTTTACGCCTCCAATGCCGGGACGGCAACGATCTCTGCGTTTGCGATTGGTGCGTCGGGAACTCTGACGCCCGTAGCCGCCACAATCGTGGCCACCAACCCAGCGGGGAGCACAAACCTCGATCTTGCCAGTAGTTCCGATGGCAAGTTCGTCTATACCATGAACTCGGGCTCAGGCACCGTCAGTATCTTCGGAGTCAATCAGGACGGTACGTTGACCGCCTTAGGCGACGCGGGTGGCCTTTCGGCTTCTGTGGGCTTTAACGGTATAGCGGCGTTCTAAGCAATCCGCGAGTGAGTTGTGAACCTCGTGCCGCAACTCACTCGCGGTCTCCGCTTTGCTCTCATCGCCTCTTCTATTTTGTCTGGATTATTCCAGCGAGCACATCGATCTTGCCGTCGATCGGACCTGTCTTCAGCGTTGTTATGTCGAGGCCAAGTATCCGCGCGACCAGCGGATAAACGTTCACATTCTCAAACGGCTCCAGCACGCCTCCGCGGCGAATATCTGGCCCGGCGGCAACAAATAGCGCCTTCATTTCAGGCATGCGGGTCGCTTCGAATCCGTGCGCACCGATTGGATGTTCCGGGTTGTCAGGATCTGTGTCGGTACTAAGGAAATAAGGGCCGTTGGGCACCAGCACCGGGTCGCCTTCGCGGGGATTGCTGTCAAAGTGGAGATAAGCCGGCACCGAGACACGCCGGTAAACCGCAAACTTATCGCTCTTGCCGCGCATCGTTTCGTACGCCTTCTCCGCGTCGGCGTCGGATTTTGGATACAGACCCAAGCCCACGATTGGGGCGAACCATGACGGGGAAAATCCGTACTGACCCAGGTGAATCGGATCGCCGTCCACTTTCACCATCCCATGGTCTGCCAGCACAATCAGATCGACGGGTAACTTGATCTCTTTGAGGCCATCCACGAGTTTCCCGATTTCCCCATCGAGTTCGTGCACCGCGTCGGCGACCTGCGGACTATCGGGCCCAAACCGGTGTCCGGCGCTGTCCGTGTCCGAGAAATAAAGCGTGATCAGGTGAGGCCGCTGTTCTGGAGGCAGTCGTAGCCACGCAAGTGCCTGTTCGACACGCTTTGGGTTGGGAGACCTCGCGTCAAACTTCAAGTAGTAAGTGGGACGGACTCCCTGAATGTCCGCCTCGGAGCCCATCCAGAAGAAGGAAGCGGACCGCATGCCTTGCAGCTCGGCCAGCACCCATAGCGGAGTCCCGCCATACCACGTGCCGTCGCCCACCGTCTTGCTGTCGTGGTAACTGTAAGTCTCCTTCCGCGCCGGATCGTAAAAGCTATTGGCCACAATGCCGTGATGCTCCGGATAGAGTCCGGTGACGATGCTGTAGTGGTTGGGAAACGTGATCGAAGGATAAGAGGGAAGCATTCCGTCTGGCGCGCTCGCACCGTCAGCCGCCAGAGCCAGCAGATGCTCCGCGTGATAGCGCTTCGCATAGTCGTAGCGGAATCCATCGAGCGAAACCAGAATCACGTAAGGTTTTGAAAGCTGTTGTGGCGCATTCGGCCCGTGATTAACAGTGATGACCGGGGCGATGGCCTGCGCCTGGCAAAAGGCTGCCAAGCAAGATGCCAGAAACAGAAGAGGGAAAATACGATTGGCAAAGCGTCGCCAGGAATGGCGCATGAATTCCTCCGCTAAGGATTAAGGAACAGAAACGGTCGCGGCCCCTGCTTTGGCTACCCGGCCTTCCGCTCACCCTTCTTCGCCGGCTCCGGAAGCGTGTCATCCTCATCCCACTCAAACGAGAGCGCCCGCGCGGTCGTCTCGATCGGCTCC
Organism: uncultured Acidobacteriaceae bacterium; assembly: GCA_963709025.1. GTDB lineage: Bacteria > Acidobacteriota > Terriglobia > Terriglobales > Acidobacteriaceae > Sulfotelmatobacter. The sequence continues at coordinate 289,732 of CAVPVE010000025.1, forward strand.
AACTCCGGGATGTCTTCCGCCACCGAAGCTCCCAACTCCGAAAACTTCCTCGCTGAAACCAGCACCCGGTTCTCCAGAGATCCCACAGCCTGGTTATAAGCTTCCACTGCGCGATCGAGATTCGTTCCAACTCCTGTGATGTGTCCCGCCAGCTTGCGCAGCCGGTCGTGCAGTTCCTTCCCCAGGTTGCTGATCTCATGCGCGTTGCGCGCCAGTTTCTCTTGATTCCATCCGTAAGCGACGGCCTTGAGTAACGCGATCAAGGTCGTTGGCGAAGCCGGAATCACCCGCTGCAGCACCCCTTGCTCGATCAGCGTCGGATCCTGCTCTAACGCTGCGCTGAAAAACGTCTCGCCCGGCAGGAACATCACCACGAATTCCGGCGTAGCTTCAAACTGCTCCCAGTAATTCTTGCCCGCGAGCGTCTTCATGTGGTCGCGCACCTGCCGCGCATGATTGGCCAGGCACGCCCGCCGCGCTTCTTCGTCGGTAGTTTCGAAAGCCTCAAGAAACGCCTGCAGCGGAGTCTTCGCATCGACCACAACATGTTTTCCGCCGGGCAACTTCACCACCAGATCCGGCCGCAGCCGCCCGCTTTCTCCGAATACCGTTTCCTGTTCAGTGAAGTCACAGTAGGGAAGCATCCCCGCGATCTCCACCACCCGCCGCAACTGGATCTCTCCCCACCGTCCGCGCACATTTGGCGTGCGCAGCGCCCGCACCAGATTCCCCGTCTCGGACTGCAATTCTCGTTGCGTCGAAATCAGAGACTGCACTTGCGCCTTCAGATCGCCATAGGCCTCGCCCCGCGCAATTTCCATCTGCTGAATCTGCGCATCCACCTTGCTCAGAGATTCCCGCACCGGCGTGACGAGATCCGCAACCGCCTTCTGGCGGGCGTCGAGATCTCCCTTCGCCTCGCTTTGAAACCGTTTCAGCGTTTCCTGCGCAATCTGCAAGAAGGACGAATTGTTGTTTTTCAGCGCATCGGCGGCCAGTGCTTTGAACGCATTTTGCAAGTCCGCCGCGGCTCGCTCCCCGCTTTTCGTCAACAATTCAATCTTTTCGTTGCTGGTCTTTCGTTCGGATTCCAAGGCGGATTCTAATCTCGCCCGACTCTCCACCAGTTGCCGCTGGTCGGCCAAAACCCGCGCCAGATCAGCCTTTACGGCTGCTAATTCCTTTTCCGTCAATGACAAACGAGCTTGCAGCGCCGCCGTGCGCGAACGCAGCGCCAGCCAGGCAAGCAGGCAGCCAAACAATAGGCCAATGCCCCCACTGATCCCTAGTTCCATGGTCACAGGTAACTTCTCGACCTCGTACCCAACCCCTAGCCTAGCACCAGCAACAAAGATTGCGCCCGTATCGAAGTTGAGCCGATAGAAAAGCTTAGAGGCTGAAACTCGATCCTCCCAGGATCTCGTTGGATAGGCCAAATTGATGCCTAGATCGCCCAGACTATTGTTGGCATTCCTGCTGCTGACGGGCTCCGCGACCGTACAGCCTGCCACTCGCTTGATGGCATCCCCTGCTGATCCCACACCTTCAGGCCAGTCGGAGCACAAGGCGACGCTGAAGCCCGTGGCCGCGAAGGCCCCCGACATTCCATTTCACGATTACGAGATTCAGACTGAAGAACAGCTGCTGGCGCTCGCCAACGAATCGCGGAGGCAGGCGGGCGCGCCGCCTCTCACGCTCGACAACGGACTCTCCCAGGCCGCGCGCACCCACGCGCTGGCAATGCTCCAAGCACGGGAACTCTCCCATCAATTTGATGGCGAGCCCTCCCTCGCTGTGCGTCTCGCCGCCACAACCGCCCTCCAGCTTGATCAGGAGGGAGAGAACGTGACGCTCGATTATGACGCCGAGCACGGTCACCAACACCTCATGCTTTCCCCTCCCCATCGCGCGAACCTGCTCAACCCGGCCTATAACGTAGTCGGGTTGGGCGTGGTTCGAAGCGGCGACCGCCTCTACATCGTGCAGGATTTCGGCCACGCCCTTCCCAATTATTCTCCTGCTCAGGTGAAAGAGCGCATCGCCGCAGCTGTGAATCAGAGCCGTCACCAAAGCGGCCAGGTGGAATTAGCGCGCCGCGATCTGCTCACCGCGGATGACGCTGCCTGCTCCATGGGGCGGGCCGACCAACTCGGAACCGCTCCCGTTCACAAACTCGCGGAACGTTCCACGGTGCTCACGTACACCAGCCTGCACCCCGAATCCTTGCCCAACGGAACGATCCATGCCATCCTCAGCCCCACGCTACACACTTTCTCCATCGGCACGTGTTACAGTCGCACCGACACCTATCCCACCGGCGTCTATTGGATTGTGTTGTCGTTCGAGTAAGCGTGGTCTGCTGATTTCACCCGTAAGGTAGAATAATAATGCCATGGAAATCCGGCTTCGACCCGAGCTTGAGGCGTTGATTCGCCAGGACCTTCAACGCGGTCCTTACCAGACCGTCGACGAGTTTGTGGAGCGTGCAGTTGCGATGCTGCACGAACACGAGGCCTGGCTCGACCAGCATCGAAGCGAGATTGGTGCGCAGATTGCCGAAGGTTACGCATCCGCTCAGCGTGGAGAATTGATTGAACCGGACGAGGTGCGTTCTAGGCTGAACGACCTGAAGCGAACACGGCTAGGTCAACAGCAGCGGGGATGAGCGAGTTCCAGTTCACGCCCCAGGCTGTTGGCGATCTTCTCGACATATGGAGCTTCATCGCGAAGGACAAGCCCGAGGCTGCTGACCGCGTTGAGGCGGCAATCTTCCGGGCTTGTGATCTCCTAGCGGATTCCCCTCTGGCGGGTGGTATCAGGAGGGACATTACTCCGTTGCCCGTTCGCGGTTCTCCAGCCTTATTCCAAATACCTGATCGTCTATGATCCGAAAAAGAAGCCTCTGCAGATAATCCGCATTCTCCATACGGCGCGCGATCTTCCATCCGTTCTCGTTTGAGAGCCTTTAACCTTCCGCGGCCTCTCTTACCAGAAATCCCATCTTCGGATGAGTCGGCTCCAGGCTCACCGGGATGCCACATTCCCCCAGCGCTTCCGAAGTCACCGGGCCGATCGACGCCACTTTGATTTTTCCCAACGCCGCTACCACCGAATCTTTGCAATTCATCTCTTCGGCCACTTGTAGCAGGTGATGCGCCTGGATCGCCGCCGTAAACAACACCACTTCCACATTCCCGGCAATCAAAGCCTGAATCGCGTTTTTCAGAGGCGCAGTGTCTTCGGGGAGAGCCCAGTCGTAAACATGAACCGCCATCACCTCCGCACCGCGCTCTTGCAGGCCGATCACAAGATCTTTGCTGGGAACGCCATACTCCTGCACCGCGACCTGCCGACCCTGCAATACCACTTTGTTTGAATCGAGAACCTGCAGGATCTCACGCCACGTATTCGGTTCCGGCGCATTCCACAGGATGGGAACGCCCAACTCTTTCAGAGCCGCGACCGGTTTCGGCCCGCGCGCCAGAACCGGAACCTTGCTGAGTGCGGAAATGAAATCTTCCCGTGTGCAGAACGGTTCGATGGCTCGAGCCAGCGCTCGAGTTCCCACGCCCGTCAAGAAAATGGCGAGATCGATCTTGCCATCGATCAGCGCACTCGCAAAGGCCGCCACGCCCGCGCTACTGGATGCCGGAACTTCTCTGGTGGCCGGAGCTACAATGGCGCGCCCGCCGCAGTTCTCAATCAGGGTGGCGATTTCGGCCGAGCGCCGGCTTTCGAACGACAAAACTGTTCGCCCGCTAAAATCGTTTGCTTTTCGACTCTGCTCTGACTCTAAATTCAATGCCATGGAGAAATCGTAGCACTACGAGGCAGCCGCAACCTCATGGAACTAGCGCCTGTCGTCGCATCATACGAAGCTTCCGGTTTGCAAAGAACTGTAAAAGTGATGGCTTTTTTCGTGTGCCTGAGCGAAGCTAAAACGCAAGTCGCCAGTTTGGTCAGGGCACCAGTTTTTGGCCCGATTGACGCGCCCTCCTGGTCATCCGTCCATACTGGCCGTTTCGCTTCATTCTCACACTTGGTTTGTCTGGGGACATACGTCATGTTTCGAAGAGCGAGCTCTTTCTTCATGGTCAACGGTCTAATCCTGGCTACTATCCTGTTTTCTTGTTCCGTTACAGCGAATGCCCAGCGCCACAGCGGCGGCGCTATGGCGACGGGCGGAGGCGGCATCTCCGGCGTTAGCCGTCCGACCGGCGTCGACGAAAAGGACAGCCTGAAAGATTTTCACCAGGCGCTTGCTCTGCAGGCGACCAGCCAACAGATTGCGGAATTTCAAACATTGGTCGAAAGCACGGAAATGGCCAGGGCGGAGCTGCAAACCTTTCTGCAACAGGTGCGCAAGGGAAATGGCGTAGCCGATACCGGCCGGCGCGAGGGTTTGGACCATGCTCTCGAGAATGCAAGAAATGGAAACAAGAAGTTCCTGGAGGGATTCTCGGCGACACAAAAAAACGGACTGAAAGATATTTCTAAGAGACTGTCCAAGGCGGAAATCGACCTCGACCAGGAACAGAGGAGACTGGATCAGAGTTTTGAAGCGAAGGCCGCTCTCTCCGAAATCAGTTCCAACGCCGAGAGTCTCGACAAGACGCTCGCCGATTTTTCCAATCAGCAGCTCGCGCTTGCAACGGAGATGAGTATCACGCTGGCGACGGGCCAGGATCTGGCGTTCACGCTTCCTCAGGTGAAGCAGGCGGTTCAAGTTCAGAATTTGACGATCCCAGTCGGCGTCTCGGGAGTACTTACCCAGATCGCGGCGCAAGGTGGCCAGCGCTGCTTCAAACTCGAATTGACAGCGGACTTAACTGAGCTGCAGCAAGACATCACCGAGCTTTTGCGCTCGCAACTCGATTCCTCCGAGACCTGCGGCCGCCGCGTTTCCATCCAGCAGGCCACTCTCACGTCCTCGTCTCCCGCCAGCCTGTTGGTGGTGCGGCTGCACGTTGAGCGCTGGATGTGCCTTCGTTCCTCAGGTCAATCGACCTCCACTGAACTGGCCGAGAACGATGGAACCGTGGAGATCAAGCTGACGGCCGCAATCGAGAAAGAAAAGCAGAATGCCCTGGCGATAAAGGCTGTTTTCGGTCGCATCGATGCTACCGGCATGTTGGGCGACGAATTACGTTCCGGAACATTGGGTGAGGATCTGCAAGACAAAGCCGCCCAGTCGTTGCTGTCGGCGGTGCGCGCCGCAACTGATTTCAAAGTCGCGCTTCCTCTGGCTTTGCAGAACTCCGCCACACTGCAAAACGCACGGTTCCAGGATCTGGGAGTGGGTGGCCTTAGCGTCGTATTGGAGGGGCAGGTCGAAATCTCCAACGCGCAAGCCGAACAGTTAGCCAGTCAACTGAACCAGAATCTCTCCGCGCAACAGGCCCCGGCGCATTAGCGAACCTGCATTATGGTTTCAACGGGATTGCATAATGCGATGCAATCAGCCGCCATCTCCCGCCAGCCTTCAGCCATACATCGGTGAAGCGGTCGCGGTAGTCGTACGGTCCGTCCTTATCCTTACCTCGCTCGTGATAGATCCCGGTAAGTATCGCTGTATTTCCATGCATGCGAACTTTCACGTCGATCATTTCCGCCACGTCGACCTTAATCGTCGATGTAGCGCTGAAGCTGATGTACCCCGTCTTGCCGTAGACGTTGCCATTCTCAAAAGTAATGACGAATTCATCGTCCAGCAGGGAAGCCAGCAGATCGAACTGGCGCTCCTTGTACGCTTCCGTGAGTTTGAAATCCAGGGCCCGCACCTGAGCGGCATCCGAATCTTCCTGCGCCACCCCGCGGATCGACGCCACGCTCAGCAGACACACTGTCACAGCCGACAGCAGGATTTTGCGCATGCTCCCCATATTTCATGATCCAAGCTTTGGCGGCAAGTTCCTTCCGTCACCCCCCAGCCACTGTCCTTGTGCTACTCTTGGCCTGCCCTCCGTCTGCGGTTCCATTCATGTCATCCACAGCACAAGCCCGCTTGCCACAAACGAATCCCAACGACATTCGCTTCGGCACTGCCGGATGGTCCTACAAAGACTGGGAAGGCGTTTTCTATCCCTCGGGAATGCAGCATCGCAGGATGCATCCCCTTGAATATCTCGCGCGCTTTTTCGACACCACCGAAATTAATACGTCTTTCTACGGACCCATCAAGGCCCAACTCGCGAAACTATGGTGCCGCAAGGTCGCGGCCGTCAATCCGCGATTCTTCTTTACTGCGAAGCTCTACCGCGCCTTTACCCACTCGCCGGTGATGGGCCCCACTTCCGCGGCCACCATCCGCCCCACCGATGACGACGAAGCTCGTACCCGCGAAGGTCTAGATGTCCTCGCCAATGACGGGCGACTGGGCGCGCTCCTGATCCAGTTTCCTCTCTCGTTTAAAAACACTTCTTTGAACCGCGAATATCTCGATCGCCTTCTCCGCCACTTCATCGAATATCCCCGGGTCGTGGAAGTGCGTGACTCCAGCTGGGACAACGCCGAAACCCTCGCATCCTTTGCCCATCAGAACGTTGCCTTCTGCAACATTGACCAGCCTGTTCTCGGGCGCTCGCTAGCTCCCACTGACCATGTCACCGCGTCCCTTGCCTACGTCCGCCTCCACGGGCGCAACTACGATCAATGGTTCAACTCCGACAATCGCGACGACCGCTACAACTATCTCTACAACGAGAGGGATCTGGCGGGTTGGAAGGAACGAATTGAAGCCGTCGCCAAGAAAGCCGAAACTACCTACGTGATCACCAACAACCACTTCGAAAGCAAAGCTGGGGTCAACGCCCTCGAGTTGAAAGCTATGCTGACCGGCAAGCGCGTCCCCGCCCCACCCACGCTCGTGCAGAAATATCCGGAACTCCGCAGATTCGCCGATTCCGCTGACGACTCCGACAACCCGCCGCGACTAGAGCTGACCTAAGCGGATGTTTCCCTCGACAACCATGACTGCTGCCTAGCTAGCTGGGCGATGTACGATTCATTGCTTTCCTTCGTGAACCTTCGCGTCCTTTGGGGTGAAAGAAATCCCGGGCTTCTGATCATTCGATGCAATCAGGTGTTTGCGAAGTAGGCTATTCAACCGCATGCTATCCAGCCACGCTTCATGGGTAGTCCGTCACCTTCGGCGTCACCCGCGGTTGCATCGCAGTCGATTCGCCCGTGTCGTTGACCACGTGCGTGATCGCGCCGTGCTCGCCCAGTGCCACGGTGATCATGTCGTGGAAACGGATCTCGGGCTTTTTCGGCACCTCGATTGCCCGGGTCAGCACCACGTCCGGATAAGTAAAGACGCTGTACACGCCCAGCCCCCAGGCTTCGTGGCTCGTGACTCCATCCGCCACTTTGTACGACGCCCATCCGTTCACGCTCGGCGCGCTCGTGTAGCTTGCCTGGTTTGGAGGATCGTAAGGAATCTCGGACTGATAGAAATACGTTCTGCCGCCATTGCCGTTCCACAGAACCTGGAATTGCTGATGATGTTCCACGAACAAGCCATAGATCGTGACGTCGCTTCCATTTACCACCAGCCCGTTCGCGCTGGTATTCAGATCCCAGCCCACTCCCTCGCCGTGGTCCGCTCTCCAGATCCACGTGTGGTCGACCAAAGTGTCGTTGCTGTTGATGTGCAAATTCACCTTGGTCCGGCCTACTGCCGCCCCGCCCACGCGAAAGTAGACATCGTGAAGCACGATCGGATCTTTCTCATGCCGCGCCCGGCTTCCCTCTGGCCCGACTTCCAGCAACGACGGAGACTCGCTCGCGCCTGCGTCGAACAGCAGGCCCGCAATCTCGATCCCGTCGGCGTCTGCCGTCGTCATCGCCGCCGTGCCCTTCACTGGACGCAGCGTCGCAAACCCCAACCCCAACACTACCGTGTGCGGGCGTTTCACGTTAATCGGAGCAGCGAGGTCGTAGATGCCCGGCGTCAGAATCAGATTCTTGCCGCGGTCCAGCTGCGCGTTGATCGTCTCCGCGGTATCGACATCCGCATGCGCAATGTAAAACTTGTCAATTGGAATCGTCTCTCCCGGCGTTTCACCGCCACGCCACGTAATCCCGATGCTATCGCTATACAACTTCGGCACCCGCACGCTGAACTCGCCCGCGGCATTGACTTGCAAGAACGGCTTCTCCCGCACCACGGGCGTGCGAGACACCGTGGTGTAGGGCGGCTGCGGCCACGAACCATCCGGCGGTTTCACCACGCCGACAAATACCATGTTCCAGTTCGAGCCAGTCCAACTCTTCCAGTCGCAGTTGCGCGAGATCCACTGCTGCTGGCTGCCGGAGTCGACATTCCCATCCACCAGTGAATCCGACATCCAGCCGCCGCTGGCCCATCCATGATGCTGGTGCAGCACTAGGTCGCCTCGCACGTGCATGCGCCGCAGCGACACCGCCTGCGACACGGCCCACTGCATTGTGCCGCCCGCCGGCGCAATCGAAATCCCTGCCGCCGCTCTCCAGAAAGTCGTAGTCGCATTGTTGTGCTCATGATTCGCGTCGGCATGCATGTTGCCCGCGATGCGCACCGCATCGGGCGTCGCGCCCAGCCCGATCACCTCCGTGTAGAACCCTACCGGCACGTCCACCGAATAACTTCCGGGCATGAAGAACATTACATTCCGCTGCGGGCCAAACTCGTTGTGCTCCTGGGTCGCATACACCGCATCGATCTGCTTTTGAATCGCCTGCGCCGGCATCGACGGATCGAAGATCAGCACATTCGGTCCGAAATCCGGCTTCACGCCCTTTGCGGCCAACGCCGGCAAAGCTGTCGCCAGCAGTCCCACGATGACGCACAACCACGCTAGACGCCGAAATGTTTTCATTAGAATTTTGCTGCAGGTCATCGCTGAGAATCCAGTGCTCCGAAATTTGACTCCTGGCGGGAACCGAAGGGGCTCCCGCTGCCGATGATCCTCCGATCCCCGTCGAAGATCAATAACCATGCCGGTCACCAGCGTGGGTCAGAGTTTTCTCAGCTGTCTGAATCAGAAACCGGAGTCGGCTTGCTTTACGCGAGAGTGCGAAGCTCAATGTGACAGAACAGGGCGGGGAGAGTGACGCGGTCCATTAATTCTGTGGGGTCCTATGAATCCGCGCCACTCAAAGATAGGAACTTTCTAGCTCAGTGATTATCCCCGTGCGGCCCCTGTCCTTAGGATTCAACATCAGGGGCAGACCGGTGAGAACTGTCACAACTACTAGTTACCGTGGAGCCGATAGCCCCGGGTGCGTAGTCCTTACCTCATGAACAATCTTGCTCCGGTTAGAGAATGCATGTTCCTGGGTGGCTGCGGAAGCAGCGGGAAGGCGTGGCACCGAAATTCGCCGGACGTCGAACATCGCGCCCGGCCGTTAGCGGCTGATAGGGATCCGAAAATATCGCTTGGAGAGCAGCCTCAGGCACCAACAGCCGCATGATCCGCCAGCCGGCGTTTGTTGTAGCGCAACGCGACGTTCATGAAGACATGGCCGAGGGAGGTCTCGAAGCTGATCATCAGAGCTTCTGTGTCTTCGCTGGTTTTGTCGCCTTCCTGCGCCGTCAAAAGAAGCGGGGGATGCACGCGGAAATGAAAGCCCTGGTCGTTGAGCGCTGAAATGGCGTTGCCCACAACCTGATTGGCCAGTTCGAAGATGGTTTCCTTGATCAGCGCGTCCGACTCCGGCAGCTCGGCGCCCGCATAGTGACTAGCCACGCGCACCGCCGTCTGGGGCTCCATGTCGAGCACGATCCGGCCCTCGATATCCCCCGTCAGCGCGATCATGCCGGCCACACCCTTGCGGCGGTAGGCATCTTCTTCCATGGTGAGATTCCCCACCTTGGTGGTGCACTGCAACCCTTGCGACAACACGGCGTCTGCCGCATTGATGAAAGGCTGGATCAGTTCCATCTTCATCGCGTTAGACTCCCGCTCCTGCTGCGTTCGCTACGGACCCGTCGTCGCCCAGTACGTACTTGATGACTTCGTACAGCACTTCCGGCTTCACCGGCTTTTGCACGAAATGTCGAGCTCCCCGTTGCAGCGCCGCGACAATGTTCTCCTGGTATCCCACCGAGGAGACCATCACGATGCGCGCTTCCGGATGCTGTTGAACGATCCGTTCAGCCGCTTCGATTCCTTCCATCTGCGGCATGGTGATGTCCATGAGCACGATGTCGGGATGCGTGCGGTCGAACTCGCTGATGGCAGTCAAGCCGTCGCCGGCCTCCGCCGCCACCTGCCCGCCGAACGTTTCGATCATGCGGGCCAGATTCTTACGGGCAAACACCGAATCGTCCACGATTAAGTACCGGACCGGCTGCCCGTCCTTGCTGCGTTTCACTGGTGCAAACTGCTCCATACAGACCTCCCCTGTGTACTGGATATCATGCCCGGCTGGCCCGCACCAGATGACGCTGGTCACGGGTACCTGCCGCTCCCAAACTCAGTTTCCGGCGCGTACCGCGCGCCCGGTCGATCCCGCTTCGGATCCGTGCGTCCGCCCACAAATCGCCTGCAGCGTTGACGCCATTACATCCAACCCCACCACACGAATGGCGTACCCCCGCTCAATCGCCGCCTTCGGCATGCCGTACACCACGCAGGATTCCTCGCTCTGCGCGATCGTCATGCCACCCTCTTTCTTCACCGCTCCCAAGCCTTCGGCCCCATCGTCGCCCATGCCCGTCATGAGGACCCCGACCGCCTGCGCCTTGAACTCATCGGCCGCGCTCCGCAAGAGCACATCCGCACTTGGACGGTGGCCGTTCACCCGGGCCTCGTCCCCGAGCACCACAATGTCCCCTAGCGGCAACCGCTTCACTTTCATGTGCCGGTTCCCCGGACAGATCAGCACCCGTCCTGGCTGCAACACATCTCCCGACTGTGCTTCCTTCACCCGCAACGGGCACACTTCATCGAGCCGCCGTGCGAACATGTCGGTGAATCCATCCGGCATGTGCTGCACCACCGTGATCGCTCCCGGAAAGTCTCCTGGCAGTTGCGTCAGGACGTACTCCAGAGCCTGCGGTCCTCCGGTCGAGACTCCGATGGCAACCACCTTGTTCGGAGACGCCGATGATATTGGCGCTTTTTCCTTCTTCGGCGGTGTTCCCGGCAGCATGCGCGGCTTCAGCTTGCACTCCGACGCTGCCTTCACCTTCGCGATCAGCTCCCGCGCGGTCTCCGCCATGTGCGCCGTGGCATCTTTGGGCTTGGTCACGAAGTCGAACGCTCCCAGCCCCAGCGCCTTCATGGTGACCGACGCACCTTCCGTGCTGTGCGAACTGAACACGATCACCGGCACCGGCTGCCGCCGCATAATCTCTTTCAACGTGTCGATCCCGTTCATGCCCGGCATTTCGAGATCGAGCGTCACCACGTTGGGCTTCAACTCTTCGATCTTCTTCAGGCAGAAGCTGCCATCCATCGCGGTTCCAACCACATCGATGGACTCATCGGCGGCCAGCATCTGCGGAATCAGCTTCCGCATCAACGCCGAATCGTCCACCACCAGAACTCTCACCGGGCCATTCTTCATGCCTGGCCTCCCGTGACCGGGGTCAGCGAAAGCCGTACGCGGTCCGTATGCGACAACAACAGCCCCGAATTGCATTGCCCCAGTTCTTCGGGCCGCGCGCGGGCCACGTGCTCCACTACTGCCGGCAGGTTCAGAATCAGCACCACCCGCCCGTCTCCCAGAATGGAGGCGCCCGAAACCAGATCGGTATGGAACGTGTGGTCATCGAGCGCTTTGATGACCAACTCTTCTTCGCCCTCCAACGCATCGACAATCAAGCCGTACTTCCTCTCTCCAACAGTAATGACGAGCACAAAGAGCTTCGATTTCCGATCTCCGGCAGCCTCCACCGGACGTCCCAGCCGCAGCAGCGGCAGCACTTGATTGCGTAGCTGCAGGACTTCGTAGTTGTCGACCTGGTGCACCTCGGTTTCGAATGTCCGCGCGATTTCCAGCACCGCGTTCAGCGGGATGGCATACAAACGCTGCTCCACCCAGAACAGCAACGCCTTGATGATGGCGAGCGTTAGCGGCAGCTTCAGCCGGAAGGTTGTGCCTTGCCCGGGCCGCGTCTCCACGCTGACGGAAGCCTTCAGACGGTGGAGCACGCTCTGCACTACGTCCATCCCGACGCCGCGTCCGGAGACTTCGGTGACCTGTTCCGCCGTTGAAAAGCCCGGGCGGAAGATGAAGTCGAGCACTTCCGCTTCGCTCATCCTCGCGGCTTCTTCGGGTGTCGTCATCCCAAGTTCAATGGCCTTGGCGCGAATCTTCTGCGCGTCGATGCCGCGTCCGTCGTCGGTGACTTCGACCACGACCTGGTTGCCATGGTGATATGCATTCAGCCGTACAACCCCTTGCGGCTTCTTGCCCAGCTTGCGCCGTTCTTCCGGGGGTTCAATGCCGTGGCTTACCGCGTTACGCACCAGATGAGTCAGAGGCTCGGCGATGGCGTCGAGGATTCCCTTGTCGAGATCGGTGTCCTGCCCGCTGATGTCGAGTTCCACTTCGCGCCCGCATTGCCGCGACACATCGCGCACCATCCGCGGGAAGCGCCGGAACAGCTGGTCGACCGGCACCATGCGGATCTTCATCACCGAGCGCTGCAGGTCGTTCAGCACGCGCGCCTGGAAAGCCATGGCGTCGCCAAACTTCCCGCGCAGCAGTTCCTTCGGATAGCGCTTGGCGAATTCGTTCAGCGCCTGCTGCAGCATCGACTTACCGATAATCAGTTCGCCCACCAGGTTGAGCACACTGTCGATGCGGCTGGCTTCGACGCGCAGCATGTTCTCTTGCGCGGCGGCAACTGATCCAGGACCGGGTGTAGCGGCGGCGGGAGCCTCAGGCGCGCTAACTTCTGTCTCACTCTGAGCCGCTTCCGTGTCCTCCTCGGGGTCAAGAGCGGGCAGCGTGGTGGCCTGTGGACCCGGACTCGCCTCCAGCATCAACTCAACCGTGACTTCGCCTGCAATCGTCGGAATCTTGCACTTGGCCGCAATCTGTTCCACTGTCTGCACGCTCGCCAGCACGAACTCCATCTGCTTGGAGGCCGCCGGCGATTTCGCGTCAGGACGCACTGCAAGCACTGGACCCATGACGCCAATGGCGTTGTGTACCAGTTGTCGTCCCGCAATCGGCATGGCGCAGTGCGGGTCGATCTTCACTACAACGTGATAAACATCCTGGCCGCTTGCCTGCGCCTGTGTCATGGCCAGCTTTTCGTACTCAGTCCAGAGTGCATCCACCTTCGCAGCTGCCCGCGCTGCCGCCGAACCTTTAGTGCCCGATGTCTTAGAAGCGGATGCCTTCACAGGCGAACTCTTGCCCGCCGCCTTCCGCGTACGCTTCGCTTTTCCCGCGGCCGGAGCTGTGGTCAGATCGTGAATCTTCTTGCTGAGACTCTTGGTGGAGGGCAGCTTCGTACCATTGCGGTACGCCGCGATCATCTCCGTAAACACGTCGGCGGCGGCGAAGGCGATCTCCGCCACAGCCGCTTGGGTCGCCGTCCCTTCGAGCGATAGGGCATCCTCGAACGTATGCGCCAATTCGCTCAGCTCGCGCAGCCCGCAGGCCGCCGAGTCGCCCTTCAAGGTATGCACGGTGCGCCGGATGCCGCGCACGATCTCCTCGTCGCCGGGATTCTTTTCGAGCCTCAGCGCCTCATCGTTCAGCGCCTGCAGCAACTCCAGCGAAGTCTCAAAGAAGAGCTCCCGCAGTTCGAGGCCGCGCTCATCGGGGACATTCGTCATGCCTTACTCCCTCACCTCAAGGCGCTGGTACGCCGTCCCGCTGTCCTTGTGCAGCATCTGAAACTTCTTGGTCAGCCCCAGCAGGCTTTCCGCATGGCCTACGAACAGATAGCCGCCGGCATTCAAGCAACGATAGAATTTCTCGATCAGCCGTTTCTGCTCGGCCTCATCGAAGTACATCATCACGTTGCGGCAGAAGATCACGTCGTTGCGCTGCGGCAGGTACTCCGTCTTCAGATTATGAAAGTCGAAGTGGACCATCTCTTTCAGCGGCTTTTTGATGGCGTAGCGTTCGCTGATCTTGTCGAAGTAACGCAGGCGGTAGCCGTAGTCGACCATCGACATCTGGTTCTCACTGTAGCTGCCTTCCTGCCCGTGCCGCAGCACTGAGTACGCGATATCACTGGCCAGAATTTCTACGCGCCACGGTGGCGGCACCAGTGGCTTGGGCAGCGGCAAATCCACCGGCAGCGGATTGCGCAGGTAGTAATAGGCCAGCGCGTCGGTGACCAGCATGGCCAGCGTGTAGGCTTCCTGCCCGGTGGAACAGCCCGCGCTCCAGATCCGGATCGAATATTCGCGCCGCGAACTCTTGTGCTTGAACAACTCCTCCAGCACGGTTTTCTGAAACAGATCGAGCTGCGCCTTGTGGCGGAAGAAGCTGGTTTCATTGACGGTGAGGTTCTCGAGCAGCTTGGCCAGTTCGTCCTTGCCCTGGGGGCTGATCAGCATGCGGTAATAGGCATAGAAGGAGTCGACCCGGCACTCCTTCAATCGGCGCAACAGGCGGTCCTGAAGAAAATGCGTGCGGCGTTCGTCGAAGTGCATGCCGCACTCCTGGTAAACGAGCGCCTGCAGCAGCTTCAGTTCCGCTTCCGTCAATATGGGAGCAGGTGCCGCTCCGGATGTGCTCATGCGTTCTCTCGTTCTAAATTCAAAGTTTCAAGGTTTCGCAGGTTTCAAGGTTTCAAAGTTTCCCAACGTTTTCGAGAGCCAAAGTCAGCCTTCAACCTTGAAACGTTGAAATTTTGCAACCTTGCAACTTTGAAACTTTGCCTTACCGTGCTCCGGCGCCACGCGCCTCGGCCTTCGGGGCGGCCTTCTTGTCACCGGCCTCACTCTTGACCTGCAAGCTTCCCGGTGCCAGCAGTTTGCTCATGTCGAGCAGCACCACCAGTCGTCCCGCAACCTTGCCGAGCCCGGTCACACAGTTCAGACCGCCTTCCTGAAACACCGCCGGCGGAGCTTCCACGGCGTCGGCAGGGATCTTCAGTACCTCGGAGGCCGAATCCACGATCAGGCCAGCGAGTCGTCCCGCGTGCTCGACCACCAGGATGCGATTCTGCTTGCGCAGCGTGGCCTGTTTCTCTCCGAACCGCTTGCGCAGGTCCATGACGGAAACAATCTTGCCGCGCAGGTTGATCACGCCCTCCAGATAATCGGGGGCATCGGGCACCGCGGTGATCTCCGGTACCCTCACGATTTCGTGCAGGGAAGTAATGGGCACGCCATAGGTCTCACGGCCCACCTTGAATCCCACGATATGAAGTTCTCGGCTCATATGTTCAGACCCCGTTGCAGATTCCTCGGGCAGGCGCCCTTAGAATTGCGCTCCAGCGGCGGCCCGGCGCGCCGTACGGTTGGAACTCTCCGCGCCCGGTTGCGAACGAGAAGCGTCGGCCAGGGCAAAGCGGTCGAGGAATTCGAGCAAGCCGCGCGACATCTTCGACATCTGCTCCGATGACGCTGCCAGTTCGGTCGAGCCTGAGGTCGACGATTGCACCAGTTCGCGCATGCGTTCCATAGCCTTCACCACGGCCTGCGCTCCGGAAGCCTGCTCCTCCACGGCCGAGTTGATCTCGTGGGTGATCTCATTGAGCCGCGTGGTGGCGCGCGCAATCTGCGACGAACCGTGAGACTGTTCGTTGGTGGCCGCGCCGATCTCCTGCGCGAACTTGTAGACCTCGGTAACGACGTTGGAAATCTTGCGCAGCGCGGCGTTCAGCTCTCCGCCCAATTCCAGGCCTTCGTTCACAATTGTGGTGGAGCGGTCCATATTCTCGACCGCCTTGCGAGCTTCCTTCTGAATGCTCTGAATCAGTTCCGAAATTTCCTTAGTGGACTGCGCTGATTTCTCGGCCAGCTTGCGGACTTCGTCGGCAACGACGGCGAATCCCAATCCGTGTTCCCCGGCGCGGGCCGCTTCAATGGCTGCGTTCAGGGCCAGCAGGTTGGTCTGCTCCGCGAGATCGTCGATGACTTCAATGATCTTGCCAATGTCATCGGCGCGTTGTCCCAGAGCTCCAATGATTTCGCCCGAAGAGTTGATCGTGGTGTTGATCCGGTTCAGGCCGTCGGTGGCCTTTTCCATCGTCCCGATGCCGTTGTGCACTTCTTCGCGCGAGCGGTTGGAAATATCGAGCAACACCTTGGCCGTATCGGCCACGCGCTGAATCGAAGCCACCATCTGATCGATGGAGGCTGACGTCTCACTGACGCTCGAAGCCTGTACCTGCGTGCTTTTCACCATGTTCTGCACGTTGACGCTCATCTCGTGCATCGTGCTGGTGACTTCATCGATGGCGGAAGAAGCCTGCAATCCGATCTTCGCGGAATCGTCGGAAGCTCCCGCGACCTGGTTCGACGCGCTCGCCACTTGAGACGATGCGTCGCGTACACTGCGCACCAGCCCGGCCAGACCCTCGACCATGCGGGCGAAGGCATTGCCCAACGTGTCGTGCGAGGAGCGCGGCTTGACCTCCAGAGTCAGGTCGCCTCCGGCGATGGCTTCCGACACCCCAGCCATCTCCTTGAGGTAGGTGACCATCTTGTGGAAGGTCCGCGCCAGTTCGCCGATCTCGTCGTCACGCCCGAGATCGATGTTGTGTTCGAGATCGCCCGTATTGCCGATTCCACGGGCCACATTCATCAGGTTCGTCAGCGGTACAGTAATCGATTTCGCGGTGCGGTAAGCGATGATTACACCGGCGATCAGCGCGATCAGCGTGCTGATCAAGGAAATTGCGATCGTCCAGTTCGCGGCACTCTCGTCGGACTTGCGGCTTTCGCCGTCGGCGATGTCTAGAGAATCGGTGGAGTTCTTGACCCAGGAAGACGCATCCTTCTGCAAGTAATAGATCTGGAGTTCGGCCACGGTGGCGTTGCCGGAGTCCACGTCTTTTCGCTTCTCGATCAATGGCTGGGCGAATTCCTTGCCCCAGGATTGCTCCAGCTGCTGCACCTTCGCCAGTGAGGTCCTGGCCTGGTCCGAGTTTGCCCTGTTCTTTCCGCCGTCGAGCTTCTCGTTCAGCGAGCGCAAACCTTCGTTCATGTGGTCGACTTCGCGCGTATCGCCGCTCAGTAAATAGTTGCTGAGATACAAACGGTTCTGCATCATCTGGAAGCGGACGGCGTTGGTGGTATCCGCCAGCTCTTTAGCCGCGTGCTCACGTCGCACCGCCGACCAGTTCACCAGGAACAGCACAACCACCATGGTGAGGATGATGCCGAAATTCACATATAACTTCTTCCCGATTGTCATTCCCGTCTCCTCCGCGGCCGTGCCACCTACCGCGGCTCAAACTTAAAGTCGATGACTCCCGAACTTTCCGCGCTCGCCGGTTCAAAGCGCCACTTCTTGGCGGCTTCCAGAGCCGCACTGGCCAGCACCGGGTGCCCCCCTACGATTCGGGCATCCTTCACCGTGCCATTGGGCGAAACCACAACTTCGATCTTGACCGTGCCCGCGATATTCATCCGCCGCGCCAGTTCCGGATAAGTCGGCTGCACCTTGGTCTTGGCCCGGCGAACCATCTCCTCGCTCTGAGCCGTCTGTGCCCCCACGCGAATCGGGCCCAGCGTCGCTGCCGACATCAGGACGGTTAGCAGGACCGTCGCAGTTCTATGAGACACAATTCCTCCTTGCCTACAAGAAGCTGTTGACCCTAGGCGTGCAACGCCCGGGCCAACGGAACCTTCTTGAAAAAAACCAAAGTAATGGGCTGTATCTACAAGAAAAAGAGCAGGTTAGTATGCCTCAAAGAGGGTCGCAAAGTGACCTTCGCAATTAAGAGCCGTCTCATTCAGGCCGAATCGGTTATCCTTTCTCATCATGAGACGAAATCTCATGCCGTCTCGGGATTTCACACCAAGGCACCCCTCCACCCATTTCACTTGACTCAAATTGAGATGACAGGTAGTTTCCCAAATAGATTCAAGCACTTGTGAATCAAGAACACTTTTCCTCCATTGTCGGCGCAGCGCTCAGCATTTCTGGTGGCAGTGCTCTCATTCCCCCGGAAAACAAATTTGTCCCGGGGTCCGATGAAGCCTTCCAGAAGTTACTGCTTCGGATTGCCGCCAAAGCGAGTGAGCGCCCTGATGCCGACGCTCTGATCCGGCTGTTCTGCCAGGCCACGCGTGAGTTCTTCCGAGTGTCGGGAGTTTATTTCTGGCGTTGCCATTTCGCCGACGAATTGGTGGGAGAACAAGCAGACGGAAAACTGGCGGAGCAGTTTGTTGGGATACGGCTGCGTCCTGACCAAAGCACCGTAACCTCTGAGGCGGTGCGGCAACGGCGTACCATCTTCGCCAATCACGTGAACGCGGCAAACTTTCCCGCGGCCTTCGAGTTTGAAGCGCGCTCTTTGTTGGCGGCGCCCCTGATGGTCTTCAATGAAGTCATTGGCGCGGTTACATTTCTGCATGATTCCCGCGACGATTTCTTTAGCGAGGATCTGGCCGCCAAGGCCACGATCCTCGCAGGTCAACTGGGCAGCCTGCTGGAGGCGTCGCGCTTAGGCGAAGCGTCGCGCGAGGAGCACCGCCGCGCGGAAATCCTGGCGGATGTTGCCCACGCCCTGCATGGCACCCCGGATGTCTCAGCCGTAATCGAGGCTCTGGCCGATCGTCTGCGCCTGCTCATGCGCACACGTCTGGTTTGCGTGCTGCTGCGCCGCGAGGGCCCCTTTGAATTGCAGGCGGTCTCGGCCGAGACTCCACAACTGGCGACTTCCGCTCGCGCCCGCCATGACCGGCAAACGCTGCGTTTTGCGGCGGATTTGGCGCAGCGCGCGGTGGCCGCTGGAGAGCCCATCACGCTTTCGATCGGCGCCGACGTGCACTCTCTGGGGAGCTTGGTTTTTGCTGGAATGTTGATCGCGGCTCCGTTCCGCACCTCTCGTACCCAGGGCGCAATCCTTCTTTATCCGCGCCAGGATGGCGTCTTTACCGCGGAAGAAAAGGCTCTGGTGGCCGCCATTGCGGGATTCGGCGCCGTCGCCCTGGCCCATGCGGAACTCCACGCCACTGCGGCCGCCCAGGCGCGCGAACTGCACCAGTTACTCGAGATTTCCGGCGAGCTCAACTCCAGCAGCAATCTTGAACATGTTCTGCAGGCCTTCGTGGTGCGCGCTTCCGATTTCCTTGGGTTTGGGCGCTGCTTTATCGCACTCGAGGAAAATGGCCTCTTCCAGGTGCGCTTTACAGTGGAAAAAGGACAGCCGAAGCGCGTAGACACCTTGTTCCCCGAAGGTATCGCCACCAAAGCCTTGCGGACGAAGGAAGTCTTCTGGACCGACGAGGCCAACCGGACTCCGGGGATAAACCTCGACGTAGTCGCGAAATACAACGTGCGTCAATTCCTCGCGGTGCCACTGGTCAGCACGAGCGGAAGCGTCCTGGGAATGTTCGGCGTTCTCGACCGGCTCGACGGCACGGGCATTTCTCAAGAGGACATCCGGCGCGCCCGGGCGCTTGCCAGCCAAGTCGCCATTGTGGTGGAGGTGGCGCGCAATCTGCATCGCTCAGAGCTTCACCGGCGACGGGCCGAGGCGCTGATCGAGCTGGCTCGCGAGATGGATGGCGCCTTGCGCCTGCCTGAGTTCGCGCGCCGGTTTGTGGCCCGGACGGCGGAGCTTTCGAACTCTCGCGCCGGTCTGCTCGCCGTTCTGCAGGAAGGCCACTGGCAGGTCGCGGCGATTCATAGTCGCAGCGACGCGGCCGCAAGCACGGCTGACGCTCTCCCTGAGTCCCCCGCACTGCCGCACACTTTGGATCGTTTCCTGGGCGCCGCCTTGAGCGACTTCGTGGACCGCCAAACCGGCACAGTTGTCTCCGGCTCCGCTCAGCAAATGTTGGGCTTGGAGGCTGCCGCGACTCTAGGGTGGGGCGAGTGCACGCTCGTCCGCCTGCCCGGCGCAAACGGAGAATTGACTGGACTCCTCTGCCTTGCCAGGGGCTCGTCTCCATTGGGACCCGAAGATCAAGTGTTCCTCGAAACCATGGCGGGTCATGCCGCAATGGCGCTGGAGAATGCGCGGCTGTTCACTCGCATCGAGCGGGCGAATCGCCATTGGATCGAGATTTTCGATGCGATCAGCGATTTCATCGTAGTGCACGACCAGGCAGACAAAGTTCTGCGCGTGAATCGTTCGCTGGCGACGATGATCGGCGTTCCGCCTGCCGAACTGATCGGCGTGAATATGCGGGCGCTCATGGCCCTCACCAGCGAGAGCGCATCGTATTCGTGTCCGTTCTGCCGGGCCATGGCCGACGATTCCGACGAGTTCGCGCATCCCGTCTTCGATCGCACCTATCTGGTTTCTACCTCTCGAGTGCACGGCGACTCGGACGGGGGCATGCAAACCATTCACGTCCTGAAAGATATTTCCGACCGGCGCGAAGCCGAGCGCCGTTATCGGGAACTCTTTGACAACATTCAGGAGGGCCTGTTCTTCAGTACCCCTGCCGGGCGCTTCATCGAAGTGAATGACGCCATGGTCCGGATGTTGGACTATAGCAGTCGGGAGGAGTTGCTGCAGATCGACATTCAGACCCAACTCTACTTCTCGCCGGAGCAGCGCGACCATCATTCGGAAGTGATGAAAGAAAACGGCACCTTGCGCAATTTTGAAGCGACTCTGCGGCGCAGGGACGGATCCCCCATTCACGTCCTGATTAATGCCTTCGGCCTGCACGACAATCTCGGACGGCTATTGCAGATTCGCGGATTGATGCTGGACGTGACCGGTCTTCGCACCTACCAGTCGGAACTGCACCGGGAGCGCGATTTCTCCAGCAAGATTCTTAGCAATACGCAAAGCCTGATTCTGGTGGCGGATACTGCTGGTCTGATCAGCTACGCCAACCGTCGCTGGTTCGATGCCGGATTCGAACAGCGCGAATTGCTCGGGCGTCCATTGCTCGAACTGGCAGGGCCCGGGTTCGTCCGTCCTCTGGCCGAAGCGCTGCAAAGCACCTTGAACAGCCTGCAAGTCGACAATTTGGAATTGGAGATCGTGCGCGGCAACGGCTCTGCCGGAAAATTTTCCGCCAACCTCAGCCCCATGCGCGATGAGCAGGGAATTGTGACCAGCATCGTCGTGGTGCTCACCGATATCACGGATTCCGCGGTGTTGCGTGACAAGCTGGTTCATGCCGAGAAAATGGCCGCAGTCGGGCAGTTGGTTTCCGGCGTCGCTCACGAGGTGAATAACCCACTGACTGCAATTCTCGGTTTCGCCGACCTGCTGATGGAGAATCCCGACCTGCCGGAAACCGCTCGTAAAGACATGCGCGTGATCCTGCAGGAGGCACAGCGTACCAAGCAGATCGTTCAGAACCTGCTCAGTTTTGCCCGTCAGATGCCGCCCCAGCGCAACGCGGTGCAATTGAATTCGATCCTGCGCCGCACCATCCAGCTCCGTTCGTACGACTTTAATAGCCACGGCGTCGACGTGGTCGAGCATTTGGACGAAGATCTGCCCGAGGTCATGGGCGACGCGCATCAGCTCCAGCAGGTCTTTCTCAACATCCTGAACAATGCTTACGATGCGGTCCACGAAGTGGGTCGCCCCGCACGCATTGAGATCATGTCCACCAAAGCCGGCGATGCGGTGGAAGTCTCCTTCCGCGACAACGGCAATGGGATCTCCCATCCCGACAAGATTTTCGATCCCTTCTTTACCACGAAAGAGGTTGGCAAAGGCACCGGCCTCGGCCTGAGCATTTGCTACGGCATTCTGAAGGAGCACGGAGGAGAGATTCTCTGTCACAACAACACCGACCGTGCAGGCGCCACCTTCATCGTTCGCCTGCCCGCAGCGGCCCATACCGCATCCGTGGGGATGGCCGCAGGAGTGATACAACCATGAGCCTACCAGTAATGAGACTCCAGCCCTTGCCCGTGCTGCTCATCGAGGATGAGCCTGCCGTGATGGCATATGTTCAAGCTGCCCTCGAGCGCAGCGGGTATCCCGTAGTGTGCTGCGAATCGGGCGTCGATGCTCTCCGCCTGCTCGAAAAAGGCGCTTTCCTGGGCGTCGTTTCCGACATGCGCACCCCCGGCGGCGTCGATGGAGGCCAGGTGCATGCCTGGGTGGCCACCCACCGCCCCGATCTGGCTTCGCGCATCATCTTTATTACGGGCGACATCGCCAACGAAGAGACCGTCGCCACTCTCCGTCAAACCGGCGCCCCCTGTGTGGAGAAACCGTTCCGCGTGCAGCAGTTTATTGATGTAGTTTCCAAGACTTTTGGGAAGGCTGAGTGAATAGTCAAAATAGCAAAGATGATCTTCGTATTCGCCTGCTGATCGTTGACGACGAGCAGAGCATCCGCAAACTCTGCGTCACGGTCGGCGAGGCGCTGGGTTTCGTGTGTCTGGAAGCCGAAAGCGGCGAGTCCGCGCTGGCCTTGCTGGAAGAGCAGTCGGTCCACATGGTCCTGACCGATATGGTGATGCCGCACATGTCGGGGCTGGAATTTCTGGAGAAGGTAAAAAAGCTGCTGCCCCGTACCGAGATTGCCTTGATGACTGGACACGGATCCATCGAAACTGCCGTCCAGGCGATGAAACTCGGTGCCTACGACTACATCACCAAGCCGTTCTCGCCGCTGGAAGAACTGCGGCTGTTCCTGCGGCGCATGGCGGAAAAAATCCGCCTGGTTGAAGAGAACGAGTTTCTTCGCCAGCGCATGGATTCAGAAACTGCCGTGCACGGCATCATCGGATCGTCTGCCAAGATCCAGGACGTGCTCCGCATGGTGGCGCGCCTGAAAGATACACGGACTCCGGTGCTCATCTACGGAGAAAGCGGAACCGGGAAGGAGTTAGTCGCTCGCGCCATGCACTTCCGCGGAGCCTTTGCCAGCCGCCCATTTGTCGCCGTGGACTGCGGTTCGCTGGTTCCCACATTGATTGAGAGTGAATTGTTCGGTTACGAAAAGGGAGCATTCACCGGTGCCCTCAAGTCCAAGCAGGGATTGTTCCAGGCCGCTGATGGCGGAACGATCTTCCTCGACGAAGTTGGCGAACTGCCTCTGGAACTGCAGGCCAAGTTGCTGCGTGTGCTGCAGGAAAGGGAAGTGCGTCCGGTGGGCAGCAATCAGAGAATCAAGGTCGACGTGCGCGTGATTGCCGCCACCAACCGCGATTTGGAAGCGGCCTATAAGAATGGAACCTTCCGCAAAGACCTTTACTTCCGTCTAAACGTTGTGACTCTTTATGTTCCCGCCTTGCGCGAGCGACGCAGCGATACCCCCATGCTGGTGCACTGGTTCCTCGAGCGCTATGCCTCCGGTTCGGAGCTACACGTGACCAGCGCGGCAATGAAAGCGCTGATGCAGTACGACTGGCCCGGCAACGTGCGCGAGCTCGAAAACTGTGTGGAGCGCGCCGTCGCGCTGGGCAACGGACAGATCATCGACCTCGGCGACTTGCCGCCGGCAATCGCGTCGGGTGCCGCAGCCGCGTCTGCACTCCCACCGGTCGAACGGCGGACCATCCTTGATCCTGATCTGGCCGCAGCTCAGGCCATCGCTGAATCGCCGCGAGCGCCCACGTCTACCACCGACCTCGAAGATATCGAGCGCGCCACGATTCAACGGGTGTTTGAGCAAGTGAAAGGTGACAAGGCCCTTGCCGGGCGCATGCTCGGCATCAGCCGCGCCACCCTGTATCGCAAACTGAAGCGCTACAACATCGGCGTCAGCCAATCCGGCGCCGGCCCGTCGAGCCATACTCTGCAGTGAAGTGGCTAGTGATTAGTGGCTAGTAATCTCTCCTGGTCCTTCTAGAGAGGCTAGCAGGCCATTCAGAATTCGTCCCACCTCGCGGATTCGCTCCAGCAGTAAGTTTGCTCCGTGACATCTGCCACAGACTTTCCCGGGTCTCTGATCTGATGATGCAGTTCAAAGGCTGATCCTCGGGCCACACACCAGGAATCAGTAGCCGCCTGATTTTGAGACTCTTGTCTCACGCTGAGACGCGCCTTCCGTCGAGCCTCGCTCAGTACGTTGGAATTCATCCCTAACTCCCTGAAAACCCATTCACCTCGGTGCTAGTCCTTCCGTTCTCAGAGATGGTTGCCACGTTGCTCGTCCTTTTCTGAACCGCGGAATCCGGCTCCCCACAGCTCTTCCTAACCGGGAAGAGGGGAGCCCAACCGCATTTTGATGGGGCAGAGGAAGTCGCAGACAGAGTCTCACTCAGAGGACTTTCATCGCGTGGCGCACCAAGGGATAGCAACGGCACGTGCCGCACAGACCGCGAGTATCGTGGCGGGACTTGCCCGTTTCTTCCCGGAAGCCTGGCCCATCCGTATCCCGGTTCAACTGGCCCGGGTTCCCTTGGGCAGCGAGCTCGCCGCGGCTCATTTCACCGAAAGTATCGTCATTGAATTTGGCACTCCCCGCGAAGTCCTGTTTGAGTGCAGCACGCCACTGGAGTTTGGCGATGAGCTTCAATTGCGCAACTCCGATTGTTCGTTCGATGTCGCCGCCTCGGTCGTCGCGCTGCAGTGTCAGCCCGGCAAGACCGTGGTGGCCGCCCGCTTTCGCGGGGAAGTCCCCAACTGGATCGTGAAATCATGACACCAACCACACCCGTTCAAGATCTGGCCAGCCAATGGAGTACTGCCCGTCGGCTGTATCCAATTTATTTCGAACTCGCGCGTGAGTTCGCCATCGATGTGAAAACCTGTCCCGACCTGGAAGCCGGCGTCGAAACGCCCGGAAAAGAAGTTGTCGAACAGGCCAACCGCTGGCTCGAGGAGATGGACGAGTCCGTCCAGGTTCATCAATTGCGCCAGTTCCTGCAGACCAGCTCTCTGGTCACGCCCCAAACGCTGGTCAGTTTGCTGCAGCACTTTATTGCAAAGCCAGTCAAGACCGACATCATTCGCGACAAGATTGATTTTCTCCTGGTGCAGTACTTCAGCCAGGTGGCGCCTTCGGGCGTGAACGATGCCGAGGTGGATCTGGCATATGTGGCTCAGGCGCTCGAGCCGGTTCTGGGACAAATAGAACTGAAGCCCCCAGTCTGGTTAAACGCGCTCGACCGCGTGGTCGACGCAGCGCGTAAATGCAAATCGCTTGATGAGCTGCTGCACGGCGGCGTTCTTGAGCAGGGACGCAAGGCCAAGGGACTGGCCGGGGATCTGTTCTACCTGCCGATCGCGCTCGCCGCTTTCACGCGCTTCGGATATCTCATGCGGCGGTCATTTTTCCGCCTCATGCTGGGCGATCTCAACACGATTCTCGACGGACTCACCGAACTCGAGGACAAGGGGATTGAGACCATCGACTGCCGCCGCGCCCAGTTCTCGGCGCAGGAGCCGATTGTTCGTCTGCGGGTCATCTGCCAGTCGTGGAAGGTGATGTTCCAGGCGGAATATTCCTCCGGACAACCGCTGCGCATGTTGGTTGATCTGCGCGCTTCGGTGGAATACGCGCTGGGCCGCGGGAAGCCTGAAGCGGGGAAGCCCGTGGCTGCCGCTAAGCCCGTTGCGGCGGCTAAACCAGCTCCGGCTGCGAAACGGCCAGAGATTGGCAAGCCCGCGCCGCCTGCGGCAAAACCGGCTGCGATGGCGGCTTCGGCAGGGGCGTCCAAGACCCCCGCAAAGCCTGCGGCTGCACCGTCTGCCGCAGCGAAGCCGAAGCCTGCCCCGCCGCGTGCGGACGCGCCTGAGTTTGAAGTTTCGAGTACGCCCGGCTGGGATTCGGATTCCGCGTCTGAGCCAGGTAAGAAAAAATAGCCCCTGCAGTAGTACGCGGCTAAGTAACACGATTCGATGGGATCGACGCATTGAAAGCTAAGAGGTTGTTGCAAGTGCAGGCACCCACGGTACTGGTGATCTCCGACGAAGTGGATTTCTCGCGACGCGTCACTGCCCGCTGGCAGATGGAGCGCAATGTCCCCACGTTTACGCTTCTGAGCGGGGACTTGTGGCCGCGCTTTGCCGCGGACGTTTTTGATGTCGCGATCGTTGGCGAGCTGCGGCGGGACCTCTTGTCCGTTGTACTGGAGCCGCTGCATTCCACAGGTCAGCCGATCTTCTGCGTCTGCCAGGACGCCGCCACGGCGCAATTGGTGCGCGACCGCTGGCCGCGCGTTGCGATTCTGCGGACCAGCGAACACTGGCTCGAGACCCTGGTGCTTGCAGCCAGCGAAGCCGTCCACCGTTCCCGATCCGAATCTCGGGCCCGCGCCGCCGAGATTGCTTGTGCCACCCTCGATCGCCAGGCGACGCTTGGCCGCTACATGTTGGAAATGCGGCACAACATGAACAACGCACTCACTTCGGTGCTGGGGAATTCCGACCTGCTGCTGCTGGAACCGGGCAGCCTCTCCGCTCAGACTCGCGCCCAGATCGAAACCATTCGCAACATGACGCTGCGCATCCACGAAATCATGCAGCGGTTCTCGTCGCTCGAAAAAGAAATGAATGTAGTCGCACAGCAGGCTGAACAGGATTCAGGCAGGTCGTATGCGGCAGTAGCCGCCGGAAACTAGCAGCATGCACACTCCTCCCCTTGCACGGCGCCGGTCTCAAAGAGTTCGGCGAATGAATATTTGCACACCCTCCGGGGGAAGGATTTATGCATAGATTGATGGCGGGCGTTACCATCCTTGAGCACGAACTCTCAGAACTGCGCCTGCTGGTCGAGCGCCAGACCGGAATCCTGCTCGACTGTCCCAACAGCGCTCTCGCCGCTCATGTCGCCGATTATCTGGAGACCCGCGAACTGGAGTCTCCCGCTACCTTGATGGCCCACCTGCGCGCTTCGGATCAGGACCCCTCGGTGCTACCCGCATTTCTCGACGGCGTGTTGAATGCAAATACCGGCTTCTTCCGCCATCCCGGCGCCATGAATGCGCTGGCCCGCCAGGTCGTTCCGCAACTCTACGCTCGCAAGTCGGAAGACGGTCCCAGCACTCTGCGTATCTGGAGTGCAGGCTGCGGCACCGGCGAAGAAGCTTATTCGATCGCGATGGCATTATGTGAGGCCTCGCCCAATGGAAACGGGAATGGCAGCGGCTTGAGCAACGGCAACGGGAACAGCGGCAACAAAGACGCGAAAGATAAGAACGCCACCAGCCGCAACGGCGGAATCGTTGAAAACGGTATTCCAGCTTCTGCCGGTCACGCCACGAAAGATTGGTCGATCCACATTGTCGGCAGCGACCTGCTGCCCTCCGCGATTGAAGTCGCCGAGCGCGGACTGTATCCGCAGTCTGCTCTCACCGGACTGCCTCCCGCGGCCATCCGCGCTAGCTTCTCCAAAATTGGAAGCCCTAGCGGGATTTCGAATGGCACGCAGGAAGGCTCGCAAAACGGCGCGACGAACGGATCGGGCAATGGATCGGCGAATGGCTCATCCCACGGCGCCCACCTGTTGGTAAAGCCCCGCCTGCGCAGCCTGGTCACCTTCAACACCATGAACCTGATCAAGCCGGTCTACATCGGACGCTTCGACTGCATCTTCTGCATGGACGTCCTGCCGCACCTCTCGCGCGCCCAGCGCACCGCGCTCATGGAGCGCCTGCATCTATACCTCGAACCCGGCGGATACTTATTCCTCAGCCAGACCGAGAAACTCTGCGCCCCCAACCTGAACTTCCGCTCCGAAACCTTCGACGGCTACACCTTCCACCGCAAGCCCCTCGCGGCCAGCGCGGCCTACGGACGATAGCGAGAAAAAAGATAACCACAGAGGAACACAGCTCCGTGATCCCCTGCGTCCTCTGTGATTCGAGGTTTGGCGGCCTGCAATCCGAATTTGTCTATTCTGTCTATTTTGTCTATAATGGACAGATGAAGACATTCTCCGCCACCGATGCCAAGCAGCGCTTCGCCGCGCTCATCGATGCAGCTCAGCGCGAACCTGTCGTCATCCGCCGTCAAAACCGCGATGTTGCCGTGATCATTTCGCCCGAACGGTACGAACGGATGCGCAGAAACGATGTGGAGGAGCTGCAGCGATTCTGTGATCGTATTGGCCGCCAGGCCGCCGAACGCGGCATGACGGAAGAAATCCTGGCTGACATTCTCAAGGACTGATGAGCACTTTCGCTCGGGTTGTTGCCGACACCAACGTCCTGGTCAGCCGGCTGATTCTACCGCAGTCGCTTCCCGCTCAGGTTTTGCGACAAGTCGAACTCAACTCGTTGCTTCTGTTTTCTGAGTCGACCATGTATGAATTGGCCGACGTTCTCTCCCGCCAAAAGTTTGATCGCTATATCAGCCGCGACGATCGCAGGGGATTTTTGCAACGCCTCGGAAAAATTTCCGAATTCATTCCCATCGTCCAGTTTGTTCGCGAATGCCGCGACCCGAAGGACGACAAGTTCCTGGAAGTCGCGCTGAACGGAAGGGCAGATGCCATCATTTCAGGCGACGCCGATTTGCTGGCGATGCATCCGTGGCGGGAGATTGAGATTCTGTCGCCAGCCAAGTATTTTAAAGCGTTGATTTGCACCGAAACCTGACGGGAAACAGAAACTGAGCTATTGCACCTTCAGAGAGAAGCGCTCTTTAACTTGAGCGATATGCTGCTCCGCTCCGGATTCGGCCGAACCTCCTCGACAGATTTCTCGGATGCGTTCGAAGACTGCAGGCAACTCTGTAAATCTACCACGCTCGGCTAGCAAGATCGCCTTGTGCTTGAGCATTGGATATTCGAAACCGCCGACGTTCTTGCCCCAGAGCGTAAGCAGTGTCTCCTCGGTCAAATGTTCTTTCACGACAGGGACTGCCAGACTTGCGATAAGTTCCTTCACTTCAGCTGTTACTGGCGGGTAGGAAGCTTCGTCTGACAATGTCCACCATCGGTCGCTACTTCCAGGAATAAGCTGACCGAGTCGAACTTCCCAATGGCACTTGTAGTGCAGCGGGGATTTGTCTTCAGGTTCGTCATAAAAGTGAAGCACCCGCTTTGCGGCGATTGCGACATTGATAGTGAATCTTTTCTGTTGTGCGGAAGAATACAAACTCTTTTGAAAGTTGATTACGCCCCAGCATTCAGAAGACTCAATCACGAAGTTCTGATTACTGCGGCGAAACCCATATTCAGCCAATGCAGGCCGGAGGTCCTTCAGGAGGCGTCGAAATAGCAAATCACTCGCTGGCATAAGTGTTCTTAGGCGAACAAGAACTCCTTCGTCCTCAACTCCTTAATCGCATCTCTCAACTTCGCCGCCTTCTCAAACTCAAACTTCTTCGCGGCCTCGCGCATGTCGCTCTCCAACTTCGCGATATAGCTATCCACTTCTTCCTGCGTTTTGAACTCGGGGATGCCCTCGGCTTCTCCGCCGGTCAGATCGGCATAATCAGCAGCTACGATTCCGGCCAGCGTCATGTCCAGTGGACGGACGATCGACTCGGGCGTGATGCCATTCTGCTCGTTGTACGCCGTCTGAATGGCACGCCGCCGCATGGTCTCATCCATGGCGCGCTTCATCGAATCGGTTTGACGATCGGCATAGAGAATCGCCCGGCCGTTCAGATGCCGCGCGCAGCGCCCGATCGTCTGGATCAGCGATCCCGTCGACCGCAGGAATCCTTCTTTATCCGCATCCAGAATTGCCACCAGCGACACTTCCGGCAGATCCAGTCCTTCCCGCAACAGGTTAATCCCGATTAACACATCGAACTCGCCTTTGCGCAGGTCGCGCAGAATCTTCACCCGCTCCAGCGTCTCGATTTCCGAATGCATGTAGCGGCACTTCACGCCTACTTCGGCATAGTATTCAGCCAGATCCTCCGACATGCGTTTGGTCAGCGTCGTTACCAGCACGCGTTGCCCGAGTTCCACCCGCGCTCGAATCTCGTGCAGCAGGTCATCAATCTGCCCCTTCACCGGACGCACTTCCACCGGCGGATCAATCAGCCCTGTAGGCCGAATAATCTGCTCCACCACAACGCCCGCCGACTTCGTCAGCTCATAAGGCCCCGGCGTTGCCGAGACGTAAATCAGTTGGTTCGTGCGATACTCAAACTCCTCAAACGTCAGCGGACGGTTATCCAGCGCCGACGGCATTCGAAATCCATATTCGACCAGCGTTTCCTTGCGCGAGCGGTCGCCTGCGTACATGCCGCGCAACTGCGGTACCGTTCCATGCGACTCGTCGATAAACATCAGAAAATCGCGTGGAAAATAATCCAGCAGCGTTGGCGGAGGCTCGCCCGGCAGCCGCCCCGTAAAGTGCCGCGAATAATTTTCAATGCCATGGCAGAACCCCATGGCCTTAATCATTTCCAGATCAAACATGGTCCGCTGGTGAATGCGCTGTGCCTCCACCAGCCGCCCCTGCTTCTCCATCTCGACTTCCCACCACGCCAGCTCCTTCTTGATCGATTCCACCGCCGAAGCGCGCGTCTCTTCCTTCATCACATAGTGCGTCTTCGGATAAATCGGCAGCCGCATGTATTTCTGCTTCACGGTGCCAAATAGCGGATCGATCTGCGTCAGCGACGAAATCTCATCGCCCCACAGCTCGATGCGGTACGCCATGTCGTCGTAAGTAGGGAAGACCTCGATGACGTCGCCACGCACCCGAAACGTCCCGCGCCGAAAGTCGCTGTTGGTACGCTCGTAGAGGATGTCGACCAGTTTACGCGTGATGTCCTCGCGCTTGATCTTCTGGCCCTTCTCCAGAAACATCATCATGCCGTAGTAGGCCTCAGGCGAACCCAGGCCGTAGATGCAACTCACCGACGCCACAATCAACGCATCGCGCCGCTCAAATAACGACCGCGTTGCCGACAGCCGCAGCTTGTCGAGTTCATCATTGATGGTCGCTTCTTTTTCGATATAGAGATCAGCGGCCGGGACATATGCCTCCGGCTGGTAGTAGTCGTAATACGAGACGAAATACTCCACCGCATTGTGGGGGAAGAAGTTCTTGAACTCGTGGTAAAGCTGCGCGGCCAGCGTCTTGTTATGCGCCATGACCAGCGTCGGACGGTTCGCCGCCTCGATCACCTTCGCCATGGTGAACGTCTTGCCTGACCCGGTCACGCCCAGCAAAACCTGATGCTGCTCGCGGTCATACACCCCGCGCAGCAACGATTCAATCGCGCGCCCCTGGTCCCCTTGCGGCTTGTAGCTGGAAACGAGTTTGAAGTCCATGAAAAGCTCTTTAGCGGTTAGCTCTCGGGTCTTAGCTGTTGATTGTGTGGGGCCGGGTCTTTGACCCGCCGTGCCGAGCAAAGCTCGGCTCAATTTTTCGTCGTGGCCTCCACAGAAGCCAATTTCGCCGACAGCGAATCTTTCCATTATAACGCGAGCAAAACACTAAAGACGGCGGTCCGGATTGGAGCCGCCGCATGGAATGGATTGGCAACGTACGCAAGTTCTTACCCGACGCTCGGTCGCAGTTCCACCTTCGTCGTCGTAATCGTCACCTGAGTAGACGGCAACTTCGGCCGCGGATACGGCTCCGTATAAGCCTCCACCGTAATGGTCCCAGGAGTGCGATTGGCTTGCACGATCACTTGGGCCAGTCCGTTGAACAAGCTACGTTTCGGCCCCTTGTCAGACTCCTGGCAGTTGGGGTCGCCGTTGCCCACGCCGATCAACGCGCCCTCGCCCGTGACTTTGAAGCTAATCAAATTCGCCGCGGTGGGAATTGCTCGGCCTTCCTTATCGAGCACCTCAACCTTCAGGACAGCCACATCCTCGCCGTCGGCGTTGATTTCGGTTCGATCGGCCGTCAGCCGGATCGTCTCCGGCCCTCCCGTAGTCTCGCGCTTTTCGGTCAGCACAACTTTGCCATCTTTCGTGCCGCGCGCTTCCAGCACGCCCGGTTCGTAGTTCACCGTCCACTCGAGATGCGTCAGAGGTTGCACTTTCCGCGAGCCCTGGCTCTTGCCGTTGAGAAAGAGTTCCACCGAATCCAGATTCGAATGCACCCACACCGAGATCGGCTGACCCTCGCGCCCAGCCCAGTTCCAGTGCGGAAACAGATGCAGCACCGGTTCCGATCCCCACCATGCTTTGTAGTAATAAAAGTTGTCCTTGGGAAAGCCGCACATGTCGACGATGCCGAACTGCGAATTGATCGACGGCCAGCCGTAGGGCGTGGGCTCACCGCGGTAGTCAAAGCCGGTCCACGCAAATCCTCCCGCCAGCCACTCCCGCGCCGCATAAAATATCCACCACTCTTCCGCGAGTTCGGACCAATCCGTATGGTTCAGGTCATACGCGCTGACCCAATTGCGGAGCTTGTCAGTCGAATAGATTCCGCGCGTCGAAACCGTGCTGGCGGTCTCCGATCCCACGCTAGGCGTTTTGGGATGCGCCTTGTGCCATTCATCGTGCACCTTGAGGTTGTAGTTGAAGCCCATCACGTCGAGTTGCTCGGGGAAGTGCGTCTCGAATGCGGTATTGATCGCAGCGGTACAAAGCCGCGTGGGGTCAAGTTCGTGGGTTCGCGCAATCATGTCGTCAATCACGCGCACGCCCTGGGGCTGAAACATCATCGTCCACTCCTCGTTGCCCATGGACCACAAAATAATCGACGGCGAGTTGCGATAGCGCTTCACCATCGCTTCGAGCTGTTCCATGCCCTCCGGATTCGCACTCATCAGCCGCGTTTCGCACATCATCATCATGCCCAGCCGATCGCAGGCCTCCACCCATTCCGGCGTCGGCATGTTGTGCGAAGTGCGCACCGCGTTCCCGCCCATATCTTTTAAGACGCCTACTCTGAACCACTGCAGCCGATCGGGAAGCGCCGCACCCACTCCCGCGTGATCATGATGGTTGCAGGTGCCTTTCAGCTTCACCGACTTGCCATTCAGGAAGAATCCCTTGTCGGCGTCCCATGCGATCGTGCGCACGCCAAAGCTGATGCGCTCGGCATCTCGCGCCTTCCCGCCTGCTTCGACGGTCACTACCGCCGAATACAAGTTCGGAGTCTCTGGCGACCACAGCGCTGGATTTGCGATCGACGCGCTAGCCGTGAAACTGGCCGATCCGTCGGCAGCTACCGATTGCGGCGCCGAGTCCGCCGTTCCAACAACTTTTCCCGCCGCATCCAGAATCTGCCAGCGTACCCGGCAACTTTCCGCCTGCTGTCCATGGTTCTGCACGAGAGTCGCCAGACTCAAGGTCGCCGCATTACCCTTCACCGAAGTTCGAACTGTGCTGTCCCAATTTCCCAGGTGCAGCGCATCCGTTTTGGTGAGCCACACATGCCGGTAAATCCCAGCGCCTTCGTAGAACCAACCATCGCCGAAGCTGGCGTCCATGCGCACCATCAGATAGTTCTTGCCGCCATAGTTGAGAAAGTCGCTCACGTCGAAGCGGAACGGTGCGTACCCGTTGTCGTTTCGGCCGATGAAGTACCCGTTCAGAAAGACGAGTGCGCTGCGGAAAGCGCCATCAAACTCCACCGTGATGCGGCGTCCGCTGTCTTCTTTCGGAATATCGAACGTGCGCCGGTACCAGCCCACGCTCGTCTCCGGATAGCGTCGCCCCAGCGGCTTGTAGCCGTGTGACTGCTGTTCTTCATCCCACACAAACGGCAACTCCACCGCCCAGTCGTGCGGCAAATTGAGCGCCCGCCACTTCGAGTCGTCAAATTTCTGCGTGGCAAACCAGAATTCTCCCGACTTGGCGAAATCTCCCTGGCCCATGCCAAACCCCAAATCGCGCAGCGGATCATTGGCGTTGCCCTGAAAAAACTTCCAGCCAAAATCAAACAGCAGCCGTTCCCGTGGAGCTACCGCAGCCAGCGCCTCTGCCGACGCTGCTTCCGGATAGCTCGCAAGCAGCGCATGAGCGCGGCTTATCGAGCCTGCGACCAGAGTTGATGCGGAGAGTGCAAGACCGGAACGAATCAGATCACGGCGTGTGAAGGAATGAAGACGAGAACTCATTCTGTGCCTCTCGGAGAAAATCGAAATTGGAAGCCGGTCCCAGGACGTTGGCGAAGCAACACGCCGCTACCCATGCGGTTGGGACCATGCATTATAAGGCCCGAAGGCCAAGGATGCAGAACGACATACGTCCACTCCCTTGTCATCCTGAGGCCCGCGGTCTTCGCGGGCCGAAGGACCTATGCAATCGCCGGCAGTGGCGTTGCTGACGCCGAGTGCTCAGGATCTTCGCTTTGCTCAGGAGGACAAGACTTGTTTGGATGACAGTCTTTTGAATGCCACAGGCTCGATGTCTATTTCTGTTCCTTCACCTCGCCCATGCCGACAATCTTCGAGGATGTGCGGAACTTCTTATAGTCGCGATATTCCTGATCGCCGTCCAGGTTGTAGCCCTTGAACAAAGCGACGCGAGCATCAAGCTTGAATGTCACGTGACGAGGCAACCAGACTTCATCGTTGACCCGCGTCTGTTCCAGCATGACGCGCGTGCCCTTGTGGACTCGCGCCAACACCCATCCGAACGAGACTGTGTCGATCACTTCGACATCCATCTTCGCTAGCTGCAGATCACCCTTGTCGATCCACACCCGGCCGCGGAACTTGGACAGAACCTTCGCCTCTTTCGTCTGCGGCTCAAAGCCGGGCCTCGGCTCGCCTTCAATCACCCACGCATCGCGCCCGCCCACCTGTTCCGTGCCGACCAGCTTAAAGTCGTAGGCATCCGCCACCTCGCGCACAAATTTGCGGCCATCCTCGCGTTCTTTGACTGCTTTCTCTTCTCGCTTCTTGCGCTCGTCGTCCGATTCGTTCTTGCGCTTGTCGATGATCTTCTGGATCTTCTCTTCTTCTTTGGCGGCTTCTTTGGCGTCCAGCGGCTTATCGTCCTTTGCGATCAGGCGCTGCACCTGCTCGCCATAGATCTCCAGAACCTCATACGTCTTCACCTCGGTGGACTTGGTCTGCCCCTTGCCGTCCAGCTTGTTCTCGACCTCGCGATCGATATAGGTATAGTCGCGCTGCCGCTTGTCGTTTTCGATGTCCTTATCTGCGACCACGCGCAGCAGTCGCCGCATCTGCTCTTGCGAGAGTTTTCCGTCCGGTCCGGGGGTGAGATCGGGAACTGCGCTTTCCGACACGGTCGCGACGGGCGAAGAATTGTCGTCAGAAGTTGCAGGCGATGGAGGGTCCTGCTGGCCGAACGCCGCCAGACCAAGGAACAACATCACGATGAGAGCGAACCCGCGAAACCTCATGAGGCTAATCTAACCCCTTCGATGCTTTGAAGTTCAGCCAGGAAGCAAAGA
This sequence comes from uncultured Acidobacteriaceae bacterium, assembly GCA_963709025.1. Classification (GTDB taxonomy): domain Bacteria; phylum Acidobacteriota; class Terriglobia; order Terriglobales; family Acidobacteriaceae; genus Sulfotelmatobacter. The sequence goes on from CAVPVE010000025.1 coordinate 324,982, forward strand.
GGGAAGGTCAAATCTTTTCGCGCGCGAGAACCGATTCGTTCACCGCCAGCTGGTTGCACGTGCGTCCGATGACGTCTTGCGCGGAACGTTCTTCCAAGAACTGGAAGCCATATCGGAAGGCGCTTCGTTGCCGGACCAGCGCGAGCACCTCAACTTCGCCTAGCGGCAGCGCAAACTCCAGACGCACCACTTCGCCAACCGGAACCTCCTCGCGGAGCACGGCGGAAATTCCCGATTCGCTGAGGTCCACCGTGTCGCCACGAACCACAGCCGCGGATGGCGGCGAGCTTCCACTGGTATCTCAGTCAGGTCCGCTCGGAATTGACTGCGCACAGCCATGCCGATGCTCTCCGGGACCGCGAACATGCTCCGGGCGACAGGCTGGATCTCCAGATTGCGTCCAAGCCGGGCCCTTAAGCAAGCGCGGAGCTTCCTTCAGGATGGATCGGCTCTGAGCCCCAGAAACTTTAGCGTGGGAAATTCAGTCTCTGATCTTGTGCGCTTTCCCCAAACACTCCGCCTGAAAGAGCCGCTCGTCCACACGATGCAGCTTCTTCTCCTGTGTCTTCGTCATGAGCGAGTAGTGCTTGATATCGAACAGGTGATACACGATGAACCACACCGGTTGCTCCGTGATCATCCAGTTCTGTGAGTCAAACCGTTTCAAATTCACTGGGCCCGAATACCGCCGCAGCGTCCGCTCGCGCCGAAGATTGAAATATGCGTTGAAATAGCTCAGCGCCAGCTCCCGCAGCGTGCGATACACTGGCTCGCGCCACCGGCATCCGGTGTAATTCGACTTGGCCACCGCGCCCCAGCATCCGTCCTCGCGGAAAACGGCAATTACGTGGTCGGTGTCGTGATCGGCCTCAAAATCCAGCAGCAGCGGAGGATATCCGTTGGCCCGCAGCGCAGCCGCGGCGAAAATCGCGCCTTCCAGGCAATGCGACGATTCCTCCGCCAGCACCTTCCGCGGAGACCAGGCCGTATCTTCCAGGTGATACGGCATGTCATCGAGAAACTTCTGAATGCCGTAAGGATTCTTCATGCTGCGCAGCTTGCGCAGCTCTTTCGGGGTGAAGCCGTTTTTCGGGCCAGAGTTGTTATCGGTCATGGTTGATCGTTCGGTGTTTCTCTGTGGGAGCGTGCTCCGCGTTCGTAACGGTTCTCTCAGCGCTCCCCGCGGTTCAAGCTTTTGCCGTAAAGACGGTACCCACTTCGTGCGGCTGATCCACCAGCACATCCGGAGGTTCGCCATCGAGGGTGTGCGGGGCAAATCCATACGAAACGCCGACAGTCCATAGTCCAGCGTTGCGGCCAGTCTCAATGTCGACGTGGGAGTCGCCTACGATGGCAGCCTGCTCCGGACTCACCCCGCTCTCCTCCAGCAGCTTACGCGCTCCCTCGGGATCAGGCTTCTTCGTGGCAAAGCTGTTGCCACCGTAAATCTGCGTGAAGAACGGCCCCAGCCCCAGCGCCTCGACAATTGCCCGCGAGGGAACTACAGGCTTGTTCGTCAGCACGGCCATCTTCCGCGGCATGCCGTTTCCGGCGCTCTGAATGGCAGCCAGTGCCTCGGCGATTCCCGGATACACCGTCGTGTGATCGAGCTTGTGCTCCCGGTAGTAGGAAAGAAAGAATTCCAAACCCTTGCGTACCACCGCCTCGTCCACGCGCTCGCTGCCCAGCGCCCGCTGGATCAGGATCGGCGCCCCGTCCCCCACATAACTCGCGATCACTTCGTCGGGCAATTCCGGCCGCCCAATATGTCGCAGCGCGGCGTTCACCGAATGCACCAGATCCAGGCGCGAGTCAATCAGCGTGCCATCCAGGTCGAAGATCACCAGTTTGATCGAGTGCGGGTCGAAAGCGCGGCGGGTCCGAATCATCTGCATAAAGAATAAAGCATCAGCACTCAGCCGTCAGCACTGAGTCGCTCAGTCCGATGCATTCGCGTCAGACGTGACAAGCCACGAAAACCATATGAGCATCACAAAGGCCTTTCCGCAGCGGTTTTCCTTTGTGCACCTTCGTGTTCTTCGTGGTAAAGAATTTCCACGCTGCCTCCATTTGACATTCTCTATGTTTCTAGTAATATCGAAATATGCCAGCAGCTACGAAAGCCCCTTCCTCCAATAAGGCCGCCGAACGCGTCGCCAAGTACGCTGACATGTTCTCCGCCATGGGCACTGAGCCTCGCCTCCGCATCATGCAATTGCTGCTCACCGCGCATCCCGAGGGCCTCGTCGTCAGCGAGATTCAAGAAGAACTGGAAATTCCAAACTCGACCCTCTCGCATCACCTCGACAAACTGAGAACCGAAGGCCTCGTCGAAGTGCGCCGCGAAGGCACGTTCCTTCGCTACACGGCCAACACCGTCGCGCTGCAAGAATTGTTGCAGTTCCTCTACGCGGAATGCTGCACTCGCAATCAAGCCCTCAAACCGAACGACATCATTCAGATCTGCAAATAGGAGCATGCTATGAGCACCACCGAAACTACCGACATCAAGGAAGTCGTGAAGCAGAAATACGGAGAGGCCGCCCTGCGCGTGAAGTCCGGAGGCAGTTCCTGCTGCGGCGCCACTGCCAGTACCGGCTGCTGCGATCCCATCACCACCAATCTCTACGACGCAACGCAAGCCGGACAGATCCCCGCAGAGGCTTTGCTGGCCTCGCTCGGCTGCGGCAATCCCACAGCGCTGGCCCAGTTGAATCTCGGCGAGACCGTCCTCGACCTCGGTTCTGGAGGAGGCATCGACGTACTGCTCTCCGCCCGCCGCGTCGGCGCCACCGGCAAAGCCTATGGTCTCGACATGACCGACGAAATGCTCGCCCTCGCCAACGACAACAAGCGCAAGTCGGGTATTGAGAACGTTGAGTTCCTGAAGGGTGAAATCGAGAGCATCCCGCTGCCCGACAACTCCGTCGACGTCATCATCTCCAACTGCGTCATCAATCTCTCGGCCGACAAGGATAAGGTCTTGCGCGAAGCCTTCCGCGTTTTGAAGCCTGGCGGCCGCTTCGCCGTCTCTGACGTGGTCACCCGCGGCGAGATTCTCCCCGAGATTCGCCAGAGCGTGCTGGCGTGGGTGGGCTGCATTGCGGGAGCGCTCGCAGAAGACGAGTACCGCGGCAAACTGGCGGCGGCTGGCTTTGAGCAGATTGATATCGAGCCCACGCGTGTCTATCGCGCCGAGGACGCGCTGGAGTTCCTGTCAGGCCAGCAGATCCCTGTGAAGCTTGATCCCGCCGCAATCGATGGGAAATTCTTCAGTGGCTTCATCCGAGCAGTGAAACCGAGCCGCTCCAAAGAAGCGTGTTGCGGTCCGACCTGCTGCAACTGAGATCGACGAGGACAGCAATGCCGGGACACTATAACGTTTTGTTTCTATGCACCGGGAACTCGGCCCGTTCCATCATGGCCGAGGCCATCATGAATCAAAAGGGTCGCTCGAATTTCACCGCCTACAGTGCGGGCAGCCACCCCGCAGGGGCAGTTCGCCCGGAGGCGCTGCGTCAACTGGAATCGGCATACCTCCAGACGACTGGTCTCCGCAGCAAAAGTTGGAACGAGTTCGCCAAGCCAGATGCGCCTAAACTCGACTTCGTTTTAACCGTTTGTGACAACGCCGCGAATGAAGTCTGCCCGATCTGGCCGGGCCAGCCAATGACTGCCCACTGGGGCATCCCCGATCCCGCTGCCGTGCAGGGAACTAAGGAGCAAGTCGAGAAGGCCTTCCGCGAAGCTTTCTTTCTGCTGGATCGAAGAATCAGCCTCTTTCTGAGCCTCCCGCTCTCGACTCTCGACCGGTTCTCGCTCAAAAAGGAAATCGACAACATCGGCAGGCAATGAATCGCACCCGAGCCTCGGAGCAAAATGACTACCAACGTGACATCCCGTCTCAGCTTCTTGGATCGTTATCTGACGCTATGGATCTTTACCGCCATGCTCGTTGGAGTCGCAGCCGGATGGGCTTTGCCCGGAACGGTCCCTTTTCTGAATCGCTTCAGCGTGGGCACCACCTCGATTCCAATCGCCGTAGGCCTCATCCTGATGATGTATCCGCCACTGGCGAAAGTCCGCTATGAAGAGCTTGGCGAGGTCTTCCGCAATAAGAAAATCCTCGCGCTCTCGCTGCTGCAAAACTGGGTGATTGGCCCGCTCCTGATGTTTGCTCTGGCCATCATTTTCCTGCGCGGCTACCCGGAGTACATGGCAGGCCTCATTATGATCGGACTGGCCCGCTGCATCGCCATGGTGATCGTGTGGAACGAGCTGGCCAAAGGAGACACCGAATACGCCGCCGGCTTAGTGGCTTTCAACTCCGTCTTCCAGGTGTTGTTCTACTCGGTGTATGCGTGGGTATTCGTCACCAAGCTGCCCGAGTGGTTCGGATTGCACGGGTCGGTCGTAAATGTGTCGATCCGCGACATTGCCCGTAGCGTCTTCATTTATCTCGGCATCCCATTCCTGGCGGGAATGATCACGCGCTTCGCGCTGGTCCGCGCGCGCGGAAAGCAGTGGTATGAAAGGAGCTTCATCCCGCGAATCAGCCCCATCACGCTGATTGCTCTCCTGTTCACCATCGTGGTCATGTTCTCGCTCAAGGGCGGATACATCGTTCGCCTTCCCCTTGATGTCGTTCGTATCGCCATTCCCCTGCTGATTTATTTCGTCGTGATGTTCCTGGTGTCGTTCTACATGGGTCACAAACTGGGAGCGGATTATTCGAAGACAGCCACCTTGTCGTTCACGGCTGCCAGCAACAATTTCGAACTCGCCATCGCGGTGGCTGTGGCAGTCTTTGGCATCAACTCCGGAGCAGCCTTCGCCGCGGTCATCGGCCCGCTGGTCGAAGTCCCAGCGCTCATCGGGTTGGTGAGCGTGGCACTGTACTTTCAGCGTCGCTACTTCACGCAAGGCGCTGTGCTCCCCGCGTTCGCGCCTGCCGGAAAGCGGTGAAACGGATGTGGCTCAAAAATTTCGCTGTCCCTCAGTAACAGCGGTCACGTGGTCCGACCACCCGATCCTGCCAAAGTGAAAAATTTCCGTACTTTTCCAACCTCTCGTTTCCATTTACAATCCAACCTGCTCCGGACAGCTTCGTGGAATCGCAAAACAGCTGCCAGGAATCTAATTGAGCTAGGATCCAGGAACCGGATGGCCACGACAAAGACCGACCCCAAGCTGGCCCTGGCGGCCAACGGCGCGAAGAAGAGCAAGCTTTATGAAGGGCTTACGCGCGATCAGCTCATCCAGGCCTACCGCCTCATTTACACCTCCCGGCGCATCGACGACCGGGAAATCCTGCTCAAACGCCAGCAGAAGATCTATTTCCAGATGTCCGGCGCCGGGCACGAAGGCATTGGCGTCGCCGCTGGTCTTGCGCTGAAATCGGGATACGACTGGTTCTATCCTTACTATCGCGATCGCGCGCTCTGTCTGGCACTCGGCGTCAAACCTTACGAGATGTTTCTGCAGGGCGTCGGTGCCGCCGACGATCCCAGTTCCGGCGGGCGCCAGATGCCTTCGCACTGGAGCTATCCCGCTCTGCACATTGTTACGCAATCCTCGCCAACCGGTTCGCAGATTCTCCAGGCCGTAGGCTGCGCCGAGGGCGGGCGCTACTTCGCGCGCCATCCCAAGTCCGCGGCAGTTCCCACGTCAGGTTCCGCAGACTACCGCCAGTTCAAGAACGTCAGCTTCCAGGGCGATGAAGTCACTTACGTATCTCTTGGCGACGGCACGTCCAGCGAAGGTGAGTTCTGGGAGGCGATGAACGCGGCTGCTTTGGAAAAGCTCCCGGTAATTTTCTGCGTCGAAGATAACGGCTATGCGATCTCCGTGCCCGTAGAAGTGCAAACGGCCGGTGGAAGTATCTCGCGCCTGGTCTCCGGATTCCCCAACTTCCATTTCGAAGAAGTCGATGGCACCGATCCCGTAGCGAGCTACGCCGCCTTCGCGCGGGCTACGCGCTACTGCCGCGAGGGACACGGCCCAGCCTTTGTCCACGCGCACGTGATCCGCCCCTACTCGCACTCGCTATCCGACGACGAGCGCCTCTACCGTCCCGACGCCGAACGCGAGCGCGACGCCCAGCGCGATCCCGTCACCCGCACGCAGATGTTCCTGCTGCGCGAAGGCATCCTCGACGAAAAAGGCATCAATCAACTCGAGAAAGAAGTCGAAGCCGAGTTGCAGGTCGCCGTGGACCAGGCGCTCGAAGCTCTTCCGCCCGTGCCCGAAAGCATCACGAAGTTTGTCTACTCGCCCGATATCGATCCCGCATCCTCCGCATTCGACACCCAGGCTCTAATTCCGGAGGCCCCAGCCGACGGTAAGAAACCGGCCGGCAAGACCATGGCCGACCTGATCACGACCACACTGCGCGATGAAATGAAGCGCGACGAGCGCATCGTGATCTTCGGCGAAGACGTTGCCGATTGCAGTCGCGAAGAGTATCTCAAGCGCAAACTGGTCAAAGGCAAGGGCGGAGTCTTCAAGCTCACCTTCGGCCTGCAGAATGAATTCGGCAACGACCGCGTCTTCAATGCTCCTCTAGCGGAAGCTGCCATCGTGGGGCGCGCCACCGGCATGGCCACCCGCGGCCTCAAGCCGGTCGTCGAAATTCAGTTCTTCGACTACATCTGGCCCGCGATGATGCAGATTCGCGACGAACTCAGCGTCATCCGCTGGCGCTCGAACAACGGATTCTCCTGCCCCGTAGTGATTCGCGTCGCGATCGGCGGATACCTCACCGGCGGCGCCATCTATCATTCTCAATGTGGCGAGAGCGTCTTCACGCACATCCCCGGCCTGCGCGTCGTTTTCCCATCGAACTCGCAGGACGCCGCCGGATTGTTACGCACCGCCATCCGCTGCGACGATCCGGTGCTCTTCCTTGAACACAAGCGCCTCTATCGTGAATCCTTCGGCCGCGCCGCCTATCCTGGCCCGGACTACATGATCCCGTTCGGTAAGGCGAAGATCGTGCATCCCGGCACCGACCTGACCGTGATTACCTACGGCGCAGTCGTGCCCCGTGCTCTGCAAGCCGCACAGAAACTCGAGCGCGAGCAAGGCGTGAAAGTAGAATTGATCGACCTGCGCTGCCTGAATCCGTTTGACTGGGACACGATCGCCGAATCGGTCGCGAAGACGAACCGCGCGCTCGTGGCTTATGAAGACACGCTGAGCTGGGGATATGGCGCCGAAATCGCAGCCCGCATCGCCGACCAGCTCTTCGACAAACTCGACGCCCCCGTCCGCCGCGTGGCCGCGAAAGATGTCTTCGTCGCCTACCAGCCCATCCTCGAAGACGCAATCCTGCCTCAGCCCAACGACCTGTTCCTGGCAATGAAAGAACTGTCGGAATACTAACTTCGAAGTACTTCAGACGGGTGCCGCATGTCTCGCGTTCTTGGCGAGACGTGGGATTTACTCCCACGTGGGGCTAACTTACCCTTCCCTTACCGCACCATAATAAGCAAATAACTTCGGGGACCGAACCTTGGCAGCCATGCGCGAAACTGCCTTCTTGTTCACCCACAAGCCGCTTGGCTATGCGTAGGCGAATGGCCGGTGCTTGTGGCTGCTCCAGAAGTACCCGAGAATGATCACACTAGCGACCGCCGCGTATGCACACCACAGCGAGGTGAACGCGTATCGCTTGAACTCCATCACGATCAGCAGTATGGCCAGGTTTGCGGCGCCGAAGATCACCGTCATCTTGATCTTCGAGAAAAACAGAGAACCGCAAGTTGCAATCACATAGAGCAACGCAAGCGCCGTATTGTTTGTCGCTTGATTGATATACACGATGCTGTTCCTTTTCACGTACAGCTCCAATGGGAACGCCGTCAGCGCCCACAAGATGTAGAGCGTAGTTCCTCCGCCGACGACGAGAAACGGCAGCATCCTCCTGCGGCTCGTCTGGTTCGGCTCGAATAGCAGCACGCTGAGCGGTAATAAGAAAGGCAAAAGCCCCTGTGCATAAAGCATGAACGCCGCGCCCATGTCGTGCGCCACCGCCGGGGAAAGAATCCCATCCAATCCCAGCCAAACGAATCCCTCAATAAACTGATGAATGGCGAACAACACGGGCAGCGATGCGAAAAGCAGTTCGCGCCGGTGCTTCACCTTCGTCAACGTCACGACGCCGACAGCGCCCAGGACTCCGCTGCCCACAAAGTTCGCGGTGGCTGAAAAGCACACGGGTTGTTCTCTCCTTTGCCGAAGGATTGCACCGACGCAGTGCGGCGCAAATATTGTTCGTAGCTCTTCGATTCGGTTGAGAAACCCTACTCCCCGAACACCATGCTGTAGATCGCCCCGCCGATCGCCCCGCCAATCAGAGGCGCCACCCAGAACATCCACAGTTCCTGGAGTGCCCAGCCCCCAGCAAAAATCGCCGGCCCTGTGCTGCGCGCCGGGTTGACCGAAGTATTGGTCACGGGAATGCAGACTAGATGGATCAGCGTCAGGCATAGCCCAATCGCGATCGGCGCAAATCCCTTCGGCGCCCGGTTGTCGGTCGCGCCCATGATCACGATCAGGAAAAACGCCGTCAGCACAACTTCAGCGACGAAGCCCGCGAGCAGGGAATAGCCTCCCGGAGAATTCGCTCCGTAGCCGTTCGACGCGAAGCCGGCATGCACATCAAAGCTCGCCGATCCGCTCGCGATGATATAAAGCACGCCTGCCGCCGCGATCGCACCCACGACCTGCGCAATCACGTACGGTAATAAATCCGAAGCAGGGAAGCGCTTGCCGACGACCAGCCCTACACTCACCGCCGGGTTGAAGTGCCCGCCGGAAATGTGCCCGACAGCGTAAACCATGGTCAGAACGGTGAGCCCGAAAGCCAGAGCGACACCGGCGAATCCGATGCCGACGGAAGGAAAGCCGGCGGCCAGCACCGCGGCGCCGCATCCGCCAAATACCAGCCAGAAGGTTCCAAGAAATTCTGCTGCTGCACGCTTACCGATAGGCATGGGGATCTCCTTGAGCTTGATATGGGATTTTTGCTGCAAGTTGCGGGGCCCGAGTTCTTCCGAGTCCAGCAAGGGTAGCACAACAAAATCAGAATCAGAAGAAGTAGCGCTGTTAGTAAGCACCGCTGTCCCGGCGGCTGTCCCGAGGGCGTCTCCGCCCTCGGATGCCGAAAACTAATTCTGCTGCCTCTCCCACGTTACGAACGCTTTCCCGCAAGTCGATCTTGATTGTCCGTTCCGGCCAACAATGCTACGCTCCGAAGAAGTGGGTTCTGTGTACGCCAACCCGTTGAAATCGAGTCAGTCCTTCCCCAGTCGACTGGGCCAATGGCTGCAGTCCGCCTCTGCGGAAGTCTGGGTCAAATTCCTCCTCGCCCTGGTGGGCCTGGGTCTCGCCTTCGCTACGGCGCTTTTCTCCACCGTATCGCGCGATGCCGGAAACGTCTGGGCCACTGTGATTCTGGCTTCGACCTCGCTGCTGCTCGCTACCCTGGTCGGAGTTGTTACCGTCCCCTACCTGGCACGGCGTGTGGCCGTCGAGCGCCTGCGAGAGTCTTTCGATTACGATGTCACCCGCGCCGGCGTCATCTACGTGCTGGTCACCATCGTGATCGCCATTGCCGCCCTCAACACCGGCAACAATCTTCTCTACATTGTGGTTGCGGCCATGCTGGCGGCCATCCTGGTCTCCGGAATCGTCTCTGCCTGGGTGCTGCGTTGGCTCGAACTGGACGTCCGCCTGCCCGAGCACGTCTTCGCCGGACGCCCCGTAGCCGGACGCATCGTACTACACAATCCCCGCCGTTACCTCCCCTCGTTTTCCATCCGCGTGATTTCCACGCGCAAGAAACGAAAGAAGACATCCAGGCAATGGCAGTGGGAAGCAACCACCTTTGCCTTCCCCTTTAACCGTCCCAAGGATCAGCAGTGGTTGCGCCTGCCCGACCGCCGCTTGCGCCGGGTTCTCGTGGTTCCACCGCCCCCTGGAATCTTTCAGGGGATGGCCTACTTCCCGTTTCTTCCTCCTCAGTCCGACGCGTCCGCCGATCTGGAATTGCGCTTCGACCAGCGCGGCCGTTATCGCGAGGACAGCTTCGGCCTCGCCACTCGCTTTCCCCTCGCGTTCCTCACCAAGACGCGCCACGTTTCTCTGCCCCGCGAAGTGCTGGTCTATCCCCGTATCGATGCCACCGACGAGGTCTTCGAAGTTCTCCCTCTGGTGCGCGGCGAGTGGGAGAGTTTTGTCCGCGGCCGCGGCTCCGACCTGTACATGATTCGCGAGTACATGCCCGAGGATTCCGCCCGTCACGTCGACTGGAAGGCCACCGCCAAGTCAGGCTCGCTCAAGGTCCGCGAGTTCGCCCGCGAAGTCGAGCGCAAACTGTGCATCGCCTTCGACAATCCCGAGGCGGGCCATATCTCGGAACGCGCCTACGAAAAAGCCGTCGATCTCGCAGCCTCCCTCGCTTGGCACTTCTCCACGCAAGAGGCGCTGGTTTCCTTCGTCATTCCCGGACGTCCGCGCACCCGCGACCTCCACGAGTTTCTGGCGTGGCTGGCCGTAATTGAACCTGGAATGCCGGACTCCAGGAGCGGAAGCCATGCACCCGCAGAAGATGGTCTGCACGAAATGAATCTCGGCGGCTCCGATGACTTCAACATCGTGATCACCGCCCGCCAACGTGGAACTCTGCCCACTGCCTTGTGGAACTCCTCCTACTTCATCTTTGCCAGCGATCATTCCGCGTCGAAAAACGTTCCCCGCTAGGCGCTCGTCGCTCGGGGAATCCCTGATTGCAGTTCCCTGGTTCTCGCGCGAGTCTTTCCCCTTCTTCCATTTTGGGCGGGATTTCTTTCCGCCCAACCTTTTTCGCTTTCTTTCCATCTCCTTTTCGGCATATACTCGCGCCCCGGTAGATGCTTTTGGACTGCTCGGATTTCTGTAACCGGGAGGTGTCAAAATGCGTATCTGCGACCTCATCAAGAGCCAGGACACTTATCAGGCGGAACTCGGTCACACCGTGCTTGAAACGGTGCGTGTCATGGTCGACCGCAACATCGGCGCCGTTCCTGTAATGCACAACGGCAAAGTGGTGGGGATTTTTTCCGAGCGTGACCTCATGCGCCGCGTGGTCGCCGAAAGCCGCGACCCCCGCAGCACCTGCATGGCTGAGGTCATGACCGACGACCCTCTCACCATCAGCATGAACGAAGATCTCGAAAGCTGCATGGCTCTCATGCGGAGCCACGGCTTTCGGCACCTCCCGTCTGCCACGAAGGACACTTGGTCGGCATCGTGTCCCTGCGAGACATTCTGCTGCACGACTTGAACGAGAAGGATGACGAGGTGCGCATGATGCGCGCCTACATCCACTCCATGCCCGACGCCTAGCCGGCTCTCCGTAAGTCCCCGCGGATGATTCGCCCCCGACTGCCCAAACCGCCGGGTCGAGCCCCTATCTTCCTGATAAAGGATGGCCCTTAGTCCCTGATTCTGCTTACCACGAGTGCTCTAGCACGAAGGTAACCTTGCGCCAGAACGACTCCAACGGTAACGTTACTTCGGATTACCTCAGTGCATTGAACCCGGGGTTGGGAACCGTTAAGGTTGCTCTACCGACCCGTGTAGCTGAAACTTGCCGGTAAACCAGGAAATGAGCGACAGAATCAAAGTCCTTTATTACGCGCTCTGGATGGCTCATCCCATTCTTGAGATGGCGATCGCCGTTCTCATGTTCCGCCGCGGGCTGCACCGGAAATTCAAGTTCTTCTTTGCATACGTCCTGGTTCAACTCGTCGCCTTTGCCGTGCTTTTTGTCGCAAACTGGCACAGCTATTCGCTTTTGTTCTACCTCTATTGGATTTGCGATGCGCTCAGTGTCGCGGTTGGTTTCGCCGTGATTCACGAGGTGTTTGTCGACGTTTTCCGCGCGTTCCATACACTGCGCGATCTGGGTACCGTGCTCTTCAAATGGGCAGGCCTGGTCATGCTGCTGGTTGCCGGCGTGGTCTCGGTTTCCACGAATTCGTCGGAGATGCCGCCCATCATTCAGGCCATCCTCACCGGCCAAAGATGCGTGCGCATGATTCAGGTTGGAATGGTGCTCTTCCTGCTCTTCTTTGCCCACTATGTCGGCATCAGCCGCCGCCAGCACAGCTTCGGCATCGCCTTGGGCTTCGGATCTTTTGCCGTGATTGAACTCGTGATCGTCTCCTCCTGGATCGGGAAGCACCTTGCCGGCCCGTGGATGAGCATCTTCAACATGTGTGCCTACAACAGCACGCTGCTGATCTGGTTTGGCTACGTCGCCCTGAAGAGTCCGGCTCGCGACGCCTCCATGTCTCTTCTGCAGCCTCAGCGCTGGGAGCAGAGCCTGTCCGACATTCATCACCCGCTTCCGGCCGATTCTCTCATTCCAATGTTCGAAGGCATGGTCGACCGCGCCCTTTCGCGCACGCAACCGGATGCGTCCCTCGCCCACGACGCTCGCCCGGCAGGTACTTCGGCCCGAGCGGCCGCCGCCGGCACTGGCAGCTTCAACCTTCCTGGTGTACAGGTTCCTCGCGAGTCGTAGGTCCTGCCGATTTTCCCCTCTTCACCGGCCCTCTGTTCCAAAGTTGTAAATTCTGCGCAAGAAATGTGCTACTGTGCGCGCCCACGTCTGCACTGCAATCAGCAGTTTATGAATGAATGGTAAGTGACTGGAATCGCAGGGGGATGCGAGATCTGGAATCTGGCTTGGGCTTACGCAGCCGATGGCTGGCGCCGTCGCATGAAACTTGTTGCACAGCCAGCTTGACACGTGTCCTATAATGCGGCACCGCGCAAAGGTCCCAGTAGGGGAAACCCTAAGCGGTTATAGGAGATGAACCCATGAAGAGAACGATCAGGATCTCCATCCTGATGGTAGGACTAGTGGGCACATTCGTTGCAGCTGCCGTCCAACAGGTTCCCGCCGCGGACGGTGGCCCACTGGTTCTGTGCCCACCCAGACAACCCAACTGTCAAACAACCTTGCCACCGCAGTAGAACCGCGATCAGGTCGTGACCGCAAGGTCACCAAAGTAACTTTGTCGTAATTGCAACTTGGGCCGAACCAGGGCTCGCAATTTTTGGGCTGCCGGAACCTCATATGACCGGGCAGCCCCTCTTTTTTGTAGTGAATGAATTGCGACAGGAGTACGCGAAATAATCAAAAGAGCCTGCGCGAACCGCGCAAGAGGCCTTGCGCGAACTGCGCAGGAGGCCTGCGCACCCGTGAAAGAGCGGCCCTTCAGGGCCGCGTTAAGGCCCACAAACCGAATCCGGCTTTAAAGCCGCTGGGGAATCCCGCCACGAGAAACCGCCTCACCCCTTTCCAATCGCTGCTTCCATCGCGCTCGCCAATTCCCGCGCATCGAAAATCGGAGGCTGACACGTAGATCCCGAACAAAGCACCGCGAACGACTTTCCCATCCCTAACCCCGGCAAGTTAGGGATGGTTTCCCCCAACGCCACCGGAAGGTTCTCTCGCACCGCCTGATGAGCGCTTACCCGCAACGTCGATTGATTGAACGCAAAAGGCGCAACCGCTGCAGCCTGCAGCTTTGCCGCCGCACTTTCGTCTCCTTCTCCCGCAATCACCACCACCTGCACCGGACTTTCCATCAGATACGCCACCGCGATCCCATAACTCGCGGCGAAGATGCCAAACTGTTCCGCCACGCCGGCAAACGTTTCCAGTGTTTCCTCGGCTTTGTCGCGGTAGCCAGCGTCGCCGGTGTAGTGATGCAGTCGCACCAGCGCAATCGCCGCCATCGGATTTCCCGCCGGCGTCGGCGAATCCTGCAACGGCTTGCGCCGCGTCGCCAGCACTCCCAGGCTCACGCCGTCGGCCGCGGGTTCACTGTCAAAGAAGCCTCCGGAAGTCGCATCGTAGAAGCGCGCAATCATCGCATCTGTAATCGCACGCGCGAACCTGTAGTAGCTGAGATCCGCAGTTGCTTCGTAGGCATCAAGGCAGGCCAGCGCCGTGAACGCGTAGTCATCCAGTAGTCCGGCAACCTCGCGATGGGACGCTGCCGGATCGGAATACGAAACCACGTGCAGCAGCAGCCCCGATGGAGTGGCGCGCGCGCCTGCGACTTCCGCCGAGTGTTTCCACGCTTCTGCCAGCACCCGATCCAGCGACCGCAGCCCAAACCGCCGCGCCTCCGCCAGATCGAGCACCTTCGCCGCCTCCAGATACGCCGAAACGCACAAGCTGTTCCATCCCACGTACACAGTCTTATCCACATACGGAGTCGGACGCTGCAACCGCGCCGCATACATCTTCTTCTTCGCCGAAGCCAGCAGTTCTTTCACCCGCTCCTCGGGAAGTTTCAGGCGCCCCGTAATCTCTTCCACCGAAGCCCGCACATACAGCACATTCTTCGCCGGATTGTGATGCATCTCACCGACTTCATTGATGTCATAATGCAGCGCCGCCACCTGCGCCTCCTCCTCGGTCAACACCGCACGCGCCTCGTCGAGCGTCCACGTGAAGTAGTCGCCGTCGTCGTCCATGTTGATGTCCGCATCCTGCGATGCATAGAACCCGCCCCGCTCCCGATCGCTCAGCCACTCATCCATCCAGCGAATGATGTCTCGGGCCACATCCGCAAAAAACTCCTCGCCCGTAGCCTGGTACCCGTGGACATAATTCTTTAGCAACTCAGAATTGTCGTAGCACATCTTCTCGAAGTGCGGCACCACCCACCGTTCGTCCACCGAATAGCGGTGAAACCCGCCCGCCAGTTGGTCATACACTCCACCATTCGCCATATGCTCCAGCGTGGTAACGATCAGCTCCCGAAGTTGGTTGTCGACGTCAGCAGTGCCCATGTGGGGACGGCCGCCCTCGGCCGTCCTGCGGAGCGAAGCTCCGTTGGTGCGCGCATACCGCTCAATCAACAAGTCCAGCGCCGACGGATGCGGAAACTTCGGCGCCTGCCCAAATCCCCCATGCTGCGGATCAAACATCCGAAACGCCGAAGTCCGAATCGCCGCAATCACCGCCGCCGAGACTCGCCCATCTTTCCCCGCAAACGACTCAGACTGCGCAATCGTGCTCTCCACCATCTTGGCCTGCTCGACCACGTCGCCATTCTTCTCTTGGTAGGCATTCGCAATACTGAGCAACACGCGCCGAAAGCTCGGACGCCCATACCCATCGCTCGTCGGAAAATATGTCCCCCCATAAAACGGCTTCCCGTCCGGCGTCAGAAACGCCGTCAGCGGCCACCCACCCTGCCCGCTCACCGCCTGCACCGCCGCCTGGTACCGGCTGTCAATGTCCGGACGCTCGTCCCGATCCACCTTGACCGCGATGAAGTGCTCATTCACAATCGCCGCAATCTCCGGATCGTCGTACGACTCCCGATCCATCACATGGCACCAGTGGCACCACACCGCCCCAACATCGAGCAGCATGGGCTTGTTGTCTCGCTGCGCCGCCGCAAACGCCTCCGCCCCCCACTCATGCCACTGAATCGGCTGGTGCATAGCAGACCGCAAATAGGCGGACGAAGCGCGGGCGAGCGAGTTGAGGGTGGTGGTGGTCATAGGTGAATCCAGTCTAAATCGTTTCCGACAAGAACGCGGGACGGCTGGGTCCCCATACTCATCCCACCTTGTTCTGTCCGGACAGAGCCCGCTCTGGGTGGAGTCGAAGATGAACGATTAGTCGAGACATCCTTGGCTTTGACATAAGCATCTTTGGAACATAAAGTTCTCTGTGAGTCCCTTTAGGGGGAGGAAGAGGCCGGATGAACCTGAAAACGTCGAACTTTTTCCTCGGAGTCACACTAATTCCTGCCATAACCGCCAGCCCTCTCCTCGCGCAAGATGCCTCAGCCACGCTCTCTGGCACGATCACGGACTCCTCCGGCAAAGGCGTCCCCTATGCGAAGTGACTGTCAAGAATACCGTGTCGGGAAAATCGACTGAGACGCAGACCGATTCGGCGGGCCTCTACACAGTTCCCAACCTTGCCGCGGGCGATTATGAAGTCTCCGCTTTAGCGGATGGAATCGGCACGGCCGTTGCCAAAGTGACCATGACCAGCGGAAGCGCCCAGACGCTCAGTCTGGTGCTGACCTCCGTGTCACTTGCGCCCGCCGAAAATCTCCCGAACGCGCCAGTCCCCAACAACACCGAGCCCTCGCTCGAAGACCTTGGCTTCTCCAAAACCGAAATCCAAAGCAACGCTGCCCAGCAGGCCCGGCTCGACAGGCGCACCCACATGCTGAAGATGCACCAGCGCTTCGGACTCATCACCACCGTCCCTCTGCTAGCCACCTTGATCACTTCAGTCAACGCCGGAGGCAAGAGCACCAGTTCGACCGACCGCAATGTGCATCTCGTGCTGGGCGCGGTTACCGGCGACCTGTATGGGATCACCGCCTATTACGCGATCCGGGCTCCAAGAATCGCAGGCACGGAAACCAAAGGCCCAATCAAGCTGCACAAAGCCCTTGCCTGGGTCCATGGCCCCGGCATGATCCTGACGCCGATTCTGGGAGCGATGGCGTACAGCCAGAAAAGCAACGGAGAAAAAGTACACGGCATCGCCTCTGCCCATGGGCCCGTCGCCATCGTCACCGCAGCAGCTTTCGGCGCCGCGCTATTGTCGGTGTCACTGAAGTTCTAGAATGCGAGCCCCGAAGGGGCGAAAGAACAATGGTCGGTCCTCTATCGGGTGGTCAGATCTCTAATGCGGAACAATTGGGCGAGCGAACTCTATGAACAAAAAACTCCTGCCGTTCTTTCTCCTCCTCCCGGTGACCAGCCTCTTCGCCGCCGATCACCAATGGGTCCTGAAGCAGAGCACCCTGACCTACCACGTCTCTCGTCCTCTGCATCAGACGGAAGGTGTAAGCCACGCAGCCCGGGGCAAGGGCATTTGCCATGAAGGCCAATGCGACTTCCTCATCGCCGTCCCCGTCAAGACATTTGACTCCGGCGACAGCAACCGCGACCTTCACATGCTCCAGGTCACTCGCGGCGCCGAATTCCCCATGGTCACCGTCCGCACGCGTCTGCCCGAGTCTGCCTCCGCGTCGGCCACGATCAAGGCCGATCTCGAAGTTCAGTTCGCCGGCCAGACCGCCCACTACCAGCAAATCGCCTTCGAAGTGGTGAAGCAAGGAGACGAAACCAGAATCACCGGAACCATTCCCACCACCCTCGCCGACTTTAAGATCGATCCACCCTCGCTCCTTACTCTGGCCGTGAAGAACGAAATTCCAGTGCGCGTCGAGATGACTTGGGGCCTGCAGTGACTTGGGCGATGCGCGAATAGCCCGGCTCGAAGGGGAACCGAACCAGGCTCAATCGAAGCCTACGACATCGGAGGCAAGCGTAGTCGGCCATCGCAACCGATCAGCGTCCCGCCGACGGATCGCCCGTCGGCGGTGGAGCATGATCTTGAGCTGCGGGACGACCGAGCAGTTCGGTAAGCATCGGCTTCAGTGCGTCTGCCCAGACTCGATACGCTTTCAGGTTTGGATGCAGTTTGTCGTTTGCGTTCATCATCCCATCGAACAGCCTTCCATCGCCGTCCGCCAGTTTGTCGTTGATATTCAAATACCGAATCTTCCTGCCGTCCGCGAGTCGCGACAGATTATGGTTGATTCTGTCGATGACGGGCATGAACACCATATCGTCATTCCTCGGGAAGATTCCCATCACGATGATCGTCGCCGCAGGCGCCTTTTCTTGAATCACCCGCACAATCGCCTTTAGACCTCGGACGATGTCGTCCGCTCGCGCCCCGTCCCCGCCCTGGCCCGATAGACCGCCAAGGTTATTCGTGCCCGCCAGCAGCACGACGACTTTCGGGTTAACCCCGTCCAACTCGCCATTCTCCAAACGCCACAGAATATTCTGCGTTCGATCTCCTCCCCATCCAAAGTCGCCCGCGTTCCAGCCAAAGAAATTCTGTTTCCAATTAGCCAGCAAATCGGGATAGTCGAGGGCACCCCACCTCCTCGTGATCGAGTCGCCTTCAAAGTAAACATCAATCTCGCCCTGCTTCGCCTTCGCCAGCAACTGCGCATGAGCCACCAGAGAATTTGCGTCCGTCCGAAACACCGGTCGATCCGCCGGAAGATCCCACGCCGTCGGGTGATAGTCCAGAAGTTTGTCTGCCCACGGAATAAAGTACTTCCAGTTCGGCGCATCCGTGTGGCCGGCATCGTGCTGCCGCCACGCGAGCTGACCATCCAGAAGCCCCATATTCACCGGCGGCATCTTCGCACCGTGATAATTCTCGCTGACTCCGAGGTCCCTCGCTCCCAAGAGCCGAAAGACCGCACCCGCGTCCACCGTCGCCATGAAACTGCCTTGATGGTCCAGCCACTTTGCATCCCCCATTTCAGACACCCCGTAGCTGATAAATGTCGGCCGCGGCGCGCACAGCGCAATCAGTTCGTTCGCGTCCACCGGCAAGTCGCTGGCATTCTTGCTCCCGAACGAAGCCTCCGCCGCCCCGTATTTCAGAAAATTGCCAGCCATCCAGTGATACTCGCCCGACCCCGTCAGGTTCTCCACCTCTTCTCCGAAATTGCGCCTGTGCGGTTTCGTGCCACCTTCCCCCGAGGAGCCCACCAGCACGACCGCAAAACGCGGATCGAACGCCATGGTCACGAGCGCAGCCTTTCCATAACGAGACACGCCTTCAATGCCAACGCGTTTCGCATCCACGTTCTGATCCGTCTCCAGATAGTCGAGTGCGCGCGATGCACCCCATCCCCACGCCCGTAACGCGCCCCAGTCCTCCGGCTTTCGAGGCTGACCCTTATTGGTCAGGCCAATGATACCCTTCGTCAGCCCCGCCCCGTTGTCCGCTTGGATGCTGCTTGTTTCGAGCAACGCGTAGCCCCAGCCGTTCGCAATAAGTTGCTCCGTCGCGGGCGGATCACTCCCCATCATCTTCTTGAATTCCGGATGGCTTGCCAGGAACTGTCGCATCGCCGCGCTGCTGAACATGATCATCACCGGCACGGGACCTTTCGCATTCCGTGGCGTCACCAGCGTCATCTCGATATCAACATTAATCTGGGGGCACGCTGAGTTGTCCGCGTGTCCGACCACTTGCTTTTCCACGACCGGGAAAACACCGGCCGCCGACTCGGTCGTAGTCTTCACGGCCCACGTTACCTTCGGCACGTTCGGCGGGATGCGGCCCACGACCTCGCGCTCGAAATCCTCTACGAGCTCCGGACGCCTCTGCTTCCACCACTGTTCCGCCGTCGTGACCTTCTGCCCATTCTTCAATGTGAGCGCGTCGGGCAGATCACCGTATGGATTGGCCTTCGCCTCATCGTAGTTAGCGTGATTCGGCTCTTTTTCATTTCCGCTCGGCCCCGGCCGCAGCGCCTTGATCCCCAGTTGATCCATCATGTTCTGATGGTCCTGTTCGGCGGTCCAATTCGTTGGTGGCCATTGCTGGCCCCGGACGATCGGACCAGCGAAAACGACTAATGCAGCGACCGCAATCCCCCACAACGCCTGCTTCGAGTGCGTCGCAAAAATCATCTTTAGACTCTCCCATGGGACGGCTGAATTTTCTCACGACTCGAATTTACATATTCGAGCCGAAAATGTGGTACATTCCTCCACGCGCCCGCGTCCGCTTCTGTGGTGACATTCCACAGGGGAGGAAAGATTTGCCTCGAATTCTACTGACAACGCGCTGCCGCGACTCCGGCCTCTACGATTATTTTCGCGAAAATGCTCCGCGTAATTTCCGCTGGCGTTTCGGCATGCCGCGCACCATCTCGTTTGGCCTGCGATTCCTGCGCCAGAATCTGCCCCAGTTGAACATTCTGGAATATCCCACGCGTGCCGAATTTTCCGCTCAACTCAAGCGCGGCTGGGACGCCGTAGGCTTTTCCTTCTACCTCGAAGAGACCAACGACATTCTGGCGATGGCCGCCGAGGCGCGGCAGGCCGGCGTCCGCGAACTGTGGGCGGGAAATTACGGCGCCCTGACTCCCTCCATCCGCTCCCACTTCGATCATGTGTTCACGAGTTACAGCGAAGATGCCTTGGCCCAGAAACTAGGGACCCATCTTGACGAAATCCAGCATCCACCCCTGATCACCCGCTTCCGCCTGCCCGGCGGATGGTCGTTTCCGCTCGGAATTCTGTTTTCTTCGCGCGGTTGCAGTTTTCGATGCACCTTTTGCCAGACCACTGCCTTTGCCCCGCAACCCAAAGAAATCTCGCTCGACGCGTTGGATCGAGTACTGCGTTTCTATGTCCAACACGGAGTCCATTTTGTCCTGCTGCTTGATGAAAATTTCGGCAACCTTCCGTCTCATGCCGACGCCGTCATCGAGTTGCTCGCCCGCCACAAGGTCCGCTGGCTTGTGCAATCCCGTGTCGACCTGCTGCTGCGCAACTTCAGCGATTGGCGGCGTTGTGGTATGGAAGGCGCATTATTCGGCATCGAGAGCTTCCACCAGGACATCCTGAAGCAGATGCACAAGAACGAGAAAGCGCAATCTGCCTTTGAATTGGCCGAGCGCCTCGACCGCGCCGGCATGTACGCCCAGGGTTATTACATCATCGGCCTGCCGCCTGAGACGCCGGTCTCAATCGCTCAAGATCTGAAAACCCTGTCGTCTCTAAAGCTCGATGTTACCCAAATCACGATCGTCACCCCGCATCCTCAAACCGAGATGTGGCGCGAACTCGAGTCGGGTTACGGCATTTTCGAAAAAGACTGGTCCCGGTTCGATACCAAGCATCTTGTCTGGAACCACCCGCATTGTGCGCCCGGCGTGCTCGAGTCTCTGCTTGAGCAGGGCTTCCGCGCTTGCTATGGAAAAGACTGGCTGCTGCGGACGACGAAAAAGTTCCTCTCCGCGAGGCGGGCTCAAAACGATCTCTCCAGCGTTTTACTAGGTCCGATACGCTCGCGGTGGGCCTCCTCGTCGCGCCTGCCCTATCTTGCGACGCAAACTCCGCCGAGCGATCAGCCTGTGCGCAGCGCCGTCGCCTGAGGGACCCACGCCCGCCAACGGAAACGAAAATCGTGGGTGCCCCATTTCTCGCGCGTTCTTTGCGCGAGAAGTGGGGATTTTCGCAGTCGAATGGTGGGGATTTTGACTCCCCTGAGAATCGTGAGGTACTTATCTCGAGAGTATCCGAGCGGACGCATTCGTCCGCCAGTCTCACACGGAGTCCAGCGGTTCGAAGTGCGCAGATTTCACCCCCAGCGTCCGAAGCGCATCATCCAGCGAACGTACCACCTGTAGCAGCGGCCGTTTGTGCTCTCCGGTCATCTGGAACATACGCGACAAGGCAAACAGATGACTGTCGGGCGCCATGATAAAGCACGGCCGATCAGCCGGCATGGCCGGTTCCTCCTTGGCCACTCGCCGTATGGTTTCGGAGGCGACATTCTCTGTCGCGCTCGAGAAGTCCCATATACCCGCTCGGGCATCGGTCGCGGCGCCATACTTCCGAATCGCGCCGTAAAACGCCGCGGCCGATTCCTCGGTTAGAACACCTTCAAACCTACCCAGCAGGATCTTATTCGTGGTGTCGTACTCAAAGCGGTAGCTCATGCATTCTGGCGGGGTTTACGTCAGGCAAGAACAAGTCTAAACGAAAATTCAGACGCGGCCATTCAGCGCCATGTACACCAGCCCGATCACCGAGATGGCAATCAGGACATAAGGCCAAACCCACCGAATCCATTTCATACATCACCTTCGACTTCATTGAGACGGTGGCGGCTTTCGCTGCGAGCATTCTCTCTGAGATCATGCACTCGCGCGGATTTTTCCCATCTCCGTTACGAAATCCGTAACCGAACCGGCTTCAGACAACTCTTTTGGCAAGGACAAGAGTGAATCGGTTCTCCCTCCAGCCGCGGTCACAATCGAAATTCACCCTCAACAAGCAGGCCGCCCAGGAGGGTCAAAATCAATTTAGCCCAGCGCTTCAGCGCTGGGGAAGGTCGCCAAGAATCCAACAAGTCCCAGCGGGACGACACAAACACTCCTTTAGCCGATCCTTTTTCCACAGGAGAAATTCCAATTTGTGTGACGAACAACCTTTACTGAGAAAACTGAAAAGCGCACTCTGGATCCATGTGCGCAGATTTCGCCTTCCAGTTTGGTTTCCTCGGGATCCGCCATATCTCCTTATCCCCCAATATTCTAGCCGTAAGTCCCTGCGCCTCAAGATCTTACGGATACCCAAAATCATATCGAGTCCATAAGTCATTAGAAATCAATACCTTGAGAGAACATAGGAGAGACAGAGGCTTGCCAAATCGGCTGGATTCAGCTGCTAACTCCTTATTCTGGAATATTTTATCTGTAAGTCCTCGCGGCTCAATATTTTGCGCGGATGCCGACCAACCCAGCCGCAGCAAGTCTTTAGAAATCAGGATTTTAGAGAAAAGGAATAAAAAAAAACAGAGGGCAGGAATACCCGAATTCGCACCTTCCAGATATTCAACTCAAAAGCTGCTTAGCGACCTCGCAGTACAAATCAATCGACTCCGCCAGTTGTTTTTTCTCGATGTACTCACCATCGGTGTGCGCTACATGAATCGATCCCGGACCCAGAAGCAACGGTTCGCCCCACTTGGTGAGTTTGGGAATGTCGGTCGTGAACTTGGCGATCATCGTCGGCAATCCATCGACGATGCGCAGTCGCAGAAAGGGAAGCTCCAGCGGAAACGTCACCTGCACGCCGTCGCCAGCCGTCGCGAGAATCTGTCGCCGCAACTCCGCGGACGAACCGACGAGTCGGTACAGCAGATCCGCGTGCGCGTAATCAGGGATCACGTTGGGCGCGCGTCCGCCCTCGATCAGCCCGATGTTCAACGTGCACGGCCCAATCTCCGGATCGGAAGGCAGAGGCATCTCGCGCAGCCGTGTCAGCGCTGGAATCAGCTTGTCGATCGCCGACTCTCCCAGCTCCGGATACGCCGAGTGTGCCATGCGTCCCGTCGCGGTCACTTCCACGCGCAGCGTTCCTTTCGACGCCAGAGCAATATGATTCTCCGTCGGCTCGCCATTCACCAGGAATCGGCATCCCGAAGCTTGCCCGTTCGCGACATATTCATTGGCCACTTGTGCGCCCAGGCTGTCGCGCTCTTCGCCCACCACGAACAGCAGTCCTACATGAATGTCCTGGTGTCGCAATCGCTCCGCCGCTGCAACCTGCGCCGCAATAATGCCCTTGGCATCGCACGACCCGCGGCCATAAATTCGCCCCGCATCCTCCGACGAGGGAATGAATGGAGGCACCGTATCCATGTGCGTCGAGAACACGACCGCCGGATTCGGATGCCCATCCCACGTCGCCAGCACGTTGAAGCGGTCGACCTCGACGGGCATCTTCTTCGTCTGATACCCGAGTCGGCAAAGTTCCCCGTACAAGTAGTTCCCAACCTCCGCTTCATTGCCCGAGATGGACTCGATGTCCACCAGTTGTCGCGTCAGGGTCACAGCATCCATGGAGGAGAGAATACCAGAGGCAGCTTTGGTACTCTGGAATCGTGATCGCCTCGAACGCATCCATCCGTTCGCTCTTTCTCGATGGCCCTGCCGGGCGTCTTGAAGCCCTGCTCAATGCTGGCGCAGAGAGCGCAACGCACGCTTCTGTGGTCTGCCATCCCCATCCGCTCTTCGGTGGGACGCTCCACAACAAGGTCGTCTTCCACACCATGAAGGCGCTGAACACCTTCGGCTTTCCCGTGCTGCGCTTCAACTTTCGTGGAACTGGATTGAGCCAGGGTGAACACGATCAGGGCAACGGCGAAGTCGACGACGTCCGCGCCGCACTCGACTGGCTCGAGGCCGAGTGTCGCTTGCCGATGCTATTCGCAGGTTTCTCCTTCGGAGCTGCCGTTGGATTGCGAGCCGCATGTGCGGACACTCGAGTCCGCGCAGTCATCGGCGTCGGAACGCCTATCGTTCCCGTTGCCGCCGACAGCGAAGTTCCGCGCACTTACACCTTCGACTTCCTGCAGGAGTGCATGAAGCCCAAGCTGTTTGTGAGTGGAGCGCGCGACCAGTTCGGGCCCCGCGCCAAGCTGGAAGCGTTGGTCGCCTCCATCCCGGAACCCAAGAAGTTAGTCATGATCGAAGGCGCTGACCATTTCTTCGAAGGCCGCCTGCGCGAACTTCGCGAAGCGATCGAGACCTGGGTTCGCGAGCGAGTGATCGCGTGAGTGAGATGCGACAGGCGGCGCGCGAGATCTTCCAGCATGCGCTCGCTGAAGCGTCGATTGCCCGGGGCTTTGCCCGCCATGTGCACTGCGAGCGCGGAATCCTCCGCGTCTGCGACGATCTCTACGACCTGCACTCTTACTCACGCGTGCTCGTCGTGTCGCTGGGGAAGGCTGCACACACCATGGTCGAGGCCCTGTCCGCCCAAGTCGGAGCTTCGCTCGAAGGCATCGTCGCCAGTTCCATCCAGGCCTCGACTCAGGTTCACGGCTTTCGCTACTTTCGCGGCGGTCACCCCACGCCGAACTCGGAATCCATCCAGGCGGCGAGTGCCATCCTGCGGATGCTCGACGCCCAACCCGCTTCGGCGCTCCTGATCTTCCTGCTCAGCGGTGGAGGCTCCTCGATTGTCGAGAAGCCCATCGACGACGAGATCTCTCTCGACGATCTCATCGCGACCTATCGCGCATTAGTCCACTCCGGTGCTCCCATCGCCGAGATCAACGCCGTGCGCAAGCATCTTTCCGCCGTAAAAGGCGGACGTCTCGCGCAGGCTGCACATCCAGCGCAACAGGTCTCATTGCTCGTATCCGATGTTCCCGACAGCACGCCCGACGCGCTCGCCTCCGGTCCCACAATGCCCGACTCCACCAGCGTCGATGACTGTTATCGCATCGCCCAGAAATACGACTTGCTGAATCAGTTTCCGCAGTCGACCCGCGAACTGTTTGAGCGCCACGCCCTCGACGAGACGCCGAAGTCCGACGATCCCGCCTTCGTTCGGGCGCGCTGGTGGCCTGTGCTCTCCAATCAGAGTGCGATCGAAGAGGCCAGCGCCGCGGCCGAGCGTGCCGGCTTTATCGTCCACGTCGACAACTCCTGCGACGACTGGGACTATGCGACGGCCGCCGAATACTTGCTCCAGCGGGTTCGTGAACTAAGAAAGCAGTTCTCTCCAGTGTGTCTGATCTCCGGTGGGGAAGTCACGGTGAAGGTCACGAACGGTGGCATCGGCGGGCGCAATCAGCAGTTTGCTTTGGCCTGCGCCGAGAAGATTGGGGGCGAGAGCATCACCGTGCTCAGCGCCGGCACGGATGGGGTCGACGGGAACAGCCCAGCAGCGGGAGCGATTGTCGACGGTACGACAGTCGAGCGCGCGCGCACTCGAGGACTGGATGTTCGTGCTGCGCTCGAGCAGTTCGACGCCTACCCGCTCTTCCATGCGATTGGAGATGCGATCGAGATCGGACCCACCGGGAACAATCTGAGGGACTTAAGAATCCTGCTGGCGGGCTAGCCCATGATCGAGGCCGCGGGCGTTGGCCCAGGCGGGACAGCCGAGCCGGCTGTCCCCACATGGGCGGTTTTACTATGCGGTCTTCTTTTCTGGCGGCCGCATCTTTGCCATGGCTTCGTCCATGCTGCGCTTCATCTCGTCCGCGGACATGTCTTTGGTGTGCGTGGCAATCGACCACTTGTGGCCAAACGGATCGGTCAACTTGCCGTAGCGGTCGCCCCAGAACTGGTCGCTGACCGGCATGTCAACTCTGGCGCCCGCTTTCACCGCCCGATCGAACGCCGCATCGACGCCATCCACGTAGATGTGCAGTCCCATGCCTGCACCGCCGCTGCTGAGCGGAGACAGCGCTCCGAACTCAGGCCACTCGTCGCTCAGCATGATGATGGAGTCGCCAATCTTCAACTCCGCATGCATCACTTTGCCGTCCGGACTTTTGGCGACGCCTCGTTCCTCGGCTCCGAACGCCTGCTTGTAGAATTCGATGGCGCGCACCGCGTCACGAACCGTAAGGAATGGTGTGAGAGTGTGATATCCCTCAGGGATAGGTTTTACGGACATAGAGGACCTCCTAGGCAGAAAATTCGAGACCCGCAGTCTACAACAAAAGAGGCGTGGTCGTGTTAAGGCAGTATGACCGCGCACTGAAGTCTCAAGCCTTTGATGCGCGGAGGAGAAGCGATGAGACAGACATTTGTCTGGTGTGTGATCGCAATGGCGGCGGCCTCTCTCGCGGCCGGTCAATCATCCGTCACGCGGTTAGACGGCAGCACGATCTCTGTGGCCGAGATCGATGCGACTATGACGCGGCTGATGAAAGCGGCCGAGGTTACGGGCGCTGGACTTGCGGTCTTCCACAACGGCAAGCTCGAACTCCTGAAGGCGTATGGTTTCCGCGACAAGGAGAACTACCTGCCGCTCACTGTCGACTCCGTCATGTCCGCAGCATCGTTTTCCAAGGTGGCCTTCGCCTACCTGGCGATGAAACTGGTGGACGAAGGCAAGTTGGATCTCGACAGACCCGTCTACCAATACCTGCCGAAGCCTTTGCCGGAATATCCCAAGTATGCGGATTTGGTGGGAGATCCACGCTACAAGCGAATCACGGCACGCATGCTACTGAGTCACACCAGCGGGTTTGCGAACTGGCGGGCATTTGAGGATGACCACAAACTGAAAATCCACTTCGAGCCGGGATTGCGGTTTGCCTACTCGAGCGAAGGCATCGACCTACTGCAGTTGGTGGTCGAGACCATCACGAACAAGCCGCTGGATGAGTTGATGCAACAGCAGGTGTTTGAGCCAATGGGCATGACCCGCACCAGCATGGTCTGGCAAGACCGCTTTGAAAGCGACTTCGCCAACGGATACGACGAGTACGGTCGGTCCCTGGGCCCACCGAAGTGGAAGCGGCCCGATGCGGCGGGTTCCATGGTGACCACAATTTCCGATTTCGCCCGCTTCCTGCGGATCGTGATGGACGGAGGAAGTCTAAAGGGCAAGACGCGCGACCAGATGTTCACACCCCAAATCCAAGTTGTGTCCAAGCACGAATTCCCGTCGCTCAACAACGAGACGACCGACGAGAACAAGAGCATCCGGCTCAGTTACGGATTGGCGTGGGGCCTTTACTGGACGCCTTACGGCAAGGTGTTCTTCAAGGAAGGGCACGACGATGGCTGGAGGAACTATGCCGTGTGCTTCGACAAGCAGAAGTCCGGCCTGGTCATCATGACCAACAGCGGCAAGGGCGAAGGCATCTTCAAGGAAGTGCTGGAGACGGTGCTGAAAGACACGTTCACGCCGATCGAGTGGGAAGGGTATACGCCGTATAACAAGCTCCCGCAGCGCCCCCCACTCAAACAGCACAAGAACGCTATCGTGGATGGCAAGGTGTTAGACCGCTATGTGGGACGCTACGCAGTGTCGCCCGACATCATTTTGACAGTGCGCCGCGAGGGCGATCATCTTTCAGTGCAGGAGAATGAGGAGGCGAGGCAGGAGTTAATGCCCGAGAGCGAGATCGATTTCTACTCGACTTCGTCGGATGACACGATGACGTTTCAGGTGGATAGCCAGGGCAAAGTGACGGCGATGATTCTGCACGTGGATGCGAAGGACATTCCGGTTCAGAGAATCGAGTAGAGCGCTAGAAGAATCTGGTTACGCCTTCTTCCATCACTACGACGCGGTCTTTGGTTCCAGCGGCTTCGGCTTCTTGCTCTAGCAGTTGCAGCGGTTCGTCGACGGGCTCGTGCGAGAGGCGGAAGGTGCCGTAGTGCATGGGGACCATCCAGCGGGACTTAAGATCGAGGAAGGCGCGCATGGCATCGGCCGGATCCGCATGGACGTTGCGGAACTGCGCCGGATTGTAAGCACCAATAGGAAGCAGGGCGAGTTCGGGAGCGAGGCGGCGCCCGATCTCGCTGAATCCGGCGAAGTAAGCAGTATCACCGGCGTGATAGACGGAGTGCTTGCCTGTTTTCAGTACGAAACCACCATATCCACGATGCGAGTCCTTCAGAATGCGAGCGCCCCAGTGGCGCGAAGGCACGTGTGTGATCGACAAGTTACCCCGGCGAGACATCTTCCACCAATCGAGTTCAATAATCTCGGAGAAGCCGAGGTCGGATACGAGATCGGAAACATGGGTGGGGATGATGATCGACGGAGCAATGCCACGCGTGCGCAGGTTGTTCTGCACGAGCGCACGCAGCGACGGGCGATGAAGATGATCGAAGTGCGCATGAGTGACCAGCACCACGTCGATAGCCGGAAGGTCGGCGATGCGCACGCCGGGGCGGCGCAGGCGTTTGAGCACGAACAGCCAGCGCGCGAAATTGGGATCGATGACAACGCTCTGTCCGCCAATCTGTACGAAGAAGCTGGCATGGCCGATGAAGGTGACGCCGAGTTCGCCGTTGGTCGCGAGGCGAGGCTTGTAGGTTTCGCCGTAACGCGGGGTTACCGCCGAGCGGCGCACCAATCGTCCGAACTGGGTGGCGCGTTTACGAAGGGCCGGATTGCGAAGCGTTTGTTTAATCATCCTGCTACAGAGCCCGGGGGTTGGACCGGAAGCAGCCTCAGTTCCAGATACTAGCTCGAATCGCCGCGAAGAGCCGAGTAATTAGGGCGATGCGTCGACTGAATTTACCGAACTGTAATCTTAGATGAATGGCGAGGATGGTGGGCCGCTTTTTACTTTCCGCACCCGTAACGGAGGTAATGTGACGCAGCGCAAGGTTGCCAATAAAAACGCCGCCAGCGAGTTGCCGGCGGCGTTGAATTGCGAACCTGCGACTTTACTGAGCCGGTTCGGTATTGGTGATCCAGCGCGAGCGTGGAATTTCGCGATGGCCGCCGTCGTCGTAGTAATACTTCATCTCGTGATCGGACTTGGCGTTGGGCACGGGATGATCGTCGACGGAACTGAAGCGCGGTGCGTCGTAGGAAACCGGCAACGGAGCTTTGGTTGTAAACATAGACTCGTTATAGGTTGTGCCCTTCAGAGCTTGAGCTACAGCGAAGACTCCGAACGGACTGCCGTTCGAGTAAGACACTCCGATGTAATCGGCAACCATCGGTCCGTTGTCGGAGACGGGCAGCCAGCCCACGTTCATCGGTCCGGCAATTTTCACGCCTGCGGTCCAGGTTGCACCGCCGTCGGTGGAAGTGGTGAAGCCCACATCCAACTTGCAAGTGCTGGTCGTGCACTTGGCGGCCGGATAGTAGTAGTAAACGATCGTGAGGTGCGCGTTGGCACCGGAAGTGGTGGGATCAACGCCGATGCCGGGAAGGAAGTGATCTACGGTACTGGTGGTCGCGTCGATCGGGATGCGCGTGACTGCGCTCCATGTCTTGCCGTCGATCGATGAACTCATGACGATGTCGTTGGAAGCGCAGCCCGAACGGAAGCGGCAATCGGACCAGACGACGAAGACCTTCCCGGCGCCGTCGATGCTTGCCGAAGGCAAATTGGGATTACGCAGACCCGCCGCGACGAAGTGGCTGTTGACGCTGGCGATGGCCTGGCTCTTGCCCCAGCTTGCGCCGCCGTTGGTGGAACTGAATACGTCGATGCCGCCGCCGGCAAAGGGAACGATGACGGTGCCGTTAGGCTGAACCAGCGGCTCGCCGCCGAGACCGCCCGCGCGATCGGAAGAGGCGAGGCCGGGGCCCCAGGTTTTTCCGCCATCACTAGAAACGCTCATCAGAACGTCGCCGGAGCCATAGGCCTGATCCCACTCGGTGTAACAGTTACCGTAGTAGGGGCTCGTCGTCGTGTTGTCGCAGACGGTCCAGTTTTTGTCGTCGAGGTGTGTCTTGTCGATGATGATGGGATTTCCCCAGTTCAGTCCGGTAGTGGAGCGGCTGACGGCCACGTCTCCGATCACGCCTGAAGAGCCGTTGAGTCCGGCGAGGGGGAGAGTGGAGATTAGCCATTCCCCGTGCTTGGCATCGTAGGCGACCGAAGGATCGGCCGCAGCGCCGTAGGTCCCGCCCTTGTAATTGACAGTGAGGCCGGGGAGATCGCCGTAGTGCCACGTCTTGCCGCCGTCGATGGAGGTGGAGAAACCAACATCGCCACTGCCCCACCCGATGCTGCCGGGCCGGCGGGCGACATGGAATGCAGTCACGATGGTACTGCCCCAGGCGAACATGTCGGGCTCGACTTCCGTCTTGTGATCGCTGTCGGAGTTGGTGAGATTGTCGACACTAATTCGTGCCAGGGAAGTTTGAGCGGAAGCGGGAAGCGGTAGGGCCAACACGGCGAGAAGGGCCGACAGGGCGAAGAGGTTTCGTGCGCAAAAGACGGCGGGGAGAGACGATTTCATCAGAAATATCCTTGCGTGCGAAGATTCCAAGAGTTGCAGGGGGTCGACGGATTGTCGCCGAGCAGGGACGAAATCCATCCCGCGCACTATATCCGATAGTTGTAGTGGTGTCGATGTGAAGGTTTTTTCACATACGGCTGCTAGCTTGACGCGCACTGTCGAGCTCCGCTCGACGGACAGCCGATGGCGGCTGTCCCCACACAGACCGATAGACCCGTCCTCATATGAATCTTTAAACTCGAGCTTGCACTCGTCCTTGCTTGACCTTGATCGCGCTGGTCATATCTAATCCGGAAACGTTCTTTTTTCTTCAGGACGAAGGAGAAGCCTGCATGCGAGTTGCCTTTATGGGGTTAGGAATCATGGGTCACGCGATGGCCTCGAATCTGGTCAAAGCAGGACATGAAGTGACGGTGTGGAATCGCACCCCCGGCAAACTCGTGGAGGGAGCGGGAGTGGCGCCAACGCCTGGGGCAGCGGCGCAGGGCGCGGAAGTAGTATGGCTCTGCGTGTCGGACACGGATGCGGTGGAGAGCGTGATCTTCGGAGCGGATGGCGTAGAAGCATCACTCACGGAAGGCATGATCATTGCGGATTCGAGCACGATCTCACCGTCAGCTACGCTGAAGTTCGCAGAGCGAGTGGGGCAAAAAGGCGTGAGCTGGGTGGATGCGCCGATGACCGGGTCGAAGATCGGAGCGCGGGACGGAACGCTGGTGTTCATCGTGGGCGGCAGCGAAGAGCCGGTGGAGAGGTTGAAGCCGTTGTTCGCGGCGATGGGGAAGAAGATCTTCCGCATGGGGGAGACCGGCAAAGGTCAGGCCACGAAGCTCGCGATGAACCTGCAAATCGCGTTGATCTATGAGGGATTCGCCGAGGCACTGACGCTCGCCACCAAGCTGGGAGTGGATCCGCAACAACTGCTGACGCTGATTGAGGCCACCATGGTGCGCTCGGGAGTGGTGGACTACAAGGGCCCGTTTGTGATGCAGCGCGATTTCACTCCGAACTTTCCGCTGCGACTCATGCATAAAGACATCCGGCTGACGCTGGAAGCGGCGAAGGAGGCGCGGGTGAAGCTACCGGCGCTGGAAACCGTGGAAGAGATTTACGAGATGGCGTCGGAGGACGGGAATAAGGATCTAGACTATGCGGCGACGTTGACGCTGCTGGAGAAGTGGGCGGGGGTGCAGGTCAAAGGAAAAGCGGCGTAGAAGCAACCATGCGCTGGTATCACTCTTTAGCGTACTTCTTCGGGGGAGCGTTCCTGGCGAACGCGCTGCCCCATCTTGGAAACGGGATCTCCGGTCATGCTTTCCAGAGCCCCTTCGCATCGCCACCCGGTGTGGGCTTGTCGTCATCGACGGTCAATGTTTTATGGGGTCTGTTCAACCTTGCAGCCGGCTACCTGCTGGTCTGTCGAGTCGGTAGTTTTAATCTGCGCAAGACGCAACACATCCTTGTCCTGGGGGCGGGAATTTTGACCATGTCGCTCATGGCTGCCCAAACATTCGGAAAGCTGCACGGAGGTCGCTGAGGCTCGCTTCCAGTGAGTCCGCGACGACCGCGGGCACTCAATCCTGCGCACTTCGCAGGGGATACGACGGCCCAACAAGAGGGCAGAGTACTTCCCGTTACTCCGGTAATTACGGAATTACACAAGTATTACAGTCATCCCATTCGTCCCTTGATAGGTTAGCTATGGGGCTGATCGAACTCAAACAACCACGAAATGGGGACCTTCCTTGGATATGGAACTGCAAGATTTGGAAAAACGGCAAGCCGAAAAAGGTGAAGTGAACTGGATCACCGCAGCGTTCATGGCGGCGTTTCATGTGGGAGCCATTGCGGCACTTTTCTTTTTCAGTTGGAAGGCATTGTTTGTTGCAATGTTTTTGTGGTGGGTCTCGGGCAGCCTCGGCATTGGGATGAGTTATCACCGGTTGCTGACGCACCGGGGATATAAGACTCCGAAGTGGGTGGAGTATTTCCTGACCGTGTGCGCGACGCTGGCTCTGGAAGGCGGGCCGATTTTCTGGGTGGCGACGCACCGCATTCATCATCAGTATTCGGATCAGGAAGGCGATCCGCATTCGCCGATCGATGGCAAGTGGTGGGCGCACATGGGATGGATTCTCATGGGCAAGTCGATGCACCACGACACGACCACGCTTTCGCGCTACGTTCCCGACCTCGCCAAAGATAAGTTTCACGTCTGGATTACGAAATATCATTACGTTCCGCAGGTGATTTTGGGCATCGCGCTGTACGCCATCGGCGGGCTGCCGTTCCTGCTGTGGGGAACGTTCCTGCGCGTTGTGGTTGGTTTGCACGCGACCTGGCTGGTGAATTCGGCGACGCACTCGTGGGGAACGCGGCGCTTCGCGACTCGCGATCTTTCCACTAACAGCTGGTGGGTGGCTCTGCTGACGTTCGGCGAAGGCTGGCACAATAATCATCATGCGCATCCGACGGCGGCGCAGCATGGATTCACCTGGTATGAAGTCGATATGAACTGGTACGGCATCTGGGCGCTCAAAACTCTCGGCCTGGCTTGGGATATCAAGCGGGTGAAGTTGGATGAAGTTGAGCGTGGTCTGGTGGCGACGCCGAACGGTCGGCTGATCACAGCGGCGATGCCGGAAGTTTCGGTCGCGGCTGGCGACTAAAGCGGTTCGATTCGGTAGATAAGCCCTGGCTTTGGCCGGGGCTTTTTCTTTGGTCCGTGAACCGAGGCTCAAACTCGATCAAGTACCTCGGGCGCTAAAGCGCTCAAGAATGAAGGCGAGCTTTAGCGCAGCGCTGAAAGCGCTGCGCCACCCAAAAGCGTTCACCCGAAAGCACCATCCACGACGCCTTCATTACTTACAGGCTGCGCATACAGGCAGTTTCTCACACGCGGATAATCATCACTTCAGTGGCTTTGATCAGTGCGGCGGCGGTTTGCCCCTTCTTGAGTTGCATTTCGCGCGCGGAGGTGGCGGTGATGATGGATGTGATCTGCTGGCCGCCGATCGATATCTTCACTTCGGCCATGAGGCCGCTGATGCGGACAGAATCGATGCGTCCGACTAATTGATTGCGTCCGCTGACCCGGCGGATGACGTCCTGCCGTTCTCGTTCGGATCTTCCACGGGTTCGGAAGAGCAGTTTGTCCACTTCGCTTTGCGGAATCCGGTGGTGGCCTCCGGCTGTGCGGACACTGCGCAGCTTGTTCTTATAGATCCACTGCTTGATGGTGGGGAAGCTGATTCCCAACTGCAAAGCCGCATCCCGCAGCTGTAGCAATGCGTCACTGTTCCGCTGGGACTGCTGTTTCGTGGGCATCGGAATGAAATCCTATCGCTAGTACGGTGCCCGGTCAATCCTGTCCGTGTACAAAAACAAGGCAGCGGGTGAGTAAAAGCGAATGGATCTGTATCGTTTTGGACAGGCGAGCTGCCGATCATGTACACTGCACACTTCTTGAATCGATCCTTAACTTTGGGGGTAGGAATGCGACACGTTGGCCTGGTGTTTGCCTGGATGGTGCTGATGTTACTGTCGACGGTGGCGTGGGGCCAAACGGGCGCAAGCCTTTCCGGAGTGGTGACGGACCAAACCGGCGCGGCCCTTCGCGATGTCGCAGTGACGATCAAGAACGTCGATACAGGAGCAACGCGGACGATCACAACCGACAGCGCGGGACACTTTCAGGCGTCCGGCCTGCCTGCGGGGAGTTTCGAGATACGAGCAGCGAAACAAGGGTTCGCCGATGAAACACACGCGCGAATCAGCTTGGCGGGCGGCCAGGAGGCCACGGTCGACATTCGGATGCAGCGGAGCACTCCCGATGCCTGCGCGAGCGGCCACGAGTTCGCCACGACCGATTGCACGCTGACCTGGCACGGCATTACTCTGTACGGTGCGTATGACGTCGGATTCGGCTGGGTCAGCCACGGTCTACCGGAAAACGGCTACAACTATGAAGGTGAATCTCTGGTGAACCGAAACGGCTATCAACATCGATTCCTCGTCACTCCGAACAATCTGCAGCAGACGGGTCTGGGCATTAGGGGAAAAGAAGAGTTTCTGCCTGGCTGGTCGGTTGTGTTCAACGCTTCCACGGGCATCAATCCGCAGTCCGGCCTGCTGGCCAACGCGTCGGCCACTCAGACCGCTAACAACGGCCTTCCCAGGAACAGCTATTCATTCGCCATCGATGGCGCGCGCGCGGGCCAACCGTTCAATGACGAATTCTATGGCGGCGTATCGTCCGCGCATTTCGGCACGCTGACCTTCGGTCGTCAACGCTCTCTCGGCACGGATGCGATGCTGCAGTACGATCCGGCAGGCGGCGGCTATGCCTTTTCGTACATTGGATATAACGGCACGATGGCGGGCGGCGGCGACACCGAGAACAGCCGTTGGGATGATGCCCTGAAATATCGGCTGGTCTATGGCCCTGTCCATTTTGGCGCGATGTATAAATTCGCCAATGGTTCTGGCGGCTGCTACTCGGCCTCCGCAACCTGGACAGCGGCCAACTGCACGCCGGAAGAGGCGCATAACAACGCGTATGGATTCGATCTTGGCGGAGGCTACGGCAAGTTCTCCGCCGACGTCGTCTACCAGCATTACAACCAGGCGATCAGCGTATTGAACCCCTTGCTAGGGCCTCAGAGTCTCACGCAGCCCTATCAGTCGACCACCAACAGCATCAATACAAACCCCATCATCGGCGTCAATCTGGTCGATCCGAACAATACCGTATATGGCATCGTGACCGACAACAACGCAATTATGGCCGCTGCCAAGTACACATGGGACTCGTTCAAGTTTTTTGCCGGCTACGAATACATCTGGCAGAATAACCCGTCGAACCCGTTGGGCGTTGGGGCCTCGGACCAGGGCGGCTATAACATGAGCGGGGTCGAAGACAAGAATCTTGATTCCGAAAAATTGGTGCAGATCTGGTGGACGGGAGTGAAGTACACCTACCGCAGCAAGACCGATGTCACTTTCTCCTGGTATCAACAGCGGCAGAACGATTTCCGCGTTCCACCGACATGCTCGCCGGCAGCGGGTTTTCGCGCTTCCTGCGCAGGCAGCCTCAACGAGGTGTCGCTCTATATGGACCATCACTTCACCAAGCGTATCGACGGTTATGCCGGAATTGCGTATTCCTACGTGAGCGGCGGTCTGGCCATCGCCATTCCTCATGGACCCGGCGTCCCCTATCACTACGACAACAACGTGGCTCCGACAGTGGGTGTTCGTTTCACCTTCTGAGCGCCTATTCCGTCGATCCGGTTCCCGCTCTGAGACCTCCTTGCGGGCTGCGTTCTGCTGACGCCATAGATACCTCCTTGCGTTGTGATCCGATAACCGACAGCCGGGAGCGGTAAAATCGGGGTGAGCCTTCATGCGCATCTCGAGCCGCCGCGGAACGATCGTTTTCTTCCTCTGCCTGGGCATTGGCCTGGTGGCGCTGGCGGTCGCCTTGAATGTTGGGTGGATCATCCTCAACTGGCGCGAGGGCGTGCTGCTGTTTTTTGGCATCATCTTTTTCGCGCTGATCATTGCGGGGATGGTCGTCAATACGATCTTCCTGGTGCGCGAGTTACGACGCAGCGAGCAGCATGACAGTTTTATCAATGCCGTTACCCACGAACTGAAGACGCCGGTGGCGTCGATCCGGCTGCATCTGGAGACGTTGCAGCGGCGCGACCTCCCGGAGCAGCAGAAGCAGGAGTTTTACCGGCTAATGCTGAGCGACACCGACCGGCTCACCGAAACGGTGGAGCAAGTGCTGCGTGCCGGACGAGCGGGCGACAAGAAAGCTGGCAAGGACAAGGTTGAGGTCGACTTCGGGCAACTGGTTCGCGATTGTATGGATGCTACGCGGGCGCGGCATCACCTGCAGCCGGAGGCGATCCGGTATCAGGAGTCGACGAGCAATGGGAGCGAGCTGCGGGTGCGGGGCAGTGCGGAAGACTTGCGAACGGCTGTGAGCAATGTGCTCGACAACGCGGTCAAATACTCCGGGGAGACAGTCGACGTGCGCGTGCAACTGGAATCGCCCGACGAAAAGCGCATTGTGCTGCGCGTGCAGGACCAGGGAGTGGGGATTCCTCCGGACGACATGAAGCGCATCTTCAAGCGTTTTTATCGGGTCACGCACCGTTCTCTGGCACACGTGAAAGGCACGGGGCTTGGGTTATTTATTGTGAGGGCGATTGCGCAGAAGCATGGCGGGAAGGTGTTCGCTGAGAGCGAGGGCGAAGGGCAGGGAACCACGATCGTTCTCGAACTGCCGAGGTGGGAAGAATGAGCCGGGTGCTGGTCGTGGAAGATGAAGCGCATCTGGCGCAGGGACTGCGCTTCAACCTGGAGGCCGAAGGGTATGCGGCGGAAGTGGTGAGCGATGGCGAGGCGGCGACCGACCGGTTGCTGGAGAAGAAAGAAAATTTTGATGCCGTCGTGCTCGACATCATGTTGCCGGGGAAAGATGGATTCAGCGTGGTGTCGGAGTTGCGGGCGGCGCGCAATTATGTGCCGGTGCTGATGCTGACGGCGCGGGGGCGTCCGGAAGATGTGCTAAAAGGCTTTGCTTCCGGGGCAGACGATTATCTCGCGAAGCCGTTTGATCTTTCGATTTTGCTGGCGCGGCTGCAGGGGTTGCTGCGGCGCAGCCAGTGGATTCGCGGGGGGCCGGTGCCCGAACGGGACGAGCCTCGGGCCGACGCAGGGGGCATTGGAGATTTCGGAACGTTCTCCTTCGGTGGGAAGACCATCGACTTTGGCGCGCTGGAGTTGCGGTCGGGAGAGAGCACGATTCACCTGACGCTGATGGAGTCGGAACTGCTGCGGCACCTGGTGCGCAACGACGGGAAGATCGTGTCGCGCAAGCAGATTCTCGAAGAGGTCTGGGGACTGCATGAAGACACCGACACGCGGGCCATCGATAATTTTGTCGTGCGGCTGCGGCGGTATATCGAGGATGATCCGGGGCATCCCCGGCACTTGTTGACTGTGCGTGGAGTGGGATACAGATTTTTCGCCCGGCCGGATAAGGAATAGGCTGAAGATTTGTGGCTGGGACTTCCGTGGTTCCACAGAGTTCCTTTAGCCAGAAGTGCTGAAACGGGCACGCTAGAGCCCGAGCGAAACGAGGGTTACGCCCATTGCCACCATGTCGACGAGAGCGGCCACGCAGATGAATCGTGCTCGGCTCTCCGGATACAAGTGACGGTGTATTCTCAGGACTGTGTAAAAAGTAAACGGATCGCGCTGCCAACTGCTGAATTGTTTTCCTTTCCCCGTTTTCAATTGTTGCGAATTAACCTCGTCCAACATCCCGTAATACGCGCTTCCCGCGAGGAGTACACAGACGGTGAGAGCTGTGAACAATAACCAATGCAAAGGTGAGAATCTCGAACGACCCGTTAATTGAAACGCTGCGGTCACAGTGAGTAAGGAAAAAGGCATGCGGAAAAAGAATACATCGTGGCTCGAAGCCATACGAGTTACTGAGGTTCAGTAGATCTAGGGACCTAGGCGTGTGCCTCTCAGGCGCGACACAGTTCCGCCAGGAGCGTTTCCCGACGCTCGAGCGCAATGCCATCCATGCGGTTGAGGACGACCACGTAAATCGGGATTGCGATCGCTGCGAACACAAGGAACAGCAGCGTGGCGATCCACAGATTTTGGTAGAGCCGCGCGATGACGAATCCCGCAATGCCGAGACCGACGATCACGATCTGAACGCCGAAGCTGGCGAGCACCGTAGTCTGCGAAACGTTCTGGCGGCCGAAGGTGGAGAAGTCGCGCTTCCTGGGCGAATACATCGAGAGCAGATTCCCGGCTGCGAAGTTCAGGGGCACGGCGAACAATAGTCCAGCCAAGGTGGCGATGGAAACAGCGAGGTGGGGCGTGCCGTAGAGGTAGGAGACGGCGATCCAGGCGAATGCCGTATTGAAGACGAGGATGCTGGCGTGCGTGAGGTTCTTGGCCAGCACGATTTGGCGGAACGTGACCGGCGACGCGTAGAAGAACTGCATGCCGGCGGCATCTCCGCCGAAGCTGTTGAAGACCAGGTTAGTGAGGACCAGGATCGCGTAGGCGGCCGCGCCGGGGAATGCCATGTCGGGCGTACGGTTGAAGCCGCCGGATTGGCGCATGGGATTCATCGGTCCCATGCGGAAAATGATCAGCATGAAGACGGGCATAATCAAAGTGAGCAGCATGGGCCCGCTGCGGGAGAGGTAGCGAACCTCTTTTTCGAAGACGGCGGCGACCGACTGAGAGACTCTGGGCAGATTCCATCCTACTTGCAGGCCTTGAACCTGCTCCACCTTGGGGCGCGCAGCGGCTTCGCTGAGATTCTCGCCACGAAACTGGGCGCGCAGGCGCAAATGCAGGAGGAGTCCGATGCCTGTGGTCAGCATGGCGAGAACGACCAGAGACAAGACGCCAAGCGGGAAGTGTGCGTGGGAGACCTGGGCGATGGCATTGGCCGCGAGTCCTGGAGGCAGCAGTGCCTGAACCTGGGCCGTGATCTGGGTGGCGCGGCTGAACTCGGGATGCGGACCTTTGCCGAGATGTTCGATGGCCGGGCCGATCAGTTGAAAGCTCAGCATGGCCAGGATGAAAAGCACACCCATGATTTCGCGGGTGCGGCGCTGAGCCAGCCAGCGTTCGAGCCATGCGAAGATGGTCTGCATCAGGACGAGATTAAAAAACGCGAAGGTCAGCAGCACTAGAAGCGCCCATGGAAACAGCGCAGGGCGCGCGAAGCTGGTGCCCAGCAGAACTCCAAACAGAGCGACACTGCCGAGCGCACTGGCCGGGTCGAAGTATCCGTAAGCGAGGCGGATCAGAAAGTACGAACGGTAGGCAAGAGGGAAGCGGAGCAGTTCGCCGGAGTCAGGATTGTTGGTGAAGGCGGTGGCCATCACGGGAAAGACTTGCCAGAAGAAAAAGATCGGCCACAAGATGAGCGCGAGGTATTCAGCCTTGCCCTGCGAGACGACGTACCAGGACGCTCCGGTGGCGACGGCAAAGCCGCCGAAGCCGCCGAAGGCGAACGCCGCAGTGACAATGCCGCGCGAGACGAGCTCCATCTTGCCGCGTTTGCTGCGGAGGCCATTGACGAACATGCGCCAGCGGAGGTCGGCAATGGCGGTCAGCTGGGTTGAAACTTTTGGAGGCGTCATTTCGAGTGGCCTTCATTCTTGCACATTCGATTCCCCCGCGCATCCGTGCAAAACACTGAAACGGAGGCGCTTGCGAGACCGAAGAGCGGCAGGCAGAGATTCATTGTGATTCTGATCACAAGTGGAGGTGGGGCGACTCACGGTGGTTCTGCCGGAGCCGATGAGAACCTTAGACCTGTAGAGGAAAATGAAGATCATGGCATCGGAACAGATTCCGCTGTGGGACACCATCACGCATCCTTTCGCGAGCGCGCTGGAGTTTGCCTTTGGCTGTCACCATAGCAAGTTAAGTCGCGTTTTCACCATTGAAGGACACAGTTACAAGGTCTGCTGTGGATGCGGGGCGCACTTCGCGTACTCGTTGCAAACTATGTCGATCACAACTCACCACAAGGCGTTTCGTCCGCTCAGAGGGCTCCGAGCCAGCCGGATCCATCGGCGAAGAAGGTTCCTAGCGCCGCGCGGCTCGCTCCTGATTCGTACGTCTTCACTTCCCAATTCTTATCCCAGCCACGACAATTCCTGCTCGGTGCGGCGTTCGCCGCCAACGATGCGCAGGAAGAGTTGCTCCAGAGTCAGCTTCTCGCGGGAATCCTGATCGCCATTTCCGGTAGTGGCTGGAGTTTGGGCTTCGACTCCGGCGCGCAGTTCCTCGAGCGAGCCTTGGGCGACCAGGCGTCCCTGATGAATGATGGCGACGTGGCTGCACAGGCGCTCGACGATTTCGAGAACATGCGAGGTCAGGAAGATCGTGGCGCCGCGGGCGATCATGCCTTGCAGCATCGATTTCAGGGTTCCGGCGGCGATCGCGTCGACGC
Source organism: uncultured Acidobacteriaceae bacterium (assembly GCA_963709025.1). Taxonomy (GTDB): domain Bacteria; phylum Acidobacteriota; class Terriglobia; order Terriglobales; family Acidobacteriaceae; genus Sulfotelmatobacter. Next base: position 365,344 of record CAVPVE010000025.1, read on the forward strand.
CTTCAAAGGGCTCGTCGAGGAACAGAACCTTGGGCCCGTGGATCACGGCAGCGGCGAGGGCCAGTTTTTTCTGCATGCCGTGGGAATAATCGGTGACGAGTTTTTTCGGTTGATCCGCAAGCTGCATGAAGTCGAGCAACTCGGCGGCCCGCTTAGCCGCGGTGGTGCGGTCAAGGCCGTACATGCGTCCGGCGAAGCTGAGGAACTCGGCACCGGTGAGGCGGCCGAACAGAGCCATGCCTTCGGGCACGACTCCAATCTGGCGCTTGACTTCAACCGGGTGTGCGTTGAGATCGATACCGAGAATTTCGATGCGTCCCGAGGTGGGCGCGAGCAGTCCAGTCAACATCTTGATGGTGGTGGATTTGCCCGCACCGTTGGGGCCGAGGAAGCCGAAGAATTGTCCCGGGGCAACGCGTAGGTTGACATTGTCCACGGCTACGAGTTCCCCGAAGCGGCGGGTGAGGCCCTGGGTAGAGATGGTGGGTGCGAGGTCCATCGAGTCTTCGAATCTAGCATACCCGGCGAGAGCGTGCGATGAGGGTCGGAGAATGGCGCGACTTACCGGAAACGGGTGGTGCGCCAGAGAGCGATTCCGCAGGTGGCCAGCAGGGCGAGCATCGCGACCGTGAGTGTACTTGCCCAACCTAGCGAGATGTCGATGTGCGGGAGTTTTGCCATGGCCGCGAGAACAGCGAACAGAGCTGTCGTGCCCAGGATGAGGGCCCAGTCGAGAAGCGTTCGGCCGGTCGGGCTGCTTCCGTGCGCGCGGCCTTCCATGCCGGCGCGGACGTATTCGGCCTCGACGTTGTAGCGCTGGCCTTCGCGGTCGGCGGCGTCCTGCCAGGATGAGTGTTCACGCTCGGTCGCCGAGGAGAGCGCGATCGCAACTGCGCCGAGGGCCATGAGGATGGAACCTCCTGCCACTTGCATGTACACCGTTTGGCTTGCGCCGCGCAGTTCATGAAAGACGAAGATGCCCCAGAGCAGTCCCCAGAGTTGGTTGGTATTGGAAAGCGGTATTCCGCGGCTGATGCCGACATATTTTGTGGCGTATTGCTGGAACAAATCTCCCAGGACCCAGACAAAGCCGCCCAGCATCAGCCAGAAGAGAACCTCGCGGGCGCCGACGAGTTCGTGCCAGAGCGCAAGCGCGCCGCGGTAGGTGACCGCCAGCACGGTCATGGTGGCGAGTTCTCCGACGGTGAAGAATGTGATGAACGACAACGGATTCATTCCTGTGAGATAAGCCTTGCGGTAAGGGATGTACATCGTTCCCCAGAGAATGCCTGCGCCGAGCGCTGCGAAGATTCCCAACGCGGCTTTGCCGGGCGCAGCCTGATGCGAGGACGCGATGGCCAGCAGGGTTGCGCCACCGAACATGCAGACGGCTCCACCGAGAACGCCGAGCCAGCGTTTCCATCCCGCGTAGTGCAGTTCGTTGAAGAGCAGGAATCCCCAGAAGATGCCGAGCAGGCTATTCGTATTCCACAGAGGAAAGGCGATGCTGAGGCCGACGTTGCGGATGGCGTAAATGGTAAGCGTGTTGGCGACGGCCCACATGCATCCGGCGAGCACGGCCCAGACGATCAGGTGCGGGGCCTGGCGTACATCGTTGCGCAGGTGCGAGGTGCCGCGGATGAAGGCGGGGACGCTCCAGCGAGCGAGGAAGACTCCAAGCACCATGATGAAGGAGACGGTGATGGGAGAGATGTCAGGATTGACGAGCTTGATGGGAGCTTCGGCGCCGCCCAGCCAGGCTCCGGCAGCGAATCCGCAGAAGATGCCGAGCGCTTGGAGGCTGCGGAGGCGGGTGGCGTGCATGGGAGTTTGGGCTGTGGTCCTGGCTTGCACGGTGCCCGATGGTGAGTTCAACGGAGCTTATCCAGAAGGAAGAGGCCGCCGAGGAGAACGATCAGCGGAATCCAGAAGTGGAGGTCGGTGGCGATGGCGTGGAATAGATTGCGCGGAGCGTCAGTTTTACTCGGAGATATTGCAGCCTCGGGATCGAGTGCCCTGAATCTGGATTGTCATCTTAGGGATAGATCAGGCGGGAGTCAACGCGAAGAAGGGAGGAGGGAAAGAGACCACCAAATCGCGCCCCACCTCCATGAAATCGTGTTGAACAGGGACATGGGCTGGGACTTGGACTTGGACTCAGACTTGGATTCAGATCAAATCATCTCTGCACTGGTTCGGATCAACTCAACTCAACTCATCTCATCTCATCTCATCTCATCGCAACTCAATTCAATCACATCTGGACCAGCGTCCCTTTGTTGACGGGGCGCGGGGGCGTGGAGTGGAGATGTGTGGATTTTGAGTTGGGGGGAAGCGTGGGGCGTGTCCAGGGATTCTGAGTGTAATGGCCTTCTATGAGAAGGTCATAAAAGTCAAGGCCGACGTGGCGGCCTACCTTATTAATTGCTTTCCATCTGCATAACCCCACCTCAGCTACAATCGAGCTGGGAACGAAGCGCAACGCAGTTCAGTTGGGCTTCGTTCCTTAATCGATTCGGGTTTTCAGTTCGCATGGGCACGCCTTTCGCAATGCTTCCGAACTGCCTGCCTCAATCATTCCCGTTTATTCCCATTCGTTCCCAGAACGTAAGTTGATCGGTGCTTCGCACCCATAGGTTCCTCAAAGTCTTGCCTGCAACCACCACTCTTGCCCGGCTTCTATCCGCACTCTCAAGGAGCCACATGGGGCCCGGTGCACGTTGGGGTTCGATCTCAAACCAGGCCCCATCACAACCGTGACGGGGCCTGGCGTGTTGGGTGCTGCCATCTGATTGGCGATCTCCAGGGATCTGGCCATTTCCCGCAGTCACCCGAACAAGGCGAGTGGATGTCGTTGCTGCAAACCTTTCCGATAACGAATCGGCTTCCGCGTGATCAAAGTATTTTCTGTTCACTGGGTTCTGTCTTTTCCCGATTGCCTCAGTTAACTCTTATGGATCATGGTTAGGGTCGGCTTATGCAGCCGTTGCTTGTGCCGTCCTGGTTTCTGCCCCCGAGTGATGGAGCGGTTCATAGACATCCCCGGTCACCCACAGGTGATGCAGCAAGACGGCCAGCTTTCGTGCCACCGCCACCACGGCTCGCTTCTTCGCGTTCTTTCCTCCGCGTTCACACAATCGCAGTCCGTACCGCCGTAAGTCGGTGTCCGGTCCGAAGGCTCCCAACATGTATTGCGAACTCCCCACCAGCAACCGTCGTAACATCCGATCTCCGGTCTTACTGATTCCTAACTGGGGTTGACTATCCCCCGAGTCTTCCTGCTTCGGCACCAGCCCCAGATAGGGCCCGACCTCGCGACTGCTGCTGAATCGTTGCGGATCCTCCAGGGTTAACACATAGGCCAGAGAGGTGATCGGGCCCACCCCTTTCACTTGTCGTAGCAATGTCGTGTGTCCATACTTCTTCTGGCCCAGCTCTTCAACATTCTGGTCATACCTCGCAATGTAATCATTCACCGTCTCTACCAACTGCACCAAAGGCAGCAGCGCTTCTCGTACCTCGACCGGAATCGCGTCCTTTACCTTTTCTGCGAAGCTCGGGCTCGAACACCGCGGCAGTCGTGTGCCCATACTTTTCACCAGTCCTCGCGCGGTGTTGATTAACTCCGTCCGCACCGACACCAAGGCGTCCCGGGCTCGCAACACCACCAGATCCTGGCGCACTTCCCGACTGCGATGTCGAATCGGGTACAACGACTGCGGATCCACCCGCCCCAAACGGGCCAACTTGTTGGCATCGATACGATCGCTCTTCCGCTTGCGACGCTTCGACCCTTCCATCAACCGCGGGTTGGCTACCAGCACCTCGTGTCCCCACTCGGTGATCACGTCCTGTACCCAAGCCGAGTGAGTTCCTACTTCGATCACTACCCGCGCCACGGTCAATGCCTGGAAGAACTCCCTGACATCTTCCTGCGTTGTCCGCAACTGTCCTTCGGCCAGCGTTTCTCCCTTCAAGCCCAAAATGCAATACTGACTCCATCGGTCTCCCAGATCCACTCCCACCGTCAGACGATCCAGATTGGGGCCAACCGTTTTTCCTCTGCGATTTTCTTTTGCGCTCCTCGACACCGCCGGCGCATCCAATTTTCCCGTCAGCTTTCCCAGCACCTCCGCCATCACTTCTTTCGCATCTCGCTGCACCGGACCTCGCACTTTCGTCCGCTTCAAGGTTGCTTCACTCCGCTGCGAAGACTTGCTATGCTTTTTCAAGGTCGATCTCCTTCTTCATGTGATTGCACGCTGAGTGCGTTGATCACCGCTAGCTTAACGCCATCCGTGATCGGGGATCGACCTTCTCATGCCATCTGATTACAACAGTCATCTCGTGTGGGAACATTAGACCCTCTGCGAGTGTCCGATATTTTATGAGGCGGTTTGCCCAGTTCGTTGCTGTGTCATGTTTCCTTGTCGGCGCGGCGTCGTATGCATACGTCAGTCGTAGATTCGACCTGCTGCACCGCACTGGCCATTGCACGGTGGAAGTCAACGGGGCAGCGGTTCGCGCTGACGTGCTCGTTGGCCGAGCTTCTGCTTTGGTGACCAGAAGGGACAAAGGCAACATGCATTCGTATCTGCTGCTCTATGCTGGCGACGTAGACCGGATGGGCGACTTAGGTCAGGTGATCGACTGCGGCAAGTGGATCGCCCCGAGACTGCCGATCTTGATACAAACCGACAGCTATCCCAACTGCAATGTGGGGTCCGCAGGAGCAGGAGTTTCGCGCATATCACTGACTTCCAAGGGCACAGCGCAACTGTTCACCACGAGAGAGCAAGATGTGATTTCGATCGAGCGATAGTTTACGTAACATCGCTATAGCACTCAGAATGGCCGGAACAGGGGTTCTGAGTGTAACGGCCTGCTTACGTCAGTTGTAGCGAACTTCGCACGCCGGTCGGCCCGCGCGGAAAGAACCGAGGAAGAACGAGTTCAGTCCTTTCTCTCGGCCTAGGACGCGAGTGGATACGACTCTGGGTCTATGGAGATTAATCCCCTTTTCAGCGCGAACAAGATCAGATCGGCGTTGCTCTTGAGACCGAATGCGTGCATGATCCGGTCCCGGTGGAACTCAACGGTCCTTTTGCTAATGTTGAGGGCTTCTGCAATTTCTCTATGAGTGCGCCCCTCGGCATATAACCGCACGAACTCGCGCTGTCGTTGTGTCAAGTCCTTTGAAAATTGGCGCGCCCTCTTTCTCGCCGCAACCCAATCCTCCGCCCTCAGACGGGGAGTCACATAAGACCGACCATGCAATGTCTCTTCAATAGCCTTGAGCACTTCCTGTCCACCGGAGCATTTCAGAACAAACGATACATGCCCGAGTTTAAGTGCTGCGGCGGCGAGATTCGCATCTGCGTACATCGTCAGGAATACAAACTTTACCGTGGGAGCCTGTTCCCTAATTCTCCGGGCCGCGTCCAGTCCGTTTAACAGCGGCATGGAGATGTCGGCAACAACCACATCTGGCTTCAGACTGACGGCTGCTTCCAGCATGGCTCGACCGTCCGCCACAGTCGCAATGACGGTGAATGTTTTCTGTAGGTACTCACCAAGCATCTCAGCGAAGATCGCGTGGTCATCAGCTAAGAGAATGCGCGCGCGGGACGGATTCCGAGGAGCGGCGTCCATATTTGGATTCCAGACATTAGTTCCGTCGGAACGGAATGTTTCACATCCTAGGAAAGTAACGCTACTGGTAGAACCGATAGGACAAACGACCGCTGCTAAAGGCTACTCAGATGACTACTCACCGCACAAGTACCGCGCGGTTGTTGCTTTTTCATCGAAGTCGCTCCGAAGTTCGCAGTAACTATTCAAAGGCGATGCTCGGCACCTTGCCAACTAGGGAAATCCCTAGATGTTGAAACATCGCCATATCACTCTTCCACCGTGAGGAAAATCTTTTTCCTTTGGCTCACTTGTGTAATTGATTCCATAACAATGTCGGCTCCCAGGCCCGAGTAGACTTTGGTGGTGCGAACCAACCAAAAGGCTCGGGAGAAAGGAGCCGAACATGCTGATTATTAGGATGCGATTACCGCCCGGCCTTCCAACAAATTGCTTTTGTGGATACCGAGACGGGAGAATTACAAGAGCGGCGAATGCAGCACCGCGAGGAAGCGGAGAGGTCCTATCGTGATCTCGCGGCAACGGGAGTGAAGGTGCGTGTGGGTAACGGGAGCGCATACGCCCGAGGCGATCCCGGTTAATTCTTCATCTTTTTGTTTTGCAGATCATGGATCGCCGCTATCAGCTTTCGCAGCGAACGAGGTCTGATGTTACCTTTCCCGTTCTTGAAGTTTCGTATTGTGCACTCGGTGAGCCTTGATTTCCTGGCTAGCCGCTTCGTGGAGAACTCTTCTGCTTCTGCCCGGATTTGGTCCAGATATTTCGGATCAACCACCCTTTCGTACTCGCGAAAAGTTTCATCTGCCGCGTCCAGGGCCCCTGCTTCGGACATCATCGACAGGTCGACCCCGCCCGCCCAGCGCGTGGATGCCTCTTTGCCGATGTAATGAAACTCACCGGCAACGATATGCCTGCGCACCAGCAGCCCGGTTGTTGTACTCGTGCAGGTACTGCCGTTAGGAGTGCGAAACTTGCTTTCTGCTCTCGTCAGGATGTGATTGATTTCGTCTTCCATCGTCCTGAGAGACAGCCAGCCCGGAGGCTTCGGCAATCTCGATGAATTCTTATCGTAAATGTGGAAGCTCTCACCGCTGACAATATTCACCATCGTGCGTCCGTGCAAATCATTCAGTCTTTCCGTGTGTGGCATGATGAAGTACCCCTTCCAAAGCAGGCCTAGTTCCTTCTTGGGGAATGGAACAGTCACCACCGTGAATGGGCGAAGATCATCTTTGAAAATGCCGAGCCGAACCCACACTTGAGGTGTCGTAATCGGTACCCTCATTACTGCGGGCTGCTTTAACCAGGTTGGCGGCTTATGCGGAAGACCTAGTTCTTGCGAAAGTAGAAGATGCCAACCCTCAAAGATCCATGGTGGCAAGTCTTCTCTCCATTTTCGTCCGGTCTTTCGCTGCCAGTCTGCAATCGTGTAGGGTGCCTGTAAGAACCCTAAACCGTGGCCGGAAGGTTTGCGGACCAGCAGCCCGTTTCCGTCCAGATTAAACAGGCAGTACAGCTTTGCTGAGATGCCGTAGAAATTCAGTTGCTGGCGATCGCCATTCGCATCGAAGTTCTCTTTTTCAAGCTTGAGGAACGGAGTTTTGAGCGTATCGCGCCATGGATTGAGGGATTCGAACCGCTCGCGAATGCTATCCACCTCAGCAAAAGACAGCGCCCGAACGGCGGCGTTTCCGCTCCCAGCTTGGTAGTTTGCGAGCTTGTGTGGTCCACCCGCACACGGAACCAACCCACCATCCTTGGTTGAGACGATCATCGCGCTGTCCGTGTCCATCGCAGCGATCTGGCCTCCCATGTCTCGCACAATGCGCTCCAACATGGCGCAATGCAAATGCGACCCGCCCGTCACGAGTGACGCGATCACCGGGCAATAGAATTCCGCGGGCTGCTCCCAAATCTCATCAGGCAAGGTGTCATACGTCACCTCGCCGGAAAAAACATGCAACGGGGAAGGTGAGTCTAAATACTTGACGTCCAGTCGGCAAAATATGCCGAAGGCGCCGCTGTTGGCAGCCACCTTCAATCCGCCCGCTATCTTTGGATTCTCAGTTTTCACAGAGCTGCGCAATTCAACCAGCTTTACGGCAAGGTCGTCACGAAGAGGATCAACTTCCATCTGCGAGTAGACTTTCACCGGTACCAGTCCGGATTGGACCCCGTGCGGGATCACCTGGAAGGCTTTTATGATTTTGAGCGTCTTGCCGCCCATCAGTTTTGCACCGATTGCGTCCGGACCTGTCACCCAGAACGGCTGCTTTGAAGTAAGAAAATTCCATCCCAAGGTTGGAGCGGAATCTTCACGCTGGCCATATTTCGCGCGGATCGGGACAACATCCTCATTCGGCTCCACAAGCGCGAACCAAGGAAGTTGCTTCCAGAATGCCGGGCGAAAACAATCCTCAAGTTCCACGCGTTCCACCATCTGACGTGCTCCGGCGGTGAAATCGGGAAACTCCAGGCTCTCAGCGCACAATATTTCCCGGCAGTCGAGCAGCTTGCTCACCGCCGGGAACTGTGCATGGACGTCGATATAGGTAACGGGCAGCGACGTTCGCCTGAGTTGTATTTCCGCACGGCCCGCGACAAAGGCTTGCATGGCGATACCGTTGATGCTGTCCGAAATGTTGAATTTCTTCTGCGGCGGCTTTATCCCCATTGCAGAAAGGTAAGCTGCGTCTAGCGTTGCGGGCGAGTAGCAGCGCTCGGCTGCCAGATCAACTTGGTGTCGGTCGAATTCCTGCTTGAGACCATTCAGCAATTCCAGCTCGGCCGTCACATCGCGCAGCAGGCTCTCAATTGCGGGCTTGGTTACGCGCGAGTAGGACTTGCGTTTCCTGCTGGCTGGGGCCCCAAAGATGTCACAGGCGGTCGGGAACGAGTACACCTCTCCTGTGACAACGGAGGTAAGCGTTTTCAGGTCGAGAATGTGGATGTTCGAGAACTTTTTGTCCTCTTCTTCTCCTTCCTCTTCTTCTTGCTCCGTATCTTTGTCGTGAAATTTGTACTTAATCGGGCGATAAATAGCCTTCGCGGCATCCAGGCTCTGAATCGATATCCCGGGTTCGTAGCCGCTGGGGCGCGTCTTGCCCGTTTTCTTGTCCGTGAACAGGCGAAAGTAGAACGAGAACGCCCCCCGTATCTTCAGGGATTTGTTCCACTTCACTGCAACCCTGCTGATCTCTAATGGTGCATCGTAAGCGACAATGAGGGCTCCTGCTTTCAGGTACTTCAAGAAAACCTTATGGCGGAAGTCTCTGACGGTGCCGAGCTCATACGCACTGCCTTTCACCAGCCGCTCGAACACCGGGAATTCCTCTAAATGGTCGCCCCTATAGAACAGACCAATTTCCTTTGCGACCCACTCCAGATCTATCAGTTCAGCACAGATATACGCTCCGAAAAGCAGCTCGCGTTTTTCATCAGCCGTGGTCGCGCAGCGGAAAATGAGCGCGTCTTTCGGTTCCTTCGCGCGTCGGCTCGTCCGGCCCTCCTTTTGGAGTTTGACGGGGATCGTGAGCGCACGGAAATAGGGATCAAGCTTATCCGCCATGCTGATTGCACCTAACGGCGATCTTCATAAAGCCTTCAGCTTGTCGGCGCAGAATTCCAATCCTTCAGAGAGTTTCTCTATAGCCGATGCGATGGCGCGCCCAGTGACCGCGAGCGAACGGATGGCCATCTCGACAGTTTTGATCGTATTGGGCTGCTTCTTCATTTCCGCTCCCGCAGCTAAACGCTCCTCGGTCAACAAAGCGTGATGCGTCTGGCACACATCGACTGTCACATGAGCGATTTGATTACGTCCGCCGATGTGATCTGCCTCAAAACAATAGGGACAGACCTTTCTCGACGGACGTGCCCGCTGCCGAGAGTGGCGAAGAACAGTTTTGGCCGTACGTCCGATCATTCAGCTGGTCCCACACCCCCGTATAAATCCTCTATCCTCAAGACGTCCGCTTCCGCCATCTGTAGAATCCTTTCCGCGTTGGCGAAGAGTTCCCGTCGGGCAATGCGCACTCCGCGCCATTTGGCCTCGAATTTGGCGATAGAAAGTTTTCCGCGCAGCAGTTTCTCGCGGTCGTTGTAATAATCGGACAGCTTTGTCGCGTCCCGGGAACTGCGAGTGCGGATGGATACGTCGCCGGAAGCCATGGGGAACTTGAGGTCACGGACACGCCTGTCAGCTTTGCTCGCGCGGACTGGCTTGCCACCAGTGCCTCCGACAAGATCCCGGCCTGCATATTTGCGGGCCGTGCGTGAAGCTAGGTGGTGCTTCCGCAATAGTTCGGTGTATGAACCTTCGCCACGACGCAGGTCGGTGATGAGGTTGGTGGTCCGATCGTACTTGGCTTTCTCCCGAGCGGTTAGGGATGAGTATCGTTTCATACTTCCTCCTTAAGGCTTGCAGGGTCAGCCTAGCAATTCCCCAAAATGGCCCCGGACGCAAAAGCCGCTCTTCGTGTCCGCTCGAAGCGGCAACGCTTGACAGTCCTTGTAGGCAGGGCCTTGAATCCCAATGTGGGCAAAAATCAACACCGCTGGAAGAGTTCGCTTGGGGAGGACATTTGCGGCGTGCTCGATGACGCTGCGGAACGTCTGGCGTGGGCATGGGAAGTCGACATGAAGTATCCAAGGTCGTTTCCAATGAACACTAGTTATGCGTTCGATGAGATCGATAAATGGATAAAGGAGTGCCAGCGAGGAGGAGAGCCGAAAGTCGAGCGCAAAGGTCTACCAAATCCCAGGTCGCGTACCCCAAAGCGTTTTTCGGATTTGGTTGACGACAGAGTTATCAAAGCCGTTTTCGAAGATCAAAATGTTGGTAGCTACAGCGATGCCCTGAAACTCGCGGATTCAGGAGACAAAGCTGCTCGCTTCGCATTTAGGAAGATCTTGAAAGCTGTCACACCGGCGTACCTCATCTCTCACTTCGGTGACGACTTCATTCCCAAACCGCGAGTTCATTTTCTCCATAGAGCCCTATTGACGCTCGCGGAGTCGCTGCAAATAAGTGACTTGAAACACGACGGAATTGTGGAATTCCTTGATGACCTCTGCCCGTGCGGCAAGAGACACACGGCAGATGCGATCCGGAAGCTCAGAAAGCGGGCGGCGCGACGCGGGCCAAAGTCATAGGTAGGTTTCCACCTTGAGGGCCTGCTCCGCATCGTCGCCCACTGCATTCGCCCCGTCTAAGTTATTGATATATAATGGGATACTAGAACAACGGGCCTGCCGACTGTTGCAAGCAGACGACAAGCCCTAACCGCGAGGAGATTGCACCTCCATGACGGCTTCGCAAACACTACCGCCTTCGCCCATCGTCGAGCAAATTCCCAAGCACGGAATTCTAGTCATGTCAGGCTTCGGTTTACGTCTTAAAGTCCAACACGGGCACCTGAGTGCTGAGTGGGGAATCGGAGCGGAACGTCACCACGTTCGATTGCCGCGAGTGAATCGCAATTTGAGGCGCGTCATCGTCGTCGGCAGTGATGGATTTGCGACATTCGACGCGATCCGCTGGATTACGGATATCGGTGCGTCCCTGATCTTCCTCGATAGACGGGGCAAAGCTCTATTCGCATCCGGGCCAACGGCTTCCAGCGACACTCGCTTGCGGCGTTCCCAAAGTCTCGCACTGGGGAATGGGGTCGGCATCGAAATCTCCCGTTCGTTGATTGACGCCAAGCTGCAAGGTCAAGAACGGTTGGTAAGGGAGCGGCTGAAGGATTCCTCTACAGCACAAGCAATCGCAACCTTTCGAGAGAAGCTCGAACATGTCGAGACAGTCGATGAGATTCGTGGGCTGGAAGCACAGGCGGCAATCGCGTACTTCGGGGCGTTGCGAGACATTCCAGTGCGCTGGCCGAAAATGGACTTGCCGCGCATCGCGGATCACTGGCGCACAATTGGGGGCAGACAATCCCCGCTATCAGGCGGGCCGCGACTTGCCATCACACCGTTTCACTGTGTCCTAAACTATTGCTTTGCGCTCCTTGAATCAGAAACCAGACTGGCATTAATTGCTGTAGGTCTCGATCCGGGTTTGGGATTCGGATTGCACACTGATACCGCCAACCGTGACTCGCTTGCCCTTGATGTCCTGGAACCCGTTCGTCCGGATTTGGAAAGCTGGCTAGTTTCATGGATCATGCGTGAACCATTCCGCCGGGCCGATTTTTTCGAGACTGCGACTGGGAATTGCAGATTGAGGTCCCATCTCTGCGCAAGGCTGGCTGAGACGACTCAGACTTGGGGCAAACTCGTTGCGCCGTGGGCTGAATACGTCGCGCGAACCTTATGGGCCGCGACGTCGCCGTCAAAGAGTGAGCGCAGGCTCTCAACGCCCCTAACGCAACAGCATCGTCGCGAAGCGAAGGGCCGAGTCCCACACCCAAAGGTGTCCGCGCCTCGTCCGCAGAGGGTTTGTCGCATCTGCGGCGCCATACTTGACAGTAAACAATTAGAGTATTGCGCGCCGTGTGGTGCCAACGTTTCCCGAGCGAACATGATCGAACTCGCACAGCGTGGCCGGGCGGCCTTTGAAAACAACGAGAAATCCAGGGCGCGACTGTCCGCTTCGCAGAAACGGCAGAATGCGGCGAGACGCGGTTGGCTTGCTTCCAGCCTTCCATCGTGGCTCACACAATCAGCCTACCGCGAAATGATCTTGCCTCGTCTCGCCCAAATCACTGTTCCTACTCTGGCCCGAACGATGAATGTAACGGAGCCCTACGCCGCCGAAGTTCGGAAAGGACGTCACGTGCCGCACCCGATGCACTGGCAAGCTCTAGCAAAACTCGTCGGCGTTTCGTGAGCCGTAGCGGCGGGCCCCCGCCGCCCGCATCCGAGGGATTGTGAGGCGCTGGGAAAATTGGTCCCTGCCAAAGAAAAGGCGATCACCTATACAACGGAGCCGCCGAGAGAGCCACACGGTTCAGGCTGGATCGCACTTCATAAAGTAGGTCGTCACCAGGCATGTTGGGATCCTGCTTGAGCAGCTCATATCCAAGAGCCATCGCATACTCGCTGAAGGCAATCTCGTAAGAGAGCCGACGCACCCCTGGTTCTTCAACAGTGCCTTCCGCCAAGGCTGCCGACAGGACAGGGTGATCTAGATTTATCAGAATGCTTAACGAACGTTCTTCATACCGGGACCGGTGTTCGGACCGACCAAGGTTGCGATAGACGACTTGAAATCCGCCTCTGGGTTTTCTGCGTGTTCCGTCACCTAGCCCAGCCGGATCGATCGGATCTTTCCCCTCAGGATCAAGCTGTCCGGCGGCAGGCACATTGGGGGCAGGTCGTCCCCGCCCATTGCCGCTGTTAGATTCCTTTTCGTTCCGCTCGAGGCTCCCCTTCTGCAGCGTTCCACTCACCCATGAATCCGGCGTCTGATCGCCTGCATTTGCGCTGCCAAACCGAGAACTCGCCACTCCCGGCTTAGCCGCCACCGTTTTTATGTTAGTCAAACGATCCCGGACACTGTTGAAATCGTTATTTAATAGTTCGGCAATCTTCTGCGCCTGCATCTCAAGACGTCGAGATTGCTCACTTCTTCGAGCGTCTTTGGCCCGATGCACTAGTTCCGTCCGAACCTGCTCCAGCTTAGAGCCAATGAATCCGACAAGAACGCGCGCAACCGGGTGCTCGAAATTCAACTGCAAGGACCTGCTCGAGTCATAAGGTGCGATAGGAATAGATTGGTCGTCGAGAGCCGGCACATCAATTTCCCCGAGCAAGTACGCCCCAAATTCTTTGTTCTCGGTACCTGCCTTTTCGACAGCGACTAGATTTCCTAATCCGGCGGTGATGACAACACCCTGTTCAGCATCCGGAAGGGGTGCCCGTGCGACTTTTATGAGCAGGATAACGTCACCAAGAGTCTGAGCCTGTTGTAGCGACGGACTAAATCGGTGCTCCTCCTGGATCTCAGGTTCTCTGTAGGCGCAAACATGCTCGTTAACAGCCACTTCAGGAGCAACCGCCCGAAATGCCTGAAGATGGCGCTCTATGTATTCAATAATAGGTGCCGTTCGGATTTGCTGAAGCAAAATCGATTCGATGGAAACTGTAGTTCCGTTTGGAGAATCAACTCGCTCATTACGAGTCAGCCACTCAAGGGAAATTTCTTTTCCGCCCGAGTGTTCGATCATGTCTCGGGTTAGCAGTACGACATTTCGGAGACCATCCCGCGCAGTGTCGACGCGGAGCGTCTTAGCGATTCCGAAGGCTGCAGATTTTCCTGTTCCGAATTTTCCTCTACCAGGCCTGCCCTTAATGCGATCCGCGTTCTCACCATGCATGGTAAAGAAGTGCTGCAGATCTCTGTCGGTCATTCCCCGACCGTTGTCGCTGATCGCAATTACCCGCTCGTCTTGGCTCACCTGTACCGAAATCCGAGGAGTGATGCCTCGGTCGACGTACTGAAGACCATTGACGACATACTCCCAAACCGCCGAGGCCTCGGTCTTGAACGCGGCTGCCGAGGCCAGCAAATCCCTTCCAACATGTGACGTGACCTTCATGTCACTAACTCGAGCCATCGGATTCCTCCTTATCAATTTCGTCAGAGAGGTGGGACAGGAATGAACTCAATTCTTTGTCATCTGCAAACATCGCGCGCAATCGAGTTAGCTTTGCCTCGCGAACAGAGGGGTTGGAATAGCTGTCGAGTCGAAAAACCTCCCTAGCTTCCGCGATGAAGACCGTCTTGTCGCCTGCCGACCATCGGCCCCATGCAGGTAAGCCTAGAATGCGCTTGCGCTCGCGGTCACAGCGACTTGAATCGATCGATCCTGCTCGAGAACGGCGCGGGTCAGCCGCCTCGAGCGCTTGGAGTCTCGGAAGTGCAGAGCGAAGCCACTGCAATCCTTTCTGAGTTAGGGACCAGCCCGTACGGCCTGACCCAGTCAACAGTTCACCGTGTTCAGTTTTCTTTGCGTCAGACAGGTAGACGCGAACCAGCTCTAGGTTGATCTGCTTTGGATACTTCCGCCAGCTGAACCGTCTCGGAGCGAGCTGGAACGCTTTCACCGCCACGTCTTCAGTGTCGACTCGTTTTTGGTCACCGCCCAGCAAATAAACTGCCCAAGTTACGAGTTCGGCGTGGGTTATCGTTGTCAATCTTTTTCTACCATGTTTAATGCTTGACATGATAGCATCCGATCAACTTCGTGACCATAGCAATGTTTATCTAATGCAAACAATGGTTCCATTATGGGGAGAGCGCGGCTGCCCCCTTTTGCCGGAGACTCTGCGACTCGCTTGGGCGAGCGAGATGATTCCCACTTGGGTAGTCGGTGAACTGAGTCTCGGCAAAGGAGCTACATTATCTGATCTCGGTGTCGACGCGTGGGCGCGCTGCAGCAACAAAGTGCTTCCGGAGTCGGTGAAGAAGTTTCTGGTCAACATCGTCGCAATGCGGCGCCCCACAATCGCACATCTTCGAGTCCTTGCCCAACCGTGGCCACGGTCACTGGATCCCGCTCTTCTTTCATGGTCGAATCGGACTCGTAACTGCTTGCGCAAGACTGGTCTGCTCTCTGATCTCTCACGACTATCAGCGCTCACGTTCAAGGACTTGTTCGCCATTAAAGCTATGGGAGTTGTCTCCGTTCTCGACTTTGCCTGCGTTGTGGAGGCTGCTCTAGCACCAGCTCAGCGAAGTGTAAGGAGTGGAACAAATGGGAGCGGGGATTTGGCGTCGGAGTTGATCAAAGCCATCGACGCTTCATGGTCCACACAGGTTAGCAATCAGGATCCGAGATTCTCAGACTTGCTTCCGCCGGGAACCCTGACGATTTTCGAGAGACTGGAACAGCTCACAGCCGAACCAGAGGATCCCCCTTTGGCAGAGGTCCAGCTGGCGCGAGCCATCACCATTCTCGAGGAGCGCTTGTCGACGATATCGAGTCTCTCGCTGGAAGCAGCTCTCGCGAATTTCGTCGAGCGAGTGGCGCGAATTCGTGGAGCGCCGCTCCAGGCACTCCTGCGCCGTCTTGGCTGCGATGGCGAGGCGCCCGCGACGCTGGAAGAAGCCGCCTCACTGTTGTCTAAGACCAGGGAACGAATGCGCCAGATGCAGAAGAAATTTTCCGAACGGTCGCCCAAACACCCGATCTTCATGCCTCAGCTCGATGCTGCAATCAACATCGTTCGCGCGGCCGCCCCGATCAGAGTAGACCACGCTTCTGAACTTGTTCAGTCCAAAGGTATCAGCGCCCGCCCCTTTCATCCGAGAAGTCTATTGGTCGCAGCGGAATTCTGCGGCCGGGCACAACCTTTCGAGATTGACAGCTCAGTTGGATTTCCCCGCGTGGTTGTAGAGCAGAGCCGAGAATTCGAGCGCGCTGCGATTTCAGTAGGATGTAGGCAAGCGGACGCATCTGGTGCCACCAATGTTCAAGAGGTCTCGGCAGAACTTGTGTCGAGAGGCTACTCCGGCATTGCTGATGAAAATGTTCGACGGCTCCTAACAGATCACCCCGAAGTCGAGTTCCTAAGCGGAGATTGGTTCTGGTACAAGACCGGGATTCCCGACAGAAATCGTCTTCGCAACATCACACGAAAGATGTTATCCGTAACTTCGCAGATTCACGTAAGTGAGCTGCGCGAGGGGGTTCATCGCCACTACAAAATTCGAGGAACACGTGGCGTAAGTTCATGGCCTCTCGTGACACCTCCGCGAGCTGTATTACAGGAGTTCTATCGGCTTCATCCTGAGTTTTCCATCGATGCGAGCGGTTTCGTCGGTGCGGTCGGGCATTTGGATTGCGCGAGTGAACTAAATCCCACGGAGCGAGTCCTCCTCGAAGTTCTCAGATCATCGCCTGCCTGCCTGCTTGATCGCAACAGCCTTAGTAGAAGCTGCACCGAGTGGGGCATGAACTCCAACACGTTTTCGCAATACCTTTCGTCGAGTCCTGTTATCTCGCATATCGGGACCGACATGTGGTCTTTGCGTGGGACCAGGCTCGATCCGGCTGCCGTTGAGGCTTTACGAGAGGCAAATGCGGCAAGACCCTCCGAGAAAAGGATAATCGACCATGGATGGACGGAAGAAGGAAACCTCTGGCTAGCGGCTAGGCTTCCGAATCTGCCATCACACCTCGTCCTCGGTATACCATCGGCGATACGTCGGTTCGTTGTTGGGCGAGAATTCCCAGCGACTGACGAACACGGTTCTGCTGCCGGTACAGTGCACGTAAACGACGAAGGTACATCCTATGGTTATGGCCCCTTCTTGGTTCGACGCGGGGCAGACACGGGCGACATCCTACTGATTTCCTTTCGAATTACCGAAGGCGTCTCAGTGCTCCGCATCATAGACGACGAGGAACTAGAAGCGATGAGCCCCGAGGTCTGATGCCAACTCAAGAAGCGCTGCAAGCGCGAACCCGAAAGGCTGCATGAGGCCGCCGCATCTGAGGAATTGTCGGAAACCCTTGCGGCGCAAAACAAGAATGGCCGCGAGGAATCAGGCCAGCGCAGGCCAAAAGCAATGACTTGGAGCTTGGAAGACATCGAACTCGGATGGATAGGAGGGGAAGTCTCCGTACTAGCGGTTCCGCCTGCCTCTATTGTTGCAGCTTTTGATCGTGCCGAACAATACCTTGGGCGGACTTGGATTGAAAAAGCGCGCACCAGTTCGGGGAACATAAATTGGGGCCCAATTTCCACCCTTCGCATAGTAAACATGGGTCAAAAGCTGGCAGTCCTCAAGAATGTGAATGATCCGAAGAGGCTCTTAGACCGCATCCGAAACGATGATCTGTCGGCTGAAGGTGAACTAACTGCAATCTATTTACTCCTTGCTCGGAACCCGGATGTCGCAGTAGAGCTATATCCAAAGGTCGGTGAACGGGAGGCCGATTTCCGAGTCAGAGCTCCCAATGAACAACTGTGGACCTATGTCGAGGTCACTCAACTAAGCGACTCAGAGGACCATGATCGGGCAACGGAGGTCATGCAGCAGATCGCCGCAGTACTTAAGCCAATACGATTGACGTTTTCTCTTGAGACATTTTTGCGAAGGATCCCCACGCAACTAGAGATCGTCGAGATTCTCGCAAAGATACGGGAACTCTGCACTCGCAGTGGAAAACAACGTGAGGAACTTTCAAACTCACTAGGTTTCCTTTCCCTTAATCAGTCAGAGCCCAGTCAAGTCGTGGCACATTCGCATCCGGGAGAAGAGAACGTTTCGCGATTAGGAATGGCTAACGTGATTTCTGGTCCTGGCGAACCCACTCGCCATATATCCGTGAGGATAGCTTTTTCCGACGATCGAGCAAAAGCCACGCTGGACGCAGAAGCGCCTCAATTGGCGAAAGATGCACCTGGCTTAATCATGGCCGGAGTCGCAAGGGCCACAGGGGCGATGAAAACGTGGGAACCATTATTGCAGCGCCGCTTTCAACCCCAGATGCACACGAGGGTAGGCGGAGTGTGCCTCTGGTGGGGCGGTCTGTTTGCAACCTCAAAGGGCGAGGATCAGCTTTTTGAAACCAAGTTGATCTCCAACCCCCATGCGAGATTTCCACTTCCCGCTTGGATCCGCAAGACGATATCTGAAATCGGCAACGAGTACAGGAAAATCACTTCAGGATGATGTTTACCTCATTTCGCCTTCCCATTAGCGCTCTAGCGCACTAACGCCGCACGCCCATCCCACGCCCCCGCGCCCCGTCAACAAAGGGACGCTGGTCCAGATGTGATTGAATTGAGTTGCGATGAGATGAGATGAGATGAGATGAGATGAGATGAGATGAGTTGAGTTGAGTTGAGTTGATCCGAACCAGTGCAGAGATGATTTGATCTGAATCCAAGTCTGAGTCCAAGTCCAAGTCCCAGCCCATGTCCCTGTTCAACACGATTTCATGGAGGTGGGGCGCGATTTGGTGGTCTCTTTCCCTCCTCCCGTCAACGCGAAGAATGCTGGTATACTCCGCCCGCATGAAGATGATGAGTGTAACCGCGATTCTTCGGTAACTATCCGCTTTCAGTGCTTTCTTCACCGTAGAAGTTCCGTCGTAGTAGCCTGAAGCATCCATATATCGCGAAAAACAACACGAAGCCGAAAAGCGTGGCCATCTCTTACAATGCCGGCGTTGTCAAGTACTTTTTTTCCACACTACTCCATCCACTCAGAGATGAGCGCCATTTCGCTCTCCTAGAAACAAGTGCCATACCAACCAAGGCTCGCTCGTAATCAGTTCAGGTCAGAATCTCGGTCCGACCCATGCATCTCTTCGGTCACACTTTCGATCATGATTACTACTTCGAACTCCTCCGTTAAAGAGGAGCGGGCTGCTCAATCAATTTCTCGGTGTTCTACTGCACACCATGACCTGTTCCGAGCTGGCCCGCGTGCGAACCGAACTTTCTTGACTGCTCGTAATCCCATCCCTTGCGCCACATCCAATAGAGAGCGATAGCCAGTCTCCGCGCCATCGCCACCTTGGCGATCTTTCGCCCACGCCGCATCGTCAAGTGAATGTACTTGCTGCGCCATTCCGGAATGCTGCGCGCTGTAACTTGGGCCGCTTCCACCAGCAAGAAGCGCAACATCGAACTCCCTTGCTTCGTGATATGGCCCAGTCGTCGCCGACTTCCGCTGGAGTCCTCCAAGGGCACTAACCCCAAATACGCCGCGATCTGTTTCCCGCACTGAAATCGCTCCGGCCTTCCGATGATCAATACGAAGGCTAAGGCCGTCAGTGCACCCACTCCAGGATGCGTCCGCAAGCGCCCTGCCTCTGGACATTTTTCTACTTCCTGCTCGATCGCTTGCGTCAGATCGGCAATCGTCGGGTTCAGCCGATCCAGCAGTTGCAGCAGATCTTCCCGTCGCCGGCTCGCCCAGGGGGCTAAGCGAAACGACTCCAGTTGCTCTCGTCCATGCTGCCGCCACAACCTCTTTTTGCAGCGTAGCCCCTCGTTCAGAGCCACCGCTTGCAGTTGATTCATGATCCGAGTCCGCATCTGCACCATGCGATGCCGATGCCACAACAGTTGCCGCAGATCCCGATTCTCCCCACTCGGTACCCAAATCTTGGGAAAACGATTCTCCATCAGCAACTGCAGAATATGCCGCGCATCCTCCAGATCCGTCTTCTGCTTGCGTTCCCGCTTCCGGGCGATCTCGCTGGCGTCCCCGATCCACAACTCCAGGTTCAGTTCCCCCAGGAGTCGCTCAAACCAGCGGGCATGCCCACTCGCTTCCATGCCCACTCGTACCTTCTTCCCCTGGGCAGCGAGGTCACGATAAAACTTTTCTGCTCCCTCACTGTGCTCTAATCGGGGCTCTCCGTAATCTCCCGTCTCGGTATCCACAAGCGCTATTTGCTGGAAGCCCGGGTGATAATCGCATCCTATAATGATCATGGTCCGGCTCCTTTCTACCCGAGCCTTCATGGTTGGTTTGGCACCACCAAGCTTACTCGGGTCGGGGAGCCGGCATTGTTATGGAATCAGTTTTACCAGAACCCTTTGCAACCGCCGGGACGCCGGCGCTACCAAACAAAAAACGCCCCGGCTTTTAACCGGGGCGCGGGCAGAACTGCGTGCAGTTTAGAAGAGATTCCACAGGAACTGGTTGTAGACCTCATGGTGGAACTGGACTTCCTGCGCTTTAACGAAGGTTCCCAGGGCGCGGGGGCAACGGTCCGCGGAGGCTTCCTTCAGGTCGGCGTAGCGGCCTTTGACGTCTTCGCCGAGGATGGTCGTGATCCACGGAGACTTCTTGAAGTCGTCCAGCGCCTTGTAGATATTGTCGGGCAGATAACGTTCGGCCTGACGCAGGTTCTTGATCTTCGCGGTCTCGCCGTCGAGGCCGCTCTTGAAGATCGAGTACATGACCATGTACGGATTCGCGTCGGGCGCAACGGAGCGGACCTCGACGCGCATGCTCTTCTCATTGCCGATCGGAATGCGGATCATGGAGCCGCGGTCCACGGCCGACGCCTTGATCTGGTTGGGCGCTTCGAAGTGGGGATCGAGGCGGCGATAGGCATTTACGCTGGGATTCAGCAGCAGGCAAATGTCGTTTCCGTGGGTCAGGATGCGGTCGACGAAGGCCCAGCCCATCTTGCTGAGCTTCTCTTCGCCTTTGGCGTCCCAGAAGAGGTTCTTGCCGTTTTCGCTGATGGAAACGTTGGTATGCATGCCGCTGCCGTTGACGCCAACGACCGGCTTGGGCAGGAAGGACGCCGTCAGCCCCATGTGCGTCGCGACCTGGCGGCAGATCAGTTTGTAGAGTTGGATCTGGTCGGCGGCGGCTACGACTTCGCCATAGCCATAGTTGATTTCAAACTGCGATGGCGCGACTTCCGGGTGGTCCTTCTCGTTCTGGAAGCCCATCGCGCGCTGCACTTCGGCGGTTGTATCGATGAAGGTGCGGAGCGGGTCGCCGGGCAGGGAGTGATAGTAGCCGCCGGTGTTGACGTATTCGAACTTGCCGCCGACTTCGTGATAGTGCCGCTCGGCGTCGGGGCCTTTGAACAGGAACCCTTCAATTTCGTTCGCCGCGTTGAGCGTGTAGCCTTTTTTCTTGTGGAGTTCGTCGGCGTATCCCTTGAGCACGCCGCGAATGTCGCCGGAATAGGATGTGCCGCCCTTGTCGATGACCTCGCCGAATACCAGCACCTTGCCGGATCCGAAGACGTCGGACGGAGCCCAGTAGAACGCGCCCCAATCGATGCCGAGGCGCAGGTCGCTCTCGCGCTGCGCGGTAAAGCCGCGGATCGAGGAGCCGTCGAAGGTCAGGTTGTCGTAACTCTTGAGCAGGAACTTCTTGTCGTAGTCGAGCATATGCAACCGGCCTTCGAGATCGCTGAAGAGCACGGTCACGGCCTTGATCCGCTTCTCGTCGGTCAAGTACTTGAGGCGGTCCTCCTGGACTTTGTGCGATGCGACGCGGTTCCTGCGCTGCTCCTTCGCCTTAAGGTTGAGTTCCTCGAGTTCGTCGTATGAGAGTGCCAGGAAATTGCGCAGTTCAGTGGGCATGGATGTCCTTCAGTCTCCTTCGCGTAGAAACTTAAGATTTGAGCAAAACCAACATTACGGGAACAAGGGAGTTGAAATGGCTGGTTTCAACACATTGACTCGGAACACGGAAGGATAGCGCGTGGGTCCGGTGGCCGCCAATCGAAAAAGCTGATGCACGGCATAAAAGAGATTTATTCGGGAGCCTGCGGGGCGGATTGGTCCGATCGTTGATGAAGAAAAGGCGCAAACCACGAAGGACACGAAGGATCACGAAGGTTGCGCAATGCCGAACTCGTAGATTCTGGGTGACGGGAGGCGGAATCGCAAGGGAGCGACGGGTCAAGATCTTGAGGCTGCGAACGAGCCGACCATCCAATCATTCATGGGATGGAGTCGGCCGCAGTCCATGCACTTTGTCTGGGCGTACTGGGTCGAGCACTGGGGACACACTCCGTGGGTTTGGAACATGTCGAAGGGTTGGCCGCACTTTCCGCACGTCCAGTATTCTCCCACTGGCGGAGCCGTCTGGCAGGTTGGGCAGGCGAAGCCATCGCGGCGCGGTAGCTTTGCCAGGCGCAACAGGGCGCGCGCATGTTGCAGGCCGCTCCAGCAGTTCATCAGCATAAAGGCTGCGATTGCACCGTACCAGACAGACTGCGCCCAGATGGCGAGACCAATGAATCCTGCCACCCCGATCAAGCCTAAGATTGTGGCAACCATCAAACTACGGGCTCGTCCCAGAACAAACCAGAGCAGGGAGCGAAGGATCTGGCCGCCATCCAGAGGATAGATGGGCAGAATATTGAAGATCAGTAGGCCAGCGTCAATGTATAGGACCGACCGGACGAACCGATAGAGATCGGGTGTGGTTTCGGCCCATCCCGCAGACCGGCCGAGCGTGAAGATCACGAGCAGTATCGGAAACAGCACCACGTTCACGAGTGGGCCCGCGGCGATGCTCCACAAGGTTGCGCCGGGTCGAGGCGGAGGATCCACATAGGCTACGCCGCCGAGCGGCCACAATACGATTCGATCCGCTCTGCCACCAACCTGGCGACACGCCAGAGAGTGACCGAATTCGTGGGTCAGTACGATCAGAAATAGCGCGAGATATTCGATCACATTCCAGGTGACGGAGGAATAGCTGCCCTTTCTGAGTTGGATTTCGTACGCCGCCACCAGAAACCAGGACCAATGCAAAAACACGTCAATTCCGGAGAAACGAAAGAGGTGGATCGATCCTTGGCGACCAGTCGGCATGCGCGAAGTTTACTGCATAATGCGCCCGGACGGTATGTGACCAGTGGTTCGCGCGGATGGATGGGGCGAGAATTATGGTCCCACTTCTCCCAAAGAACGCGAGAAACGGGGCGCCCGTCGAAATTACTGGCGGGGCGTGGATGCCCCCGCGGCCAGTTCGCGTAGAGTGGTGAGGAAGTCCGTCGCGGTGTGCGGGTCGTAGAGTGCGTTGAGCTCGATTGTCGCCGAGAACTGCGGAGAGTCGGGACGGAAGCGGACTTGCATCACGTTCTGCTGGCGGGCGGTCATCAACGTGTTGAGTTCGGGAGCGGAATCCTGCTTCCAGTGGGTGCGGGTGGTGAGGATTACCGGGCCGGGTTCGTAGACGTCCCACTCGCGATCGTCGCGACGACGGGCAGTGACGCCGCGGGTGTGAGCGCACCAGCGGTGGCGCACAACTTCAAGATGGAAGCTGGGCGAGCCGCCAAGGTCGGCCTCGAAGGTAAGCGTCTCTTTTTGCTTATGGTAGTAGCTCAGCAGCCATTGGACGGGCAGGGCGCGGGGACGGAACTTCATGGTGACGTTGGCGTTTTCAAAGCCGCGGGATGGGAACTGCAGGCGGGCATGGAGGCGGAAGCTGTTGAGCCAGTGCGAGTCGAGGATCCGTCCTTTACCGGCGCAGGCTGATTCCACCCAGCGCAGCGCTTCGGTCCCTTTGCGACGGTTGTAGGCAGTAAACAGGAGGTACCACACTCCCAAAGCCACCACCGCGCCAACGACGTCAATGAGTAGAAGGCGTCCCACCACGTCTTCCCACAGTCCTCTGATGCCGATGGTACGTCCGAGGTTGCGGTCGGGGCAAGTGGACATTGGACCCCAATAACGATTTTTTGGGGGCAGGGCGGACCGGGCTGTGGAAAACAGCGTTTTCCGGGCTGGGGTTTTTGCAATTGCCGCCGATTGCTCCCGCTACAATGGCGCCGTGGCCTTCGTCCTTCGTGATTTCAAGCCAGAAGATTTCGATGCGCTCTGGCGCATGGATCAGGAGTGCTTTCCGCCGGGAATCGCGTATTCGAAGCGAGAACTCAAGGAGTATGTGCGTCACCGGGGAGCATTCACGCTGGTAGCAACTGATGCTGACACGGGCATGTTGGCGGGGTTCATCGTGGCTCATCAGGCAGCTACCGGGCACGTGATCACGATTGATGTGATGGAGGAGGCGCGCCGCTCCGGAGTGGGGTCGCAGCTGCTGCGGACGGCGGAAGATCGATTGCTCGCGGGCGGTTCCAGCGCCGTGGGCCTGGAAACAGCAGTCGACAACCTTGCGGCCCTGGCGTTCTACAAGAGACACGGATACAGCGTGGTTCGGACTTGGCCGCGCTACTATTCGAATGGGGTGGACGCGCTGGTGCTGAAAAAGGGATTGGCGGCCCGAAGCTGAAGGTCCTCGGCATATTTATTTTCTGACTCGACGCGCCTGACGTTACAATGTCGCTGCTTTCTCGGGGGATCGTTCATGGCAACCCAGACCTTACTCGCGAGACGAGGGTCGTCGGGGAAATTCTATGTGGGGATGGCCGTGGCTGTCTCCGCCATCGTCTTTTTCGGATTTGCGCGGACCTACTATCTCAGAAGTTTCTACACTGCGGAATCCCTTCCATTTCTACTGCACCTGCACGGGCTTGTGTTTACGGCCTGGCTTGTGTTGCTGTGCACACAGACGACGCTGGTAGTGGCAGGGCGGACCGATATCCACCGGCGGTTGGGCGTCTTCGGGGGAGCGCTGGCTGCTGCGATGATCGTGGTGGGCTATCTGACGGCAATTCACGGAGCACGCCGCGGGGCTGCACCACTGGGCATTCCTGCCTTGGTGTTTCTCATCATTCCGCTTAGTGATCTGCTCAATTTCGCCATTCTGGTGGTAGCCGCCCTTCTGTTCCGTCGCAAGCCGGATATCCACAAGCGACTGATGCTGTGCGCCACCATCGCCATTCTGGCTCCCGCCACGGGACGGCTGCCTTTTGCCTTTATCCGGCAGGGTGGTCCCTTGGTGGTGTGGGGACTGGCGGACCTGGCATTGATGGCATGCATCGTCTATGACTGGATCAGCCGCAAGCGGGTCCATCCGGCGTACATATGGGGAGGGCTGCTCATTGTGTTGTCGCAGCCAGCGCGCCTGGCTCTTGCCGGGACTGCTTGGTGGTCGGCCTTTGCCCATTGGCTGACCCGCTAAAAGCAAGTTTCTCGAAGAGAATATTTGCACGTACCGCTGCTTTCCAGTTCGGGATGCCATGAAGAAAAGTATGAAAATTGCCATTCAAGGGGAACTCGGGTCGTTCAGTCACGAGGCGGCGGAGCGGATGCTGCCGAGTTGTACGGTGGTGCCGTGCTCGAGATCGGCGGAGGTGTTCGATCGAGTGCAGCGCGAGAGCGTGGAAGCCGCGGTTATCCCGATCGAGAACACGCTGGCCGGGACCGTGGCGGAGCATGCCGATCTGATGCTGACACGCGATGTCTTCATTCAAGCAGAGTACCTGCTGCGCATCGTGCACAACGTGATTGCTAGCCCGGGCGTGCAGTTAGGAGCCCTGCGGAAGGTGATGTCGCATCCGGTGGCGCTCGATCAGTGTCGCGACTTTTTCCGGCGGCATCCGAAAATCGAGCCGGTGCCGTTTTATGACACTGCGGGCAGCGTGAAGCACGTGATTGCGAACCAGTTGAAAGATGCGGCGGGAATCGCTGGCAAGCAGGCTGCGAGGGAATACTCCGCGAAGATACTTCAGTCGAGCATTGAAGATGACAAGCGGAACTTCACGCGCTTCTTTTTGATCCGGAAGGTTGGACGCGGCGCGGGAAAGAAGAAGGGAACCGTCGACTATCAGCGGCTGATTCCTCGCGGGGCGAACAAGACCTCGATCGTGTTTCAGGTCAAGAACACGCCGGGAGCGCTCTTCAAGTCGCTCAGCGTATTTGCGCTGCGGGATATTAGCTTGAGCAAGATCGAGTCGCGGCCGATGCGTGGGCGGCCGTGGGAGTATGTGTTCTACGTGGACTTCCTGCGAGGCGACGACGAACCGGCGCGCAACGCGTTGCGCCATCTGGGTGAGGTGGCTGAGTTCGTAAAAGTCTTAGGGATCTATCCCACCGCGTGAATTCGGCGGACCCTGTCGTCAAGGGCACTGAACTTCCGATTGAGTGTTGAAGACGAAGGGAGGAGCGACGCAGGCGAGAATTCTTCCGCTCCGGCGCAATTTTCCTCGCGACACTTCAATCGCAGGCCCTAGGGCCGAAATGAACAGCGACAGTCTCGTGTCACACCGTTTTGTGACACGGCGCACATTGCAGTTCGCCGTAACCTCCTAAACTTGTTCCCGGAGTAAACCGTCCCCTTTGGTTTACGACGGAAATCTGCATTTATGGAGAGTGTATGAGTGCATTGAAGGTTGTTGGTGTATTCCTATGCGTAGTGACGCTGGGCGCGATGGCCATGGCTGGATCAAAGAACAGTATGGGAATTCACGATGTGAACAACGTCACGTTCCTTTCGCCGGTCCGTATCGGAACAGTGGTGTTACCAGCGGGAGATTATGTTGTACGCCACGAGATGCAACAGGACGAGCACATCATGGTGTTCAAGAGCAAGCTGGGTAAAGACGAAGTCAAAGTGAAATGCACGCTGGTTCCGTTGACGAAGAAGGCAGACCACAACGAAGAGATTTACAAAGTCGACGCCACTAATGTACGGATTCTCCAGGAACTAGTATTTCGCGGCGACACTTCCAAGCACGTTTTCTAAGGCTTGGACCACAACACGGATTCGGCTGCGAGCGGACGGGTGAGCGACATCGAGTAGGGCCCGCCGCTCGCAGACCAGTTGTTGGTGCTCGTCCTGCGTGCGCCGATGCCCCCTTCCCGTTCCTGCAATTTATGTCTTGCAAGCGCGTATCCTCCGCGTTAGCCTCTGCACCTTAGGCACATTCTTCGGACAGAATAAGGGAATAGAATTCAACATCTTGCGGAAGTCCTTCCGGGACTCCTGAAACCTTTCCCGGAGGAGTATCATCTAAACTTGAGCGAGTTACACTCAAGGAGACATATGAGCCAGCAGTCGGCCGTCGAACGCACTCCTAAGAATAAGGAAATAAACGATCAAAAGGCCCTGCCGGTGCTTCCGGTACGGGACACGGTGTTGTTTCCACACGCCGTTTTGCCCCTGACGGTAGGCCGGGAGAGTTCCGTTCAGCTGATTAATTCACTCGGGGAAGACAAGACCATTATTGTGGTGGCACAGCGCGAGGCGCGCGTCGATTCCCCGCAGCCCACCGATCTTTATACGGTCGGAACGTCCGCCGTGGTCCACAAGGTCGTCAAGATGCCCAACCAGAGCCTGTTTGTGTTTGCCGAGGGGCTGGAGCGGGTAAAACTGGGCGAGTTCACGCAGTTAACGCCGTTCATGAGCGCGTACTACTCCACGTTGCCCGAGGGAAGTACGCCGGCTGCGACGTCGGAGATCGAAGCTCTGCAGCGCAATGTGCTGACGCTGTTCCAGCAGATTGTCGCCGGTTCGCCGACGCTGTCGGATGAACTTTCGACGGTGGCCATGAACATTGATGAGCCCGGCCGCCTGGTGGACTTCATCGCATCGTCGCTGCCGTCGCTATCGACGCCCGACAAGCAGGACACGCTGGAAACGCTCGACATCCACGTGCGCCTCGAGAAAATCAACCAGCACCTCGCCAAGGAACTGGAAGTGCAGCAACTGCGCAACAAGATTCAAAGCGAAGTGCAGGACCGGGTGCAGCAGACACAGCGCGAGTATTACCTGCGCGAGCAGATGAAGGCGATCCAGAAGGAACTGGGAGAGCAGGATGAGGGACAGCGCGACGTCGAAGATCTGAAAAAGAAAATCGAAGAAGCAGGCATGCCCGACGAGGTTAAGAAAGAAGCGCTAAAGGAATTGGGCCGGCTCTCGCGCATGTCGCCGATGGCCGCCGACTATTCGCTGACGCGCAACTACATTGAATGGCTTGCCGTGTTGCCGTGGGCAAAGACTTCGGGTCAGGAAATCGAGATTCCGAAGGCGAAAGAGATTCTCGATACGGATCACTACGATCTGGAAAAAGTGAAAGATCGCATCCTGGACTATCTCTCTGTCCGCCGATTGAAGCCGAACATGAAGGGGCCGATTCTGTGCTTTGTTGGGCCTCCTGGTGTGGGCAAGACTTCGCTGGGCAAGTCGATTGCGCGCGCCTTGGGCCGCAAGTTTGTGAGGCTTTCGCTCGGTGGCGTGCACGATGAGGCGGAAATCCGCGGGCATCGTCGCACTTACATTGGGGCGCTACCGGGACAGATTATTCAGGGCATTCGGCGGGCGGAGACAAAGGATCCTGTCTTCATGCTCGATGAAATCGACAAGGTAGGGCGCGACTTCCGCGGCGATCCGGCTTCGGCGCTGCTGGAGGCGCTCGATCCCGAGCAGAACTCGACGTTCCGTGACAACTATCTTGACGTGACATTCGACTTGTCGAAGGTCCTGTTCATTACGACGGCGAATATGCTCGATCCGATTGCGGAGCCGTTAAGAGATCGCATGGAGATCATCGAACTGCAGGGCTACAGCGAGGAAGAAAAGGTTCACATCGCGTTCCGGTATCTGATTCCACGCCAGATTGAGGAGAACGGAATTACGGGAGAGCAGATCGAGTTTCCCGAGGAGTCGGTGCGTTACACCATCCGGCACTACACGCGGGAAGCGGGCGTGCGCAGCCTGGAGCGGACGATTGGTACGATCTGCCGGAAGCAGGCACGACGCTTGGCCGAAGGTAAGACTGAGAAATTGATCGTGACCAAGGAAGTCGTTCAGGAATTTCTGGGCGGCATCAAGATTCGCAGCGAGGGAGAAATCGCTGAGAGGACCGAGCGGCCCGGTGTGGCCGTGGGCCTGGCGTGGACTCCGTCAGGCGGCGACGTGCTGTTCGTCGAAGCCAATGCGATGAAGGGCAAAGGCGGATTCACCATGACCGGGCAGATTGGCCAGGTCATGCAGGAGTCGATGCAAGCAGCGTTGACGTGGGTGCGGTCGAATGCGGACCGTCTGGGGGTTGCGGAGGATTTCTTCGCCAACCACGACATACACATTCACGTGCCGGCGGGCGCGATTCCGAAGGATGGGCCTTCGGCCGGGGTAACCATGGCCACCGCCCTGGTGTCGCTGCTGACCAAACGGCGCATCACGCCGCTGATGGCAATGACCGGCGAGATCACGCTGAGCGGGAATGTGCTTCCGGTCGGCGGGATTAAAGAGAAAGTGCTCGCCGCAAAACGCGCCGGAGTCACGGACGTGATTCTCCCCGCGGAGAATAAGATGAACGTGGAGGAGGATCTGACGCCAGAGCAACTGGAGAACTTCACGGTTCACTACGTGAAAACGATCGATGAAGCTCTGCGGTTTTCGCTGCCTCAGGTCGCGGAGGGCCCGGCGGCGAAGATACTTTCGACGACCCCGAAGGATCCCAAACAGGATTACAATCCGACGGCGCCGGTGAAGGAACCGGAGCCAGTTCATGACAAGGTGCTGACGCAAGGTTAATGGTTTCTGAAGTGCTCAGAGGCCAGCCTCTCCCGAGGCTGGCCTTTTCTTATCTCTTAATCTTGTGCACACTCGCGATACACTGAACGGCGATGCGAGTGCGAGTGCTCTTCTTCGGGATGTTGAAGGATATGGCGGGGAAGCCGGCCGACGAGATGGAATTGCCCGATGGGGCTTCGGTCCGCGATCTGCTGGCACAGTATGAATCGCTCATTCCAACCCTGAAGCAATCCCTGCCGTCGCTCGCCCTGGCGGTAAATCAACAATACGCCGGACCCGATACCCGATTGCAGGCCGACGATGAAGTGGCGCTGCTGCCTCCAGTGAGCGGCGGCGCGCCGGAGCCAGCTGTGCGCAAGGGCTGCGCCACGATGGTTCGCGAGGTGATCGACTCGCAACGCGTGGTGGGTGCTCTCAAGCGCGGGGAGGATGGTGCGGCGCTGGTGTTTGAAGGAGTGGTCCGCAACCAGACCCGCGGCCGCAGGACGCTCTTCCTCGATTACGAAGCCTACGAAGAGATGGCATTGCAGCAGATGGAGTCTCTGGCCAGCGAGGCTCTGCAACAGTTTCAGATTCGTGATGTGGCGATCGTTCACCGGCTGGGGCGGCTGCAGATTGGGGAGACGAGCGTGCTGATCGCGGTGGCATCCGCTCATCGAGCTGCCGCATTTGATGCTTGCCGGTGGCTGATCGATACCCTCAAGCGCACCGTGCCCATCTGGAAGAAGGAGCATTTCGAAGATGGAGCGGTCTGGGCCGATGGAGAGCCATTCCCGGCGGAAATTCCACGAGCGAATTCCGGGACCTGAGGCAGCTCCGCACCGCGACCCGCATCTAACTGAGCGGCCGGGTCCGCTGCGCTCGCGCTGGCGAAGTTATAATTCAACTACTCAATGAGAAAATCCGCCAAGAGTCTGCTCCTGATCGGCATGCTCGTCGTCTCCGCCTGCCTGTGGGCGCAGACGCCCGTGCAGCAGAATCAGAACCAACAGAAACCGGCGAAGCAGGAACCGCAGTCCGAACCGACGACTACGCTTCGAGTCGACGTAAACCTGGTCAACGTATACGTGACCGTGACGGACGAGCACGGTGCTCCGATCGGGGGGCTTACGAAGGAAAATTTCATCCTCAAGGAGGACGAGCGGGAACAGAAGATTTCTGTGTTTGACAAGGAGTCTGCGCAGCCGATTTCGATCGCACTGGCCATCGACACCAGCCTGAGCACGCGTCACGATCTACCGCTCGAGCAAGCGTCCGCCAAGCGTTTCGCGCATGCCATTGTCCGCCCGATCGACGCCATGTCGGTATACAGTTTTAGCGAGGTTGTACGCGAAGCCACGCAGGGATATACCGCGGACCTCAGGCGCATCGACCAAAGCATTGACCACGTTCGGCTGGGGGCGTCCACAGCGGTATATGACGCGGTTTACGTTGCCTCGCGGTCTCTGGACAAGCGCAAAGGGCGCAAAGTTCTGGTCATGGTGACGGACGGGGAAGACGTGGATAGCACGGTAGAATACAAGGAGGCTCTGCGCGCCGCGCAAGAGGCCGAGGCCCTGATCTATTCCATCATCATTGTTCCCATCGAGAACAGCGCGGGTCGCGAAATCGGAGGCGAGCACGCGTTGATGCAGCTCTCAGACGATACGGGCGGGAAGTACTACTACGCGACCTCTGCGGCACAACTGGACGACGCGTTCCGCAAAATCAGTGACGAACTGCGCACGCAGTATCTGCTGGCGTACTATCCGTCGCAGCGCGCGTCGTTTGCGGAGTTCCGCCGGATCGAAGTAAAGGTGAGCGGTGTGCCCGATGCCGCGGCTTATCGAGTCCGTCATCGAGCAGGATATTATTCAGTGAAGTCCGCGCCCTGACCAGGCTTTGGTGCGTAGCCACATCACGTCGCGCCCAACAACGGTGCAGGAACAGCCTGGGTACCACTATTTGTACTATCTGTAAACGCCAGAGTAGGGGCGACTTCTGTTTCACAGAACAGGGCTACACTAATTGGAATGCGCCGAGGTGTTTGCCGTTGTTTTCCTTGGCATTGAGACTGATGCGAACAGTGCAAATCATTGAAATGAATCGATTCAGTAACCTGCGCGTCATTCCGTCCCCGCCGAACAGTGGACGTGTACGTCGCAACACAAACGAAGATTCTGCGAACATTCCGAAAAGGATGGTTGAAGACGATGAGCCTCAATGCCCCCAGGCGGTTTGCTACACAATTCAATTTGTTGCTCGTTCTAGTGACCACGCTTCTACTGCTCACATCTGGGGCGTTTGCCCAGACGACAGTCGCGACCGGCAGTATCGCCGGAACGGTGAATGATGCTACCGGAGCAGTGGTTGCTGGCGCCAAGGTCACGTTAGTTGGGTCCACGGGGCAGACGATTAAGCTCACGACAAATGGCCAGGGAAACTATTCCTCCGGTTCTCTCATTCCGGGCCCGTATACCGTGCGCATCGAGGCCAAAGGCTTCAAGACGGCGCAGCTCTTGCTTGACGTAAAGGTCGATAACACGGCAAGCGGGAGTGTCAAACTTGAGATTGGGCAGGAAAGCACTGTCATTGACGTGCAGGCCAGCGATATTCAGGTGAATACCGAGCAAGCGACCGTGCAGGGGGTTTTGACCGCGGGGCAGATTGAGAATCTTCCGGTTAACGGCCGCAACTTCCTCGATCTCGCGCAACTTGAGCCGGGGGTCCAGATTCAAGACGGTGAGAATTTTGATCCCACCAAGGTGGGCTATTCCTCCATATCGTTCGGTGGCCGGTTTGGCCGCACGGCGCGCATCAGCGTCGACGGAATCGACGTCAGCGACGAGACTGTCGGTACGACGACCGAAGACATCCCAGCCAGCGGAATTCAGGAGTTCGCGTTGGCCCAGTCCACTCTGGATCTCTCCAACGACTTGACCTCATCGGGTGCGGTCAACGTAACGACCAAGTCAGGAACGAATACCTTCCACGGAGAAGCCTTCGGATTGTTCCGCGACAGCACGGTAGGCGGAGCCAAGCTGCTGCAACCTTGGGATACAGCAACGAATTCATTCATCAACACTCCATATCAGCGGAATCAGGAAGGCGGCAACGTAGGGGGCCCAATTCTCAAGGACAAGTTGTTCTTCTTCCTCGATGGCGAACGGACTCTGCAGCATCTGGCGGCGCCAGTCCCGGAGGGTGCGCCGTACGATCAATACTCAGGCACGTTTAGCGCCCCGTTCCATGAAGACGAACTGCAAGCGCGCGTCGACTATAACCTGTCGAAGACGGCGCGTCTGTTTGGACGATTCAACTATTTCAAGAATTCGGTCTACGCCACGTTTTTTCCCTCGAGCTTCCAGGTTTATAACAACCTCGATTACACGAGGAACGATGTCGCTGGCATCGACTTCAACACTGGCGGCATTACCCACACCGTACGCTTCTCGTACTTGAAGTTTCAGAACCGGATTCTTGATGCAGTGCGCGGGAGCGCGCTGCCGTTCGCGGACTATCCGGTGGCGATCAACATTGGAACGTTTACGGTGGGGCCAAACTTGCTCGCTCCGCAGGCGACTCCGCAAAGCGATCACCAGATCAAATATGACGGCAGCACGATCATTGGAAAACACATCCTGCGTTTTGGCTTCGGCTATAACCACATCCAGGGTGGAGGGTTCGCCAGTTTCTTTGGCATCGCTCCGCAGGTGTTTACCAGCGCTGGTGTTATTCCAAATACGAATATTCTAGATCCGAATCCATTGAACGCGCCCGTGGGTAGCGGGGTTGTGCAGGTTGGCAACGGACAAGGATATTCCACAACACAGGCAGCTCTGGGTTACCCGGCTGGCGGATTGGGGCCTGACAACCGCTTGTCGTTTTACATAGGCGACACGTGGAAGATTCGACACAATCTCACGATTTCTCCTGGCTTGCGCTGGGAGCGTGACACAGGTCGGACAGACAGCGACTTGCCGGCCATTCCAGAGTTGAACGCGGCGTTTCCCGGCTACGGAAACCGGGTACGACAACCCAACCTCAACTTTGCTCCGCAGTTGGGAATCGCGTGGGATCCGTACAGCAACGGCAAAACGGTCGTCCGTGCGGGCGCAGGTCTTTACTACGAGAATGTGATCTTCAACAACGTTCTGTTTGACCGGCCTCTGCGGCTTCAGAACGGTGCGTTTCTGCAGACCCCGTTGGCCTGCAACGGAGGTAACCCGCAATCGATTCCGGTGTCGCCCACACAATCCATCTCGGTGGGAACCGATCCCAGCACAGGCAAGAACTATTGTGCCGAGACGATTGGTCAGTCTGCTCAGGCATTGGCCGCCTTTCAGGCGACATATCAGGCCGACACACCGTTCAGTTTGACCAATCCAAATCCTGCGTTTATTGGTTCGCAGCTCGCAGGCGGCTTCAATCCCGCTATCGGCCTGTTTGCTCCCAACTACCGTTCGCCGAGATCTCTTCAGATGAACGTTGGATTCCAACGCGAAATCAGGCACGGCATGATGATCAGCGCCGATTACGTGCGCAACGTCGAGACCCACGGTTTGCTGGGCGTTGACATCAACCACGCCGGTTCGACGAAGTATTTCTACAGAACAGGTGCGCTGAATGCGATTTCTGCCACGAACCAGAGTTTCGGGTGCGGTACGGGTACTGATTCCGCCTCAATCGACTGCGCGATTACGGCCGGAGCCGGCATTGGCGATTATGCCGGCAATGGCTTGGGTACTCCAAACGATCACGGGCATACATGCCCGACTCCGGGATGCGCCTTTGGCGGCATTAACCCGCTATACGGCCAGATGCTGTTCCTGGAGCCGATCAGCCGGTCGGTTTACAACGGACTGCAAATGAAGTTTGTGGACAACAAATCGAACCCGATGCGCTATGTGGAGTCTGCGAATTTCCAGATTTCGTACTCGCTCTCACGCTTCGAGAACCCGCTCGCGTTCGCCGGAAACACTCCTCCGTCGAATCCAGTGGGGGCCAACGACCAGGACTTCGTCCTGCAAGCGGCCGACAACGATAACCCTCTGAAGTTTATGGGGCCGTCTCTGCTGGATCGTACCCACCAGATCTCGTTTGGGGGAAGCTTCGAGATGCCATACGGGTTCCGGTTCGGCGTCATCGGGCACTTCTACAGCCCGCTTTCCAGCCCCACCATCGTGGGCAGCACCGGATCCTCAGGGCAGATTTTCCAGACGGATTTCAGCGGCAGCGGATTTATCAGCCAACCCATGCCGGGAACGACGAATGGCTCGTTCCAGCGCGACTTCGGCCTGGCTGGCTTGAACACTGCCATCAGCCGTTACAACTCTACTTTTGCCGGACAGCCAACGCCGGCTGGAGCGGTTCTGGTCAGCAACGGGCTGTTCACGGCATCGCAACTTGCGGAACTCGGGGGCGTGGCTCCAACGCTGACCACTGCCCCTTCGGACCAACTCATGTTTCCGTGGGTGCGGGCCTTCGACTTCCGCCTGAGTTGGAGCCACACCTTCATCGAGCGCATCAAGCTTGAACCCAGCTTGGGCATCTTCAACATCTTCAACTTCTCGAACTTCAACCTGCCGCCGGGCGCGATGAACGGCTGGTTGGATGTTACAGGTAGCTCGATTAACAGCACCAGCACGCACATTCAACCTGGGCAGACCGGCCCTCAGAGTGACATCTTCCGGGTAGGCAACGGTACGGGCGTATTCGGACTCGGTTCGCCTCGGGCGATGGAGTTCGGACTGCGCTTGACGTTCTAGAAGAGAAAAGAGGAAACGATGGAGCCACCAGCCGGAAGGCTGGTGGCTTCTTGCGGCGGCGCATTCAGGGATTTAGCTCCGTGCGCAGGCGTTTCGACAGCTTTTCGATCTGCTTGAGCTTGTCGATCACGTCTTTGGGCAGCATGCCTTTGCGGACGCTGGCAACATCGGTCGGGATGGTTTGCGCGGTGCGCGCCAGATCGTCGGCGTCCCGTTGCAGTTGCGCGAGATCGAGGCGGCGCGAGGGAGTGTCCGATGATTTATCCGTGGGCTGGGGATCCATAGACTCAGGGGGCGTCGGAAAATGGTGTGCGTTGCTCTGTGGCATAGCCGAGGTCGCCGCCAGCGCGAGTATTACAGGGAGTGAGAGCAAAGTAGATTTCTTCACGGTGCGCCTCCTGCCGGAAGAGCTTGGATTTCAAGGCATTTTACTCCGGATTTGGGTCCGGGTTTCGGCCCGTCGCGGGCCGTGGTGCGCCGCGCATTGTGTACAATGCGTGCATGCCTTTCCGCACGTCCCAAGGGAATCCCAACGCCGCCAAGCGCAGCCGAACGCCTCCTCCCGAAGATACGTTTGAAGAGGCCGCTTTTCTCAAAGCGCTGGGCGAGAAGCAGAAGCCGGTCTCGGTCAAGCTTCTGGACGGCCAGATTTTTCATGGATGGATCGAGTATTACGACAAGAATATGGTGCGGCTGACCCGCGAGGGCGCGCCCAATCTGTTCATCTTCAAGCACGAGATCATGTATATCGCGGAAGATGGCGGAAAGAAGAAGTGAAACAGGCTTCCGGCTCTTGGCTTTCGGCTTCCGCGAACTGCCTGACATCGAGATTCGCAGTAATTGTTTTTGCTATCCAGATCTGCCTCAAGAAGTTCGAAAGCCGGCTGGCTGAAACCGGAAGCCTTTTAATCCATGTCATCGACTGACCGCAATCCCGAAAGTTACCTCCCCGCCATGTCGGCCATCGCTCGCGAGGCCGGAGCGCTGCTGCTGCCGTATTTCCATCAAGGGTTGAAGATCGAGTACAAGGGGGACGCCGATCTGGTGACGGCGGCGGACCGCGCCTCGGAGGTGCTGATCCGGGAGCGCATTGCTCAGCAGTTTCCCTCCCATGATGTGCTGGGCGAAGAGCAGGGACTCAACGATCAGGGCAGCGAATACCGCTGGTACGTCGATCCGCTGGATGGCACGACGAATTTCGCGCACGGATACCCGGTGTTTTGCGTGTCGATGGGGCTGGAGCATCGAGTCGATGGTCAGGGTCGCCGCATTGCCGCGGTCGTTTACGATCCGACGCGCGACGAATTATTCACGGCCGAGCAGGGCAGAGGCGCGCATCTGAATGGCAAGCCGATCCATGTTTCGAAGGCCACGCAGTTGAAGGAATGCCTGGTGGCGACGGGATTTCCCAGCCACAAGCGGCACAAGAATCCGAACATTCACTTTTACCACCAGATCACGCTGCGGACGCACGGCGTGCGGAGGGCGGGATCTGCGGCACTTGACTTGTGCAATGTGGCCAGCGGGCGCTTCGACGGTTTCTGGGAATTCAATCTCAATCCGTGGGATACGGCCGCGGGGACACTAATCGTAGAAGAGGCCGGCGGCAGAGTCAGCCGCTTTGACGGATCCCCATTTGAAATCGACAGCCGCGAGACACTGGCGTCCAATGGACTGGTGCACGAGGCGTTGCTGCACGAATTCGCGGAAATCTTTGCAGGACGAGGACTGGCTCCCTTGCCTGAGCCCAGCGCATACAAAGGGTAGAGAGGCGCTGCCGCCGCGGCATCATAGCGCTTACCCGAGTTACAATAAATCAGTGGGGACGCCGGCCCGCTCCGCTCCGGGCGGTGGCCAATTCAAAAACAGCCCAGGTCTACCGTGATCAATTCACTACTGGAACGCAAGATCGAAAAGCGGCCGGACAAGGTCCGGCTGCAAGGACGCATCCTTTTTCTCACTGAAGATCCGGGACTCATCCAACGGCAACTCGCGGGCGAGGACTTGCCGTGGGATACCAAGAATCCAGAGAACAATCCCAAACTGCGCGACGACATCTCGACCGACGAGATTACACCGGCGCATTACTGCTTCTATTTTGACGAGACGCTGGGCGAGATTCCGTACCTCGGGCTGAAGTGCGGCAGCGCGACGCCCATTGGACGCGGCGATGTGAAGCGTGGCGGGTTCGTCTGTGCGATTAGCGGGAAACGGCGTGGCAAAGGATCGAGCCGCGAGCAGTCTCCGTATGCCGAAATGTGCGCGGGGATTCGGGTGGTGATTGCCGAGAACATCGAGCGCATTTACAAGCAGAATTGCCAGAACCTGGGGCTACTGACGTCGACCAATTTTTCGCTGATCGACCGCATCCGCAGCGGGGAAGAGATCGCGCTGAGCGAATTTACCGCCGGGGAAGACGAGATCACGCGGCAGGTAATTGAGTACGGTGGGCTGTTTCCGTTCAATATCGCTCGGATGCAGGGGAAGGTGTTCTTGCCGCCGATCGAGCGCGAGATGAAATTGGAGATGGCGGGGAATGTTCGCCGCTACACGCCTGCCCCGATGACACTGGCCGAGAAGATCTTCGCGCGGCACATGCTCAACGAGAAAGGCGAAGTTGGGGTACCGTCGGTCAAGCCGGGAGACACCGGATTCGCGCGCGCCGACCTGCGCTTCAGCCATGAATACGTCACGCCCATGGCGGCGATTTTCTTCGAGCGGTACGTCGGTAAAGATGCCAAGGTCAACGATCCCTCGAGCATCCTGTTTTTCCGCGACCACCTGACGTTTCTCGACGAGGTGATTTCCGAAGAGAAGAAGAAACTAGGCCTGCTTGACCTGGCGACGCAACTCAAACTCAAGCAACAGGATTTCGCTAAGAAGCAAGGCATCCGGCTGCACGGCGAATTAACGGACCGCAAGGGATCCGAGGGCATCTGCCACTCGATCGTGCTCGAAAGCTATGCTCTGCCCGGGCAGTTGAACATAGGCTCCGACTCGCACACGCCGCACGTGGGTGCGATCGGTTGCGTGGCCTTCGGTATCGGCACGACCGACGTATTCAATTCATGGATTACGAAAGACGTTCGGGTGAAGGTGCCGGAGTCGGTGCGAATCGTCGTTCGGGGCAAGAAGCATCCCAACGTGACCGCGAAAGATTT
The DNA here is from genome assembly GCA_963709025.1 of uncultured Acidobacteriaceae bacterium. Classification (GTDB taxonomy): domain Bacteria; phylum Acidobacteriota; class Terriglobia; order Terriglobales; family Acidobacteriaceae; genus Sulfotelmatobacter. Next base: position 403,740 of record CAVPVE010000025.1, read on the forward strand.
CATCCTGAAGATTTTGAGCCTCGACTACGTGCGCAGCGGCAAAGCGCTTGCGAAAGTCATGGAATACGCGGGCGAGGCCATCGAAGAGCTGAGCGTCGATGAGCGCGCCACCATGACGAACATGGCGGCGGAGATTGGCGGCTTCACCGGCATCGTCGCGCCCGATAAGAAGGCCGTGGACTTCCTGGTCGAGCGCCGCGGCATGGATCGGGCAAAAGCCGAGGCCATGATCGAAGGCCTGTACAGCGATCCCGGAGCGCAGTACGCACACGTGATCGAACTCGATGCAGCCGACATTACGCCGATGGTGGCTACGCCGGGGGATCCCGGCAATGGCAAGTATGTTCGCGAACTGAATACGCCCGTCCCGGTTGAGATCGCCTACGGCGGCACTTGCACCGCAGGGAAGAATGAAGACATGGACATGTACGCCGCCGTGCTCGCTGACGCGCTCAAACATGGTAAGCACGTGGCCGATTCGGTGGAGTTCTACATTCAGTTCGGATCGCAAGAGACCCGCGACTATTGCCTGCGTAAGGGATACCTCGACGTATTCCAAAAATCCGGCGCACACGTGATTGAGCCAAGCTGCGGGGCTTGCATCAACGCGGGGCCGGGAGTTTCCACGCGGCCGGACCAAGTTGTGATCAGCGCCCAGAACCGCAACTTCCCCGGACGCAGCGGGCCGGGCCAGATGTATCTGGCATCGCCGCTGACCGTTGCCGCCAGCGCCGTGGCGGGATATATCGTCGAATTCGAACCGAGCGAGAAGAAAGAATTGATTTCCGCATAGTCGCCGTGCTCACCGGGACTCCTTTCGGGCGTCTGACTTCTTCAGGAGGACCGTCATGAACTCGCGCCTTCTCGTAGTCGCTTCGGTCGTGTTCGGTCTTGTTGTTGCTGCCGCATTCCGAACCAGTTCTATTCATGCGTCGGCATCACTGGCGCGGACCGCCGGTTTGCTGACTCCTGCTTCGCCGATGCTTGAACCGCGCTCCGGACATACCGCGACGCTGCTTCCTGATGGCAAGGTCCTTATCGCCGGCGGCATGCGGCGCAATCAGGATTTCTACAAGTCTGCCGAACTGTTCGACCCTGCGACCGGCAAGTTTCAGCCCACGGGTGAGATGAGCATTGGGCGAGTCGGGCAAGTAGCGGTTCTGCTGCCGTCGGGGAAGGTGCTGATTGCCGGAGGATGGGTGGGCATGGGAGGTACGGACTCGGCAGAGTTGTACGATCCGGCCACGGGCAAGTTTACAGTCATCGCGAAGATGACGAGTCCGCGCGGGCGGCCGAGTGCCACGCTGCTGGCTAATGGAGATGTGCTGATCGCGGGAGGTGAACGACGCGATAACGAACCCTTGGCTTCGGCGGAAATTTTCCATGTTAAGACGCTTTCGTTCCAGGCCACGGGATCGATGCACCACGCGCGCATCTCTCACACGGCCACTCTGCTCCAGGACGGGCACGTTCTCATCTCCGGGGGGTATGCGGACGGCGTGGAGTCCGGCGCAGAACTTTATGATCCAAAAAATGGTACTTTTACCGAAACCGGCAGCCTGAGGACAGCGCGTTGCAAACATACCGCCGGGCTACTGAGCGACGGGAGAGTGCTGATCGCCGGCGGCTCCGATTCGCGCGGGTGGAATGGGAATCTGAACAGCGCCGAGGTTTACGATCCACGCACGGCAACGTTCACGGCTGCTGCGGCAATGAACGACAGCCGCTTCAAGCTTCCGGACGAAGCTGTACAGTTGCCCTCCGGGAAACTGCTGATTGCCGGCGGAAGCAAGCGAGTGGAAGTCTTTGACTCGGCCAGCGGGAAGTTCCTGCTAGCGGCGGGGCAAATGGACGCACCGTGGCATTTCCTGTCGGAAACTAAACTCCGCGACGGCAGTGTGCTCTTGGCTGGGGGCTATCCGAACAATCCCGAAGCGACCTCCCAAACATGGATTTACAGGCCCTAGCCGGGCCTTCATCTTGGAGAGCACTGTTGCCCGTAAGTGGTTGAATTTAGCCAAGATGGCTGAAATCAACCACCCCGATCCCTGCAACTTTTCACTCCGTTCCGCGTTCAAATAGGTAGTGGTTCTGGTTAGTGGTTGGCGGTGACAGGCAGCCCGAGACCGGACCATAGACGGTGTCAGGAGCTAAGTAGAAGTCGGAGCTCCGGAGCCTAGGGGGTTCTATATGCGCTATATGAAATATTTGGCGTTGGTGGCAGTGCTGATGTTGCCGCTTGCGTACTCGCAAGCGCAGGTTGATGCGGGAGTTGCGGCAGGAAACAATCAGGGCTACGACCAGGGACAGGCTGATCGAGGGTATCCCGATCAAGGCCAAGCTAATCAAGGTCCGCCCAATCAAGGCTCAGCCAATCAAGCCTATCCTGATCAGGGCTATGCGGATCAGACATACGCCGGCCCGGGATATGTGAGTGGTCCACCGGTATGTCCGTACGGGTACTATTCTTATTATCCCTATGCTTGTGCGCCGTACGGCTTCTACGGCCCACGGTGGTTTGTGGGCGGAGTCTTTATTGGCGTCGGACCCTGGTACCACTGGGGCTGGGGACATGGCGGATACTACGGTCGGCCGGGATATTGGGGTCGCGCCGGTTGGGGGCGCCCAGGCTGGGGTTATGGACGTGGCTACGTCGGCGCTTACGGGCGCGGCTACGCTCGAGGATATGCTCGGGGCGGCGTAGTTCATGGCGGTGGCGCGGGCTTTCATGGAGGAGGCGCGGTCCGCAGTGGTGGAGGCTTCCATGGTGGAGGCGGATTCCACGGCGGTGGACACGGTGGCGGACACCGGTAAGCGAGCCGAACGTCAGAAGTCAGAAACGGCTGGCAGCGTCTCGCGGCCAGCCGTTTTCTTATCCAGGCAGCCGGGCATCCAACCTGGAGCGGCGGTCTGAAGCAACCTTCGAACGAATGTGATTTTTCTCGGCTGGAATCAATGCTATGAGGTCTTTGCTGCGCCGGCACGTGCCTTTTGTAGCTCTTTCAGAGACGGGAAGGAACTCGGAGCCACGACCGTACGTTCGGGCGGCTGCGAACCGGCGGTGAGGGCGGAAGCTAGCAGATGAAGGGCATCGCCCACCAGCGGGGGCGAAATGACCGTCGCTGCCAAGCGCTTCTGGCGAACCCATTCCTGGCCGGAGCGGGGAAGGCCGTCGCATCCGGTAATGGGGAGCTGGAGCCAGGTATCGCGCTCGGTCAAATTTCCTAACTCTTCGAGAGCTCGGCGAGCCCCGAGGGCCATGTCATCGTTCTGGCCGGCGATCATGCCGATATGCAACTGCCGCGAAGTGCTCAGCGACAACCACGACTTCATTGCCTGATAACCGCTGTGCTGCGTCCAGTCGCCTTTGAGGGACTTCACCGTCACCTGCGGGGGTTTGGTGGAGAGCATTCCCCGCGTTCGCACCTTGGCCACATCCCGGACCGAAGGGCCCTCAATGTAAAGCACACAACCCTGCTCCCCGAGAAGGGCGCCAATCTGCTGCCCCTGGATCTTCCCGATGGCCTCATGGTCTGATACCACGGAGAACACCGGAACCAGGGCATGTTGCCGCAGGTCCGTGATGTAGTCCACGTCAGTGTTGATGATTGCCCAGGCAATTCCTGCGCCCACAGCCGCCTTGGCGATCTGGGCCATGCCGGTGCCTACGGGTTCGGCCAGAATGGCATCGGGGCGTTTCGAGGGGTCCTGGATGAAAGTGAGAATCTGCTGCGTTTGTTGCACCGCATCGTTGCCGGAATAGATAATCTGAACGTTGGCCCCGAGTTGCAGCGCAGCGGCTTGGGCAGAGGCTGCCTGTTCCAGCTGATAGTCGTTGTCGTTGGTGATCAGGGAAACGACAACCTTAAGTTTGTTCATGAATTGCGCCCTTCAACGAGGAGGTCGCACCGCACGTCTGACGCTATTAACTCACCCCTGGCGGCGGGCGACCAAATTACTTCGGTCATGGGTACTCGGACGGTTAATACTGCGCAGAATCGGGATGCCTTGGAAACGGTCCGGCGTGGTGGAGGAGAGCCCTGTACCAGCCGCATCGATTCTTGCTAGAATGTCCGGTCACAAAAGTGCCGCGGTAGTAAAATAGAAGCAGAGACTCTCAGGAGACTGACACCTTTATGGCCTACGTGATTGCTGAGCCGTGCATTGGCACCAAAGACACTGCATGTGTGGATGCGTGTCCGGTGGATTGCATTCATCCCAAAAAAGACGAGCCCGCGTACGCGACCGAGGAGTTGCTGTACATCGATCCGGTGGAATGTATTGACTGCGGCGCCTGCGTTCCGGTGTGCCCGGTTTCGGCCATCTTCGCGCTCGACGACCTACCGGAGAAATGGAACGCCTTCACCGAGCGCAACGCCAAGTACTACGGCCGGTAACGTGGCTTTTGGCTCCTAAGCCGGTGGTATGGATGAGATCATAGGCGCGCGTCCTGATGGACGCGCGCCTTGTTATTTCCGGTGAAGCGGCGGGACTCGAATAGCGCTAACGTTTCTTGGCATTTCCCAGAATTTCGGCGTCAATCCCAGTGTGTGCTTTCAGCGCATCCAGAATTCGCAGGTAATTGCGGCTGTCCATGAGTAGAACGAAAACCTTTGGGGCGTCCTGCTCGTGATAGTGAATCTCGAGCCAATACTGCTTCTCGCCCATGAGTCCGATCGAGTATTCATAAGCGCACTTATCGATCTTGCTATAGGGGATCGTCGCAGGATCGCCTTTGGCAGGACGTACTTCAATTGCCTTGTCTCTGTCGCTGAAGGTCAGCACGGCCTTGATGTCCTTGCCCTTCTGGTTGGGCATCTTGACGTGGTTGAACGAGGTCTCGTCGGCGAAGCCAAGAGCCGCCGCAAACAGGATCCAGAGAAAGGCACAAACAATTCGTTTCACAATCTTAGAAGTATATCGAAGGTGGAAGCTGGGGAATCAATCCAGAGCAGTCTTTCTTTACCCGCTGACGGCTGAGAGCGGCTTCCACTAGAATCAACCCTTTAGCCCCGAGTTTCCATGGCCCTGAGAGAGTCGGAAGCGATCGTGCTGCGCAGTTATCCGCTGCGAGAGGCGGATCTGCTGGTCACACTGTTCACGCGCGCGGAGGGCAAAATTCGTGGCGTGGCGCGATCCGCGAAGAAATCGAAGCGGCGCTTCGGCGGGGCGCTTGAGCCGCTGACTTACGTGCGGGCATTTTACGACGTTCGCGAGAGGCAGGAACTCGCGCGATTGGATTCCTGTGAAGTGCTGGAGTCTCCGATGGCTTCGGAGGTTAGTTATGCGCGGGCAGTAGCCCTTGGCCACATCGCTGAATTGCTTGACGAGCTTCTCCCCGATCACGAGGCTAATGATGCGATCTTTCGCCTGACGCTCTCCGTGCTGCACGTTCTGACGGGCCCTGAGGTGTGGATGCCGGTCACCTATTTCGAATTGTGGCTGACGCGCCTGGTCGGCTTTCTACCGGAGTTGACAGAATGCACTGTGTGCGGCCGCGGTTTGAACGGCAGCCGCGCCTATTTTCACGCGCTGGCCGATGGCCTGATGTGTTCCGACGACAAGCGGCTGGCGTCGTCTGAGATTTCAAGTGACTCGCGGGTGCTGGCCGCGCAGATGTTTCGTTCGCCGGTAGAAAGCTTCGCGGGGATGCCGTGGCCCAAGGCGCAGGGCGCAGACCTGCGGAAGTTCCTGATCCAGATTCTGCAACGGCATCTTGAAAAGAAGTTGGTAACAGCTGGCATGCTGGAGAAGGGTGGGTTCTGAATCTGGCCGTGTCTAAAGCTTCAGGTGGTGCATGGACCAAAGTCCCGATTGAGTTTTTTCACTCGGAAGGAACGATTACCGGTTTTGTCCTTTTTCTTCTTGCCCTGAATCTTTGCTCGTTCCCCGGGATTGAGTCTGGGGCCGTCAGCAAGCTTGTAAGTCAGACCGTCAGCTTCGTTGGTGAGAGTGTTCGTGCCTTCCACAGATCTCAAGCAGCCGGTGATGGTGGTCTTGTGAAGGGTCAGGTATAAAACAAGACCAGTGACCGCGGCCAGTCCGACCGCGGCACCGACGACCTCAGCGTTCGAAGGGCCGATGTGCCCCAGATCAATCTTCTGGGCTGGCGCGGGGATAGCAATGGCGGAAACCAAGGCTTTGACGAGTGCGACTTGGCAGCATAGGTTCATTGATCGTCCTTAGTCATCTTGAGGTGGGCCGGGACACGCGTGTGACTGGGTGTCCCGACCTCGTGAACAAAAAGGAATCGCTACTGCAGCGTAACGAGCACTTGAATCACACCCGTGCCCGCCCACAGCGGTTCGAGAGCTTTCCCGACAACCGCACCCAGCATGCGGCTACGATCAGTTCCTCTCATCGCGTGGCCGGGGGTTGAGGACGTGACCAGAAGATCACCTGCCCGGACGGGTCCGTTCTCAGCGCTGACTTTGCAAGGCACGATTCCAACCACCGCGAGCGGGATCTCATCGTTCGCACTGAGCTCGTCTATCTTGCGTGTGCTTCCCAGCATTCCGGGCTTGGTAGAATAGACCCCAGCGACGAGAGTGGAGTACGGCTTGTGTGCCAAGGCGAGATGACGTTTTGCGGCTGGATCAATCACCAGCAGATCGCCGGCCGTGTAGCCACCACGTTTGCCTGTTACCGCCATGGACTCTGCGAAGTCAGCTCCATTGGGCTGAAAGCCACCATCAGCGAAAACTCGACCAGTGCCGTCCACACGGAAGACACTCTGATCGTCGTTCTGGCCAACGTGCCCGACGATGATGTTTCCCGAAGCGCGGTTCAGAAAGTAGCCCGCTGTACCGTCGGCGCTGTAGGTCTGAGCAAACAACGCGACCGCCGAGCCGGTGGATGCGACCGCGTCTCCTCGGATCGCAAACGAAAAGCCAAAATCCGCGGATGATGTTATCCCTTCCACTCCACCGCCACCTCCTCCGGTTGCGCCCGTGTTGTTGCCGAACACGGCAATCCCTCCGGGACTGTACGTTGTTCCCAAAACTCCAAATACTGAGCCACTGTTCGAGCTGGCGAGACCTTGGATCGCGACTGAATTGGTGCCATCCACCGATACCGGCGTTTCTACGTAGAGGGCTGTGGGGTACTGTCCGGGTGGAGGCGTGGTATTAGCGCTGAATATATGGAGTGGGAACAGTGGCGCAGTCGTGCCGATGCCGAGGCTGCCGTCAGTAGATTGGAGAATTGACGAGTCATTAATCTGCGAAGGGCCAGCGAACTTCGGCAAGTATCCCCTCTTGCCGCTGCCCGTGATCGCAGATGCAGGGATAGCGTTTTGAGTTGGGCTGGGGGTTGACGTTTGGGCTATCGAGACCGCGCTCAGGGCGCAGATCAGAGCCGCCAGATGTTCGATCTTCATAGAGTTTCTCCTTGTATTTTTCAGTGTTGAGAATTCATAGCTGCATGGGGCGGTGGTTTCCAGATGTTCCGGGCCGGTCGCGAGTTTGAGATCTGGCTTCACGAGTTCTGTTCCTCAGTCGCCGCATGGAGGTCGCACGATCTCCGCATCACGAAGTCAAACTTTCTCTTGGCCGCTGCGAGCCCCGCATGGTTGAAGGGAGGCTGCACCGAAGCGATGGTTCCGAAGATCCAGTCGAAGAACGCGAAACCGATGCCAAAGTTCTTGTCCATGAGGCCTTGGTTGTTGACCACCCGGTGATGAATATCGTGGAGATTGCGTGCCCAGCTGAACCAGCGCCTTACCAATGGCACGCGCTCCATCCAGAAACCCTTGATGTGCATGCGGTCGTGCAGATAGCTGAAGACCCAGAAGCTCCAGGCGAGCACGATCCCGAAAAACAGAAGCTGATAAGCGGCTCCAACCCTCAGAAACCGGAAGAGGCCCCCGAGGGTGATCAGCAAGATTCCAGCGGGAATGATCCATTCGAGTCCGATATTGCCGATGGCAATCTCGCCCGTGGTCGCGTCCAGGTACTCTTCGCTGGGCCGCTGTTTCTGCAGAGGGCCGTAGAGGAGCAGATGGTGCTTCATATGGTTCATGCTCAGGAACGGGATCCATCCGCTGTGCAGCAGACGATGGAGGAGGTAACCGAGCAGTTCGGATGCGACGACTGCCGATACGGCCCAGGTGGCGACTGCAATCGCTTTCGTCATGCGCTGGAAACTAGCGGTAGAGTCGATCGGGTACAAGCGGCAAAGCGCGGCACCGGGCAATGTCGCATTACGACATGGGTGCGCTTACCCTGGGAGATCTAATTCCGGAGGATTAGAGGGAATTCTTGAAGAAGAGTCTATTCGGCGCAGAACTGGGACAACTTGTCAGTGCTGGGAGCGAAGTCCCAGCTTTTGAAGCAATTGGGGGAAGCGAGGGTCGCTGCGCAGGGGATCAGCCGCGGGTTCAGTGGGTAAGTACACCAGGTATTCGCAGTCTTCGTCGTACGCCTGATCCAGCCAATGGAAAGCGCGGTCCCGATCGCCCAGGCCCGTCCATATCAGGGCGATGTAGAGGGCAGCGACGTACCGCTGGTTGCGCATAGCCTCGAGTTGAGCCTCGATCTTGCGGGCCGACGGAGCGTCGCCGGAGACAGCATATTCATGCGCCATCAAAGACAGCACCCCTGGATCGTCAGGGGCGAATCCGAGCATCTTCTGATAGATAGCGCGCGCCTGCGGATGCTGTCCCGCTTGTTCGTAAGCTCTCGCGAGATTGATCATGCTAACCGGGTAAGTGGAATCCAGTTCGAGAGCTTTCTGGGCCATCTGGATGGCTAAATCGAATTGGCGGTTTTGATAGTAGGCCTCCCCCAGCGCGGTAGTAAGCAAAGGCGAAACCGGGTCCAGTTTGCGCGCGGTTTCCCGCTCGGCAATGGCTTTGGTCATGTCCCCCATGGCAGTCAGGTAGTAGGCATAGTAGTCATGAGCGGTGGCATATCCTGGACGCAGCTTGATCGCGCGCTCAAACTCTTGCCGGGCCTTCTCATAATTGCGTTCGTAGACGAGCAGCGAGTAGCCCAGCGAAATGTGTGCTTCGGCCAGGGACTCGTCCAGTTCGAGTGCTTTCCGTGCAGCAGACTCTGCCTTGGAGTAGCTTTCCTTGGGGGGAAGTTGAGTGTAAGGGGCCGAGCCGAGAAGGGAGTAGCAGGCTGCCAGACCTGCGTACGCAGGTGCGTATCGCGGATCTGCCTGGATAGCTTTTTGAAAGTAATCCAATGCCTTCAACAAGTCGTGTGTGGTTCGTTTGTTCAGGAAGTACGCGCCCCATTGATAAGCTTCGTAGGCCTCGGTATTGAGTTGCTCGGTGGGTTGTGCATTCGGAATCTGACTCAGAACAGCCTTGGCAATCGCAGACGAGACCTCGCTTTGAATGCGTTGAATATCTCGCAGGTCTCCCTCGTATTGGTCGTTCCACACCGAGGTCATACCACGAGTTCCCACTCGGCTGAGCTGAGCTGTAATCGACACCTTCTGACCGACCATCTTTGCGGCGCCTTGCAAGACGTACGCGGAGTTGAATTCGGCAGCTACTTTTTCCACCGGGAGTTCCGCATATCTCTTGGTGAGCAGTAAGACGCCCATTTTTTCAGGTTGAACCTGCTCCAGCCTCGCCTTGGTCTCTGCGGTAAATCCGTCGACGAGAGCTTCCTGGTCGAATCCACCGAGGTTCTTGAAAGGGAGCACCGCGAGTACCACGTTCTGACTTGGCGGCCAGAGCAGATGCGCCCCTACCGCGGCGGCTACGGCTACTCCCAGAATAGCCATAGAGATCTTCAGTCGTGGCGACAGAAATCGTCGGACCGGTCCGAGTGGCGGCGGGACAAATTCTTCTTCGGAATATGTCAGATCCTGCGGATCGTCTTCCGCCTCAACGATATCTGCATCAGTGTCGTTGCTAAAGTCGTCATCTTGCAATTGACGGCCCTGACTCCACGCATCGATCTCCGATTTGAACGCGTAGACTGTCCCTTGCTTCTCGTGAAGGTGGCGGTGAACAGGAAGTTTTTCCGTCTTCTCCCAGCGCTGAACGGTGCGGACATCCCGCTTGAGATAAGAGGCAATCTCCTTCCAAGAATCGAGACGGTCAGCTGCCGCGTATACGTCTCCAGAATAGGATTGGGGACTACCCGACACCGTTCCTCCTTCGAGGGAGGAAGTCTACCTCAAGGCTGGCGCATTGCATAGCGACCCGCCTGTGCCCGCCCGAGGGCATCCGAGAGTGGCGTTTGTGGACTGAGCCGGAGTGTTCCAGAAGGGATCTTTCCGCTCTCGCTGCTGACGGCTGCCTCCCGCATCAATTACAATCGTTGATTAACCTGCTGGTCTCCAGCTGCGCTGTAGGAGTTCGAGCGATCACTCGAATCCTGGGGTTTCAAGCTAAGAGCCAAAAGCATAAGAGCCAAAGGCTGAACCTGTGACTCTGTCCTCCTCCAATTCGCTCACATTTCAGGAACTCATCCTGCGCTTGCAGGCGTTTTGGGCTGAGCGCGGCTGTGTTTTGCAGCAGCCGTACGACGTCGAAGTCGGAGCAGGGACGATGGCTCCGGAAACGTTTCTGCGTGTGTTGGGGCCGAAGCCTTATAAGGTTGCTTATGTGCAGCCCTCGCGGCGACCGGCGGATGGACGTTACGGAGAAAATCCCAACCGGCTGTTCAAGCATATGCAGCTGCAGGTGATCCTGAAACCTCCGCCGGAGAATGTACAGGAACTGTATCTGGAATCGCTGGGTGCGATCGGCATCAACCTGCGGCAGCACGACATCAAGTTCGAAGAAGACAACTGGGAAGCTCCCACTCTGAGCGCGTGGGGAGTGGGTTGGCAGGTCATGCTCGATGGCCTCGAGATCACGCAGTTCACCTACTTCCAGCAGTGCGGCGGTGTGGATCTGTTTCCGATTTCAGCAGAACTCACCTATGGGCTCGAGCGTATCGGCGCGTTTCTGCAGGACGTGGATTCGATCTACGACATTGTGTGGGCGCGCGATCCGGATACAGGCAGCGTGGCGAAGTATGGGGACGTGCGGCTGGCCGATGAGTTGCAATTCTCCGTTTACAACTTCGAGTTGGCCGATGTCGAGAAGGCTTGGAAGCATTTCGAATTGTGCGAGGCGGAGTGCAGGGGACTGCTGGATCAGTATGCGGCGTTGACGAAAGACAAGACCAGTGCCGATGGAATCGCGCGCGAGAAGTCTCGCTTCCCGCTACTGGGCGCTTACGATCTTTGCTTGAAGTGCTCGCACCTGTTCAACATTCTGGATGCGCGGGGAGCGATTTCGGTGACCGAGCGCGTGGGCGTGATCGCACGGGTCCGAGCGCTCGCCGTTGGGATCGCAAGAGCGTGGGTCGATCAGCAGAAGGCCGAGACGGAGTCGGAGAAGTCCGGCGAGCCTGCGCCCGCGGTCGAGAAGAGGCCGAAGGCCAAAAAAGAGGCGCTATCGCCGGTGGGTTAGCGACGTGCTGAGTCCCATTTTGGATTTGGACAGTCGATTTGTGATGCCCATCACATGCGGTTTGGGCTCCGTTTTGAGAAACTGGATGGTTTGAAGGCATGCCAGACTTCTTATTAGAGATCGGTTGCGAAGAGATCCCGGCGCGGATGATTGGCGCGGCATCCGAAGAATTGCGCGAACGCGTGAGCGCGCTGCTGGCCCGCGAGCGATTGTCGGGCGGTGAAGTGACGCACTTCGATACCCCGCGGCGTCTGGCTGTGATGGCGTCTGGAATCACGGCTTCCCAAGCCGACGTCGTCGAGCAGGTCACCGGGCCTTCGATCAACGTTGCATATAAGGATGGACAACCCACTCCCGCAGCCCAGGCTTTTGCCAAGAAGGCTGGGGTCGACGTCGCTCAGTTGGAAAGAGTAACCACCTCCAAGGGCGAGTACATCGCCGCGAAGGTCACGAAAAAAGGGCGCAGCGCGGCTGAGATTCTCGCCGAAGGCCTGCCCAAAGAACTCTCCACGATTTACTGGCCTAAGAATATGTACTGGCAGAAACCGAATGAGCGCTTCGTGCGTCCGGTACGCTGGCTGGTGGCGATGCTCGATGGAGAAACGATTCCGCTGGAGTTTGATGGGATTCGGGCGGGGAAGACTTCGCGCGGACATCGGATACTAAGTGATGGCGCGGTGACGATTCCTCAAGCGGGTCCGATATATTTTGAGCGCTTGCGGGCTGCGAAGGTTTTGGGACGCGGCGAGCGCGAACACCAGATTCGCAAGGCGCTCGATGCCGCGACACGCACCATTCCCGGCGCGCGCTGGCGCGAAGATAAAGCTCTGCTCGATACCGTCGTGAATCTCACGGAATTTCCGTCGGCCATTCTGGGCAGTTTCGATCCGCAGTTTCTTGCGCTCCCGGAGGAAGTTTTAGTCACCGTCATGCGCGATCACCAGAAATATTTCGCGGTGGAAGACGCTGCCGGCAACCTGGCGCCGCATTTTCTGGCCGTGCTGAATACCGATAGTGATCCGCAAGGCTTAATCCGGCACGGCAATGAGCGTGTGCTGCGGGCACGCTTTAACGATGCACGCTTCTTCTGGCAGACCGATCAGAAGAAGTCTCTGCTGGAGCGGCTGGAATCGTTGAAGCATGTAACCTTCCAGAAGGATCTGGGAAGCTATTTCGACAAGACGCAGCGTGTGCAGCGTTTGTGCAGTTGGCTGAGCGAGATCCTGAAACAGAGCGGCGTGACGGTACGGCCGGGAGTGATTCATAAGGCGGCGTGCCTGTCGAAGACCGACTTGACGACCGAACTGGTGAAGGAATTTACCGAGCTGCAGGGAATTGTCGGCGGCCTCTACGCGCGGGCTCAGCAACTGGACGAGAGCTTGCCCGGAGCAACGCGCTTTGCGATAGCCGATGCGATTTACGATCACTACAAGCCCGAGTCCACCGACGATGACGTTCCGCGCTCGCTGGAGGGTGCAGTGCTTTCGATCGGCGATAAGGCTGACACGATTGCCGGAATGTTCGCTCTGGGATTGGTGCCGAGCGGGTCGAAGGATCCATTCGCGCTCCGGCGGCAGGCCAATGCCATCGTGAAGGTCATCGCGGAAAAGAAGTTGCCGTTGCGGCTGGGCGAGTTGATGCGCGATGCGCGCTCGGGATACCAGCGGTCGGAAGCAGAGAAGAAGTTTATTGAAGATGTGAAGTTTAACGAATCGGTGGCAACATTCTTCCGCGAGCGCCTGGAGTTCTACCTCAAGGATGTGTGCGGATACGCCTACGATGTGGTGAAGGCTGTGCTAGGAGCTGACGCGGAAGACGTGGTGGATGCTGCGCAGCGAGCCGAGGCGGTGAAGCAGGTTCTGCACCTACCGGAATTTCAAGCAATTGGCGCGGCCTGCAAGCGCATTCGGAACATTCTGAAGCAGGCGGCGGAAAAGGATATTGTCCCGGCTTCGTCATTCGAGGATCTGCCGAACTCCGCACAAGAAGAGAAGGACTTGGCAGCCTATGTCGAAGTGAATGGTCCCAAGATCGAGGCGCTTCGTAAGAAGAAAGAGTACGGCGAAGCACTTACGTTGCTCTCGACCGCTCGCGGGCCCGTGGATGCGTTTTTCGACAAAGTGATGGTCATGGTCGAGGATGCCAAGCTGCGGGCGAACCGGCTGGCGCTCTTGCGGACGCTGCTCAAAGAGTTTTCCACGATCGCCGATTTTTCGGAGATTGTGGCCGAAGGTAAATCGTAACAAGTTTCTGAATGGAATCTGAATCTACACAAAGGACTCATATATGGCGACAATGACACTCCCCGAAACTGAAGCGCAGGAATCCAAGAAGTCCACCACCAAGTACGTTTACTTTTTCGGCGGCGGCAAGGCCGACGGCAACGGCAAGATGAAGGATGTGCTGGGCGGCAAGGGCGCTGGCCTCGCCGAGATGACGAATGCAGCACTGCCCGTGCCTCCGGGATTCACGATTCAGACCGAAGCCTGCCGCGAGTACATGCGGACGAATGCGACCTCGAAAGAAGTCGAGCGGCAAATGGACGAAGCCCTGGCGAAGTTGGAAGCTTTACAGGGACAGAAGTTGGGGACAGGCGAGAATCCGCTCCTGGTGAGCGTGCGCTCGGGCGCAAAGTTCTCCATGCCCGGCATGATGGACACGATTCTCAACCTCGGCCTCAACGATAAGAGCGTGGAAGCGCTGGCGAAGCGCAGCAACAATCCGCGGTTCGCGGCTGACTCCTACCGGCGACTGATCCAGATGTTCGGCAACGTCGTGCTCGACATTGAGAAATCCGCATTCGAGGAAGTGTTTGACGCCAAGAAGAAAAAGAAGAAAACCAAGCTTGATACCGACCTCACCGCAAAGGATCTCCAGGAAGTGATTGTCGAATACAAGAAGGTGGTGAAGAAGCACGCCAAGCGCGACTTCCCGCAGGATCCGCGCGAACAGTTGGTGATGGCGCGCGACGCCGTGTTCCGTTCCTGGCAGAACGACCGGGCGAAGCACTACCGCCGCATCAATAACATCGACGACATGCTCGGAACCGCGGTCAACGTGCAGGCAATGGTCTACGGCAATCTCGGCGATACCAGCGGCACGGGCGTCGGCTTCACGCGCAATCCGGCAACCGGCACAAAAGAGTTCTACGGCGAATTCCTGATGAACGCGCAGGGTGAGGACGTGGTTTCGGGCGTGCGCACTCCGGTGCCAATTCTCGAACTGCAGAAGATCATGCCGAATGTCTACGACCAGCTTCGCGAAATCACCACTCGGCTGGAGAAACACTATAAGGACATGCAGGACTTCGAGTTCACCATTCAGGACGGCAAGCTCTACATGCTGCAGACCCGCAATGGCAAGCGTACGGGTCTGGCTGCGGTGCGAGTTGCGATTCAAATGGTGGAAGAAGGACTGATCACCAAGGAAGAAGCGATCTTCCGGCTTGATCCAGGCCAAGTTGTCGATTTCCTGGTAGCACGACTGGATGAGAAGGATATAAAGCCTGGGGATTTGCTAACGGCAAAGGGCCTGCCTGCATCTCCCGGCGCGGTTGTTGGACAGATCGTGTTCACCGCTGACGAGGCGGTTGCGAAGGCCGGACACGGTGCTGAGAAAAATCCAGTCATTTTGGTTCGCGCCGAGACCACCCCGGAAGACATTCACGGCATGGAAGTAGCCGTGGGCATCCTGACCTCACAGGGCGGTATGACTAGCCATGCTGCGGTCGTGACCCGAGGGATGGGAAAGTCGTGTGTGGCTGGTGCACAAGAGATCGCCGTCCTTGAAAAAGCATGTGAGTTGCGAGCAGCGGGCCAGGTATTCAAGGAAGGGGATTGGATTACGCTCGATGGAACCACGGGTCGGGTGTTTAAGGGCAAGAAAAAGTTGCTGCCGCCAGACCCGGATAACCTCGCTAAGTTGGCGCAATTCATGAGTTGGGCGGAGCCCTATCGCACGATGCGTGTTCGAGCGAACGCCGATATTCCTCGTGATGCTGAGAAAGCGCGCGAATTTGGAGCCGAAGGCATCGGGCTGTGCCGGACCGAGCATATGTTTTTCGGCGAGGAAAAGATTCCTCATATGCGCGCGATGATTCTGGCGGAGAACGAGAAAGACCGGCGTGCAGCATTAAAGAAGTTGTTGCCGCTGCAACGTAAAGACTTTGCTGGCGTTTTCAAGGCGATGGACGGCTTGCCGGTCACGATCCGCACGCTGGATCCACCGCTCCACGAGTTCCTGCCCCGTCGTGAGGATTTGATGGTGGATATCGCGTTGCTGTCGCGGTATAGCGCGAAGCAGAAGAAAGAGCTCGTCACTAAATACAAGGACTACGGAGTGAAAGGCGTTGGAGATTTGAAGAAAGCGTTGCCTCCGCTTCTTGCCCGCGTGGAGCAGTTGCACGAGTTCAACCCGATGCTCGGCCATCGCGGATGCCGTCTCGGTATCACGTACCCGGAGATTACGGAGATGCAGGCACGGGCCATTTTCGAAGCGGCCGTCGAGGTCGCAAAGAAGGGGGTGAAGGTACTCCCCGAGGTCATGATTCCGCTCGTAGCCACTGTGAAGGAGATGGCGAATCAGAAAGCAATCGTGCAGAGGGTGGCTGAAGAGGTTTTCAAAGAGAAGGGAACCAGGGTCGAGTACCTGATCGGTACCATGATCGAGCTGCCGCGCGCGGCGCTGGTAGCCGGCGAAATTGCCAAAGAAGCAGAGTTTTTCTCGTTTGGCACCAACGATCTTACCCAGACCACTTTCGGCTTCTCACGAGACGACGTAAACAAGATCCTTCCGACCTATATCGACGAGGGAATCTTAAAGCAGGATCCGTTCGCGGCTCTCGATCAGGAAGGCGTTGGGCAATTGGTGAAGATGGCGACAGAGCGTGGGCGCAAGACGCGGCCAACTCTAAAAGTCGGAATCTGCGGAGAACACGGGGGCGAGCCGTCGTCCGTGGAATTCTGCTACAAGACCGGCTTGAACTACGTCTCATGCTCACCGTTCCGTGTGCTGACGGCCCGATTGGCGGCGGCGCAGGCAGCCGCGGCCGAGACGCTGAAGGTCGAAGGCGGACGAACGAAGTAGAGCGTTTAACCACAGAGGACGCGGAGGACACAGAGTCTGAACTCACTCTGTGTCCTCTGTGGTTTTCATTGCACTTTCTGCAGGCGCGCGATTAGTTTCTGCGGCAGGCTCTCTTCCGATTCTGACCACAGTCGCCGCGAAGTCGCCCGAGTATTGCTCTCTGCTTTCTTCGTGAACTCAACTAGTTTGGCCACGTTGTCGCGAATCTTTGCCTGAGTCTCTTCGTTCAGTTCGACATTCTCCTGCACGAAGAGCGAGTCGAGTCCGAAGTCGATCTCGATGTGTCCTGTTTCGTGGTAAGTGCCCTCGTCGAATTCTTCCCCTTGCACAATGAACTTCACCAGGCTGGGGATGAGCAACCAACTGTGACCGCTCTCGTCGGGTGTCCAAAGATCCCAATACGCGTCGAAGACGTAAGCGTAGTCATCCTGGATCAGATCGGCGGCGACTACGACCGCTTCTTCGGGGGTGATCCCGGGAGAGAAGCGGCGCTCCAAGACGCTCGCTTCGTTCCAGGAAACAGGCTGCACCGAAGCATAGGTGACGCCCGGCCGCAGCGCTGAAAACGGGAACTGCTGCAGGACGGCGAACATGTGGGGCAGCATCGCCGGCCCGGAGAAATCGGGAAACCACAGACTTAGATATAAGGGATCGGCCATAGAAAAGGAGAGGTAAAGACCTCACGTCACATTGTAAATCTGACGTTCTTCAGTAGTCTCGCTCTACGCGGTCTGCTAATCGGCTGCTGTGGGCCGGGGGGATTGGCGCCGAATGCGCTGCCGTCATCGGTTTCGAGACACCCGGTGCTGCAGACTGGAATGGTGGCGCGCAACAGGGTGCCATCCAAATTCGATTCGATTTCGAGACCGCCTCCAAGTTCCTTGAGCCTCTCACGAATTCCAGCCAGGCCTACGCCAACATTACCTGTCTTCCAAAACCGATCCAGCACCTCTCGGGGAACACCCATCCCATAATCTTTCACGGTTAGAACGACCTGGCTCTCATCGGCGGTGACGCACACTTCAACCGATCGACTTCCCGAGTGGTGGTGAACGTTGGTTAGCGCCTCCTGCATGATGCGGAACAAGGCTGTTTCCGTACGGCGGGGAAGCCGGTGCACGTGCTCCGGCAGATGAAGTTTGGTGGCAATACCACTTCTCATGCCAAATTCTTCGACGTACCAATTGGCGGCTGAGACAAAACCCGCCTCATCAAGCAGTGGAGGATGCAGCAAGTGCGAGAGCGTTCGCGTATCGGCAATCGACCGGTTCACCAGTTGCTGCGCGTCCCGCAGGTGCACCGAATCGCCAGGGTGGTCCTGGGCGAGCATGTCGAGGCTGATTTTGGCTGCAGTAAGATCCTGCCCGAGACTGTCGTGCAGTTCGCGCGCAATGCGACGGCGTTCTTCGTCTTGAACCGCAGCAACTTGACCGAGAGCCGACGCAGTGCAACGGTGCGTTGTTCCACCAGAGATTCAAGAGCGTCATGAGCACGTTGCAGTGCGTCTTCCGCAGCCTTCCTCTTCTTCAGGTGATCGCGAAGTTCGTATTGCCGGCGACGTGCCAGCAGCGCGCCGCGCACCGTGCTGATCAAGGTAACCGGACGCAAAGGACGCTCGAGCAAGGTTACGTTGCCCAGGGGCGCGCGCGAGCGCACCGCTGACCGAGGTTGCAGTACTGAGTCCGCTTCCGGTCAGCACAATAATCGGGAAATCGGACCATGGCGGCTGCGCAGAAAGCCTTTGTGCAAGAGCACTGATCGCTCCATTTTGAAGCACTTCTTCTGTCAGGATTGCCGCACCGGCATGCTCGCAGATTCCCTCCTCCAGTTCTTGAAGTGTGGGCAACGTACAAATTGTGATGGCAGACTGGGCTAAGACTCTTTCGATGAGGGCAGCGTCCTTGCCGAACGGTGCGAACACCAGCACCCGAAGATCGCTCACAGACGCGTCAGTCATTCGGGAAGCCCTTTTTCGAGTGGCGCCGCCAGCGACGTTGGGCTGCCCGACAAGATTCCCTGAAAATTTGATAGCGGCGCACCCACCCGGATGGTATCGGGTCCGAGTCGCAATTCGCGGATGGAGCGCTCGTGTCCACCGGTGCGCTTCTTCATCATGGAAATGGCCTGCCGAACCTCGCCGCGCGCCTCGAAATAGCGGAGCACCAGAATGTTGTCTGCCAGATAGCTCACATCGATGGGAGTCTGCATTGCGCTGCCTACCAGACCCATCTGTGCGAGGACCAGCAACGTCAGCACTCCACGATTATTCAGATAGGTTAGAAGCTCGTGAAGATGAAGAGCAAGGAATTGCTCTCCCGGCATGGCTTGCAGGAAGCCGTTCAGACTGTCGATGAGCACGGCACGGGCCCCATCTTCCTCGACGCTTTGGCGGACCATGTTGACGAACTCTCCCGGGGAAACCTCTGCGGGATCCATATGCTCGATTTTCAAGCGGCCCGACGCGAGATGTTTGTCGAGATGCATGCCAAGCCCGGCCGCGCGTGTTAGCAAGGTGCTCACGGTTTCTTCGAAAATGAACGCTACCGCGTTTTCGTCGCGTTCCGCCGCAGTTGTCAGCCAGCGCAGGGCGAGCGTGGTTTTACCGCATCCTGCCGGCCCAATGAACAAGGTGCTGGTTCCACGCCCGAGACCGCCGCCCGCCAGCGTATCCAACTCCGGGATACCACTTGCTGCCATGCTTTCGTCATTTCCATCGTTGGCATACTCAGAAGCTACGAGCCTTGGGAAAATTACGACTCCCCCGCTGCGAATCAGGTAGTCATGAAAGCCTTCGCGAAAGGCGCTACCCCGGAGCTTTGTCACCTCGACCCGTCGCATGGTTTTGCCATATTCGCGGCTTACCCTGCTCATCGAAATGACGCCATGCACGATGCTGTGCAGCTCAAGATCTGCGTAGCGACTGGTGCGGTCGTCGAGCAACAACACCGTGCAATTCTCGGGAGCGTATTCTTTCAAGGAGAGAATCTGGCGACGATAACGCAACGGGTCCTTGGCGAGCATGCGGACTTCGGATAGAGCGTCAATCACCAGACGGGCCGGTTTCTGGCGATCGACTTCTGTCATGATGGTTTGCACGCGATCGTTCAACTCGACTTCGGCCGGGTGAAAAACGGTATATTGGCCCTCCGGTTTCAGATCTTGCTCGCTAGGCCTCACCTCCAGAATGGCTAAACCATCAAGGTTCAATCCATGCAGGCGAGCCACGGTCGCGAGCTCAGTGCGCGACTCGGAAAGGGTTACATACAGAACTTTTTCTCCCAGTCGTAATCCTTCGGCTACAAACTGCAGAGCCAGAGTGGTCTTGCCGGTTCCGGGTTCGCCTTCGACCAAGTACACGTGCCCCACAGGCAGCCCCCCGCCCAAAACATCATCGAGGCCCTTACATCCGGAACTGCAGCGTGTAATCTCTGGCGCTAACGTTTCTTGCGGCATACAGTTGGTGTCAGATCCTTTCGCCGTGATTTGGTCGTGCAGTTGGTTTGCAGATGCATCCGCGATTCTCCGGCACACCAGTGCTAACCGATTGTTCGAGCAACACATCGTCCCGTAAATACATTTGTTTCTGTAGTTAACACCCTAGAATTCCGAAGGGAAGGTGCGCGGAAGAGCCGTATCGGAGGCGTGCGTACTCGCTGGAGGATAAAGAATCGCGTCGGTTACGGAGGCGGAAATCTGGCGTAGCGACGGCAATGAAGGCTCCAGCGCATGCCGGCACGCTGTTTTTGACAGCGTGCAATGCTGCTGTTAACATCAGAAGTTCATCAGCACTCCAGCCTGAGAGTCGTCCCCGTCGTCTAGCCTGGCCTAGGACATCGCCCTTTCACGGCGGTAACACGGGTTCAAATCCCGTCGGGGACGCCAACCTTATCAACCACTTGCAAATCCCCTCCAGAATTTTGTAGGTCCGTTACGGTCCGATAAGCCGCGGTGCTTGGTTTTTCATCGTTTTTGTCGAGCAGCAAACTCACAACTCGGCTCTGCGCGTCTCGTTTCGTTTGCGTGATGGCTTGCGCGTAAACGTTCAGAGTGACCGAGATGTTTGCGTGCCGCATTAGCTCTTGCACAACCTTCACATCCTCGCCGTTCCCCTTGAGGAGCGTCGCGTACGTATGCCGGAACGTGTGCCAACCGAAATTACCCACGATTCCGATTTCTTTCGCCGCCGGTTCCAAGTGCGCCTTGTAGAGCGAACCTGGCCAGTACGGCAGTTTTCCGCCGCTGTGCGGACTGGCGAATACCCAGTCCTCATCGGTTGGGTATGGACTCTGCAGCCGCCAGTTCCACAAAACCTTAGACAGTCGCAAATCGAGCGGAACCGGCTTGCGAGAGGCTTCGGTCTTGCAGTCCCCGACGTGTTGCATCACGATCGAGCGGATGACATGGACTTCCATCTTCTGAAAATCGATATCCTTCCACTTGAGGCCTAACAACTCCCCAACCCGAAGGCCCGTGAACACGGCGAGGAATACCATCGTGCGCGTGGGCTCCTTCAGGATGCGAAGCAGTGCCGCAATCTGCTCGATGGAAAGCACAATGGGCATCCTGGTCCGCTTGGCACTTTGACGCACCATGCGTATGGGATTCACATCAAGCCATTCCCATCTGACAGCGTGATTGAAAACCGCGCTCATGATGTTTCGAGCTTTGGCTTTGCTTCCGTTCGCATACTTGAGCGAACGAAGCCACTGCTCCACCGCGACTGCTTTGACCTCGGTCACGTGATAGCTACCCCACCTGGGCAAAATCCACTTTCGGAAATAGCCTACGTAGGTGACCTGCGTCTTCCGTGTTTTGGTGCAGTCCGGCCCCAGCTCTTTTTCCCGGTAGTGTTCGACAAGCGTTTGAACACTGATCGGAGTCAAGCTGGTGCGCGGATTCTCAGCGTTGATGTCTGCCCGAAGTGCGGCGACGGCCTTCTGAGCCGCCGTCTCGTTCGGATATTGTTCGAGCGATCCGACCATCAGATTGCGTCGCGTCCGGCTGCCATCCGCCTGGAGCTCGTACCATCGGTACTCCCAAGCTTTCCGACCACCGGCACGCTTCACGATCTGAAGGCTGCCTTGCTGAAATCTCGTCCGTCTCATCACGATCCTCCGTGGTTAGGGACGGTACGGATAGCTGGCTAACTTTAACCTCAAATGCACCCACGCGTCGAGATCCGATGTGCGAAAGCGCCACAATTTTCCGATCCGCATGGCGCGTATCTCGCCCTTGCGGGCGAGTCGTTGAAGTGTTTTCGGGTGGATCTGCAGCAAGGCTGCCGCCTCGCGCGAATCGACTAACCTCTCGAAATGAGGGAACGGCTGGCTGACTGGCGTTACTTCGTGCATCTCGCTCATAAAATCTCCTGCAGCGAGAGTCGAGACCGGGCTGAAATCACCGCGTCGTCTGAAGGTCGGCTTTGGCGTCCGACTTCGTTCGACAGATTTCGAGCCCATTCACTACTCGGCTGGCGTTAGTCTTCGCGTCATGGGCGGACGAGAACATTATTCGTATAGAAACCGTACAAGACGCATTTGTTGCTTCCGCTCAAAGAATCTTTTTTCTTTTTGACTTCGAACAAACTTCTCAACAATTGCTTAAAGTGCCTAAAGCGCCTAAAAGTACTTTTAGGTACGTTTGGGGAATCCACGGGAACGAAGCAATGAACGCACTCAAGCGCCCGCCTTCTTAGCGCGGCGGTTCCATTGATCCCACCGCGATAGTTTTCCCTCTATGTATGTAAGGAACATCTAGCAGGGTAAAGGTATCGAAAATATTTTCGAACGCGGTCGAACGATCTCATGGGAGCGTAGGACCAGACCCAGCAGTAGCTCCGAACCGCTCGCAACCATATAATTCAGCAGTTCATGCCGTTGGCATCGCCTAACACGCAAAGGGAAAGTTTCCCGGACGTAATGACGTTCCGAAAGACCTGGCGCGCCTATCAATCACGTCTATTGAGTCACCTAGATGGGTACCTGCAAAACCGACGTTTGCATTTGGTAGCAGCGCCGGGATCGGGCAAGACAGTTCTGGGTCTCGAAGTGATAAAGCGGGCGAATCAGCCCACCTTAGTGCTGGCACCGACGATCACTATCCGGGATCAGTGGGTTGATCGTCTTGTCGACCTTTTCCTGCCTCCGGGCAGCGGCAGACCCGCGTGGGTTTCCACGGAACTGAGGAGCCCTGCGTTTCTGACAGTTGCGACCTATCAGGCTTTGCACGCGCTCTGCTCGGGTGAACCCGAGGAGCAACAGCAGCCTATTGAAGCCGAGGAAAATGGCGACTCTGAGAATCACGTGTTCGAACGACCGAACAACGGCTTTGATGCCAACCACGTCGTTCGAGAGCACGTCCCGCTTCCAGAGGCATTTGCCCAAGCAAAGTTCGGCACTCTTGTTCTCGACGAGGCACATCATCTCCGCTCCGAGTGGTGGAAGACTCTGACTTGCGTAGCAGCGCAACTCGACAAACCAACGATAGTTGCGTTGACCGCAACGCCGCCCTACGATGTTTCTCCGTTCGAATGGCAGCGATACGAGGAGCTTTGCGGACCGGTCGATGCGGAGGTTTCGGTCCCTGAATTGGTGCTCGAAGGTGACCTCTGTCCGCATCAGGATTACGTCTACTTCAGTACGCCTACCGAGAAAGAACAGAAGGTGATCTCGGATTTCCGCACTGCCGTGGACTCGTTTGTTGAGCGGCTCCGGTCAAACGAGGGATTCAAAGATGCGATCCTTACCCACCCGTGGGTTGCGACGCCCGACCAACACACGGAAGAGATTCTTGAAGACCCTGAATATCTCTCCAGCATGGTCGTCTTTCTGCACGCCGCTGGACGGGAAATCCCACACGCTGTATTGAAAACGCTGGGCTTGTCTCACAAACAAGTTCCTACGCTAGAACTCGAATGGCTGGAGGTGCTGCTCTCGCATTGCTTGTACTCCGACGTCGAGCGTTTCCAACCGAGCGAACAACTTCTCAAGTTGCTCCGGCGTGAGCTGCTGGAGATCGGCGCAATTGAACGGCGAAGAGTAAAGCTCCGCGATCCGTCAGACCATCTAAAGTTGCTAACCACATCGATCACCAAATTGAAATCGATTGAGGAGATCGTGCGGCTTGAATCCCGCAGTCAGTGCGCCGAATTGCGGTGCGTCATTCTCACTGACTTTATTCGCAAGGCAGAGATGCCGAAATCCAAGGACGAGCTTGCAGTCTGCGAAGACATTGGCATCGTTCCGATATTTGAATGTCTGCGCCGCGCCGCCTTGTCGGATATTCGGCTGGGTGTTTTAAGCGGGTCGCTGGTGATCATTCCCAGCAGCGCGGAGCCACTCCTTAGGCAGGCTGCGACAGCATTGGGAATTGAACCGCGAGACCTCTCGATCTCTCCGCTAAGCCACGATCCAGGTTATTCGAGCGTCGAAATACGCGGACAATACTATCGCGGCTCAGTTCGCTTGATCACATCGGTTTTCCAGCAGGGCGGAATAACCGTGCTAGTCGGAACGAAATCCTTGCTGGGGGAAGGCTGGGACGCGCCATGCATCAACACGCTGGTACTTGCCAGCTTTGTCGGCTCCTTTGTTCTCTCGAACCAGATGAGGGGACGCTCGATCCGAGTCGACTCAGCTCAGCCGCAGAAAACAGCCAATATCTGGCATCTCGTTTGTGTGGAGCCGGGTCTATTTGGTCCAGGTGACGACTATGAACTTCTTGTTCGGCGCTGTTCCGCATTCGCCGGTGTGAATTCTGCCGCGCCAGTGATCGAGAACGGAACCGAGCGATTGGGATTCGGACATCCGCCATTCAGCCGCGATCAGATCGCACAGATCAATACCCAGACTTGCAAGCGTGCTCTCGACCGCGCAGGCCTTCGCCAGCAGTGGCAAGATGCGCTGGGTGCAGGTTCCATCAAGCAAATGACGGACGGCCTGAAGGCACCGGACGAGTCGCTGCCTCGCGGGTTCGTTCTCACAAACACAATTGGGGCGCTCCTGATCCAAGCTGCTTATATTATCGTCGCGATCCTCGAATATTTCGGACGGATGCTAGGTCGAGTTCGGACCACTCAGGACTTTTGGACCTTTGCCGCATTGTTGCTGGGAATTGCTGCAATTGTGAGTTTGCCTTGGAGCCTGATTGCGTTGTGGCGCTTCATTCGGCACGGCACTCCCGAGCGAAGCATCAAGCAGATCGGGCGTGCGGTTCTCGAAGCCCTGGAGTACGAGGGCTCCATTGACCAGCACGCCGGCGTGTTTCGAGTCTATGCCGATAGGAATGGCGACGGGACCGTCTTCTGCTGGATAGGGGGCGGCACAGGCAAGGAACAGGCAACATTTCTTCGTGCTTTACGAGAGATACTGAGCCCAATTGACAACCCACGATACTTGCTCGCACGACGCAAGATTTGGAGTGTTTTCCGAGAGGACTATTTCGCGGTTCCAGATGCATTGGCGCGGAAGAAGGAAGTTGCTGAGATATTCACACAACGCTGGAAACGCCTCGTGGGACCAGTTGAACTTGTTTACACGCGCACGCCTGAAGGCCGCAAGCTGCTGCTCCGTGCTCGCAATCACTCACTCTCCGGAGCTTTTCAGAAACGCGCGGAGAGAGTGAGTTCCTGGAAGTAACCCTGAAGAATGTTCGTCTCCCCACGGCGCTAAGCATATCCGGGGTCCACTGGAACATTGCAACGACCGCACTCAACCGGCGGCTTCTTTAGCGAGACCGTTACGTTGATCCGCGCGAGATTTTCCTTTCTATGTATAAAAGGAACCTGCCGGGGAAAATATATCAAGAAATATTTGTGCACCTGGTACAGACACAGACAGGTTGTTGCAAAAGACTCAGCAGAATGTTCTAGGGAACTGAGGTAAGTTGGTGACCGCGTGCCATTTGCGATCTGTGATATTGACCGACCGAAGTGCAATGTGCCGTTGTTGACAGAGACCTGAGTAGCCCGTAGCATCCCCTTTCAGCCCAGTCATCAAGGCTAAAGCATGGCCACAAAGCGAGCGCACCCATGAGTCTTCGAGATTTTCTATCCAAGCAGTTTATTGATGTTATTGATTGGGTCGAACCCAGCGATGGAATTCTCGCTTACCGCTATCCGATGCAGGATCGGGAGATCCAGAATGGCGGCAAGCTTACGGTTCGAGACTCCCAGATAGCGTTGTTTGTGAACGAAGGCAAGGTCGCCGATGCGTTTTCCCCGGGCCTATACACGCTTAATACTCATACGTTGCCGATCCTAACCTACCTCCAGAACTGGGACAAAGCCTTCCAGTCTCCGTTCAAGTCGGATGTGTACTTCTTCTCGACTCGAATTCAGACTAACCAACATTGGGGGACGCCCAACCCCATCACGATTCGTGATAAGGAGTTTGGTGCGGTTAGGCTGCGTGCATTCGGGATCTACACCTACCACATCAGCGATCCCAAGGTGTTTTATTCGAAGGTGAGCGGCACGCGTGACACCTATCTCGTCGCCGACCTCGAAGGACAGTTGAGCAATGCCATTGTCGGTCGCATTACGGACACCTTTGCAGGCAGCAACGTGTCCTTCCTGGATATGGCGGCGAATCAGGTGGCGCTCTCAGAGAAAATTGTAGCGCAGCTCAAACCGGGATTCGCCGAATTCGGGCTGTCGCTTGACAGCTTCGTGGTAGAGAATTTGTCGCTCCCAGATGAGCTTCAGAAGGTCCTTGATCAACGAATTAGCATGAACATGGTCGGCGATATGGGGCGGTATACGCAGTACGAAGTTGCACAGGCCATTCCGATTGCGGCGGCGAACGAAAGTGGCGGCGCTGCTGGAGTAGGCGCTGGACTCGGCGCGGGCGTGGCGATGGGTCAGGCAATGATGGATGCCTTGAAGAAGGCTGGGCCTGCCAGTGGAGAATCCGGAACCGCGCCTGTTGCGGGCACAACAACCGCGACCGGAGCTGGGGCAGATACGAAGTTTTGCCTCAACTGTGGCAAGCCTATTCCGAAAATCAGTAAATTCTGCGCTGAGTGCGGCCACGCTCAACAGTAGCCGCAAACTACACTATGAATGGAATCGAATGGGTCGTTGACGCGCACGGATGCTCTGCCGAATCGCTTCGAAGCGGTGCGCTTCTCCGCGAATTGTTTGGGCGGATTATCTCGGGCCTTCGCCTCAGGCCGGTGGGAGAAACGCAGTGGCATGAGTTCCCCAACGCTGGCGGAATCACCGGCCTTTGTCTATTGGCAGAATCGCATCTTGCGTGTCATACGTTTCCTGAATTCGGCTCCCTTTGTCTCAATCTATTTTGCTGTGTTCCTCGCGAGGAGTGGGACTTTGAGGGTGAATTGACGCAGTTTTTTGGTGCCACCTCCGTTACTGTCCGGACTGTGATTAGGCCCTACGGTCCGCCAGATGGAATCACTTTTGAGCCCGCCAGTGCGGCTGGTGGAATTTCGCGAGAGAGTCGGAACGGATGACTCAGCCTACCGCGAACTGCCCCAACTGCGGCGCCAAGATTACGTTCCGCTGGTCTAGTAGCGTTCAGACGGTTTGCGAATACTGCAAATCCATCCTGGTCCGAACCGACATTGACTTAAAGAAAGTCGGCCAAGTTGCGGACCTGCCGCCGAACAGTTCTCCTATCCAGATTGGCACGGAGGGCGCATACGACCGTCAGGCCTTCGTGGCGGTTGGCCGAATCATTTACGAATACGATCAGGGGACTTGGAACGAATGGCATCTGGTGATGAACAACGGCAGTGCATGGCTCTCCGACGCGCAGGATGAGTATGTCGTGACCTTCTCGGTGCAGGGTCGAAAGTTGCCGTCTGAGTGCAAGGTCGGCCAGCGCTACACCTGGGATAGTGACGATTACACCGTAACCACGATCACAAAAGCGCACTATCGCGGGGTTGAAGGAGAATTACCGTTTCAGTACTGGGACAAAGACGATGTCGTCTTCGTTGACTTAATGGCAACAAGCGGAAAGTTTGCGACGATTGATTACAGCGACGAGGCCCCCGCCTTGTATTTGGGAAAGGCAGTTGAGCTTGAAGAATTGAATCTCAAGAACTTGCGAAAATTCGAAGGATGGTCATGAGCACAAGCGGCCCCAATCCGCCAGGCCCGCCACAAGTGAGGTCGCTCAATTGCCCAGGGTGCGGCGCTGCGATTACACTTCGATCTCTTAGCCAAGCTGTGACGGTCATTTGCGATCATTGCCATTCGATTCTGGACGCGCAGGACCCACGGCTGACGATTCTGCAGAAGTTCAAGGCCGCCGTAGACGAAGATCCGCCCCTGATCCCGCTCGGCATACGGGGGAAGATTCGAGGAACAGACTACGAGGCAGTCGGCTTTCAGCGCCGTACCATCCATGTCGATGGCGTTCCCTACAGTTGGCATGAATACGTCCTCTTCAACCCATACAAAGGATTTCGCTACCTAACCGAATACAACGGTCACTGGAACGACACCAGTATTTTGCGGTCCTTGCCAACCGTGAACAACGATGTCAGCCCCGCGACCGTGAGCTACCTCGGAGAAACCTACAAGCACTTTCAAACCGCAAAGGCTGGGACGAGTTTTGTGCTTGGGGAGTTCCCATGGCAGGTCCGAGTAGGCGAATCCTCAGATGTGTCGGATTACGTTTCACCGCCCCGCGTAATTTCGAGCGAACGGACTGGCAAAGAGGTTACTTGGTCCATGGGTGAGTACATTTCGGGCCACGATATTTGGAAGGCTTTCGGTCTCCAAGGCGAACCCCCAGAGCGCATCGGCGTTTACGAAAACCAACCTTCTCCCCTTAGCGCGGATACCAACGCGATATGGGTTGCGTTTGGTGGATTCATGCTGGTTCTTGTCGTGATGATGATTCTGTTCTGGTCCTTCGCACGTAGTGAGCAGGTCGTCGAAGGAAACTACGCATTCAACACAAACGAGCGAGGCGAAGCGTCTTTCGTGACGGATGTATTTCAACTCAAGGGGCACACTTCCGATCTTGAATTAAAAACCACAGCGGATGTGAACAACAACTGGATCTACCTGAACTATGCGCTTATAAACCAGGACACGGGCCAGGCTTACGACTTTGGACGCGAGGTCAGTTACTACTCCGGTTACGACGAGGATGGTTCGTGGTCGGAAGGCAGCCGCGCGGACAGCGTAGTAATTCCGAGCGTAGCGCCCGGAAATTATTACCTTAGGGTCGAACCAGAGTCGGATTTCGGCCATGGAACCGTCTCGTACTCGATTTCCGCTAGCCGCGACGTTCCCCAGGCGAGCTTCCTTGGGATAGCCCTACTGGCTTTGCTGATCCCCGCCGGGCTCATCACATGGCGCTCCATGAATTTCGAACATTTACGATGGGCTGAGAGCGATTACGGATCAACCGGCTCGGACGATGACGACTCTGAAGATGCCGGTCGGCCAATGAGCCTCGGCAATTTATCCGGGAAGAGAGACGACTCATGATGAGAAATCTGTACATTCTCTACGGCGTCATTGTACTGGGCACGCTCGGAATGGCCGAATACCGGGGATGGAGCCTCGATTCTGTCGACGAGGTGAAGAACGTCCCCAGGTCCGTTCGCGACAACCCCGGTTCCTATCGTTCAGTGTACGGCTACTACCATCACTACACAGGAGGCAAGTAAATGGGCATCCAAATTGGCAACGTGGTGAACGCAGTTGTTTACGCGGCGCTCGGTATTTTTGTCTTTGCCGCAGCGTTTCTCATCATCGACAAGGTAACTCCGTATAACCTATGGAAGGAAATTGTCCAGGAGCACAACACCGCGCTTGCCATCTTGATCGGAACAATGTCCATCGGTATTTGCATCATCATTGCATCCGCTGTCCACTAAACTTTGGGCATACTGCTCTTCATCACGGTGTTGTTGATCGCCGCGTGCGGGCTCATCTACGAGCTCATCGCGGGAACGCTCGCTAGCTATCTTCTCGGCGATAGCGTACTTCAATTCTCCACGATCATTGGCTGTTACTTGTTCGCCATGGGGATCGGTAGCGCTCTTTCGCGCTACATTGATCGTGGTCTTGCGTACCGATTTGTGTGGATCGAACTGCTGCTGGGAGTGATAGGAGGATTTTCGTCGGCGCTGCTGTTTCTAGCCTTTGCCTATACTCAGGGGTTTCAGCTTCTGATGTACGCCCTAGTCATCGTAATTGGGGTTCTCGTCGGCCTGGAAATTCCACTACTGATGCGGATTATTCGCGACCGCTATCATTTCCGCGACGTTGTTGCCCATGTCCTGACGTTCGACTATCTCGGTGCGCTGGGAGCATCGCTCCTGTTTCCAATTCTTCTTGTTCCTTACCTTGGGCTGGTCCGCTCCGCAATGTTGTTCGGGATCATCAATGTGTTGGTCGCACTGTGGAGCACTTTCCTGTTTGCAAAACAGCTCGCCTCGGTGCAGGCCCTGCGAATCATGTGCGTTGTCGTGCTGTGCGGCTTGGGAATCGGACTGGCACAGGCCAAGCGCATCACGATTGCGGCCGAAGACAACATCTATGCGGACGAGATCATCTTTGCTCGCGACACGCGATATCAGCACATCGTCTTAACACGATTCAAGGATGACATCCGCCTGTTCCTGAGCAGCCATCTGCAGTTTAGTTCGCGCGACGAATACCGCTATCACGAAGCGCTGGTCCATCCCGGACTATCGGCCATCCCTGCTCCGCGCCGGGTATTAGTGCTGGGCGGTGGTGACGGTTTGGCTGTGCGTGAAATTCTCAAGTATCCGCAGATCGAAAGCATTACGTTGGTCGACCTCGATCCAGAGATGACTCGGTTGTTCTCCACTCATCCGATGCTCACAGCACTAAACCAGAAGTCGTTCTCATCCCCGAAAGTTCACATCATTAACGCCGACGCATTTCCCTGGGTCGATTCGAACACCGACAGCTTCGACTTCATCGTGATCGACTTTCCCGACCCCACAAATTATTCGCTAGGAAAGCTGTACACGACCGCTTTCTACAAAGCCGCCGCCCGTCACCTTAGCGCTCAGGGATTGATGGTAGTCCAGAGCACGTCCCCGATGTTTGCGCGCGATTCGTATTGGTGCATTGCTGAGACGCTGAAGCAGGCAGGACTCAAAACGTATCCGTACCACGTGTACGTCCCGTCCTTTGGGGAGTGGGGATTCGTGATTGCAAGTTCCCGTGATTATCAGATCCCAAACTCTCTGCCGCAAGGTCTTCGCTTTGTGAGCGTCGATGGCTTACCTGCGCTGTTTCAATTTCCCCCCGACATGTCACCGTTGCCAATGCCTCCGAACCGGCTGAATGATCAAGTGTTGGTTCGCGCCTACGACAACGACTGGAAGGACATCAGTCATTGAGAACTTCAAGGCGCCAGTTCCTGCAGTCGGCAAGCGCAGCACTAATTGGCCTCTCGATCAAAGGAGACCGACCGATTGTTGGCACATTCGTGAACGACTCATTCCAGATGGGCCATCGACTGCGTGACCGGGCAAGCTTTTCTCAACCCAAGCAGGTCGCGAAGCACGCGGTCGTGATCATCGGCGGCGGAATTGCAGGTCTGAGCTCCGCGTGGCGGCTTCACAAGAAAGGTTTCACTGATTTTGTTCTCCTTGAGATGAACGATCAACCCGGCGGAAATTCACGTTGGGGTGAAAATGAAATCACTGCATACCCGTGGGCTGCGCATTATGTTCCGGTACCGGGTCCGAAGGCTGTCTATGTCCGTGAGTTGTTTGAGGATCTTGGCGTACTGAAGAACGGCCAATGGGAGGAACGCTATCTCTGCTTCACTCCGCAGGAGCGTTTGTTTCTGTATGGAAGATGGCAAGAAGGGATAGAGCCAGCCGTCGGATTAACACCAGCCGACCGCGATCAGTTCCGAAGACTGGAAGACCGCATCCATGAGTTCCGCGCTACAGGCAAGTTCACCGTGCCCATGGAGCTCGGGTTGTCCGATACCACGGCGGATTTAGATCAACTCTCATTTGCTGACTGGCTTCGCGCACAGCGAATGGACTCTCGCATTCTCAACTGGTACATGAACTACTGTTGCCGTGACGATTATGGCGCAACGACCAACAACACGTCCGCATGGGCAGGAATCCAGTATTTCGCATCTCGAGAGCCGGAAGAAAAGGGACCTCTAACCTGGCCCGAGGGAAACGGATGGATCGTCCGCCGACTACTTGAACGAGTCGGAGGCTTTGTAGAAACCAACAGAATGGTGCACAAAATCTCGCGACGGGGAAAGGGGTTCAGCGTTCTAGCTGGAGACACCGAATACCAGACAGAATTTATAATCTTCGCAGCGCCTACCTTTCTAGCGTCGTACTTGGTGGAGGGCATGGCCCCACTGCATGATTTCGAATATTCGCCGTGGCTGACTGCCAATCTCACGCTCGAACATTTTCCCGACTCTTATGGTCCTGACCCTACATGGGACAACGTCTTTATGGAATCCCCGACACTCGGCTACGTAGATGCGACTCATCAGAGTGTCCGCTCTCACGTGGAACGCACGGTCTGGACTTTCTATTGGGCTTTGGCCGATGGACTGCCATCGGAAAATCGGCAGTTGCTGTTGAACAAGGATTGGAACTACTGGAAGGAAGCGATTCTTCACGACCTCGAACGGGTGCATCATGACATCCGGAAGTGCGTGTCGCGCATAGATATTATGCGCATGGGACACGCGATGGCCCGCCCCAAGGTCGGAGCAATCTTTTCCGCCGAACGTCGCAATCTTGCCAAAGCACACGGACGACTTCTGTTCGCCAATTCGGACCTCAGCGGATTCTCTATCTTCGAGGAAGCGCAGTATCGGGGCGTAAATGCAGCGGACAGAGTGCTAAGCCAGGTTGCTGGAGCCCACGGCCCGACACACTAACCGTTCTTTAGGCTCCCACAGATCCCCACAACACAGCAGGATGGCCGGGGCGCACCTCGTGTCAAGGCTCACGACCGCTTCGCGGCGCAAAACACGCGGCCTTGACACAAGCCTTTCCCCCCGGCCCATTTCTCCGCCATGTGGGGAATGTGCAGGTGTGGCTCTCCGAAACCTCAAAGCCCGAGACCAAGACTGGGGCCACCGAGGTCATGTTCCACGCCGACACGGGGAGTCCTTTCCGGTTCCGGTGTGTGAGTTGGAACGGAAGAATGCTGCTCTCCGATCTGCTGGCCAGCTTGCCGGTTCACCCCAGTCATCAAGTCAACACGGTGGCCCTTTTCCGGATCGTGTGCGGACAGCTGTTTTCGGGCCAGTTCGATAGCGGACTGCCGCATCGTGGATACACCGACGGAGTCACGAAGTTGCTCGCGGTCGCTGGTGACGACAGCGATCTCGCTCCGCCCACGGCTGGCGGCGACATAGAACAGTTCCTTTTTCATGGCGTCAGCCGAGATGATCACGGTATCTACGGTTTTGCCCTGGCTTCGATGGGCAGTTACCGCATATCCGTGGGTGAATTCGTGATAGTTCGCAGGAAGCGTTCTTCCGTCTTCGAGGCGAATGGCACCGCCATCTAGGGAAGTCACTTTGACCAGCTCTCCGTTAGTCGCCCGGAGTTCCGGCCCTCGACGGTTTGCTGTCAGCATGAGGCTGTCGCCAGGGGCAACCTCAATGGGCTGACGCTCATAAACGGAAAATGCCCGCGTTTGTTTCGGCGAGATGCTCACGTCTTCGCCGGTTTCTTTTCGCGCAACCAGAGATTCAGGCCCAACACGCACGACTTCCAGAGACTCATGGCGTTTTGCTAGTTTTGTGTCTCTGTGGAATTGCAGAACCTGCCCCTCTTGGTAGTTGGACAGTTCTTGTTTCTGCGCTGTTGTCCACTGGAGTGAGACGTACCGATCGAAGGAATGGCCGACTCCGAGTTCGCCGTGTTCTTTCCGATCTTGGCGAATCGCGTCGGTGAGTTGGGAAATCTCAGCATGAGTGCCGGCAACTACAAGCGTATCGCGCCCTTCCACTCGGAACTCGCGATGCAACTCCGCCACTATCTGGCCTCGGTCGAAGATGGATACTTCGCGAATGGCACCGAGTTTTTCCAGTTGTGCGAACCCTTCCTCCAGTGAATGCCTCATGGTCATTACGGCCTCGCGATAGACAGAGTTCGTCTGCCGCTGTACTTCAGTAAGGGAAACACTCTTCAGGCCAGACTCCCGTTCCAAGATGCGCAAAGCATCCGAGGCCTCGACGCTGGGAATTTGTCGCGTGTCGCCGGAAAAGACAATTCTGGCTCCCTGGTCCTCGGCGAGGTGCAGCAAGCTTTGCATTTGCCGGCCAGAAACCATGCCTGCTTCATCAACAATCAAGACCCTCCCGCGCAGCGCGCCTTGTGGTTCCTGAGCCTCCAAGAGTCGTGAGACAGTCATCGCATCCCGGAAGCCAACTTTTTCGAGTTCATCCACCGCACTTCTCGTGGGAGCCACCGCAAGAACCTCGTGTCCGGCCTCTCTGAGGCCCCGGTCAATTTCACGCAGCGTGGCAGTCTTGCCAGTACCGGCTGCGCCGCGAATATTGATCGCCAAATCACGAGAATGGAGCACTGCTTCGACGGCGCGCCTTTGTTCGGGACGGAGATGTTCCGAAACTTCAAAGCCGCGGCTCATTCCGAGGCAGTCGTAGCGATCCACTCCGCGGTTAACGACCGCAATCATGTCACGCTCGCGTTCGAGGCTCGCGTGTGTCGCAATTTCATCCCCAGAGGAGATGAGAGTTCCCTTCGTGCGTTCAACGCAGAGAGAGCCCTGAAGGTCGCTGAGGTCGACGTTGCCGCGTCCGTGACGGAGAGCCTCGGTTAGAACCTCATGTTCTCTGGCGACTGAGAGACGCTCGAAAATGTGCTCCTGAGAGTATGCAAGCGAGGCCTCGTGCATACCATGATTGATTCGGGGTGAATAGGATTGTGTCTGAGCTTCGTTCAAAACCTCACGAAGTGTTTGCCTCTCTTCCCTTGACAGTCGGTCTTGCTGAAGCCTGCGGACGCGCCCGGTCGATATCTCTTGCAGCTTGTCAGGTCGTGTTTCCCGGACCAGTACCGCAACCTCGTTGTCCGTGGGCGCGCGCCCACGCTCGCGAGTGAACTCCCGAATGGCCGCATCCCGCTGGGCACTGCGTTGGCTGTACTTGTCGAGGAGGTCCTGGGAGAATCCTGCGATCTCGAATCCCTTGTCACGACCACGAACGTCGTGACGGTTTTCAACCTCGTAGCCAAGGCCGCGTACTTCGCGAGCCAGGGTATTGCGATAGACCTCGGTCAGGTAGCTGCGACGCTCGTACAGACCGGAAGCCTGTAGCGCCTTCCAACGCCCTTCAGCGCCATCGTACGTGAGGTTTGCAGCGACGGCATGAGTGTGGAGCTGAGGATCTAGCTGACGACTCGTGTCGTGAGTGTAGGAAGCTACGATCCAGTTTCCGGTGGCTCGATTTTCGTTCAGGCCGGCGAGGCGAACCCTAGTGGCCGAGTATTTCTCTGCTTCGTCCAGGGCCTCGCGCACGGCGGATTCGTGCGCGGCGACCAGTCTCTCATCAGCGCCAACGATGGCCATGACAGAGACGGACTTCGGCGCGGAAAATGTCATGTCATAGAGGGACCGAGCCTTACTCTGTTCCGCGCCATTGCTAGCAATGCGATCCGCGCTGTGGCGTTGCCGGAGGAACTCTCCTGTTTGCGGGTCGAGACCTTGCCGTACCGCTTCAAAATCCCCGGACGTAACCTCTCCTTTAAGCCCGAGCAGTTCAGCGCCGCGGCCGCACCACCGGCCTTCGACGGTCCGATTCTGGTCGTAGTAATCGCTCTGGCGAAGGTGACGCTGGGCGTAGCCCTCACCGCTGCTCATGGCACGAATCGTCAGCACAGCTCGACGCTAGCTCTGTTCGAGATTAGAAATCAACCCGTGGTTGGACACACAGCTGGCACACAGATGTGTCTCAAGTGCGCTTGAAGCGAGCGACCTTGGCTGACCGGCAGTGAGCCATTCTTTCGGCGAACGCTAGTAACGGTAGTGTCAAAACGCCATCGGAGCCTAGTCCTTTAGCGGCGCGGTGCCCACTACTGTTACGTAGGTAGGAGGCATTTCGGCCAGGGCTGCCACGGCTTCCAACACATCCTGTCGAGCAAAGAGCGCCATTCCGTACTGCGTCGGCTCAATGTCCGCGAGATCTTTTTCCCCGATTAGCTTCCGCTGCCAGTTAACGCAAACCACTGCTGGCGAGCCAGCCGAGTCGACAAACATGAGACCTCGTTCGGATGGCGCGAGGTCAAGACTGCTGGCAACCAAAATCACTGGATGAGGCGCAAGAAACTCGATTCGCGAGAATGCGTCTCTTTTCAATCCCAAAGCGGCAATCGGTCCGCCAAACGAATGTGACGCTCCGATGTTCTTCCACGCTGCGGATTGCCACATCTTCGGGTAGGGGTATCCGAGAGGCAAGCCGCCATCGTCCTTCCATTCCCTGAAAACTACGCCTGCGTGCAAAACATGTTTCGCCGACACTGGGTGGTCGTAGCCATCTCCGATTTGGAGTTGCGTTTCCTGATGGGCGAGGACGACCCAGCCTGAAAATTGTCCCCGGTCTCCTGTGATCAGCGGTGAGACAGTTGTTCCATCACCAGCCGTGCTTGGCGACTGCAAATAGATCGGGCGAATAGTTCGGCTTAGAGATATTCGAATGCCGAGGTCCGCCCTCCCCAAGAAACTGCGGCCTATGACCCCTTCCACCTCAGGGTTAAGAACTCCATGTTTGGCAACAGCCGCTCGCACGCCGGCGCCAGTGGTCTGAAGGCAACGCTCAATCTGCTCATCGACGGGAGTCCACAAGGCCAAACGTCGTCCTTCTCGCTTCGCACCGAATCGCCTGATCGTGCGCTCCATTTGAGCCTTCGCCTCATCGGAAGCGCGCGCCGCTTCGAAACAAGTTCCAAACAGCGGCACGAAATCTGGCCATATTTCTATTGCTTTCGAAAAGCGCGCTCGGCCGATTGCCGATTCGATCTCTGTAGCTCGTTCTTCTGAAATGAGGGCAACGCCAGGTTCCGACGATGTAGGCATCGCGACCACGAGGCCGGCACGCTCAAGAAGACTGCGCGCAAGCACTCGAGCGGTGACATAGGGCATGGAGGCAGCGGCCTGAAGTTCTGCAATTGCACCGCTTGTCACCTCATACGGGGACTGCTCGTATAGCTCCACCAGTTGCAAGACAATCGTGAGCGTTGAGACCGGGACGTCGTGGGATAAAGCAAACTTCAACGCTACCGAAAAAGCCGTCGCGTCGTATCGGATACCAAGGAAAACAGCGAGAGCGGCTGCCCGCTTCTCCTGGTGGGCGGCTGAGTTTACGCGCATAATCATCGCAGCCCAAAGCATCTCTGTGCTGTTTTCACATTCTTCGTCGTAAACAATCCGGATCGAATCTCGCTGGCCGACTGACGGCAGCCTGTAAGTGATCACCCCGCAAGCCGCATCCCATGCGGCAAAAGCATCGTTTGATCGCCCCATTCCCGCTAGGAGCTCAATCAAGTGGGTCGTCACCCCATACTGGCCACCATCGGCGACCGCTTCACCAACCTCATCCGCGAGGGTCGACCAAGCGGTGTCCTCGTTCGCTTCAAGCGCCGCTTTAAACCGTTCCTCACCTTTGGTGCCCGCGAAACGGCGCCAACCGTCTCCACTTCTCGTATAGGCATACGTACTAGTAAGCGCGGCTAACCGCAATTTCCCATGCCGCTCCAAGCCCTCCGCGAGACCCGGCAGGAGCGTATGCTTTTCCCAGGTTGAAGTGTCTCTGGCGAGACGTTGAATGGTTCTTTCAGCGGCTCCTTCCTGGCCTTCATCAATCATCTCGACAATCCGCCATCCCACGGAGTTGACCACGCGATCCAGGTCAGGATTTGCACTCTCCCGCCATCTCCGGACGAAATGCACGATTTGCAACGGCGTTGCGCGCGTCGGTAAGGTCACCGCGTCCTGAAAACTGGCTTTTGAAGCTGTGTTTCTAACCCCGGAGTCTCCTTCGTTTTCCTTCCGAGGAGCATGGATTTCCGGCTCGATCTCCGCTACGGGAATGGATAGTTTTTCAGCAGAGACCCGTGCGAGAGCGTCAAGATCATTCGGTGACTTGACGCCGTCACCGTCCAATGAAGCCACTAACACCGACCACAATTGCTCGCCAAGAGGTCGATTGACTGGCACCAATCTCTCGCACGCCGCCAGCGCTGCGGCCACGTCTCCTCGGGCCTCGCTCCCTATCCCGATCCACGCGGCCGTCAACGCGACGGGGCTAACCGCAGACTCAAGCGCAGACAGACACTTTGGAATCGCATGGTCGAGGTCGCCAAAGCTGGGCATGTCCGCCATTTGGTCGCGTGCGAGATACGAAAGAACGCCAGCAGGATGAATCTGTGCGGCAAGATCAATCCAGACATGGACGGCATGTCTAGTTTCTTTGCCGTCGGTATGCACGAGAACGCGTTCGACCAACGGAGCCAGGTCGCGTAAGCACCTGCGCGTTCTGCGGGAATCAGCCGCGGCCAATCTTTCCAGAGGATCAAGCAGTTCCCACAGCGTGATGTCCTTGCGCTGGCCATAGGCAACCAAGTATGTGCAGGCTTCGCGCCAACTTTGTTCCGCAATCTCCCGCTGCCCGGAGGCCGCCTGGATCCGGGCAAGGATGAGCTGATCGGCCGCATGGGTATCGTAGTACTCGTTCGTCCGCCGTTCTGCCGAGAGTAAGCGCGAACAGATCGCACTAGCTGTGGCCTTTTTCGCTGGTGTGTCTGCTGCCTCAAGGCAAAGTTGGGAGAGAGCATCGACCGGCAACGGCCCCATTCTCGCTCTCTGAAGTGAGGTGTTGGTTTCATCGCTGATCGTTGCCAAGTAGTTAAGCGCGTCTTCCCAGCGTGCATCGTCCAGGCGTTCGAGCATCGTTCTGAAAGACATTCTGATTGCGCCGTGGAGTTTATATAGATCGCAGGCGCGCGGGTCGCCTACGAACACTTCTACGTTTTGGCTGAGCGCTCGAACCGACGCGATCAGGTCATCGGCGCTCGTGGCGGGATGCACGAGCGTCACACAAAATCGTAGCCACCGTCGATACCAAGAATCGCTCGGGATGCGGCCCTCCGTCCGCATCAACGAAACGGTGTCGCCGGCCGACGCCCACAAGCGAATTTGCACGAACCAGCTAAGAAACCGATCAGGCTCAAACTGGACGTGGTGATCCAGGACCTCATCCGTCAAAGCGTCAATCTCTTCGCTGGTTCGAGGCGTCGATGGAATAGTGGCACCGTAGTTGAGCGCTTCTAGCCAACCGCCGAGTGGCAACTGGTTACTCACCGCCTGATTTGCTCTATGTCTCGACAGCTCAGGAGAGGCTTCTATCGAAGCAAGAGCCAGAAGGACCCATCCTTTTCTTGGAAGGGCTGGCATATCCTGAATTGCGGACTCGACGGCGTCCACCCCATACATGCGACCCAGTATTTCGGCAATATCCCGTGCGTGGAACAGAGGTTCGCTCTGTGAACAAAACCATTCCGAACACACGCGAATGGCTTCCTCCTTCCCCGCAAGGCGCAGGCGCCGAGTCAACAATGCAATTGAGATCGCGGAATCGCTTTCATTTCCGTAACTCGTGTTGGAACTAGCCTCCTTTACTTCGTAACCCGCCATGTATTCCGACCAAGGGGGAACAATTCCCGCGTCGTCGCACAGTCGGCACAACTGGAGACCCGCACGAGGCGTGAAGGTGCACCGTCCGTCATGGAGAAGACTGCCCACCAGACGCTTGCCGCCGAACAACGTGCCGAAAGCCAGACCATATGCTTCGGCCAGGGAAAAATCATCGAAACGCCACTCGTACAGAGTCTCGGCGGCTCTCGCGAGTTCCACCAGTCGGGCCAAGACCGGCCAGTTGCGAGCTTTCGAAGCGACCCTGGCGGCCGTTGCCAAGTTATTTCTGACAGCATCTCCAAGCTGGCATTCACGCACTGCGAGATCCACAAAGTTGTCCGAGACTCGGTTCAAAAGGTCGTCAATGCGCCCCGATTTCTCAAGCAGTCTGAGAACTGATCGAAATGCGCGAGTGTCTTTGAAAAAGCCTCTAGCGTCCAGCCAGTCGATCACCGGACGCAAGATGGCTTCCAAATTTGCTTGGGAATCAGCCTCCAACTTCTCACGAATGTACCTTTGGAAGCTTTCGTGATGCACTCGGAGGCCGCCGTGGCCGATGTCTTCGACGAGCACTGGGAAAATGCCCGAAACCACGCGCTCAACGAGGTGTGCGAAAGACGGCAATATCTCTTTGATCTCATCGCGGGTTAGGGAGAAATCGAGCAAGGAAAGCAGCTGAATGATCGAGAGGCCGCCCGTCTCCGCCTCAATCGGCCCGATCAGCCATCGATAGTATCGGTTCAGATCATCGTCGAAGGCAGGCGCGGTTGCGAGGTAGTCAGCGATGTCCGACGTTTCTGTGTGTCTGCCCTCCGCGATGTCTGCCGCAGTTCGAGCGAGGTACGTCGCATAGAGTGGACTACCGTCTGCTTTGTCAACAATTATCTGAACGACACTCTCCTTGTCGTCGCCAAGGTTGTTTTCCTGCAGCTTTCTTCTTAGATCAAGATTGTCGATCAGGGCACGGATCGACTCTTCAGGCCACTTCGGCGCTTGATACTGAGCAGCGGATTGCAAGAATGACGTGAGATGATTTCCGGGCTGCGAGCCGATAATCACGACTGCGCCTTTTGGCAAAGAAATGCCAGCAAGTTCGTCGGCGATTTCGGTTGCAAGACGGGCGGTAGGGGCTAGGGAAATGCGGTCGGCATGATCTAGACCGTCGACGATGATCGCAATTCGGCGGTTCGGCTTCGCCTTACTTCCATCTTCGAGAAGTTTCTCCAGTTCTCGCGGACCCGCCGCAAACCGCGGTCCACTAGGTGTAATCGAAGGATCTCGCTCCAACAGTTCGAACATAATGCTGCCGAAGATGGTCTCGATTGAGGCCCTGAGAGACTGATCCGAGTCGAAGGGATCAATGAAACAGTAGTGAGTCGCCACCCACCATCCTTCGTCGGCCAAGCGGAGAGCGAGCTGATGCACAAGCCACGATTTCCCAATCCCCGGTGGCCCAGTTATTGCCAGTCGGGAAGTTGTCGAGAGCATCCTCGTAACGTCACCCAACGCGTCAACTCGACGCACGAGTCTGCGGTCGTCTACAGGGAGAATCTCAGGAACGCGACCATAGTCAATTCGCAGTCCGAGTGCTTGAATCACCTCACCCTCGGCCAGCGTTGCGCTGTTGGCGCGGGCGACGCTCGCTTCGTAGATCAGATGGGCAGCGGAGTCAGTTACGTCTCGATTGTTGTTTGGCCAGAACCCGACTCCGATCTCGTCGGCCAAGACTCCAAGCAATGACTGCTCCAGAGGACCTGGTTGTCGAAGGTCAGTCGACGAATGGGGACAGCCGATCTCAATCACGAATCGAGCGCAAAAAGACGCGAAAACATCACGGCCTATCTCTGCGAGGTGTGGCCATAGTGAGTTCCCACCTTCCGGCCAAATCTGAGACACCAGCAACCGATAGCGTTGTGTCGAAACGCCCAGAAGTAGCTGGGGGACATCTTGCGCGGGCTCAAGGAATTGGCCAACTATCTCGTCCGGAGGATCGTATGTTGTGAACAGGCGGTATTCGTCTGCAGGACTGGTTTCCGCCGTGAAACTTCGGACGGCACGGTCTATGCGGAACGAGATTTCTTGAGTTGTGAAATCCTTCAGCTGTAACGGGCGGCACTCTACTTGATGGGACTTTACTTGAATGCGCCGCCGACTCGTGCCGCGCAGTTCAATATCGTCGAAACAGTCGTCTGGCGTAACTCTTCGTTCAGCGGAAAGAGTTCTTGCGCTGGCCGCGGGCAACAGCAGTGTGGCCAGGAGATATGCTGTGACCGCATCCTGGTGGAGGTACCCGTGATAAGCGCCAGAAAGTGCCATCTTTTGCTCATGATAGTCGGGTGCTTGATCCTTTGCGAATGGAGAGTCTGGATGCGAGGTTTGCAAAACACCGGGATCAGTGCGCAGGTGCTTCCGGGGAACCAGGGGCAGCAAGTTCGGTGTGAAGGCAACGCTGCGCACACCTGACGCACAACCAACTCCAACGATCAGATTTCACGTTCGGCCCGACCGATCGGCTGCGTGCGAGGTTGGGAG